>NC_007969.1:1200000-2400000 GCF_000013905.1 Psychrobacter cryohalolentis K5
GAAGGAGTGACTGTCTCTGCCGTTGCAGCAGAGGTAATTAGCCCGCTAGAAAAAAGGACAGTGCAGCAAGCAGGTGTGCTACAAGGAGATTCTGGTCTCACTGGTGATTACAGCGAAAACTACTATGCGTTAGATAAGCTCAATGCAGGTTTGCCGCCCTTGTCTGAGCCGCCAAACTTGTCAACCCCACTTGCCACATTAGAGTTTTTCCAATCGGCAGTCATGAAGCAGCAATATGATTTGGCAGCTTATGCACTAAATATGAACTTGATTGATAGAGAATCACAGTCGAATCAAGCAATGGATTTGGTCAAACAGCTTGATTTTTTATTGGTTGAAAAGCAGCTATATGTGTTTGATAAGTTGCCTGATCGTCCTGATGGCTTGATTGAACCGCCGCTTGGCAGTACGAGCAGCATTCAAGGGATTCCTAGACGTTCTATTCAGCTTGGTTATATTGATTATCGCGAGCGCCGAGTACCCTTGCATCTAGAGCGTGTACGTATTGATAATGGGGCGCCTTTTTGGGTATTTTCAGCGCAGACGGTGGCAAATATTGATAAGCTTTATGAACAATATCATCCGGCAAAGTTTGAGCGATATCTGCCTAGTTGGACCAAGCTAAAGCTTTTTAATATTGCTATCTGGGAGTTTTTAGCGTTATTTATATTCTTCTCCTTTACCATGGGCATTGGCTGGCTGCTAAGTACTGCCGCTGGCAAGCTCCTCAATTGGTATGTCATGGATAAAGAAGGCAACCGTCTTGGCACCCTTCATCACAACGGTGTAGAGGATTTGGTCAATAAGCTGACGGTCCCTCTAACCTTTACCATCAGCTTCTCATCGGTATTTACCTTGGTATCGGGCGGCTTCCCTTACTTGGATGCAGTCGCTTCCTCTATACGTCCGATTATTTGGATTGGATTGGTCTTTAGCGCCATGTGGCTCGGTATACGTGTTATCAACTTTTTTGCCAACCGCTATCAAGATATGCAGATTGAAAATCTAGGAGAGGAGCAGTTTGACAAAGTGCGCCGTCGTCGAACTTACGTATCGATATTTCGTCGCGTCTTCGTATTTGTCATGGTGTTGGGCAGTATTTGGATAGGTCTGAGTGAGTTTGCCAACATGGAAGGCTTTGGTAAAACCTTACTGACTTCGGCTGGCATTGCTGGCGTGGTCATTGGTATCGCCGCTCAACCAATATTGGGTAACATCATTGCTGGAGTACAGGTAGCAGTGACCCAGCCCGTACGAATTGGCGACAGTGTGATAATGGATGGCAACTTTAGTACCGTTGAAGACCTGCGTTACACTTATGCGGTACTAAAAACATGGGATGAACGTCGATTAATCGTGCCGATGCGCGAATTGATCACCGAAATGGTAGAGAACTGGTCGCATACAGAAGTACATCAGACCTGTCCTGTGTTCTTATATATCGATTACGGCGCAGATATTGACGCCATTCGGCAGCAGTTTATTTCGGTGGTGAAAGACAACAAGCTTTGGGACAACAAGACTGAGCCTGAAATATTTGTCGTTGAGGTAACTGAAAAGACCATTCAACTGCGTGGCGCTGTTTCAGCGGTAGGCCCTGTAGAAGCATGGACACTGGCCTGTGAGATACGTGAGCAGATGCTTGATTATTTGTACCGTGAACAAAAGCATTATTTACCAGCTGAGCACCTTGTATTGAGACAAAAATAGTCAATGTCTATTGGTTTAGCGCTTAAAAAATTTGAATGTACAGCGTCACTATCGATAGACAGCTTTGGGTAAAACCTATTGACAAATATAGCATGCGATTTGCTTGCTTATTTGTTATAATATGGCGTTATTTTTAAGGGATAATTCAGTTGTTAAGCATTGTATAGTTAGATTTTGGGGCAGGTAAAGGGCGCTGTATTAGCCAGTCTGCTGAGCCAATGATTTAATGAGCAATGATGAATTGATGATGTGCCGAACGAATGTTTGTATTTAGTATTTGTTCCCCACAGTTTTATTATTTTCTGCTAGGTTTATAACCTTATGATTTTGATAGAATTTTCGTTGATTTTCTTGATGCTGTATTGCCCACCCATCAAAATAACCACTACTAGGGGTCTGTATGTTGCGAATTGTCGATGAAGCCTTAACCTTTGATGACGTTTTATTATTGCCAGCTTATTCAGAAATACTGCCAAAAGCTGCTAATCTAACGACCCGCCTAACAAAAAGTATCACGCTAAATTTACCGCTAATTTCTGCTGCTATGGATACAGTCACTGAGTCTGAGATGGCCATTACCATGGCACAACTTGGTGGTTTAGGTATTTTGCATAAGAGCATGGATATCGATAAGCAGGCAATGCAAGTGCGCCGCGTCAAGAAATTCGAAGCTGGTACTGTGGTTGATCCTATTACTGTGCATCCAGAGATGACCATCGGTGAGTTATTAAGACTGACCCAAGACAATAATATCTCAGGCGTGCCAGTGGTTGAGAAGGGCACGGATAAAGTAGTCGGTATCGTTACTCATCGTGACTGGCGCTTTGAGACCAATCTATCATTGCCTGTCAGCCATATCATGACGCCAAAAGAGCAGCTCGTCACCGTTAAAGAAGGTGAGAGCAACGAAAACATCAAAAGACTGCTACACGAGCACCGTATCGAAAAAGTTATTGTCATCAATGATGATTTCCGTTTGCGTGGTCTGATTACGGTCAATGACTTTGCCAAAGCTGAAAACAATCCCAATGCTTGTAAAGATGAGCAAGGTCGCCTGCGTGTGGGCGCAGCAGTTGGTACGGGCGCTGATACTCAAGCACGCGTTGAAGCTTTGATTGCGGCTGACGTCGATATCATCGTTGTTGATACCGCGCATGGTCACTCAAAAGGCGTTATTGATAAAGTATCTTGGATTAAAAAACATTTCCCGCATGTACAAGTGATTGGCGGCAATATCGCGACAGGTGATGCTGCAAAAGCCTTACGTGATGCTGGTGCAGATGCCGTGAAAGTTGGTATCGGCCCAGGATCTATCTGTACCACACGTATTATCGCTGGTATCGGTGTACCGCAAATCTCTGCAATTGATAGTGTTGCAAGCGCTTTGCAAGACAGTATTCCATTGATTGCTGATGGTGGTATTCGCTATTCAGGTGATATGGCAAAAGCCATTGCTGCTGGTGCATCATGCATCATGGTTGGCTCACTTATGGCAGGTACAGAAGAAGCACCGGGCGAAGTTGAGCTATTCCAAGGTCGCTATTATAAAGCTTACCGCGGTATGGGTAGCTTGGGCGCGATGTCAGGTCAAAACGGCTCATCAGATCGCTACTTCCAAGATGCCAAAGACGGTGTGGAAAAATTGGTGCCAGAAGGTATCGAAGGTCGTGTACCTTATAAAGGTCCAGTCGCTGGTATCGTCAACCAATTGGTAGGTGGCTTGCGCTCATCTATGGGTTATACCGGCTGTGCCACGATTGAAGATATGCGCAGCAAACCACAGTTCATCAAAGTTACCTCAGCGGGTATGAAAGAATCGCATGTGCATGATGTGCAAATCACCAAAGAAGCACCTAACTATCGAGTCGACTAATTATATCTTTGCCGCTATAGGATGCGATGACTCGCAGCTGTACAGTGTCAAGCGACGTTAAGATACAAACAGCCAACAATGCCTTGTTATTGTTGGCTGTTTTTTTTGTAAAATACAATCATAGATTATTCTAATAATTGATAACTGTTTGTCTTATCAAAACCATTGATGACAGTGAATCATTGAAGCTACTGAGCCTGCTTCCACGTCGGGGCTTTTACTTTTAGACTTAAGGAAAAATAATAATGAGCTACTTTGGCACTGATGGTATTCGCGGTAAATTTGGTGAGCTGCCAATTACGCCAGACTTTATCTTGAAATTGGGTTATGTCACAGGATTGGTGCTGATAGAAAATAATCAAAATTCGCCGCGTAAGCCAAGTGTTGTGATTGGTAAAGACACGCGGTTGTCAGGCTATGTGATCGAAGGCGCACTACAAGCAGGCTTTAACGCCGCTGGCGTCGATGTATATATGTTAGGGCCATTGCCCACACCTGCTATCGCACATTTGACCCGTAGCTTTAATGCCGATGCAGGCGTAGTCATTTCTGCCTCACACAATCCATACTATGATAATGGCATCAAATTTTTCTCAGCCGACGGCAAAAAATTAACTGATGCAATGCAAAATGCTATCAATGATAAGTTGGACGCTATTATGGCGGTCGACGGTAATAACGATGCCGTAATGCCTATTCTTGATCCGGCACAATTGGGTAAAAATAACCGTATCGATGATGCGAAAGGTCGCTATATTGAATTCTGTAAAGGCAGCTTTCCCTATCAATATGATTTAGATCATCTGACTGTGGTCGTCGACTGTGCAAATGGTGCAGGCTATAGCGTGGCGCCTCGTGTCATGCGTGAGCTGGGCGCCAATGTCATCGCCATTAATAATAAGCCTGACGGCATCAATATCAATGCTGATTGTGGCTCAACCCATCCTGAAGGTCTGCAAGAAGCAGTGCTAAAATACGAAGCCGATGTGGGCATTGCTTTAGATGGTGATGGCGACCGTATTGTGATGGTTGATGAAGCCGGCAATTTGGTTGACGGCGATGGTATCTTGTATGTGCTCGCTACTCAAGGTCAAACAAAGGTGGCAGGTGTCGTTGGCACCCTAATGAGCAATATGGGTTTAGAGTTGGCGTTAAAAGCGGCTGATATTGAGTTTACACGTGCAAAAGTAGGCGATCGTTATGTGATGCAAGAGCTTGAGGCCAACGGTTGGATATTGGGCGGTGAGCCATCAGGTCATATTTTATGCTTAGACAAGAGCCGGACTGGCGACGCTATTATTGCAAGTTTGCAGATACTTGCAGTCATGCAAGCAAGAGGCAAAGCGCTTAGCGATTTAACTGAAGGCTTTGAAGTATTGCCACAAAAACTGGTCAATGTACGCTTGTCTCAAATGCAAGATCCGTTTGAGCATGAAGAGCTAGTGGTTGCTTTTGATAAAGCTCGTGCTACTTTAGAAGGTCGCGGTCGCTTGCTTATTCGCCAATCGGGTACAGAGCCGATGATTCGAGTCATGGTTGAATCAGATGATGAGATAGAGTGTGATGTAATGGCGAATGATTTGGCAGATAAAATAAAAGCCATATTGGGTTAATAGTCTTTGATATAAACATACTAGAATAGCAAAATAAGGGACAATCATGAGTATGGATTTTAGCGATCAGCGTTTGTCATATGAAAAAGGTCAACTAGACCAACAATCAATACCAGCATCACCGTTTGAGCTGTTAAATGTTTGGATGCAGCAGGCCATAGAAGAAAACGTGCAAGAGCCGTATGCTATGAGCTTAGCGACTTGTGGGGCGGATAATAAGCCTAGCGTGCGTATTGTTCTATTGCGTGAGATTACAGATAAAGGTATCGTTTTTTATACCAATTACGAAAGTGCCAAGGGTCAAGATATCGCTGAAAATCCTAATGTCGAAGCGCTGTTTTTTTGGCATAAGCTTGAGCGTCAGATTCGTATTAGCGGCAGTATTGCTAAAATTGATGCTGATAAATCTGCTGCTTACTTTCAAAAACGCCCGCACGATAGCCAAGTAGGCGCATGGGTTAGCCAACCACAAAGCGGTGAAGTTGCTAATCGCGATGTGATGGAGCAGACGTTTGAGCAATTGAAAATAGACTATCCAGAAGGTGCAGCCGTACCAACGCCTGAGTTTTGGGGTGGTTACGAGATTACTGTCAATGAGATTGAGTTTTGGCAAGGTCGCGCCAATCGAATGCATGACCGTATTGTCTATCATAAAGAGGCGGATGGTAGTTTTAGCACCAAACGCTTATTGCCTTAAACGTAATCAATAGCGCATGATATGGGCTTAGAAGAAGTTCATGTTTATAAAAAAGCCACTTTACCTGTCGTATTCATATGGCAAAAAAAGTGGCTTTTTTTATTTCTTTAATAGTGGAGCTATTTGGTATCAACATCTACCGAAACAGACATACCAGGACGTAGGCGGGCAAGGTCTGGCTGGTTAGAGTCTAAGTCGATGCGTACCGGAATACGCTGAGCAATTTTAATATAGTTACCTGTCGCAGGATTGGCAGCGCCAGCACTGAATTCACTGCCTGTTGCGGGTGATATATTGCTGACCCGTCCGCTAAACCGTGTACCACCTAAGGCATCCACATGAATAGTGGCCGCTTCACCAATGGTCATATTTGCCACTTGCGTCTCTTTAAAGTTGGCAATAATCCATACGCCTTTTGGTACGATATACATAAGCTGCGTACCAGCAGTGACATATTGTCCTGTTTTAACGCTCAACTGACTCAGTTGTCCCGATTCAGGAGCACGGATTATGGTGTTGTCCAAGTTAATCTGTGCTTGTTTTGCGGCAGCTTCAGCATTTTTGATATTGGCATCCAATGAAGAGCGGCTAGCCGTCGTTTTTTTGCTGCCCTCGACTGCCACTTGTAAATTGGCTTCCGCTTGTTGGACACCAGCTTGTGCTTTTGCTAATTGAGCTTCAGCATGGGCAACATCTGCACTTGATACTGCACCAATGGCAATCAAGCCCTGATAACGGTTGACGTCCTCTCGGGCACTGTCGACACTCACTTTGGCGCTATAAACATCTGCCTCACGTGCCTGAATCTGTGCTTGGCTGGTGCCAGTATCTTGCGCATTACTAGAGCGATTGGTTAACGCAATATCGATATTCGCCCGCGCTTGTTCGAGCTGCTGCTGAAAAGTACGGTCATCTATTTTTACCAATAAGTCACCAGCTACAACATTCGCAAAATCTTCTACCGCTACTTCTGTCACATAACCTGACACTTGCGGACTGATAATGGTGGTTTGTCCTTTAACAAAAGCATTATTGGTTTGCTGCATGGTTGGAGTAAAAGGTGGTAGTTTCCACGCATAGAGAATGAGTGCCACACCAATAACAATCAGCGCAATCAGTAAGGCTAAATTAAAAAATGACTTCTTTTTGGGCGACCAACCTGCTGGCGCAGGAATAGATTCAGTGGGTGGCATCGGTGTATCATCTTTGCCATCGCCTGCCTCAGTGCTGTCTATTTTATTTGTATCAGCGGCGTTTATAGGCTCATTGGTATTCGTAGGTAAGTCATCAGAAGGGTCGGTTTGAATCCGAGTTGCAGACATAGTCGGTTCAGGTTGAATGGCTGCTATATTGGTATTTGCGTCATTATTGGAAGCCATGTGTGACTGTGATGGTGTATCCACAACCGCTTGATTTGATAGTGATTCACTAGCTTGAGCATTTTCAACAGTTTTAGCTGTTTTGTTAGGTGTGCTTGCGTCATCAACGCGGTTCGGTTTGTCTTCGTTCATGACGCACTCCTAAAGGATTTTATAAACATAATAGATAACGTTACAATAATAATAAGGGAGAATAGGCGCTATAGAATACACAATAGCATTTGCACTATCTGCTATTTTTTGCCCATCATTTCTGCTAACGCGGCAAGCTCTTTACCAAGTGGGTTGCGCTTATGATACAGATAATAGAAATACACCATTAATAAATAGATCGCGGTAATCGTAGCGCTCACTGCCATTAAAAAGAATAAATCATCATAAGCGGCAACGGTCGCTTGGCGCTGAATCCCTTGCAGCATTTGGGTCATTTGAGCAGGGTTGCCAGCAGTCATCGAGCTGACCATATCTGCATAGTGCATCTGCGTGCGAATAGTGGTAAAGGCTTGAATACCGGCGGCACCTGCTAAACCGCCAACCGTTTGCGAAATACCAAAAATCACCGAGAAGCTAATAATATAGGCAGGTCCATTAGCAATGGCACGAAACATCCCTTCAAATACCATCGGTCCCATAAAATATACGGCAGCAAACGCAATGATAAACTGACTAAAATAAAACATGACAGGTGTAGAATTCAGTGACACACCCGTATCTATCCATGCACCAATCGCAATCAATGCCACGGCAAAAATAACCGGTCGACGCAGGTCCATCGCATTGGTCGTAAAAATACTAAGCACCAATGCCAGCGCACTAGCGGCTAAAATAATGGCATAGAACACAATCAGCTGATCATTGCCATAACCGAGGTTAGCCAATAACCCTGCCGCGCCAACGCTTTGCTCCGACAGCAAGATACGCATCACAGCGCCCGTTATCATAAAGGCGATAATCGTCCGGCTGCGCATCCAACGTACTTGTAGCATTGGATTTTTACGATGGGTTTCAATCCACAACGCAATAGAAATGGTGACGACGGAAATAATCAGTGGATAACTGAGCCAAGGAGTCGTCCACCATAAAATACGCCCTTGTACCAAAAACACTGCCAATGCTGCAAGACCAGTCGCAAAAAAAACAAAGCTGACAATATCCAGCTTTTCAAAGACTCTTTCCATATTACCGCGTGGCAGCTCAAGAAGGTTAATTAAGCCAAAGCATATCAAAGCTAAGCCTACTTGGAATAAAAACAAGCCTTCAAGTTGACCATCGGCGGCAAGATAAGGCGAGATGATGCGAGATAAAGGCACCCCAAACTGTACCAAGCCAAAGCCCAAAATCAGTCCACTAATACGCCGAGCTGCTGGCATGCCTTGCAAACAATAAAAGATAGACAATACCGTCATGGCACTCGCAACCACGCCGCTAAAGCCACGGGCAATCAGCTCTAAATAATAAGGATCAATGCTAATTCCGGTGGTTGAGCTCAATAGATGACTACTGACTAACCACTGCATACTGGTCGCTGAGAGCAAAAAGAATAGGGTGATTTTGCTAAATAACGACATACCAAACTGTTGGCGAATTTTATAGAGCAGTACCGTGATACAGGCATTGGTCATATTGTAAGCGACTGATATCCAGCCACCCTCAACAGGGGTTAAGCCCATCTCACCTTGAATTTGAGAGAGGTTGGCGACTAATAGACCGTTTTGAAAACTGGCAGTAATACCGATAAAAATACCGATTAGTAAGTAAAATACTTTCCGATAAGTAGGATGATCGGGTGTGGCAGGAGAGCCCAGCATAAACGGCTGTTCATGAGGCTTAAACTGATAGTCGGTACTCATGGGCTATCTATCATCGGTAACGACGGATAATGTAAATTCATGATAACGCTCCCAGTTATCAGGCGGTGTCTGATCAGCGCTAATAAGAAAAAATAGCCCAAGAAAAGCTTGAGCTATTTTATCATAGTTTTTGATTATCGTTCGCATCTACGCGCTTAACCGTGGAATTTATGTCAGAGTAGTCATATCATAATTTGCTTCCAAACGCATGGCGCGCTGATAGCTATCAAGGCTTGCCAGTTGTAGCGCGTATTCTTTAATATGAGGATAATCCTCTAACGCCTCACGCTTGAGAAGCATAATCAAATCAAACGACAGCATAAAATCTGCACCGCTTAGCTTGTTACCCACGATAAAGGATTTGCCTGCCACCTCGTCATTTAGATAGCTCAGTAGCCTGTGTTTTTCTTGAGCGATATACCCTTTTAAAAATGCATTATCACCAGCACCTGCTTTATTGGTAAATAATTCAAGCAAAAGCGGCAGCATCAGCGAGCTTTCAGCAAAGTTAATCCACTGTAAGTAATGACCATAATCTGCGCTATCGATAGCAGGGCGAAGATTATCAGGTGCAAACCGCTCAATCAATAGCTCAGTAATCGCACCTGACTCTGCATAAAGCTCGCCATCCATCTCAATAACCGGAGACTTACCAAGAGGATGTACCGCTTTTAGGCTATCTGGTGCTAGATGCGTTTTAGCATCACGCTGGTGGCTAATAATTTCATAAGGTTGTCCCAATTCTTCTAAAAGCCATAACGTCCGTAATGAGCGTGATTGATTGAGGTGATGTAAGCGAATCATTTAGTTAGCCTTTTTGCAGTGGATTTGATGCTATTAAGCCTGTATTTTAGCCATTAAACGCTTGGCGGCTTCTTCTGACGACGCTGGATTTTGACCCGTGATCAGCAAACCATCTTCGACCACAAACGATTCCCAATCAGAGCTTTTTTCATAGTTTCCGCCATTGGCTTTTAGCACATCTTCTAATAAGAAAGGCACGACGTCAGTGAGTTGAACCGCTTCTTCTTCAGTATTACTAAAGCCTGTGACCGTTTTGCCTTTGACCAGATACTCGCCATCGATTTTAACGTTTTTGAGCGCGGCAGGAGAATGGCAGACAAAAGCAACGGGCTTATCTTGTTTGATAAACGTCTCAATTAATTCAATCGAGTTTTTATCAACGGCTAAATCCCACATTGGACCATGACCACCAGGATAGAATACTGAATCAAAATCTTCCGCTTTCATATCTGCCAATTTTTTAGTCGTTGCTAGGCGTTCTTGGGCTTCAGAATCTTCTTTAAAACGTTTGGTATCTTTGGTTTGAGCATCCGGCGTGTCACTACTTGGGTCAAGTGGTGGTTGACCGCCTGCAGGAGAGGCAATCGTGATATTGACACCGGCATCTAAAAAAGCATAGTAAGGCGCGGCAAATTCTTCTAGCCAAAAGCCAGTCTTCTTACCAGTATCGCCCAATTTATCGTGTGAAGTTAGTACCATTAAAATATTCATAATTGTCCCTGTTTATTGTTGAAAGTTATTATTGAGGTTTATTATTAAAGCCTATCAGTACTGTGTTGCAGTCGGTATTGAAAATTATTAACGCTAAAAAACCGACTGCTGACAGTATTCATCTTTTAAGAATGACTTTCAGTAGCTGTCTTAACAAGTTATGTTGTTAACTGGTTATTTTCATGATTTTTTATGTTAGCTATCCGTTATTGAACGTCAGCCACTTTAATCACTGTCTTACCAAAGTTTTTGCCATCAAGCATGTCAAAGAAAGCTTGTGGTGCTTGGGCTAAACCATCGACTTGATGCTCTTTGGTTTTAACATCACCTGATTCAAGCCATTTGCTCATCGTAGCTAAGAATTCTGGGAAATGATCGCCGTATTCTTCAAAGATAATAAAGCCTTTTATGGTTAGACGTTTGCTTAAAATATTACCCATCAGGACACCCAAACGGTCTTTACCGTCCGGCAATTCAGTGGCGTTATATTGTGATACCAAGCCACATACTGGAATACGTGCGTGGGCGTTTAATAGTGGCAATACGCCATCAAAGACTTTACCACCGACGTTTTCGTAATAAATGTCGATACCATTTGGGCAAGCGATTGCTAGTTGTTCAGCAAAGTCATCGGCTTTATGATCAAGACAAACATCAAAGCCTAGTTCTTCAACTGCGTAAGCACACTTCTCAGCACCGCCAGCGACGCCAACAGTACGTAAGCCTAATTGATTACCGACTTGTCCAACAGTTGCACCAACAGGACCCGTTGCCGCCGCGACAACTAAGGTCTCGCCTTTTTTTGGTTTACCGATATCAGTCAAACCCATGTAACCTGTGAAGCCGGGCATACCAAGCACACCCAAGCCATAAGAAGGGTTTGCCATGTTTTTATCGAGTTTTAGGACGCCTTCGCCATCGCTGACGCTATAGTCCTGCCAGCCCGAGTTCGATACTACCAAATCACCGACTGCAAATGTATCGATATTAGACTCGACGACTTGGGCAACCGTTCCGCCTAGCATGACATCGCCAATTTCTAATGGGTCGGCGTAGCTTGCGGCATCACTCATACGTCCGCGCATATAAGGGTCAAGCGATAAATATACGGTGCGTAATAGCATTTCGCTTTGATTGGGTTTTGGAATATCGCCAGTAGCCAATTCAAAATTATCGGCAGTTGGTGCGCCATGTGGGCGGCTGGCAAGTTTGATTTGACGATTTTGTTGTGGATTTTGTTGTTCGTTAAAGCTCATGATAAAGCGCCTTATTTTATTTATTTTTGATTTTAAAGTTACCCGCCACTCTGAAGTGACAGGCTAGTGGTTTCTATAACGACAATATAACTATAGATAATTACTCAGAGAGTTAAGCGTTGCTAGTAATGGCACGCTCTAGAATACGACGTGATACTGCCAAGTCGTTTTTACCATGCTCACCCAATTTCACCATACCATGCACTTCTAATTGCTTGATAATAGGATCAATGGCAGCAGCATCTAACTCGACATCTGCTAAGCTGACCGGCAGTCCAAGCTCGCGGAAGAAGTTTTCAGTCTGTTTAATAGCGGTTTCAATGATGGCATCATCATTTAATTCAGTACCATTATCGTCAGCTTCGATGTTCCAAACGTTGCGTGCATATTGAAGCAATTTGTCTTTTTTACTGTCTTTAAGCTCACGCATGACTGATGGCAATACGATGGTCAGCGTGCGAGCATGGTCAATCGCGTGCAATGAGGTCAACTCATGACCAATCATATGCGTCGTCCAATCTTGCGGTACACCAGTACCGATCAGACCATTTAGCGCCATAGTTGCCGTCCACATGATGTTTTTGCGGGTCTCTAAATTCTCTGGATCGGCTTTTACCGCTGCGCCTTCCTCAATCAGAATCTTTAATAAGCTCTCAGCAAAGGCATCTTGAACTTTCGCATTGACCGGATAGGTCAGGTACTGTTCCATCACATGAACAAAGGCATCAGCCACACCATTCATTACTTGGCGTTCAGGTAAAGTCATAGTTTTGGTTGGATCTAAAATTGAAAATTTAGGGAAGGCAAGTGCATTACCAAACGGCAGTTTTGCTTGGCGTTCACTATAGTTAATCACGCCGCCTGAATTCATCTCAGAGCCAGTCGCTGGAATGGTTAATACCGCGCCCAAATCAACTGCTGAATCGATCTCCCTGCAATAACTGGTGAGCGCATCCCATGCTTTATCGCGTGATACCGTACCATCTTTTTCAGTCAATGATGATACCAGTGCGACAAACTTACTGCCGTCAAGCACAGAGCCACCACCAACGGCTAATAAGAAGTCAATATTGTGCTCATTGACCATATCAGCAGCTTTTAGCAAGGTAGTAAATTCTGGATTGGCTTCAATACCACCAAACTCGAATATTTCGCGATTGCCACTGGCAGCTAATGCCGTTTTAACTTCATCTAACGTACCTGTACGTTGTGCTGAACTGCCACCATAGGTAATCAGGACACGAGCTTCTGCCGGTACAAGCTCAGCCAACTTCTCGATTTGACCTTCACCAAAGACGATACGGACGGGATTGTAATATTGAAAGTTATTCATAAGATTCCTAATATGTTTTCTGAGTATGAAAAAGAGATTTAAAAACCGAAAATAAAGTCTGCAACTTATTTGCATCTGTCCGCATTATATATTAATTAGACCGGTCGTCTAGTAATTATAGTAAATAGTTACAAAACTATCGTATAAGTATTTCAGCTGATATTAAGTTAATCGAATTATTCAGTTGGACTTTTAATAGTAGTAGTTAATATTTTTCCTAAGACAAAATATTAATAAGATATCCTTGTTCAACACTAGTTCATGGTAAGTTAAACAAGGAGGAGTAAGACAGAAGGATAGACAAAACGAGAGTTACAGAACGTAAATAGATCGTTTATAAAATGAAAAAACTAGCGACCCATAGCGGTAGTAGTCATCAGCCATACTTCTGCTAATGGGGTATCCGTTTGACTAATTTTGGTCACTAAGCTGGCACCAAGCCATGCAAAATACCAACGTTTTGCCATACTCTCAGCCGCTACGTTAGCGGGATGAGGCACAGAACCGTCTGCCCAGCCAGCTTTGATTTGAGTTGCAAGCCATGTAATCGTTTGCTGATAGCCCGCATATAGGACTTTACGCATTGGCTCCGACATATCTGACACTTCAGCGCTAAGCTTTACCACCAAACATTTCTCATGAGCGCAGCCGCTTTGCTGTGTGTCATACCAGTTTTGGAAATAGTTATACAATTTCTGCTGGGCACTAACATCTTGTGAACCAATAGTATCAAGGCGCTGCTTATACTGGGTAAAGTAGTGGCTGATAATCGCCTCGCCAAAGGCTTCTTTTGACGCAAAATAATGATAAAAAGAGCCTTTCGGCACGCCTGCCGTATCTAATATTTGCTTAATGCCAACTGCGGTAAAGCCTTTTTGTGCGATGAGCTTATAGCCCGTCGTTAACAGATGGTCTCTAGTGTTTGATAGTGCAATATTAGATAGCGAATTATCTGGTTGAGTATGTTTTATAGAATTGGGTATAGACATGTGACTTATGTTCTCCTTAGAGAGACTAATTATTTAAGATGATTTAACAAATTTATAAGTATTGATTGGCAAGTTACGTTTGTTCAACAAACAACAGGTTTAAAAGATTCTAATTTTTATAGCGTTTATGTTAGCATTAGACCAGTCGTCTAGCAAGTTACGTTTGTTATCGTATGCTGCTATTGCTTATTAAACATGTTACGGAATCTGATAGACGGCCATGATACGTTATAGCCACACTCTAATAATATTATTAAATAAAAAATAGGAACCATTATGTCAACAGAAACTAAAAATACGCAGGTAAATGTTTATACAGATTTTCATTTGCAATATATATCAGGCGAATGGAAAAAGGGTGATGACGATAGTATCAATACCAATACCAATCCGTTTAACGGTGAAACCTTGGTTGAGATTCAACAAGCAACGGATAAACAACTTGATGAAGCTTATCAAGCGGCAAGCGAGGCGCAAAAACAGTGGGCAAAGCAAACTCCGAACGAACGTGCCGCTATCCTTTATAAAGTCGTTAGTATCTTTGATCAGCGTCAAGATGAGATTGTCGATTGGCTAATCAAAGAGTCGGGCAGTACCCGTATTAAGGCGATGGTCGAGTTTAGCAGTGCGCGGGCGATTACCCTTGAAGCCGCAAGCTTTCCCAATCGCGTCCATGGTGAGATTCGCCCGTCGAACACACCGGGTAAAGAAAACTTTATCTATCGTGAACCGATGGGTGTGATTGCCGTGATTAGCCCATGGAACTTTCCACTACATCTAACCCAGCGCTCTATTGCGCCAGCATTGGCACTAGGGAATGCCGTAGTGTTAAAGCCTGCTAGTGATACACCGATTACCGGTGGGTTGCTGCTTGCGAAAATATTTGAAGAAGCCGGTTTGCCAAAAGGATTATTAAACGTTGTCGTTGGTAGCGGTAGTGAAATTGGCGATGCGATAGTCACCCATCATGTTCCGAGTTTGGTTTCCTTCACCGGCTCAACCTCTGTAGGTAAGCATATCGGTGAGTTGGCAAATGGCGGCGACTATATCAAGCAAGTGGCGTTAGAGCTAGGCGGTAACAGCCCATTTGTCGTGCTAAAAGACGCTGATATTGAGCAAGCCGTAAAAGCTGCTGCCTTTGGTAAATTCTTGCATCAAGGTCAGATCTGTATTGCGATTAACCGTATCATTGTCGAAGATGAGATTTATGACGATTTCGTTACGCGTTTTGTGGCCCACGTTAAGACCTTGAATGTTGGCGATCCTAGCAAAATTGATACGGCAGTTGGTCCGATTATTAATAAAAAACAAGTTGAGTCGCTAAAAGAAAAAATCGCTAAAGCGCAAGATGAAGGCGCAAAAATGCTATTAAGTGGTGAGATAAAAGGTCAAGTGGTGCCACCGCACGTCTTTAGTGACGTCACACGTGAGATGGATTTATCTTGCAATGAAGTATTTGGTCCTTTGGTTGGTATTATTCGTGCCAAAGATGAAGACGATGCGCTGTCGATTGCTAATGACTCTATGTATGGCTTATCGAGTGCAGTGTTTACCCAGGATATGGCAACAGGCTTGCGTTTTGCTCGCGGTATCAAAGCTGGCATGACCCATATTAATGATATCTCAGTGAATGATGAAAGCAACGCGCCATTTGGCGGCGAGAAAAACTCGGGTATCGGACGCTTTAATGGTGAATGGATACTAGAAGAGTTTACTACCTTGCATTGGATTTCAGTGCAGCATACGCCGCGCGATTATCCTTTTTAAGCGTTTTGTTTAGCTGCCTAATTTGACATGTTTTTTAAACGTTTATTGTTAAAGCTCTAATTTGATGTGTTAATAAAAAAGACTGCCTATAGGGCAGTCTTTTTTGTGCAGTCATAAGAATCTTATTTTCTCATTTAGCATGAAAGCCTAATAGCCCTTGTATTTCTTCAATAGTCATATGTCTGATAAGCGCTTGTTCCTCAACGGTTAAGCGATTCGTATGTTCTTTTAACATGCTATAAAGACTGCGTGCAATCTCAGATGTCGTGGCGTAATACATCTGCGGTTCTTCTTTGGTCAGTTTTATCAAAAATTTATCAATTAATTTGCGTTTGTGAGTAGCAGCATTTTCTTCGGTTTTTTCAGTCATGATATTCTCCTAGGGATAAATCATTTAAGCAGTCGGCTTACTGATAGTCAATGAGTGTATTGAAAGTGGTGAAGCGTCAAGTAGGGTTGAATCTATCTGTAAGCTGCCCTAGATTGTCTTACTTATCTAAGACAGCCCCTAAAATTATTATCTTACTTTATAATGAATGGCACGCTAAACCATATCAAAGGTAATATCCTATAATGACCACGACCATTTTTGCTACCCACCATTATAATTATCCGCAAAATTTTATCGAGATGAAACCCAAGATCACGCGGCTTAAGCAGGCAATTAAGAAGCTCGAAGCCAATCTGATAAATGCGGATGCTGAGGTATTAGCGCAAAGGCTTGCCAGTCATTTAGGGTTGCAAGTAGATTATGCCAGTGAGCTTAATGCCAATCAGCTATTGGCCGCCACGACTATTGAGGGCAAGGTATTGGTGATCGCCGGTGCCGGTTCTGGCAAAACCAAAACTCTGACTTATAGAACCAGTTACTTGATAGAAAATGGCGTGTCGCCAAAAGAGATTTTACTATTAACCTTTACTCGTAAAGCAGCCAACGAAATCAAAGGTCGTGCTAGAGCTTTGCTAGCAAGCACACCATCTTTTGCCCAAAGGTTAAATGAGGATTTGGTAGAAGATAAATTGCCAAAAAATAAAGCCCTGAATGACATTACCAGTGGCACCTTCCATTCTTTTTGTAATATGCTATTGCGTCAGTACTCAGGTCTGCTTGGTATTAATCCGAGATTTACCATTCTAGATACAGGCGACAGTGAAGACGCTATCGATTTAATTCATAAGGAAAAAAAGTATCCGACCAAAATAACCAATCAGGCATTTCCGCGCAAAAAAACGTTGCAAAACATATTTTCAACCTCTAGAAATCGCCGTATTCATATCCGCGATTTAATCGAAAACAGCTATCCTGATATTGCTGTCCATATTCCTGTTATTGAACAATTGGCCATTGACTTTCATGAGTATAAGCGTGCCAATCATTTATACGATTTTGATGACATCATTAGCCAAGTGGTGCGTCATTTAAAGCATAATGATACTTTTCGTCAGCTATTACAAAATCAATATCGCTATATCATGGTCGATGAATATCAAGACACCAATATTCCGCAAAAAGAGCTGATTGATCTCATCTGTGCGCCTACGTCAGTGTCGCTGATGGTCGTCGGTGATGACAACCAAAGTATTTATGCCTTTCGCGGCGCCAATTATGAAAATATCTTATTATTCGGAGAGGGTTACCCTGAAGCTAAGCTGATTAAACTTGAGCAAAACTATCGTAGTACGCCAGCAGTGCTTGATTATATCAATGCTCTGTCTGCTCAGATCACCTTGGGTTACCAAAAGCAGCTGTACTCTGGGGTTTCTATAGAAGGCGTAAAACCAATATTTCGCCGACTTAGCGATGAAAGCCGCGAGGCAAAGTATATTGCTGATAGAATTATCGAATTAAAACCAGACCATGATTATCAAGACTTTGCGGTATTGTGCCGAACCTCCTTTCAATCCAACTACGTCCAGCTAGAATTCATGGAGCGCAATATCCCGTTTATTGTCGTAGGCGGTATTCGTTTTATTGAAAGACGCCATATCAAAGACGTCTTAGCATTTGTCAAAATACTTTATAACCCGAATGATACCATTGCATGGCACCGTATTTTGACCTTATTTAAAGGCGTGGGGTCGGTAACTGCCACGCGCTTAACCCAAGCAATCAATGCTGACGATAACTCTTTTGAGCCGTTATTAACAACAAAGTTTGCCAAAAAAAGCACGCAACTTGAGCCGCTGTATAAAATGCTAAGTCAAGCCAGTCAAGCAGAGTCGGTCGAAGCCATTATCGAGCTGATTCTAGATTTTTATATGCCCGTTTTAAAAATCAATGAAGACAATTGGCGTGAGCGTAGCGAAGATTTTCGTGTGCTCAAAAATCTAGCGTTAGAGCATGATAGCCTAGATAAATTTTTAGAAAATCTGGCACTTGATCCACCTAATGACTCGGTTGCCACTGCAGGTGAGCCTGAAAAAGGCGAAGAAGGTATCGACAAAAACAGGAACAAAGTGACCATTTCGACCATTCATAGTGCCAAAGGACTTGAATGGCCAGTGGTATTTGTTAATTCATTGGTAGATGGTATGACGCCGCATTACCGCTCACTAAGCGATTTTGAGGAATTAGAAGAGGAGCGTAAGCTGTTTTATGTTGCTTGTAGTCGTGCTAAAAGCAGGCTGTTTTTAACTGCGCCCGATTATTTTTCGAGCTATTCAGGCTATTTTGATAAAGTGTCACGGTTTATCGCTGAAGTACCTGCTGATAAGATAACGGTGCTAACGGTAAAACAGCCTTTAGAAGAGAGTGATGATCCAGTTTGGTGGTGATAAAAAATACCATAAAAGCAGGAAAATAGCTTAAAAAATGACTTTTGTTTTTCATTAGGTTGTTACTATTCCTATCAAAAATACCTTGCATAAAAACATATAACCAAAAGTGTTTATTCGTAAAAATATTTAACAGATAAGGGTTTAAAAAATCTTTCAATGCGTTACTATGACCACCTTACCCGTTATATTCATCTATTTAACACTCTGTATCAAAGCCATAAAAAGGGATATGTTATGCGTCATGAAGTTATCGTTATCGGTGCAGGTATGGTTGGCACCTCGGTTGCTTGGCATCTACAAAAAAACAATGCTGAAGTTTTGCTTATAGACAAAAAGCTACCGGGCTCAGAGACTTCATACGGCAATGCTGGCTTGATTCAGCGTGAGGCGATTCATACGCATCCGTTTCCGCGCCAGCTGACTGAAATGATACGTGTATTGCCAAACCAAGGTACTGATATCCGCTATCGCATACCAGCTATTCTTCGTTATCATCAGGCGCTGTTGCAATACTGGAAATACTCTACACCTGCTTCAGTTAAAAAAATCGAAGGCGAGTGGCAAACACTGATTGAGCATTGCACAAGCGAACATCAAACCATGATTAGCGCCTCTGGTGCAGATGAGCTGATTACCCGCGATGGTTGGTTGCAATTACATCGCTCTGAAGACACTTTTAAAGAAGCCATTGCGCTAGCTATCGATGCTCGCAATCAAGGTGTTGAACATAATGTATTGACAGTTGAAGAATTAAGAGTCATGGAGCCTAGCGCCAATTTTGACGAGTTCGTCGGCGCAATTCATTGGTTGAATTCTTGGCAGGTCTCAAACCCAAGCTTTCTGGTTAAAGCCTATGCAAAAAACTTCCAAGAAATGGGCGGGACAATTAAAGAGACTGGCGTTCAAGAAATCTTACAAGAAGATGGCGGCTGGAAGATTGTCACCGATACCGAGACTTTCTATAGTGATAAATTAGTCATCGCAGCAGGACCTTGGTCTAATGATCTCATCAAGCCGCTTGGTTATGACTTGCCATTATTCCCGATGCGTGGCTATCATCAGCATTTTAAAGTCAACGAGAAGAACACCATCCATCATAGTATGTTTGATATGGATAAAGGTTTTGTCATGGGACCGATGCAGCAAGGTATCCGTATTACCACTGGTGCTGAGATGACGACCATGAATGCGCCAAAGAATTTTGGACAGTTAAAAACCGTGCTTAAACTGGCGCGAAAAATATTGCCATTAGAAGATGCAGTTGAGAGTGAAGCATGGGCAGGCTCGCGTCCTTGTATGCCAGATATGAAGCCAGTTATCGGTCCTGCAAGTAACCATGAAAAATTATGGTTTGCCTTTGGTCACAGTCATCAAGGTTTCACCTTAGGACCGATGACCGGTCGTCTGGTTGAAGAGATGATTCATGAAAAGCCATTACTAGTCGATATCAAACCCTTTAGCGCTGATCGCTTTTCTCGCTAAGTAAGATTTCATAAAACTTGAGTCATTTATACATTTTAAAGCATTAAAAATTAAGGATAATAATCTATGCAAAAGCTCCATAGTAATCAACGTATGAGTAAAATTGTGGTTCATAACCAGACTGTTTATCTATGTGGTCAAGTAGGTAACGCTGAAGATGACATCAAAGCCCAAACCTTAACTTGCCTAGAGAAGATCGAAAGCTTGTTGCAAGAAGTCGGTAGTGACAAATCAAAGCTGCTAATGGCGACTGTCTGGGTGAAAAGCATGTCGGATTTTGCGGCAATGAATGAAGTATGGGATAAGTGGTTCGAAGGCGTACAGCCGCCAGCTCGTGCTTGCGGTGAATCTGCTTTGGCACGTCCTGAGCTGTTGGTTGAGATTACTGCTATCGCTGCTGAGTAAATACCAGTACCTGCTACTTAAAACTGAATAATAATGAGAGGGCGTGATATGACTATCACGCCCTTTTTGATGAGCGACGCATGCAAATAGTCTATAATTAACCTCGTTGACAGTATTGACAGTTATCTGATGAGCAGCAAAAAGGGTTACAAAAAAATGATTAATAATAAAATCTATCATTCAATTTATGTGTTGGCAGAAAAGCTATTAGAAGCGGACAGTGCCAATGATAAAGAGACATTTGATACGCTGTATGTACAGCTAAAAGACTTGTGCATTGAAAATGAGAAAGGCAATAAGGATCATCCTGAGCAGTGGGAGACATTGGCAGATTTTACGGAAGATTTGGATGAGGCATTAGTTATTTACCAAAAAGCCTTGGATAAAGCCGCAGCGATTCAATCAAAAGAGCATTTATCATCGATTGCCTTTTCAATGGCTGAGTTACAGAGCGAGCTTGGACAGACAGAGGCAGCGATTCAAAGCTTACAGAGTGCTAAAATTACTGCCAGTAAGCTCGACGATAAATCATTCAAAAGTGAGATAAATAAGATGCTTGCAAAATTACTAGCTGAGTAATCTTAATTATTGCCATTTCTTATTTAAAAAACGCCTTTGTTATTTAAAAAGTGGCGCTGCCAACGCCAACAGAGACATTTTGCATTATAGAATAACTCTGTTGTTCTTATCGTCCTGTCCATATGGCAGAACGCTTTTCGATAAAGGCGTCAATCCCTTCACTCACATCATCCGCCATCATATTGCAGCTCATCACCTCACTGGCATACTCATAAGCCTCTGCCAATTCCATATCCAATTGCTTATAAAACATGGTTTTGCCAGTTTTAAGAGCGACTGAAGATTTATTGGTAATAGCGTCTATCAGAGACTGTAGCATCTGGTCTAATTGCTCAGCGCTTGCCACACGATTGATCAGTCCCTGCTGTAGTGCAGTGTGGGCATCTATAAATTCACCAGTAATAAGCATCTCAAATGCTTGCTTACGAGATAGGTTGCGACTGACTGCTACTGCAGGGGTAGAACAAAATAGCCCTACATTGATACCAGAGGTGGCAAATTTGGCATTGTCCGAGGCAACAGCTAAATCACAAGCTGCGACCAGCTGACAACCAGCAGCGGTAGCGATGCCTTGTACTTTGGCAATGACAACTTGCGGCATTTGATTGATGGTGAGCATAATCTGACTACATTGCTCAAATAAAGCGCGCTGAAAAGCGACATCTGGATTGGCGCGCATCTCTTTTAGATTATGTCCAGCACAAAATGCCTTGCCATTTGCGGCAATCACCAGTACTTGTATGGTCTTGTCTTGGGCAATATTATCCAGCTCCGCTTGCATAGCAGCTAGCAACTTAACAGATAAAGCATTGAATTGTTTGGAACTGTTAAGTGTCAACGTTACAACACTGCCTGAATTTTTTCTAATAACCAATGGCTCATTAATGTTTGTCGAGGGAGTTACTGATTGAATGGGGTTAAATTGGGTCATTTATCGTCCTTGATAATGGGTATTTAAACTTAGTGAAAAAGTGTAAAAGCTATTTAAATAATAACCTAAATAGTAGCATGCTTAATTGGTTAAGCAAGAGGTCAGTGATACTGATATAGCCCACATAAAAATAGCGCCCTTATATGATAAGAGCGCTATTTTTATGTTTCAAAGCAATAATTTTTCAAAAAACATACTACTAATGACTCTTAATAAGCGCCTTCACTATAAATCAGCTCATAGCTATGGCTATATATCTCAACGATATTACCAAATGGATCTTCCATATAAATCATGCGATAGGGTTTTTCGCCAGGGTAGTAATAACGAGGTTTATCCATCCGTTTTTTACCCCCTGCGGCAACCATACGTTCGGCAAGCTCTTCAACATTGGGATCTTGAACACAGAAATGGAAGATACCTGTTTTCCAGTATTCAAAGTTATTGTCAGGGTCTTCTTGATTTTTGAATTCAAAAATCTCAACGCCAATACGGTCGCCAGTTGATAAATGAGCGATACGAAAACTGCCCCAACCTGCACCAAAGACTTCGGTACACATCTCACCAATAGCACTGTCATCTTCGGTGATTTCAGTCGGCTCCATGATGATGTACCAACCCATCACTTCAGTATAAAATTTGACAGCGGCATCGAGGTCAGGTACTGAAAGACCAATATGTGAAAAGCTTCTTGGATAAACATTATTCATGGTTTGTACTCCTTTTTGATATGGGAGTAGTTTACAAAGTTATGTATATTACGTAAAATTATCATTTATTATAAAGATAAGTATGTACTGTAATGATAAATATCACATGGCTACGTACTTTTTGTACCTTGGTTGAAATTGGACATTTTACTCATACTGCCGAGCGTCTATATATGACGCAGTCAGGGGTTAGTCAACATATACGTAAGCTTGAGAGTCAGCTAGAGATTGACTTGCTTATTCGTCAAGGTAAACAGTTTTCATTGACAGATGCAGGTGAGCATTTGTATCGAGAGGCAGAGGATATCTTGCAGCGCTTATCACGCTTAGAGCAGCGTATCGGTGACGATCCGTATAATGAGGGATTGGTGCGAATTATGTCGCCTGGCAGCGTTGGTTTAAAGCTCTATCCTAAGCTGTTAACATTACAAGAGCAGCATCCACAGCTGGTGATTGATTACCGTTTTGCCCCCAATACAGATATAGAGCAGGCGCTCTCCAAGCATGAGATTGATATAGGTTTTATGACAACTATCTCGGATGATGAGACGGTCAGCTGCAAGCCGGTGGCTCAAGAAGCGCTACTACTGGTGACACCAGTCACGATGATGGAGCCTAGCTGGGAAGCACTTACCAAGCTTGGATTTATTGATCATCCTGATGGCGCACATCATGCCAGTTTACTATTGAGTGCCAATTATCCTGAATTTGGACACATCAATGACTTTATTAAAAAAGGTTTTTCTAATCAGATAGGTATGATTTTAGAGCCGGTAAGTAGGGGGCTTGGATTTACCGTATTACCAGCGCACGCAGTTGCCGCGTATCCAAACCCGCAGCTGCTTAAATGTCATCAGCTGCCAGTCTCAGTTAGTGAAACCCTGTACTTTGCTGTACGCCGCCAGCAGGTACTGCCAAATAGGATGCAAACCGTCCTCAATGAGGTGAAAAAATGGCTATAACAGTGGCTATAACAGCGTTTAAGAGAGTATCTTAAGTAGCCGTATAAAGTCTACTTGATACTTTGACCTAGTTTTATTGCCGCAGCAATATTGGTGGCAGTGATTTCAACATTATGATAAGCATTTTTAAAGATGTTCTCGATGGACTCTAGCTTTTGGATACTGGGCATGATGATATCAAACTGACTGGTCTGAGCCGATTCTAGTCCATCAACACTGCCACAAATCGCAATCACTGGCGTAAGGCGGGCTTTGGCAATGTGACTAATGCCGCCAGCTACTTTACCCATGGCAGACTGAGCGTCAAGCTTGCCTTCACCAGTAATAACCAAATCTGCATCGGCAATGTGCTGTGATAAGTTGGTAACTTTTGCCACTGTATCAAAACCTGACTTTAACTCAGCTTGGCAAAAGCTCATTAATGCATAGCCAAGTCCACCTGCTGCGCCAGCACCCGCTATCTCTTGATAATTCTGATAGCCATGCTGCTCACATATACTCGCAAAGTGGTTTAACGCTTGGTCCAAATCATTGACTTGCTGTAGACTAGCGCCTTTTTGAGGACCAAATATTGCACTGGCACCCAACTCGCCACATAGAGGATTGGTCACATCACAGGCTACTTCAAACATTGTCTCCAACACGCTAGTATGGAAGCTTGTCGCATCTAATCGTTGCAAGTTGGCAAGCGCGCCGCCGCCTTGGGCTAGCATATTGTCATCACTATCATGAAACCTCATGCCAAGTGCGGTTAGCATACCAAGTCCTGCATCATTGGTGGCACTACCACCAAGACCGATAATAATACGTTTGACACCTTCCCTTAAAGCATCTGCAATCAGCTCGCCAACGCCATAGCTGCTGGCGATGACTGGATTGCGCTCTGCCACAGTCAAGAGATGTAAACCGCAAGCTTGAGCAACTTCGATGACCGCAGTTGCATCAGGCAGTAATAAGTATTTTGCGCTAATCGGTCGCATTAAAGGGTCATGGACGTGCACTTCTTTCCAGCGACCACCTAGCACGTAAGACAATACTGCAGAAGTCCCTTCACCGCCATCTGCCATGGGTAGCAGTTTATAGTCAGCATCTGGAAACACTTGGCTGAAGCCAGATTGAATGGCGCGGCAAACATCCAGTGCTTCTAAGCTTTCTTTAAATGAGTCGGGAGCAATTAAAATTTTCATGAATGTCTCTTTGAATCTCTTTAAATAAATACCAAGGTTAATAACCAAATAAAGATGATACTGGTCACGCCCTGAATACCAGTCGCCATAGAATGGGCTTTATAAGCCTGTGCCACACTCATACGACTAAACTGGCTAACAATCCAAAAAAAGCTGTCATTAGCGTGCGAGATAGTCATCGCGCCTGCACCAATTGCCATCACACAAAATACGCGACCAAGCTCACTATCGAGACCTATTTGACCCAATAGTGGTGCGACCATCGCAGAGGTGGTCACCAAGGCAACAGTAGTTGAGCCTTGTGCTGTTTTTAGTGCAGCAGAAACGATAAATGGCATAAAAATACCAAGCCCCAAGGCAGATAAAGTCGTACCCAAATAATCGCCAATTGGTGTGACCTTTAGCATAGCGCCAAACGCGCCGCCAGCACCAGTGATTAAGAGAATAGGCGCTGCGACCACCAAGCCTTGAGAGATGCTATCGCTGATTTGCTGCGTTTTTTGTTCAGTATTGATGAGTAAAAATGATAAAAACAAACCAATCAGTAGGGCTGTCAATGGATTGCCAATAAATATCAAGATATCTGTTATGGTACTTGTACCAAATGGCGTACTAGGTAAGTTAGCAACAGACGATAAGCAAATCAAGACGATAGGCACGATAATAGGTAAAAATGCCATGGTTGCCGACGGTAGCTTACTATAGTCGTCGCGAGTTTTCATGTTATTTGGCACAGTCGCAGCTGGCGCTTCGATTGCATCAATATTGTCAGGAGTGGCATTCAGGAAGCGATTGGACCATAACCAACCGGCAAGTACGGCAACAGTTGTCACAACGACCCCAACCATGATGACCAAGCCCAAATTTGACTCAAGTCCCAAGTTTCCTGCTGCTGCAATTGGACCTGGTGTTGGCGGTACAAAGGTATGAGTCGCATATAAGCCAGTTGCTAAGGCAATACTCATCGCCACGCTTGATACTTTTAAGCGCTCAGCCAAAGACTCTTTTAACGAGTTTAAAATAATATAGCCTGAATCGCAAAACACTGGTACAGATACTACGGCACCTACAATAGACATCGTCAAAGTAGGGAAGCGTGGTCCCAAGACTTTAATGACCGTTTCTGCCATCACAATGGCGGCACCCGTTTTCTCAAGTATTAAGCCGATAATAGTACCAAATACAATGACCAGACCGATATATCCTAAGATGCCCCCAAAGCCATCAGAGATGGTTTTAGCGACCGTATTAAGCGGTACTTGGTAAAATAGTGCGACCAAAAAGGCAGATAAGATTAATACTAAAAAAGGATGCCACTTGAGTTTTGCGGTGGCAAAAATAATAAAAAGAATGGTCAGTACCAGCCAAAATACGATCATCACTGTCTCTATATAGTTGTTAATGTCTTATGACAAATTATGAGGCTCATGCAGCGTGCACTTCATAAAGCATCAATAGTCATATGAATTTTTAAAGGGGCATATTCTATAGTAAATCTACGTTGCTAGGAAATCTATTCGGCTCATATTTGATTTTATTCATGGTAAAGCTTAGATACTCTGCTAGTATGTGGGTTTTGTTTGACATGTACCAGATTTAGGATACTTCCTTTGAACATATTTAATGCCCCGATAATTCCCAATATCGAAAATAATGCGCTACGCCAGCAGCTAGAGCAAATCATTGACCAAAAGACCAAACCAATTGGCGCACTTGGACGTTTAGAGACGCTCGCTCTGCAGTTAGGTATGATTCAAGGGACGCTTACGCCAAAGATTGAGCAACCTCAAATTCGAGTATTTGCCGCCGATCATGGTTTAACCAAGCATGGCACGTCTGCGTATCCTAGTGCAGTCACTGCACAGATGGTTTATAACTTTTTGCAAGGCGGCGCTGCCATCAATGTCTTAGCACGTCAGCATAATATTGAGCTAAAAGTAGTCGATGCTGGGGTAGACGCGGATTTTAGCAATTCTCCTTTTAAAGACCATCCGCAACTGCTAGATTATAAAATTCGACATGGTAGCCGTGATGCGCTAACAGAAGCTGCGATGACAGAAGTAGAATGCTTGGCCGCATTAGAGAGTGGTATGAACGTGGTTAAGAACATGGCGGGTAATCTATTGATTGTCGGTGAAATGGGCATCGGTAATACCTCAGCGGCAAGTCTTTTGCTAGCGAGACTTGGCGACTTGTCTATTGCTGATTGTATCGGTCGCGGTACAGGACTCGATGATGCAGGCTTGCAGCATAAGGCAAATATCTTAACGCAAGTATTAGAGCGTCACCGTGAAGCGCAAGTGCCGTTCGATGTGCTTGCTGCATTAGGCGGGCTTGAGATTGCTATGATGGCAGGCGCGCTGATGCAGGCTGCCAGTGAACGTCGTATTTTGTTAATTGATGGCTTTATCGCCAGTAGTGCTTTGCTTGTCGCCGAGCGCTTAGCACCGGGTGTTGCTCAATATGCTATCTTTGCTCATCACTCAGTTGAACCAGGACACGCGCATTTATTAAAACTGCTGAATGCTAAGCCATTACTTGATATGGGTATGCGCTTAGGCGAGGGCAGTGGTGCGGCATTAGCGTATCCACTATTACAATCTGCCTGTGCCATTATCAATGAGATGGCAAGTTTTAGTGATGCTGGTATCAGTGAGCAAAGCAAGTGATGCAAAGTTCATCCTCAAAGCTGTCTGTATTGCAGCGCCTTCGTTATGAAGCCCGATTGATATTGGTTGCTGTTCAGTTTTTAACCCGTATATCCGTCCCGTCTTTTAGCCATTATGATCCGCAGTGGCTGCACCAAAGCAGCCGTTATTTTCCAGCGGTAGGCTTACTGATAGGTTTGCTTTGTGCTGGCGTGTTTTGGCTTAGCAGTCTCTTATTCATACCGCTAGTTGCGGCAGTGATAAGTACGGCTTTTGGTATCAAGCTGACAGGTGCTTTTCATGAAGATGGACTTGCCGATAGCTGCGATGGTTTAGGTGGTGGGCTAACTCGCGAGCGTACACTCACGATTATGAAAGACTCACGCCTAGGCACTTATGGCGTATTAGGTTTGGTCTCAGCGCTATTGCTTAAAATTAGCTTACTTACTGCGATGCCAACACCCGTTGCTATCGTTGCACTCATTATTGGGCATACTGCGTCACGTTTATTTTGTATTAGCTTACTGACGCTATTGCCTTATGGCGGAGAGATTGAACATGCCAAAGCAAAACCGATGGCACAGCAGCTGACACCATTACAAGCTATATATAGCAGTGGTTGGCTAATATTGGCTATTACTTTTGTCACACTGGTTTTCCCTAATACCATGCAACAGATTGGTATTTGGCAATGGTTATTGGCTTTATTGCTAGGCATAGGCGCGACAGATTATATGCGGCGCTTATTACGTAGACGTTTAGATGGTTATACGGGTGATGGCTTAGGAGCCACGCAGCAGCTTAGCGAAATTGCTATTTACATTGGACTGGCCGCTTCATTGCCCTTAATTTAAGCCAAAGCGTTAAAAATGATGCTAAGAAAGGATACTCGCACTCATGATTCTGTATATTTGGCGTCATCCAAAACCTATTACGGCTGGTGGTCTCTGTATCGGACAGACAGATGTAGAAGTCGATAAACGTAAACTAAAACGCCTTGCTAATAAAATACAGCGCTTTGTACGTCTACAGCAATTACCAAAAGTGATTTGGGTTAGCCCCTTACAGCGTTCACTAAAGGTCGGGGAAATATTGGCACAGCGCGGTTTTGAGTGTCGAGTCGCACCTAAATTGGCTGAGATTCATTTCGGTGATTGGGATGGTCAGTCTTGGAAACAGATTGAGAAACAACAAATTGATGAATGGTGCAATAATTTTGCCCACTTTGCGCCTGATCATGGTGAAAGTTTGCAACAGCTGTTTAATCGAGCGGAGAGCTGGTTGGATAAAATTGCAGCTGAACAAAAAGATAGCCCAGTATTAGCCATCGGTCATGCTGGTTGGATCAATAGCGCTAAGATGATCGCGACTGGTCAAGAGGTACCAAACCTTGCAATTAACTGGCCACACTCTGTAGGATATTTATCCTGTAGTCATATTGATATTTAACCAAAAAAATGATAATTATAATGACCGTTTTTAATATTTGATTATAGTTTAAAAGTGTTGAAATGCTACTGACAATCATTTGATAAATCATTGATCTTCTCAAAACATGCTCTCTCAGTTTCTGCTATAGCCGAATCAAAGCTCACATAAATGCCTTTGTCATCTAAGGTCGCATACCAATGGTCAGTATTATTATCGGTTAATATTTGGAAGTATTTATTATTAACGATTCTACCAACCTTATAAGTTTTGCCTTCGGTATAAAAGTCATTGCCTTGAGTACATCGTAAAGTGTCATCAGTATTTATCATGGTATCCTAGATTTCATTCATAAAATATATATCGTCAGCATAGTGACTAGTAGGATTAGAATACAACAGACGTTATCAATAGTCTTTTGTCATTGCGTATACAGTGTTTATTGTCTGTATCAGTACTAATACAAATAACGAAGTCCAAATCCAACACAAAAAAAACCAGCAACCTAAAGTTGCTGGTTTTTTATTGCGACTAAAACTTAGTATGCTAAAGATTACTCTTCAGAATAGTCTTCGTTTTCGTCTGCAGCATTGTCTTCGTCTAAATCTTCGTTGTCGCCATCTTCAGAAAGAATGGTAACTAGAATAGTAGCCGTAACGTCATGATGTAGTTGAATATCAACATTATATTCACCAATTTGACGCAAAGTGCCTTCAGGTAGCTTGATTTCAGCACGGTCAACTTCTAGACCTGAGTTAGTCAATGCTTCAGCGATATCGCGTGTACCGATAGAGCCGAATAGCTTGCCTTCGTCACCTGATTTAGCGCGCATGATAACATTAACGTCAGTTAATGCGTCAGCACGTTCTTGAGCAACCGCTACTTCTTTTGCTTCTTCAGCTTCAAGTTCAGCACGACGTGCTTCGAACTTTTCAATGTTAGCTTTAGTAGCAGGTAGTGCTTTACCCAAAGGGATAAGAAAGTTACGTCCGTAACCTGGTTTTACATCGACAGTTTCACCGAGTTTGCCAAGGTTGACGATACGCTGTAACAAAATAATTTGCATGAGTCATTCCTAGTTAACGGTTAACCCTGATGGTTATCAGTGTATGGAAGTAGCGATAAATAACGAGCTTGCTTGATAGCAGTCGCTAGTTGACGCTGATATTTAGTAGACGTACCGGTAATACGGCTTGGTACGATTTTGCCATTATCACTGATATACTGTTTTAGCAATTCAACATCTTTATAATCGATGTGAGTGATACCTTCAGCAGTGAAACGGCAGAATTTGCGACGGCGATAAAAACGTGCCATGATTATGCTCCTTTAATTAGTCATCACTGTGGTTGTCGTTGTCATCATTACTGTCTGGACGACGAGTAGTAGCTTTGCGTGCGCGTTTTTCATCGGCATTCTTGGCTAACTGCGACTCTTCAGTGACAGCATCATCACGGCGCATAACTAGACTACGAATGATCGCGTCGTTATAACGGAATAATTCTTCAAGTTCAGCTAAAGTCTCGCCGTCAGTTTCAATGTTGAAAAGAACGTAATGAGCTTTGTGAATCTTGTTAATTGGGTAAGCAAGTTGACGACGACCCCAATCTTCTAGACGATGGATAGTGCCGTTGTTGTCTTGAACTAACTTGATATAGCGTTCAACCATGCCGACCACTTGGTCGCTTTGGTCTGGGTGTACAAGTAACACCAGTTCGTAATGTCGCATTATGACTCCTTACGGATTAGTAGCTATTAACCCTATGTTAATAGCAAGGAGATTTATAAGGTAAGCTCAAATCCTACCCATTACTATAAATAATTAACAGAGAATAAGCTTAGTTTATAAAGCGCCGTATTATAACAGTAGTCACTGATGAACACAAAGGTTAATCAATGCGCAACTGTTAATAAAAATTATTAATCGCATACCTTGTTTCTTTATCAATAAAAAAGCAACGCTGATACGTCGCTTTCTATGACAAACATAAGAGATATTGTTAATAATCAAAAATAGGATTATTTTATTTTTGGCTCTTTTATCAATTGACTACTATCTGCTTTAACTACCAAAGTTTTGGCCAATTTGTCGTGCCAACCAATGTTTTCAGGGCTTTTAGACGCCATATAATAATGAATAGCAATAAGGACAAAGCCTAAAAAGCTGGTAAACGAGAATAGTAAGTTATAAATGATAAACAGCAAAAAGGTACGCATACCAATAAGCTTTAAAAATGATGGCAGACGATGGGTGGTTTGATCAACCACACGAATACCCGTAATCATTTTGCCCAGCGATTGACCACGTAAAGTGATAAATAACAATTGCAAGGCAAACAAACCAAAGACCATGACCTGCGAGATCATCAACGTGCTGCTAGGCAAGCTTTCCATCAATGTCACTGAGTACTGATAAGCAGCGTCCATATCCTGAATATTTTGGAACTTGGTATAGTCGACATCCATCTTGGTCAATGCCATGACTAGTGGAAAAATAGCTAATAAATACAGTAAAGCATTCAGCGCCGTTGCCAATATCCGTGACATGATAGGAGCGAGTATCACATTACCCACTACTTTATCTTTCGCTGAAGCAGCCTTGGTCGCGTTAGATTTATTTAATGACACGTTGCTATTTGGCGTGTGATGACGATTGGTTGTCATATCTGCTTTGGTGTTTTTAGCCGTGTCTTTTGAACGTTCAGGCTTGCCATATAAACGATCTAGCGATACCGATTGTTTGTCTTTATTGGTATCTGCTGCATCGTCTTCTGGGAAGATAGTAACGTTGTTAATGATAGAATCATTAACCTCAGGCATCGCTACATGAGTTGGGCGATAAAAGGCTTGATTATTAGTTAAGTTACCCATGCGCTGCCACTGATCTAAGCCGTCATGCCAGACCAAATCATCTAATAGCACTTCACCAGAGGTGAGCATAATATTGAGCTGATCCAAAGTGTAGGGACCGGCTTGTACGTTATTTCGAGCAAGGAAAATCTGCATAATTGCCTGCATAGTTAGTCATGTCTTAAGTCACTGTTTTAAAAAACTGCTTTTCAGTCACTATTGATCATACATTATATTAGGGTCTATTTGAAAAAATCAAATAGACCCTAATAATTGTATCTTAAATGACGGTGTGAATTAACGTTGTGACGTAACGTTACAGCTTACTTCGCTTCTTCACCCGCTAAGAAGAACCAAGTATCTAGTACTGAGTCAGGGTTCAATGATACTGAGCTGATGCCTTGCTCCATGAGCCATAAAGCTAGATCTGGATGGTCTGATGGACCTTGACCACAGATACCGACGTATTTATTTTGCTTACGGCAAGCATCAATTGCCATTGACAACAGCTTTTTAACCGCAGGGTCACGCTCATCAAATAGATGTGAGACGATACCTGAGTCACGGTCAAGACCTAGAGTCAACTGCGTCAAATCGTTTGAACCGATTGAAAAACCATCGAAATGCTCTAGGAACTCTTCTGCTAGTAAGCAGTTGGTTGGTAGCTCACACATCATGATGATGCGTAGACCATTTTCGCCACGTTTTAGACCATTTTTCTCAAGCAATTCGATGACTTGTTTGGCTTCGCCGACGGTACGGACGAATGGAATCATAATCTCGACGTTGGTCAAGCCCATCTCATCACGAACGCGTTTAAGCGCTTTACACTCTAGCTCAAAGCAGTCACGGAAGTTATCAGACACGTAGCGGCTAGCACCACGGAAACCAAGCATTGGGTTTTCTTCTGATGGCTCGTATAACTTACCACCAAGCAAGTTAGCGTATTCGTTTGATTTGAAATCTGACATACGAACGATAACAGGCTGATCCATAAAGGCTACAGCGAGCGTTGAGATGCCTTCAACCAATTTGTCCACATAGAAGTCAACAGGTGAGGCATAACCTGCGATGCGCTCATTGATGGCTTGTGCAATTTCACGTGGCAAGCTGTTCATGTTTAGCAATGCTTTTGGATGCACACCAATCATACGGTTGATGATGAACTCAAGACGCGCAAGACCAATCCCTTCGTTTGGCATTTGGGTAAATGAGAAGGCACGATCTGGATTACCAACGTTCATCATGACTTTGAATGCAAGCTCAGGCATAGATTCTACAGAGTTGGTCTGTACTTCAAAATCAATCTGACTTTCATAAATGAAGCCAGTATCACCTTCGGCACAAGAAGCAGTCACATCTTGACCATCAACCAATAGCTCAGTGGCATTACCACAACCAACGATAGCGGGGACGCCTAGCTCACGAGCGATAATCGCTGCGTGACAAGTACGACCACCACGGTTGGTAATGATAGCAGAAGCACGCTTCATGACTGGTTCCCAATCCGGATCCGTCATGTCTGATACCAATACATCGCCTTCTTGTACTTTATCCATCTCATTTAGGTTGCTAACGATACGGACTTTACCTGAACCGATACGTTGACCAATTGAGCGACCTTCACACAATACTTTAGCGTTAGTCGTGTCGATGATATAACGTTCCATGACATTGCTGTCTTGGCGACTCTTAACCGTTTCAGGACGAGCCTGAACGATAAAGATTTCATTGGTGTCGCCGTCTTTTGCCCACTCGATATCCATTGCTTGACCATAATGCTTTTCAATGGTCATGGCTTGCTTAGCAAGTGATGTCAGCTCTTCCGTAGACAAAGAGAACTGCATGCGATCTTCTTTTTCGACATCAATGACTTTAACTGATTTGGTGGTACTACCTTCATCACCATAAATCATTTTCTTGTGCTTGCTACCTAAGTTGCGACGGATAATCGCAGGTTTGCCGTTAGCAAGTAATTGTTTTGACACATAGAATTCATCAGGATTTACGGCGCCCTGTACAACCATTTCACCTAGACCATAGCTTGAAGTGATAAAGACCACTTGATCAAAACCACTTTCGGTATCTAGTGTGAACATAACGCCAGCAGCACCAGTTTCTGAACGAACCATACGCTGTACAGCAGCAGACAATGCTACGCCTTCATGCTCAAAACCTTTGTGTACACGATAAGAGATGGCACGGTCATTATAAAGAGATGCAAATACTTCTTTAATTGCAATTAGGACGTTATCAATGCCGCGAATGTTTAAGAACGTTTCTTGCTGACCAGCAAATGAGGCATCTGGCAAATCTTCAGCAGTAGCAGAAGAACGTACCGCAACCGCGATTTCTTTACCATCGCTCATTGCTTCGAATGAATCACGAACCGCTTGCTCAAGATCTTTCGGCAGTTCTTGCTCAATAATCCAAGTACGGATTTTTTTGCCCGTTTCAGCAAGTTTATTGACATCATTAACATCTAAGGTTTTAAGCTCGCCGTTAATTTTATCAAGTAAGCCTGTTTCTGTTAGAAACTGGTAAAAAGCATTTGAAGTTGTGGCAAAGCCGCCTGGAACACTAACGCCCAAATCAGATAGATGGCTGATCATTTCACCAAGTGAAGCGTTTTTGCCACCGACCATTTCAATGTCGTCTTTTCCTAACTGATCAAGGTTAATTACAAGTGCTGTAGATTGCGCTGCCATGATAACTCCAGAAAATAAGGTTATTTAGTAAAGATTATAATGGTCGATTATACCCCTATATTTTGAGAATTTCGAGAGCTTGAAGCAAAAAAATGATGAAAAAGCTACAAATTGTGAGATTTGCTACATATTTATTAGGCTAAATCATAAATTTTGGTACGATAAATATCCATCTTACAGTGAGCCGAGTCTTAAAAATCTATGTAAGTCTAAGTGTACGCCTGTAACATTGATTACTATTAAGCGTCTATTATGCGTATAATAAAGGTGAAAATTTGAGACGCATATGACCAAATTATGAAGCGCTAGATGCTAAAAATGAAAGGCTGCTACTGAGGTTTCAACCAAGGATTTAAAAATAAGGTATCAACGTTATGTATGTAAATCATTCGTCACCACAACCCAATTCTACGATTCAAAATATGAAAGCACTAGAAGTTGATAACGCTCAAAACATAAGAACGGCGTTTTTTATCTCTGATGGCACGGCGATTACAGCAGAAACGCTTGGCCGTGCTATTTTAAGCCAATTTGCTTCAGTGCCCTTTGAGACTCGAGTATTGCCTTATGTGGATAATCTAGAACGTGCTGAAGATGCGGTTGTGCAAATCAATACCGCCTATCAGCGAGATGGCTTGCTGCCACTGGTGTTTGATACTATTGTTAGTCCTGAGATTCGTGAGAAAATCAATTCAGCACACAGTTGTAATCTTGATATGTATGAAGGTCTAATCGGTCGCGTTGCAGAAGAGACGGGCGTGGAGCCAGATGGGCATTCAGGTCATGCCCATGATAACGTCGACTCTGAGACTTATAAAGAGCGTATTGATGCGGTGCATTTTGCTTTAGATAACGATGACGGCGCTCGTACCCGTCATTATCATGCAGCAGATATTATTTTGATTGGCGTTTCACGCTCTGGTAAAACGCCAACCTCATTATATTTGGCACTACAATTTGGTATTCGAGCGGCCAATTATCCTTTAACCGAAGAAGACCTAAACGACAACCAGCTACCTAAAGCATTGCGTGAGCATAAACACAAGTTATTTGGTCTGATTATCGATACGGATCGCTTGGTGAAAATCCGCCAAGAGCGTCGCGCGGGTAGTCGCTACTCAAGTTATCAGCAATGTCAGCAAGAACAGCGCGCAATACAAGGAATTTATACCTCGCAGGGGATTCCAAGCCTTGATGTGTCAGAGATGTCCGTTGAAGAGATTGCCACGCGTATATTGCAGATGACTGGTCTCAAACGCCGCATTGGCTAATTGAGCTCGGCCTCTATTTTTCTGAAAAATAATACTTTTGAAAAAAACAGTTGTAGTGGTGTCTGTATTGCAAAATAACGTATCACCACGTATGGTGGACACACTTTAGCACCATGGATATTTTTATCTAGACATTTATAAAGATGAAGGCATCCGCGAGCTAAAAAACAGATTCATAAATGAATAAAGAGGACACGATGGGAAGCAAAACGATAGGCGACGCGACCAATGATACTGGTAAAGATATTAAAACTGAGGTATCTAATAAGGAAAGTGGTCGTGTGCCAAACCCCGAGCATACTGAGGGTAAAAATAAAAAAGAGAAAATCGAACAAACGCATGAGCAAGTTACTGAAGACATCATGCATCATCCAGATTTGGTCAATCCACTAGATGATACACGTATCGACGTAAAATCGGGCTTTACTAAGGATTCACAACGTCTAAAAAGCGATAAGCATGAGTTTGAATATGATGCGGTCGTATTAGGTGCAGGTCCTGCGGGTGAAGCTGCTGCCATGAAACTTGCCAAATCGGGCAAGAAGGTAGTGGTTATTGACCCGCGCGAGCAAGTAGGCGGTAACTGTACTCACGTTGGTACGATTCCAAGTAAAGCTTTGCGCCAGTCCGTTTTTAACTTGATTAACTTTCGCCGTGACCAAATGTTTACTAAGGCCATGGACTATCATCAAGTCCCGCTGAATATCGTGTTAGCTAAAGCTCGAAAAGTGATTTTGCAACAGGTTCAGACGCACACCAGATTCTATGAGCGCAACCAAATCGAAGTGATTCATGGTTGGGCAAATTTTATCGATAAAAACACGATACGTATCGAAATTGATGAAAATACCTTTGAAACGATCACCTTTAACAAAGCTATCATTACGGTCGGCAGCCGTCCATACCGCCCTGATATCTTAGACTTCAATCATCCACGCGTATTTGATTCTGATAAAATCCTACAGATGGATTATGTGGTTAAGAAAATCATTATTTATGGCGCTGGCGTGATTGGCTGTGAGTATGCGTCTATCTTCACCGGTCTTGGCTATAAAGTAGATTTGATTAATAACCAAAACCAACTGCTAAGCTATTTGGATAGTGAAATCAGTGACGCCATCGCTCATGACTTTCGTCAATTTGGCGTAGTTATCCGTAGCAATGAAGAGATTGACCATTTAGAAACGCATGATGACTGTGTGATTTTGCATCTAAAAAGTGGTAAGAAAATCAAGTCAGACGCTATTTTATGGTCGAATGGACGCTCAGGTAATACTGAAGGCTTAAATTTAGAATGCCTAGGTCTAGAAGCCAATAGCCGCGGTCAGCTGAAAGTTGATGATACTTACTGTACCGAAGTTGAAAACATCTATGCAGCGGGCGATGTTATCGGTTGGCCTTCATTAGCTTCTGCTGCTTACGACCAAGGGCGCTGTGCGGCGGCATTTATGGTCGGTGACCGTGATGCAGAGCCCGTATCGAGCGTACCAACAGGTATTTATACTATTCCTGAGATTTCATGTATCGGTAAAACGGAACAAGAATTAACCGATGCCAAAGTTCCTTATGAGGTCGGTCAGGCTTTCTTTAAGCATCTTGCACGCGCGCAAATCATTGGTGAGCGTTCAGGCGTTCTAAAAATCTTGTTCCACCGTGAGACGTTAGAGATTTTAGGGATTCACTGCTACGGCAATCATGCCTCTGAGATTATCCACATTGGGCAAGCAGTGATGAAATGTAATGCCACGCTTGAATACTTTGTCAATACCACCTTTAACTACCCAACAATGGCAGAAGCCTATCGCGTTGCGGCATTGAATGGTCTTAATCGGGTGTTCTAACGATTAATGATATTAAACTGAGTCAATAAAAAAGCGTCTGTAATTATACAGGCGCTTTTTTTATCATGGTTAATATGGTTAATATGTTATTAACTTTAATAAGCATTTTTACGTTCTGACGTTAACCAGCGGAATAGCAACAGTAGAATAAAGTAAAAAATCCACAATCCTGCCAACGCATAAAATCCTGTCGCTACTTGCGCGATACTAGCGCCCATTTGGTTAAGCTGCACGGAAGTATTGATACCTGGTGTCGTTGGCAATAACCAACGAATAATTTGCAAGAATTCAGGAAGCTGATGGGCAGGCCACGGATAGCCACTGACAAAAAACATCGGTAATGAGCTAAAAATTAAAATTTGCATACTACGCTCGCGCTGGCGAAACCAAAGTCCAAGCACGCAACCAAGTGTGGCGACTGTCGGACAAAATAGCAGCAAGAATAATAAACTGCCGAGCATGTTTTGCCCGCGCGGATAGTCATGAAGCTCAAATGCCCAGCCGTAATAAAAACAGCCAATCACAAAGCTAAACATACTTAGCGCTGCAATCCGCCCAAGCCAGCCACGAATATTAGTTCTATGGCGTCGTTGCTCATACCAAGTGCCGATTAACATCGCCGTTGACATTAAAAGCGTTTGCTGCAAGATAAGAATAGACACCGCTGGCACGACGTAAGCGCCATAACCTTCCGTTTGATTATATAAAGGGATAATCTTTAACGGTACGGCTTGGGTTTTGGCAGAAGCAGTCGCTAAGTACGCCCCTTGTGCCACGTTTTTCTTTACCTCAATGCCAGCTGAGACGGTACTAACCGCTTGCAAAAATCCCATTTGTACGTTTTTATTTAATAAAAAATAGCCGCCATTACCAAGTACGCTGACGCTAGCGGCTTTGCCTGACAACACTTGCTGTTCAAGTCCGCTTGGAATAATCATGTAGCCTGCGATGTCATCCGCCCACATGGCATCGATGGCTTGCTGTTCATTTAAGAAGCGTTTTGTATCTAATTGCGGACTGGCACTGGCATAACGAACGATGGTTTGCGATAAAGGACTATTGTCTTTATCAACAATGCCAACAGGTACGTGGTTTACAACTTCCGTAGAATACGGCCAAGGATAGAAAAAACCATAAATAATCGGTGCAATCATCAATAGTAACAGCACACCTTTATCAGAAAACACGTCTTTTATAGTTTGTAAAAAGCTGCCAAAAAAGCTTGGCGATGCCAGAATTTTCTCTGATTCTGTCATGATAGTAGAGGACTTGTTTTTGGATAATGACATCAGCGTGCTCCCCAGCGTTCAGGATGCGCTAATGCGCGTTTGCTTAGTAAAGCCGTTAAATATAGCGTAACGAGTGTTGCTAGCGTCAGCCCGTAAACAATCGGTAAGGATATGAGGACGGGCGCTTGCATCTGTAACTGGGCAATATGCAGCTTAAGATAATGAGTGAGTGGCAGCACATCTGACCAATGCTGGGCATTCTTACTGATAGCGACATAAGGAAACGTCACCCCAGCGAACGCATAAGAAGGTGCTGAGATAAAACCCGTCGCCGATAAACCCATACGCAATGAGAAGGAGCCTAAGGTAAATATAGCGCCAAGCCAGAAAGATAACATCATTAATAATATAAGGCTTATATAGGTTACCATGAGCGCGCTAATAGCAATCGATTGTTGCGGCGCTGCCAGCCATAAAGCCAATATCGACCAAATACTATAAGCCAGTAGCGGCCAAAAGTACTTGCCCAATAAACCAAATACCAAAACCGGTATACTTACTTCTTCTGGTGCTTGGTTTTGACTGTCTGAGACATTATCTAATGGACTAGGTTGGCTGTTATTATTAGGTTGATCATTTTTAGATGGTAATGTTAAATAAACATGACTGCCATTAATAAAGTGATACCAGCGTCCGATTCGCTTGTCACGCAATTCACGGCCGATCGTCGTTGCGCCAATCACCATTGCCAAAATATGCAGCAGCGCAGGAATGACTGTCGATGCCAAAAATTGCTGATAATCAGTCGCAGCATTAAACAAGCTAATACGTTGAATACTAATAGGAGAGTAGGCAATCGCAGCTTGTGATGGAGCCATCCCTTGCTTGACCAAGCGCTTCATCTCAACGCCTGCGGATAAGGTACCAATGACAGACTGTACGCTGGTTTGGATAATGCCAGAGTGGGTGCCATATTGGGCATTGACTTGGAGTACGATAGGAGCAGGCTTACTTAATAAGATATTACGAGAAAAATCTTCAGGGATAATGACGACTGCATAGATATCACGCTGCAAGATAGCAGCTTTTGCCGCAGCAGGTGTATGATATAGCTGCTTTACCGTCAAATTAGGATTGGCTTCCAAATACCGTAATGCCGTATTGGCAACAGGCCCCCGATCATTATCAATCACGCCAATAGGCAAATCAGTGATTTGTATTTGTGAAAAAATCCACCAAATCAGCAGCACAGTAGCCAGCGGTATCCAGAACACCATCGCCAAGTCCCACGGATTTTTTACCAAAAAACGTCGCTCGTAAGCTGCACTGCGTACAAAAGCATCCTTTAGCTTCGTCAGGCGCATAGCTTACTCTTGGTTCTGATTAACGAGGGCAGGATTGAGACGTACAACTACGCTCATACCTGAGCGAATACGTCTATCAGGGTTAGTCGGTCGGGCTTTTACTTCAAAGGTACGAACATCAAAACCATCGTCATTGTTAGTCGGTCGCCAAGTGGCAAAGTCAGACAAGGTTGAAGTAGCATAAACAGTGAATTGCTTGGTATAAGGCTTTTCAGGTGATGATAAAGCGGGAATAGTACCCATGAACCGCTGACCAATCGCAAACTGATTTAAGTAGGTTTCCGTGACATTTAAGACGACCCATTGATCATTGGTATTGACTAAGGTTAGCAGCGGCACACCTTGACCGATCACTTCACCTGCATTGACGATGACATTATCGACGACACCAGAGATTGGGCTTTTTAAGTTGGCTTCTTCTTTCGCTACCAATGCTTCTTCTAATTGCGCATCGACTTGCGCAACTTGTGCAGTCGCCGCTGACTTATCTTCACTACGTGCGCCTTCCATCGCTAACTCATACTGTAAGCGTGCTGCTTCGGTTTGATCTTGAGTTGCCAAATATTGTGCATAGGCTTCATCACGCTTTTGCCGCGCCATCAGTCCTTCTTCATACAGACGATTAACACGCTGATAAGTGTTTTCTGCCAAGTCGGATGCCGCTTTATGAGCTTGCCACGCTGCTTTTGCTTGAGCGATTTCTTGCGGGCGCGCCCCATTTTCTGCTTTATCTAGCTGGCTTTGTGCCATCTGTTTGCCAGCACGTGCCTGATTGATTTTTGCATTAATCTCAGGCGAATCCATCTCTATTAGCTGTTGACCGACCGTTACGGCATCACCTTCTGTGACTAATATTTTTGCAATACGTCCCGGTACTTTTGCCGCGATAGACGTTTGCTGCATTTGCATTTGCCCTTGGAGGGTAATAATTTGCGACTCGCTATGCTGATTGCTCTTGTATAAACCATAAGCAATCACACCCAAAATAACTAAAATCACCAGCGCCAAAATCGCCTTTTTAATCTTTGTTGATTTATTATCTTTTACTGACTGGCGCTTATAGCTTGGCACCGTTTGCTCCGGCTCAATGCTAGTATCAGTATTGGTGTCCCTATCGGCATCAGTGCTGTTATTCATATTAGTCTTAGACGCATCAGCATCATTTGCATCGACCGTAGAATCCATGTTCGTGGGCGCTGGATTATCGTTAGTATTGGTCGATCCAGTCGATGTATTTAAGCCACCTAGTTTGCGCGAGTCGCCTGATTCGTTGGTAGATTCAGTCATGACAGTGAGATTCCTAAAGCAATAGAGTCGGTAATAAGCAAAATAAATCGTTTGTCGTCTGATATTGCTAAGACGATAAATGGGCGATGTTATTTGTCATATAAAGTGGGTAGCCGAATATCGGCGGCATTGAGATAGGCATTAAAGGCAAGGGGCGTACCACAGCTTTGCATAAGAGCAGCAAGTGATTGAACATAGCTATAAGCTGCTTGCGCTTGCTCCGTACGTGCTTTTAACGACTGCGTTTGCGCTTGGGCAATCTCGACTGGCGTATTTAAACCCTCTTGTAATCCAAGCCTGCGCAAACGCAAGACTTCTGCCGCAAGCTCTACATTGCTTTGTAGAGCTTGATAGCGTGATTGGGCGTTATTCACATCATGCCAGTTTTTTTCAACCAGTAATAATAGGTTGTCACTGACTTCAATCTCAGACAAATCAGCTTGACGTATCTTGGCATTACTTGATGCCAGAGACGCAGTTTTATCCAGACCGCCCCATAATTTCCAACTCGCCGATACGCCAGCGACCCAGCTTGGGTCTTTTTCAATTTGCCCGTAGCCATACAGCATGACAGTCGGCTTGTAACCAGTATCCGATAGCGCATGCAATTGCTGAGCCTGAGCACGTTTGGCGGCGACTTTTTGTAGACCTGGGTGATTGGTCAGTGCCAAATCTTGAAAGTAGCTGACATCAGGTAAGGGTCGGCTTGAGACAAACAAAGGTGTGCGAGGTTTAATGCGATACTCAGTGCGCAATAGACGCTGTAAAGCTATCATGGCAAGACGTGCATCATTATTGGCATTGACAGATTCACTTTTGGCATCAGCAAGTGCCGACTGCGCTTCTAAGCGATCAACTCGCGATATAAAACCTTCTTCAAAAAGCCGCTGCGCCATATGGTCAGTCTGCTGCAAGGTATCATAGGCATCGTCACGTAAATAGGCGGCAATGATTGCCAATTGCGCTTTAAAATAACGCTCAATCAAGGTGTTATAAAGCTCGTTTTTTTCCAATATACTGTCAGCTACGGCTTCTTGAGTACGAGCATTGGACGCGCCTGTCAGAGCGGCAGTACGTCCAGCGGTATAAATAGGCCATACTACCCCAAGTCCTGCGCCCGCCGTAGAGCCTGAACGTTTTAACTCGTAGTTATCTGGGATACGCTCACCAACCAATTCACCAAAATTTGGCAAATCTGGAATGGGCGGAATAATGTCACCAACCCCGTTATTAATATCATTAACGATGCCGTTTTTTAGCGACGATAGATCAATGTCCGCATCCAAATTGTAGGTAGTGGCTGAAACACGAGCAAATACAAGTGGGTGGTCGATAGTTTTGAGGGCATCCGTTTGATACTCGCTGGCAGCAATAGCGGCTTGATTGGCAGCGATTTTTGGGGATACTTGCAACAAAATATTTTGCGCTTGTTCAAGACTTAACAAGCTAGACACTTCTAACGGATAGCTGTTCTCTATGCTTTTATGGGTAATAGGATCGATAAGCGTGCTTAGAGCTGCTTGACGTCCATAGACCTCGCCCGTACTGTCGACACGTATCGTCGCTGATTTTACAGAAGCTTCGTTTATAGAAGATTTGTTTGCAGAAGCCGCATGCTTAGAGGATACAGTTTTAGAGGGGATATTTTGATTGACCATATCAAGTGCACTTGATGCATTGTTTTGATTGTCGGCGTCGATAATCTGTGTCACATTGACAGCTATCATCTCATTTTGTGACTCATTCATATGCTCATTAGCGCGTGCAGAGGCAGTCGCCGCTATACTCATGAGCGTAATCGTCATTACGGCAGTGGACAGAGTCGATAGAGCAAATTTCATAGGTCACGTAAGCCATTAATTAGAATACAAGGTACAAGTTAATTAAAAGGTGTCTAGAATCACACGCAATGTATAAACAGTATTAGTCATGCTGAGTACTGTTTATGCTAGAGATAATCTAAGCTAAGTATTATGCAAAATGTGCTGCTAAATAGACTAAATTATCAAATATGATTCGATCTAAAATTTGTCATGGATGACAAAGCGTACACTGTAGTGCCACAATAGTGACGGGTCAATGCTCACTATTTGCTTATTCTGCATTGTATCAACAAAGGGTTTATGGTAACGCTTTTAACTATAACGAATAATAGCATCATTTAATAAACGGCTGATATAGGCTAGTAACTTGTTTTTCCTCTGATTTTCCTAATTGCATAGGTTTAAATTTTTTGTAAGTACTATCTATAAAATGGATAGCATTATCTATACTGAATTTTAGATTTTATAAATTTATAGTTAATAAATAATAATATTAGACTCAAATAAGATAAGACAAGATGGGATGTGAGTAATGGCAGGATATATTTTAGCGTTAGATCAAGGGACAACGTCAAGTCGAGCTATATTGTACGATGATCATGCGCGCCCAATCAAAATGGCACAGCAGCCAACGGTCTTAAAGACACCGCAAGCCGGTTTTGTTGAGCAAGATGCCCAGCAAATTTGGCAGACGCAAATCAGCTGCGCTCATGACGTCATCAATCAGGCAGGGCTACTCGCCACCGATGTTAGCAGTATCGCTATTACCAATCAGCGTGAATCTATTGTCATGTGGGATAAGCAAACAGGTAAGCCACTTGCCCCCGCTATTATTTGGCAAGACAGGCGTACAGCGAGCTACTGCGAAGCGCTTGCTGCTGAGAACCTAACCGCCACGCCACAAAGTGGTACGGTTAGTAATAATAGCCAAGGTGATATGGCAAGCGAAGTGCAACGTATTACAGGTCTGCGTTTAGATCCATATTTCAGTGCCAGTAAAATCGCTTGGTTACTAGATCAAAATCCTAAATTAAGTGTACGCGCCAGCAAAGGTGAGATAGCAGTTGGCACCATAGACAGCTGGCTGATATATAAGCTCACAGGTGGTGAGCATGTCATCGATGTCACCAATGCTTCTCGTACCTTGCTATACGATATCCATAAGCTGGCATGGTCGGAGGAGTTGTGCGCCCGATTTGGCATACCCATGAATATTTTGCCCAAAGTTCTGCCATCCGATGGCGACTTTGGCAAAACTAAAAAGGGATTATTTGCCAAACAAATCCCAATTCATGCAGTATTGGGTGACCAGCAAGCAGCACTTTTTGGTCAAGGCTGTCTTGAGACGGGCATGGCTAAAAATACTTATGGCACTGGTTGTTTTATGCTAATGAATATCGGTCAAAAGCCGCTGCTTAGTGAACATAAGCTACTCACAACTATTGCATGGCAACGAAAATCTGCACCAACTCGCCCAGACAATCTCTCGTTCGAACAAATCGTCCAATCTGGCAGACGCATGCTACAGCCTCCAAGCAGAGAAGTAACTTATGCGTTAGAGGGCAGTGTTTTTATGGCGGGTGCAATTGTACAGTGGCTGCGTGACAACCTAGGTATGTTTCAAAAAAGCGGCGAGGTAGAAGACTTGGCTCGGCAAGTTGAGAGCAGTGAAGAGGTGGTTTTGCTGCCAGCATTTACGGGGTTAGGTGCCCCTTATTGGCGTTCAGATATCAGTGCCAGTATTACTGGTATGAGTCGCGGTACGACCAAAGCCCATATTGCAAGGGCAGCACTCGAGGCGGTTGCTTATCAAACATACGATGTGCTCATTGCCATGCAAAAAGACAGCCCGCATCCACTCACTGAATTAAGGGTAGATGGGGGCGCGGCAAACAATGATTTGTTGATGCAGTTCCAAGCAGATTTATTGAATGTGCCTGTACTGCGTCCAAGAGACACAGAGATTACTGCAAAAGGAGCCGCTCTACTTGCTGGCTTAAAAACAGGTTTATATGATGATACAACGATGAAGGCCTCATGGCAGGTAGATCGAGTTTTTGAGCCTAATATGTCTATAGATGTGCGTGAAAAGCATCTGTATAAATGGCAACAAGCTATCAGTAGAGCATTAATAGTGCCTTGATTACTATGATAGATAGTGTTTTGCTTATTATTTAATAGCCGTTTTTCAATATTGTATAATCGACTCACCTAGAAACTACGTCAATTGACAAAGTTTTGGTATAGATACAGACTGTAACGCAATACCATCGTGATTTTGACACAGTTTACATATTCGACCTATCTGTCTTTGAGCTCAGTTCCTATACTTTAGAAGATTTAATAAAACGCTTAATCTGGCTTATATTGCTATTAAGCGGATTGACGATAAATAGAATATATAACAAATCAATTAAGGAAGATATTATGAATAACGACGGCCGTATTACAGACTCGAATAACCGTGTGATTACTGATGACTATCTTGAAGTTGGTGATAGAGAGCGTATTATCGATGACAATGAGCGCCGATTGACTGGTAATGATCAGACAATCAATAACACTGTTATTAGACATGAAAATGACAACATTATAGAGGATCATGATGCGATTGATCGTACTGCTGTCAAGCATATGTCGAAAGAAGCAAGAAGTGATCTGAATGCTGATCCAATCACAGGGGAGCCAGGCTCACACCCTGTAGGTACAGGTATTGGTGGTATTGGCGGCGCAGCAGCAGGTGCTGCTATTGGTACGATGGCAGGCCCATTAGGCACGCTTATTGGCGGAGCAATTGGTGCAATTGTCGGTGGCGGTGCAGGTCATGCAGCAGCTGAAGCGATTGATCCAACGCGTGAAGAAGCATATTGGCGTGCAGAGTATGCCAATGCCGATTACTATCAAGAAGGTCATGATTTCGATCGTGATTTGCATCCAGCTTACGCGGTAGGGTATGCTAACCGTGCACGTTATCCCGCTGATGCCCGCTTTGAAGATCATGAGTCAGATTTAGAGCGCTCATGGAACAATGTGAAAGGTGAATCACGTATGGAATGGAATGAGGCACGTAGAGCATCTCGTGATGCATGGAACCGCATTTCTTAATGTATTTATGCTGATTTTAATAAGATATTAAGTACTCAGGTTAGATAGTTTATAAAGTAGTCAGCGAATAACACGCAAGTGCTGCTAATAGTATATTTGCTTCAAGTAACCAAACACGACTAAAGCTTACTGTCTTATTACTGGGTTTAGTTCGATTGTAGACATTTTTTGTTAACAGACGCAATAATTTGAATTTATGCTATTTTAAAGCCTCCGAAGATTTCTTTGGAGGCTTTTTTACTGTATATTACTATGTATGAATATACAATATGCTTTACTGTTGAAATTAGCCAATAAGTAATAATTAGAAACCGTATGTAAAAACAATTATAGAATAATAGGCAGTTTATGACCAACAATAATGAAAGTAATCATAAGCAGTTTTATATAGCAACTGCCAACCTGCTCAATTTTGCCAATCCCAATCGTCTCTATTATCCAAACGCACCTGCATATACTAATCACGAATACGAACATAAGTTACGCGGTATCACATATCTACTGTCAAAGGCACACGCTGATATCATTGCGGTCCAAGAAGTATGGGACAGTGAAGCGCTCGAAGCTTTAGCAGTATCATTGGGCTTTAAGCCTGAACATGTCGTTATTCCGCTGGCAAGTAATGACAGCGTAAATTCATATACGCAAGGTAATGGGGCGCAAAATACGCCTGCCGTCGGTATCATTAGTCGGTTTGCGCACTTAGAGACAAGTTTGCTTGAAGAGATTGTCCCAAAAGCGGTCATCGATATTCCTGATGTTGGTCCTTATCAGCGCTTTAATCGTCCGCCCCTTGTATTGCGCGTAGATGCATTTGGTCAGCCGATAACCATTATTACCGCTCATCTAAAAAGTAAACGTGCTTTTTTCTTACGTGATGAGGCTGGTAATTTGTTAGAGGATATGGATGATCCAAACATTCGTATTCGTGCCAAGTTGCGTAGTTTGTGTATGCGTGCGGCAGAAGCGGCTTCTATCCGGCTTTCTATCATAGATAGGTTACAGCATACTCGTGAGCCCTTGATTTTGCTTGGTGATATGAATGATGTGACTGAAAGCGTGACCACCCAGCTGATGACTGAGACTGGCGAGGTCAACTATGACAAGAGCATGCGAGACGTCGCGCTGTTTGATGCTGCTCGTATTCAAGCCCGTTATGGTTGGATGAAAGATGTAGCATATACTCATATCTATCAAGGTATGCCAGAAGTGATTGATCAGTTATTTGTCTCTGAAGAATTTCTACCTGATAGTAAGTTTTCGCTCGGTCAGGTTGAACGGGTTGACTACTTCAATGACCATTTAAAGTGGGATTATGCAGATAGAGTGATCGACCATGGTATTATAAGAGCGAAAATAAAGCTTCACAATTAACACTATTTTATAATTAATTACTGAATTTTTTTTAACCTATTCTTGTTCCTTGCTTGATAGTGTACAAGCGTTTATTATGCCTCTTCGTTGAGTATAGTAGCGGTGTTATCAATCCATATATGATTGATAGAAATGGTGCTTTGATTTAAGGCGCATACTATCCGATGAACACTATATTTTTAAAGATATGACATAACATTAAGAGATTTATCATGAGTGAAAATAAAGACGACAAAATTGAAGATGTATTAGTAGATTCGGAGCTGGCAAAAAAGTTGGTGCCGAATAAGTTTAAGTTTACTAGCCAGCAAGGACGCGCCCGCCGTCAAAAATTGTTGATGGGTGCTAAAAAGTTGAGTGAAACTCAATCTATTAATGATATTACGCTTGCCGCTGTCTGCGAAGAAGCGGGTATTCCACGGGCGTCTGCTTATCATTTCTTCCCTAATATTGAAGCCATATTTTTGGCGCTGCGTTTTTTAAATGCTATTGATATTTTAGATGTATTGAGAACCGTTGAAACGGTTAAATATGATAGATGGCAAGGGTATCTTACAGCGCTGATTGATCGCTGTGTACAAATTTTTGATGAAGATCAAACCAAAGCCAAATTAATTTATGATACCAATACGCCTGATTTTGAAGGCGACAGTTTTGGCGAGCATATGGATCACCAAGTAGTAAAATTGGTCTATGATCGTTTGGCTGAACGCTATGAAGTGCCTAAGTTTGAAGATATTCAAGATGTCTTATTGATTACCTTTAGTATCGTGAATGCGATCTTTACTGTTTCTTATCGTCGTCATGAGCGTATTACCGATAAGTATTTGCAAGAAGCTAATACGGCATCTATCGCTTATCTGCGTTGTTACTTGCCAGAGAAGCTACCGCGTAAAGACCGTTAGTCTGTCTATTAAGTTTTAAAGACAGACATTAAAAAAATCCGACATTTATATGTCGGATTTTTTTGCTAAATTTTTATGTATAAGCTTTACAAAATACTTATAGTGAATAAAATTTCTACATTTGATCAAGTGTAGGCAATACTTGTCCATTACAGCGATCACCACTTGCATCGAAAGGCAAGTATTGCTCATAATAACGTACGATAAGCCCTTCTAATGCCACGTTTTCTTTAGAATCTTGAGCATTAACAAAAGCTTCACGTGCTTGTTCAAGCCAGCGGTCAGCCATGCGAAATTGGCTGCCTGCCTGCCGTGAATTATGTTCGCATTGGTCGGTCGCTGCCCAGATTAATGCCACTTCACTAAATGCTATTTCACGGGGAGCACTTGCAATACCACCGCTGTCTTTAAGGGCGCTTAACGTTGCCCATAAATCAGGTCGCATTAGCGCTGATGAGGCAGATATATCTTGGATAAGAACAAGATCGTTTTCTGAGCCTTTTTTTAATGCTTGCAAAATAGCTTCTGCAGATTTTGCCGCTTCTAATCCAGCAGGTGAGCGACTATTCATGCTGTCTTTATGGATGGCATAGTTGAGCCAAGCTTGGGCTTTATAAGCAAAGTACTGTTGCTGCGCAGTTTTATCTTTTTGCTGATAATGCTGCAGTTCTGCTAGCATACAGCTCATCGCACGTTGCTGCGTATTTTGGTTTTTATATGTCGCTTTTAAATCCTGACTCTGGCAGTAATCAGAGGTGTCTACAGTAGTGATATGAGCACTTTTTTGAAGAGTCGTAGCTGTGGTTGATACACATGAAGTCGTTGATAATAGCAAAACAGCTGAAAACGCAGCACATATTGGATTTTTATAAGTAGCTACTTTAATAGTAGAGTAAAGCATAACGCGAAAACCTTGTAGTAAGCTGATAAGTATCGGTGCTGGCAATTTTGAGACTGATTTTATCGCTTATCAAATGCTATAGTCAATTTACTTCAAAAATATAGTGCTATTGGAATAAGATGTCAAAGTCTTTATCTTGCTTTAGTGCATGTGAATAAGGAAAAACGATTCCAGAAAAACGTCATTCAAGATGGTGCCTTTTTAATTGACCGTCTTATAATGTAGAGGATACAGGTGCTGCACGTTTATTTTTACGTGGGTCTTCACGCTTAAATAGATCTTCATCAAACTTGAAGCGTAGTCTAAAGTAAGCGCCCTCGATGGTAGTATCGTCATAAGCGATGTCTTCATCTTCAAAGCCCATGAAGTTATAACCAAGCGATAACCATAAATTGTTCATTGGATTATAGCCAACTTCAGCGCCAACTAAATAGGCTAGGTCATTTGCTTGCTTATTCCAATAAGTACCTGCTTGTAAACCAATATCCCAGCGCTCGCTAATATCATATAAGCCACGAGCATACAAAGCATGAGCGGTATTGTCACTTGCGATACCTTGAGCATCGTATTCGGTATATTTACCTGCATAGTGACCTGATAATGTTAATGGTCGCGTTGGATGGTAGTTACCGCTCCATGACCAGACAATAGCATCCTTTTGATAAGGGTCATCACCAGTGGCATTATCATCTAAGCGATATTCAAGCTTGGCCAGCATATCAAGCTGATTGCTATCGTAGTCGCGATAGGCAGCACCAAGTTGAAAGCGATTGATAGTCCGATGACCATCGTCATAATCAACTTTTGAATAAATATCTTTGGCTAATAAAGTCACTTCATCGTTATAGCGATAGGCAACGCCAGCACTACCTAATAAGGTGTCACTGGTATCGCCCCAGCGTTTTTCTAGGCGCCCTGATGCTTTGTAATTTTCGTTAGCAAGGTATTCAACGCCAAAACCTGCTGCAGTTGAGGTACTGTCTTTCTCACCCTCTAAAGATTCGACACGCTCGAGTAAAGTATTAAGCGTCAAACCTTTTTGCACATACCATTTATTCTTTAGACCAATGGCAGCTTCCGCTTCGCGAGCACTGATGGCATCACGCATACGGTATTCACTATAAACCTTGCCATCTTTCATATAAGTGGCATCAAAGCCGACAACAGTGCGTTGACGCTCCTCAGAATCGTCTAAACCATAGCTGCCAGACAAGCTATTGATTAAATCATGGCGAGCATAAAGTCGACCTAAATTACCCAGTGCTGTTTCACCGCCGATAGAGGTTGCGTTACGTGAGCTGTGTTCAATATCTTGCTCATACTCAGCAAATACCAATGAGTTATTTAGCTTTGGCAAACGCGCGGTTAGACGGGCGCGGGCAGTGGTGCCTTCGATATCTTTTTCAGTGTTGCTGACGTTGCTTAGCGCAGATTGATTAATGATGTCATCATTTGCAAAAGTATCATTAGTAATATCCACCACATCTGTTGCTGCTTGGATATTACGTGAGGCTGCTGCTTCTTGTTTATAGTAGCGTACACCAATTTCACCAACGATATTTTTGCTTAAACGCTGTTCGATACTGGCCTGTACGCCTTCAGTACTTGCATCAGTAATATGATCTTCTGTGCGTACGCCTTCAAGTTTAAGCGCAGTCTTTTTCTCGTTTAAAGTGTGGATGATTTCGATGCCAGATTCGGTACGACCAGCAGTTTGTGGTGACGCGCCAGTGACAAAACCGATATCGGTATCGTTATGATAGGCTTTTGCACGGGTATGTTTTTTATTATCATAGTCAAGCTCGATACGTAGAGCGTCACCCTCAGCATTATCGCCTGTTAGTTTGTCCGCATTGATCTGATTGCTTGGCTCGAAATTTGGATTCTCAGCTTTGTTTTTGGCATATTCTGCGACCAGTTTTAGCTTGTCATTAAGTTTAACCACAGTATTAACGCTAGCAAGCTCTTCTTTATTAAGTGGATCATCACTATTAATATAGCTGCCACCGATGGCAATTTTATCAGTCAATTGTCGTTTAGCAGCGACGCCACCTACCCAATATTTCTCACCACCTTCATCAACTTCGACAGTAACGCGTAGGTAGATAGGGTTGCCATCGATATCTTGGCTAGCAATCGGTGATTTTAGATATAAGCTACGGCTAATAGGATCAATTTCATAATCAGCAAAGCGCGTCAAGGTCTCACGGCGCACAATACGTCCAGGATTATTAGCATCACGGGTGATTACTTCTATAGTTTCTGAATTTTCTAATACTGCATCAAAATCATTAGCAAGCGGGTAAGGACCTGAAATGCCCAAACCACGAGTTTCATTGACACGCTGTGAGGTGCTTGTTTCAGCGGCAAAAGCAGTAATACGCGTGTTGCTATCTTCAAACTGGGCTTTGACACCAGTCAGTGTACGATTGTATTGACCGAGCTTAATACCTTCATCGTTGTCAATTTGAGTCTTTAAGTCGCCATACATGGCAAATGAGCGACCTTTATCTAGACGTACATATAGCTTGCTCGTCGATTGCGCATCAAAACCTTTGGCTGATGAGTCGCCGTAAACTGGATAGTATTCGCCCGGCTCGATATCACGGAACAGGCGCTCGCCTTTTTTGTCGCTGTCATAAGCAAGCGTTAATAGATAATCACCGCGTACTTTGCCTTTTAAGAACATTGCCGCACGACCCGTCGCTGAGTAATCATCGTTACCGGCTATTTCGCGTAATTCTTTTTCAAATGCACCTTGTGCGTCAGTGATATTACTACCATCAAAGTCTTTGAGCGCTATCGCGCCTTCAACGATACCAACAGCTATTAATGGACGCAATTGAGCCGTAAACTGTAGCGGAATTACTTGCTTATTGCTGCCTGTATCGATGATCATCTCACCTTTACCGGGTACGCTTGGCGCAGTCACGGAGATCAATAGCTCACCACCATTGACAGTAACTTGCGTGCCGGCTTGGTCTTTACTGCTGTCTGCCAAGTTGATACGACCAATATTGGTATCAATGGTGATAGGAGTTGATGCTATATAAGGACGACCATCACGATCTTTTAGACTGATAACGATTTGATAATCGCTGACGCCGTCTGCTGCCACCAGTTGTTTTTGGGTACGATAACTAATAGATTGTAAAATATCCGGTGTTAATACCTTGATAGTTTGCTCAGAGATAACTTTGCCATTCACGTCGGTTGCGACACCGCGTAAAGTATTAGTGCCACGCTTTAAATCGACTGCGTAATAATCAAATGCAGTGACATTTTGCTTTTGTTGTTCAGCCGTTTTACCGATTTGTTCTCTTGATATGGCTTTACCGTTGGCATATAGAGTGAAAATAGAGCCCAGTGGGGCTTGTACCTGTACCATTTGTTTATAAGTGCTGAGCTGCTGACCTTCACTCAAATTAATGAAAGAGACATTATTAGTTGCCACTTCTTTAAGGTATTCTTCTAACTCTTTTTCTACAGGAGGTGCAATTTTAGTAATTGCCATCTCAACGCGATTGGCAGATGGGTTGACCATTTCATTGACGATGGCTGAATCGCATTGAATGCCTGCATCTAAAACATCGTTAGATTTACAGCCGCTGGCATTGATATTGTCTTTATTGTCGCGGTTATAGTCAGGATCTAAAGTTAGCTCGCTTTTAACTGCTTGCTCTAAGCGATCGTTTTTGGCACCGATACTTTTGCTACGCGCAACAAGCTCTGCGTTTAAGCGTTCAGTACTGTCCGCCATACCGCCAACGATGCCGAAATCGGCACGATGTAACTCGCCATATTTTAGGTCAACGAAACGGCTACCTGCATCGCCAGCATTACGATTGCTTTGAGTGACCAGTTCTGTGGCGTTTGGAATAGTAGTGCGGTCAACTTTTAGGACGTGGGTTTTAGCACTAATACCATAAAAGTTATATTTACCTTCAGGATCAGTGACAGCAAAGTTACCGTTTTCCATATAGATACGCACGCCAGCAACACCAAGCTCACCATTTTGTTTTTGCTGAATGCCATCGCGGTTGATATCGTGGTAGACCTTACCAACGATGATGCCGTCTGTATTCATAACACCGCGATCGACTTCTACTTTCCACTGGGCTTCTCTTGATACGAGGCTTTGATCTTGCTCAGTTTTGGCAATAGCAGTCGCACGGTTAATGCCGTCACCGCCTAATGCTGATGAACCAACTAATACGCGATAAGTAATATCTTTACTAGTTTTGGCATCCATATTCCCCAGACTTAAAACTTGATATTTGCCATCGGTTTTAAACTCAGTGGTTTGTGCTTTGTCAATGCTCACACTACCACCAACGTAGTCGAAGCCGCGCGGTAAAGCGTCTTTTAATTCAACGTTATAAGCCGTACTGGTACCATCATTTTTGATATTAATCGTATAATTAACATAATCACCGAGTGAGGCAGTTTTGACATCACCTTCTTTGGTAACTTGCAGGGTTGGGATATCATTAACGATGGCAATGTTGGTACTAATATTTTCTGTAATTTTTTGGCTTATACCCTGTGAGTCGATATAAGCATCCAGCTTAGCAACTAAATTAGCACCTTCTAGCGTCTGAATGATATCGTCATTAATGGTATTGGCGTTATTTTCTGTTGGTACTTCGATGCGAAACTTTCCAGTATTGTCGCCAGTCTCGAGAGCTTTGAGTGAATATGTATCGCCAGTCTTAGAAGAAGTAATGGTTATCCATACTTGATCGCGTTTATTATCTTGAACATTACATTTAGCACAGCTGGCTTCAAGATAGATATTTTCACCCACCTGCGATGTTCTTCTATAGCCATCCCATGAATAAAGCATAAAATCGAGACGTGTTTCAACGATGATTAGCTCGTCACTCACTAAAGCGGTAATAGAAGGGTCTTCGACAACAGCAGCACCAAGCTGGATGCTAGCAGTATCATCGGCTTTAGCATTGGTATCAGATAATGCTTGTATAGTAAGCTCAATGCTCTCGCTTTGTCCTAAAGCAATCTGAGCGGTTAAATTGTTATTTAACTTAATCTCTTTATCAACACCATCATCGAAGCGTCCGTCGTTATTCAAGTCTTGATAGAGTTTTATGTTCGATAAACTATTAGGTATAGTCAGGCTCAAATCGATAGTCTGATCACTGTAACTGGTATTGGTTAGAAGGTTTTTCCAACTAACGGTCAAGCCAGGGGCGATAGTCTTTGTTGGCGGTGAAGTTAGGCTAATACCATATTGAGGAAAAGCAGACGATTCAACACTCACTTGGTTAGAAGTGCTATTTAGATTAAAGTTAGTACCGTTACTAATAATATAACTGGATTCAGCAGTATTTTTGATGGATTGTAGCAGAGGGTTAGGCGCTGCTAAGGCTATATTTGATTGCATAAGCAACATTGCCAATGACAGCGCAGAGATCTTCGCTGTACACAATGCGATACGATTAGACGGTGTCATTACAGATAGAGTCATATGTTGCTTATCCAATAAAACAAGATGGGGGGGTAAAACTCCCCTAGCTTAAGTAAATTACAAGCTAGGGAAAGTCTTTATAAGTACCCGTAGATACTTATAGAGTTAAAAGTTCAGTTTAAGTTGATAATCTTAAGCTCAAAATACAATTATGGCGTAGGAGTAACTACCCTAGCAGTTTTGACTTTTACTTTAAATTGCATGGTTTCAGTTGCTTGAGGCGCTAACATATCAATATTATTAGTAATGGCAGTTCCAGTATCAGATGTTGTGCCATTAGTAGTCTCTACAGAATTCGCTACATAGTCAGCCTCATTTGAGAAGTTAGAAAATGCATCTGAGATAACGATATTTTTAATATCAAAACCTATGCCTGTAGGAGAGGTCGTATCAGCAGAAGAAGTATTTTTCGCTTGGACCTTATAAACAATACATTGGCCAGGCGAAACGTCTTTAATGTCAGTACTGACAAAATTCGCAGCAGGAGGTGTACCCACACAATCTGCATTTATCGCTTGGGTTTTCAGCAATGTTAAACCGCGAACAGTTGTTCTATCGGTGACTGAAACCGATTGAGGCGCGCCTTCCTTACCTGGAATCAAGGTGACCACAGTTTCTTCGAATGTAGGAGTGGTAGAGTTTATTGGTGTAAATATTTTTGCATTGGCTGATGACACGTTATATTTAATAGTGACAGTACCATTAGGGGCTATACCATTAGGTAAAGCAGAAAAGAGATCATAGACACCATCGACCGCGGTAATAGTTTTATCCACTACTGTTGGTGTTGTGGTGTCGTTGCCATTTGGATAATAAGTGACAGTGACGCTATTAGGAACTATATTAATTTGGTCTGGCAGGTTACCGTCATTGTCATTGATAGTAAAAGTTAATTCCTCAGCTTTAATGCCCTCGACGTCTTTACCAGTGTTGGTGATGACCGTTTGATGTTTCACTTGACCGAGAGTACCTGAAGTCGGTGAAATCTCTCTGAAAGTTGAACCAGTTAGTGTTAGAGCTCGCTGAATAGTTGCTGAGGATAGTGGCAGTGTTGAGTCATCACCTGGGTTAGCTGGTCGCTGACCGTTGAGGTTATTAATCTCGGTAGTAGGATAGAACGCACCAACATTTTGTTCTCTACTAGTGTCTGTACTATCGATAAGCGTATTATCAGTATTAGGATTGTTATCCAAGTCATCAGTCACTGTCACGTGATTGATAGCTGTTGCAGGAGTAAGTGTGCCTGTCCCTTTTTTGACTTTAAATTCAATAGTTATGTTTTGCCCTACTGGGATATTGATACCAGTAATGTTAAAGCCACTAGTACCTACAGCACCCGTATTAATGGGATCGATAGTGCCTTTAGTCGCAGTAGAACTGGTTTTGATATTAGCTAGTGTTAGTGCCTCTGCCATTACCAGACCATCTGGTAGAATATCTGCAATAGCAATATCAGTAGCATCAGCCGTAAATGCAGTGTTGCCATCGTTGGTGACTACAACTCTATAAGTAGCTGTATCATTATCAAGATTATTGAGGTCTAAGCCATTAATAATCGTCTTAACGATACTAAAGGTAGGAAGCCTTGTAAAAGAGGTGTCAGTATTGATGAGTGTTTTATCTGTACCTAAAAGTGAACTAACCGCAGAGATTTCTAGTGGTTTGGTTTCACCACCTTTGTTACCAGTGGTTTTGGCATTAATAACAAGTACAATATAATGCCCTTTTTCAAGAGGAAAAACTCTGCCACTAGAGGCACCATAGGGCGCATTATCTGTAGTACGAGTTGTATCTTCTACATTAAGCTCGTTATATATCTTATACGAGACAGTAGAGTTGGCCGTATCATAACCGGCAGGAGCTGTTGGCGTCGTGATAGCATAGTTATCAGTGCGGTTACCCGTGTTGGTCAAAGTATGCGTAAACTGAACAAACCCATTAGGCGCTACTTCTTTTCCAGTATTAGTGACAGCAGGAACCAATGAGAATGATGTTTGCTCTGTTACCGTTATTTTTACTGTGTTAGATTCGACTTCTGGTTGAGCCTGACCACTCACATTATAGCTAGCGGTAGCTTTGTTAGTAATCTCTACGCTCGTTGATGTTTTAGACGTCTCTACTGCATTAACAGTCGTGCTCATACCTAGTATAGCAGCGACGCCAATGGCTAATAAGCTGTAATTAAAAGTGCTTGATTTCATATAAAGCTCCGAATTAAAAAGTTCTAGAAGTTACGTTCAAAATAGTAACCAATGTATTTTCAAGAATGACTGTCTTAGTCAACGATGGTATTAAGGGCTACGGCTGCAGATTTATTGGCGGGTAATAACTTGATATTCCAACGTAAGGTACGGTATTCAGAAAAAGGAATTTTTACCATTTTGCCATCGACTTTGCGCATCAGTGGCATATCAGCATAGTTCTTGCCATCGATACTGCCTTGGGCGCTAGCGGGAGATACCTCACCATTAAAAGTCATATTAGCTGGAATGGGCAGGGTAACTGCTAAGTCATTGATATTTTCATTGATGGTATTGCTATAAGTTGCTTTGTACTGAATCACAGTGCCCTTAGGTGCAGTCCGAACTGGTAAGTAACTAATTTTACCTTCACTATTTTTAACGACCTTGTTAGCGGTTAGCTCCATTTTTAGAGCTTCATCTGCATAAGCTGTATTTAACAAAAATACCGATGCTAAACTGGCTAATAAGGCAGTACGTAAAATGTTAAAACCTTTCATATAGTATTCCTTGTTTACAGTATTGTTATTAATGAGACTTAAATGTCATCTTATATGATTCAAAAATCGCAATCAGTAATATATAAAAGTTTAGGTAACATCAAATTTTTTCTTAAGGCTATTGTCACAAACTAAATACAAAATTTCACTATAAATAAGACAAACGGCATTTTGAAGTGACTAAACGGTAGAAGCCCCGTCTTTCAAGATAGGGCTTTTGTTGAAAAAGGCAGAATTTTCAGTGTTGAGAATAATGCAAGAGAAAACTATGACTAAGGATTTGCTGTGGTGCCATATTTGGTATTGAAGTAAAAAACGCGATTGTTTCTTGCATTGATGGTAAGGGTTCTGGTTTTGACTTCACCATTTGCTCCAATAGCTGGATTCTCGGCAGCGTTATAATCAGTGGTTGAAAGTGGTGGGTTGGCAAGTACTGATGTGACTTGAGCGCCGTTTACCCCTTTTTTCTGCAGCACATCTCGCATCACAAAATCGCTGATCACGATATTTGCACGATTGGTGGCGGTAATTCTATAAGCAATACATTGTCCTGGCACAAGATCGTTGATGCTTGCAGAGCTAAATCCTACTCTAGGATCGTTATTGCCTGAAGTATTGATAGCAGGGTCAGTATAGTTGAGTGTAGTAGGACAGTTATTGATGTACTGGGCCTTTTTTAGAACCAGTGCTACGTTTGCTGCGATGACTTTACCGAAGTTATTATCTGGATAATGGTAAGTGGTATTTGCAAATGCAATCACTTTCTTATTACTATTGGTACGGATAGTATAGACATTACCGGTATTATTATTTTTTTCTACTAAACAGAGATTATTGGTATTGCCACTGATGGTAGTAATAGGAACATTTATCTTATATTGACCGATAGTAGGTGTGCTACCATCAACCAATTGCGAACCATAAACAGATCCATTTGTACAGTGAGTAAGCTCAACAGTACTACTAGGAATACCAGCTTCAGCATTAGGTGTAGCGCTATCGAATATACCGTTAAAGTAATTAGCGTTATTAGCATAAGGACCTGTTGTAATATTGGCGTTAGTAGCATTAGCATCTGTGATACCACCATTATCGTTAAAAACAATACCTGAGAAAGTATATTGTGGCGTGTAGCAGTAGCTATCTACTCGAAACTGAAACCTTTGACTTGTAGGAGTAGTTACATTATTAGTATTAGTGTAGCTAAAAGTGACCGATCTGATATCCTCGCTAAATAAGACAGATCCTTGACAATTTGTATCAAGAGCAGCAGTGCAGTTAAATGATGCATTTGTAGAAGAGGTCTGAAGCCCATTTGCCAGCTCAATGACACTGGATCCAGATAGTCTTTGAAAAGTCCCTTTAATCTTAGTGTTGTTTCGGGTTATGCCAGTGATGCTGACTAAATCATCCCAACCTGTCTTATTGCTGCCTATGCTTTTATCAATATCAAACGCGCTTATGGCAACATTATTTAAATAAAGAGAGTCACTATTCCCAGTGTTTTGAAAATCTAAAGTGATATCAGAACGAGATGTTAGATCTTTGAAATTTCTATTAATATCCATAGCCGGATTGGCGCTAGTTCCTGTGATCGTAGTATTATTACCAGAAGTATTAACGTTGATATCTTCAATAGTCATTTTGATTTTCAATGGAATAGACAAACTTGACGTACTTGTCATAGGCTGATAAGTATTTGTGTCAAAACTCTCTTTGAGCTTAGTGTAGTTGCTGTTATCGAATATTCCCTTAGTTGAGCTAGCTGGGCATGCTAGGTTAGCTCCAGGGTTAGGTGCAAGTGCGAATGATGAATTGCTGATCGTAAGAAAAATCATCGCTGTCATCAACGCCAACATTCGATATATATATTCACCAAATAATTGTGAAACTATTACATTTACGAAGCGCTGAGTCTGATACATATTGCTATCCCTATAAACTGATATTCACAAACAACTATTTATGTAAATACGCACGATAAACATAACCAAAAATCTGTGTATATTACGTAATTCATCATATTAAGCAATAATTTTGTAAATTTCCTAGAAAACGGATGAATGGCAGATTTAGTATGACGAAATACATATATTTCTGCTGAATATTATATTTATCACTCATTAGAAAGAATTTCCCAACAAACCTCCCAAATATCTCAAAAAACATAATCACTATTTATTTTAAAAATACTTGTCATATTGGCATTTCTCTATAGCTATAAACAATACGTGAATAAACCCCTATAATAGAGCGTCAATATCATTTGATGATGAAAGTCGCATATCGGCTGTCGTTTACTTTTACTACGATGTCTGTTTGAACCCCATGCCAAGCTACAGTTGCTGATTATTAGCACTGGTCTGTAATAGCCAAGACATATAATGGAATGACGAGATGCAGCAAGGAAGGCATTAGGTAAATCGTTTGCTTACGAAAATATGTATAACTCTGTGATTTAATAATACCCTGCCACCGTGTAGGGATGACTGATAAAAAAGGATTAGAGAAGATGAATTATTACAAGGATGCTGATAGCAGCGAAACGCAGGAATGGCTGCAAGCTTTTGAGTCTGTGATTAAGCATGCTGATAAAGATCGCGCGCAGTTCTTATTAAAAGCCTTATATAATATGGGGGTGCAAGAAGGCCTGCCCTTTAACCGTTTAGATACGGCCTATATCAATACCATCGCCGTTGAAGATGAGCCGATGTACCCAGGTGACTTGACGATCGAGCGCAAGATTCGCGCCTTGATTCGCTACAATGCTTTGGCAATGGTGATGCGCGCCAATAAAAACGATGACGATTTGGGCGGTCATTTAGCCTCATTTGCTTCTAGTGCGACGCTATATGAAACTGGTTTTAACCATTTCTTCCGTGCTGCCAGCGATCATTTCGGCGGCGATATGATTTACTATCAAGGTCACTCAGCGCCAGGTATGTATGCCCGTTCTTATCTAGAAGGTCGCTTGACTGAAGATCAGTTGGATAATTTCCGCCGTGAAGTCGGTGGTAAAGGGTTATCAAGCTATCCACATCCTTATTTGATGCCGGACTATTGGCAGTTCCCAACGGTTTCGATGGGCTTAGGTCCTATCATGTCAATCTACCATGCCCATGTACATCGCTATATGGAAAACCGCAAACTGCTAGAGTCAGAAGGTCGTAAGATTTGGGCGTTCTTAGGTGATGGTGAAACAGATGAGCCAGAAAGCTTAGGTGCTATCTCTCTTGCTGGTCGTGAAAAGCTGGATAACCTGATTTGGGTCGTTAACTGTAACCTGCAGCGCCTCGATGGTCCTGTTCGTGGTAATGGTAAAATTATTCAAGAACTTGAATCCGTGTTTCGCGGTGCAGGCTGGCGAGTGATTAAAGTGGTTTGGGGCGGTAACTGGGACAGTCTGCTTGCTAATGATGATACCGGTGTCCTTAAACACCGTATGGAAGAGACAGTCGACGGTGAGTATCAGCTATATGAAGCGCGCGATGCCAAATTTACCCGTGAGCATTTCTTTAATAAGTATCCTGAATTAAAAGAGATGGCAGATGCCTTAACGGATGAAGATATTTCACGTCTGAACCGTGGTGGTCATGATCCGATGAAGGTTTATGCCGCGTTTAGTGAAGCCATGAAAACCAAAGGTCAGCCGACGGTTATTTTAGTGAAGACGGTCAAAGGCTATGGTCTATCCACCACCCAAGCGGTTAACAAATCGCATCAAGTCAAGAAGCTTGATCAAGAAGCATTGGTATACTTCCGTGACCGTTTTGACTTACCATTTACTGATGAGCAGTTAGAAACGCTTCCGTTCTACCGTCCAGCTGAAGACTCAGCAGAGATGAAGTATCTAAAAGGTCGCCGCGAAGCCTTGGGTGGCCATTTGCCAAATCGCCGTAGTGGTCATATTCCTTTGAATATCCCTGATTTATCTATCTTTGATCGTGTTTTAAAAGGTAGTAACGGTAAAGAACAATCAACCACCATGGTGTTTGTGCGCCTATTATCAGCAATGCTAAAGAACAAAGACATCCAAGATCGCGTTGTACCTATCGTACCTGATGAAGCGCGTACCTTTGGTTTAGAAGGTATGTTCCGTCAATTAGGTATTTACTCTGCCGTTGGTCAAAAGTATACACCTGAAGACAGTGAAGCCTTGATGGGTTATAAAGAAGCCATCGATGGTCATATGTTAGAAGAAGGTATCAACGAAGCGGGTGCAATGAGTGCGTGGATTGCGCTGGCAACCAGTTATTCAGTGAATGCGCTACCGATGATTCCGATGTACATCTACTACTCTATGTTCGGTTTCCAACGCATTGGTGATTTGGCTTGGGCGGCAGGTGATTGTCAAGCACAGGGTTTCTTATTGGGTGCTACGGCAGGTCGCACGACGTTAAATGGTGAAGGCTTGCAGCATCAAGATGGTCATTCGCAAATTTTATTCAACGTCGTTCCTAACTGTGTGAGCTATGATCCGTGCTTTGGTTATGAGTTGGCAGTGATTATGCATGATGGTTTACGCCGCATGTATGCTGAAGGTGAGCGTATTTATTACTATCTCACCGTGATGAATGAGAACTATGAGCAACCTGCAATGCCAGAAGGCGTTGAAGAAGGCATCAAACGTGGTATGTATCTGCTAGAAGATAATGGTTCTGCGCAAGTTCAGCTGTTAGGTTCTGGTGTTATTTTACGTGAAGTGCAAAAAGCGGCACGTATCTTAAAAGACGAGTTTAATATCACATCGAACGTCTGGAGTGTGACCAGCTTTAATGAGTTGACACGTGATGGTATGGCGTGTGATGACTATAATCGTCTACATCCAATGGATGAAGAGCGCGTGCCATGGATTACTGAACAGCTTGCACCGCACGAAGGTGTGGTCGTTGCCGCAACGGATTATATGCGCAACTATTCAGAACAGATCCGTGCTTGGTTGCCAGATAGCCGCCCATATACCACACTAGGTACTGATGGTTATGGTCGCTCTGATACCCGCGAAAATCTGCGTAGTTTCTTCAACGTTGATGCCGCCCATATTGTTGTTGCTACCCTAAAACGCTTGGCTGATGAAGGCGAAGTAGAAATGCGTCTGGTTAAAGACGCGATCTCTAGCTTAAATATTGATATCGATCATCCGCCTGCATGGCAACAACAGCCATATTATGACTATTCTCCAGACGCTCCAGCACCTGGCAACATCAATCCGATTCCTGTACCTGAATTTGTCGCTGAAGATGATGATGAAATCAGCAGTGAAGGTCGCGCCGAAGATCAAGCCGATGCAACCTTACTTAATAATGATGATGTCGAAGAAAAATAACCATAAGACAAGGAAATGAAAAATGGACATTAAAGCCCCCGATTTGGGTGTCGATAGCGCCGAAGTCAGTGAAATTATGGTTGCAGTTGGTGATGTCATTGCAAAAGATGATAATATTATTTTACTTGAGTCAGACAAGGCTTCGGTCGAAGTGCCAAGCTCTGCTGCTGGTAAAGTGACTAAAATCAGTGTTGCGATTGGTGATCAAGTCAGTGAAGGTATGGTGCTAATCGAGCTTGAAAGCGAGACTAATAGTCAAGATGAAAGTCAAAGCGTACAAACACCTGCTGCTGACACTCAAGAGAAATCTCTTGATACTGAGCAAGAAGAACCGCAAAAAGAAGAGCAGAGCGATAAGGTAGCCGTTGAGTCAAATACTGATCAACCTGTTGAGCAAGAAGCAACAGCGACCACGCATGCGCTCCCAGATTTAGGCGTCGATGAAGCGCAAGTATCTGAGATTATGGTCAGTGTTGGCGATATGGTCACTGCTGATCAGTCTATCTTGCTAATCGAGTCAGATAAAGCGTCGGTTGAAGTACCAGCGCCACAAGCCGGCAAAGTTGAGAAAATACTGATACAAGTAGGCGATATGGTTGCCAATGGGCAAGACTTTATTGTCATCATTGGTCAAAGCTCAGACAATGCTAATGCTACGAGTGAAGCCAAAGCACCAGTTGCTCAATCGCAAGATTCAAAACCAGCAGTGAGCGAGCAAAAGACTGATTCAAGTCAGGAAGCTGCTAAACAAGCTACGACTGAGCCTAAACAAGTTGCTAGTACTACTGCAAAAAGCAGTACAGGTAATAAGCTGACCGAAGCACAAGTCAATGAAAAAATGGTTGATGTCTATGCTGGTCCCGCCGTGCGTAAACTTGCCCGTCAGTTGGGTGTGGATATTAGCCAAGTAACAGGTTCAGCACTGAATGCACGTATCTTAAAAGAAGATTTGTTTGCTCATGTGAAGCAAAGCTTGACGACAAAACAAGCTGCACCCGCTACTGGAGCCGGTGTATCTAGAGCCAGCTTACCAAGCTTACCTGATATGAGTAATGTTGAAATTTGGGGCGAAACAGAAACCCAAGACTTAACTCGCTTGCAAAAGGTGTCGATTCCACAGCTGAATTACAACACTTACTTGCCACAGGTGACGCAGTTTGATTTGTCTGATATCACTGAGACAGAGCAGCTGCGTAGTGAGCTTAAAGGCAGTATGAAAGCTGAAGGTGTTGGACTGACAATTTTGGCCTTTATTGTCAAAGCAACGGCTTATGCATTGACCCAGCATCCACGTTTTAACAGTCATTTAAGTGACGACAATACCCAAGTCATCCTACGTAAAAGCGTAAATATGGGGATTGCAGTAGCAACAGATGATGGCTTAATCGTGCCAGTGATTAAAAATGCTCACGAAAAAGGTATCAAGCAAATTGCGATTGAAATCGGCGAATTGGCCATCAAAGCCCGTGATAAAAAGCTAAGTACTAAAGACTTGCAAGGCGCAAGCTTTACCATCTCAAGTCAAGGTATCTTAGGTGGTACGGCGTTTACGCCATTGGTAAACTGGCCACAAGTTGGTATTTTGGGGGCATCAGAAGCGACTATGCAACCGAAATGGAATGCTGCCAAGCAAACTTTTGAGCCGCGCTTGATGTTGCCATTGTCATTATCATATGATCATCGTGTGATTAATGGGGCTGATGCGGCAGTATTCACGCGTTATGTCGCAACATTGCTTGCTGACCCGCGCCGTATTTTGCTATAGGTTTTATTCTTATTTAAATTTTATATAAAAGAAAGACTATCTGCGGATGGTCTTTTTTTATCTCTGTTATTTGATTAGAATATAGATAAATAACAGACACAAAAAAGCCCGCAACTAAGCTGGCTTTTTTTATTCACAATCTTTAGCTTATAACTCTGATAAATTAGAACTGTTTTACAAAGGCAACGCCATAAACCCAAGGACTGATGTCGATTTTGCCAATGTCAGTACCGTTCAAAGTAGCGTCAGTTTTGATGTCCATATAGCGAGCATCAATACGGAAAGACTCAGTGGCAGCAAATGGGATATCAAGACCGATATGACCAGCAACACCAACGCTATCATCAAGCTTTAATTCAGTACCTACAACGTTTGCTTTTTCTTTAAAGAACATCGTGTAGTTTACACCAACACCCACAAACGGTTTTACATTCATAGGTAGGTTATAATCATCGAAGTGATATTGTAGAGAAAGCGTTGGTGGTAAATGCTGAGTTCTACCAGTGATCTCATTATTTAAAGCATCAGTTAAGGTAAAGTCATGATGAAATGGAATGGCAGCGAGTAGTTCAACACCAACGTTATTAGCGATAAAGTATTCACCACTGATGGTTGGACGGACATCACCATCAACATCTACAGCATAGCTTGTGCCCCCTATAGTGACATCACCATTATCATTTTTAGGATCAACATAATGCGCACCAGCGGCAACTGTCCAAGTGCCTGCAGGTACAGCAAAAGCAGTGGTCATAGTAAGTGCAGTAGCAGCGGCTAAAACTAGGGATTGTAGTTTCATCGTTTAATTCCTTAACGTTTAGATAATGGTCGCTAGCTCCTGAGGGATGTCATAAGTTAGCAACATATAATGTTAGGCTAGGGATTAACCTGTAACATCTGCTATCTATTATAGTACAAATACCTTACTAATAGTAAGGTATTAAGCGGAATGTTCAGATATTTATGCGTAAAGTTACAATGAGAAAGGTTTGGATACGTTAAAGTTTATGGCATAACCTATTTCGATTGTAGGTTTTTGCTATTATTGATATACCATTATTTTATAAAGGGATCGGTTATCTATTATGCTTGGCTACTGTAGTAATTCTCCACTGCGCTGTGACAACGCTCTCTCATTGATAGTGTTAGACCAAATAGATTCTTGTTGCCCGATCTGTGGCTTATCCTTGCTACCTGCCCAAAAACGTAGTCATGAGTGGCGCGCTGAAGAGCGGTTATTGCGTATAGCGTTTTTTGCTGTTGCCATCATATTGGTCTTGGTTGTCTACATTTATTATACAAAGTTAGTATAATCAGACTCTCATAACGGCTTTTCTGTTCATCCAAGCTCGGTGTTACACCGCATAGGGACGGCATGCTATTTCAATCTATACGGCGCTTGCGTCTTTTTGTCTATAATATTTTGCAAAACGATGAGCATGATACGCTCTTTAGTCGCTGTGTTGATTATTTCCTTATTTTTTTGATTATGGCAAACGTCACGGCGGTGATTGCAGAGTCTGTTGATACTTGGTACTACCCTTATCAAGAATACTTTACGTGGTTTGAAAATTTTTCTATTGTGATATTTTCTATTGAATATTTACTTCGCACATGGAGCGTTGCTGAAGCCAAGCCAAGCAATACTACATGGCGACAGCGCTGGGATTGGCTAAGAAGTCCATCTGCATTGATTGATTTGATTGCCATTGTCCCTGCCTTTTTGAACTTCTTTGTCAGTATAGACTTGCGTTTCTTGCGTATTTTACGTTTGTTTCGTATTCTTAAATTGACTCGTTATTTTGCCTCATTGCGTATTTTGTTGGTGGTTATTAGTAAGGAAAAAGGCTCCTTCCAAGCGGTTATTTTTATCTTAATAATTATGATTGTGACCGCTTCTAGTGGTATCTATCTAGTAGAAAATCATGCACAGCCAGAAGAGTTTGAATCGATACCAAAAGCCATGTGGTGGGCGGTAGTTACTCTAACAACGGTAGGTTATGGCGATGTGACGCCGATTACCAATGCTGGCAAAATATTAGGCGCTATCATTACTATATTGGGCGTTGGTTTAGCAGCGTTACCTGCTGGTATTTTGGCAACCGGCTTGGCAAATGAGCTCAGTCAGCGCCGTGAAGAGCTTGAGCAAGATTTCAGGGGACAGCTGATTGATAGTGATTTTGATTTGGTTCAAAATCAGATGATGATTGAAAAAATCCGCCGCGAGCTTGGATTAGATAAAGAGCAAGCGCAAGATATTGTGCTGCAAGTGCTGCGTGAGCAAGAGCTTGAGCGCCGTGAAAGAGATGTGCAGCAAAAGAATTTTTGTCCACATTGCGGTGAGCGCTTATAGTAAAGGACGATAGTCAGGGCAAAATAACATTGATGCATCAAGTACTGCTGATATTAATTTTTCTTACTTGCTGTGCCTACGCCGACAAAGGCTGCAAAAAATTTATACCAGCAGTACTGTAGCGTTTTTAAGATATTTTAACTATGCCAGTTATCACAGGCTTTCTTCTGTATCGAATCGCCTATATAAAATTAAAAATGGTCAATGGCTTTGTATCGCGATTGACCATTTTTAAGTAAGCGCGGCATATCTTTTTAGCTATATATGGCTTGCGGGATCGGTAAGGCACGAGCCAATTCATGCGACACTTGTTGCGCCGCTATTGCCAAATCTGTTGCAGGGAGTGGCAGGTTCTGTAACGTTAGATGCCAGTCATCTACTTCTCGGCGCAAATGGGCAACCCACAGCGTCACGCAATCACGTGGCAGCTGCTTTAAATTGACCTCAAAAGAGCGGTTACCTTCATCATCGCTGAGATGAATCTCGCCTTTTTTAACTCTGGTAAAAGGTTGTCCGTAATAGGAGTTGGCAATCAAAGCAATATGCGTGATATGAGCAGGGATTTCATCCAGATATAGTCTGATTTGCTCTTGATCAAGCGGTGCAAGATACATCGCTTGGTCACCGCGGTCTTTACCATTCAAACTATCGCCTTGATGGCATATCGATTCGGCTTTGTCGCGCAGCTGTTTAAACCAAACAATATCGCTGATGGTGCAGTTGTCATCATATAACACGCAAGCCAAATCAAGATCCATGGAGTTTGCATTTTTATTAAAACGCTTCTTTAATTTTTTAAATAAGCCTGTGCGCTCAACCTTGGTAAATTCATAATTCAGACCAAAAAATAAAGTTCCTGCGTCCAAACCCAACCCTCTTAAGCTGTCTGAAAGTAGTGGCGATGGGGTAGTGGTCGACATAGTAATCCTTTTGATACTTGGTTTTTTTATGAATGAGTTAGGTAGATGTAGAAGCTATAAAAGTGCTTGTAAGAATGGCGTAAAAAATTAGATATCTTCCACTACTTTATCTAATACCGCTTGATAAAGCAGCCCCGGCTTGGCATTCAGCAGCCCATTACCAAAACCTCGTAACCACCAAACCAGCTGAGAAGTTAGATTCACCGTTGCTTGTATGGTCAAGGTTTCATCGTTATTGATGCTCACAATTTGGTCATCACTGAGCTTACTTTCTGTTAAGCTTTTGCCAGCTTGTTTGGTAAATTGTAGCTCAATCGCTGTATATTTGCCATGATTGGGCAGTTGGCGGAATAAGGGGTGGCTAAAGCCCATACCACCTGCATCCAGATAGTTATCCAACTGAAAATTATCAGGCGTTTTTGCTGCGCTCTCTAATATCTCAACACTGGCAAATCGATGTAGGGCAAAGGTGCGAATGATAGTTTCGCTATCATCAGTGCGGGTCGCGAGCAGATAAATAATCACCCCACGCTGAATAATAGCAATAGGGTTTAAGGTATATTCGCTGGCTTGGGATTTGTTGCTACGGGTATAGCTGGCTTTGATTTGTAATTGATAAAATAAAGCATGATAAATATTATCTTTACTGTCCAAATCAATGTGCGGTGCAATCAAAGGCTGGGTCGCGGGTTCAATACGAACCCTATCAATCCATGAATGGGTTACTTTGCTGTTTTTAAGTTGGCGACGTGCCAAATCAAACCAAGGAAATAACTCATCTAAAATAACTGGCGGTAGCAGCTGGCTTAGATTGGCTTCCACCATATTAAAGGCAACCGCTTGTGATAGATTCATATGCGGCAAGCTTTGAAGCGGCGCATCGTCTTCCCAGCGCCAACCTTGTGGATTGGCGTTATTTTTTTCGATAGGAAAACGTTTGGCAAGGGCGTTTAAGTCGCGCTGTACTGTGCGCAAACTGATATCAAAACCTGCCAGTATCAGCTGCTCGTAGACATGAGTGGTGCCGACCCAGCGATTACGTTTTAATTGCGACAACACTTGCCACTGCCGCGCTGTTGTCGCAGCGCCATGACGACTATCGGCTGCATCATCAGCGGCTTTATTGTCTGAAAGTGCAACAGCGTTTGCTTGCTCATCAGTAGCCTGTTGAGTGTCGCGATTATCGTTGTCAGTATGAGCAATGTCGGTATGAGATACAGTCATGAAAAGATAACCTTTGTAATGTCACGATTATAAAGTCAGCGGGTTATTCACATTAGTATGAGCATGAAAGGACATCGGCAGATGGTTATTATATAGCATTGCAGAGAGCACCCTAATATCTAGCGTGCTTCATCTATAATAACTTTTTCTACGATAGTGTCGTTATCCTCTTTAATAAGCTGTTCTTTAATAGCCTTTTCTTTCTTAGAGACTTTATTCTTATCTTCTTTTTTTTGGCGTTTCTTTTTGGCTTTCTTTTTTGATTTTTTATCGTCAATATCATCATCTGTATTTTGGTTTTCATCCCATAGCATCAAACGACTTAAGACTTTACCAAACAACGTCTCTTTGCGGTAGCGACTTTTCTTATTCACTGTATCGACAGGTAATCCCGTCATTAATGTGAGCGCTTCACTGAGCGTGTGCACCCCATATATATGAAAGCTACCTGCTTTTACAGCAGTAATGATATCGTCGCGCAGCATAAGCTGTTTGACGTTTGCCATAGGAATGACCACGCCTTGCTGTCCAGTCAATTCTTGCTCGCGGCACGCATCAAAGAAACCTGCAATCTTGGAATTGATGCCGCCGACGGCTTGTACTTCACCAAGCTGATTCATAGAACCTGTAATAGCAAGGGATTGATTAATCGGTACGTTTGCTAAGGCAGATAACAGGGCACAGCCCTCACTGACAGTCGCGCTATCACCATCAATATGCGCATAGCTTTGCTCAAAAGCCAGTGAAGCACTAAAATTTAGTGCATGGTGCTGACTAAATAACGCTCGTAAGTAGCTCGTCATAATCAGCATACCTTTGGCGTGCAAGCTACCGCCCAAATCAACATCACGCTCGATATCTAGGATTTCACCCGTACCGATATTTGGCTGAATGACCGCTGTGAGACGGGCAGGCATGCCAAACTCACTATCGGCATAGCTTACCACTGTTAAGGCGTTGACTTGCCCAACTGCCTCTCCTTGAGTTTGAATAAGCTGCTGACCGTTTTTGAGCTCATCCCAATAGAGGTCGCGCAAATATCCTGAGCGCTCATCCATATCTTCAATAGCTTGTACCACATGTTTGGCACTGACGATATCCTGTCCGCCCAAACGCGCATGGCGATTGGATTCATGCAACAGCTTAATAAGCAAATCACTGTGCAGACTTAGACGGTCTTGATCCTCTGCTTGCAGACTTAAATGCTCAAGTAGAGCAGCTTGTGCCCTTCTATCAAATGGATAAAGATTGGCGTAATCAATGATATCTGCCATCTTTCCGACCAACGCGAGCTCGTGCTCATGAGTACGAACCACATCATCGTGGAAGTCAGCACGTACCTTAAATACCGCATCAAACTCCGGCTCAAGCTCCAGTAATTCGTAATACAAATCAGCTTCACCCAATAAAATGACCTTTATATCAAGATCAATGGGCGCAGGAGATAAAGATAAGCTACCTGTTAAGGTCAGCATTTGCTCAAGACTTGAGAGTTTAATTTTACGAGACTGTAGTGCACGCTTAAGACCTTGCCACGCATAAGGATGCTCAAGCAAATGACTCGCTTCAAGCAGTAAGTAACCTCCATTAGCACGATGTAAAGCGCCGGCACGAATCATGCTGACATCGGTCGTAACCGTACCTAATTGAGTGATTTGCTCTACATGACCTAATAAATTTAAGTGAGTAGGCAAGTCTTCAAAGATAACGGGCGCACCACTATCAGGCTCATGACTGCTAATAACATTGACCGCATATCTACTAGGCGTCGTGGCGAGCAATGCCGTTACAAACTCTTCATCATCTCCATTAACGATACGCTCGACATGAGTAACCATATCGGCAAAGACTACTTTTAGATACTCAACGACCAGTGGTTGAGCACTGAACTGCTCATAAATAGGGGTAAATAACGGCTGTAGTGCCCGTTTGGCAATATTGCGATGTAGCGACTCGATGGCATCATTGGCTTCATCTTCTAATTGCTCTAAAGCAATCGTCAGCTGACTCAGCCGTCTTTGCATATGATTTTTTTGAGCAAAATTATTTAGCTCAGTTTCATATTCGCTGCTATATGAACTATCATTAGCCTTAATATCGCTCTCATCGGTGCTAGCGGTTGCCGCTTCCTTATTGTCATTGATAAGGGTATTGTTTTTATGACTATTAGAGAGTTTGTCTTCTTTATCATCCATATCGCTCGTTTCTGTTGCAAGCTGGCTTGGATGAACAAAAACGGCTTTATTATCAAACGGCCGAAACGTTAACGCTAGATCATACTGCTTGCCCTCAGCATTGAGCACATCATAGGCGTGACTTTCCTTTTGATGTGTGTCATTTTTGATGGCTTCTATCTTGCTTTGATACTGATCGCTGCGAAAGCGTTGACTCAGCCGTTTTTTGGCTTGTTGCCACAAAGTATTGACTTGGTGTTGCAAGACAGCGGCCTGACCAGCAGGTAAGCGTAGTGCTAACGGAGTCCGAGGGTCAGTGAAGTTGTGTACATATACCCAATCATCCGGCGTCGGTGCATCGGCTGCGATAAGACTGAGCAAGCGACTAATCACCGTACGTTTACCTAAACCATTCTCGCCAGCCGCAAACACATGATAGCCACTAGCATGAATATCGAGTGCCGTATGCAATGCCTTAAGCGCCCGCTGTTGCCCAAAACCAATATCTAAATCGGGTGCGCTACGAGTATCGGCTGGCAGCAGACTGGGTTTACTATAGCGCTTAAGCTGGTTTGTCGCGACGAGGCAGCGCTGACTGACTTCTATGAATATAGGATGAGGTGTAATAGGCGCATCAGTAGCGTTAGGGATATTTTCTTTTTCTACCGACTTACGAGCCGTTTTTTTACGTTTTAAGCTTTTATCCAATTTCTTCTTATCTAAGGAATTTTTATCCAATGATTCCTTATTGGCTGAGGGCTCTTCATGGGGATGCTTGTTACTTGAGTCACTAATAGGCATCATAGCCTCTGCGGTATTATCGCTAATGTCTTGTTGGTCTTTATTCAGGGGTATGTTTGTCTGTTCTGTCATAGGAATAGGGTCAGTCGCTTAAAAGTATTAAATGATGATTGATTTTGGTTTTTTTGATGTGGCAATGAATACATTAGCATTTATAGTAATAGAACATCTTACAAGATATCGCTGTTTTTTGAAGCAATCATTGAGCGCAATTTTGTATCATGGGCAATTATGTCTTAGCCAATAAAAGTGTACTAATAGTAATTATAAAACGATAATAGTAGAACAGTTAAAGAAGAATAACAGCTCAATATAGGCGTAGATAGTATAAGATGACGCACATTGGCGCAATCTGCAACTATTCAATAAGCAGCCTGCATGATAAAATAGACGGTTCACATGTCAAAAACGGATAAACCCTTGTATGTCAGACTCCACTAAAGCTTCTTTATCCTCTGCTAACATGGGTAATATCCATATTGATCCGACAGGCTTTGTAAAGCTTGGCGCACAATTACCGACATTGGCGAATATCTTAGCGCAAGCAATAGACGAGTTGGGTCTAACATTGAGTGCCCAGCAGCAGCGCAGCTTATTATTGTATTTAGACCAGCTTTTATTATGGAATAAAGCGTATAATCTGACCGCGATTACTGATCCGGTAGAAGCACTTATCAAACATGTTATCGATTGTTTGGCTATTATAACCCATTTACCCTCGGGGTCGCTGCTCGATATTGGTACGGGCGCAGGTTTGCCGGCAGTGATTATTGCTATTTGTCAGCCTGAGCGCTCATGTACAGCGCTTGATAGCAATCAGAAAAAAATCCGCTTTATTAAGCAAGTGAGCAGTGAGCTTGGTTTGAGTAATATGCAGCCTATCGCATCGCGCATTGAAGCGCACGAGGCAAGCTATGATGTGATTACTTCTCGAGCATTTGCCAGTTTGATAGATTTTGTTGCAGTTGCCGAGCCGCGATTGGCAGATAATGGCTATCTATGTGCGATGAAAGGCAAAGCGCCAAGTGAAGAAGAGTTAGACGCTTTAAGTAACGATTGGCAGTTTAAGACCATTAAATTAAACGTGCCACGTTTACATGATAGTCGTCATTTAATTGAATTGTCTTATAAAAATGTCTAAGCTATGAGCACAGCATTTACCATGAAACTATCTTTTTTATGGTAAATGCTGTGCTCATGTTTATGTTTTCAGTAAAAGAGCATGTTAATAAAATTAGTAACAGATCCTAATTAAATTGAGTGAGTGTATGGAAATCATAGCGATTGCGAATCAAAAAGGCGGAGTGGGTAAGACCACAACGGCGGTAAATTTGACCGCCAGCTTGGCTGCCAAACGCAAGCACGTACTGCTCATTGACTTAGACCCACAGGGTAATGCGACCAGTGGTACGGGTGTCGATAAGAATGAGTTGGCACTGACGATAGCAGATGTGTTCCTTGATGGGGTGGCTTTATCTGACGCTATTGTTAACAGTCCGGCAGGATTCGATGTCATCGGTGCCAATCGTGATTTGGCGGGTATGGACATCACTTTGATGAGCAAAACCAACAGCCATGAGTTATTTAAAACGGCAATGGCAGATTTAGTTGAAGCTCAAAAAGCGGCACAAAAACTTGCCTATGATTATGTGATTATAGACTGCGCGCCCAGCTTAAATTTATTGACAATTAATGCGTTGGTAGCGACTGATAGCGTTATTATTCCGATGCAATGCGAGTATTATGCACTAGAAGGCTTGGCGGATTTGTCTCAAACGATAGAGCGTTTAACAGAGTTGAACCCTAAGTTATATATTCGCGGTGTGGTCAGAACGCTATTTGATGCACGCAATACGCTCGCCCGTGATGTGTCTGCTGAACTGGAAGCGCACTTTGGTGAGATCATGTATCAAACCATTATTCCAAGAAATATCCGTTTGGCTGAAGCGCCTGCGCATGGTCTACCGGTCATTGCTTATGAGAGATGGTCAAAGGGCGCACGTGCTTATCAGAAATTGGCCGCTGAAGTCATGAAACAAAGTCGATAGTTATGTGGTTATAAGAGAAAATGATCAATTATAAAAAATAATGGATCACTGGAGTAATCAGCCAGATAACAAAATTGTGCACATCGTATTTATTATTGAATTTAAAACATTTGGCTTTTATTTTAGCGTTAGAGGATAGGTAATCATGGCGAAGAAAAGAGGGTTGGCTGCCAATCGAGGTTTAGACGCCTTATTAGGGTCAATCAAAAAAGAAAAGCAAATCACCGCCTCTGCCTTGCAAGACGATATAGCCGTGCGTGAGCAGGCTTTACCAGCTGATCCAATAGAGACAAAAGCGACGGTCAAAACTGCCGCTAATGCAAAATCTACTGCCGCTTCTGAGTCAAAAGATGCCAATCAACGTAAAGCTCGTACACCGCGTACAGTAAGTAAAAATACTGCCAATGGCAATCGTGTAAACGTGAGTGAAAGTAACGGTTCTGAAGACCAAATCAGTTTGGTGCAAATCGATGTTACCCGTTTGCAGGCTGGTAAGTATCAACCGCGTCGTGACATGAGTGAAACGGCACTGGCAGAATTGGCATCTTCTATCGAACAGCATGGTGTCATGCAGCCTATTGTTATTCGTCCATTACTCGCCACAGAAGATAAAAGCGAAGCTTTTGTTACGCACGAGATCATCGCCGGTGAACGCCGCTGGCGTGCGGCGAAAATGGCAGGCAAGTCAGTCATTCCAGCGATTGAGCGTGCTTTGTCAGATGAGCTGGCGATTGCCCTCGCATTAATTGAAAATATCCAGCGTGAAGATCTATCCGTGATTGAGCAAGCAGCAGCATTACAGCGTTTTCATACTGAATTTGGTATGAGTCACGCTATGATTGCTGAAGTCGTGGGTAAAGCACGTACTACCGTATCAAACCTTCTGCGCTTAAACCAGTTGCACGACACGGTCAAAGATCACCTAGCTACTAGCGCCTTAGATATGGGTCATGCGCGTACGCTTTTAGCGTTATCATCTGAGCAGCAGCCTATCATTGCTCAAAAAATCATCGATGGTGGTATGACCGTACGCGAAGCTGAAAAGCTTGTTAAATCTATTTTGCAGCCAGCGCCAAAAGCCAGTCGCATCGAACAAGTACAGTCTCGTGATGTTGAGCGTTTGACGCAGCGACTAACAGATATGCTCGGCGCTGAAGTGAAGCTTAAGCATAAAAAAGACGGGCAGGGTAGTGTTGAGATATTCTTCCACAGTCAAGATCAATTAGCCGCTTTAATTAAGCATATGGAAGCACAGGCTTAAAATATTGCGTGTGTATTTAATCTAATGCTTATTTAAATAGTCTTGATGACCGCTATTTTTATCAAAATATAGAAGAGAGTTGATATGTGGGAGTTGGTAAAAGCGGGTGGTTGGCTGATGACACCTATTGTGTTGTGCTCTATTTTAGCATTGGTGATTATTATTGAGCGTAGCCATACCTTACAGTTTAACAAGGTTGCCCCAAATAGATTGCGTGAGCAGCTGATTACTCGCCTCCGTGAAAATGGTGACATTGGTCGTACGCAGCTAATGAATGTCAAAGAAAAGACTGCGTTAGGTGATATCCTAGCAACGGGTTTGCTCTATCGTCAATACGGCTTAGAGTCGATGACGATGCATATGCAAAATCGTGCAAGCGTACAAGTCCATCAGTTAGAAAAAAATATCAATATGCTTGGTACTATCGGAGCGATTGCCCCTTTACTTGGCCTGTTAGGTACAGTACTGGGTATTATCTCATCGTTCTTAGCGATTACTGATGGTGCGATGCAAGACCCAACAATGCTTGCTGCAGGGGTGTCGCAAGCTCTGATTACGACTGCGGCTGGCATGATAGTTGCCATCCCAGCGTTGGTAGCCTATCGCTATTTTCAGCGCCGTATCATCGATATCAATGCGCAATTTGAAACCCAAGCAGGATTGATGGTTCAAGAGTTATACGATTATCAACTGTTAGAAAACACCCATATTCCTAATACATCTAAGCAAGTTACTCATGCTGCAGTAGATGATAGCATAAGAGATCAGCACTCAATTGACAGATTTGGTTTAGATGAAACGGCAACGGCTACTCTATAGTTGTGTTTTTAGCAGCTCCATCGTGGCATTGTGAAAACGCTATATTGGTCAGATTAGTATCGAATATCACGACTATTGAAGAGAGTGACATGCGCTTTAGAAAACCAACCGTTGAGCCGCTTGAAATTAATCTGACCCCGATGATTGATTGTTTATTATTTTTAATCGTGTTTTTGCTACTAGCAACCTCGTTCAATCACTTTAGCCGCTTAAATATTATTTTGCCTGAAGCGGAAGGTGTGGCACTGACCGACGATAAAAACAGTATTGAGGTAGCCGTGCAAGAAGATGGCAGCTATTTGGTCAATGGTATTACCCTTGCCAGCAGCAATGAAGCTGAACTCACCAGTATGTTGCAGCAAGAGGCGGGCAGTAATCGTGATATGCTATTTGTGATTGCCGCTGATGCCAATGCCACACATCAATCAGTGGTAAGAGTGATGGATATCGCTGGCAAATTGGGCTTTTTAAATATAAACATCAGTACCGTTGTACCACTTGGTCAAGCGTTACCGCAATAAATCTGAATAAGCTTGGCTTATAGCGTGTTCTCAGTATTAAGCACCATCACTCTTTTTTATGGCTATATACATCATTGCAAGTTACTGCTTTATTAGTGCCATTCACTCTCGTTCTTATACCTATATTGAGGCTTTTATGAGCCAAGCTTACCAACCTGACTCTACAAAAACTTCTGCTAAAACACCAGTAGCACCAACAGTGGCGACGTTAAATCCGCCTAAACGCAAGACGCTCATGCGTTTACTGGCTTATTTAAAACCATACTGGTGGGCAATATTGCTCACTATTATCGGTTTTGCTATTAATGCCGCCACCGAGATTTGGATTGCTAAACTCTTGCAATACATCACCGATGCTATCAATCAGAACGATCAAAGTAAGCAGGATTTATTTCCGTTTATTATTGTGATGCTGTTCTTTGTGCGCGGTGTGGGTAGCTTTTTAGGTAATTACTATACGGCATTGGTGTCACGAAATTTGGTCTATGAGCTGCGCGTAGAGGTGTTTAATAAGTTACTGCGTTTGCCAAGCTCATTCTATTTGGCCAATCCGGCAGGGACGATTTCGTCTAAGCTTATTTTTGATGTTGAGCAGGTGACCGCTGCCAGTACCGACTCAATGAAAACGTTATTACGTGACGGTCTGACCGTGGTTGCCTTGATGGGCTTTTTGCTTTATAGCAACTGGCGTTTGACGCTGATTTTATTCGTTGTGCTGCCACCGATTCTATGGCTTATCCGGGTTGCCTCAAAGCGTTATTTGAAGCTTTCCAAAGGTATTCAAGAAACGATGGGTGATGTCAGTCATATCACCAATGAAGTCATCAATGGTTATCAGGTGGTCAAGAATTATGGTGGACAAGTATACGAGTCTAAGCGCTTTGATGTGACGTCTAAGAAAAACCTACGCCAAGGCATGAAGGTTGTTGTGACCAATAGTATCAATACCCCAGCGGTACAGTTATTGATGGCAATGGCAATGGCAGTCGTGGTTTGGCTAGCGCTACGCCCTGCGGTGATAGACGATATCTCAGCAGGTCAGTTTATCTCTTATATCGCAGCAGCAGGTCTCTTAAGTAAGCCAGTACGCTCATTGACGGATGTCAATCAACAGTTACAGAGAGGGCTTGCAGCTGGTGAATCGATATTTGCTTTATTAGATGAGCCGGAAGAAGCAGATACTGGTGTGCTTAGTCCTACCTTGGCAGGTGAGATTAAACTGGATAATGTCAGCTTGGTTTATCCAGACTCAACCGTGGCACTACACGACTTTAATTTGGATATACGTGCAGGCGAGACAGTAGCGCTCGTTGGACGTAGTGGCGCGGGTAAATCATCTTTAGTCAATTTACTCACACGTACATTAACCACTTCTTCAGGGCAGATTACGCTAGACGGTATGCCCATTGAAGACATTAAGCTTGAAAGCTTACGTGCCCAGATTGCGATGGTCAATCAGCAAGTGGTACTGTTTAATACCACTGTGTTTAATAATATTGCTTATGGCAGTTTGGCTCATAAAACTCCAGCTGAAGTTGAGCAAGCAGCAAAAGATGCTTTTGCTCATGATTTTATTATGCAAATGCCAAATGGCTATCAAAGTGAAATCGGTGCTGAAGGTTTACAACTCTCTGGCGGTCAGCGTCAGCGTCTATCGATTGCACGTGCTCTGCTAAAAGATGCGCCAATTTTGATATTGGATGAAGCTACTAGTGCTTTAGATAATGAGTCAGAATATTATATACAAAAAGCGCTCGATAATATTATGAAGAATCGCACAACATTGGTTATTGCGCATCGATTGACTACAATTGAGTCCGCCGACCGTATTGCTGTACTAGATGGTGGTCAGATTGTTGAGCTTGGTACCCATACTCAGCTGATGCAATTGCATGGTCATTATGCGCAGATGTATGCGCGTGATTTTGAATAATTATGAATATTGAAACGATAATAACACGTGCATGGCAACGCAAAGCAGCTTGGCTTTGGCTACTGTTGCCAGTGAGTTGGCTGTATGCACTGTTAATGGTACTGCGCCGCCAAGCTTATAAAGTAGGTATTCTTGCCAGTTACCGTGCGCCTATTCCAGTTATGGTGATTGGTAATATCACGGTGGGTGGTAGCGGAAAGACACCATTAATTATTGCTTTGGTTCGACATTTGCAGCAGCAAGGCATTAAAGTAGGGGTTATCAGTCGCGGTTATGGCGGTGATAGTAGCCAGATGCCAGCATTGGTTACTACAGAGAGCCCCCCTAATGTGGTCGGTGATGAGCCATGTCTCATTGTTAATACGACAGGGACAGCCATGGCCGTATCTCCTAACCGTCAGCAAGCGATTGCTATTTTGCTAGAGGCTTATCCAGATCTACAGCTTATTATAGCTGATGATGGTTTGCAGCACTATGCGCTGCAACGTGATATTGAATGGGTTGTGGTAGATGCGGCGCGAGGGTTTGGGAATAAACAGTTGCTACCGACAGGATTTTTACGCGAACCCATATCACGCCTAAAGGATGCAAATGTCATTTATCATCACAAGCCAGACGCATCATCGATATACAATAAATCTGATCATAATACCCTTCTAACTGAGCATTTAACGATGCATTTACAACCAGATGATTTAGAACTGTTGTGGTCATCTAATAATCAGATAGATAATTTAGCCGTAGTAGCCATGGCACCTGAGAAAGGCAGTCAGGTACATGCGGTGAGCGGTATTGGGTATCCTCAGCGTTTTTTTGATACTTTAAATGCGCTTGGTTTTGAAGTTATTCCGCATCCTTATCCTGACCATTATGATTTTAGTCTGGATGAACTGTTGCAGTATGCTGACCATCCTATTATCGTGACCAGTAAAGATGCCGTGAAAATAAGAGCTTTGATAATGCAAGCCATTATTAATCAAGCGCTGAGTGATGAGTATAAAGAGCTGGTCAGCAGATTATGGGTATTGCCAGTGACGGCAGTATTGTCAGACAGTTGTTACGAGAGTTTACAACAGCAATTGCAAACCTTGGACATCGATATAAGCATGAGAAAGCAATAATATAGCGTTTATCATATAAAGATTTAAAAGGTTTTATAGGAACAGATTATGTCATCAGCCCTTATGCCCGTCAAAACTCATATCGTCATTCCTGCACGTTTAAAAAGTACGCGTTTACCTAACAAGCCATTATTAACCATTCATGGCAAGCCTATGATACTTTGGGTGGCTGAAAAAGCACGATTGGCGGATTTTGCCGATGATATGTGTATTGCAACCGATGATGAATCGATTGCAAAAATTTGTCTAGATGCAGGTTTTGATGTGGTGATGACAAGCAGTGAACATGCTTCAGGCACGGACCGTTTGGCTGAAGTGGCTGCCATCAAAGGCTGGGCTGCCCATGATATAGTGGTTAATATGCAAGGTGACGAACCACTAGTGCCGCCATTGTTGTTAGAGCAAGTTAAAACATTATTGGTACAAGATGCAGAGAGCGTCATGGCAACTTTATGTGAGCCAATCGAGGACTATGATACTTTTATGCGCCCATCCGTCGTTAAAGTGGTCAGTCAGACGTCCAATGATCAACAACGGGCGCTTTATTTTAGTCGCGCGCCGATTCCTTGTAATCGTGATGTGGTATTAACCAGTGAGAATAGTAAACAGCCGCCAAAAAATGCCTATCGTCATCTAGGCTTATATGCTTATCGCGTCAGTTTGCTACAGCAATTTGTCCACTGCTCACAAACGCCGCTTGAAATACTGGAAAGCTTAGAGCAATTACGTGTGTTGGAAAATGGTGGACATATCGCCATTGCTAAAGCCGCCTGCTCATTACCTGCAGGTGTCGATACGCAAGAAGATTTGGATCGTTTAAATGCCATGAGTTTGACAGATTTCCAAGATTATTAATGCGGAATAGCCTAAGCAATAAAAATACAGTTTCTATTGAAATAGTTTTAATTAAATTTTATAGCATTATTTTTATTCCAAATTACTCTTAGAAATTATGCTCTAACACAGATTTTTAATTGAGAAATATTAAGTGAGTGCCATGAGTGAGCTGACAAATATGACAGATGATATGTATTTTGCGCCACTATTGCCATGGCAACACGAACTTTGGTCGCAGCTGACAATGCGGGTACTAGCGCCGCAGCAATCTCTACCTCATGCGCTGTTAGCAGCTGGTATGCAAGGCATGGGCAAGCGCGCTTTTGTATGGCGATTGGTGGCATGGTTATTATGCCGCGCGCGTGATGAGCATCCACTCGGCGCTTGCGGTCATTGTGAGAGCTGTCAATGGCTTAGATCAGGTACGCATCCAAGCTTACAAGTGCTACCGCTAGTCAGCCTGCCAGTCAATGCTGATAGCAGCGCTCAAAAAGAAGCGTTAGCTAATAGTACAAAAGATAAAAAATCTGCTAAGACAGCGAGTAACGCGTCATTAAAAATAAAGGTGGATGATATTCGTGCCTTGCAGCCTTTTATTTATCAAGGCGGGCAGGGAATGCGTATTTGTGTATTAGATCATGCTGAGAAAATGACCATTGCCGCCGCCAATGCGCTACTTAAAACCTTGGAAGAACCCCAAGCCCAAGTCCATTTATTTCTGATTAGTGATGCCCCTGCGCAGCTGCTCCCAACGATTAAAAGCCGCGTTCAGCAATTGGCATTACAGACGATTGACCCTGCTGTCGCAGTGGACTATGTGACTAAAGCATTGGGCAGCAATGTCCATCGTGAAGCAGTTGGTACAGATGCCATTGAGCAGCTTATCCAGTTAGCAAATGGTGCGCCTTTAGCAGCTGTGGCACTGGCTCAGGCACCGTGGTATAGCAAGCGCGCGCTATGGCTGACAACATGGCAGGCATTACGTAGCGGTAAGCGCAGTAGCGTGGCGGCAAGTGATTATTGGCAAACCCAGCTTGGTATTGTCGAATTTATCCAGCTGTCTGAACTCATGATAATCGATATCCGCCGTGTTGGTTTGGGCTTTGAAGCGCAGCAAAAAGACATTAATTTTTTAATTAATTTAAATGATTATCAACCTATTGATAGTGGGTTAGAGGTGTTTGCGCATAGCTTACAACAGACAAAAATTGCGCTGCAACAAAACGTGCAAGAAAAATTCGTCTATGATAAGCTGATGCAAGATTTGGCTTGCTTGTAATAGACAACAAAGCCTAAAGATGCTTTCGCATATCAGTGCATGCCACTAACTTATTATCAGTATGTATACTCTAATACTATACAAGATAACCCTGTGTGAAAAAATACTGTAAACCTCATGGATAAAGGAAGCTGAATATGGCAATGCCAGGACGTGGTGGGATTTTAACCTGTCATATTGAAAACATAGATATGCTATATGCAAGCTATCTGTCCTTTGTTACCAATGGGGCATTGTTCGTGCCGTCTGATCGAGCGCAAAAACTGGGTGACGAAGTTTTTATTGCTGTTACTTTGCCCAATTCTAGCGAGCGTTTGCCTATGAATGGCAAGGTAGTTTGGATTAATTCTAAAGCTCAAAGTGGTCGACCAGTAGGTTTTGCAGTCCAAATGGGCACGGACATTACGGGATTAAGAATAAAGAACGAAGTTGAGCGTCTATTGGCAGGTAAGATCGACAGTTTGCAGGCTACTTATACTATGTAGTTTTAATATTTATCAGCAATCATAATAACTATATAAAAGAAGCCTTATAACTCTTTATAAGGCTTCTTTATGAGCAATATTTTTTAGACAGTGTGAATGCTAATAATTAGTAGCGCGGCGGCACATACATATCATCAGGAATAGGCTCGCGATAATATTCATCATCACGCTTACGATCAGGTAGCTCCACCTCATCGCGTGGCACTTCTTTATAAGGAATTTGCTCAAGTAAATGGGCAATACAATTGAGCCTTGCACGTTTTTTATTATTGCCCTCAACCACCCACCAAGGCGCTTCAGGAATGTGCGTACGCTCAAACATCGTCTCTTTTGCTTTTGTATAATCTTCCCAGCGTCGCCGTGACTGCAAATCCATCGCTGACAGCTTCCATTGTTTCAGTGGGTCATGAATCCGGCTCATAAATCGAGAATGCTGTTCATCATCAGTAATTGAAAACCAATATTTTACCAAACGTATGCCCGAACGTACCAGCATACGCTCAAACTCTGGTACTGATTGAAAAAACTCTTCGTACTGCGCATCCGTACAAAACCCCATAACACGCTCGACGCCCACGCGGTTATACCAGCTACGATCGAATAAGACAATCTCGCCTGCAGCAGGTAAATGCGCCACATAACGCTGAAAATACCACTGTGATTGTTCACGTTCAGTAGGTGCAGGTAGCGCAGCCACTCGACAAACACGGGGGTTTAATCGTTGGGTGATACGTTTAATCGCCCCACCTTTACCCGCAGAATCACGCCCTTCAAATATCACCACAATGCGCTCACCGCGATCAACGACCCAATCTTGCAGTTTAATCAGCTCACGTTGTAAACGTACCAGCTCTTGAAAGTAGGTACGCCGATCTAACCGCTCTTGCTCACTCATCTCGCGACCATCAAACCGGAAATCGCGTACATAATCGTCTATTTCATTCTCAAGCTCTTCATCATAACTGTCAATTAAGTCTTGATGCATCTTGCGTTTTAACTCATCGTTCAAAAGATCTTTATCCATACGCTCTATGAATGTCACTTGCTCAGGTGTAGTTAATTTACTGCGTTCTTGCTCGGTTAAAGATGTCGGGTCAATTATTAAGGGTTTTTTACCCATGATGCGCTCCTGATAAATATTTTTATTATGCTGTTACTATCTTATAGCCCGTTGAATCCAAAAGTACGTCGATATAAGTGTCGTTTTTACAAATATCTTTATTCTGTTTTATACCCATCTTTACTTTAGCATAGCCCGCTCAATTCTATGAGTAGAGTAAGCTTCATTATTGTGTTAATAAAGTAGCCAATATTTATTTAGATAAAAAAATACCCTCTAATCAATAGATTAAAGGGTATTTTTAAAACTGCATCAGTCTTACACGTTGTATTTACATATCACTATTTTTCTAAGATACAGGTCACACCTTGACCGCCAGCGGCGCAAATAGAGATAAGCGCACGACCTGAGCCTTTTTGATCTAATAGTTTGGCAGCAGTGGCTAGGATACGACCACCGGTTGCAGCAAATGGATGACCTGCAGCAAGTGATGAGCCGTTGACGTTTAGCTTACTACGATCGATAGAGCCTAGTGGCGCGTCAAGACCTAGACGCTCTTCACAGAACTTCTCGTCTTCCCATGCAGCAAGCGTTGATAATACTTGTGAAGCAAAAGCTTCATGGATTTCATAAAAATCGAAATCTTGTAGCGTCAAACCAGCACGCTCAAGCATACGCGGTACGGCATAGGCCGGTGCCATGAGCAAGCCTTCTGTATCACCAGATTTACCGATGAAATCAACAGCCGCTGTTTCTTGATGGACGATATAAGCCAATGGTTTTAGACCATGTGCTGCCGCCCACTCATCAGTACCCAATAGGATACAAGATGCACCATCAGTCAATGGGGTAGAGTTAGCAGCAGTCATGGTTGGCTTGGCATTCTTTTTACCAAAAACAGGCTTGAGCTTAGCTAGCTTCTCTAAAGTGGTATCTGGACGCAAGTTGTTATCGCGGGTCAGACCTTTATATGGGGTAATTAAATCATCAAAGAAACCTTCGTCATAAGCGCGTGCTAGGTTTTGATGACTATTGAAGGCAAGCTCATCTTGCGCTTCACGGCTGATGTTCCATTCTAGCGTAGTGATCGCTTGATGGTCGCCCATGGATAAACCAGTACGTGGCTCACCATTTTGCGGCGTATCAAGTAAATCTTTCGGGTTTAGACCCATCAATGCTTTTAGGCGTTGTTTATTGTCTTTAGCTGCGCCCAATTTAATCAATACTTTACGTAAGCCATCGCCGACTGCGATAGGCGCATCAGAAGTAGTATCAACACCGCCAGTAATAGCTGAATCGATGATACCAAGCGCGATTTTATTGGCAGAAGCAAACGTCGCTTGCAAGCCAGTACCACAAGCTTGAGAGATATCATACGTTGGGGTATGTGGGTTAAGTGCAGTATTTAATGTCGCTTCACGAGTCAGGTTGATATCGCGACTCAGTTTCATAACTGCACCAGCAACGACTTCACCGATTTTTTCATCTTGTAAGTTAAAACGCTCGACCAAACCATCTAACGCAGCAGTGAGCATATCCGTGTTGCTAACATCAGCATATGAGCCGTTTGAGCGAGCAAATGGGATACGGTTGCCACCTAGGATAGCCACACGGTTCTGACCTGAGCTAAGCTTAGTCGTACTTGCTTTTTTAGCCACAGTATTTGTTTTCTTAGCAGGAGTCGCGTCAGCCTTTTTAGATGCTTCTTTTTTATCACTGTTACTTTTTGCCGCACTTTCTTTAGCTGCGTTATCCTCTTTCGTAGCAGTGGTTTTACTATCTTTTGCTACGGTGTCTTTTTTAGCGCTATCAGCTTTTGGTTCTGCTTTGGCATCTGTTTTTTTAGCATCAGTGGTGTCTGATTTTACAGCAGTATCGGTGCTCTTAGCATCACTGGCTTTTACCACGGTGGTCTCAACTATAGGACTATCTGGATGATTGTTTTTGTTACTCATAATATTATCCTTAAAAAATATGGGTAGAAATAGAAGAGGGAAGTTATCAAAAAAATATTTAAATAATAGAAGTCTTTATTCTAAAAACACCTAAAATACTCTAGATACGTATTACCATTTATTGCGATATATATTACACATTATTGTCATACAGCATAAGACGCTTTTTATAACCTTACTGTATATCTTTAGCAAACGATGTGACGCTTAACCGTAGATATTGCAGTGTTTACAAGGATAAATACAAGCTTTATAAACTGGCTAGTACTGATTAAAAGCATTGCATAATCGTAGGTTTGATAATATATTGTTATCGATAAATGGATTTTCTATAACTTATAGGTCTTATTTTAGCACAAACCAAAATCCTTTAACGGCAGAAAAATAGACCATCTTGTATACTGGCTTGTCTACATATTGCTATGGACATTAGTGGTTTTTGGACTTATTCGGTATGAATGTGTATAGTTAAGACCGTTTCTAACCTATTTAATAAGTACTTATTATTTATAAATGATGATGTTAATGTCGCTTTATACAGGTAGTTTTTATAATCAATGCACTTTAGTAGCGCGCATTTCATCATAGATACATTTTATTCTTGTTTACTATTATCTTACTCATCAATTAAAGGATTATATTATGTCAGACCGTTATGGTGATTTTGTTCAGTCGTCTATTGGTAAAAAGGTCGCAAAGAATTTGGGCTTACCAATGCCAGTAGATCTTGACCGTTTTGATAGTGGTCAACCTTTGGTACGTGGCAGCGTGCTGGTTGGTCGTGCTAATGGTGGCGATAACGCAGTTAGTGCGTCAGTGGCTCGTATTTTGTCAGAGCTGCATACGGAAATCTTTGTAAATAGTGGTGATGACGTAAAAGATACCCTGTCGGATGCAGGCGTCAAAGCCAAAGCCAATACTGGCAGTGATGATAAGTTTAAAGTTTTATTGTTTGATGCCAGCAATATTAGCAATGCTGAAGAGCTCAAACAAGTGTACGAGTTCTTTCATAGCGTTGCGCGCCGTGTCGAAAAATCAGGTCGAGTGATCGTCATTGGTCGTCCACCAGAAGCGTTGACTGATATCGAAGCCGCATTGGCGCAGCGTGCCCTTGAAGGTTTTGTAAAATCAGTTGGTAAAGAGTTTAAACGTGGTATTACTGCACAGCTTATCTATGTGGAAGCAGGCGCAGAGCAGAATTTAGACTCAACGCTACGTTTTTTCACGTCAGCGCGTTCAGCTTATGTGTCAGGACAGGTCGTACGTGTCAGTAATGGTTCCAATGTCGATGTCGATTGGAACCAACCACTAGGTGGCAAAACCATGCTAGTCACTGGCGCAAGTCGCGGTATTGGTGAAGCAATTGCCCGTGTATTGGCTCGTGAAGGGGCGCATGTTATTTGTTTAGATGTACCACAGCAGCAAGCTGACTTGCAGAAAGTGGCAAGTGAAATTAGTGGTTCGGCTTTGACGGTGGATATTACCAGTGCTGATGCTGGTAAAGAAATCGCAGAAGCTGCACAAAAACGTGGTGGTTTGGATTCAGTGATTCATAATGCTGGTATCACACGCGATAAAACACTAGCAAACATGGATGATAAACAGTGGGATATGGTGCTCAATATCAATTTGGGCAGTATCGCTAAGCTCAACCGTTATTTACTAGATAACGATGTACTAAAAGATGCTGCACGTATCGTCTGTGTGTCATCAATCTCAGGTATCGCTGGCAACTTGGGTCAAACCAACTATGCGACTTCAAAAGCTGGTGTCATTGGTTTAGTCAATGCAACCGCCAAGCAGCTAGAAGACAATGCAAAAGGCATGACCATCAATGCAGTTGCGCCAGGATTTATCGAAACGCAAATGACTGAAGCGATTCCATTTGCTATCCGTGAAGCAGGTCGTCGTATGAACTCGATGAGCCAAGGCGGTTTACCAGTCGATGTTGCAGAAACCATCGCATGGTTTGCATCGCCTGCTTCTGGTGGTCTAAATGGCAACGTTGTCCGCGTTTGTGGTCAAAGCTTATTGGGTGCATAATTGTCCTAATACCATATGAAAATGCAGATAATAACGAGGGATATGTGAGCCATAAAGCTGGTCGCTGATTGCTTTTATTAAGCAAGGTATTGAGGTTACTTCACATATGCTTACGAAAAAACTGCTCATAACTTGTAATAAAGCTGCCCAAGGGTGGCTTTTTTATGATAAAAACAAAGTGACAATAAGCCAAACACCGTTGCGCCTATTTTAGGATTTCATCTTATATTTTAGTCATCGAATTCATAGCATATTAAATGCCATCAAAAAACTACTCAATCCCAACTTAGGATGTATTATGTCAGACAAACATTATGATGCATTGCCCAAAGCGCATACTACCTATGCAAATATTGTCAAAAGCCTATTGCCTATCGGTAATAATGGTAAAGTTAGCCGCGATGAGTTGCCGCAAGCGACGTATTTTGTAGATGATTTGCATGTCGATCAAAGTAATCTAAATGATTATCGTAAAATTTGCGGCTTTGCAGACGATGGCAATGTGCCAATTACGTATTTTTCGGTGCTGTCACAGGCATTACAGATGAATATGATGGTCAAAGAGCCATTTCCATTTGCTATGCTAGGACTGGTTCACGTCGATAACAGCGTGACCCAGTATCGTGCCATTGAGCAGAGTGAAACAGTTGCTATGTCAGTGATGTTTGATAATTTGCGTGACCATGCCCAAGGTCAGCAGTTTGATTTTGTCACCACGGTAAAAGCAGAAGACGAAATCATTTGGGAAGGCACGTCGACTTATCTATCACGCAGCAAAAAACCTGCCAGCAGTAAGGACAAAAAGAGTACGCCGCGTCCAGTAGCCGTTAAGCCATCAATCAATGAAGAGGGTGTTCACAGTATTTTTGAAGTGCCAGAAGATATCGGTCGCCGTTATGCGTTTGTCTCTGGTGATTTTAACCTGATACATTTGCATCCATTATCAGCGCGTGCCTTTGGTTTTCCAAAAGCTATTGCTCATGGTATGTGGTCAAAAGCTAAGTGTTTGGCGATGATGGGCGAGCTGCCTGATGCTTGTACGGTTGAGGTGTCATTTAAGCTGCCTATTTTCTTACCATCTGAAGTAGAGCTTATCGCTGATCCACTTGCTCAGTTAAAAGGCGCAGAAGATACTTGCCAGTTTGGTTTGTTTAGTGCAAAAAATGACAAGCCGCATCTTGCTGGTGTGATTACCTTGCAGGATGAAGCAAAGTAAAATATAATTTTTATATCAAAAATCATTACTATTGAACACATTTATCCTTATGACTTTACATGAAAATTCAAAAAGCACCGAATGCTCTGCTCATTCAGCTGCGGTAGACAAAGCAACAGTTGCTGATGCTAGCAGTGCCGACACTAGTAGCAACGATAATGGCAACGATAATGGCATCGATCTTGCCACCATATTTGAGCCATATTTTCGTCCTGATGAAAATACCATCGTATGCGGTGCGCTTGATGATGAAAAGGTGGCCGCATTGGCAGCAGCTGGAGTTGAGTTGGTTATTAACTTGCAGCCTGATGAAGAGCTGAAATTCGATGAAAGTACAGCTGTAGAGCAGGCAGGCATGCAATACGAGCATTTACCTATCAATGGTACTGCTGACTTGAAACAGCTTAAAATACTGGCGTTTGATAACATACTACGTCAGCATCATGGCAAAAAAATTGCCATGCATTGTGGCTCTGGCAATCGTGTTGGCGCTGCCATAGCCTTACGGGCTGGTTGGTTACGTGGACGTAAAATGGATACGGCTATGGAGCGTGGGCGTAGTCATGGTTTGACTAAACTTGCAGAAGAGGTTCATAATCGATTGCTAGTACCGCGTTAAATCATAAATATCCCTAACAATAAAAAAGGCGACCTTAGGGTTGCCTTTTTTATTGTGTGATACATTATAAAAATATTTTGGAGGATAGAGATTTTTTATGCTGATAAGATGTATGACAGGCTTTAAACTGAATAACTTCATAAATATAAAATAGAACAGGGCACTTATGAAAAATAATAATGAAAGCATCTCTACAGCTACCCAGCAAAACGCTACCGTAGGTACATATACTGACAATCATATCCAACGTCGCCTTCAACAGTTGCTAACAGATTTGCAGCTTGATGATGCGCCGGCAGGCGGCGCATTAGTGGTTTATAAAGCTGGCAAATGTATCGCACAGGCAAGTGTGGGACTGGCACGTGCTGATTTATCATGGAATCCAGATACTTTATCATTGAACTTTTCGACTGGTAAAGGCATCTTGACGACACTGGTTCATGTATTGGTATCACAGAAAAAACTGGATTATGACCTACCGATTGCCTATTACTGGTCAGCATTTGGCGCGCAAAATAAAGAGAAAATTACTTTACGCAGTGTGATGTCGCATCAAGCCGATCTATTTTCGATTCAAAGTATTGACCTCGATAATGAAACTGTCCTTGATTGGAATATGATGCTAGAGAAAATTGCAGCAATGCCTGTGACTGCCCCTGAGCAGGCGGAATTATACGACAGTGCTTACAGTGCCTTGGTCTATGGTTGGGTGCTGGGCGGCATGATAGAAGCCGTTACTGCGATGCCACTGGCTCAAGCATTACGCCATTATCTAACAGAGCCATTAGGTATTGCCAACAGCTGCTACTTTGGTGTACCAGAAAATCAGGTCGACAAGGTTGCGCGATTGGTTAAAAACTTTGAGTCAGTAGAAGAAGTGTCAGAAAATGCACAAGAAAGCTCACAACCGCAGTCACGTTCCCGCCGTCATAAACCAGTTTTAAAACCAGATTCAGTAGATACCTTGCAAACTTATAGCGATTTACCAAGCTATGCCTGCTGGCAACAACAAGCAGCCAATCAGTATGTAATCCAATCAGTAACAGCTGATAATAAAGAGCAGAGAGGGAAAGTATTGCCAACATTGGATACGGCACAAATCAACCGTTTATACTTTGATAACAGTCAGCTGAATCTTAAAAACTATAAAGCAGCCCTGTTACTTGCGAGCAAAGAGCCGATTGACTATTACCATCCGCAGACTTTACAAGCTACTATCCCTGCTGCCAATGGCGTCGCATCAGCACATGCACTGGCGACGATTTATGCGATGTTGGCTAATGGTGGTATGTGGCAAGGGAAAACACTCATTGATGAAACAACTTTTAAGCAGCTATCAACGCCGCAAGTCACTGGTATGGATGCCGTTATGCCAGCCCATATGGATTGGCGCTTGGGTTATCATCGCCGCTTTAGTATCTGTGATAGCGATAGTTTTGAGGTAAACACTCACGATACAAAATTTCATGCGCCACAAAGTTTTGGACATATGGGCTATAACGGTTCGGTTGCATGGTGCGACCCTGAGCGGCAGCTATCGTTTGCCTTTGTCCATAATTTTGATGTGACCATGCTCAATGATATCCGCCAGTTTGCGCTGACGGAAGCCATACTAGGTCTAATTGATGCTGAGATTTAATCAGCATTATTGCTTTATAAATAGCATTTTTTAGTTAAAGAAATACTGTTCATCTTATTATTGCGCTTTGTTTGGTGTCATTTTAAGCAGCTGTTTTGCTGTTAGACCATGTATAAAAATAGACGCTAAAATTACAATTGAGCACACTATCCAAAGTTTAAGGGCATCTTCATCATTAAAAAACCCTTGGTTGAGTGCATAAGATAAGTAGTACAGGGTACCGATGCCGCGGATACCTAGGGCTGATATGGCGTATTTTTCAGTACGCGGTAGATTCAGCCCTGATAAGGCAATAAAGCCGCCAAGCGGACGAATCAATAATAAAAAAGTAAAGCTGACGATATAGACGCGCCATGTTAGCTCAACGCCAGCTTGTAGACCTTGTCCAAGGAACATGCCAAAGATGACAAGCACCAGTGACATGAGTAAACCTTCTGATTGCTCAGCAAAATCATGTAATTTATGATGGTAAGTGTGTTCAGATTCTGAACGACGGAACGCAAATGCCGCGACGAACACGGCAATAAAGCCATAACTATGGACGTATTCTGCCAATCCATATGCCACCAAAGTTAAGGCAATGACCACATAACCTTGAGACATAGTCGTCTCACGGCTATACTTTGAGAACACCAACTTTGCCATGACTTTGCCAACGAAGATGCCGACCAGTAACCCTGCGCCAATCTTCCACAATACATCATGGGTAAACCAAGACCACAGCATATCGCCCGTAAAACGCTCTCCTTCGCTATAGGCTTCTGCGATCTTAATCGCAAGATATACAAAAGGGAAGGCAAGCCCATCATTTAACCCTGCCTCTGAGGTTAAGGTAAAGCGTGGTGTATCTTCACCTCCGGTATTGGGCGGTCCAACTTGAATGCTAGAGGCCAATACCGGATCCGTTGGGGCAAGGACAGCGCCGAGTAAAATCGCAGCACCTATTGTCATACCAAAGGCATAGTAACCTAATACTGCCATCGCAAAGATACCGATGGGCATGGTAATCAGGAGTAGGCGCATCGTCGGACGCCATAATCGCCAAGACAGCTCAGTATCAATCTTGATACCCGCACCGACCAAAGAAACCAACACTACGATTTCAGTCAGTTTTTCGATAATCAGTCCATTATCGATAGGGTTCAAAAATGCCAAACTTGTCCAAAAATAGCCCATCATCAAACCAAAGCTTAATTGCAGCATGGGCAAGGAGATAGGCGTGCGTTTAAAGATAATCGGAAATAGCGCACCGAATACGAAGGCAATGCCGCAAACCAATAAGAATAAATTGTAATTTTCAATCATGAGGTTGGTGCACGCTGTTATATTTAATTTAAAGTTTAAAAAAGTCACACTTAGTAGCCGTTTATAATGACGGTAAAAACATCTAAATATCGCAAAAAATCGTTATCAGATAGTGATTAAATAGACAGATACGTTGTTTTTTGGTGAAAAAAAGCCTGCATTGCGCAGGCTTAATAAATTCAGTTCAAGAAGGGTACTTAAATATTATTGTCTAACGTTCAACTTGGCTGACGTCACGTACAGCGCCCGTATCGGCACTGGTGGTCATTGCAGCATAGGCACGTAAAGCAGGAGAGACATGACGCTCACGGCTAACGGGTTTCCAAGCATCACGTCCACGACTTTCCATTTCTTCGCGGCGAGCAGCTAACTCTTCATCACTGACCTGCATATTGATGGTACGGTTTGGGATATCAATATGGATAGTATCGCCTTCTTGCACTAGGCCAATGGCGCCGCCTTCAGCGGCTTCTGGGCTGGCATGACCAATAGACAAGCCTGATGTCCCACCAGAGAAGCGACCATCTGTAAGCAGCGCACATTCTTTGCCTAGGCCTTTAGATTTTAGATAAGTCGTCGGGTAGAGCATCTCTTGCATACCAGGACCGCCTTTTGGACCCTCAAAACGGATGATAACTACATCGCCTGCGACGATTTGATCATCAAGCACCGCTGCTACTGCATCATCTTGTGATTCAAAGATGCGTGCACGTCCGGTGAAAACCAAGATGCTGTCATCAACGCCGGCAGTTTTGACCACACAGCCACGCTCAGCAATGTTTCCGTATAGAACGGCAAGACCGCCATCAGTTGAATAAGCATGTTGGGCACTTCGGATACAGCCTGACTCTCGGTTCACATCCAGATTTGACCATTCTTTTGATTGTGAGAAAGCCTCAGTCGTCCGTACGCCACCAGGGGCTGCAATATAGCGTGCACGTGCTTCAAGATTGTCAGGATTCATAATATCCCATTTATCAATCGCTTCTTTCATCGTGGCACTATGGATAGTTGGCAAATCGGTATGCAGCAAACCAGCACGGTCAAGCTCGGCCAATAGCGCAAAGACACCACCAGCACGATGCACATCTTCCATATGATACTTTTGTGAAGCAGGGGCAACTTTAGCCAAACAAGGGACGCCACGACTTAAACGGTCAATATCGTGCATTTTGAAGTCGACTTCGGCTTCATGTGCAGCAGCAAGCAAATGCAAAATAGTATTGGTAGAGCCGCCCATGGCGATGTCTAAAGTCATGGCATTTTCAAACGCGGCTTTAGTAGCGATAGAGCGCGGTAGGACTGAATCATCATCTTGCTCGTAGCGACGTTTGGCTAGTGACACGATAGTACGACCCGCTTCTAGGAATAGCTCGCGACGTAGCGAATGGGTTGCCAATAGCGAGCCATTACCCGGTAATGCCAATCCTAATGCTTCGGTCAAGCAATTCATCGAGTTGGCAGTGAACATGCCAGAGCACGACCCACAAGTCGGGCACGCTGAGGCCTCAATAGCAGCGACATCTTCATCACTAATGCTATCATCGGCCGCGTCCATCATCGCATCAACGAGGTCAAGCTTACGAATGGCATTACCTTTACTGTCAGTGCTATGGACGTCGCTACTACCATCATTATTATGACTGTGTGCGACCGTGCTGGCGATAATTTTACCCGCTTCCATTGGGCCACCTGAAATAAAGACGACGGGGATATTGAGGCGCATGGCTGCCATCAACATACCCGGAGTGATTTTATCGCAGTTAGAAATACATACTAGCGCATCGGCGCAGTGGGCATTGACCATATACTCGACAGAATCAGCAATCAAATCTCGACTCGGTAGTGAATACAACATGCCGCTATGACCCATGGCAATACCATCATCAACAGCAATGGTATTAAATTCTTTTGCCACGCCACCCGCTTTTTCAATCTCGCGTGCAACCATTTGTCCCAAATCTTTTAAATGCACATGGCCGGGTACAAACTGGGTAAAAGAGTTGGCAATTGCAATAATAGGTTTGCCAAAGTCGCCATCAGTCATGCCAGTTGCGCGCCACAGGGCACGAGCACCTGCCATATTACGACCGCCGGTAGAGGTTTTTGAATTGTAATCCATGTGGTATTCCTTACAAATGAGCGAGATTTATTAATATGTGCAGCATCCGCTGCAATGTTGATAGTGTGCTTTTTATACCGGGCGAGTACTAGTGAATAATACTAAGTCGTTACCATACCATTAGATATGAGTAACTGAAAATAATTAACCTATAACAAAAAAGACTTAAGGGTCAATCATTTATGCAATGCGCTCCAAAATAGCGGTTTCAAACCAAGGGAGTTCAGCTTTATCTGCTTCTAGCTTGGCAATGACGACTAAGGCGTGAGTCGCTGGTAGGTATTGATACTCCATATTGGCTTCTATCGTCAATGGTAGCGGCTGATTGGTTTCTGTATCAATGCTCAGCTCGTCAATACTAATCAGTGCTTGTTTGTTGTTTTTATACAGGATATCAATACGACCAAAAAACTGCCATTCTTTAAAGGCTGCAATGATAGCATCATCTTTATCTTTAGTATAAATCTGCTGCGTCTCTTTACCAGTATTGGTCCAATGCAAACGCACAGCGAGTTGTAATGCTTCGCTAAATACCACCAATGAGCCAATCACCTTGACATGCCACGGATTGGATATGAGTGCTTCATCGATACCAATTAGCTTGGCAGCTTCTTGCGCTGTCATCGGTGTATTAAATTGTGCCAGTAGCTTTGGGGTTAAAGGATAGGTCTGCTTAACGACATCGTCCAAACTGTCATAATGATATAAAAATGGCAGCGGTAAGTCTTGAGTGATGGTCTTTTGACTGATTTTACAGTTATGAATACGCCAACTGATGGCTTTATCAGTCAATGCTTGCGCTAATATAATGGCATTTGGGTCAGTAGCTGGAGGGTTATTTGCCCCAAGCGTTTGCTCATGCTCACCATCGTTTATGGTAGCGTCATTGATAGACTGCGTATGAGCGTCAGTATTATTAGATAATTGAGTTGGCAAGGCAGTCAAATCCATCATGGTAAGGTCATCGAGAGAGTAGATTAATATAACATTTATCGCGCATGGCTCGTCAATAATTTAATCATCAACGAGAGCAGCAAGTTAGTTCATGAAGATCAATCAGTGATTATCTGATACTTGTACTTAAGTGAGATTTCGTCCACTATATTTAATGGTGTAAGTATTCGTTTAATACTCGCTATCCAAACAATACTAACTTTGATTCAATAATAATACAGGTTAAAGGAATAAGATAATGAGCCAAGCCAATCCGCAAACTACTTATAAAGACGATAATATTTTTGCCAAAATGCTCGATGGCGATATCCCTTATCATAAAGTTTATGAAGATGATAAGACTCTTGCTTTTATGGATATCATGCCACAAGCAAAGGGGCATGTTTTGGTCATTCCTAAGCAAAAAGCGGTGGACTTAGCTGATCTTGAACCTGAATATGCGGCAGCTGTGTTGATGACGGCTAAAAAAGTCATGGAAGCCCAACGTCAGGTATTTAATCGTGAAGGCATTGTCCAAATGCAGCTAAATGGTGCAGAAGCGGGGCAAACGGTGTTTCATTATCATGTGCACCTGATTCCTTCTAGTATTCATGAGCTTGGTCGCCATGCCGTCACACAAGCAGATCATGCCGAGCTTGCAAAAACAGCTGAACAACTGGCAGCGATTATTACTGCGTAATTTTAAAAACGTCTATCGTTGTTCTGAGTTAAAAGAACAGATAGTACTTACTCTTTAGATAATAATAAAAGGGCAACTAACAAGTTGCCTTTTTTGTTTTTAGGTAATAGTGCTGTAACAATAGTTCAAGTAATGTGACAAATGGGCAGCAATACTGGGGTTAGTAATCGGTTTGTGGTAAACATTAAGTCTACTTGATCGTTAATATAAGAATCTGCTTATGAAGAACAAATCCTCCCGTTCCACTATTCTTTTGCCCGTCTTCGTGCCGGCAGCAGCCATTATGCTGCTATTAGTGATTGGTACTGCCATTAATCCTGAGTCTGCTGGGGAACTATTTAGCACCGTTCTGAATTTTACCACTGAGACTTTCGGCTGGTTCTATATGTTAGCAGTCGCTATATTTTTGATGTTTATCCTTGTCTTGGCGTTTTCGTCTTATGGCAGTATTAAACTGGGACCAGATCATGCTCAGGCTGAGTATAATTTTCTTGAGTGGTTTGCCATGCTGTTTTCTGCAGGGTATGGGATTGCTTTACTATTTTACGGCGTAGCAGAGCCAGTCATACACTTTGCCAGTCCGCCACTCTCAACGCCGCAGACTATTGAGGCCGCAAAAGAAGCAATGCAAATTGCCTATTTTCACTGGGGTTTTCATATTTGGGCGATCTATGGCGTGGTTGGTCTGTCACTGGCATATTTCTCTTTTCGTCATGGCTTGCCCTTGTCAATGCGCTCAACACTATATCCACTCATTGGTGATAAAATTTATGGTCCGATTGGACATACTGTTGATGTGTTTGCCATTGTGGGCACGATGTTTGGTATCGCAACCAGTTTGGGGATTTCTGTATCACAGATCAATGCCGGGTTAAATTATCTATTACCAAATACGATACCTGTTAGTATTACAGTTCAGGTGATTATCATTGCGCTGGTGACACTAGCAGCTTTGGCATCTGTTCTCGCTGGCATGGATAAAGGGGTAAAGCGACTCTCAATTTTGAACATGATGTTAGCAACGGGGCTGATGCTGTTTGTTTTTATCGTGGGTCCAACCATCTTTATTCTAAACGCCTTTATGGAAAACACGGGCAGCTATTTAGGCAATATTGTTGAGCGTACTTTTAGTTTACAGGCTTATCAATCGAGTGATTGGATCGGCAGTTGGACACTCTTTATCTTTGCATGGACGATTGCTTGGGCACCCTTTGTCGGATTGTTTATTGCCAAGATTAGTCGGGGTCGTACTATCCGTGAGTTTGTATTAGGCGTGATGTTAGTACCAACCTTCTTTACATTCTTTTGGTTCGCGGTTTTTGGTGATACAGCGCTCCATATGATTATGGTTGATGGCTACGATGCACTCATTACTGAAGTGCAGAACAACCAAGCAATTGCGTTATTTAAATTATTAGAGAACTTGCCTTTTACTCAGATAGTGTCGTCATTAACAGTACTATTAATTATTACCTTTTTTGTGACCTCATCAGATTCAGGGTCGTTGGTGATTGACTCTCTTGCAGCGGGTGGACGCAGTGATACGCCATGGTGGCAACGTACCTTTTGGGTAGTGACTGAAGGGGCAGTTGCCGCGGCTTTACTGGTAGCTGGTGGACTGACAGCATTGCAGACTGCTGCTATTATCAGCGCCTTACCCTTTGCCGTTATTATATTGATTTCGATATTTGGCATGTGGCGAGCGCTACGTATTGAAGGTCATCGTAACCAGAGTTTAGGTAACGATAACCATTTGCCGCCGCATCTACTGAAACTAGAGGCTTGGCGCGAGCGTATTGATTATATGACTGAGCAGCCAACACGCGATAAAGTGCTTAGTTATATCAGAGGAACAATTTTATCTTCTATGAACGAAGTGGCTGAGAAGTTCGCCGATACAGGTTGGTTACCTGATGTGAATTATGATGAGATCAATAACCGCGCTGTATTAGAATTGAGAAGTGGCGATAATGTGGAGTTCTGGTACGAGGTTCGCTTATCAGAGCATGATATTCCTGATTATTATACGGAAGATATGGCAAACAAATTGCCGCAAGAGCACCATTACCGTGCTGAAGTGTATTTGCGCCGTGGTGGTCAGACCTATGATTTATATGGTTATGAATCAGTGTCGATTATTAATGACATTATCGATCAGTTTGAGAAATATCTACACTTTGTCAATGTTTCACCAGATATTCTACCGTGGCGTATGCAAGAGCATGATGAAGATATAACGCTTGAGCAGGGCAGTGTGTTTGATAAATAGGTATATTAAACAGGACATTCAATGTTGATAAACTTTATGAGCTGAGCAAATGATTACGTAATCCCTTGCAATATGCGCACGAATCCTTAGAATAACGGCTTGTTTTCATTGCCAATCAAGCCGTTTTTTATGTCTATTGATTCTCCAGTTTTACCTTCGTCTAATCCTACCTCAGACCACCCTTTATTGCAGCCACTCGTGATTGGCGGCTTGACGATTGAGAACCGTTTGATAGTTGCACCGATGGCTGGCGTGACAGACAACCCTTTTCGCAGATTGTGCAAATCTTTTGGTGCAGGTCATGCAGTCAGTGAAATGATTATCGCTGATACGGCATTGTATGCGCGCAAAAAATCGCTCTATCGTGCCAATTTTGATAATGAAATCGCGCCAATTTCGGCACAAATTGCTGGAGCTGAACCTGATAAATTGGCAGAAGCGGCGCGTTATCAGATTGATAATGGTGCACAAATTATTGATATTAATATGGGCTGCCCTGCCAAAAAAGTTTGCCGTAAATTGGCAGGCTCTGCACTATTGCAAGATGAGGATTTGGTTGCGCGCTTGCTAGATGCTGCGGTGAATGCCGTCGATGCGCCCGTTACTTTAAAAACGCGCTTGGGCTATGAGAATGGCCGTGAAAATATTTTGCGTGTTGCAAAGCGAGCAGAGCAAGCGGGTATAGCTGCTATTGCCATCCATGGGCGTACGCGTGAAGATATGTATACCGGAGAGGCGCGCTATGAGCTGATTCGTGAAGTCAAAGAAAGCATCAGTATTCCAGTAATTGCCAATGGTGATATCGATAGTGCGCAAAAAGCGCAGCGTGTTTATGAGCTGACCGGCTGCGATGCGGTGATGATTGGACGCGCTGCACAAGGACAACCATGGATATTTCGCGATATCGAGCATTTTTTGCGCACAGGTGAGACGCTGGCATCACCCAGTGTTAGCGAGATAAAAGGAATTGTACTGACACATTTAGAAGAGCTATACGGTTTTTATGGTGAATACTCAGGCTGCCGTATTGCTCGCAAGCACATTGCTTGGTATACCACCGGTATTCCGAACTCTAACGCCTTTAGGCAAGCCATGTATGGTGAGGAAAGTACCGCCGGACAGTTCCGTGTGGTAGAGGATTTTTTGAATGCTCATGAATAAACAATGAAGAGCATATGTCGAGCACAAAGTGATCCATACTTCATCTAGTAAGAATGTCTATCCAGTTAAACTGGCTTTATTGCTTATTTATTTCCTTTAACCTATATTTCTTTGTTATGATTTAGGTAAATATTAACGGAAGTCTAATTTTTAAAAGGATGTTTCATGGCTAACCCCTCAAAAAAAGCAATCGGTAAAGCAGTTCAAGACAAAAATATTATTATAACGGGGGCATCAAGCGGTATTGGTGAGCGTACTGCTTTTTTGCTTAGTGAATGTGGTGCTCATGTCATTTTGTTGGCACGTACTGAAGAGAAGCTAAAAGCGGTTAAAGAAAGTATCGAAGAGCTTGGTGGTAAGGCAAGTTATTATCCTTGTGATTTGACCAATATGGATGCCATTGAAAAAGTTAGCAAGCAAATTTTGGCGGACTTTGGTCACGTTGATGTCTTGGTAAATAATGCCGGTCGCTCGATTCGACGCTCGGTTCACGAATCCACTGAACGTTTCCATGATTTTGAGCGTACCATGGATATTAATTACTTTGGCGCAGTCAAAATCATTCTTGGGTTTTTGCCGACGATGATTGAACGTCAAACGGGTCAAATTGTTAATATTTCATCCATTGGCGTATTGGCAAACAGTCCGCGTTTTGCCGCGTATGTCGCCTCAAAATCGGCCTTGGATGCCTTTAGCCGTTGTCTAGCTGCCGAAGTCAAAGGCGATAATGTGACGATAACCAATATCTTTATGCCATTGGTACGCACGCCGATGATTGAGCCAACTAAGCTTTATCGTTATATGCCAGCGCTTATGCCAGATGAGGCCGCAATGATGGTCGCCAAAGCGATTGTTCATAAACCAAACAGTATTGCCAGTAACATGGGCAAGTTTGCGTCGGCTACTTATTCATTAGCACCAGCGATTAACGTTGGTATTCAATCGATGGGTTATCGCATTTTCCCGAGCACTCGTGCCGCTCAGACCACAGATAAAAAACCAAACCTTGCTCAACGTGCCTTTGCCAGAATCTTACCGGGTGAGCATCACTAGAATAGTATTCTATTAGCGCTAACATAAAATCAAAAAGGATACTTCGGTATCCTTTTTTAGTGCCTTAAAATATTAATAAATAGGTAGGCGGTGGATTTCTATTTAACATAAGGCTCGTTATGGGAAGAAGGACGGTTTCCTAATGAGAACTTAAGCCTTTTGTTACAAGAGATATGTTGATGAACTAACTCATTAAAAAAATGCAGATGTGCTCTTAAGCATATACGTAATGGAAATTAAGACATCCATCATGACTATCTTAATTCCTATTACTGTAAGCTTTATTCCTTGCTTCAATTCTTAGTATTTAGAAAATATTAGAGGGACTTGATATATTTAGTACCAACTTGGCATCAAGCGCTTACCAAGTTAGTACTATATTGGTTTATATCTGCGCCTGCGGATTATTTTTAGCATAACGCCATGACATCAATGCAGTAATAACAAGCACTATTGCAATAAAGCTTAAAGAAGCTGCAATTGGTACATGATAGACCTCAAGTAGAAGCATCTTTATACCAATAAAGGTCATGATTACACCTAGCCCATATGGTAAGTAGTGCATTGTGGCTGCTGCGCCGGCTAATAGAAAGAACATAGCACGTAGACCTAGAATAGCGAATAAGTTGGCGCTTAATACAATGAATGGATCAGTGGTAATAGCAAAAATAGCCGGAATAGAATCAACTGCAAAAATAACATCAGAGATTTCGACTAAAATCAACACTACCAACATAGGTGTCGCCCACAATAGACCGTTTTCACGCACTAAAAACTTTTCGCCTCGCATCGTGGGCGTAATGCGCATATGGCGACGCAGCCATTTTAATAGCTTCATTTCTTCAAGGTCGACAGGTTCGTCATGGCCACCTTTTAAAAACTTATAGCCGGTATAAACCAAAAACGCACCAAATATATAAAGTATCCATGAAAACTCTTGAATGAGCCATGCGCCTGCAAGAATAAAAATAGTACGTAAAACAATAGCGCCTATCACGCCATATAATAGGATACGACGCTGTAATGCAGGTGGAACAGCAAACGCGCCAAAAATCATGAGCCAGACAAACACGTTATCAATCGCTAGTGATTTTTCGATTAAATAACCAGTCACAAACTCTAAAGTTTTTTGGTTAGCAACTGCTGTACCCAAATTTGCATTTAAATACCACCATAATCCGCCTGCGAATAAAGCAGATACACTGACCCAAGCGATACTCCATAGCGCAGCCAATTTAATAGATACAGGTTGGTGTTGATTTTTTACTACGTCTACGTTGGAACTCTCTGGGATATCTTTGTGTTTAAAGCCTAAAAAGTCGATCAGTAACATAACTGCGACTATTACAAAAAAAATGGCATATAGCCAAGGGGTGCCGATGGTTTCCACAATGTTCCTCAAGTATAATAATAGGGGTCGCTATGATATTTAGCTGCAATTGATATGCCGTTATATCAGTGCCAAAGCCCTAAGAAGAAAATCTAATATACAGATTTTATTTCTTTTCATCTACACCAATTTTAGTTTAGAAAAGCTAATGACATATTACTATTTGAACCTATTTAAATGGTAAATAAATCACTAACAAGATAAGGTAAACCAATGCATCAAATGAGTGAATGGGTGCTAGTTATTATGGCAAAGTTTGGCTATCTTGGCATTATATTTGCCATGTTTGCTGAAAATGTTTTTCCACCTATACCTTCTGAGCTAATTATGCCAGCAGCAGGTTTTGCGTCAGCTAAAGGTGATTTAAATATACTATTGGTCATAGCAGCAGGTACATTTGGCAGCGTTTTAGGCGCTCTACCTCTCTACTATCTAGGATCTTTATTCAATGAAGAGCGACTAGTGATTTTTACTAAAAGGTACGGCAAATACGTGTTTATTAAGCCTGAGGATATTTTATCGTCCAATGTTTGGTTTGATAAACATGGTAAAAAAGCGGTTTTTTTTGGTCGCATGGTGCCTGGTATTCGTTCACTAATTTCCATTCCTGCAGGGATGAATAAAATGTCGCTGGTTTCTTTTGTAATATTAACGGCTTTAGGGGCAAGTATTTGGACGACAATATTGACTCTTTCAGGATTTTACTTGGGTAAAAACTATGAGGTCATTGCAGCTATGCTAGCGCCTTACTCTAAGGTTTTCTTATTACTTGCCATAGTCATGATTGTTGTTTGGCTTATTAGACGTCGACTATCTGATCAGCATAATAGTAAAACTGTTTAAAACAAAATCGATTTATGGGGAAAATGACGGTTCTTTACTTTACCGATAGATTCCTCAATATTTTATTTTATGTATACCCCAAGGGAACCAGTGTTTTCACCTTTCAAACCTATTAACAGACCACTTAAAACAGACCGCTATATTGGAACCATTTAGAATAGGCTAGCCAAACACACGCCACATTATCCAAAATAACCCAGCCATAATGATAGCAATGATGAGTAGTCGCTTTGCCCAGTAGGGCAGTAGGGGTTTTTTATAGCCTAAATCATTGAGCTGACCGTCAACGCCTTCTTGTAGGCTTTGGAAGCTTTGCTCCGTTGGTGTGCTTTTTACTTTACTCTTAATCAAGCGCTCAGTATCGTCCTCGGCTTGTTCTCTGTCGAAGCTCATGGCTTGACTAGGAATCCCTTGTTTATTAGCGATACTGTTTAATTTTTGTTGCTGCTGATTTTTGAGAGCAAGCTCGTATGCATCGATGCGAGATTTTGCAGCATCCATACTGATATTTTCGTCAGCGGCTAACGTCTTAATTGCCATGACCAGATTGCCTTTTTCGACCATCATAACAACCGTTTTCGGTAATTTTACTTTGGCAGGTTTTGAGCCTGAATCAGAATCAAACATGACTGTCCTTATTTGAACATGATAATAAGTAGATTGGGGTATTATAACCTTGTTGTACAGTCAAAATTCAAGCAAAAAAATACCGCAGTTATCATCATATCTGCGGTACTGTTATCAATTTTATTTCATTTTAATTTATAGATCTTTCCAGCGTTGGATAGACTCTTTAATGACTTCTTTGGCTTCTTCTACGTCACCCCAAGATTCAACCACCGTTGTACCTGCTTTTTTGAGGTCTTTATAGTGACTGAAATGGAATTCTAGCTGATTGATCAGCTGCTTTGGTAAGTCCGCTAGACTGTTATAAGCATTGCCTGTATCACGGTCGTCAGCAGGTACGACAACTATTTTGTCATCGACTTCGCCATCATCAACGAACTTCATCACACCGATGACTTTCGCTTTTAAGAAAATACCAGTCGGTAAAGGCTGTTCTGTGATGATAAGCGCATCTAACTCGTCGCCATCTTCATCAAGAGTTTGTGGGATAAAACCATAGTTGCAAGGCTTGGCAAAAATCTGTGGGTCAACACGATCAAGCTCAAATACGGCCAACTCGCGATTCCACTCAATTTTATGGCTACTACCAGCTGGGATTTCTACTACGACATTAATAATGCCGCCCTCAACATCGCCTGCGTCCAAAATTTTGTTAAAATCTGCCATAAAATACTCCAATTTGCTTTTGTTATGAATGTTTGAATCGTAAAGGGTTAAAGTCGGCGTATAAGGTTTGTTACTGCGCCCAATTTGTACCGTGTGCGATTATAACAAGTTTGAATCAAATTTTCTCAAAATGCTTAAGTCTAAGCGCGCACGATATTATGCAAAAAAGGATTATGCAAAAAATACCTATTTTGGCGCTAATTCACGCAATGGGATGTCTCCTGCATGACGCTGGGCGATATTGTCGATGAGCTGTTGCGTAAATTGCTCGTAGGTAAGAGTTTTTTTGTCATCGGTAAGCGGTAGGTTATTTGGCTGTATATTGGTCGCTTGGTTCATATTAACAAAATCCGCCAAACGCAACATTTGCATGCCAGCATAACCACAAGGGTTGATAGCATTAAATGCTGATAAATCACAATCTAAATTAATGGCAATACCATGGTAGCTAAAGCCATGCTTGATTTTAAAGCCAAGCGACGCGATTTTGCCAATCATAATGGTATTATCAACTTCTATCTCATCACTAGTAGGAGCGCTGTCCGTTTCTGTAGCCATATCAGCATATAGATAGACACCTGGGGCATCACGGCGGGCACGGGCGCTGATATGGTTGGTGTCAGTTGATGCTGTGCTCTTGAGACAGTCATTGACCACATCCTCAATCGCTTGCTCAGCGTGTGAGACCATATTGCGCACACTCCAGCTGATACTGTCCAAATCAAACAGCCAATACATAACCAGCTGACCATGTCCATGCCATGTTACCTGACCACCGCGATCCGTTTTGATGATAGGCGTATTAGTACGTTGCAGGATATGCTCTTCTTTACCTGCTTGCCCAAGGGTATAAACGTCATTGTGATCGACAATCCATAACTCGTCAGGCGTACGCAGTCCTTGCTCTTTTTTAAGAGAGATACGCTCTAACGTGCGTGATAGCATGGCATCAAGAGTAGCCACATAGTCAGCAGCAGTGAGTGACTTTGTGATGAGATTTTCATTAAGTGGTCGCGTATGAAGCGCCTGCATAGTATTTGGCATGAGAGTGGCTGTCTTATGTTTTTGTTATGTAAAATGGGCTATCTATTGTTAATATTACTGTCATTGAGTGTAGCAGTTTTCATATTGCCGCCCAAATTTTAATTTTAATTATATTGAACTGGAAAAATATAAAAGAATAAAATAGCCACAAAAGGCCACCTTGTAGTGAGCAGATACGCATCGTATACAAACGCATGGGTGCATTAAAGATGCTGTTCATTCAGGAATCAATGGGCTACATTAAATGGTACTAAACAAAAGTAATATCTAAGAAAATGATGTTTTAGCCTTATTCACTACTAGACTTTTTTGCATAGATAACGCTTTTATGAGGATAATAGAGTGATATCAGTGATTCTTAGTGTCTAATAATAGCTATAGAGTCTTAAATTTGACAAAACGTGCTGACTCTCACGTATACGACAAGGAAGATATATGACAGACAGCGATCAAAACAATCAGGTTCAAGCGATGCATCCTAAATACGATGAGCACGAAGGGCTTAGTATTATCAAAACCGTAGCAGATATGCAGTCACAGTTTTCACGCATGCAAAATCTAAGCCGTACTCAGCCTATCAATGATTGGGCAACGCGTAGAGACCAACTCGATAATCTAGAGCTAATGCTGAGTGACAATCAACAGCTACTTGCTAATGCTATCAGTGCTGATTTTGGCTATCGTAGTGAATCAGAAACTCAATTTGCCGAGCTGTTTCCGAGCTTTACGGGTATCAGTCATGCCAAAAAGCACGGTAAGAGGTGGATGAAGGCGCAGCGAGTATCGATTTCAGCACTATATATGCCAGCCCATAATGAGATTTTGCCACAGCCATTAGGTGTGGTTGGTATCATGGTACCTTGGAACTATCCTTTATTCTTGGCGATAGGACCGATGATTGACGCGATTACCGCTGGTAACCGCATCATGGTTAAAATGAGTGAAGCGGCGCCGCAATTTGCGCAAACGTTTGCAGAAACCATTTCACGTTATTTTTCAGCAGATATGGTTTGTGTGGTCATCGGTGAAGTTGAGATTGCAGCGGCTTTTAGTGAGCTGCCTTTTGATCACCTGCTCTATACTGGCTCTACTGCTGTTGGTAAAAAGGTAATGGCAGCGGCAGCACCCAATCTAACACCGGTCACGCTTGAGCTCGGTGGCAAGTCACCAGTCATAGTACTAGAGGGTGCTAACTTAGAAAATGCTGTCAATCGCGTGATGATGGGTAAGACCTTAAATGCTGGTCAAACGTGTATCGCGCCTGACTATGTACTGATTCAGCGCCAACATCATGATGAATTTGTGCATCTGGCAAGAGAGTGGATGGAGAAACACTATCCCAATATTGAAAGCAATCCTGATTACTCGCGCATTATTAATGTTCAGCAGTTCAAGCGTGTTAAAGGCTATTTAGAGAATTTATCCAGTGAAGGTGTATATAGACTCACTGATGCGACGTCTAATCTTGAAACGCGTCTCATGCCACCGGTTATTGTCAGCGAGCCTGCGCCTGAGAGTGATTTGATGCAAAACGAGATATTTGCACCCGTTTTACCGCTCATGCACTATGACACTCTTGATAATGCGATTGCATTTATTAACGCCCGTCCACGACCGTTAGCGCTATATGTCTTCGGTGATAATAGCCGTGATATCGATAAAGTACGCACCAATACGGTATCGGGCGGACTATGTATCAACGAAGTGATTATGCATGTAGCGCAGCATGACTTGCCGTTTGGCGGTGTTGGCGATTCAGGTACAGGCGCTTACCATGGTAAAGCTGGATTTGATCGTTTGAGCCATATGAAACCTATCTTTGTACAATCCAAATTGAATGGGCTAAATATATTGTTACCGCCCTATGGTGGATTATTTAAAAAGGCAATGGCACTGTTTTTGAAATAGTAGTTTAAAATAGTTGCCTTATTGAATAGATAGTATTTATTCACATTTATCCATCAATAGCATCTACTACGGTAGGTGCTATTTTTTTTGTCTAAAGAATCATTTGTTATCAGTGTTATAAATCGCTACACTTTGTGGTAACACTAAACGATAGTTTTGTTTGTTTTAGATAAAAATCAGTAGTAGATGATAGGCTTATTAATTGCTCAGGTAAGGCTAATGACAGCCGCTTTCATAATAAAGATAATAAAGATAATAAATAGGATAACGCCGTGCGCCAATGGATTGCATTTAGCTTATTGCTTGTAAGCTCGCTTTTACTGTCTTTGCCAGTATCAGCTGCTGTGCCAACATGCCAAGCACCGATTAAATTTGGGGCATTGACATGGGAGAGTGGTCAGTTCACAAGCGGTGTATTAAAATATATCATTGAGAGCGGCTATGGCTGTCAGGTAGAGGAGGTGCCGGGAGCAGGTCCTGCACTTGAAACGGCATTGTCGCAAGATGATATCCAAATCATTGGAGAGCAGTGGGTAGGGCGCTCACCCATCATGACACAAGCTATTGAGCAGAATAAAGTCGCTGTTATTGGTGACACGCTTAAGGGCGGTGCAACTCAAGGTTGGTATGTTCCTAAATATGTACTGGACGAAAACCCGGGTCTACGCCGTTATCAAGATCTGCCTAAATACGCTGAGCTGTTTAAAGACCCTGAAAACCCTAGTAAATCACGCTTTATGAACTGTCCATCTGGTTGGACGTGTGAGATTTTTAATACGCGATTGCTGAAAAATACTGGCTTGGAGAGTGATTTTAACAATGCTCATCCCGGCACAGGCGCAGCCCTTGATGCCGAAATTGCCTCTGCTTTTGAGCAGCATAAGCCACTCTTATTTTATTACTGGCAGCCGACAGGTTTGATGGCAAAATACGATTTTGCCGCATTAGAATTTCCAGCCCATGATGATGCCTGCTGGCAAGACTTATTACTTGCTGATGGCACAGCTGATTGCGTGTCTGGATTTCCTGTATCGCCTTTAGGTATCGCTGTATCTACCCCGTTTATCAATGCCAATCCTGAGCTTGCAGATGTTTTCAAAAAAATCCAATTTAGCCCCGCTGAGCTTAATGGTGCTATTTTAGAGATGAGTGAAAGCAAACGTAGCGGGGAGGAGCAAGCCTTTGTTTTTCTGCGTGATAACCCCCAAGTTTGGCAGCAGTGGTTATCGGACGAGGCAGCTACCAACCTTGCAGCTAAATTAGGTATTAGTCTAACAGGCGCTACTATCGTGACTGATAATACAGCTTCTAGCACGAACCTAGCAGACCTATCATCTATCTTCCCTTCATGGTCACTTGAATCTCCACTGAATAACACCTTAGCCAGCGTCGTTCGCAATCATGGCGACGTATTCCGTACGATCAGTACCGTCGCCTTAACGTATTTATTGCTTCCTATTGAGCGCCTATTAACGCTTATCCCACCATGGCTAATTATTGCCCTTGTGACGGTATTGGCATGGTTTGCTGTACGTAAAATTTGGTTTGCCTTAGCATGTGGTGCTGGGTTGTTCTTGATTGGGGCATTTGGTTTATGGGGCGCATTGATTGATACCTTGGCATTGCTCATCGTTTCAGTATGGGTAACGGTGGTTATTGGTATTCCTATCGGCATTGCCATGTCAGGAAGTAAGCTATTGCGTAAGATTGTGACGCCTGTATTAGATGTGATGCAAACCATGCCAAGCTTTGTTTATCTGATACCGGTACTGATGCTATTTGGTATTGGTAAAGTGCCAGCGCTGTTTGCCACCATTATTTATGCATTACCGCCGCTTATTCGTCTGACGACCTTGGGTATTACTCAAGTGAATCATGAAATGGTGGAAGCAGGACGCTCGTTTGGCAGTACGCATCTGCAATTGCTTATTTGGATTAAGCTACCACAAGCGCTGCCCAGTATCATGGCAGGGGTGAATCAAGCCGTCATGATGTCACTGTCTATGGTGGTATTGGCGTCCATGATCGGAGCGCCAGGTCTTGGTGAAGATGTATTGCAATCTATTCAAACGCTCAATATTGGCCAAGGCTTACAAGCAGGTACGGCGATTGTCATTGTGGCGATTATCATTGACCGCATTACTCAGGCGTTTGGGCAAGGTAAGCGTGCGCGCCAAAAAACCATTGAAGCTGGTAGACGCCCGATTGGTTAACGATTATTTGCAGACATAATAATGCCTTGTGTCGGTTTTAAAATAACTCAACTACATCAATCAATCTTAATAGATAACAATTCTAAAAATAAAAACAAAGAGAACGACAATGAATCATATTCAGCTAGAAAATATCAGTAAGATATATAACGCCAGTCACGCACAAGCAAAAATGGCATTGGCATTGCTGGCTGAGGGTATGGATAGTATTGCGGTAAAAGAGCAAACCGGCTATTCGGTCGGGCTTTATGATATTAATTTGGCGGTCAAAGCAGGCGAGCTGCATTGTATTATGGGGTTGTCAGGCTCCGGCAAGTCAACCTTGATACGTCATATCAATCGTCTGATTGATCCAACCAGTGGCAAGATATTGGTAAATACAGATATCAATGCTAAAAACTCTGTGAATAAAATAGTATCTAACTCAGTAGTTACAAATAAAGATGCCTTGCCAATAGAGAAAGGAGAACCATCTTCTGCTATTAATATCTTAGCGCTCAATGATAAAGAGCTTCAGCACTATCGTCAGCAAACGGTCAGTATGGTATTTCAGCATTTTGGTCTGGTACCTCATATGACCGTCATTCAAAACGTCGCCTATGGCTTGCGGGTGCGAAAAATGAGTATCAAGGAGCGTCATGAGGTGGCTCGGCACTGGCTGAATGAAGTTGGTCTATCCAATCTAGAGCGTAGCTATCCCGATGAGCTGTCAGGTGGCATGCAGCAACGCGTTGGGCTGGCACGTGCTTTGGCAATGGACAATCCTATATTGCTCATGGATGAAGCCTTTTCGGCGCTCGATCCTTTGATTCGCGCTCAACTACAGGATCAATTATTAGAGCTACAAGCACGATTGAATAAGACGATCGTGTTTATCACCCATGATATTGATGAAGCTATCAAGGTAGGTCAGCGTATTAGTATTTTGAATGGTGGACGTTTGGTGCAAACAGGCACACCAAGCGACTTACGTCATAATCCCACTGACGAATATGTAGCTAGATTTATGGGTGCTAAGCACTAGGTGTATATAGTCGATTCATTTTAAAAGCGATACAGTGCTATTGGCTATAAATTTTTTGCAGCCTCTGTCACGCCTGCGAATAGCAAGCAAGAAAAAATTATAGCCAATAGCACGTTATTACAATCGTATCGCTTTTATTTTGAACTGACTATATAGCGACTTATGTCATCGTTATTATTTTCTAAAAGGTAGGTTTTTGCTAAAGTAATCTATCACTCTACTATTTCCATGCTGTTAAAAAAGTGTAGCAGCATCTCTTTTACTATTAAAGAAAACTCCATTATCAGTATATACTATTAAGATAGTCTAATATGGAAGTCATATTTAAAGCATGTCATATCTTTATCTAAGCTAAAGCCACTATAGGTACAGGTACAGGTACAGATACAGATACAGATACAGATACAGCATTAGGTTTCAACTCTAGCCTCACACTCTATTTATATTTTGTCTTATAGCTTTTACTAAGCCTGACTCACCCTTTTACAGTATGTTTATCGCTCCAAAACCTTTACTCATTCACTTTAACTAATAGCGCAAGAAGATCATAAGCTGCCCTATAACCTTTAGCTTATGGTCGTAAGACTTCGTCAAAAGGATCTCTCATGCCACATAAAAAAAACCATCATGACGCGAATAATCATAATACTAATAGTCATGAAAATAAGAACGCTAATGATTTAGCGACAGTCTCACCGCATGCGGTGTCACATTGGTTAAAGAATATCAGTGCGTTTGGTGTCACGACGGTCTTGAGTGCCGGTATATTGGTAGCGTGTGGACAGATGAGTAGTGCAGAGAATAACGTCAGTAGTAGCACAAGCAAGCAAAATAGCGGGGTAAAAAGCTCACGTGATATGTTGCCATCCGATATGCTCAAAACAATGCAAGCATTGCCGCAGTTGACTAAAGGTTTGGGCAAAAATGGCGCTGCTGTGATTGACCCTAATAAACCCACCTTGGTTAAGTTTTGGGCGAGCTGGTGCCCATTATGCTTAGGGACTCTAGCAGAAACTGAAGAATGGCGCACGGATTCTAAATTTTCTGGTTTAAATGTCGTCACTGTGGCAAGTCCCGGTCATCTGAATGAAAAAGCCGATGGCGAATTCAGCACTTGGTATGCTGGCGTGCAAGCCGATTACCCTAAGCTTCCCGTATTGATTGATGCCTCAGGTGAGCTGATTAATACGCTTGGCGTACAGGTTTATCCAAGCTGGGCAATACTCGATAAAAACGGTAATTTGGTGCATTTGGTCAAAGGTAATATGTCAGCAGAGCAAGCCTATGCCCTTGCTGAGAATGCCAGTAATGATTTTGCTGAACTCAAAGCTGGTAGTGCTAAGCCTGCAAATGTACAAACATTAGATAACAACAGTAAAATTGAGACTATTAAGCAAAATGATGGCGTTTATTATAATGACAAAGGTAAGGCGATTAATACCCGCTCAATCTATCTAGCAGGTGGCTGTTTCTGGGGCGTAGAAGCCTATATGGAGCGAGTCGACGGTGTCGTAGATGCTGTATCAGGTTATGCCAATGGCGACACAGTCAACCCAAGCTATGAGCAAGTAATCCGTGGTTCAGGGCATGCCGAAGCAGTCAAAGTCACTTATGATGCTGATAAAACGGATCTTGATACGATTTTAAAATACTATTTCCGCGTGGTTGATCCAACCAGCTTAAACAAGCAAGGTAATGATCGCGGTGTACAGTATCGTTCAGGCGTTTATTACAGGGACAAAGCAGATAAAGCGGTAGTTGATGCTGCAATTAAGCGTGTACAAAGCCAATATAAGCAAAAGGTAGTCGTTGAAAACAAAATATTGGACAACTTTTACTTAGCTGAGATGTATCATCAAGATTATCTAGCGAAAAATCCGAATGGCTATTGCCATGTTGATTTAAGCCTTGCTGATGACAAGCCTGAAGACACGGCACGTACTAAGCTTGCACCAGTAACTACTGTCGCTGAGACGTTAGATCCTAAGCGTTATGCTGGGTTTGATAAAGGCGCGCTAAAAAATACTTTGACCAAAGCGCAATATGATATTACTCAAGATGCAGGCACTGAGCGGGCGTTCAGTCATGAATATGATAACTTGTTTGCACCCGGTGTCTATGTCGATGTGGTCAGCGGTGAGCCTTTATTCTTATCAACCGATAAATATGCCTCAGGCTGCGGTTGGCCAAGTTTTACCAAGCCAATTGATAAGCAAGTGATTACTCAGCATGACGATACGGCATTTAATATGGTACGTACTGAGATTCGTTCACGAGTGGCGGATTCGCATCTGGGTCATGTGTTCCCTGATGGTCCAAAAGACCGTGGCGGTCTGCGTTATTGCATCAATGGCGGGGCATTGCAGTTTATCCCAGTCAGTGTGATGCCTCAGTCAGGCTATGCGCCATTGGTCAAACTGGTCAAACCTGCGAAACCTTAGTAAATAACATGGTTTAATAATTTTATAAAAAAGACGTTAAGAGTATTCTTAGCGTCTTTTTTATAGGTGATAGGCGGCTAATCATGTGATGAATACTGCTATGAATCGTAGTAATTTTGCTGCAATCCATAGTGAACTCTGAAAAATAACCTAAATTTCGTTATACTCAGACGCTTATGATTGTTATATCAGTAATATATATAGTCAAAATACTCTAGAAACGCTACGGTACTGCTGGTACAAATTTTTTGCAGCCTCTGTCTGCGTAGGCACAGCAAGCAAGAAAAATTGATACCAGCAGTACATAATGTGTCGATATTACTTTTCATTGACTATATCGTTATGTCCATCTATTTGTCGATTGCTTCGTTTAGCGATTTTTCATTTTTGTATTTAAGGCTGTAACATGACCGTTACCCATATTACCCATACTTCTACTACTTTTGAGCCTATTATTACCTCGTTACTTGATAACGACTTGTACAAATTTACGATGCTACAAGCCATGCTACATCAGTTTCCTCAGACCCATGGTGTCTACCGCTTTCGCTGCCGTAATAACAAAGATGCCGCTTATCCACTTTCTGATATCAAAGAGCAATTAGAGCAGCAACTAGACAGCTTATGTGAATTGCGATTTTTAGAAGATGAACTAGAATACTTACGTGGCTTGCGCTTTATGCGTTCAGACTTCGTTGATTACTTGGAATTATTTAAATTAAAACGTCGTTTTATCACGGTGACTACCGATGACAAAGGTCGCCTATTTATCGATATCGAAGGTCCGATGATTCAGGCGATGTTCTTCGAAGTATTCGTACTAGCCATTGTCAACGAGCTATATTTTAAAGTATTAACGGATGCAAGTGTGCTTGAAGAAGGGCAGCGCCGCTTAGAGAAGAAAGTGGAGTTGTTACATCGTTATGCTGCCGAACAAGCAGGCAATAGCCGTGATATTCCTCCTTTTATCGTTGCTGATTTTGGTACACGTAGACGGTTTAATAAAGACTGGCAAGCTCATGTGGTTGAGACTTTGCACAAAGCTGAGCCAAATATAGTGGGCGGCACGTCCAACGTTTATTTGGCAAAAAATCTTGGCATGACGCCCATTGGTACGATGGCACATGAGTTTATGCAGGCATTTCAGGCACTGGATGTGCGCTTACGTGACTCACAAAAAGCCGCACTTGAAGCTTGGGTACATGAATACCGCGGTGATTTGGGTATTGCGCTGACTGACGTCGTCGGCATGGATGCTTTCTTACGCGATTTTGACTTGTATTTTGCCAAGCTTTTTGATGGTCTGCGTCATGATAGCGGCGACCCGTATCTTTGGGGTGATAAGGCGATTGCTCATTATCAAAAGCTAAAAATAGATCCAAGAACCAAAGTGTTAACTTTTAGTGATGGCTTGGATCTGAATAAGGCGTGGGATTTGCATCAGTATTTTAAAGGTCAAATCAAAACCAGCTTTGGTATTGGCACCAATCTCACCAACGATATGGGCATCACGCCATTGAATATTGTTCTGAAATTGGTTGAATGCAACGGTCAGCCAGTGGCTAAACTGTCTGATAGTCCAGGCAAGACAATGATCAATAATGATACCTATCTTGCCTATCTGCGCCAAGTGTTTGAAGTTGACGAGCCTGAATAGCTTTCATTAAAAGCCATTTAGGCACGACAAAACGGCTATTTAGCTCTCGCTTGCAACCGTTTTGTTTTCTTCAGAGAATGCGGCATCTAAAGCTTGTTGTACTGCGTTAATACGAGTCTCGCAAATGTGATAAGCGGCAATCGATTCTTCAACAGTGGTCATGAGATTATCAATATCAGGCTCATCTTGTTGCTGCAATTCAGCAGCATTGGTTTTTAAGATATCGTAGGCCGCCTTAAAAGTTTTTGGGGCGGCTTTTTTGCGTTTACGTATAGGGGTAGTCATAAGGTTTCCTAATATCTAAAGTAAAAGTAATAAATAATCGTGAAATATTATTATGGGGTTAAGTGGAAGCTTCTGTAAATTCTGTGGGCTTCTTATCCATTTTAATGTCAATGATTTGTGCTTTTGCTTTACCGTCTTTTAGGACGATATGAATGGTCTGCTCCGGGTAAAGCTGGTTGCTACTGGTCAGTATTCGTTGGTCCTGTTCATCAGTCAGCATGCTATAGCCTTGCTTAAGCACGCGAGACGGTCGATGCAAGAGTACAATATCACGCAGATGTGCGCTATCACGCTGCGCTTGTATTAACTGCTGCTGAGCACTTTGCATAATAATTTTCTGATGATTTTTACTATAAGTAGAGGCGAGTGAAAGTTGTTGATAAGCAGAGGCTTGAGTCTGTATATGCAGCTCGCTTGCTTGTCTGGCAGCTTGTTTCACTTGACGATGTGCACTTTGTTGGATACTACGCCACGCATAAGCACTGTCTTTTTGTAGTGCCGTTAATTGACCAATGGTTTGCGATTGTATTTGGCTCAATTGGCGCGCAGTTTGTTGTTCAGCGGTATTTAATTGACGCTGCGCTGCTTGTTTGATTTGCATTTGATATTGCAGTGTCTGAGTGACCAGCTGTGCTAAATGTGCCATGATAGCCGCAATGACTTTTGATGGCGTATCAAAGCTAGTATGAGCCACTTCATCTAAGATAACTTTGTCACGCTCATGACCAATCCCAACCCAAACAGGGACAGGTTGCTCAGCGACTAAAGCAGCAAGCTCATAATCATTAAGGTAAGCCAAATCACCAACAGCGCCGCCACCACGGATAATTACTAATAAATCTGGAAGGCGCTGATAAGTATTTTCAAATTGCTGCTGAGCACTGATGATTGCTTGACGAATCTCCGCTGGGGCATGATTACCTTGAAAAGTGGCGTTATGATAATGGAAATGACAAGCGCCTGTACTAGCGAGTCTGTTGGCGTCCGCTTGAAAATCGCCTAGCCCTGCGGCTTTTTCAGGAGCGATGACCAACACCTGCTCGATATCAAACGGAGTTGGCAACTGCTGATTCAGGTTTAATAATCCTTCACCTGCCAAGCGGTCAACCATCTCAGCATATTGACGCGCTAAATCGCCTAACGTATAGCTTGGGTCAATATCTTCAATGGTGAGAGAGAAGCCGTATTGCGCATGGAAACCTGCCGATACCTTTAATAAAACCGTCAAATCGCGATCCAGTGGCATACCCGTTGCGCGCTCAAACTTGGCTAAAACCCGCGCCGCTTTAAAGCGCCAAAGGTTACCACGGCAGCTGGCAATGACTTTGCCGTCGTCATCTTTTTCTGCCAATTCAAAATAATAATGCCCACCTTTGCTAGATAAATTTCGTATCTCAGCTTTGACCCAAACACGGTGATTAAAAGTTTGCTTGATCACCATATCGACCGCTGATAAGTAATCACTAAGGCGCAGGACAGTATCTTCTAAGTTATTTTCTACACTGTTTTCTTGTTCTGCCAATTCCGCCTCCAAGGTCGCTAAATCTTTGGCAGGCGCTAATACTTTAATTTGCTTGGTATTTGACAGGTTGGGTTTGCGCATAATAATAGACCAAAGATAGTGAGGGCTTAGAGACCAGCTAGGTGAGGTAAAAGATAAGATAAGGTAGTTTAACCTAAAAGCCTCTACACAAAAAGCAAAGCCAACAAGCAGCGATTGATATTATATCTTTATCGCAAGCTTATTGGCTTTAAGTTATCGCTAATACACTACATATATAACTGCAGCTTTATGACATAACCTACTGACAGCGGAAACTGATCATATACTCATAGTCATCATCACGTGATAAATTTGGTGAGCCTGTGCCAAGAATAGTACCGAGCACGGCACTCGCTTGACCAATCATACGCCCTGTACTCTCATTTAAGATGCCATTATATTTCACTTGATCCTCAACGATAATTACTTGTTTGCCTCGGCAAGTAGTCTTAGCACTATCTAGTGCGTTTTGCTGAGCTTTTATCTTGGTCTTGGCAATACCAGTTGTTTCATAAATAGAGTTGGCACGTTGAATAACGGGCGATGAAGGCGTGGTTTGACAGGCACTCAAAGTGAGGGCAGCGACTAAGGTGGCTGCTAAGGTAGCCGTTTTATTAAAAGTCTTCATAAGTATTTCCTAATTCCGATAAAGTAAAAATGAAAGCATGAACTTAAAAGTGACACACAAATACGTTAAAGCTTTTATCAAACGATGAATTTACCCTATTGATATATTGAGTGTCTAGACGGTTATTGTGTTCGATATTGCGCTTGTATTACCTACCGAAATAGACAGCTATAAAGGTGCGCTAAGTTTGCCCAAAAGTCATAAGTAATGTCTGTCTGAAGCAATATCTGTCTGCTATATTTTTTTGACAATTTTCTATGATTAATAGTAAAAATTCGACAGATAGCGGCAATACACAGCAAATCACTTGAAATATAAACCATATCTAGGATAATTGAGCTATTCATTCTTAACTAATAAGTATTATATGCAATTGATTCCCGCTCCTGCTGGCGTGTTAGAAGTTGACGCGCTTTGGCAACAAGACAATTCTAATGATCCAAATACGGATACCGTTGCGCTGCTTTGCCATCCCAATCCGTTGTTCGATGGCACGATGAATAATAAAGTGGTGACGACCATGTACCGCTTTGCTCGTGATAATGGTATGCACGTGGTACGTTTTAACTTTCGTGGTGTTGGACAATCGACCGGTGAGCATGATTATGCTGATGGGGAAGTAGTTGATGCAATGACCGTGCTACAATGGATTGCTGAGCAAACTCCGGCACGCAAATTGTGGCTTGGCGGCTTCTCTTTTGGTGGTTATGTGACAGCGCGTGTGGCTGAGCAAGTATTGGTATCACCTCATATATGGGGACTGGATGATTTTGAAATATCTAAGATTGCTCTCATTGCTCCCTCAGTCGAAAAAAATGACAGCAGTGATATAGACTTACCTGCTGATAAAACCTTTGAGATTTATGGTAATGCAGATGAAGTCATCGACCCTGATAATATGCAAGAATTTGCTGATCGACTGGGCATTCCTGTGAGCGTTGTTGATGGCGCAGGACACTTTTTCCATGGGCGCTTGTCTGAGCTGAAAAAGCTTTTGGAGCAGCATACGTATAACGGCGACATATAGTATTAGCTACAGATCGCTTGATACTCTTTAAGCTACCTAAAATAGCTTTGCGCTAATCAGTATTGTTAAGAGTTAACGGATTATTTTTACAACCTTAAGCTGTGTTAACCTAAAGAATGGTTGTGATAAGCCATTCTGATAAACCAGTTGCTACTATCTCAGTGTAAAAATCATAAGTTAGTAGCGATTGTCGGTATTAATACTTTATTCTGATATTTATTTTGTTTAATGATGAGTCGTATTATGAGTTTATCTCCCTTACAGCGTTATGAGCAAGCCATCAGCACGGATGAGTTTACTCGTGATGAGCAGCAGTATTTGGCGATGAGTTACTTGGATGGTCTTTACCATCAGCTCAATGATAACGCGGTACAGAAAAAAGGCTTTTTTAGTTTTTTAAAAGCAAAACCTGTTGCACCCAAAGGTTTGTATATGTGGGGCGGGGTAGGACGTGGTAAAACATGGATGATGGACATGTTTTATGATTCATTGACCATTGAGCGCAAGATGCGTCAACATTTTCATCATTTTATGCAGCGGGTACATCAAGAGCTATATAAGCTGCAAGGCGAGAGCGACCCGTTAGAAAAAGTCGCTGATATCATCTATGCTGAAGCGGTGATTATCTGTTTTGATGAGTTTTTTGTCTCTAACGTCTCTGATGCGATGATTTTGGGTGATTTGTTCACCATGCTATTCAATCGCGGTATTACCTTGGTAGCGACATCAAATATTGAGCCATCTGGACTCTATAAAGATGGCTTGCACCGAGATCGCTTTATGCCAGCTATTGCCGAAGTTGAGAAGCATACCAGCGTTATGAATATCGACTCCGGTATTGATTATCGCTTGCGTGTACTGCAACAAGCTGAGCTATACGAGTCGCCCATGACCAAAGCCAATCATCACTGGCTCGCCAACCGTTTTGCCAGCTTGTCTAACAATCAAAAATTCAGTAATGAGCCTATCACTGTTAATGGTCGTGAAATCAGGATTAATGCGCGTACCGATGACATCTTATTTTGCGACTTCCGTCATTTATGCATGGAGCCGCGGTCGGCATCTGATTTTATTGAAATCGCTAAGCAGTTCAGCACCGTACTTATCAATGCCGTACCAGCGCTCGATGATGATTTGCGGGATCCAACACGACGTTTTATTTATTTAGTTGATGAGTTTTATGATCGCCGTGTCAAATTATTGGTGCGCGCGCAACAGCCGATTCTTGAGTTATATCAAGGACAAAAACTGGCGTTCGAGATTGAACGTACACGTTCGCGCCTGCTTGAGATGCAGTCAGAAGATTATCTGAAAATGGAGCATCGTACTGAAGATTCGGATGCAGCATAGATTTTATTCAATTCTTTAAATATTAAAAACCAGTTGTTGTCCAATACTGTTGGCTACTCTATAACAATATAGCAGCAGCTGGGTTGTTTCTACTTATATCCCATAAAACTATAATAATATTACCTATAATAGGCAAATGTGCCTAACCGCTAAACACTTATAATAATGAATAAGGATAGACCATGAGTACCTCTGAAAAGAGTCACAACCATAATAATGATGAGCCAAATAATACCGAAAGTCCGATAGTAACCAACTCACAAGTGACCGATGAACAACTGATCAATTGGATTAAATCGAGGCGCAGTATCGGTAATCTGAGTATCCCTGCACCGACAGAAAGCCAGATAAAAGCCGCTATCGATTGCGCAGTGACTGCCCCAGATCATAAGAAACTACAGCCATGGCGCTTTATCGTCACACAGGGTAATGCTCGTCATGAGCTAGGTCGTGCATTTTTGGTGGCAGCTGAAGCCAAAGCAGCACAAGAAGGCGATACCCTATCTGAAAAAGATCGGCAAAAAACTTATAATATGCCATTACGTGCACCCGTTATTATTACTGTCGTCACACAAATGCAAGCGCATAAAAAAGTACCACCCTTTGAACAGATGCTTAGTGCGGGTGCGGTGGTTCAAAACCTCATCTTAGCGCTAAAGGCACAAGGTTTTAGTACGGTATGGCGTACTGGGTTACTTTGTAATGAGCCTGCTGTTAAAGCATATTTCGATGTAAGTGCAGATGATTATGTTACGGCTTTTGTTTATACCGGCACCAGCACTTGTGATATGCCAACGCGCAAGCCGATTGATATTGAACCACTGACGCGCTTTGAGCAATAAAAGTCTTTATTGCATAATATAGTGGGCAACCAAGAGCATAGCTAAGTAATGACTTAACGAGAATGGCTGTTTGGCTGAGCTAGTAGCCTAAAAAATACTGTTAATTTGTACAAATAATTGTTCATACATTTTGCTGCGCTCACTGTATACTCAGCATAAATGAATTTATCACAAAGTCAGTTAATTCGGATAAAACATATGATAAGCGCTAATGACAAAAGCACAGATACCAACGTAGACAGCACTCAAGCTGAGCAAAAAATAGCTGAAAAACAAAATAAATTGTTATCTGGTATCATTGAGCGTGCTACCAAATCTAGTCTTGGACGTAAAAAGTTAAATCCAAGTGTGGTGGAATCTGCCGTAGCAAAAAAAATGGAAGAGATACATAAAAATCCGACCAAGCTGCGTTTAGTAGTATTAGGCGGCGGTAGCTTTGGCACCGCCATGGCAAACTTAGCGGCACGCAATGGCTGCGATACCACGCTGTGGGTGCGCAACAAGCGTACGGTCAAAGCGATGGCAAAATCGCAAATGAATAAAAAATACTTGCCAGGCTATAAGCTTGATGACCGCCTAAAATACAGTCATGAGCTGCAAGCCGCAGTCAAAGATACGGATATTATCTTCATTGCCGTACCGGGATTGGCGTTTCGCGAAACGCTTAAAAGTATCGCCCCTTTTATTAGTGGGCAGTCTATTGTTTCTTTGACCAAAGGGATGGAAAAAGACACTTTTTCTCTGATGAGTGACATCATCAAAGACGAGCTACCTGAAGTAAATTTTGGCGTGATGTCTGGTCCAAATCTTGCTATAGAAATTATGAAAAACATGCCTTCTGCCACGGTAATCGCTAGTGAATCTGAACCACTGCGTCATGCCGTACAAGCGGCATTACATAGTGCTTTCTTTAGAGTATTTGCTAGTGATGATATCCGCGGTGTTGAGCTTGGCGGCGCGTTAAAGAATATTTATGCCATTGCTATGGGTATGGCAGCTGCTTACGAGGTTGGTGAAAATACCAAAGCGATGATATTGACCCGTGGCTTAGCAGAGATGAGTCGCTTTGGTGTACATGCTGGTGCCAATCCGCTGACCTTTTTAGGGTTATCAGGTGTCGGGGATTTATATGCCACTTGTAGCTCCGAGTTAAGTCGTAATTATCGTATTGGTAATATGCTTGGTCGTGGTATGACGATTGATGCAGCGGTCAAAAAATTGGGACAAACTGCTGAAGGTGTGAATACCATTCAGCAAGTACATGAAAAAGCCACTAAAGAAGGCATTTATATGCCTATTACTCATGCGTTATATGCCGTCATTTATGAAGACAAAGCGGCGCTTGGTGTTGCCCTGCATTTGATGGAAGCAGGCTTTCGTAGTGATGTTGAATTTGTCATGGAGCACGACCACAGTAATGCTTCGCTGACCGCGCAAATGCAAACTGCAAACAGCCAATCAAAAGAGGATAAAAGTAAGCAGGGTAATAAGTAATAAGAGGTTGTTAGCGCAATAGCAATAGCGTGTCACTAAAAGAGAGTTACTTATAATTTGAACTGGCGATATAACAACAATAAAAAAGGCTGATAACTTATGAAAATTATTTTGATGCGCCATGGTCAAGCAGAAGACGAGACGCGTCCCGATAGCGCCCGCCAGCTGACGGATTTTGGTCAGCAGCAAGCAAAGCAGACCGCAAAATATATCACTACGCATTATCATCCCGATTATTTTTTGGTCAGTCCTTATGCGAGGGCACAGCAAACACTGGCAGAACTACAGGCACAATTGCCTACTGTTCCATCGAGCATACAAGACAGTCTCAAGCCGTCTGACGATGCGCGTCAAGCGTTAAATGAGATTGCTGATATTGAAGCTAAGTGTCTGGTGGTGGTTTGTCATATGTCTATCGTTGCTTATATCGCAGGGTTGCTAACCAGTGACTATCCTGAGTCTTTTTCTTTGGCAGAAGCACGTGTGTTTGAGATGGATTTTGTGATGGCAGGTATGGCACGCGAGATTGCCCGCTTTGTACCGGATCAGCCTTATTAATCTAAGTTATTATTGATGGTTAATAATAGTGCTGCTGTTGATGGTCCTAGATCATCTGCATTTTAGCTAAACGATAGCTTTGATATATTATGGCTTTAACAATTGAGGACACATTTGGTGTTACATGTTTGGTTAAGAGCGCAGCACAGTCCACTAGCGGTCTGGCATGAAGACAGTCAACACTGGCAGTTGGTCGAGGGTTGGCAGCAGCTACAGGATATCTATAGTCGCTATAAAGCAAATAGCCAAAAAGCCATTTGTCTTTATTTTCCATCTAACCATATGCTACAAGTCGATACGGAGCTAAACAGCACTCAGCTTAAGCAGTTAGGCAGTAGTGGCAAGCAGTACTTATTTGAAGAGACTTCTTTAACGCCTGTTGAGCAATTAGCTATTCGACAAATGAGTCATAACAACACGCACCATCTATATGCGCTGGCACAAACTGATATCGAATTATGGCAACAGAGCGCAAAGCTTGCTGGCATGAATATCGTTGCTTTATTGCCTGATTTTCTATTATTGCCACTACCAGAAGAAGGGGCTGGGCAGCAAATCACCCTATATCAAGACAAAGAAACTGTGTTGCTTCGCCAATCTTTATATCAAGGTATGGCAGTCAGCTATTTACCGCTAATTTTTGAGCGTTTTCCGCATTTAAGCGAGGTTTTGATAGTACCTGCCATTGATGACCCTGTTTACGATACCGGCTACGTTTCTGACATCATTACGACTGATAATGAGCTTGCTAATCGAACTGAGATTGAAAACTCTATAGCAGCAGGCAGCTTTACCGCGATTACAGCTGACATGATAGCTGAGCATCAACTGTTATTAACCACACTAGTGACGACGCCAAAATCACTTGATAACGCAGAGCGTCATGCGCTAAACTTTTTTGTTAAGTCAATGGATTCGCAGTTGTCGCCTTATCTTCGTGTGGCGATGATGGTGGCGTTATCGGCACTGGTATTGCAGATGGCGACCGATGCGGTGCAGTGGTATCAATATAATGAGGCAACAACTGCGACCAAGACTGAGATTGCGACACAATATCAGTCTTGGTTTCCAAATGAGCCACTCAGTACGCGTACCAAACTACAAGTTCAATTAGAGCCAAAATTGCGTAGCGATAGCCAAGCACCCGCGTCACATATGGCAGTCCTTTCGCGTATATCCCCTTTGATTAAACAGTCGTCATTAAAGGCGCAAGCATTGGTTATGCAGCCTTCGGCACTTAGCTTTACGTTGATTGCTCCTGATCGCGGCAGTCTTGATCAGTTTACTGCTACACTCGTCGCGCAAGGTCTAACGGCAAAACTAGAGCAAGTGAATGGTAATGAGCAAGGGCAGTTTAGCGGTCAAGTAACGGTCAATGTCATAGAAAACAACAGCAGTGTCGGCAATAAAGGGTAATGATGAAAATACTACAGCGCCGTACCAAACGTAGCACAACGATGCTGCAGAAAAGTGCATTATCAGCGCGAATGACAGGCTATCAAAACCTGCTATTTGTACGCTGGCAAGCACTGTCTTCTCGTGACCAGTTGGCTTTGCTATTATTGTCTGCTTTTTTACTACTGTTTATTGGCGGTTATGGCGGTTATAGTATTCATCAGGCAGCCAATCATAGCAAAAGCGAGTACCAAGAGCAGGTTGCTGATTATTTTTGGTTGCGTGCTCAAGCAGGTAATATAGATAGTAATGCGTTAGCGGCTGCCAATACTACTGATGGTGCAGAGGTAATACCTGCTACTAGTAGTGTCAATGCGCTGTTGACTAACTCAGGCATTGTAGATGCGCAAGTGATTGCTAATGGTAATACGGTACAATTGAGCTTTAATAATCCGAGTCAAGCGGTGGTGAGTGCTGCCCTTGGTAAGCTTGAACAACAAGGCTGGCAATTCACTCAGTTGTCTATGCAGCAAGATTTACTCACTAAAGCGATTCAGGTTCAGGCTACCGTGACCTTATCATAAAGGGGCAAGAGGCATGGGGCATGGGGCATGGGGCATGGGCATCATGGGAATAAAGTTTACTCAAAAGTAGTCAGTAGCTTTTATGCTAACAAACCCATTTATACAGCAGACCTTATTGAAAAAGTGCTTCTTAGACACTATAAAATAGCTATAACAAATGTTTCACTTTAAAATTCATGACTCATTTATGTGTAGGGTTTTATAATCAGCACAATATGCTATGTATGCCATGACAGGTGATCATATAAATAATCCGATGAGTGATAATATGAATAATAAACAAAGCCGCTCTTTAGTAACGTATAACCACATTACGTATTTATTATATGTACTCAGTTATTTTACTGCCGGTTTGCTATGGATTGTGCCTATCTTTATGAATTATGCCAAACGTCGTGATGCTGATGGAACATGGCTTGCCACGCACTTTGACTGGCAAATTAAAACATTTTGGTACAGTATTGTGTGGTTTATCGTGGGTATTGGCATCATCACTTTTGCTCTTGGTAGCTTTGGCGTGAGTATTATGGCGGATAGCGGTAATATCGCTGTCGGCTCGGTATTACTGGCTAGCATTGGTTTTATTATTATGGGCGTTGCCTTTATTTGGCATTTATACCGTATCGTGCGAGGCTGGATTGCTCTGGCGGATGGTCGACCTGTCCCTTAATAATTGAGCTATATCTTACTATAGATAGCTACTCTCTATATCTTACTATAGAGAGTAGCTATCTATAGTCGATTCCAAATAAAATAGATACGCTATATTGCAACGCGGAACTGGAATAAATTTTTCTGGCGTGCTGTGCCTACGCCGACAGAGGCTGCGTAAAATTTATTCCAGTCCCGCTGTATCGTTTTAATACTGAATTCACTATATATTCTCTATAGTAAAATTGGCTGATGAAACTTTGGTCTTATTTCGACTAAGCTGATATAATCGCTGCGCTTGACCACATTGGTTTTCTTTATTCATTTTCACTTTCAAGCAGGGTCTGTCGTTACTATGTCTTATGCCTTACTTCGCCCTTTTTTGTTTAATATGGACCCTGAACACGCGCATGAAATGACCTTATCCTTATTGGATAAAGCTCATAAAGCGCGTGTTTTAGGTTTGGTTTATGGTCAATCTATGCAGCCAACTGATTGCATGGGCTTGCAGTTCTCTAATCCTGTTGGTCTCGCTGCTGGGCTAGATAAAAACGGCGATTATATTGACGCCTTAGCTGAACTTGGTTTTGGCTTTATCGAAGTAGGTACGGTCACCCCAAAGCCGCAAGCCGGTAATGATAGACCACGTTTATTTAGGCTCAAACAAGCAGACGCCATTATTAACCGTATGGGTTTTAACAATGAAGGTGTCGACTACCTCATTGAAAATGTGCAGCGCTGTAAATACAAAGGCAATATCGGCATTAATATCGGTAAAAACGCTGCAACGCCAGTTGAAAAAGCGGCTGATGACTATGTTTACTGCTTAGAGCGTGTTTACCCACATGCTTCCTACATCACTGTCAATATCTCTTCGCCAAATACCGCAAATTTACGTGACCTGCAAAGCGGAGAAGCATTAACCCATCTGTTAGATGCGATCAAAAACCGCCACAGTCAATTGGCAACAGAATACGGTTTTTATGTGCCATTGGTTCTTAAAGTCGCGCCTGATTTAGATCCAATACAGGTAGATTATATCTCTCAGCAACTGCTGGATTTCGAGATTGATGGTTTGATTGCGACCAATACCACATTGAGCCGCGTAGGCGTCGAAGATTTGCCCGATGGCGATCAAGCAGGCGGTTTATCAGGTCGTCCGGTCAGCCACATTAGTACGCAGATTTTACAACAATTCTCTGATCAGCTGGATGGTAAAGTGGCATTGATTGGGGTCGGCGGTATCGATAGCGGCGCTAAAGCTGTCAAGAAAATCGAAGCGGGCGCAGATATGGTTCAGCTTTATTCAGGGCTTATTTATAAAGGGCCTGGGCTTGTACAGTCTTGTATACAGTCTATCGGTGGTTATTACGACGCAATGGAAAATTAATTGTAGCTATATGGATTAGATTAAAAGTATGAAGGCTTGTTATCTAATACTTAATTCAACACCTGATACAAAAGATATAAAGTAACGAGGCAGTATACATGAGTGGTTTAGACATTGTGATTGCTGTTGTGGTGCTAATAGGCTTATGGCGCGGCTTTCAAGTGGGTCTGATTAAGACGGCAGTTGGTTTGGTTGGTTGGTTTATCGCTCTTATTGCAGCAAGTCGATTGGCCGCTTCCGTAGCACCGCAGTTATCGAGTATCATCCAGAACCCTGTTTTACAGATGGCTGCTGCTTTTTTATTGGTAGTGATTGCGATATTGGCTATCATGCACTTGGTTGCTTTTGTCTTTTCAGGTGTCTTAAAAACCTTACGTTTGGGTGTACTTGATAAGATGGCAGGTGGCCTATTAGGTGCTGCTAAAAATGTGCTGATGGTTTTAGTGATTCTTAGCATTAGTGCGCCACTATTGGTACAAATGCCGCAGTGGCAGACATCCGTACTGGCACCTGAGCTGTTACCTTATGCACCTGTCGGTAAAGCGCTCGTCTCAGATATGTTTGGGATGGCTTGGGATCAGGTCAATCAATCATAAGGGTTGAATAAAAAGCTATTCAACCGCATCTAATATTCGTAAAATACCATCCATCAATTATCACTGCTTAATTATTAGCTTAATCATCAACCGTTTGTGTCATAGATCATTCTCTTCTTAAAAAGATTTTAATCTTAGCAAACATCATCAGCTTGGCGGCATATGATAGGTCACAAACTAAAGCGATTTTATCAGTAGTAATGCCGTTATTGTGTTTTTAATGTGTGGTTCAAATTCAAAATAGGATACAACTATGTGTGGAGTCGTTGGGGTCGCAGCTCATGAGCCGGTCAACCAAATTTTGTATGATGCCTTAACCATGTTGCAGCACCGTGGGCAAGATGCGGCAGGTATTGTGACTTTACAGGATGGACGTTTATATTTACGCAAAGAAAACGGCATGGTACGTGACGTTTTTATGAATCGCCATATGTTAAAGCTGGTCGGTAAATTCGGTATCGGTCATGTGCGTTATCCGACTGCTGGCACGTCAAGCAGTGCTGAAGCGCAGCCTTTTTATGTCAACTCGCCTTACGGTATCACGCTGGCACATAATGGTAACTTGACCAATGCTGAGAGCTTGGCGAAGTCGCTTTATCAAGAAGATCGTCGTCATCTAAATACCGACTCAGATTCTGAGGTTTTGCTCAATGTGCTGGCACATGAAATGCAAAATCTAGGCAAAACCCATCCAACGCCTGCTGACATCTTTGAAGCAGTGACAGCGGTTTATGGTCGTGTTGAAGGCGCTTATGGCGTAGTCGCTTTGATTACTGGTCATGGTTTGCTAGCATTTCGTGATCCAAACGGTATTCGTCCGCTCATCTTTGGTAAGCGCATGGCTGCCAATGGCGGCACAGAGTACATGGTAGCATCAGAATCGGTTGCTTTGACCGGTTCAGGTTTTAGTATTGTTCGTGATGTTAAGCCCGGCGAAGCTATATTTATTGATTTAGACCATAAATTACATACGCATCAGTGCGTTGAGCAAAAAGAATATACACCTTGTATCTTTGAATATGTGTATTTTGCCCGTCCAGATTCTATTATGGACAATATCTCCGTTTATAAATCACGCCTACGTATGGGTGAAAAACTGGCCGATAAAATCCTTGCTGAATGGGGTGAAGATCATGATATCGATGTGGTCATTCCTATTCCTGATACCTCGCGTACCTCAGCGATGGAGCTAGCGCTAAAGATGAATATCAAGTACCGTGAAGGGTTTATGAAAAACCGCTATATCGGTCGCACCTTTATCATGCCAGGTCAGCAGCAGCGCAAAAAGTCAGTGCGTCAAAAGCTTAGTGCGGTACCATTAGAGTTTAAAGGTAAAAACGTACTCTTGGTTGACGATTCAATCGTCCGCGGTACAACCTGCCATGAGATTATCCAAATGGCACGCGATGCAGGCGCGCGCAAGGTATTCTTTGCCAGTGCAGCGCCACCGGTTAAGTATCCAAATGTCTATGGTATTGATATGCCAGTGCGTAGCGAACTTATTGCGTCAGGACATAGCGTTGAAGAAGTGCGTGATATCATCGGTGCTGACCGCTTAATTTTCCAAGATTTGGACGATTTGATTGAAGCGGTCAAAGACACTAAGCATAGTAAAGTTGAAGGTTTTGATTGTGCCGTATTTAATGGCTGCTACATCACTGGTCAAATCAATGAAGCGTATCTTGAGCATCTGCAAGAGCAGCGTAACGACACTGCTAAAAAGGGTAAAAAAGGGCTACAAATAGTCGCTGATACGCCAGTAGATATGATGGGTGTAGAAGAACTTTAAGCCTCTTTATATCTTAAAATAAAGTAATTAAAAAAGGCTGGATTCTCAATGAATTCAGCCTTTTTGCTATTAAATTTATTGTCAAAATATATAGTTTTAAGAGTGATTCTTTAAATTAAAAAAGCCTTGAACAACCATAAAAAGCCATTAATTGCAGTGATACCGACCACCATGCTGACCAGTAATTGACGGCTAATATGATAGACAAACAATACCAATAATAAAGCGCCTATTTGTGCCATTAATAAATGTACTTCTGCGCTACTGATATCGATATTTTGTGACAAACCTTGATAAGACAAGCTGGTCAAAATAAGCAGTACCATGACCGATAGCGGTAAACTTTCATTTAATCGATGCAGCCAAGGCGTATCCAGTAGCTTTTTGGGTATTAAAGCGGGTAGAGCGCGGGTAATAAAAGTCACTGCGGCCATCGCGAACGTTGCAAAAATCAGATAACTACTGCTCATTATTGCCTCCTTGCACACTGCGCTGCACCCAAACTCCACGGACTAAAATCATAAGCATACAAATCGTAATCGCTACCAATAATAACCAGTTACTGGTAAAAAAAGAGGCGATGACTAAAGCAATGACAGCAATAATAATAGGGAAATAACGTTTGATACTTTGGAATTGCTCATAAGCTAAAATCGCAAACAGACAGACCAAGGCAAAGTCTAAATGTGGCACCAAATCACTGAGTGCACTACCGATCATTACACCAATCGCACCTGCTAATACCCACCAGCTTTGATTGAATAAGCTTATGGGCACTATCAATGCTTGTCGTGATTCATTCGGCAAACTGGTCATCACCGAAAAAGTTTCGTCAGTTAGAGCAAACAAGCAATAAGTCTTGGCTATTTTGTTCTTTGGCAGATATTGTAATAACGGCATGCCATAAAAAACATGACGCAAGTTAATAGCAGCAATATTGGTTGCGATATTGCCAATCGGTAATCCAGCACTTAACATTGGTAGGCAGGCATATTGAGCGGCACCCGCATACAACACCACGCTGAGCATAATCGTTGCCCATACTGGTATACCAGCAACTTGCGCAAGCACACCAAAGGCGATGCCCGCTGGCAAATAACCCATGGCGACTGGTAAGCTTTTTTTAAAGCCTTCTCCCCAGTCATAGCCCTGTATCTGAGTTTGATTGATCTCATTTGATTGAGTATTCACGTCACATCCTAGTTTTTACCATTCTTGTTTATTATTAAATTTTAAAGGGAGCTTAATAGTGTAATGGCAATCGGTCAATGGTCAAGTTGGAGTTTTTCATAGCTGCTAGTTTGATGAGCATGGTATAAAAATCCAGCAAGTATCAGCATTCTTAGCAACAATAAACACCATACGCTGAGCCAGATGCCCGTCATAGCCCACTGCTGATAAAGCAACCAACTCAATGGGAAAAAGATAGCCGCTAATATAAGGGCTGCATTGCGAATAATGCTACCTGCTGTTAAACCAAAAAATATCCCATCTAACCAGTAAGCACCAACCCCGACAAGTGGTAACAGGACAGCATATAAATGATAGTCATAAGCAAGCGTAAAAACAGGTTCGATATTGGTCATAAACTGTAAATATGTGGGCATGGCAAGCCACCATATTGCACTTAGCAGAATAGCAAGACCGTAGCTGACGATGCCGGTACGTTTCACGATAATGCGAAAGCGTGACCAATCTCGTCGACCTGCTGCTTGTCCACTTAACGTCTCAGCAGAGACTGCCACCCCGTCAAGGGCAAAGGCTGAGATGCTCAATACTTGTAATAAAATAGCATTGGCAGCGAGTATGACGTCACCGCTTTGAGCAGAGAGTCGAGTAATCCAAGCAAAGCTTAATGTTAAAATAAGCGTACGAATAAAAATATCTTTATTTAATGAAAATAGCCTAAGCATCTTATCTTTATTAAAATGCTGCGGATCAGCAGTAAATAACGCCTGCCAAGAGATTTTCAAATGTAGACGACTTAACCATAATGCCAATACTACGCCCAACCAAAACGCAATCGCTGTACCCAATGCAACACCGACCAAGCCCATATCCATTGCAAAAACAAAAAATAGTGTCAGAATGATATTGAGTATAGCGATAAAACCTTGTTGATATAGCATATAACGGGTCTTGCCTTGACCTGCAAACCAGCCAATAAAAGCAAAGTTCATTAGCTCAGCAATCACACCCCAAAAGCGCACATTTAAATAGGTCTTTGCTGCATCGCCGCTATCAGGATTGGCGGCAAGCGCTTGTAGACCAAAATCAATGAGCCAAGGTTTTACCAGTAGTAAAACGGCACCAATCATAAATGCCAAAACCAAAGCGCGTTGCAAGATGGACAACAGCGGTGATTGCTGACTAGGATTATTCTTTAGAGTATCGTTATGAGCGGTATTTTTATTAGCCAGCTGTCCTAGCGCCTGTGCCGAAAGTCCAGATGAAGCATATTGCAAAAAGTTAAAACTGACGAGCAATAGTGATAGCAGTTGTACTGCAAGCCCGATACCAGCAAGTTTTGCCGTATCATTCATATTGCCAATAATCGCCGTATCAATGACGCTTTGGAGTGGCATTGCAAGATTTGCCAATAATACTGGCAATGCAATAGCGATAATACGTGCATAGCGAGTATCAATAGACGGCATAGGACGTGGCGGTAGCATAGATGACATAAGGCAATCGCTTAGATAGGCAGATTAAGAATGCTCATAGGTAGTGCTAAGGATAATAACTTATAGCAGCGCTAAAATTTTTAGGTATTGATTTGATTTTGACCATTATACATAAACAAAAGCACCTAGAGTCTAGGTGCTTTTTTCATGATCACGCTTATCTACTCACTTAATAGAGAATTTACCAAGTGAGCAGGGGTGCCATTATCAATCTTGTTCAAACATCTTTGGATCATTGAAAGTCACGATTTCTTCTTCAAACTCAGGTTTTACTTTGACGATAAAGTCATCACGTGACAGACCCATCGCTAGAGGAATCGAGCTTGCAATATAGGTAGAGGAATAAGTACCAGCAAGTAAACCAATAAACAGTGCCGCTGAGAACCAGAATAAGCCATCACCGCCCAAGAACAGCATTGCTAATACCACTAATAGCACGGTTGAGATAGTCATAATCGTACGGCGTAGTGTCTCTGTTAATGACAAATCAATGGTTTGACGCGGACTGATCCCGCGGACACGGCGGAAATTTTCACGGATACGGTCATAGACAACGATGGTATCGTTCAATGAATAACCAATCAATGCCAAGATGGCTGCTAGTACTGTTAAATCGAATGGGAAGCCAAATAAGGCAAAGACACCGATGGTCACGATAGCATCATGGAACAAGGACAATACCGCGCCAAGTGCCAGTTTGAACTGAAAGCGCAGGGCGACATATCCCAGCATACACGCTAGTGCAAGCACAATTGACATGACTGAGCTTAAATAGATCTCGTTACCAACTTGACTACCGATAATATTCACGTTGCTGATTTCAACATCGTTATTAGGTAGCGCTAACGCTTCGCTCAAGCTGTTGTTAAGACCATCAATGTTATCAGATTGAGGCGGCAAACGTATTAGCAGCTCTTGCGAGGTGCCTAGGTACTGCACGACTGCATCATCAAAGCCATTATCTGCCAACGCAGTAACCACATCACCTTGCTCAACGGATTGCTCATAGCGCACATCTGCTGACACGCCACCGGTAAAATCAAGACCAAGGTTCAAGCCATTGACCGCAATTGCAATGATACTACCAATCACCAAAATGATTGATAAAATGCCCATTGGCTTTTCTAGCTTCATAAAAGGGATGATACGCTGATCACCGACGGCTTTGATACCCCCTTCGGCATAGGCAGCAGCATCTTCAGCGGCATCACCTAATGCTAAGCTAGGATCAAGAGCAGTAGTCGCGAATACTTGACTGTCTTTATTAGCGCCTTTGCCAGTACGCTGAGTTTTACTGGCTGATTTCTTAGCAGTGGCGTTATTGGTTTGGGTATTGCTACCTTTGCCATCACGGCGCGGTTTTTTACGCCCACGCCCACTTGCTTCACTATTTGAGCCGTTGGGTTCTGGATTGTTCTGTTTTTCTAGAGGATTGTTATTATCGATTGCCATAGTTTTCTCCTAACCGATGCTCAGACGTTTGATAGATTTACGCTTACCATAAGCAATTTGTATCAGTGCACGGGTTACTAAAATTGCCGTAAACAGCGAGCTGACAATACCAATGGCTAAAGTAATCGCAAAGCCTTTAATCGGACCTGTACCAATCGCAAATAAGATAAAGGCGACCAGTAAGGTTGTGATATTGGCATCGAAAATACTACTATAAGCACGATCAAAACCTGCCACGATAGCCGATTTCGGTCTGACTCCATTAGCTATTTCCTCGCGAATACGCTCAAAAATCAGCACGTTGGCATCGACCGCCATACCAATGGTCAATACAATACCAGCGATACCCGGTAGCGTCAGTGATGAGCCTAAGATGGACATAATAGAGATAATAATAATAACGTTGAATGCTAGAGCAATATTGGCAATCACACCAAACAGACGATAGAAGATAATCATAAATGCAAAGACTAGTAAGTAACCAACCTGCGTAGAGAATAAGCCTTTATCGATATTTTCCTGACCCAGTGATGGACCAATGGTGCGCTCTTCAACAAAATACATCGGTGCCGCTAACGCGCCTGAGCGTAGTAACAATGCAAGCTCAGCGGCTTCAGCACTACTATCCAGACCAGTGATACGGAAAGATGAGCCTAGTACTGCTTGGATATTGGCACGGTTAATGACTTTTGTTTCAGCATATGGCGTCCGAACTTCAGTCGTTTCGCCAGTAACTGGGTCTTCTTCATAAGCGATGCGCTGTTTATTTTCAATAAACAATACTGCCATTTGTTTGCCAACCGCTGTACGGGTAGCATTCTGCATCAGCTTACCACCAGCACTGTCTAAGGTGATACTAACCTCAGGTGAGCCACTTTCATCAATACCGGTTTGAGCATTGGTAACTTTATCACCAGTGACAATCGCTTGGCGCTCTAATAATACTGGCGGACCATCAAGGGTTTCAAATGGGAACGCTTCAGTACCGGCAGGTGGAATACCGCCTGTATAGTTTTCGGCACCTTCAGCGACCATACGGAATTCAAGATTGGCCGTACGACCAAGGACGCGTTTTGCCTCAGCGGTATCTTGTACACCTGGTAGCTCAACGACGATACGGCTAGCACCTTGTGATTGTACCAAGGCTTCTGTTACCCCAAGTTCAGCAATACGATTGCGTAGGGTAGTCAAGTTTTGATTGACCGCATAGCTGTTGATTTCATCAAGCGTTGCATCGTTATACGCCAAAATCAGGGCAGGGCCTTGCTCATCAATAGAAGATTGCAGGGCAAAGGTATTACCCATTGAGCTTTGCAAAACGTTTTGGGCACGGTTACGAGTGTCTGTATCGGAAAAATGCAATACCACGCTACGCTTGTCGTTTTTGATACCTTTGACAGCAATGCGCTCAGCTCTTAGATCTCGTCGAATATCGCGACTGGCACTGGTCAGACGTTGTTCGAGCGCCTTGTCCATATCAACTTCTAAGACGAAACGAACGCCGCCACGCAAATCAAGACCAAGTTTCATGGGCTTTGCGCCGATATCACGCAACCACTGCGGCGTTGTCTGCGCTAAGTTCAGTGCGACTACATAGTTCTCACCCAAGTTTTTTCTCAATACTTCCTGAGCTTTGAGCTGATCGACTGGATTGTCAAGACGTACCAATGCACTGTTACCTTTGAACGTACCATCATGGTAGTTCAAGCCAGCTTCTTTTAACAAGTCTTGTGACTGCGTTAAAATGCCATCAGACAACTGTGTGCCTGCTGCAGCACTGGTAATCTGTACGGCAGGTTCGTCAGGATATAAGTTAGGAGCAGCGTATAGACCGGCAATGATAAGTACGACGGTGATGAGTAGGTATTTCCAAGCGGGATATTGCATAATCACTTCTTTAGGTTGATAAACTACTGGCGACGCAGGCCACAAGTTAGCAGATGGGAAGTTAGCGATAACAATGGTGAGGTGCTTATTTAGCTGTCATAGAAGCCATGAATAGTGCACCACTGTGATCATCCGCGATGATAATAAAGCATAAAACGGTAAAGCCAAAAATGACCGTAAATAATGTACGGTCATTTTATAATCATTACAACTGTTAATTGATACTGATACAGTAATAGCCAGTCATTATCGTGCTGACTAATTTTAACGATCACATATATCAATTATCAAAGATGTCAATGACGTTTAAACGCTTTCGATAGTACCAGCTGGCAATACTGAAATAACAGAAGCACGTTGTACTTTGATATCTGTATTATTATTTAAGCTTACCACTGCATAATCGCCTTCCAAATGTTTGATACGACCCATCAAACCACCAGCAAATATGATTTCACTGCCGACTGTCAAAGCACTTACCATAGCGCGATGCTCTTTAGTACGTTTTGATTGTGGACGAATCACCAAAAAGTAAAAAATAGCAAAAAAAGCAACTGGTAATAAGATTTGACCGAACAGTGATGCCGCACCGGCAGTTTCAGCAGCATGAGCGGCTTGGATAAATAACAACATAGTTTCTCTCGACAAGTTATAGATAACAATTAATTTAGACGCATAGTAGCAAAAAATACCAGACTTGGTAACTGTTAATCATAAGCTGGATATGTTTTTCTTAAGCTAAAGGCATGTTGATAGCGCATTATTTTGTCTATCTTACTTTTTAAACTGTCTACATTATATAGAATCCATTGACTTATAAAACAAGCCCAATAGTAAATAGTTAACATGCCATCAAGCGAAACCCGTATTTCTCTCATTCGCAAATGTATCGTGATTATTGAAATATATAGCGATTTATTGTGAAATAAGCGCATCAATGCTACTATCGAAAGCAAATAGTCGCCAGTTTTTACAGTAAGATTTAAGCCATTGTGCTGAGCGATATGTGCTCATTTATATATCAAAGATCCAGACCATATCAGATAATATTTTCTATCTGCTTGCCTCTGCTCATGATATATTGTGACTTCCTTTTACTTCTTTGTTTAGGTTACCTAACTTGTTCACCTCTTTTATGTCTGTACCTCGTTTACATCGTTCGCGTGCTTGTCGTAAAGACGCCTCTGCCAAACCTCCCCCGACGATGCGCGGCGATACTCGCTTGAGTATCAAATCATTGTTGGTATTATTCGGGATAACGTTACTGCCGCAAACGGTTTGGGCGGCTGAAGCTTTGGCAGACCCAAGTGCCAGTAGCATACTACTGCTCATCTTATTTGTGGTAGTAGCGATTGGTATCTCATTTATCTGTTCGTTGGCAGAGGCTGCATTGCTCAGTATGACCCCGTCATATATTGCTGACATTCAAGAAACCAATCCAAAAAAAGCAAATATGCTAAAAAGCTTAAAGGTTGATAATATCGATCAGTCTTTGGCAGCTATCTTGACGCTAAATACAGTGGCGCATACCTTAGGCTCTATCGGTGCTGGTGCGCAGGCAACGATTGTATTTGGTAGTGCCTGGTTTGGTCTGTTTTCTGCAATCATGACATTGGCGATTTTGTTTTTGTCGGAAATCATGCCAAAAACGCTCGGAACAATATACTGGCGACAACTAGGTGGCGTTGTTGCTTATTTTGTCCGCGGTATTATATTGCTGCTGTATCCACTTATTTGGATATCAGAGAAGTTCACCAAGCTGCTTGTACGCGGTAAAGAGCCGCAGGCGTTTAGCCGTCGTGAGTTTGCCGCGCTTGCCAGTATTGGTGAAGAAGCAGGACAGATCGACCCATTAGAGTCACGTATCATCCGTAACCTATTGGCATTTGGCGCTATTAAAGTCGAAGATATAATGACACCGCGTTCAGTGATGCTGGCGTTTGAAGAAAATAAAACCGTTGCAGAATTATTGGTTGATCGCCCAAAGCTGACATTCTCAAGATTGCCAATTTATGATGGCGATTTGGACAATATTACAGGTTTTGTGTTGAAGACGGACATGCTATTAGCAAAGGTGAATCATGCTGTCGATAGACCATTGACGCAGTTTAAACGAGATATCACTTTTGTATTCTCAAAAATGAAGTTATTTGATCTACTAGAGCTGATGCTCAAAAACCGTATCCATATTGCTATTACGGTTGGTGAGTATGGCGAAGTCAAAGGTTTAGTTACTCTAGAAGATGTGTTCGAAACTCTCTTAGGTCTTGAGATTGTCGATGAGATAGATCGCGTTGAAGACATGCAAGCATTGGCACGGCAAATGATGGACAGACGTGTCGAGCGCTTGGGTATGAAGCTAAGTGATGATGAGCATTACGAAGACTATACGGCTGACAGTAAGCAGTAAAAACTTAATCAGTTTTTATTGCGTAAACTACTGATAATTTATCGTATGCTTTTTATAAAATAGCTCATTTATTCAAAAAGCATACTTTACTGAAGTAGTCGCAATAATTACACAGGGTGTCACATGGCTGTGAGAATTGAGTGATAGGCTAAAAGTATCCTAATAAGAGGCTGCTAGAAATCTAATATAAAAGCACTTGTTAGAAATGCCTATCAATAGAAATACTCGTTAATTACTGCATCGATTGAAGATACTAGTTCGTCAGTAGTTAAAAGTTTAGGGTATAAGATTTATTAGATATAAATAGCACTCTATAATTAAATCGTAGCTATTTCATTGTCGTTCAATAGTAATGATTATAAAGCCACCATTAAGGAATATCATGAAACAACTATGGGGAAAAGGGTTATTGGCTCTATTGATAAAAGGTGCCAGCTTGGCGGCAATCGTTGCTGCTGTCAGCACCATAACTATCACTGCGCAAGCAGCAACCATGACTGAAGCCTTGGTACAAAACTACGCGACTGCTATGAAGTCTGCCGCTAATAATCGAAATATTAATCAGGTGGCGCGTTTGGTTTCTGATGAGGCATTGATTTCGTTGTCAAGAAAAGGCAAGTCTACCAGTTTGGATAAAGAGGCTTATTTAAAATTGCTGCAAAATAGCTGGGGCAATACCTCAAACTATCGCTATGACATCAATGTTGATAACATTGTAATTTCAGGTGAACAAGCAAAAGCCAATGTAACGACCAATGAAAGCTGGGTCAAAGATGGTCAAAAGGTCTCCTTTGTTACTACTTCAAGAGTGACACTGGCTTTGTCTACTGGTGACGCCATACTTCTGCGTGCTGTATCCCAAGTTACGATTAATTAGTCTTCGTTCAATAATAAAGTCAGCTAATGAGCAGAACCTTTAGCCATCAATGATAGGGCACATTAATTTTTGTGCATTATCTTTTATATTGAGCTGGTCTTTATTTGATATTGCGTACTATACTGTCGATCAACTTTATTTCATCACTTCTCGTTGTTAGGAAACTTCCATTATCATGTCTACTGTGTCATCAAACTATCGCTCATTTATAGCTTTACCATTGACGCTTGCGGTGTCAACTCTTCTTATCAGTGCGTGTAGTAATACATCAGCGGTGAAAAAGACGGGGGCGACTGGCAGCACAGCTGTGGTTAAGCGTCCTACCACGCAAGTTCAGCCAACGGGAAATGCAGATTATTCGACTGCATTTTTGGATGCTGAAAGCTTAGATGAGCTTGCTGATTTATTGGAAGCCACTGATATGACTATGGTTGAGGGCAACAAACTTGCTATTCAACAATATGGTGACTTGTGGAATCGCCTGCGTGCTGGGTATCGGATGAACGGTGGACAGCCGGTTTATAATCAGCGTATTGAAGCACAAAAAGGCTGGTTTACCAGTAGACAGGACTATCTAAACCGTTTAACAGCGCGTGCCAGTCGCTATATTTATCACACAGTAAGAGAGGCAGAGCGTCGCAATATCCCAACCGAGCTGGCTTTGCTGCCTGTGATTGAGAGCTCCTACGATCCAAGTGGTACCAGTAGTGCGGCAGCGGCAGGTTTATGGCAGTTTATTCCGAGTACGGGACGTATTTATGGTCTAAATCAAAGCAGTACATATGATGGTCGCCGTGATGTGATTGAGTCAACACGTGCCGCTTATGACTTTTTGACGGCATTGCACAATCAGTTTGGTAGTTGGGAGCTGGCATTAGCCGCTTATAATGCCGGTCCTGGTCGTGTGCAAAAAGCCATTGATGCCAATAGAGCTCAAGGTTTACCTACCGACTATTGGTCACTCAGATTACCGACTGAAACCATGAACTATGTACCACGCTTTTTGGCAGTTGCCGAAATCGTTGCCAAACCTGAAAAATACGGTGTCTATTTGCCGGCTATCGCTAACCGTCAGCATTTCCGTAGTGTGCCTGTCAACTATGGCGTAAGCTTAGCCGAAGTATCGCAAGTCACGGGTGTTAGCTACGATGAATTAGAAAGATTAAATACGGCGTTAACCTCAGCACGTATCGATTCATCAGGTCCGCAGCGTATTATTATTCCTAATGATGTCAGTCTGACCACTGATGTGAAGCTGAGCGCTTTGAGGGGTAATGGCAGTAGTAATATTCTCGCCTCTAGCAATGCTGTTACGACGACTACGCCAAGCTACTCTGGGTCAACAACGCCAAGCTATAATAATAGGCCATATACTACCAGCTCATCATTACCCGGTACTGGCAAAGGTCTTGCTGACTATGCTGCCAGTGCGAGCGTCCCGCAGCAAACCACCAGCTATATTCCGCCATCGTCATCAACGACCAGCAGCTCAGTTTATAGCAGCAGTGCCTCAGTGCGTACAGAGCCACCTTTAACCTCAGCAGAGACCAAAAAAATCAATGCTGAGCTGAAAAGTAGTAACAGCTTACCGACCACATCAGCGCAAATCACTCAAAACAATACCATCATTCAAGAGCCGCCGCTAAGTAAAGCGGAGCGTGATTTTATTGCCAATCAAATTCGTATTAATACGCCTGAAACCAATGTCATTAACGCCGATGGTAATATTAATTTATCTGCCGTGCAGACGCAGCAGTCCGTCTTAGAAGCCACGGGACAAGAGAAGAAACTGAGCTTCCCAAAAACCTCAGTTAGTAAGCCAAAACCACAAGGCACACGTACCACTTATACGGTCAAACGCGGTGATACTTTGGTTAATATTGCCAGTCGCTCTGGTGTGAGCTGGCGTGATATTGCCGAATGGAATCAGATGGATGCCAGTGCCAAGCTACTCTCTGGTAGTACTTTGTATCTATATAATGCCAAAACTATCGAGCCATTGAGCGCTACCAGCAGCACTGTCGCGAGCCAGCCTGAAAGTTATGTGGTACAAGGTGGCGATACGCTTATAGGTACTGCCAATCGCTTTGGTTTATCAGTGACGCAGTTAGCAAGTTATAATAATTTGAGCAGCCGTGCAGACTTATTAAGAGGTCAGAAACTATGGCTTATCCCAGGCAAAGTAACAGCACCAGTCAGCACTCCTGCCGCGCCATCTACTAAACCCAAGAAGTCATCGACTGCGACCAAAAACTATAAAGTAAAAGCAGGTGATGGCTTGATTGCACTTGCACGCCAATTTAATATAACGACTGAGACATTGGCCAGTCTTAATGATATTGGTACGACAGATTCATTATACGTCGGTCAAACCTTAAAAGTACCTGCCAGTGTAGACTTTACTTCTAACAGTGCGCCTACTGCTACACAGAGCACTGCTAATAGCAATAACACCACAACCAAAGCCAGCAGTTCAAGTTCAGTGCCGACTAGCAATTATAAAGTCAAATCAGGGGATACCTTGATTGGCATTGCTAATAGTGTTGGGGTCAGCGCAGAAGATATTGCTGCCGTAAACAGTAACTTTGATGCTAAGGCGCGTTTGCAACGTGGACAAACGATTAAAGTTCCTGTATCAAAAGAATTGGTTGATCGTCAGCTAAATGATGAGGCAGTCAGCTACAAGGTAAAATCAGGCGATACTTTGACGGGTGTTGCTCAGCGTTACAATATTGGCTTGGGTGATTTGGCAGCAGCTAACAATCTCAAGACCAATTCTAACTTGATCTTAGGTCGCACGATTACCATTCCTGCTAAAGGTAGCGTGAGTACTAGTGCCAATGCTGCGGCCAGTAGCAAGAGCAGTAGTTCGGTGAGCACAGAGACAAATAGTAAGTCTGATAGCGCGCCAGCTACCAGTAATAGCGGCAAAAAGCTCGGCAACACAGAAAGCTATAAGGTGCAGTCTGGCGATGGACTCATCGCTTTAGCACGCCGCTTCGGTGTTTCAGTTGAAGACTTGGCTGCTACCAATGATATTTCGACTAAAGCTCAGTTACAACGTGGTCAGACCATCAAAGTGCCGAAATTAACGGTCAGCTATACGGTTGGCTCAGGAGACAGCTTAATTGGTTTGGCACGTAAATACGACGTTTCAACCAAAGAGCTTGCGGATATGAATGACATTGCAGTCGATACCATGCTGCAACGTGGTCAACGCTTAACGGTGCCTAATCGCTAATGTGTGCATGTTTGAATAAATGTTGTTAATAAAAAAGCTGCTCTTATAAAAGAGCAGCTTTTTTTATGGCAGTATCAATTATCAATATCTGATTAAACCGTGGCGGTTTTTATTGTTTCAAGATAGCTTCTGATATTGCTCACATAATGCATGGCTTGACCATAGCGGCTATTTGACGCTTTATTATCAGACAGATAGGCATATATGTTTGCCCAGCTTTTGTCATCGATACCTTTGGCACTCAATTTACGCTGAATACCTTTAACAGCGTTTGGTCCCATATTATAAGCCGCAAGCGCAAACCAAATACGATCCGTTTTTGGCACATCGGCAAAATCAGTTTTCATTTGCTCTAAGTAACGAGCACCGCCGCCGATACTTTGGTAAGGGTCAACACGGTCTGAGACGCCCATTGCCTTTGCCGTATTATTAGTCAGCATCATAATGCCGCGTACCCCGGTCGGAGAGACTGCATTGGCATCCAAGTGCGACTCTTGATAACCCATGGCAACCAAAAGCTCCCAATCATGATTGTAGTTGCGCGCTTGTTCTTCAAACGAAGACTGATAATCAGGCAGCTTTTCTGTCAGTGTGGTCTTGAAATGGTCTTGACTATAGGCATCTTTTAATAAGTCTTGATTATAAAAGGCGGCTAGCTTTTGAGTGTTATCAAGCTTGATGCTATCACATAAAAAATAGCTGGCTTTTTGTGACAATGGATCATTGGCAGAATTAAACGTCCAGCTTACTTTAGGATGCAAGCCATTTTTGGTCAAACTGGCATCATAACCACAGCTGACATTAATAGAAGACAAATTCAGCTGGCTTTTTAATTGGGTGCTGGCCGTGGTCAATGCCATATCCGCATCGCCTGACTGTAACGCTCTTAGCGCAGCTTCCTCATCAGCATAAGCTTTGAGAGTGACTTTTACCCCAAGCTCATCAGCATAGTTACGCACTAAGTCGTAACCAAAGCCATGTTGGAAGCCATCGGTCGCAAAATAAGTGCTATCGCCTGGAACAGCAGCGATGGTCAAGGTCTTCTCCAGCATAACATGGTCATAAGCTGGTACTTGGTTATTCATGGTCGTCAAACTCTCAGCAGGGAGTGAAAGTAGGGCGATGCTTGAGATTTGCGCCAATTTCTTGGTTTTGGCGAAACGAGTGACTTTGATAGATGCAATAGCTGGAACGATGTTACTTTCGGTGTTTAGCAAGCGTTTAGATGGACGCAATATATATGAGATACGGCGTTTAGCCCCTCGCGCAGATGCTTTCGCACGATAAGTAATTCGCTGCATGGATGTCTCCTAATTTTAGCCATCCTACTTACCATAAAAATACGTGCTCATTTATGCCAATATCAGCAGCATAAATAGCAGTGCATTTTAAATACTATAAAATTTACATACTTATTGAGCATATAAATCTCATAACATCTCGTTTAAATATAGCCGTACAGTCTCAGCTGGCAACCTTATAGCAAGGGGTGTAAGAGCATAAAAAAGCACTTTAATACCTGATTGCTAAAAAAAGGCTGCAAAACACCGCAAAGGCGCTAAATCAGATGATTCCTTCATCAATGATAGACTTGGCTATGATTGGAACTATTTAAAAGACATTATTTAAAAGACACTTTAAAACATCGGTAAGGTCATGAATAAATTATTGGAAAAACGTGGCGTGAGCAGGATATGCTCAGAGTTGTTACGCTGGTATGAATAATTAAATACTCTGACTATGTTAAGAGTAAATGGTCACTCATACCGTTTATCCAGCAATAAAGACAAGCAAGTTAATCTGTCTGATAAATAAGACTGATCAATAAAAGCCAATGGTTAAAAAACCATCAGGTAGTTTGCTGTACCGCTATTGCGACATTAAAATAGAAAATATCATCTTACTCAAGAATATATAAGCCGAGGTGATATTGTATTGATCGCTGTTTATATCCCTATTAAAAAAGTAAAAATAATAGGATTTTAGACCTCAATCATCATTTTAGTGCCATAACCGGAAGCTGTAATAATGGGGAGTCTCATGACAAGACATTCTTTCTACAGATAGTAATATGCAGATATTCATCTGATTATTCAAGTGTGGTTAAGAAAATTGCGATAAAACTTAACAATAGCACTATAGACGGTAATAATTTAGCCTGTTTTCTGTCGCATAATTTCGATTTAGTGAATATAAGTTCGTTCTGTTACTGGCCAAAATAAAAAAGGCAGGTAAGCAAAAATCTGCTTACCTGTCTTTTTTAGGAGAAAAATAAGTTTCTGCTGCTTAAGCAGGATTATCGATATCGATAAATGTCACTGGTAAGTCAAACTGTTGAGCAACAATCCTACCTAAAGCTTCAATGCCGCCGCGTTCTGTTGCATGATGTCCGCAAGCAAAATAATCAATGCCAAGCTCACGGGCAATATGAGTCGTACGTTCTGATATTTCACCAGAAATAAACGCATCACAGCCCATTAATGATGCTTGCTCAATCATATCTTGTGCGCCGCCCGTACAGATACCAATCCGTTCAATTAACCTATTACTGGTATGAGTATCGACGTTATACTCAGCGGCAATATGTAATGGCATGCGCCCCAATGCTTGAGTAATTTGAGCGATAAGGCTTTGAGCACTCTGTACGGTGCAAATGGCAATATTACCAACCGGATGAGTCTCAGCAGGATACAGTGCCTCGATGATGGTCATGTCTAACGCCGCCGCCAATGTGGCATTGTTACCAATGATGGGATGGGCATCGAGTGGTAGGTGATAGCCGATCAAGGAGATACCATGTTGCATAAGCTTGCGAATACGCTGACCTTTCATACCAGTCAATGGAGCAGGTTCACCTTTCCAAAAATAGCCGTGATGTACCATGATTGCATCAGCATTATCTGCAATGGCGGCATCAATCAATGCTTCACAGGCAGTCACACCAGTGACAATACGCTTAATAGGCCGACCGCCATCTACTTGTAGACCATTCGGTGCATAATCTTTAAAGGCATTCGCTGATAAGTAATCATCGCAAAATTCAGTTAAGGAGTGTGCAGTAATGATAGTATTTGATGATGTGATTAAGACATCGTGCGTACTCATAGTATTCCCTTATCAATGTTTCAATTAATAATTGCAGTAGCTCAAGTATTTATAAATAATGAATTATTTCTCGTAATCACCATTTTAACATGATGTGGCAAAAGAATAGACAAGCCCAATAACTGAAACGGTACACGATGCGCTACCATTGTATTATGAGGACAGCTATAATTTACACATGTGAAAGTGCCTTATATCAAGGCGTACGCCTGATATGGCTTAATACCGATTGTCCATGTGAAATTATAGAGGTTTTTATATGTCGTCATCCCCGAATGCCGAGAACAAGGCTGGTCTCTTAAAGTGGTTACCTTGGGTTTTACTGCTATTGGTCACAGCTGCCTTTATTTGGTTATTTGTGAGTATGAAGACAGCATCGGAGGCAAAATGGGAGCCGCCAAAGACCACACCTGCTGAGCAGCAAGCTTCCGAGCCGGTATCGGACTCACCAACGCCTATCGCCTCTTATCATAATGGTGTGGCTCGAGCCTCCCAGTCTGTGGTCAATATCTATACCACGCAGACGATGGCAGAACATCCTTATATGAACGATCCGGTGTTGCGCCGGTTTTTTGAATATCATGGCGCGCCGTCAGAAGAGCAAGGCAATACCAACCTAGGTTCAGGCGTTATCGTGTCGGATGATGGTTATATCGTCACCAATGCCCATGTGATTGAAAAAGCCGATGAAATTACCGTTGCGTTTAATGATGGTCGTAAAAGCCGTGCAAAATTAATTGGCACAGACCCAGATAGTGATTTGGCAGTGATTAAAGTCGATATGACTGGGCTTACACCATTAGGCTTTCGTGAAAAACCAACGCTTGTCGGCGATGTAGCACTAGCGATTGGTAATCCATTTGGTGTCGGTCAAACCGTTACCCAAGGTATTATTTCAGCGACTGGACGTACAGGGCTTGGCGTTAATAAGTTTGAAGACTTTATTCAAACTGATGCGGCTATCAATCCGGGTAACTCGGGCGGCGCATTGGTTGATGCACGTGGTGAGCTGATTGGTATCAATACTGCCATCTACTCACGCTCTGGTGGCTCTATGGGTATTGGATTTGCTATTCCCACCGCTATCGTTGAGCAAGTGATGAATGCTCTGATCAAAGATGGCAAGGTCAGTCGTGGTTGGCTGGGTATTGAGATACAATCGCAGCTGAGAGATCCGACACAGCTCGAATCATCAACAGGCGTAGAGGTACTTAACGTGGTTCCTAAGAGCCCAGCTGCTAAGAGCGGTCTAAAAGTTGGCGATATTGTTTTGACCATTGATGGGGTTGAGATGACTGATGCCAATACCTTGATTCAGTATGTCGCTCGTAAAGCACCTAATACCACGCTGCATGCTCAAATCTTACGTCAAGGTAAAAATGCGCAAGTGAAGATATTGCTAGAGGAGCGTCCAGTTGAAGAGCCAGTCACCGTTCCTGTTGTGATTCAAGATGAAACGCTTGGCGGTGCGCAGCCACCAACGCTACAAGCGCCAGAACAAGACACCCCTATGATGTCAGAGGCTGAACGTGACCGTATGCGTGAAGAGCTTTTATTACTGTTCGAAAGAGATGGTGCACCTTTGTAAAGAGAGTGTTTACCGATTCTCTGATCTCTAAGAGCAATAACAAAAAGCGCACTATCTATAAGATAGCGCGCTTTTTTAATAAGTTTTGATTGATCGAATAGTTAATAATTTATTGATTTAGCAGCTACTTTTCTATCAGCTCATGATTGACATAAATCACGCCTTGTACTCTACAGCAGCAAGGTAGGATTTCATCTTTTTCAATCATGGCTAAGGGCTCAAAAGGATAATCAATAACGTGTGAGCTGGCGATACGCTTGATGCGGCAGCTGCCACAATAACCTTCCTTACATTGATAATTGATATCATGTCCGGTGCGTAGCAATCCATCAAGCAAGCTTTCGTCATCATGCAAGTAAAATTGCTTCTTACTCGTCATTACCCAAGTCATAGTTTTATCCTATCTTTTTATAATATGGTCAATCCTAAATAAAATAAGTACAATTATTATAACGTGCTACTGGGATAAATTTTACTTGCTTGCTGTGCCTACGCAGACAGAGGCTGCGCAAAACTTATCCCAGCAGCACTACACTTATTCTATGATGAATCGACTATATTAAAAGCTCAATCTTGAAAAACTATCTTCTACAACTCAAAATCATCAAAATCGCTGTCTGATAAGTCTGAATCAATCTGACCGACCAAGTACGAGCTAATCTCTGTTTCTTGCGGGGCAACTTGTACGTTGTCAGACGACAACCACGTGTTAATCCATGGAATCGGATTTGATTTAGAGTTCGGGAATGCGACTGGTAAGCCAACCGCTTCCATACGTAAATTGGTGATGTATTCGATATATTGGCAAAGAATGTCTTTATTCAGCCCAATCATCGAACCGTCTTTGAACAGATAGCCTGCCCATTCTTTTTCTTGCTCAGCTGCTTTACGGAATATCTCGATGCTTTCTTCGTAGCATTCTTTAGCGATATCGACCATCTCCGGATCATCACGACCGATGCGCATGAGGTTAAGGATATGCTGAGTACCTGTTAAATGTAGCGCCTCATCACGAGCGATCAATTTAATAATCTTGGCATTACCTTCCATTAGCTTACGCTCAGCAAAGGCAAATGAGCAAGCAAATGATACATAAAAGCGAATGGCTTCTAGGACATTGACTGCCATCAAGCACAAATAAAGCTGCTTTTTCAGTGATTTTAAATCGATGGTAATTTGCTTACCATTGATCGTATGCGTGCCTGCACCGTATAGGTTATATAGCGATGAGCTGTAATACAAATCATCATAATACTTAGCGATGTCCGCCGCGCGCCCTAGGATGTGCTCGTTTTGCATGATGTCATCAAAGACGATAGCAGGGTCATTGATAATATTACGAATGATATGGGTATAGCTGCGCGAGTGAATGGTTTCAGAAAACGTCCACGTCTCAATCCAAGTCTCAAGTTCAGGGATAGACACGAGCGGCAATAGCACCACGTTTGGGCTACGGCCTTGGATAGAGTCGAGTAGGGTCTGGTATTTGAGGTTACTCAAAAATATATGCTGCTCATGCGAAGACAGGTTGCCAAAGTCCATACGATCTTTTGATACATCAACTTCTTCTGGACGCCAAAAGAACGACAACTGCTTTTCAATCAGCTGCTCAAAGATAGGGTGCTTTTGTTGGTCGTAACGCGCCACGTTGACCGGATTACCAAAAAACATCGGCTCTGTTAGCGCATTGTTTGGCGTTTGGGAAAAAATCGAATAAGTCATGGGACTGCCTTTATCATTGATATGGTTATTAAGTTATAGGGTTTTGACTAGATTTGGTTTGATTGGATTATATTACAAGTGCTCTAAAGATATTTGTTCTGGCGTCTGTCCGTCATTCATATACGCTTTAAACATCTCACTCAGCTCGCTATCGTCCAAACCTTCCAATTCATCGATCGCACTCTTACGCAGCGCACTCAAGCCATCATCATCTGATAGTTGCTGCATTTCTTTCTGTACGTCTTTTTTAGTCACTCTCTTTACTGGTTTTTTCAATACTTTTGTGGCGACTTTCTTTAATGCTTCTGGTTTTGCTGCTGTGCCTTCGCCTAATTGCTCACGGACGTCTGCGATGTCGACTTCTACTTGTACGATATGCGAGCCACCATCGTTTAGGTCTGAAAATACGTTTGGGATAAACAAACCACCGTCTTTGATGATTGCGGTATATTGCACATGACCTCCGTCGTTTTCATTGTTTGTGTGTTTCAGTTATAGCACTTAATGCCTCTTATAATGACTTTCATCATGGCTGGCGTGTCGCAAGATTGTCATATACTTTGTTGTTTTCTCTTTTGCCTACTGCTAATACATAAACTACCACCACATCATCTTTTACGGTATATACCAGACGATAGCCTACGGTGCGTAATTTGATTTTATAAGTATCCGTATGTCCCGATAGTTTTGACGCAGGCACATGAGGGTTTGACAATCGCTGCTGTAATTTTTTCTTGAACTGCTGCTGAATATTTGGCGCTATCTTTTTCCACTCTTTTAACGCTAAAGGATGAAACTCAAGATTATAAGTCATCCAACGTTACCTTTATCGGTATCTGCCCGTCATTTAACCGTGCGCTAACGGTTTGGCTTAATGCCATGTCGTCCATGGCTTCCATCATGCGCTCGAATACGTCTGTCGAAACTAGGTAAGCCACGGGTTTATTGTGGTTTAAAATAGCAATAGACTCACCGTCTGACTGTTTAATCAGTGCCGACGGGTTGGATTTTAGTTCTGAGATACTGGCTGTCTGTGTCGCAAATATTGGTTTCATGATTCATTCTCCGCTAATATTACGCTCTAAATATAGCGCTAATTTTAGCACGAAAATTAGGTCTTATTTGTTAATCTATTTATGCATAATTTGTAGGGTGCGCCTCGCGCACCTTTAAATACGATTTCTATATCATCGGTGCGCTGGGCGCACCCTACAACTTTGGCTAATCTGAGCCATATTATTTAATGCCTTTTGCCTTATTGATTTTTTTAGCTTTTGCTAGAATGGTTTTAGATTTGTTTTCGAATAATTCAGATAGAACATGTTCTAAAATTTCATACAAGTCAATGACATCATTTTTGGTTAATCTCTTTTCTGGGTGACTACCTTCATTACCAATCCATTTAATTGCCAAAAGTAATTCTTTAAGTTCAGAATTTTGCTTAGCTAGTTTATCAATTCTATTGTGTAAGTTTATTTTAACTCTCTTATTTTTATTGTTTATAGTAGTCTTTGGTATTTTGAAATGATTCAATATTAGCTCCAAGGCGGAGCGTGCATGATTTATTGCAGCAGAAGGAGAGCTAAAAAATAATTCAAAAGACTTATTAAGTTGATTAGTAATATCATCTGGAACATTTTCAGGTATGTCGATGATTTTTAATGATGGATAAAAATAATAAGGCTCGAAACATGGTGAATAAACCTGCTGTTGCATACCGTAGTCATCTTCTTCTATGTCCCAATCCAAACAACCATGACCTGAGCTTGCAAACTGTTCATTACAATTGTTGTTTGAACATCTAAAGATGCAACTATATACGAAACGAACCGATTCAGGATCCGATTCATAGAGAGGGTGCACTTTTTGAGAAACAGAAGTTTCTTTACTAAAAAACGTATCCTCATTAATCACTAAATAGCCATTAGAACAAGGCCAATAAGTATTTTGGTTTGTTGTGAAGTAGGAAGTTAGAAGTTCTTTGTCAATCATGAAATATGGTCTCATGTAGTAAGTCTATAATTATTTATATAGTCATAAATTACCATGCTATTTTTTAAGCCAATGATACAATAGTCTTACTTGGCACAGAGGTTTCACTGCTAGTCTCAATATTGGAACATAGCGAGCTTAACTAAATAAGCAAAACCCGCCATCCGTCAGAAATTCTATTTAAAGAGCTTCTTTTGCAAACCTAGATCTTACAAGCCCCGCCCGCACAATCATCTTCCATATCCGCTTGGGCATCGTTCGCACCATCACGAGTGTTATGATAGTACAAAGTTTTCACGCCAAGCTTATACGCGTTTAACAAGTCTTTTAGTAATATCTTCATTGGTACACGGCCGCCTTCATAACGAACAGGATCGTAGTTGGTATTGGCAGAGATACTTTGATCAACGAATTTTTGCATGACAGCGACCAGCTTTAGGTAACCATCATTGTTTGGCATTTGCCATAGTAGCTCATACTGATTTTTTAGCTTATTAATCTCAGGCACGACTTGCTTCAAGATGCCATCTTTTGACGCTTTGATAGAGACCAGACCGCGTGGTGGCTCGATACCATTAGTGGCGTTGGCGATCTGACTCGAGGTCTCAGACGGCATCAAGGCGGTTAGGGTAGAGTTGCGTAGACCGTGCTCAGTGATCTCGCCACGTAGCGTTTCCCAATCGAGATGTAGCGGCTCTTGGCAGATTTTATCCAAGTCTTTTTTGTACGTATCAATCGGCAAGATACCTTGTGAGTACGTCGTCTCATTGAACGCAGGGCAAGCGCCTTGCTCTTTTGCCAATTTGTTTGACGCTTTCAAGAGATAAAATTGCAATGCTTCAAAGGTTTGATGCGTCAGACCAATGGCGCTGTCGTCTGAATAGCGTACGCCATTCTTGGCAAGGTAATAAGCATAGTTAATCACGCCCACACCGAGCGTACGGCGACGCATGCTGCCGTTTTGAGCGGCTTTTACTGGATAGTCTTGATAGTCAAGCAGGGCATCAAGCGCACGGACAATTAGCTCAGCTGGTTCTTCGATATCGCTGACGTTTTCGACTTTACCCAAGTTGACCGCTGATAGCGTGCAAAGCGCGATTTCGCCTTCTTCGTCATTGATATTATCCAGTGGCTTCGTCGGTAGGGCGATTTCCATACATAGGTTTGACTGGCGAATCGGCGCAACCGTCGCGTCAAATGGGCTATGCGTATTGCAATGATCGACGTTTTGGATATAGATACGACCCGTACTGGCGCGCTCTTGCATCATTAGACTGAACAAGTCTGCTGCTGGGATTTGACGGCTACGAATAGCAGGGTCATTTTCGTACTTGGTGTATAGCTCTTCGAACTTGTCTTGATCTTCAAAGAAAGCATCATACAAGCCAGGGGTATCACCTGGAGAGAATAGCGAGATGTCTTGACCTTTTATTAGGCGAGTGTACATCGTTTTGTTTAACTGTACGCCATAATCCATATGACGGACACGGTTGTCTTCGACGCCACGGTTGTTTTTCAATACTAAGAGCGACTCAACTTCTAAATGCCATAATGGGTAGAATAATGTCGCAGCACCGCCACGGACGCCACCTTGTGAGCAGCATTTAACGGCTGTCTGAAACAATTTGTAGAATGGGATACAACCCGTATGCTGTGCTTCGCCGCCACGGATAGGGCTACCGAGGGCACGGATGCGACCAGCGTTGATGCCGATACCAGCACGCTGTGACACGTAGCGTACGATGGCGCTGGTGGTCGCGTTGATAGAGTCTAGGCTATCACCACATTCGATAAGGACGCACGAGCTAAACTGGCGCGATGGCGTACGTACGCCTGACATGATAGGGGTTGGTAGTGAGATTTTGAATTCTGAAGTCGCATCATAGAAACGCTTCACATAGTTCATACGCTCTGATTTTTCGTAACGGCTGAACAAGCACATACCAACCAGCATGTACAAGAACTGCGGGCTTTCAAAGACGGTTTTGCTCACGCGATCTTGAACGAGGTATTTACCTGCCATTTGCTCAACAGCAGCATAAGCAAGGTTCATATCGCGCCAGTGATCGAGATACTCTTCTAACTCGTCAAATTCAGCACGGCTATAGTCCGCTAGGATATGCTGATCGTATTTTCCAGCATCAGTGAGTTTTTTAACGTGATCATACAGGTGCGGCGGGGTAAATTTATTATAAGCAATTTTACGTAAATGGAAGATAGCCAAACGCGCAGCTAAATACTGATAGTCAGGCGTATCTTCAGAGATAAGGTCAGCGGCAGATTTGATGATGGTTTCGTGAATATCACGAGTTTTGATACCTTCATAAAACTGAATGTGCGATTTTAGCTCCACTTGTGACACCGACACATTATCTAAACCGTGAGCTGCCCACTCGATAACCTTGTGAATTTTATCTAACTCGATAGGCTCTAAACGTCCATCACGTTTGGTTACTTGGATTTTATCGATATGTGTCATGCTGACCTCGTAAGTTGATTGCTTAATAGTTATTTACTGAATGACTTATTAGTGATGCCGCGCGGTGTAAGGACGCCAATCATGCTTTATAACGCGATATATATGCTCATGATAGAGTATTTTTTTGAGGCAAAATCTTGCCACGGCTCATGGTGATAGCTAAAATCACTGAGCACTACATATAGCGTGTTTGTTAATAGGTGGACACAATATAGCGGGAAAATTTTGAAAATGCTATATTGATTTTAGCGGCAAACTATGTTGCTGAGGGCTTATGGGTTGTCCGATTTTGGGCAAAGGACGATGGCATAAGGGTTAGACGCAAATGAGCTTGATAATAAATTTTTTGTAAAAATCTAATCACTCTTTGCTTTTTATTTTCTCGTAAATTGTTGACTAATAAAAGCAGTCATGACAATAATAATGCGGGCGCAGATTGTACATCAAACCACAAAAAATCGCCACCCAAATGAGTGACGATTGTCATTATCTTCAGTGAATTTACGCCCATGATAGTAGGATTTGATAGAGGGCAGCAAGAGACTGTCAACCCTATCATAAGTTACATCACAATGCGTACCGTCTTAGCCGCATCAAGAGACGCATATAGGGTATTGACTTGCTCAGCAGTCGTTAAGTATAAGTTCACCCGTATAGAATGAAAGCGTCCTGTTTTTGAAGGTTTGACCTGCATAGAGGCTAAGTCAAAATCCGGAAACTGGCTACCTAAAATGAGTTTGACTTCGTTCAACAAAGTCTCATGTTCACCTTCATTACCGATAATGCTCATCGGGTAATTCATCGGAAAATCCCATAGCTCAGGATTTTGAATGTCGGTTTTTTTGCCTTTAATTTTGTCATTGCCCAACGATATTTGAGAGACGTTGACATCTTTTTTAGGATTTTGTTGATTATCGCTCATGGGTGAGTCCTTAGTGCTATTTTATAATGGGGCTTGAGTCTTAAAATTGGCTAGTATTTTAACAAACGACTATCGATTAACCACAAAAAAGCTGAGACGCGCTCAGCTTTTAGGCTCATATACTCTGCGATATATAAAGACAGTATGCTAAAAAGCTACTGTCTTTATAGGGGGCTTATCAGTCATTTTCAAGGAAAGAGCGCAGATGCTCAGAGCGTGATGGATGACGCAATTTACGCAAGGCTTTTGCTTCAATCTGACGAATACGCTCACGCGTCACATCAAACTGCTTACCAACTTCTTCCAAAGTATGGTCGGTCGGCATATCGATACCAAAACGCATTTTGAGCACGCGTGCTTCACGCTCAGTCAAGTTGCCCAATACATCACGCGTCGCTTCACGTAGACCCGCAGCCGTCGCATCGTCAACAGGGCTTGAGATCGTACCATCTTCGATAAAATCACCTAGGTGTGAGTCTTCATCATCACCGATAGGGGTTTCCATTGAGATAGGCTCTTTGGCGATTTTTAGTACTTTACGGACTTTGGCTTCGTCCATCTCTAAGCGTTCGCCTAATTCCTCAGGCGTTGGCTCGCGTCCCATTTCTTGTAGCAATTGACGAGAGACACGATTGATCTTATTAATCGTCTCAATCATATGCACAGGGATACGGATGGTACGTGCTTGGTCAGCGATAGAGCGGGTGATTGCCTGACGAATCCACCATGTGGCATAAGTCGAGAACTTATAACCACGGCGATATTCAAATTTATCGACGGCTTTCATCAGACCGATATTACCTTCTTGGATCAGATCCAAGAACTGTAGACCACGGTTTGTATATTTTTTGGCAATTGAGATAACGAGACGTAAGTTAGCCTCGACCATCTCTTTTTTGGCACGGCGGGCTTTGGCTTCACCAATAGCCATACGGCGCGCCACATCTTTCATGTCGTGGATTTCCATCTCGAGCTTATGCTCGTAATCACGGATAGCACGTTGTAACAAGATAACATCGTCGGCGACTTTCTCTAACGTGGCAGCAAAAGCAGGCTTACCTTTAATACGCTCAATCAACCAATCAACGTTGGTTTCATTACTTGGAAAAGTCTTACGGAACTCTTCGCGCGGCATACGACCACGGCGAATCACCAAGCGCATGATTTGACGCTCATGCTTACGCACGTCATCATAGACATCATGCATAATAGCCATGACTTGATCAGATAGACGGTTATTCAGCTTTAGCATCATAAAGCGGCTAGCCAGCTGCTCATAAGCTTCATTGGCTTGTGCACTACCACGACCATAATCAAGTAAGGCTTGCTTGGCTTTAATAAATAGATGCTCGATCTCTTCTAGACGCAAGCGCACTTCTTCTGGATCGATACCGCTGGTTTCTTCTTCAGCGTCCTCTTCCACTTCCTCGTCGTCCTCCTCGTCATCATCAAGCCCAGATTTTACTTTGGCTTTTTCTTTGATGATCGGCGGGTTTTCTTTTTCTTCTTTGATGCGCTCGCGTTCTTCCTTCGCCGCTTCTTTGGCTTCTTGAGCAGCGATTTTGTCTTCTTCGGTTTCAGGGTCTAAGAAACCAGTGATAACGTCAGAAAGCTTTTTTTCGCCATCTTGGACTTTTTGGTACTCGTCAAGGACGAATTGTACCGTACCCGGCCAGTAAGACATGGCATGCTGTACGTCACGAATGCCTTCTTCGATACGCTTGGCAATGGCAATCTCGCCTTCGCGCGTTAATAGATCAACCGTACCCATCTCACGCATATACATACGCACAGGGTCAGTGGTGCGACCAGGTTCGGTCTCAACAGAAGCTAGTACCGCTGCTGCCTCATCCGCTGCCATGTCATCATCACTTGAATCATCGTTCATCAAGATGTCATCGGCATCAGGCGCAGATTCAAAGATTTTGATGCCAACGTCGGTTAGCATTTGTACAATATCTTCGATCTGATCGCTTTCGGTAATAGAGTCGGGCAGTTGGTCATTCACCTCAGCATAGGTTAAATACCCTTGCTCTTTACCCATTTGGATTAAGGTGGCCAGTTGAGATGTGGACTTAGAAACTGACTTATCGTTCATAAATACTCGCTTACTTGCATCGGACATTTTTATATTGTGACTGGCTATCGCTCGCTGGGTGCGTTGATCTTATCAATCGATTGATCAAAATATGGCGTAAAGGTAGTCAATAATATCAAAAATGAGTGGATATGAATAAAGGCTCAAAATACTACAATTACAATGTTATAAAACCGCTAACGCTCAAAAATTTTCAAAAGGCTAATACCTAAAAATAAATATTTTAAAATACGCTTTAACGATAACATTTAAAAATTTATACCTAAAACTGTGCTCAATCATACGGGCGTATCATCATTTTGTCGTTATTCATTAAGCCATGCTATAAATAGTTAGCGACATAGTTTAACACAGACCAGTGTAATCAAGCACGAGGTAGTGATATCTACCAACTGTTTTTTACTGATTATTTACCAGCTATTCCATGTTAAACATAGTTTTAATAACAGGCTGTTTTAATAAGCTAAGACAACAGTGCATAATCATTAATAGTGGGGACAATGTCGACCCTTTTAAAGGGCAGCTGTTTTATAAATAAAATCTAATGACCATATTAAGATTTGACCGTCGCCATTTGCGATGAGCGTTCGGCACGTTGTGCGCGTATCCAGTTACTTAGATGCTGTGCTTGCATATTAACTATCGCTTGTTTGATATGGTCAGGGTTTTTTATCAGCTCTTGCATCTTCTTTTTTATATTACGTTCGAGTAGCTGACTGACCAGCTCTTCAATCAAATCATCAAGACTTAGTACATTCCTTGTAGTTAATGCTTTATAAAACCCACCCCAGCTATTACTCAAAGTAGCTTGGTTCATTGGACTAAGATTTGATAATACAAAATGGGCTGCCGCATTAGCATCTATTGGCAGATGCTTCATGCAGCGCTTGATGGCAGTGACTATGTCTAATAGCGCCGTATCTTGCAAATCTTCCCATGTAATTGCACGTAATGCATCGTTAGCAGATTTTTTCTGGATATGAGCCGGTAATTTTAAGTTAATAAGCCCTGATTGTTGCCAGATCCACTCAACAGGGTCTTCAAGTAGTGCGCGCGGCTGGAATAAAAAGCACAGCTGCAACTGCTGGCTGATGGTCATGTCGCCATCAAAATCTAGCAGCGCGTCTTTTGCCTCGACATTCTGACTGCGTTTACCGCCTAGCTTTTGATAAATGTCATTGTTAAGCAAATACTTAAAACTACTGCCTTTGGGTAATGCCATGGTTAATGCGCGTACTTGGGACATGAGCTTGGCTTTACCTTCTACCAAAGTCAAATCATGACGTTCACTCAAATAGGCAAAAATATACTGTGATAGCGGCATGGCATTAGCTATTTGCTCACGCATGGCATCACCGCCCTGACTTTTGATAAAGGTATCAGGGTCATGATTATTGGGCAGTGTTAAAAATCTTAGCTCTTTATCATCACTGAGCACTGGCAAAGCCACTTCAAGCGTGCGCCAAGCGGCTTTTTGTCCGGCGCTATCACCATCAAAGCTTAAGGTTAATGTTGGATTTAGCGTTAATAGCCGTGAGATTTGGCTCTCATTAATCGCCGTACCCATCGACGCAATGGCACCATAGATACCTGCTTGATAAAGAGCAATCACATCCATATAGCCTTCGACTACCAGCCAGTTGTCAGCACGCTTTTGGCGTGACTCATAATAGCCATATAATACGTGCTGCTTATGAAAGACGGGCGAGTCGGAGGAGTTGATATATTTGGGTTTCACTTCATCATCAAGCGCACGACCACCAAAACCAATCGTGCGTCCTTGATTGTCTCGAATTGGGAAAATAACCCGATCACGGAGCAGGTCATAATCGCGTCCAGATTCTGATTGGCGTACTAAACCAAGCGCCTTTAGACCTTCGATATCTTGTGGGAACTGATGCTCAAGATGTTGCCAACCAAAAGGCGCGTAGCCCAAGCCAAAAGTTTCGAAGATTTCATCGCTAATACCGCGCGATAAGAAGTAATGCTTAGCATGAGGGTGAATGCTGAGATTATGTTGATAAAACTGCTGTATCTGCTCTAGCAGCTCATATAAGTTGCCATCTTTATCAGAGATACTATTATCATTGTAGAGAGCAGTATTATCATCACCGGTTAACCATGCAGGCGGATAGCCATTGTCATCTTGATAATGAGCATCATAGCCATCCATTACATAAGGAACGGCATCGTAAGCATCTAACGGTGGGTAATTGTCATAACTATGGTGGTCATCATAAATGGGCGGCTGGGTATCATCAGCTGGCATGATTATGGATGACTGATTATTGCTTACTGGCTGACTATCATTTTTTCGCAGATGCGTTGCCGATGTTGCTGGCTTAACAGCAGATTTTGGCTTGGATTTTGGTTTAACTGGGGCACGCTGATAGCTGACGTTTTGCTGTTCTTCTTTTGGGACTTCAATGCCCGTCTGCTTGGACAGCTCATTGACCGCTTCGATAAAGGTGAGATTTTCATAATCACGTAAAAAACTGATGGCGTTACCACCGACACTACAGCCAAAGCAGTGGTAGATGTTTTTTTGTGGATTGACATAAAAAGACGGCGACTTTTCACCATGAAAAGGACAGCAGCCTTTAAACTCACTACCAGCACGTTTAAGCGTAGTATGACGCCCAATGATACTGACTAAATCAGCTTGGCTATTTAATTGTTCAAGAATGTGATTTGGGATACTCATGCGAAAAACAGTTTACCATAGGTGCAATATTGTTGATGCTCAAAATAATGCAAAAACCAAAACAGAAAAAATAAGGCCAACCGTATCGTTGACCTTATTTTTAGTTGACGTCTGACGCCATGACAGCGTTATTGATTACAGCGCATAAACGCTGTTAATCAATCATACCAAAATACGATTAATTGCTATCGGTCATATCGATGCTGTCATTTTCAACCGCCCCTAAGCGTACACGGCGATTGTCATCAGTCAGACGCAGCGGAGAAGTGCTGCTTGGCGCTGCTGTATTTGCCGCATTGTCGCTTGGCAATCTCAGTTGAGTGGCATTGCGAATGACTTGAGTTTTGGTCGCACCGCTATAATTGCCAGTCGAAACTGTGGTGTCTTTATCAAAACGACTCAGCTGTCCAAAAGTTAGTTTGTTCACTAGAGAACGCTCACGTTTGGTATTGAGCTTGACACGTCCATCAGCGCTTAGCATGTTCGGATAGTTAATTTGCAATAAAGTTTTATACTCGTTTGCTAAATCAGTTAGACCTAATTTTTCATGGCTATAAGCAAGGACGGCAATCGCATCTGGCACAGATTCGCTGAGTGGATAATATTGAAAGACCCATTTGGCACGATTGACAGCAGCTACATAAGCTTCACGCTCAATATACCAATTAGCAGCGCTCATCTCACTTTCGGCAAACTGATTATAAATAAACGTCATGCGCTGAGCGGCATCAGGTGCGTAAGGACTGTTTGGATATTTGTTCAACAGCTCTTGGAAATTGGCGAAAGCAATACGGTAGTAAGCAGTATCGCGCTCCGCTTGGTTGAGCTTAAACAGTTTTAAACCCTCAGACGAGCCTTGCATATTGGCAACGCCGCGCACATAGTAAGCGTAGCTCACTTGCGGGTTAGACGGATAAAGACGAATGAACTGCTCAGCACTGGCAGCCGCAGTTTCATATTTACCACTGGCATATTGTGCATACATCATATCGAGCAAAGATTGCTCGGCATATTGTCCAGTCGGATAAAAAGTGCGCAAGTTGGTTAAATCTTCGATCGCTTGGGTATAGCGACCTTTATCAATCTGAGCAATCGCGTCATTATAGTACGCTTGCTCTGACTTCTCAGCAGTGACCACTGCATCCACGTCTTTACCGCCGGTGAGGTTTTTAAAGGTTTGACAACCCACTAAGTTGACACTTAGGGCAAGTAAAGTGATTGAGGACAGTTTGATAAACGTATTGCCAACAGCTTGCATACTTCTTCTCCGACACAAGACGTATAATAGCAGCGACGCTATCATACTATTTAGTAGATTGATGATAAAAAACGATGCTTGGTGCATCAATAATGGTCTATCATTTTACATGCCAATCACTAAGCATGCGTATTATTATAAAAACATGCTCATTAAAAAACATAGTTATTAATTTATTAAAAATTTACTCTGTAAACATGTTACGCAATAAGGCGTGCATCACATGTAAAGCTTTTATAAAAGAGCTGCAATAACAACACAGTGCCATAGCATACAGCAAAACATGGCTTACTTTATAGAATAACATTTGCTGCGTCTATTTTTTCATGAGCTATTTTGTAGTTAGGCGTACCGCTGGCTTATTCTATAATGCATTTTTATTCAGCGATACCTTAAGTACATTCCAATAATATAGTACAACGTCTGAATCGCCACGCTTATCAGGATTGCGCCCGCTAGTTTAGCATGAGCGGTTGCAACGGGCGATATTCAATAGTGCTGACAGTGACAAATATACAGTAAATTACAGCCATGTTATATTTTAGAGAGCTAATGAGTGTTATAAATTGCCAGATAACATGCAGCTTCTATAGGGCTTAAACGTTCAGCATGTTACACTAGAGCGATATTATTGCCATTTTTGACCACGATTATTATTTATGGTCTATAAGTGCCAATCTGTTTTCTTATGAAGTGCTCCGACTGAACATAGTCAGAGGCTTTACTATATATAAATCTGCTATGAATACATGATGCTATGACTACCAATTTACCCGCGAACCAATCCACTGAAGATTCATCAATGACAGACTTATCAACGCAAGGTTCACCTGTGCCAGAATCCACGATACCCAATGAATTATTAACCATCAATGAGCAATTTGACGAGCATATGGACGATGATAACGTGTCAGATGATGAGTTGCTTAATGACGAAGACGAGCATGGCGATAATGAAGTCTCGGTCGCAGGGCAATCTGTGCCTGTTGTGGTTGACGTGAAGCATACGGTCATAGAAGACGAAGCAGGTTTGCGTATTGATAAACTGGCATCAAAAATATTTACCGATTTTTCACGTGTCCAGTTACAAGGCTGGGTAAGTGATGGCAGCTTGCTCTATAACGGTAGCATACAAAAACCTAAGATCCGTGTTAAAGCTGGCGATATCTTGCATCTGTCGACGACTTTAGAGCAGCATAGCGAAGATCAGCCAGAAGATATCGCAATCGACGTGGTTTATGAAGATGATGACGTATTGGTCATCAATAAGCCAGTCGGCATGGTGGTACATCCAGGTGCCGGTAATCAAACAGGCACTTTGGTAAACGCGCTATTGTATCACTATCCGCAGCAGCACCATTTGCCGCGTGCAGGTTTGGTACACCGTATTGATAAAGATACTTCAGGGCTATTATTGATTGGTAAAACCAAACCCGCACAGCTGGCACTGATGGAGCAGCTAAAGGACAAGTCAGTGTATCGTCATTACCAATGTGTGGTCGCAGGGGATGCAGCGAGTCTATCTCGTCATCGCCGTATTGACGCGCCCATTGGACGCCATCGTAATCAGCGTACCAAAATGACGGTGATGACGGCAGGACGCGAAGCTGTGACTCACCTGTTGAATGTAACCGCGCTTAATGGTAACTATTGTTTGTTGGATATAGGGCTTGAGACAGGGCGTACGCATCAGATTCGTGTGCATCTGAGCCATATTACTTATCCTATTGTTGGTGATAGAGTCTATGGCGGTCGTCGTCAGCTACGTGCTGGTCTAACAGAAGCGCAGCGTCAAGCGATTAATAACTTCCCGCGTCAAGCACTCCATGCTTATACGTTGGGTTTCGTCCATCCAACGACTGGTGAAGACGTTGAGGTCACTACACCAATGCCTGAAGATATGCAGCAGCTAATGGCAGTATTAAGTGACGGCTATGATGAAGAATAAGCGATAACGAATAAGTAATACAAAGACGTTTTATTAAAACGGTAAATATGCCATGAAAAATACGCTTCCCATGACATTGCTAGCACAGCTTGATGATGTGGCTGTGTTTCAAACGGCTGGTTTTTCTGATATAGACTATGCAAATATTGATATATCTCGGTCTAAAATCAATCAGCAGCCACCTCAACGACAGCAAGCAAGTTATGGCGAGCTGAACTTGGGGCTGCATGTCAATGATGATGCAAGCGTAGTATTAAGTAATCGGATGCGTGTGCTTGCTACAATCAATGAGCAGATGATCGCGCAGCAAAACCTACCTGTTCATAGCGTGCCTGTCAAAGCGCTACATTGGGTTAATCAAGTCCATGGTAATCATATACATGATACCGATGCTACGGTACTGAGTATGGCGCCTATGGCAGCTGATGCTATGGTTAGCAAACAAGATGGTACTGGGCTTGCCATAATGACGGCTGATTGTGTACCGATCGTTCTTTATCAGCCAGCAACTGGGCAGATAGCGGCGATTCACGCGGGCTGGCAAGGGCTGGCATGCGGCGTAATCAAAGCAACGGCTGAACGCTTTAGCGACAGCGGCGAGATTATGGCATGGATAGGCGTTTGTATCAGTCAAGATAGCTATGAAGTGGGTAGCCAAGTCCGAGATAAGTTATTGGCAGGTTGCATCGCGAATAACGCTTTGACGACAGATGCAATAAGTAATTTTGATGAGCGCTACGTGATGGCGTCAGGTACTAGCGAGTTAGACGCAGCGAGTACAGCGGACAAGTTATCAGACAATACGCCAGTCTATGCAGAAAAAATTAAGATAGATTTGCCAAAAATTGCCGCGGATCAGTTGCAGGCAGCAGGGATTGTCGTATGCAATGAGTCCTCTATCCCTTGTAGTTATGCTGACGGGCATTACTATTCTTATCGACGTCAGACCCATTTGCAGCAAGCTGCAACGGGACGCATGGCCTTGATTATTACGCGCAGTGCTTCTATATATAGCTAATCCACTTTTAAAAGGATACAGAACTACTGGGGTTAATTATTCGCAGCCTCTGTCTGCGTAGACACAGCAAGCAAGAAAAAGTAACCCCAGTAGTACCTTATAACATTTGGATTTCTTTTATTTAGGACCGATTATAGTAACTAAAGCATGATTATTTAAAAGAGTAACTGGCACATAATAAGTGCGTCTTCTTATCGTTAACAATCATAAGCCTAATTTACCTTTTTATTTTTTATTTCATTACTTATAGCCATTATTAGAGTTTATATGAATACATCTGTTACACCGTCTATTGTACTACCTCCTGACGAGAATTCTCTTAGCGTATCTAATATATCGATGGCCGTTATTTACCATAGTAACTACGGTCATACTCAACGTGTCGCGGAAGCAATCGTGACGGGTGCTCGTCAGCAACTATCTGAAGCGCAAGCCAAGGCTGTCGATGTCAATGACGTCGATTGGGAGTTTTTAGATCAAGCAGATCTGTTGGTTTTTGGTAGTGCGGTATATATGGGCAGTGTGACAGCAGGCTTTAAGACTTTTATGGATGCGACATCGAAGCGTTGGTATCATGGCAAATGGCAAGGCAAGTGGGCAGCAGGTTTTGCCAACTCAGGTGGGCTTAGCGGCGATAAGCTTGCTGTACTACAGCAGATTTGTCTTTATAGCATGCAGCATGGGATGAATTGGATAGGGTTGCCACTTAGACCGACCGGACATGAGCCCCATGATCTAAACCGTTTATCGAGTAATTTGGGTTTGATGACCCAGTCGCTTGATGGTCCACCTGAAGAAACACCAGGCGCGGGTGATATAGATACGGCGATTTGGTTTGGTGATCATCTGGCAAAAACCATCATAAAACATCAGCCTGCCTCATAAAAATTCAAAAGCTATTTATTAAGTAGTAAATACCAAAAAGCAGATATCAAACTAATATCTGCTTTTTTTATTGTCAGCTTTTTATATCTATCTTAGTGCTCGTTATTTTCAACGGCAATATCTGCAACTGGGACAGTTTTAACCAACAGATTTTTGCTCGGAGCGTTTTTGACAGGAATCGGGCTTTCGACAAATTGAAACGACTGACAACCTGTCATAAATAAGGCAGCTGTGAATATATAGGTCAAGGTTAATGACTTCATAATGATATCTCAAAAGGCAATCGGCGACGGTGAAATAGCGCTCATCATAACCAATGCACGGAATTGTGCAAGATATTATCTCATTATAAACGGAAGTAGTACGCTCTGTAAGAAACGTTTAGGATGGGCGTTATGTATCCATTATGTACAGCCAAAATAGGATAAGAAGAAATGTTGGCTTCATTATCTAGCCATAATTTACCAGTAATTCATGTTTATAAATATATAGAAACAAGCTTTTATAACTTTACTAATTGTTTTATAAAGAATTAATTATTTTACCTAAATTTATAATATAAAAAGGTATAACCGTCTATTAAAAAATATATCCAATTATTTATCTTTTTAAGTTTTGTAAAAAAATGATAGCAATGCGTTACTATCCAGGTAATAGAAGTGAAATAGTCTTACAGTAGTGAGGTGAACAGACATTTTTTAGCAATGATCTATAAATGGATATTTTCTTACAGTTTTATCTTGCACTGATAATAGCAAAAAATAATGATAAAAATTCAGCTTAACAGTGGATGTTATGCGCAACAATCATAAAAATATATGAGATGTTAGCGAAATGAGGGAATTATGAAGCGATTTTCTATGATGTTATCGATGCTTGCCATTGGTATGGCCTCCAGCGCTGCGATGGCTGAGGATACGAGCCTTACTAATACAAGCTTACCTAATGCGACCCTACCTAATATCAGTCCTGCCAATAGCGTGCTCGTCAATCGAGGTGCCTATATTGCTCGTGCAGCGGACTGTATGGCGTGTCATGGCGAAGACTATACTGGCGGTACAGCAATAGAGACCCCTATGGGGGAGATTTATTCTACGAATATCACCCCCTCCAAACGCTATGGTATCGGCAATTATACTGAAAACGATCTAAAAAATGTACTACAAAAAGGTCGTGCGCCTAGCCATATGCTATATCCTGCTATGCCATATCCTTCTTATAGTGGTATGAAAGAAGAGGATATCAACGCGCTGTTTGCCTATCTGCAAACCGTTCCAGTAGTAGATGAAGCGCCAAAGCATAAAACTGACCTACCATTTCCTTTCAATATTCGTGCGCTAATGCTCGGTTGGAACTTTTTAAATGTTCCTTCTACCCAAGGACGTGATGGCCTCAATGAGACGCAGAAGCGCGGTGAGTATCTGGTCAATAATCTAGAACACTGTGGTACTTGCCATACGCCACGCAACAGCACTATGGGCTTCGATAAAAAAATGTATTTATCTGGAGCGCAGTTAGGGCATTGGTATGCACCTAATATCACCCCTGACGAGTCAAGTGGTATTGGCAGCTGGAGTGAGCAAGATATCATTACTTATCTACGCACCGGCGAGCTTGATCAGCGCGCTTATGCTGGTGGTCCAATGGGTGAGGCAGTCGCGCATAGTACTCAATATCTAAAGCAAGAAGACCTAAGCGCGATTGCCTCTTATCTAAAAGCAGTACCTGCCATTCAAACCGATGATAAGGTATCTGCCATCGATGTCTCACGTTTGCCAACCCGTGTAAACGAATCTATCACCCATGATTTACTTGCCCAAAAAGATTATTTGGCTCAAGCCAAAACTGCTGTTAGTAAGGGCAGTAATTCACCAGAAGCCTTGTATTTGGCGACATGCGGTAGCTGTCATGGTGTGGACGGCTATGGTCAACCTGATGCACAGTATTCACCCATCGTAGGATTAAGCAGTCTGCGCCGTGATAAGCCTGATGTGCTCGTCAATATGATTTTGCATGGGGTCGTTGGCAGCACCAATACCTCACCGATTATGCCGGCCTTCTCTGATGAGCTGAGCAGCGAGCAAATTGCCAGTATCGCCAATTACGTACGCATCAGCTTTGGCGGTCTTGCCAGCAGCGATGTGAGTGCAGCCGATATCGAGCGCATCGCTGCCACTAGCGCCGAAAAGCCATTTTTAATTAAATACGCAGGCTTGCTGGCGATATTGGGTATTATCGTCGCCATTGCTGTCATTATATTTATTATTCGAGCCATCATACGCTCTAAGCACCGTCACTGATTTGGGTTTCATTTCACCTTTCATCAAACAGCGTAGTAATAAATACTATAAAGCTATGTTAGATACTGATTATAAGACAAGGATTATGGCAATTAGATAGAGCGCTATCGTTTGGCAATTATAGACAACAACACGCCAAGTACATTGATAACGATGCGTCTACTATCCTGCACCATTGTCTACTTTAAGGATATTATTATGAAAGACATGCTTCAATCACCTACGCGCCGTCAATTGCTTTCGATGATTGGTAAAACAGCGGGCGCGACCGCCATGTATCAAGCAATGACGACCTTGGGGTTTGCTTCAGAATCCAGTTTTAAGGAAGCAATGGATCTTAAGGGCGCACCTGCTGGCGCGAGCATTGTTATTCTTGGTGCTGGTCTTGGTGGGTTGACAGCGGCTTATGAGCTGCGAAAAGCGGGCTACGATGTCAAAGTGCTTGAGTTTCAAAATCGTGGTGGCGGTCGTAGTTGGACACTGAACAGCGGTGATAAATATACTGAGCTTGGCGGCGAAGAGGTCACTTGTGATTTTGAAGAAGGCAATTATTTCAATGGTGGACCATGGCGTTTGCCAAGCCACCACTATGCCGTCTTTCATTATTGCAAACAGTTCGGTGTTGAGATGCAACCCTTTATCCAAACCAATGACCGTGCTTATTTGCATCGTACTAATCATTTCAATGGCGTACCGCAGCGTTTGGGTGACATCAAAAATGACATTCAAGGTCATGTGGCGGAGCTGCTATCGAAGTCAGTAAACGTGGGTGGTCTGGATCGCTCAGTCAATACTGAGGACAAAGAGAAGCTTCTAGAAGGGCTAAAAGGCTGGGGCGTGCTCGATAAAGACTATCGCTACCGCGCCAGTAATGAGACTACCAAACATCGTGGCTTTAGTGTGTTCCCAGGTGGCGGTTTGATGCCAAATGAAAAGCCGTCAAAGCCATTACCAATCAGTGAGATACTAGATTCAGGCATGTGGGGAGATATTTATAGCAATCACATGACCTATGGACATCAGCCGACCATGTTTCAGCCAGTTGGTGGTATGGGTAAAATCGGTGATGCTTTCACCCGCGAATGTCGCGATATGATTGAGTTTAATGCCAAAGTCACTAAGATTCATCAAGATGATACTGGCGTTACAGTCGACTATGTGGACAGCAATAGTCCCGATGGTGCAACCAAAACCATCCGGGCAGACTGGTGTGTCTGCAACATACCTTTAACCGTATTAACCCAGCTCGATATCAATGTCTCAAAACCAATGAAACAGGCGATGGCAGCGGTTCCTTATGACACTTCCTATAAAGTAGGTTTGGAATTTAATCGCCGATTCTGGGAAGAAGACGAGTGGATTTATGGCGGTTTAACCTATACCAATATGCCTATTACCCAAATTGCTTATCCGTCAGAAAATATGTTTAAAGATGGCTCAGGTGTATTGCTTGGTGCCTATGGTTTTGGCGCGACTTCTTATAAGTTTAATACTCTAACACCGCAAGAGCGTATCAATGTGGCGCTTGCCTACGGTAAATATATCCATCCGCAGTACCCAAAGGAATTCCGCGCCGGAACATCTGTCGTCTGGCACCGTATCCCATGGACACTCGGCTGCTACGGTATTTGGAGTGAGTCGAGTCGTGAGCAGCATTACGATAACCTATGCAGTATAGACAACCGTATTGTGCTGACAGGTGAGCATTGCTCTCATATTCCTGCGTGGCAGGAAGGGGCTATATTATCTGGCATAGATGCCGCTAAACGCTTGCATAAAAAAGCAAAAATGCTGGGTTAATTGCGCCAAAAATAGAGACAATTATTATAAATTCAGAGGCTATCATGAACACTATCATCATGAAAATAACTATCATGAAAAGCATGACACCTAAGATGCTGATGATCATGCTGTTAAGCAGCAGCGCATTATTAGGCTGTAGTCAAAAAGCAGGCGATGTAGAGACGATAGCCAGTAAGCACGATGCTGAGCAAACGGTTGACTATCAAGCAAGTCGCAATACAGGCAGCTGGGGCGCTGTCTATATGAGCCGTGACGAGCTAAAAGCGCAGCCTATCAATGTCGTTGATGACAGCTCATTACCCAATATGGAAAATGACCCTATTATTAGCGAGTGGGAAGCAAAATTTGAAGGATCCAATGCCTTTATTACGACCGATGGCAAAAAGCTCTATCATGACTCCTGTGCTGGCTGTCATATGCATAAAGGCGAAGGCGCTTATGGTGCAGGCTATTATCCGCCACTGGCTAACAATAGCAAAATGCAGTCAAAATATTACATCATTAATATACTCATCAATGGTTTCCGCGGAATGCCATCGTTTCATATGATGATGAATGATGAGCAAATGGCGGCAGTGACTCAATACGTCGTCAGTGACTTAAATAGTTATACGGATACAGTGACCGCTGAAGACGTGGCCAAGCTGAGACATGCCAATCCGCCCGGTTATGATCCAAGTGAATAGTGTTGCTGTGAACAATGTTTCCTTAGAATAAAAGCTAATCGATTTACTCTCATATAAAAAAGCGCCCAATCGATGATTGGGCGCTTTTCTTGGTTAAGACATTACGAATTTCTAGCTCTATCTAGGACTGGCTGACCAGACAGGTGAGCGAATCGTACCTTGCCCAGATTTACCAAAGGCTTCGCCGCCGTTTAGTGATTTGATAGTCAGTACGCCCTTACCACCTTGCTTTGATGCATAAACGACACGCTTACCATTTGGTGAAAAGCTCGGTGCTTCATCGATACCGGTATTGCCCAAATTAGCAGTGACCGCGCCGCCGCTGTTCATAACAGCCGCTGAGCGCCCATTTAAAAAGGCAATTTGCGTACCATCACTACTAAATTGTGGGCTGGTCGCATAACCACTATTAGATACTTTGGTTGTGCGCCCTGAACCAAATTCATAACGATAAATCTGCGGCTTATTAAATCCAGTCTTATCAGATACAAAGACAAAAGATCTGCCATCAGGGGCGTAGCTTGGCTGTACTTCACTGCTTGGCCAATTGGTCAGTCGTCTTGGTTGACCGCCGCTGGCACTCATCTCATAAATATCAGCACTGCCTTCAAAACTACTCGAAAACAGTATTTTGCTGCCATCTGGCGAGAACGAAGGACTTAAGTTGCTACCAGGGAAAGGCGTCAATGGCGTTGCACCGCCGCCGCTCACGCTTTGCACATAAATAACAGGATAAGATTTATCTCGCTGTACTGAATAAGCGATACGATTGCCATCGGGCGACCATGCTGGAGAGAAGATAGAGCCTGAAACCTCAGTAATGGTTTTGGCGTTTTCGCCATCAGCATCCATGACTTTTAAGCGCGAGACTTTTGCTTTGCCAGTACCAATTTCTTCAATATAGGCAATACGCCCTGAGAAGTCCCCTGGAATGCCGGTAATGAGCTCGTACACTTTATCTGCGATGACGTGACCGGCATAGCGCATGCTGTCTTTATTGTTATCAGCGGTTAAAGTCTGCTTGCCTTCGATCACGCGTCCTGTTTTAACCTCAATCACTTCATAATCGGTCACCACTTTACCGCGGCTACTGCGCGTGCTACCTACGACAAGATAAGGAATCCCCATACTTTGCCATACCGGTAATGTCCCTGCCAGCTCGCTGCTACTGCGTGGCTGCTGCGGTAGATTCTGACTGGTAACTTTGAGCTCAGTTTTGCTCAAGTCATTGACAATAATAGGCGATAACACACTATCACCAGCAAAAGGCACAAAAGCCACTTGATTCTGTTGCACAGGAATCTCGTAATCCAATTCTAAAACGACAGGCGCTGCCAGCACACTTGGCGCGATAAGTAAGCTTGAGGCGCTAGCAAGTAATGATATGAGTAGTTTTTTATGAGTGCGCATGAGTAAGTTAAGCTCCTAAAACAGTATGAGTGTCATTTTTATAGGTTATTAGTCCGTCATAAAGATAAGGTAGTGCCTTCTACAGTACAAGCTGTTTAAGGTAACGTTATCAATAATATAAAGCATGAGCAACTGATTAATTACTGCCCTTAAATTGAACGGTAAAGGTCGGGTATTTTGGATCGTCAGCATCGATTGGTAAGCTGCCGGTATTTAGTACGGCTTGTTTGGCGGCTTCATTGACAGCTTCATCCGGTCCTGAAGCAGTAACATTGGTAATATTACCGCTGGCATTGACTGTAATTGTGAGGGTCGCACGCTGGGTTGAGCCCTTTGCTGCAGTTGGTGGATTATAGTTGCGTCTGATAAGATTAATGATTTCACTATTACTAGCACCGCGACTGCCACCTGATGCTGAGCGGCTGTTGCCTTTTGAAGGGCTTGAGGTTGTGCTATCACCGGATAAAGTCGACTGCCCATCGTTCGATAGACTAAGGGTTTGACCTGAACTACTAGAGCCGCCCGTATTGATTTCTATATTTCGGTCGGTAGCAGTTGGGCGCTTAATCTTGGGAGGATTGTTTTGTTTATTGCGGAAATCCCCAAGCCTTTTTTGCTCTTCAATCAGCTGCTGTCGTCTTTCTTTTTCAATTTGGTCATGTTCTTCTAAGACGGATTCGTCTAAGCGCGCGGCCCACTCAGCCATACTGCGCTCATACTCTTGGTTTTGCTCAAGCAGGCGTTGATGCTGCTCTTCACTCATTAGCATCGGGCTAGTAGCAGATTCATCCGAGCGTGTGAAGACAGGCACTTGCTGAGAGTTTGGTTGAGCAGGATTTGGAGTGCTGACGCTGCCATCAAAGGCTTCTGTTGGCGTAGCTGCACTACTTGCACCGCTTTCCGCTTGCATAGCACTGGCTGCGGCGGCGCGATTGGCAAGGATTTGACCTTGCATCTCGGCTAACTGTTCAGGAGATACCATGGTCGTTTCAATACTACCTGCGGTCTCAACGTCCATATTTTGGTAGGTATAGATAAGTATACCAATGACAAGACCATGTGCCAGCAAACTGAGCAGCGTGGGTAAGGTTAGCCCATTGCCTTCGGGTTCAGTTGGTACATAAACGGTTGGAGCCTTGTGCATGGTAGTGATACTCAAAAACGTGATACTAAAAGATAAGCTACATCAGATTATCTGCTTTATTATAACCGGCTACACCAAAACGGCTGTTTTTTAATATTATAAAATGATTAAACCGCTGGTATAGGCAATGGAGCGCCAGTTAATAGTCCAACCTTCTGAATACCAGCTTGTTGCAACGTTGCCATCAAAGTCATGATAGCGCCATATTGATTGTTTTGGTCGGCATTAATCATCACTTGTACTGGTTGCGCACCGGCATCACTGCTTTGACTTTGCAAAGTCGAGAGGGTATCAATCAGCTCAGGCTCACTAACAGGTAAGTCAACATTGCTCTCATAACTGATAAAAATCTCGCCGTTACCGGTCAGAGATACAATGACTGGTAGCTGGCTTTGACTCATGGTGTTGGTTTGCTCTTTTGGCAAATCAACATCGACGCCAGTAATCAGCATCGGCGCGGTCACCATAAATATCACGAGCAGAACGAGCATTACGTCGATATAAGGAACAACGTTCATCTCCGCATTCAGTGCTTTTTTCTCACGGCGATAGGGACTTTGTTTCATAGACCAGCCACCTGAGTGCTTTGGTTGGCTTGGTTGGCTTGGCTTACTTGAGTGCTAGGCTGCGGGCTTTCATTACTGGTTTCGCGCTGCAGCATACCCGTCATCTCATCACAGAATAAGGCACGTGAATCATATAATCGACTAGATTTAGCGGTAAAATGGTTATAAGCCAATACTGCAGGAATAGCGGCAAACAAACCCATAGCGGTGGCAATTAATGCTTCTGCAATACCTGGTGCCACAGCGGCTAGGGTAGCTTGTTCATTTTGTGACAACCCCAAAAAGGCATTCATGATACCCCAAACGGTGCCGAACAAACCGACGTAAGGTGCAACGGAGCCGATACTGGCAAGCGTTGTAAGTCCTGACTCCAAAAGTAGCTGCTGACGACCAAGACCAACCCTAAGCTTACGCTCAACGCCATCGATAATGTCATCTTTTGGTTGACGTTTTTTGTGCATTCTTAAGTATTCAGAGAAGCCAACATAGAAAATCTGCTCAAGACCTTGGCGCTCAGGTGAGCCCTGAATACCTTGATACAATTTCGCCAAATCTTCACCCGACCAAAACCAAGCCTCGAACTGTTGGTCAAAGTTTCTGGCAGTGCCAAGCCGCGCACTCATACGAAAAATAATCACCCAACTGAGTAACGATGCTAATAACAATAGAGCCATCACGATCTGAACCAGCAGGCTCGCTTGAGTAATAAGGTCGATAATATTTAAGGATTCAGGCATGTAAAGGACTCATGGATAATTAATAATAGTCATTAAAAATAGGGTGCTCATATTAACCCCCTAGTGTACTGCTAATCTTGGTAAATATCATTAATAATGTGTTAATTACATAATGAGCAGTTTTTTCCTAAAATTTATGGTGACAGCACTATCATTTTATAATATTGTCCATATGGTCAACTATTTTTTGCTCTTTTACTGACAAGTTCATGGCATTCATTGAAATTATCTATTTATTTCCATAGAATGTTATGATTTGTTGCTGTAATTTTTCACAGTGGTTTTATTTTTAGCAAATCTTGTGTGGCTAAAGGATTAAAAACATCATCTCCAACCGTAGTTTATAGCGTCATTTACAGTCGCAATTTGGAAGCGTCATTTATCGTCGCAATTTAGGTGTATTTTTTATGTTTGAGTTAAAAGCGGCATTTATCGTCGCAATTTGGAAGCGACATTTATCAATACCATTTGATAATGATAATTTACTCACTGCAATTTGGAAGCGACTCCTATGAACGCAATTGAACGATATTTTGGAATCGATGGTCAGAACACCACGATCAAAACAGAGATTTTAGCGGGTGTAACCACGTTTTTAACGATGGCTTACATCATATTTGTCAACCCTAATGTACTTGCTGATGCCGGTATGGATAAAGGCGCAGTATTCGTAGCTACCTGTCTTGCCGCGGCTATTGGTTGTTTCATTATGGGTATTTATGCCCGCCTGCCAGTGGCCCTAGCGCCTGGAATGGGACTCAACGCCTTCTTTACTTATGGCGTGGTTTTAGGAATGGGCTATGCTTGGCAAACGGCGCTTGGCGCAGTATTTTTGTCAGGTTGTATCTTTATCCTATTAAGTTTGTTTAAAATCCGTGAAATCATTATTAATTCTATTCCGACCAGTATCAAACAAGGGGTTGTCGCTGGTATTGGTGCGTTTTTGGCCTTTATTGCGCTCCAAACCGCAGGCGTTATCGTGAATAATGATGCGACGCTAGTGGGACTTGGTGATATGACCTCGTTTTCACCTGCGATGGCAGCTCTTGGTTTTATTGTCATCGTAGGTTTGTCACACAAAAAAGTACCAGGTGCGGTCACTATTGGTATTTTACTAGTCGCGCTTATTAGCCTTGTCACAGGAAATACGCAGTTTACAGGTATTATCTCAGCGCCGCCGCCTATTGCACCAACCCTGATGCAGCTTGATATTGCTGGCGCGTTTGATGTGGCGATGATCAGTGTTATTTTTGCCTTCTTATTCGTCGATTTATTTGATACGGCGGGTACGCTGATTGCAACCACTACTCAGGCAGGTTTGATTGGTAAAGATGGTAAAATCCCGAATATGGGTAAAGCGCTACTAGCAGATTCAACGGCAACGGTAGCTGGTACTTTCTTGGGCACGTCATCGACGACAAGTTACATCGAAAGTGTGTCGGGTATCGCATCAGGTGGTCGTACTGGACTGATGGCAGTGACAGTTGGCGTGTTATTTTTACTCAGTGTGTTCTTTTCACCACTTGCTGGTATGATTCCAGGATATGCGACTGCGGGCGCTATCTTTTATGTAGCAGTACTCATGATGGAAACATTAAAAGACGTCAAATGGAATGACTTAACAGAAGCGGCGCCAGTGGTGGTCGTACTATTGTTTACGCCTTTGACCTATTCTGTCGCTGACGGTATTGCACTTGGCTTTATCACCTTTACTGCCATCAAGATAGTCGCTGGTAAATTCTCTGACATCAGTATTCCGGTTTGGATATTGACAGTAGTATTACTGGCCAAGATCGTTTTTATCTAGCTTTTTACATTGATTAACGCTCAATATTAAGCAAGGTTGATATTGCTGTAGAAATATAGTTTAAGCCCTTCTTATTATTAAATGATAAGAAGGGTTTTTTATGCTTAATTTTCCTATTGTTTTAAGATAGTCGTGCCAACTGTTTGATTCCTAAAACAATTAATCATAAATAGTAAATCAGAAATTATAACCAAAGCGTCACGTTTGTGAATGCGTTAATAACTGTTTGTTTTTTAACACTATTATAATTGGCTAAAATGCGTAATATTGTTAGTTTGAAAATTTATTTCATGGTAATATGCGGATATTAAGCGCATCACCTCAATCAACGCCGTAGAGGTTTTTCTTATCAGTGAATCAGCATTGCATATTGCCACTTTATATTGCAAACACTCTCCTTTCACTACTAACAAGAAGAAGGCACTAATGCCGCTTAGTTTTATGTTGTTGCCTTTGTATTGTTGACGTAGTCCGTTGCACAGTCAAACGATCTACTTGACCTTTTCCAGCTTATGCTGGATTTTCTCGTTTTTTAATATTGTCGTGTGTTCTGTTCATTGTTATGTATGTTATCAAAGCCGAATCACTCACACTGCTTAATAGCTGATTGTGATTGATTGCTGTTTTCGATAGGGTAGATGATAAAACGTTTCAATACTTTAGCCTTACGACGTTGTTTTAGCGCCACAATATTTAAAAGTCACAATATCAAAAAGTCACAATATCAAAAAGTTTCAATGTTAAAAAGCCTCAGCGCATCACTTATGATGGATTTTCAAGTTATGGAGTTGTTATGAACCCAGTAGAGCAATTTACCCCGCAAGAGCCGATTTTATTTAATCCTATTGATTTGTTATCACCAGAATATATTGCTCAGTCATCAACAGAGCTACATACGCGTATATCGCCTTTGTATAGCGTGGATGAAGAGCGCTGGTTGACGCAGTTATTGCCACTTGCCAAACCGACAGATGCCGAGCGTGACAGTGCAGCTACGCAGACGCGTCAGCTGGTTGAGCATGTGCGCAATGATGGTAAAGCGGTAAAAATGGTCGACTCATTATTGCTTGAGTACAGCTTGGATACCCAAGAAGGTGTTTTGCTCATGAGCTTGGCGGAAGCCTTGATTCGTGTGCCGGACAATTATACAGCTGATGCGCTGATTCATGACAAGATGAGCGTCGCTGACTGGAAAAAACATTTAAAAAATGACAATGGTTTTATGGTCAATGCCTCAACGTGGGGCATGATGATGACAGGTCGTGTGGTGAGCATCGATAGTGATACCACGGCATCTGGATTTTTGGATCGTATGACCAAAAAGATGGGTGAGCCTGTTATTCGTAGTGCTATGCAAAAAGCCATGCGTATCATGGGACATCAGTTTGTACTTGGCGAAACGATTGAAGGCGCTAATAAAAATAGCCAGCCATATCGCAATAAAGGCTATACCTACTCATTTGATATGTTGGGTGAAGCGGCAATTACTCATAAAGATGCTGAAAAATACTTTAATGATTATTTGCATGCTATCAAAGCCACCGCAAGTGTGAAAGTTAAAGAGGGCATGCCGAAGCCATCAGTTTCTATCAAGCTGTCCGCATTGCATCCGCGTTATGAAGCCACCCAAGAAGAACAAGTCATGGGGCTGTTGCGTCAACGCTGCTTGTTACTGATTGAAGCGGCGCGTGAAGTCAATGTCGACCTCAGTATCGATGCTGAAGAAGCCGATCGTCTTGAGATATCGCTAAAACTATTTGAATCTCTATACCGCGACAATCTAACAGCGGATTGGGATGGTCTTGGTTTAGTTGTACAAGGTTACTCAAAGCGTGCAATTGCTATTTTGTCTTGGCTGGCACGCTTGGCAACTGAGGTTGGCGACCGTATTCCTGTACGTCTAGTAAAGGGCGCTTATTGGGATACAGAAATCAAGTTGGCGCAGCAAAAAGGTCTATCAGGCTATCCGGTTTGGACGCGTAAAGAAGGCACGGATACCGCTTATCTTGCCTGCGCACGTTTCTTATTATCAGAGCATTTGCGTGGTCTTATTTGGCCACAGTTTGCAACGCACAATGCGCACACGCTTGCTTCAATCATGACCATGAGCTCGCACAGAGACTTTGAGTTCCAGCGTCTCCATGGTATGGGTGATGCGCTTTATGACCATATCTTACAAGCTTATCAAATTCCTGTGCGTATCTATGCACCGGTTGGCGCTCATAAAGATCTGCTGCCGTATTTGGTACGTCGATTGCTCGAAAACGGTGCCAATAGCTCGTTTGTCCATCAGTTATTAGACAAGTCTTATCCAATTGACAAGCTAACTGTACATCCGTATGACAAGCTATTAACCAATGCAACGCTACATAATCCAGATATTCCATTACCGTTAGCTATCTATGGCGCACGCCGTGCCAGCTTTGGTCCCAATATCTTTGTAGAATCGCAGTGGATACCGTTTAAAGCAGCTATCGATACGCATATACACAAAACATGGTCTGCGACTTCTGTTATTAATGGCAACGCAGTCAATGACAATACGGTAGATGGCGACACTCATCAGCTTGACAAGCAAGCTATATGTGCGCCTTGGAACCATGAAGTCATTGCCGGTGAAGTCGTCTATGCCAATGCTACTATCGCACAGCAAGCAATTGCGGCGGCAGTTGCTGGACAAGGCGAATGGCAAGCGGTTGCTGCTACTAAACGTGCGGCTATATTGCGTAAAATCGCGGACTTGTATGAAGAAAACTATGCAGAGCTGATGGCATTATGCCAAGTTGAGGCAGGTAAAACCTTACAAGACAGCATTGATGAAATCAAAGAAGCGGTTGATTTTTGCCGTTTTTATGCTGATGAAGCTGAGCGTTTAGATGATGTTATTTATGAGTTTACCGATTTGGCAGGCAAGCCGTCGCGTCAAGTTTATAAAGCACGTGGCACCTTTATTTGTATCAGCCCATGGAACTTTCCATTGGCTATTTATACCGGTCAAGTAGTTGCAGCACTGGCTGCAGGTAATACCGTAGTGGCAAAACCTGCCGAACAGACGAGCTTAATCGCTCATTTCGGTGCGCAGCTTATGTATCAAGCTGGCGTGCCAGTAGAAGCATTGCAACTCGTGATTGGCGCGGGCGACGTTGGTGCTGCATTGACTGCTGCGGACAATATCGCAGGTGTTATCTTTACAGGTTCGACCCAAACGGCGCAGCGCATCAACCAAAGCCTAAATGCCCATGCTCAAGTCAGTGGTGAGCTGCCTGTCTTTATCGCCGAGACTGGCGGACAAAATGCCATGATTATGGACTCAACGGCATTGCCTGAGCAAGTGGTTAGAGATGCGGTATTATCTGCCTTTGGTTCAGCAGGTCAGCGCTGTTCAGCATGTCGTATCTTATGTGTACAAGAAGAGATGGCAGATGATTTGATTGAGCTATTGCAAGGCAATATGGCTGAATTAATCGTTGGCAACCCGCTATATGCGACTACAGATGTAGGTCCTGTGATTGATATTGATGCCAAGCGCGGACTTGAAGCGCATATCGAACGCATGCGCGCTGAGCCAACGGCTACGATTTTGGCGCAGACACCGATGAGTGATAGCTCAGAGGTCAGTCAAGATCAAGCAACGTTTGTATTGCCAACGGCGATAGAAGTAAAAAGTATCGATGTGATCGGTGGAGAGCATTTTGGTCCTATTTTGCATGTACTGCGTTATGAAGCACGTGATCTAAATAAGCTGATTGATGCAATCAATGCGACGGGTTTTGGTTTGACCTTGGGCATCCATAGCCGTATTGAAAACACAGTAGAGCATATCGAGCGCCGAGCCTTTGTCGGCAATACTTATATCAACCGTAACCAAATCGGCGCGGTCGTCAACGTACAGCCGTTCGGTGGCTGCGGTCTATCGGGCACAGGTCCCAAAGCAGGTGGTCCACATTATGTCGCCCGTCTGATGAGCTTAACGACAGAGCAGTTGGCTAATGAGCAAGTGGCTCTGATAGACAATACCGCTGCAACCAGTACTCAAACAATAATCGCATAAGGAGTAGCACTATGGCGACTGAATTCAAAAAAAATCATGGCCAAGTTTGTGAAACTTGGCGTTTGCTTGGCGCAGTGAATCGTGCCACTTATCTGCAAGAAGCCGCACCAAGACTGGCATTATTGACCGGTGATGCCAATAAGGCAAAGCGTCTGTTCAATCATTTATTGAGCGCCGCACCCATGCTTGACGAAGAGCACCGTATGACTGGTGCTACGGGCGAGTCAAATGACTTGTACGTGACAGGTCGCGGTAAGACGATGGTTGTTGGCGGCGAGTCTGCTCGCGCTATGGCAGTACTTGGGCAGTTGCTAGCAGCATTATTAACGGGTAATGAGGTGATATTGCATTGCCCAAGCCAAGAAGAGATGTGCATTGAAGCGGCAAAAATCCTCTATGAAAGTGGTATCAGTGATGATGTGCTGAGTGTCGCCAATGACTCGCAAACCGTCACGCTTTTATACATCGATCGCCTCGCGCAAGTGGCTGTTTCTGGTAATCGGAAAGAGGTGCAAGCGGTCAGTCAAGAGCTTGCCAAGACTGATGGTATGTTGACGCAAGTCATTAGCGTCACTGATATGGACGGCTTATCAGAGATGCTAACGCCTGATTATCTATACCGCTTCGTCACTGAGCGTGTAAAAACCATTAATACCACTGCCATTGGCGGAAATGCAAGCTTGTTAGAACTTGGCACATAGAAGTAACAGCAACAATTTAGTACAGGCAACCAATAATCTCATAAGAAGTTAAAAGATTAGCTTATTGCCAATAAAGAAATAGCTCGAATAGTAAAAATGACGATCAGTCATTATTCCCAAATATTTGGTGAGTAATTTCTGGTCGTTTTTTTATGCTTAAATTTAGAGGTAGGATAGGTAGGTATTTTAGTAAATACTCACTTTAGTAATGAAGTTTCTTGGCTTTTCAACCAAAATAAGGTATTTTTTGAGTTGTAAGTTAAACAAAGATGGTGATAATATAAGTTAACCGTTTAGTCAGCAATTATTCACTAAATGGTTAATAAATCCCTTTAACACGGAACGTTGACGTAAGCTAAGCCTTGAAAGCATGTTTTAACGGTGCTTATATTCCTCGATTTTCCAATAGAGTAGTCGTCGTTAAGACGATACCCAAACCCTTGATAATGCTTTTGTATTTACTAAAGATGCTCATCCATCATAGGTAAATTAAAAAGTTCAAACCGCAAACAGATTAAGCCTGAGCAAGTCAGTAGTCAGATAGGCAGTCAGCTTATTCAATACAGTTATAACTCTCAGTATTGATGTAGGTATGATGATCATCATCGTATAAATTTTATTAACATGGTAATTAAGTACTCACTTAAGGGCAGCGCATTTGTGTGCAGTTATCCTTTAAGATACTGATTGTTAAGATTTTATGATTCGATTAAAGATAAAGCAGTTTTTTATCTTCCTTTTATTCTGACAGCTGAGCATTGCTATGATTCATTTTTATTTGAACGGTCAATATAAGCAATTAACTGACCTCAATCCGAATACCACGGTGCTTGAGTATTTGCGCTTGCACGAACGCCAGACTGATACCAAAGAAGGCTGCGGCAGTGGCGACTGCGGAGCCTGTACGGTGATGGCGCAGCGCTTACCTAGCAGTGATGAAGATTCTTCTGATTTGCCTTTTTATACCCTTAACGCCTGTATCACGCTACTGTCATTGATGGATGGTCATCATATAATGACGTCAGCTTATATCGCGGACAATCCTGAACATCATCCAGAACGTGCTTTATTGCACCCAGCGCAGCAAGCAATGGTCGAATGCCATGGCTCGCAGTGCGGGTTTTGTACGCCTGGATTTGTGATGACACTGGCCAGCACCTACGAGAATCATCGTCTGCAAGTCGCAAAGGGAACCATCAAAGATGATTTGAGCTACGATGATATTGTGGCTGCAATTGGTGGGAATCTTTGCCGCTGTACGGGCTATCGTCCTATTATCGAGGCGGGCTTGGCAATGAGTGAGATTGGTAGACAACGCGATGCTGATCAGACGATCGCCAAAGACTTGACCATCAGTTTAGCGACAGATGCGATGGCAAATAGCAGACAAACCGTTTCAAGCGAAATGGGTACTATTGAGCCTGCGCTTAATCAAGGGTCACGTAAGTTATTCATTCCAAAGTCTGTTGCTGAGCTCAATCAAGTGCTCGCTGCCCATCCAAAAGCGACCATTTGGGCAGGTGGTACGGACTTAGGTTTGAGTGTGACGCAACACTTGGTGGATCACGATATTATCGTACAACTGTCAGCGATTGACGAGCTAAAATCTTGGTCACTACAAGCGTTAAGCTTAAATACCGATGAGCAGTCTAAAAGCGATAGCGAAGTAGAGTTTTTAGTATTGGGTGCTGGCATGAGCTATAAGAGCATGCTGCCTGCGCTTGAACAACATTTCCCTGCGTTTGCCAATTTGTTTGAACGTATTGCTTCTCCGCAAATCCGTAATATGGGCACTATCGGCGGTAACGTCGCTAACGCTTCACCGATTGGCGATTTGCCTCCCATTCTATTGGCATTAGATACTCATATTCATCTGCGTCATTGTGCTGCTATTGACAATTCTATTAACAGCGCTACTGACAATATCAATGTTAATAATGTCCATTCAAATCAAGTATCTAGTATTGATGAAATCATTCCTTTATCTAAATTCTTTTTAGATTATAAAAAGACCAAACTACGTGCTGGTAGTTACGTGGTAGCCCTTCATATTCCGCTAATGCAAGATAATCAGTATCTCTATATTCATAAGATTAGTAAGCGTTACGAAGATGATATCTCAGCGTGCTTGCTTGCTGCGCGACTTGATTTGTCAGCGGATGGCATGACTATCCAAGATGCAAAATTTGGACTTGGCGGCATGGCGGCGATACCTTTATTGGCAGCAGAATGTCAGCAGGCACTAATTGGACAAGCAGTAAATGTTGCCAGTTTCGAGCAGGCAGCACAAAGGCTACCTAATGATGTCTCACCGATGACCGATGTGAGAGCCAGCCGAGAGTATCGTATGCATGTGATGCAGCGGTTAATCATTAAGTGTGGCAAGCAATTGGTTGCTGATGTGCAAGCGGTAGATGCGTAAGTAAACATATAGCAAGTAAGCTCGGCAAGAGCTAAATAGACGGCATTAGTGTTTGAACTTGCTTGATTATGCTAACTCACCTGACTTTCGCATCGCTAAAAGATACAGTCAAAACGCTATTGTTAGAGAGATAGGTTTTGCTAAAAATATAAGAGAGAGAGCCATTATGAGCCACCATTCTTCATTATTTGACAGCTATAGTACCCGCAGACAGCGTCCACCAAAAGACAAGATTGGCACCCAAGCAAAGCATGACAGTGCTATTAGTCACGTTATGGGCACTGCCACTTATGTGGACGATATGCTAAAACCACAAAACACCCTGCATTTAGCAATTGGTAAAAGTGCTCACGCGCATGCTCGTGTATTGAATATGGATTTGAGCGCCGTACAAGCAGCGGACGGGGTAATCGATGTCATCACTTTTAAAGATTTACCAGCCAAGACTGATATCGGAGCAGTGTTTGATGGCGATCCACTCATGGTCGATCAGATCACAGAATATGTCGGTCAAACGCTATTTACGGTGGTTGCCACCAGTCACCGTGCAGCAAAAAAAGCCGTGCTCAAAGCCATTGTGGAATATGAGCCGCTGCCCGCAATCCTCACTATTGATGAGGCGCTAAAGCAAGAGCAGTTTGTACGTCCAAGTCACTTTATGACGCGCGGTGATGCTCAGGCTGAGCTTGAGAGTGCACCTACTCGTATTGCAGGGCATATTCATATGTTGGGGCAAGAGCATTTTTATTTGGAAGGGCAAGTATCTTATGTTATTCCTTGCGATGATGGTGGGCTTGAAGTCTATACTTCCTCACAGCATCCGAGTGAAGTGCAGCAGCTGGTCGCCGAAGTGGTCGATTTACCTTTTCATGCCGTGACGACAGTTGTGCGCCGAATGGGCGGTGGTTTTGGTGGTAAAGAAACGCAAGCTGCCGCATGGGCGTGTCTGTGCGGTATCGTTGCCAAACGCCATAATGTGCCAGTGAGTATGCGCTTAGACCGTCAAGATGATATGGTTGTCACTGGTAAACGTCATGAATTTGCCAATCGCTACGATGTCGGTGTCAATGATGCTGGTCAAGTGCTTGGCGTTGATATGCAGCTATCAGGATTGTGCGGTTATTCACCAGATTTGTCCGATGCTATTGTCGATCGGGCGATGTTCCATTGTGACAACGCCTATTATTATCCAGCGGCTCAGATCGCTGGTCATCGCTGCAAGACTCATACAGTATCAAATACCGCTTATCGAGGTTTTGGTGGCCCACAAGGTTTGCTAACTGCTGAATACATGATGGATGATATCGCCTACAGTCTGGGTAAAGATCCTTTGCAGGTACGTTTGGCAAATCTATATCAAAATGGTCAAAGCACCCATTATGGGCAGCCGATTGAACATTTTGATTTGGCGACTATCATACAGACGTTAGCTGATGACAACGATTATGCTAAGCGACGTGAACAAATCACAGTCGCTAATCGAAAAGCTGAAGCCGAAGGTAGTGACAAACGTTTTGGTCTGGCTCTAACGCCGGTCAAATTTGGTATCTCATTTACGGTACAGACGCTAAACCAAGCGGGTGCTTTGGTTCATATCTATACCGACGGTACCATTCAAATCAATCATGGTGGTACTGAAATGGGGCAAGGGCTATATATTAAGATTGCCCAAATCGTTGCTAATGAATTCGATGTAGATTTAGATACCGTAAAAGTAACCGCAACTCGTACCGATAAAGTGCCAAATACTTCGCCAACAGCGGCGTCGTCAGGTACTGATATGAATGGCAAAGCCGCACAAAACGCTTGTATTACTATTAGAGATCGCTTGGTTGAATTTGCTACTGAACATTTTGAAGTAAGTGCAGAAGATGTCAAATTTGAGCGCAATCATGTTCATATCGGTGATAAAGAAACACTAACCTTTGCTGAAATGGTGTTACTCGCATATCAGCACCGCGTTAGCTTATCGTCTACTGGCTACTATAAAACACCAAAGATATTTTATGATCGCTCAAAAGCGTGGGGTCGCCCATTCTTTTACTTTGCCTTGGGTGCCTCTTGTTCTGAGGTTGAGATTGATATTTTAACGGGTGAATATAGGGTATTGCGCTGCGATATCTTACACGATGTTGGGCAGTCGATTAATCCTGCAATTGATATCGGTCAGATTGAAGGCGGTTTTGTTCAAGGTATGGGCTGGCTTACTGCTGAAGAGCTGGTTTGGGATAAAAAAGGAAACCTTGCGTCAAACAGTGCCGCCAATTATAAAATTCCAATGGCGCATGACTTACCAAAACAATGGAGCGTCAAACTGTTCGATCGCAAAAACGAAGAGCAAACTATTTATAACTCCAAAGCCGTTGGCGAACCGCCATTTATGCTAGCCGCTAGTGTTTGGTGCGCGATTAACAACGCGATTGCAAGCTTAGGTGATTACCGGAAAAACCCTGAGCTGACCATGCCGGCAACGCCAGAAGCGGTATTAAAATCGGTCATGCGTATGCAAGGTCAAGAATGGGAAATCGCTTCTAAAGCGGATACAGATACGATTACTAGCCTAACAGTAACCGATGATAATTGCGGTATTGATGATGATAAAGTCAAGCCGCAGCAAGTCGCACATGGTAAGGATATTAATCCAACAGAAGTCGAAGGTAAGCTAACGGATGATCAGCCTGAAGCGATACAAAACCCAAATGTATCAACGGCTCGCGGACCGGCACATAGTGAATAAGTCACTAATCACACCGATGCCACCAACAAAGTGGTATAACGGACTGGCGCAATATCAGCAGCAAGGTATTGCGCACGTTTTGGCGACGGTCGTTGCGGTGAATGGCTCAGCACCTCGTGATCTTCAATCAAAAATGATCGTGACGCTTGATGCATGCTGTGACACCTTAGGCGGCGGTAGCCTTGAACATGACGTGACGATAACCGCTAGGCAATTGCTAAATGGCGAGCTTGATACGACTGAAGCAAGAAGCACGCAACCGTTAAAAGAAGGTAAGTCTGAAAAGGCGCAGGCAGTACGCCGCGATGCCGTTTACACCAAGCATTATCCATTGGGCGCTACATTGGCTCAATGCTGCGGCGGTAGCGTCACGGTCATGTTTGAATGCTTTAATGTAACGCCGCCCATGTCATTACTGGTGTTTGGCGCAGGGCATGTAGCAGCTGCGCTAATGACCATTCTTACTGAGCTGCCTTGTCAGGTTGACTGGGTGGACAGCCGAGCTGAAATGTTTGAGCGTTATCTAACCCATAATCCGGATACTGTAGAGGGGCGAGTGACTTATCAGTTGCCTACTCACATTCGCCCGCATATTGATGAAGATCCAGTCGATTTTGTTCAACCGTTTGTTGCCAAGAGCATTGAAAGTGCCTTGATGAATGCGTCAACAAAAAAAGGCACTCAGTATTTTATTTTGGTCATGACACATGATCACAGTCTTGATTTTGATTTGGTACGTGCCGCGCTCGATGCTTATGTAAAAATTGGCATCGATAGCAGCTCATTACCTTATCTTGGTTGTATCAGCTCAGCGACTAAAGCTAAGCGTTTTAGAGATCGTCTACTGCAGCGTGATTATAATGAGCAAATAGTCGATAAATTGACCATGCCAATCGGACTTAATACGGGCGGAAAAGAGCCAATGGCAGTCGCTATTTCTATCGCGGCACAAGTTATGCAGCTTTATAATGATTTATAACCAATATTAACCCTAATTGACAGTTTTTTAATTCGCTATTTATCTGTTTATCCTCAAGGTATTAAGAAAGTAAGGCATGGTTCTTAGCTTCGTCAGCCATCATACGATATAGGCTGCGTTCAGTAACTTTGTGCTTATACTTCTATGATTGTATTAGGATGGACATATAATATGGATGAATTTTTAACCAAAATACTTATCTATTATTGTGAGATTTTTTTATGACCATACATATTTATCAAGCACAGTTGCTGCATTATTTAACCGAAGATAATCTGGCTGAAAGAGCCAAGCGTGCCCATTTAGATACGGCCGATTTAACCAATGATAATTTAACCAATGCTGAGCGTCCTAGCATCACAGTGGTAGAAAAAAACGTCAATTTGCTGCCAGTGGTTACAGGCGTCAAGGTTTATCCTGAATATATCGCCAATGGTGCCTTGGTGGTCGATGATGCGACTGGTCGCGTTGTGGATTATGGCAGCTGTGCGTCAATGATGTCACAGTACGGCAACGACAGTCGCCAAGAGGGTCAAGCGCCAGTACAAATTCATGATTATCAAGATAAGCTCATTATGCCGGGTTTTATCGATACTCATGTGCATTATCCGCAAATAGATATGATTGCTGCATTTGGCGAGCAATTGCTTGATTGGTTGAATAATTATACCTTTGTGACCGAAGCCAATTTTGGCGATGCAAAGATTGCTGACGATACGGCAAAATTCTTTTTGAATCAGCTGCTTGCTAACGGTACAACCAGCGCTTTGGTGTTCTCTACTAGCCATCCACAGTCAGTAGAGTCGTTCTTTAACGAAAGTAGTCGTTTGAATACGCGTATGATTACGGGTAATGTATTGATGGATCAAAACGCGCCTGAGCACTTGTGTGTACCAACAGAGCAAGGGATTCGCGATACGCAGAATATCATCGATAAATGGCATGAGCGCGGACGTCAGCATGTGGCGATTACGCCGAGGTTTGCCATTACCTCAACGCCGAAGCAATTACAAATGACGGGAGAGCTATATCGTAGCTATGACAGCGTTTATCTGCAAACACATTTGGCTGAAAACCTTGATGAAATCGCCTTTGTACGTGAGCTTTATCCCAATCATAAAGGTTATTTAGACGTTTATCATGATATGGGCTTACTTGGCAGGCGTACGACGTTGGCGCATGGCATTCATCTCTCGACATCAGAATATGAAGTGCTACGTGATACTGGCACCCAAATAGCCCATTGCCCGACGTCCAATTTATTTTTAGGCAGTGGACTGTTTGATTTGTCCAAAACTCTAAGCTATACCGGCGTTAGTATCGCAACCGACGTGGGCGCAGGTACTAGCTTATCGATGCTGACCACTTTAGCAGAAGCCTATAAAGTTCAGCAATTACAGAGTAATCCGTTATCAGCGCATCAAGGGTTATATCAAATCACGTTAGGCAACGCGCAGTCATTGTTATTAGACGATAAAATCGGTAACTTTATGCCCAATAAAGAAGCAGATTTTGTGGTGATAGATATGGGTGGCACTGATTTAATGGAGCGCCGTATGACACAGACCAAGTCACTTGATGAGCAGTTATTTGTGCTGATGATGTTAGGTGATGATAGGGTGATTGAAGAAACAATTATCGCTGGCGTGAGTCGTTATAAAAAAGCGGTTGCTGCATAAAGGGAAGTATTAAAGGTATTTTTTTGCTTAAGTTAGAATGTTTACATAAAAATCAGCGCCTATTTATTAAGACATTTAAATCTTAGTAAATAGGCGCTGATGGTTTTTAAATAATGCTTAATAGCCAATGTGCTATAAAAACTGGCTAATAACTATGGCATTACTCTGGATGATTCATCCATATCCAACCATTCTCTAACCATTCCATCACTTCATCAGGGTCAATCCCTTCCATATCGTCAAGGCTTAAATGCTCGCCATTAGATAAGCGTACCAGTAGTGCTATCGATGTTTCATGCAAATCATCTAGGCGTTGCCCATTGGCATATAAAACGATGTCATTATCCGCCTGAGTGTATAACAAACGATTGCTGTAATCTGCTTCCAACGTCGCGCCAGTTGCCAATGCTGCTATCATCTCATCAGTCGTCAGCGACTCTTCAGGGACAAGCACATCATATTGACGCTTGCTGACCACTTCAGACACGGCTTGGCGAATAATCGTATCACCGCGCTCAGATTGGAGGAGTTGTAATAATTGAGTTTTAATCGCCTCAATGCTGTCAGTCTTTAACTCCCCTGACGCTTGCATAGCTTGTGGTAATAACATCGGTATAAATAAAGCGCTGTCATTGGTCGCGACATCGGCAAGGTTGTCAATGATTTGCATCAAGTTTGGACGACGGCAGCCAAAGGAAAAGGTTAGGCAATCATCTTGCGCTACGCCAAAATGTGCTAATTTTGGTGGCACGTATAGCACATCACCGGCTTCTAAGATTTCATCAAAGATAATCTCGCCCATATCATCAAATAGACGTATCGGCTCATCGGCAACAAATTGCGTCTGCTCATCACAAAACTTACCTAACTGCCAACGCCTAGAGCCAAACCCTTGCGCTAGAAATACATCGTAATCATCATAATGCTTGCCAACCGAGCCGCCTTTTGGCGCATAAGACACCATAATATCATCGCGCTGCCACTGCGGTATAAAATCAAGCGCCTGCCATAATGCGCCAAGTTCCGGCGACCATTGCTCAAGATTTTGTACCAGTACTGACCATTGCTCAGGTAAGTTATCAAAGTCGGCTTCAGTTAGTGGGTTCTTTTTAAGTTGCCATTGCGGCTGACCTTCTTGTTTGCTCGCAGCTTGAGTCAGTAGCCTTGCAGTAGCGTCTTCATCTATAGCTAAGCCTAAGATATCTTCCGGCTCAAACATACCAATTAATTGCGGTAAGCCTTGCTTAATCAAGAGGGGTTTTTTTTGCCAATAATCGCTTAAGAATTGCTCAGGAGTAATGGTATTCGGTAAACAAAGGGAGATAGAAGTCATGGATAAATCCGTATGGTTAACTGGTTATAAGATTAATAGAAATGATGGCTTTATAGGCAGGATTTATTAGTTTATGATTATTGCTTATCTGATGACTGTCATCAGAGCCTATAATTATTCTTAGGACATTTATGAAAAAATTACATTTTATCGTTATTATTGCCAGTATGTTTTTGCTGCAAGCTTGTGTACATAAAATTGTTACTGTACCTGCTAAAATCGCTTATAAAACCACTAAAGGTGTGGTTAAAGGTACGGTCGCTGTGGGTAAAGCTATCATACCGGGCGATAGCAGTGATAAAGACGATAAAGAATAAAAACCTCACCCATCAACTATGTATTTTAAAAAATAATAGTGTTTAGAGTAAGGTTCTTATTAAGATATAAATGAGTGCTCATTTATATCTTTTTTGCATTTGATAGAGATGAGCTGATTGCCAGTTAAATTTTAGCAATCCATTCTTTAATCGTGCGTGCTTGTTCAGCCGCATTACCAATATAAGTAGCAGGCGTCATTTCGCGCAAACTGTTTTTATCGCTTTCACTGACTGCCGATAATTCATCGCCATCAACAAAAGTAAGCATTGCTTCACGAGTCATGGCATTACCACGGGTAAGAGCTTTCAGCTTCTCGTATGGGTTTTCAACACGGTAGCGACGCATGACCGTTTGAATCGGCTCTGCCAACACTTCTTGCGCATTATCTAGGTCATCATTTAAACGTTGGGCATTTAATTCAAGTTTGCTGACGCCTTTGAGGCACGCATCATAAGCAATCATGCTTTGTGCTAGACCAACACCGATATTACGCAACACGGTAGAGTCAGACAAATCGCGCTGCATACGTGAAATCGGTAGCTTTTCACCCAAATGAGCAAGCATGGCATTAGCTACACCCAAATTACCTTCAGAGTTTTCAAAGTCAATCGGGTTGACTTTATGCGGCATGGTAGAAGAACCCACTTCACCATCTTTTAGGCGCTGTTTAAAATAGCCTAAGCTAATATACTGCCAAATATCACGGTTAAAGTCGATTAGAATGGTATTAAAGCGTTTTACTGCGTCAAACAATTCAGCGATATAATCATGCGGCTCAATTTGCGTGGTATAAGGATTAAAGGTCAATTCTAAACGTTCATTAATGAATTTTTCAGCATGATTCTGCCAATCAACGTCAGGATATGAGGCGTAGTGAGCATTATAGTTACCGACCGCACCATTGATTTTACCGAGTAACTCTACCTGACCGACTTGCTTAATTTGACGAGCAAGGCGATAAGCAACGTTTGCCATCTCTTTACCTAGAGTCGTCGGGCTTGCCGTTTGACCATGAGTACGTGAAAGCATCGGTTGATCAGCATGGATAATTGCTAGATTAACGATGCTATCCGTTACTTCTTGCATTTTAGCAACGACGATTTCGCGGCTGTCTTTGAGCATGAGTGCGTAAGATAGGTTATTAATATCTTCACTGGTACAAGCAAAATGAATAAATTCTAATGAATCTTCAAGTGCTGCCTGACCACGGAATTTATCTTTAATAAAGTATTCAACCGCTTTTACATCATGGTTGGTCGTTGCTTCGATGTCTTTGATCGCTTGCGCGTCAGCTTCGCTAAAGTTCTCTACGATAGCATTTAAAAACGCATTGGTATTGGTATCAAATTCTGCCAACTCACCAATCGCGCTATTATCAGCCAATGACTGTAACCAGCGAATCTCAACGGTCACACGCGCTTTAATCAGACCAAATTCTGATAAATAAGGGCGCAAGCTATCGGCTTTGGATGCATAGCGACCATCGATTGGGGAGAGTGCGGTAAGTAGATTCATATCATTGCCTCAAAAAGTTATTGAAATTACAGCTGGTTAAAAAAATGTAAAAAATGATTTAATCTGAAAAATCATCATGTATTAATTAGATTGCGTTGTACCGTACTTAGTATTGAAGTAAAAGTCGTAAGATGATTTTGCCGCTAGAGTAAATATTTTGGTTTTAATTAAACCATTATTACCGATAGCCACACTATCAGAAGCATAGTCATTTGGCTTATAAAGTGGTGCAATCAGTTTTGAGTCGACTACGGCCCCTTTTTCTCCCTTCTTTTGAAGCATATCTTGCATTATGAAGTTATCAATAGAAAGGTTGGCGCGATTGGTTGCCGTAATTTTATAGGCAATACAGTTTCCAGGCTCAATATTGTCAATAGGTTTAGTACTAAAACCACTATTAGGGTTGTCAGCAGCGGTATTGCTAATAGTAGGGTAATCAATAGTCGCCGGACAGCTATTTACATATTGGTATTTTATAAGTACTAGAGCAGCATTTTCAGCAGCGACTCTACCAAAATTATTGGTATCATAAAAATATTTGTTCGTCACTAAATCCACTTGTTTTTTACTATTAGTAGTGCGAATAGGGTGTGTATTCGTACTGTTTTCTTCTATCAAACAGACAGTGTTTTTGCCGCTCAGATTGGCAATGGGCGTTCTAAGTTGATATTGCCCAACACCAGTCATAGGTAAATTTTCACTAGCGTAAACTATATCTGAGTTGTTGCAATCGACTAGTTTAATAGTACTGTTAGAAATTCCGCTTTCGGAAACGGCATCAAAAATACCGTTAAAGTAGCCAGAGTTATTGATTTGTGGATTGGTATTACCACCATTATCGTTAAATACTGTTCCTGAAAAAACATAATAGAGAGGTTCGCTTTCTACCCCGAAGCTGAGCCATTCATTATAGGTTTCTCCAACCACATCCGCTTCAATAGCACTATTACCTCTCATGATGCCTTCGTAAGTTAAGGTGACAGTCTTGGCATTCTTAACCGCAAGAACATAGTTGCTGTCCGTATTAGCGATACCATAGCTGACGTAGCTGCTATTATTAGCTATGATGTCGTTTACGTTCAATGCCCGATAAGTCGTCTGATTATTGGGACTGGTAGAGGTTTCTTTTAGAATATTGGTAAAGGTGGGCATAGGGGGCAAGGTACCTCTTTTTTGACCAGATGCAAAAGATACTTGTCCACTACTATTGGTAGTAGGCGTAAACGAGCTACTATTACCACTACCGTTAAGCGCAGTGATTCCGTAATAATATAAGCCGCTATCCCCACCATTTGAGCTATCGAAGCGTAGCTGTGGCAAGGTAACCGTATTGTTAGAGCTAAAGCTATTTCCAGCCAGTTTTTTACCCATAAAATAATCACCCATGGCATTATAAAAATAGGGGACGTTTGGATTATTTCTGATGGTAGCTTGCGCAGGCGTACTAATTTGACTATTTTGGGTAAAGCTTAATGTTTGACGTGCAATCTCTGAGTTACCACCCAGTGAATAGCTAGCTTGACCAACTTTTATGGTATGTATAGAAGCATTGTCATCAGGAGTAATAGTAAAGGTGTACTTGAACTTATCTCTATCAATACTAGTATTAGAATCATTCCTGATTTCAATACCATTGGTGCGCGTACCACTAGCTGGTGTTATCTCAGCGCTATTGTTATAACCAATATTTTCATTGCGAACTAAAGTAAAACTACCGGTAGCACCAGAACCTGCTGCTACATATGTGCCAGAAGCAGTACCAGCCGAAGCATTAGAGCTGGTAACTGTCATACTACCCATATTTGTTGGTGCAGCCTGCAAATTAAATGACGCCGCCATAAGAGTAAGCGTAAGACCTCGCTTCGCCCATAACGAAAAAGAAGTTGGAAGAGTAAGTAAAACAAAAAAGCGAGCGGTCATTCAATATCCTAAAAACAAAGGCAAATCATTTTATTAATTAAGGATAAATGAGATGTCAAATTCCGCAAGGCGCATCAATAGAGGCAATCACGCCGCCGCCTAGACAAACTTCATCGATATAAAATACCGCTGATTGACCGGGAGTAACGGCACGTTGTGGCTCATCAAATACCACTCGTACCTCACTACCATTTTCATTGTTAGCAAATACGGTACAAGCTTGGTCAGGCTGACGATAGCGCGATTTTGCCATACAACGTAAGCCATCTTCGCTAAATATATCTGCAGGCGGTAAAACATCGACCCAATCGAGCTTATAAGCTTGTAGCTCATTACTCAGCATCATGGCATGCTCGTGACCTTGTCCAACGATCAAACGGTTGTTATCTAAGTCTTTTGCGAGTACAAACCATGGTTCTTCGGGACGATCTTTCACTCCGCCAATACCAATACCACCGCGCTGCCCTAATGTATAGTACATAAGACCATCATGCGTACCGATAGTAATACCATCGTCAGTAACGATATCGCCTTTTTGTGCCGGCAAATACTGCTGTAAAAAGTCTTTAAAACGGCGCTCGCCAATAAAACAAATACCAGTTGAATCCTTTTTATTGGCGGTAATAAGGTCATGCTCTTCAGCGATTTGACGAACGACTGGTTTTTTGAGCTCACCAACTGGGAACAGGGTTTTGGCAAGCTTGTCACCGCCAACCGCATGTAAGAAGTAGCTTTGGTCTTTATTATTATCGAGCCCACGTAGCAATTGAGCCACTTCAATACCGTCATTATTCTTATAGTTCACACTGCGGCGGGTATAGTGACCAGTGGCGATATAATCAGCACCAAGCGTTAAGGCATAGTCTAAGAATGCTTTAAACTTGATTTCTTTATTACATAAAATATCGGGATTTGGCGTGCGACCCGCTTTATATTCCGCTAAAAAATGCTCAAAGACGCGATCCCAATATTCCATGGCAAAGTTGGCGGTATGCAGTTTTATGCCAATTTTGTCGCACACCGCTTGCGCATCTGCTAAGTCATCCATCGCTGTACAATATTCGGTACCGTCATCTTCTTCCCAGTTCTTCATAAACAGACCTTCGACCATAAAGCCTGCCTGCTGAAGCAATACGGCAGACACAGAAGAGTCGACTCCGCCTGACATGCCAACAATCACATGCTTAGTGCTAGGATCATTGATATCGGCAAGCGTTAGAGGGCGATGGGCGTCAAAAGAAGTAGAAGCTGATGTGTTAGAAGCGTTTGGTATGGCTGACATAAAGCGGCTCAACTATTTATACGTTCTCCAAAATACATATTGACGCCAAAATTATGCAATGACTACCATGCGTAGTCTCAGCAGAACGACGTCGGCTTATCTTTTGGATTGGGTATTATGATAAAATAAGCGTCATATTATACCAGTTAATTGAAACTGGTGGCGAGCTAAGGCATCTTACTGGCGGTAAAATCGCTTTAAAAATTTAGATAATGGTTTTCAATTATCCTAATCACCATTAATTTACTTGGAATGATAATGATAAAAATTGGTCAAGGTATTGATGTTCATGCGTTTCATAATAATGGTCAACAGCAGCAATATGTGGTGCTGGCAGGTGTGCCTATTGATCATACGCACAGCTTACTTGCGCATTCTGATGGTGATGTAGTACTGCATGCACTTGCTGACGCTTTGCTTGGCGCCTTGGCACTTGGCGATATCGGGCAACATTTTCCAGATACTGATGCGGCAAATGCGGGTTTAGATTCACGCGTACTACTTCGTTATGTGTATGGCAAAGTGTTAGCGGCAGGTTATATATTGGGTAATGCTGATATTACCGTAATGTGTGAGCGTCCAAAACTGGCACCACATAATTTAGCCATGCGCGCTAACATCGCTAGTGATTTGCAGACCGATGTGAGTAATATCAGTGTTAAGGCAACCACCACTGAAAAATTGGGCTTTACCGGTCGGCAAGAGGGTATTATGGCCAATGCCGTGGTATTATTGGTGCCGAATGCGTCTGGTGTTTAATTCTCAATAGTATATCAGTGCGTATGATTATGGCTGTCAGCTTTCAAAACTGCTTGCAATATGGTTAAGATTGCCCCATGTAGCAGCCACATGATAAATTTAATGTTACCTGTCTTTTTTATAAATAGTTTTAATTAATAGGAGTTTTTATGAGTGAGCAAACCCCAAATACTGCTGCCAACGATATTGAACAACTGATTCGTAACCAAATCAAAGACAACAAAGTCATTCTATATATGAAAGGCTCACCGCAGTTCCCACAGTGTGGTTTCTCTGCCAAAGCGATTGAAGTCTTGACACAAATTGGTCGCCCATTTGCTTTCGTCAATATCTTAGAAAATCCAGAAATCCGCGCAACGTTACCACAAATTGCTAATTGGCCAACTTTTCCGCAGCTATGGATTGATGGTGAATTGATGGGCGGATCAGACATTATTTTACAAATGTATCAATCAGGCGAGCTTAAGCCTTTGGTTGAAGCAAATAGCCCAGCTGCTTAATATCGAAAGCACTTTATATCGACGTTTAATGCTTAAATATCTAAATGGCATTAAGATGTTAATATAATTGATATTCGAGCCTAAGTACCCAAATCCGAGTCGCCTTATTAAAGGTTGCTCGGATTTTTTAATATTGACAGTCAGCAAGTTCAATTGTTTTTGCCAGCTTTATCCCCATATAACTCTTAATATCGATATTCAATACCTCGAAACATTAAGAAACATTGAATCAATAATAAGAGAGTTCTATGACTAACGAATTAAATAGCCACACCACTCAAATACAAGATGCCGAGCAAGCTGCGATTGAAAAACGTCGCGAGCACTTAAAAAATGAATCCACGCGCATCATTGAAATCGCCGGCAATGAGCCACATTCAGCGCTTAAATGTATTCATCAGCTTAGCGTGGCAGGCGGCGCAACAGAAGCCACTTATATTGCGATTGAACAGCGTATCGTCGCGGATCAAGATGCTGCCGGTGCCTATCATTTGGCGTTATTGGCACAGAATACGCCAGATTTACCCATTGATGCGCGTCAACTTATTGAACTGGTCGTTAATAAAGGTGATAACGCTCAGCGTTTGGCATTACTTAAAAACTTGCCACTACCACCTGTTGAGACAATAAAACAGCATATATTAGCGAGTGATGATGGAGATGCGATTGGGCAGATGAATGCTTATTTACAGATTAATCCAGAAGGCTATGGCAGCCAACATATGCTGGCGAGTGGGCAGGCGGATCGTATTGTGCCGCTTAGTCCTGGCAAATAAGTCCTGACAAATAAACGTTGGGAATGAGCATTGGTAAATGCTGTCAACGTTAATCAAAATTTCTTGATCGTTAATCTCAATAGTTTTTCGTATAACGTTTTTTAAATGATAAAAAATTGTTATAATTAATGGTTATCTATTCAGCTAATAGTGGCTTGTTCTATATTCTAGTCGCTATTTCTTTTTTAAATTCGACTGACACTTATCTACCCAGTTCCTGTTATTAAATAATAGCCTGTCGCTAAGCATAGCGTGATCAGTCAAGTGAGGCATTACATGCAATACCCAAAAAATTACGACGTGGTGGTGATCGGTGGCGGTCATGCTGGCACAGAAGCTGCTTTGGCGGCCGCACGTATGGGCGCGCAAACCTTGCTGTTGACGCATAATATTGAAACGCTGGGACAGATGAGCTGTAACCCTGCGATTGGTGGTATTGGTAAATCGCATTTGGTGCGTGAGATTGATGCACTTGGCGGCGCAATGGCACTGGCAACGGACAAATCTGGCATCCAGTTTCGAGTACTTAACAGTCGTAAGGGTGCCGCTGTACGAGCCACTCGAGCGCAAGCAGATCGTATTCTTTATAAAGCCGCCATTCGTCATACGTTAGAGAATCAGCCAAACCTTGATATCTTCCAACAAGCAGCCGATGATATTCTAGTTGAAAACGGTCGTGCCACAGCGGTTGTGACTGCTACTGGTATTATTTTTAATACGCAAACGGTCGTGTTAACATCAGGTACGTTTTTAGGCGGGGTGATTCATATTGGTCTTGAGAGCTCAAAAGGTGGTCGCGCAGGCGATCAACCTTCTATCAAGCTTGCTGATCGTTTACGTGAGCTGAAACTCCCTGTTGGTCGCCTAAAAACAGGTACTCCCGCCCGTATTGATGCGCGTAGTGTTGACTTTAGTGTGATGACGGTACAGCCGGGTGATACACCGCTACCGGTCATGAGTTATATGGGCGATGTGTCCATGCATCCTGAGCAGGTTAATTGTTATATAACTCATACCAATGCGCGTACCCATGATATTATTCGTGAAAACTTAGATCGCTCACCGATGTTCTCTGGCAAAATCGAAGGTGTTGGTCCACGTTATTGTCCATCTATTGAAGACAAAATTCATCGCTTCGCTGATAAAGACAGTCATCAAATCTTTATTGAGCCTGAAGGTCTGACCACTCATGAGCTATATCCAAACGGTATCTCAACCAGCTTGCCGTTTGATGTACAGTTAGAATTTATTCATAGTATGAAAGGCTTAGAGAACGCTCATATTACCCGTCCAGGCTATGCGATTGAATACGATTATTTTGATCCGCAAAACCTAAAACCAACGCTTGAAACCAAATCGATTGACCGCTTGTACTTTGCCGGTCAAATCAATGGTACAACTGGCTACGAAGAAGCAGGCGTACAGGGTTTATTAGCTGGTACCAATGCCGCTCTAGTCACCTGTGAGAACAATGAGTTTGATGTCTGGACACCACGCCGTGATGAAGCCTATCTTGGCGTGCTTGTCGATGATTTGATTACGCATGGCACCACTGAACCATACCGCATGTTTACCAGTCGTGCAGAGTATCGCTTATTGCTACGTGAAGACAATGCTGACCAACGTTTGACTGAAACTGGTCGTAAGCTTGGCTTAGTAGATGATGTGCGCTGGCAAGCATATGAAGAAAAAATGGAAGCCATTGCTTCAGAAACCGCACGCCTCAAAGATATGTGGGCAACCCCTGCCAATGCATTGGGCAAAAAAGTCACAGAGCAAACGGGCGAGGTGCTATCCAAAGAGGCAACAGCTTTTGATTTGCTCAAGCGTCCGCAGATTCATTTTGCTGATATCGCTGCCATCACTGATTCGCAAGTAGATGCCCAAGTGGGAGAGCAGATTGAAATTTCTGTTAAATATGCAGGCTATATTGATCGTCAGCAAGAAGATATTGATCAGATGAAGAGATTGGAGAATACAGCGCTACCAATAGATTTTGATTATAGTGTGGTATCTGGGTTGTCTAATGAGATTGTCCAAAAACTTGCGCAAGTCCGTCCGTCAACATTGGCTCAAGCGGGACGTATCAGTGGTGTCACACCGGCTGCTATCCAGCTACTAGCAATGACGGTCAAGAAACAGAAAAAAGTGAAAGCAGCATTAAACGCGTCATAATAATGTATTAATGACTTAAAAAATAGAAAAGCAAAAAGCCCATATCGAGAAGTCGTTACGGGCTTTTTTTATTGCCAAAATACTACCGTTGTTAAAAGAAAGAGGTGTACTCACTTGTCTTGGTTGCTGCTTTCTCTTTATACTGGCTCTACGAATTACCAACTCTATTGTTATTACTTATATCTTTTTTATTAATTTACCTCGCTATTGTCCACATTATGATGGGCTTGTCACTAAATTGAGCCTATTTATGATTGATGCCATTATTTTTGCTATGACCATCGTCTTGCCCAACCTTGCCTTAATGTGGTTAGGTTTTTTTATGAAAAGACGCGGTGAGGCGGATCAAGTGTTTATCGATCAGGCCTCCAGTTTCGTTTTTAATTATTGTCTGCCATGTCTGCTGTTTTTTAGTGTGGTCGATAGTGACGTTGATTATGCGAAGCAAGTGGTATTGATAGGCGCTGGTATTGTGGTGACCTTTATATTGTTTATCGGCTCTGAGCTCTATGCCAAGCGCTTTATCAGCGACCCTGCCAATCAAGGGGTTTTTGTACAAGGTATCTTTCGCAGCAATATGGCGATTATTGGACTGGCAACCGTTGCCAACGCCTATGGGACGACTGGCTTAAGTATTGGCGCGGTATATATGGGTGTGGTAACAATACTGTTTAATATCTTAGCGGTGATTACGCTCAGCCGAGTGTCTAAGAGTATAGAGGATACTTGGCTCAGTCGTAGTACCATGATTATTAAAAAGCTATTTACCAATCCGCTCATCATTGCACTCGTTGCAGCCTTTACTTATAAAGCATTGCCACTACCACCGATAGCGGGTGTGATTCATATCACCGGTGGGTTATTAGCAGCAGTTGCTTTACCGCTTGCACTGATTTGTGCCGGTGCCAGTATTAATTTGAAATCGATGTTGCATCCTTCTGGACTTTCTATGCAGGCAAGCATTGGACGCATTGTTATTGCACCGTTGGTTGCTATAGCGGTTGGTTTTGCTTTTGGCTTAACGGGCGTACATATGGGCGTACTGTTTTTGATGGTCGCATCACCAACAGCAGCAGCAAGCTATGTGATGGCAAAAGCGATGGGTGGCAATGATATTTTAGCGGCCAATATTTTGGCATTTACGACAGTAGTTGGTATGTTTGGAATGGCGATTGGCGCAGCAATATTACGCGCTATGGGGCTAATTTAACCACTGCTTAATGGATGACTACATATTTATAAAACAGTGGTTAAATCAAAAGACAGTTATTAAGAAGTTATCAACCCCTGTTTAAAAAACCTCCTCATCGTTTAAGAAGGGGAGGTTTTTTTAGTTATACAAATGCTTTTGTTGGTTGTAAATCAAACAAATTAAGCTCAGAGACAAGCTCAAGTGAGCGCAAACGTGCTGCTTGGTCATAGATGTTTGCTGTCACAATCAGCTCATCGGGCTGATGAGTAGCAAGAAATGCTGCAAGCTTTGGCTTGACAGTTTTAACAGAACCGATAAACGATACCGACAACGCACTATCCACCATCATTTTCTCAGCAGCGCTCCAGATACTATCCATATCATGAGTAGGCTTTGGCATTTGACCTGTTTCACCACGGCGTAAACGCACAAAGCTCTGCTGTGCTGAGGTAAAGTGATAATGGGCGGTCGCATCATCGTCCGCAAGCAATAAATTTGCCGCTAGCATGACATAAGGCTTGTCTAAGTAAGCTGATGGTCTAAATTGCTCGCGATAAGCATTGATAGCTTGCCCAAGCATTTGCGGTGCAAAGTGTGAAGCAAACACATATGGCAATCCTAAGTGCGCTGCTAAGGTCGCACCAAAAAGGGAAGAACCTAGTATCCAAATAGGAATATTGGATTTTGCACCCGGAAATGCTTGTACGGGACTATCATCTGTGCCATTCCCCAAAAAGTACATCAACTCTTGCACATCTTGTGGAAAGCGATCAGCATCTTGCATCTGGCGACGTAATGCCTGAAAAGTTGCACCGTCTGTACCGGGCGCACGACCCAAACCCAAATCTACGCGGTCGCCATATAATGCTTGCAGGGTACCAAACTGCTCAGCAATGACGAGCGGGGCATGATTGGGCAACATCACACCACCTGCGCCAATACGTATACGCTTGGTCTGAGCACCAATATGCGACAATAGCACTGACGTCGCTGCACTAGCGATACCGGGCATATTATGATGTTCTGCCATCCAATAGCGGTTTAAGCCAGATTTTTCGGCTTGCTGCGCTGTTTCAACGGTTTGGGCGACACCTTCAGCAATGCTTTTACCTTCAGGAACGGGGGCTAAATCTAAGAAGGATAAGGGAATAGAGTTACTCATAAATCACCTGTTTTTAGATGCCATATGATTAATGGCAGTATTATTTATTATGCATTTATAAGAGCCTCAGCTTGCGTAGTTATTATTCAACTAGTCATATAAGTATCACTATGCAAGTCCTGAACGCTTTACCTTCTATATAATGGGGCGGTTAAATAAGATATAAAGGTCAGTATTCATGTCAATAACAAATCTTAATCATATGAGATATAGAGGATAAGGGCAGTTGGTTTAGTCAGACGTCGACTAGAAAAGAATAGTTCACAAGAAAAAGCATCATTATCTAAAAATAATGATGCTTTTATGAGTATTTTTAATTACGAGTACTTTGATCTTCTATTTATATAACTGACTTAATAATCAAATACTATAGTCACTCCTAAATAAAATAAGTACAAATATTATAACGCGCTACTGGTATAAATTTTTCTTGCTTGCTGTGCCTGCGCAGACAGAGGCGGCGCAAAACTTATACCAGTAGCACTGTGTTTGATTGATAGTGGATTGACTATAGCTACACGTATTAGTGAAAACAGCAGTCATTACTGACTGAACTGTTTTTGACACAGCTCCATAAACGCCCGTCCATACTGGCGGATTTCTGCATCATCACGTACTGCCATCCAACTGGTAAAACGTCCAAAATGGTCGACTGGAATGGCGGTTAGATTCTGATAATGACTTGGCTCAAATGCCATTTCTGCAATAATACCAATCCCTAAGCCAAGTCCAACATAGGTACTAATCACATCAGCATCAAGTGCTGCCAATACGATATCTGGCTCAAGACCGGCATCGCTAAAAGTCTTGTCAATGGCGCCGCGTCCCGTAAAACCACCGTGATAAGTTACGATTGGATAGCTGGCGAGAGTTGGTAAATCGATAGATTCTAGTCCTGCCAATTCATGATCGCTTGGCACGATGACACGATGCGTCCAGTCGTAATAACGATAGCAGCGCAGATAGTTGTTATGTAGCAAGGACTCGGTTGCAATACCAATATCGGCCTGCCCACGTATCACCATCTGTGCGATGGTTTCAGGATCTGCCTGTTGTAGAATGAGATTAACCTTAGGAAAACGCTCTTTAAATTCTTTCACGACTTCTGGTAAGACATAACGTGCCTGAGTATGAGTCGTGGCAATTGTCAATGTACCGACATTTGGATTGTTAAAGTCGAGGCTGAGGTTTTCAATCGTACGGATTTCGGTAAAGATAGACTCAATATGCGGCATGAGCGCCGTACCCATTGTCGTAAGCCCCGTTAAACGTTTGCCTTGGCGCACGAACACTTCGGTTTTGAGCTGATTCTCAAGTGCTGCGATATGCTTTGAAAGACTTGATTGGCTGGTATGCAGTACCGTCGCCGCCTGACTTAAATTATAGCCATTGATTACGGTATGCCACACTGTCTCCAACTGTTTGAGTTGAATTTGCAGATGCCGCTGATTGACCACTACGTCGATTGCCATAAGTTAATCCCATTATATAAAGAGTCAGTCGTCTTTATAAAAGTTAAAACGCCCAAAAAACATAACAAGCGTGTAGTGTAAATCAAAGCTATTATTCTTGTATATAATAAATAGGTATCTATTTATACATATATGGAATATAGGAAAATCGCTTGGATAGTACGCTAGATAGAAATATAGTAGTAGTAAACCAAAAAATTATAGCTTAATTTATATTTAAGAAAGATTAAGATACATGTACTTACTAAGGCAAGCTATAGAGTATATCCGATATGCTCAATCAAGTAGTTAGTGGAAAAACATCTAGTCAATTTAAGCATTCTCAAGTACCATTATTCAATTTTGCAGCAAATATCATTTTCTTTGTACAGAGCTAGGCAATTTTTTGTCCTTTTTTATCCTGATAGTCTCGATGTCACACTGCCAGTAGATAAAATTTTTGGATAAAAAGTAGCGCACTGTCGTATTTTTTGTCTAAATTTTTGGTGAGTCGTTATGTCTGCTGTCCAACCTATTCCGCCCAATTCTACTATTGCCAAGAAGTCACTTAGCGAATCTTTGCAAGCTTATCTTGATCGGCGTTCACTTATCATGCTGTTCTTGGGCTTTGTCGCTGGCATTCCTATCTTACTAATTTTCTCTAGCTTATCATTATGGCTGCGTGAAGCAGGGATTGATCGTAGCGTAGTAACGATGTTTAGCTGGGCGGCGCTTGGTTATGCCTTTAAGTTTATCTGGGCACCACTAATTGATGCGGTGCCATTGCCAATATTAACCAAGCTCTTAGGTCGCAGGCGCAGCTGGATTTTGGTCTCGCAGATTATGATTATTGCCGCTATTTGTATTATGGCGAGTGTCAATCCAGCGAATGAAGGCAGTCTAGTCCTGATGGCAGTAGGTGCAGTACTACTTGGCTTTTCATCAGCGACACAAGACATTGTTATTGATGCCTATCGCATCGAATTGGCACCACCAAGCCTACAAGCGGTCTTGTCTGCCATGTATGTGACCGGTTACCGTATCGGGATGATTGTCGCTGGTGCTGGGGCATTATATTTAGCCGATTACTTTGGTTCTACCGAGAGCTTTTATAGCTATGAGGCGTGGCGCAATACCTACTGGATTATGGCAGCGGTTATGGGCATTGGGGTTATTACCACCTTGGTGATTCATGAGCCGATTAGACAACAAGTGGTCGTTGAACGTAAAACGTCAGAATATACCCGTCTAGTATTAGTATTCGCTATATCAGTCATAGGTTTTGTACTGGTATTTGCTAATGCGGGCTTGGTCTTACCTGAGACAGAAAGTGTGTTCGCAGGCTTCTTAATCGAAGTAGTGCGTATGGTATCGAGTTTGGCAGCGGCTTTGATTATCGGTTACAGCTTAGTAAAAGCCAATCTTGTGGAGCAAGAGTTTGCTAAGACCACATGGATTGAGCCTATTGCTGACTTTTTCCGCCGTTACGGTAAAAAGGCGTTATTGTTATTGGCGCTGATTGGTCTTTATCGTATCTCAGATATTGTTGCCGGGGTTATCTCTAACGTCTTCTATCAAGACATGGCATTCACTAAAGTTGATATTGCCAACGCCGTTAAATTGGTTGGCGTTGTCATGGCGATTGCTGGTGGTTTCTTAGGTGGTTTATTAGCACAAAAGATGCGTATCATGCGCGCAATGATGGTTGGAGCAGTCCTTGCCTGCGTGACCAACTTGTTATTTATTCTGCTGACATACCATCCTGGGAGCTTGCCGTATATGTATTTGGCAGTAATCCTTGATAACCTTGCAGCTGGTCTTGCTAGTGCCGTATTTATTGCCTTTTTATCTGCATTAACATCTATTCGATTTACTGCCGTCCAGTATTCAATATTTTCATCACTAATGACATTATTACCAAAAGTGGTGGGTGGTTATTCAGGCACTATCGTTGATAGCACCAGTTATCCCTTCTTCTTTATGTTTACTTTTCTAATTGGTATTCCTATTTTAGCGCTGATTTATTATGTTGATAAATATATCGTCATTGGTGACAATGATGATATTTACGGCGATGGCAGTGACGATAGTAATAGTGGCAGTAATAAAGGTGTTGAGTTAACCAAAGCCAATCCTAATTTAACCAATACTAATGAGCCACCGCGCGCATCAGAGTAGGTTAGAGGTTATAAAAATAAAGCAGATATAATTATTAAGAGTCATTTATGACAGCGCAAAAAGCAGCAGACGTAACAGTATGGCAAATCAAGCAGCAAGCGATACAAATGGCGGAAGAATTATCTGTTTCGCCATTTTGGATAACAGATTGGCTGTTATATATCATTGATAAACCTGCGCTATTTTTAATAACGGATGATAGCTATCAGCTAAGTGATGTTGAGGTTGAGCGATTTAATGTTGGTGTGACCAAAATGCAGCAAGGTACACCATTGGCTTATTTAACGGGTATACAGGCATTTTGGTCGCTTGATTTTGCCGTTAATGAACATACCTTAATTCCCAGACCCGATACTGAAGTTTTGGTTGAGCAAGTACTACATTGGATAAATACTGCCAATGAAGAGTTTGTGCCTAATGCTGCTAACAATAAGCGTCTGCTTGATCTGGGCACGGGTTCTGGTTGCATTGCCATCAGTCTTGCTCACGAGTTAAAGCTGGCTCGCAAATTGGAACCAGTAAGCTGGCAAGTCGTTGCTGTTGATTTCTCGCTAGAGGCGCTAAAAATTGCTCAGCATAATGCGGTTAGTAATGCTGTAGATATCGAGTTTGTCCATAGTAGCTGGTATGATGCACTCTCTACTCAGGATGAACATTTATTCGATGTGATTGTCTCAAATCCGCCCTATATTGATGAGGCGGATGAGCATTTAGCAGGTTTATTAGCAGAGCCAATTAGTGCTTTGAGCGCCCCTAATCATGGTTTGGCTGATATCGAACATATTGTCCATCATGCGCCGCAGTATCTAAAAGTAGGCGGGCTACTAGCGATTGAGCATGGCTTTGATCAAGGGCATGCTGCACGCCAGTTATTTGCGGACAATCACTTCGATAATATACAAACGATTAAAGATTTTGGTGGGAACGATAGAGTGACGCTTGGGCAGTTTAATAAAAATAAGCGGCAATATTGAGTACTGGTAATCCATATGAGTAATGTAGAAACAGAAATATTGTTAGATGATGAGCTGCTGCGTTATGCGCGTCAAATATTACTTGATGGCTGGGATATTGATGCTCAGCTACGACTAAAATCATCACGTGTCGTCATGATAGGCGCAGGTGGGCTAGGTTGCCCAGCTTCTGAAACCTTAGTGCGTGCAGGACTTGGGCATATTCACCTAATTGATGACGATGACATTGAAGCCAGTAATTTACAGCGTCAAACATTGTTTTTACCGGAGGATATTGGTAAACCTAAAGCTATAACTGCTGCGCAAATGTTGATGCGTATCAATCCTTTAATCACAGCGCGCGGTACGATAGCGCGTTTGAGTGAAGACAATGCTTATGAGTTACTTGATATGGCGTGCGGTACGCCAGACCTATTGTTAGACTGTACAGATAATTTTGCTACCCGTGACATCATAAATCGTATTAGTGTGCGCTATCAGATTCCATTATTATCGGCATCTGCTATTGCAATGCAAGGGCAACTGGCACTGTTTGAGCCAGATCTAAATACCGGCTGCTATCACTGCGTGTTTGGTTCGGTAGTACTGGATGCCGAGGCGGATGAACGTACGTGTGCCAATTCTGGGGTGCTTGCCAGCACTACAGCTATCATGGGTAATCTACAAGCCAATGCTGCTTTGCAATATCTAGGATTAACCAAAAATCCACTGACAAACAAACTGCTGATATGGGATGGTAGTCGGATGCAGCAACGCTTGATGGGATATCGAAAAGAGTCAGAATGTCCTGTCTGTAATAGCCTTTCCTAATTTTAATTAATGATTTTTTACCAATTATAATCGCCGATTCTCAAATATCCTTCTTATGACCACAGTTGTCTTTTATGAAAATTCATCGTCCGCATTTATTAAAACATACCTTTAATGTCGTTAATCGTGTTCGTCAAACAGCAAGTGTCGCTGGTTTATCAGCGCTTAGAGTGGCGAAGGGCGAAAAGCCTGATGCCATGCTGTTAAAAGAAACTTTTGAACAACTGGGTACGACTTATATCAAAATTGGGCAGTTTATTGCCAGTACGCCGTCATTATTTCCGCGCGAATATGTGCAAGCCTTTCAAAGCTGTTTGGATCAAACCACGCCATTGTCTTATGCTTATATCGAGCAAGTATTAACAGAAGAGCTAGCTGTTAATGGACTCACACTTGAAGAGACGTTTGCCTATATTGACTCAAAACCACTGGCTTCCGCTTCTATCGCTCAAGTCCACGCAGCGCGTTTGCATAATGGTGATGAAGTTGTATTAAAGGTGCAAAAACCTGGCGTCGAAACCATTATGCAGACGGATTTGGGTGTATTGCATGGCGTGACAAAGCTGGTTGAATTGTTGATGCCTTCAATGAGATTTGCCAGCATTGCGCCGATTATTGATGAGATTCGTTTGCGTATGCTTGCGGAGACAGACTTTATCGCTGAGGCACAAAATATTCGTGACTTTCAGCAGTTTTTGGCAGTATCAGGCAATACACGCGTGGTGGCACCAAAAGTCTATGAGGCGTACACTACCAAGCGTGTGTTGACCATGAGCCGCTTATACGGTGTCTCTATGGTAGATGAAACTTTGATGCGTCAATATTGTACTGATCCTGCCCAAGTGATGGCAGATACGCTCAATACTTGGTTTGCAAGCCTGATGCTGTGTAATAGTTTCCATGCGGATTTGCATGCGGGTAATTTAATGCTATTAACTGATGGACGTATCGGATTTTTAGATTTTGGTATTGTCGGTAAATTGAAGGCTGAAAGCTGGCGCGCTTGCATGGGAATGATGCAAGCCATGCAGGATAATGATTATTATGCGATGGCACGCCATATGATAGATATGGAGATGACACATGGTGGTAATCAGGTTGATGTGGTGGCATTGGGTGATGATTTGCAGCGTATGATGAAGACCATCATGGCAGAGGACAAAGCCTTTACCAGTGGTGTGCCTTTTAATACGAAAGAGCAGGCGGATGAGCTGAATACAATGATGCTGGAGATAGTTGAGGTCGGTAAGCGTCATGGTATTCATTTTCCGCGTGATTTTGCTTTATTGACCAAGCAGATGCTCTATTTTGACCGCTTTATGCGTACGCTTGCACCTGATATGGATATGTTTAGTGATCAGCGCGTGCAGATGTTGGGGCAAGCAGAGAAAAATGAGCAAGAAAATCGTCCAACACTCAATGTTTCGTGGGATTAAATACTATATTCAATGCTGTTCTAATACTCGTTCATAATTGTTGTTTACTACTTTAACACAAAGGATTGTGTGCTTTTTGCCACAAAATGGCCCTGTCATGATGACTGCTCTCAAAAGCCGTGCTGTTATTACTATCACCAATGAAACAGCTGTTGCGTTGATTGGTATGTACTGTATGGCGGTGGTGATGGGGTTTGGACGCTTTTTATTTACAGCCACTTTACCTGATATTATGCTGCAATTGTCGCTATCCACGACCATTGCAGGTTGGCTCGCTTCAATCAACTATATTGGCTATTTTATTGGCGCGCTTATCGCGATGTTTGTGCCGCAGCGTTTAACATGGCACATGTTAATATTATGGACAATAGTTAGTGTCATTACTACCATGCTGTTGGTTGTGCCAAATATGTCATTAAATCTATGGTATGGCATTCGGCTGATATCAGGTATCGCAAGTGGTGTGGCGATGATTTTAAGCTCATCTTTGGTCATTCAAAGCTTCAGTCTTGAGCGCCGTTCAGTGCTATCGGCAGTGCACTATGCAGGTATCGGCGTCGGTATCAGTGCCTCCGCAATACTGACGTGGTGGTTACTGACGCTTGGCTACCATTTCGACGTGATTTGGCTGATCGCTGGAATGATTAGCTTACCTGTTTTATGGTTGCTGTATGGCATACGTCCATCTGCTATGGTTACTTTATCTGGTTCAACATCATCAAATCCAACATCAGTAAGCTCAGAAAAACCCCAGAGTAATCATTATTCCTCGCTATATCAAACCTATATTAATTTTAAGCGGTCTTTATACGAGGCGCTAGCAGGTCATAGCAAGCCCATTGCGTTATTGTTGACCAGTTATGTGCTGGCAGGCTTTGGTTATATTACATCGGCGACTTTTTTGCCGGTAATGGCAGCTCAGCGCTTGACCACTCAAAATTCTGCTGGACTGTCTATTTGGCTGGTGGTAGGTATTTTTGCCATGCTCTCAAACCCGATTTGGGGTGCTCTTGCCAAGCGTATTGGTGAAGTCAAAACCTTAATGGGCTTGACGTTATTGCAAGCGTTTGGCATGTATTTGCCCATAGGGTTTGATGGCGCTATTGGTTTATATGCTAATGCCATGATTTTAGGATTAACCTTTGTGGGTATGGTCTCTATGACCTTGACGATTATTAAAAACATAAATCCCATCTATTCAAATCTGCTGATAGGACTGGCGACATTAGCCTATGCAATAGGGCAGTTCATCGGACCATTGGTAACGGTAGCGCTGGCGGGAGAGAATGATAATTTTAATGCAGGGTTGTTGGTAGCGGCTATAGGACTGCTGATAGGACTGGTTTTGGTATTCTTTTTCTGGCGTCAAACGAACCGACTGCAAAAAATAATCATGTAAGCGAATCACTTTAGTATGATTAAACCATACTGCGGCTGAATACTTCTCGCAGCTCAAAGCTGGTATGGACTTGTGCCACGCCTTCGATACGATTTAACCGATGCAATAAAAATTCCTCATAGTGAGCCATATCCCGTACGCGTACTTTAATCAGGTAGTCCTCGGAGCGACCAGTGACGATACTACAGCTGATGACTTCATCGAAGCTTTTAACCTTGCGCTCAAACTGCTCAAAACGGTCGGCCGTGTGACGGTCCATACTGATAGCAATGAAAACTGCCAAGGGATAGCCAAGTTTTTGGGCATCGGTTTGAGTATGATAACCGGTGATAACGTCACTATCTTCTAAGCGCTTAATACGGCGCGCACAAGGGGTTGCCGAGAGATTAACGCGCTCAGCAAGCTCAGTAATGCTCATACGTGCATCGGTCTGTAATAAGCGCAATAAGCGTTTATCTGTGTCATCAATATCTGCAATTAACAGCTGATTAGAATGAGCATGTTGCATAATAAGTATTTTTATTAGTGGATTATGCCAATTATAGCGATTTATTTATCGTATTTCACTAATATAAGGTAAATATACTTATTATAAAGCCGATATTCACCTTATAAACTTTGTTATTATAATGGCATAAGTTCGTATTATCTCGTATGATAAAGCAGGATTTTGGCATTGATTGCCTCACTAAAAATACCAACCTAATGCCATCTAAGGATTGATTATGTCTGACCAAGCAACACGCCCTGTAGCGCCTGCCGCTGCAAAGAGCACACCAAAAAAAGCCGCTTTCGATTTCCGTAAATATCGCCCTTTTGCATTTGCGCCACTGTTGCCAGATCGCACATGGCCGAGCAAAACGCTAGAGAAATCACCGATATGGGCAAGTGTGGATCTGCGTGATGGCAATCAGGCATTGATTGATCCGATGACTATTGAACAAAAAATGCGTTTTTTTGAAACCTTGATAGATGTGGGTTTTAAAGAAATTGAAATAGGTTTTCCCTCAGCGGCACAAGTCGAGTTTGATTTTGCTCGTAAATTGATTGAAGAAAATCATGTGCCTGATGACGTGACTTTGCAGGTATTGGTGCAGGCACGTGAGCATTTGATTGCTCGAACTTTTGAATCCTTAAAAGGCGCAAAGCGTGCCATCGTTCATGTTTATAACTCAACTTGCCGTATTCAGCGCGAAAAAGTATATGCTAAAGATAAAGCTGAAATCAAAGAGATAGCTGTCACTGGTGCTAAATTATTGGTTGAATATGCTGCTAAATATCCAGAAACAGAATGGGTATTCCAGTATTCACCTGAGAGCTTTAGCCAAACTGAGACTGAATATGCAGTTGAAGTCTGTGATGCCGTTTGTGATGTTTGGCGACCCGAGAACGGTCAAGAGGTAATCTTAAACTTACCTGCGACGGTTGAGGCGTCAATGCCCAATGTATTCGCTGATCAAGTCGAGTATTTTTGTCGTAATCTTGCCAAGCGTGAGCATGTGACTATTAGCTTGCATACGCATAATGACCGAGGCTGTGCGGTGGCGGCGGCTGAGCTTGGTGTGCTTGCTGGCGCAGATCGTATCGAGGGCACCTTACTTGGTAATGGCGAGCGTACCGGCAATATGGATATCATGGTCATGGCGATGAATCTGTTTAGCCAAGGTATCGATCCTGAGCTTGATTTTAGTAACATGAGTGAGATTGTACAAGTCGTTAGCGAATGCAATAACTTGCCTCTGCATCCACGTCATCCCTATGTAGGTGAGCTTGTATTTACTGCCTTTAGCGGCTCGCACCAAGACGCGATCAAGAAATGCCTCGACTATAATGAGAAGCATGTGGAGAAGACAGAAAACGTTTGGGATGTGGCATATTTACCAATTGATCCTGCACATATTGGTCGCAGCTATCAGGATGTGGTGCGCATCAATAGCCAATCTGGTAAAGGCGGTGTGGCTTATATCTTGCAGCGCAACTATGGCTTCAATTTACCACGTTGGATGCAAATTGACTTTAGTGGTGTGGTACAAAAACAAGCTGAAACCACGGCTCGTGAATTGCAGAATGATGAAATCTTACAGACCTTTGAAGACACTTATTTACAGCAAGGCAGTTTTGAGCTGTTAGATTATACGGTCAATAATAAAGGCGGCGAAGTCTACTTTAACGGTCAAGTTCAGATGAATGGCGATACCATCACTATAGATGGTGATGGTAATGGGCCGTTATCTTCGTTTATCGATGGATTGGCGCAGCATACAGGCAAATCAATCCATGTCATTAACTACGCTGAGCATGCAATCAATCCGCAGCATAATAGCGGTGATGGTATCAATGATGATAACAACAGAGACAATAAGACAAATGCCAATGCTGCTGCTTATATACAGCTAAATGTAGATGGTGAAGTTTATTCAGGCATCGGCACTTGTAGCAGCACGGTATCAGCCATGCTAAAGGGCGCATTGTCAGCCTTTGCTCAAGCAGTTAGTATCGCTGCTGTTTAATAACCAAGTACTTAAGAATTTAAATATTTAGGCATATAAGTTTACATTTCTATAAGTATAACGTCATGGCTCATTGCGATAAGCAAATCAGAGCCATGGCGTTATTTTTTATGTTTGAAACTATGTCTGAACCTCAGTAATTAGAGATCTTATTGAAGTGCTTACCACTGAGAGGTTAAAGCCTAATAGCATAATGTTACTTGTGTTTTCGGTGACTAAGACTTACGCTAATGTACATAGCATTCATTATTATAATAGTATAAATAACAAGGTTAATTATGGAACCTCTCTCATTTGCTTCATTTTCATTAGCTGCTATTTTGGCATCATTGCCAGTAAATGGCGAAGCAGTTAGTAAGCCGACCATTACCACACATATTAGTCCTGCGATTGCTGGACAGTGGGAGATTGATTTAAATAGTAGTATCACGATGACCAAAGAAGCTGAGGCGCGGCAAGCAGCGTCAAAAGACAGGAGTCAGATTAAAAGTAACGAACCTAAAGTCGACGCCGGTGCAGGACTATTGACACAAAACGAAAAACGTCTTATTAATATTCAAACTGATACCAGCAAAAAACTCATTGCATCAGCAAAGAAATCTGCTCAGTGCCGTGAGCTTTACAATTTTGCTGCTGATAATGAAATGTGGTCAGTCAGTGGCAAAGAGTGGACTTATGGACGTTATTTGATTACGCACCGTGAGGAGGGGCTACCTATCATTGCTATTAAAACCGTTTACGATAACAATGAAGTAGATTGCTCCGGTAGCCAGATAGATCAGAGCAATGAGGCGTTGATTGCCTTTTTAAATCATGATGGCAATCAAATGCAGTGGTGTGCTGATCCTGATGGCAAAGAGTGCTTTATGAATTTTAATAGAATTCTGCCATAGTAATGGTTTTTCAGTGACTTTGCTTTAGCTTTAATTACAATCATCAATAAAAAAACCGCTATCTGCATGGATAGCGGTTTTTTTAATGAGAAAAAATCTTGATAATAAAGATATTTGATATCAATATTTAATCAGTTCACAAGTTAGATTTTTCTTTATTAGCAGTTAACAACTCTCTTTCAAGATAATGAATATTCTGTGCTTCATGAACAAAATTATCATCTGATAAAATTACATCACGATGCATCGGGATATTTGTTTTGATACCTTCGATAACCAACTCATCAAGTGCCTGTAGCGTTTTCGAAATCGCTTGCTGACGGGTTTGACCATGACAGATAAGCTTACCAATCAAAGAGTCATAGTAACTTGGAATCTCATAGCCAGGATATAGATGTGAGTCAAAGCGGATACCAGCCCCACTAGGTGAATACAGCTGAGTAACCGTACCAGGTGATGGCATAAAGGTCACTGGATCTTCAGCATTGATGCGACATTCAATCGCATGACCTTGAATTTCAATCTCACTTTGGCGATACGATAGACCGTAGCCTGCTGCGATTTTTAACTGTTCAACGACCACATCAATGCCTGTAATCATCTCAGTAATAGTATGCTCAACTTGTACGCGAGTGTTCATCTCAATAAAGAAATATTCATTATTTTCAAATAAAAACTCAAAAGTACCAGCACCGCGGTATTTGACCAGCTTACAAGCTTTTACACAAGCATCTAAGATAGGCTGACGTACATCATCAGGAATATCAGGGGCAGGGGCTTCTTCTAAAACTTTTTGATGACGACGCTGCAATGAGCAATCTCTGTCATATAAATGAATGGCATTACCATTACCATCGCCAAGTACTTGTATCTCTACATGTCGCGGGTTTTGGAGATAACGTTCCATATAAACCGTGTCATCACCAAACCATAGCTCAGCTTCTTGCTTAGCCGCTTGCACTTGACCGATAATTTCTTCAAAGCGCTCAACCACACGCATACCACGACCACCGCCACCCGCTGCCGCTTTAATCAACAAGGGAAAACCGATATTGCGTGCTTGCTCTTCAGCATTGTGTAGCGTCACAGCACCTACTGAACCAGGTACTGTCGGCACACCCGCTTTTTTCATGGCATTGATCGCGGAAACCTTGTTTCCCATCAGACGAATATGATCTGCAGTAGGGCCTACAAAGGTTAATCCAGCTTCTTCAATACGTTCAGCAAATTCAGCATTTTCAGCCAAAAAACCATAACCGGGGTGAATGGCATCAGCGCCAGTAATCTCAGCAGCAGTCAAGATAGTATTGATATTTAGATAGCTTTGATTGGCATTAGGCTTGCCGATACAAATGGCTTCATCAACAAAGCGTAAGTGCATCAAATTGGCATCAGCCGTAGAGTAAACTCCAACGGTTTGAATACCAAGGGCTTTACAAGCGCGAACGATACGTAGAGCAATCTCACCTCTATTGGCGATGAGCAGTTTTTTTATCATGGGATCATCCTTATTGAAGCGGCGTTTTTTAATGGAGTCACTATATTCAGCAATATCAAAACTTATTATTAAGCCTAGTGATTATCTAACTTTAAAATCTTTAAGCTTAGATATGATTAAACTAAAATAGCCTAAGCATAAGTTGATATTGCCTGATAAATAGCACGCTCTCCATCAGAACGAAGTAAAGGTTGGCAAATCTGATTACGCTTTATAGCGTACGATAGGCTGACCAAACTGTACCACTTCAGAATTAGTGACCAAGATCTCATCAATAACACCACTTTGAGTCGCCTCAAGAGGATTCATAATTTTCATCGCTTCAATGATGCCGAGCGTATCACCAGCTTGCACTTTTTGTCCAACCTTTATAAATGGTGGATCATTAGGACTAGGGGCTGAGTAATAAACGCCAACCATAGGTGACGTCTCAACACTACCTGCTTTCATCGCAGGCTGCGATTCAGTAGTATGAGGTGTAGCAGCACCAGCAGTAGGTGCAGCCATCATCGTTGGCGCCGGTGCATCATAGTGACGAGTCAAACTGATATGCTCGTCATCTGAGCTGATTTCCAAATTAACCAGTTCGCTTTCTTCCATGAGTGCAATGAGGGTGCGTATTTTTTCAATATCCATAATTGTATTTTTGCCTTGTAACAAATTCGAGAAAAATAGTGTAACTAAATATTGTGTAGATAATTGCTAATGATACCTATATTCACGGCAATGAGCAATCGATGTACAGTTGTTAACTGAGTTTTTTTACATATTATGACGTAAGCGCTCGTTTGAGTAAGAAATGCTCAAGAATTTATCATAGTCTATGTGACTTGCGAGCGCCAGTGATGATTATTACAGATAACATTTAGATAAACTTGTGTAAACCTAGTCTTATTGTTATCCCCACATTGCCAGCAATCTCTTTTGTTGGTATCGCAAACGTATGGTAAGTAAAATAGACGATAAAAATAACCCTGTAATTAAAGCCATCCAAAAACCTTGCGCCCCAATATCAGTAAAGCGTACTAGATAAATACCAAGCGGTAGTGCCACTATCCAGTAGCAAAATAGGGTAACCCACATCGGTATTGTAGTATCTTGCATGCCCCGTAATATACCCGCGACATTAACTTGCCAGCCATCAAATAGCTGATAAGCAAGCGCAAAGATGAGCAAATGCATGGCTTGAGCTCGTACGACAGGATTGTCAGTGAATGCCGCTGCCAATTGTGGTCTAAATAGCCAAACACCAATCATACAGGCAAATGCAATAAGTACCGTCCATATAAGACCGGTTGCTTGTACTTGACGCAGTGCCATTAGGTTTTTTTCACCAAAGCGGTTGGATACCATAATGGTCAGTGCCATCGCGACCGAAATTGGGATCATAAACAACTGCGAGGTCACTGATAAGGCGACTTGGTGCGATGCGGTTGCCAGCTCACCCAATGGACTAATCACCAGTGCGCCTAAGCTAAATAGACTGGCTTCAAAAAAGATAGAGACGCCAATCGGAATACCAAGCTTGAGAAGTTTTTTTATCTGTGCCCGATTTGGGCTGGCAAAGGCATAAAAAAAGCGCGTACTGGCAAATTGCTGACGCTTAGTAAAGCTGGTATAAGCGGCTAATAATAAGACGTTAATCCACAAAACGATAGCAGTTGCTACCCCGCAACCAGCGCCACCCATCTCAGGCATGCCAAATAAGCCATGGATAAAAATATAGTTAAGCGGGATATCTGCAAGCAGCCCTATGATACTAATAACTGTCACAGGCTCTGGTCGACCAAGCGCTTCACAGTAACTACGCAGCACCGCATAAACGGCAATTGCAGGGAAGCCAAATGATACGCCATGCAAATACTGAGTTGCTATCGGTTGTATATTTTCAGGAACACCCATGAGGGCAAGCACATTGGGTGCTAGGTTAACAATGATAAAACCAAGGATACCAATGACACCAGCCGTCCATAATGACTGCTGCGTGATATGTGGTACTTTATCGAGTTGGTTTTGACCAATGGCTTCACCGATCAGAGGCGTAGTCGCAATCAAAATACCTGTTGCTAATAAAAATAATGGTAGCCAAATACCTGAGCCGACAGCGACAGCAGCCAAATCAAGTGCCGAAACTTGACCTGCCATAATGGCATCGACAACACCAAGCGCTGCTTGACAAAACTGGGTGATTAAGATGGGCAGCGCGAGTATACCTAAGCGTAAACTGTAACTTTTAAAATCTACAAAAGACAACGGGAAAACCATAATGAGCAACTTTTATTCTTTACAATAATTATTTTTGATAAACAAATTTTACTAATGAATAAACACAGCCATCAATAAATCAATAGCGAGACAGTAAAATAGGAGGTGTGCGACGATAATACTCCGATAAATAATATGAGCAAGTCCATTTTTAATAAGACTAGGCATGCAGAGTGAAAAAAGAATCACTGATGCTAAAATAAAAATAACCCGTCAATTCAAGTGATGAAGTAACAGGTCATAAGTTAATAGAATGGTAAAGAAGTCAGGCTATAATGTAAATATTTTAGAAAAGTTTGATGAAGGTCGTATTTATAGGTGTATTAAGCCCCTAATAGAAGAATTAAACATCAATTTTGGTGCTTGTAAGCCAGAATTATTCATTCAATAGAGTCGGTATCTTCTGACAGTAAATTAAGATTTCCTGCAATATCCATGATTGCATACCAGTGTTTAGGCTCAAGCGGTATGATGGTCAATTGTTCACAGCCTTTTCTCAGTAATAATGAGTTCTCGAGCGTGGGCAGAAACTTTAGCTCTGACAGTGGTAATATATTGTTAAAAGCTTGATTGAAAGTCAAATCAACCATATACCATCGCGGATTCTCTGCGGTGGCTTTCGGGTCGTAATGCCGGTGTTCAGGATGAAATTGAGTAATATCAGGATAGCCAGCTTGACTAATAGTCACGATACCAGCAACGCCAGAGGGTTTAGCACTAGAGTGGTAAAAAAACGCCTTGTCACCTACTTGCATATCATCACGCATAAAATTGCGGGCTCGGTAGTTACGCACGCCATCCCACATCTCTGTTCCTGCACCTTCTAAGTCTTTTATACTAAAACAGCTTGGATTAGATTTTATAAGCCAATATGCCATAGTTTTTATCCTTTTTATATAGTTGGTTATTTATAATTATTTTATATAATAATGGTGATTCTTAGTTATTTTGCCTATAACTAAGAATTTTTAACATGAGCCTTTGTCATTGTTTTTGTTATCGATAGAATTTTCTTGAAGTTGGGCTTTTTTTTACTGTGCTTAGCCGTTATCCTAGCGGTATTTTCTGCTATTGATGGCAGTTACCTATTTATAGATAAGTCCGCTTATGTCAAATATCAAACCTAATCAACTGTTTCAGCAAGCAAAGCCTTTTCATGATGGTCATTCGAATGCAGTAGAAGTGACAGACATTCCATTGGCGTTATACATCCATATCCCGTGGTGTGTCAAAAAATGCCCTTACTGTGATTTTAATTCACATGAGCTACCAGTTGATAGTCAGCTGTCCATGTATGATGAATATGTCGATGCATTATTGCAAGATGCTGCGATGCAGCAGGTATTGACCCAAGGACGTGAGATTAGCTCCATATTTATCGGCGGTGGTACGCCGTCGTTGTTGCCCATTGCTCAATACCAGCGCTTGTTTGATGGTTTACGGAAATATTATCAATTTTCTAGCGACATCGAAATCACTATGGAGGCAAATCCAGGCACCCTTGAGCATGCGCCATTTGCTGAGTATTTAGAGGTGGGTATTAATCGCCTATCGATAGGTGTGCAGAGCTTTTCTGCTGAACAATTAACCACGCTTGGACGTATTCATAATCCTACTCAAGCGCTATCTGCAATTAAAGCAGCTCGAGAAGCTGGATTTGAGCGCGTAAACGTGGATTTGATGCATGGACTACCAGAGCAAACCATGAGCGAGGCGTTAGACGATATTCAAATGGCACACGATGCTGGTGCGACCCATATCTCATGGTATCAGCTGACCATTGAGCCAAATACCGTATTCTATCGCAGTCAGCCAATTTTACCCAATGAGGATCGCTTGGCAGATATAGAAGAATCTGGTCAGACATTATTACAGAATTTAGGCTATTGCAATTATGAGGTATCAGCATGGTCTGGGGCAGGGGATAAGCCTTGTCAACATAACGTCAACTACTGGCAGTTTGGTGACTATTTGGCCATTGGGGCGGGTGCTCATGGAAAAGTCACTATTGGACAAGATATGATCGGACAAGATATCGGCAATGAGATGGCGACTGACATATGGAGTATTGATAGCGAAAATACTCAATCAGGTATCTATCGCTTTAGTAAATCCCGTATGCCAAAAAGTTATATAGAATATGAAGAAGCTCATGTCCAAGATGGGGCATCAATATCAGCGCCAAAAATGGTTGGCTGGCAAGCGATTGATGAAGAGGAGTTGGTTAGTGAGTTTATGCTTAATGCCTTACGTTTGCATGGTGGCGTAGCATGGTCGTTATTTGAAGCACGTACGGGGCTAAGTTATGACAGCATTGCAATACAAGTTGCTACATTAATCGAGCAAGGTCTATTGATAGATCATCCGGAACAGTTGCAACCGACAGAACTTGGTAAAAGGTATCTCAATCAAATATTAAGAGCATTTTTATAGCGAAGTATGCTCGTTAAGTGTTCAGAACTTAAGCTTAATAAAAAAGGGCTTATCACATAGATGATAAGCCCTTTAAACAACCTAAATATTTAAAGCTTAGATTTTGTTTTGTACTTCTTGTGCAGTACCGCTTACAGCACTACCAGCGCTTGATACGTCTTGGCCTAGACCTTTAAAAGTGTTACAACCAGTTAATACAAACATAGCAGCCAAAGATGCGATAACTAATTTTTTCATGGTATATTCCTCAAAAAAGACAGATACAGATAAGTAGTGTAGTAACAGTGAAACTTGATGTTGATCCTAAGTTACACTGCAAGATGATAACAGACGATGACAATATTTTTATATTATCCCCTTGTCCGTTACAGCCATCATAATCAAAGTTAAAATACGTGCCCAGTATCAAAATGTAATTATTGGCAGTAAACTGTAACTTTTAATTACCTTTGCCATATAAGTCAGAAAAATAACCCTAATGCTAATGACGGAGAGAGTATGACCATTCATATCGTGCTGGTAGCGCCAAAAATGCCCAGTAACACGGGCAATATCATTCGTCTGTGTGCCAATAGTGGGGCGCAGCTGCATTTAGTCAAACCATTAGGGTTTGAGCTGGATGATAAAAAATTGCGCCGTGCAGGATTAGATTATCATGAGTATGCCCATCTGCAAGTACACGACAATTGGTCAATAGCAAAGCAAGCATTGCAGGATGCTGACTGTCATACCATTACGGCATTGACCACCAAGTTAAGTAAGCCTTTTTATGATTATGATTTTGGTGGACAAGAGACTGCAGAGTCGGGCAGTGATTTTTCTGGAAATAATGTGGCCATGGTTTTTGGCTCAGAAACAGCGGGACTGGCAGATGATATACGTGAAGATATTGGCGCTGATAACTGGCTACGATTGCCGATGCTAGCAGATTCACGCAGTTTGAATCTGTCGAACAGCGTGGCAATATGTTTATATGAGGTATGGCGACAACAAGGATTTGGCGGTGATGAAGGTCGTAGTATCGGCTATGAGACACTCATCGTCTACGACCCAAAGTAGTACTTTTATTATAAAAATGCTCATAAAAAAGGCAGATAAATAAAGAATTTATCTGTCTTTTTTATGAGCATTTATAAGCAATTCGGCGGTTTGGGTAGCCCAGCGAGGCGATTGACATGGCGGGCGACCAGACCTGTGTTAAATAGCTGCTGTAGCTTTTGATTGCTGATGTCATCATCAGGTAAAGTCTGCTGTAGCCATTTTATTAGTGGGCGCGTGGCAGGTGCGTGATTGAATTTTACAAAAAAAGCTCGTACTTGCTGTAACACTGCCAAGCGCTCAGTATCTAAGACGATATCCAAGGTATTAGCTAGCTGCTGTGCAATATCGGGCGTCCAGATAGTGTGGTCACGTAAATGCCCATCCTGATCTAATGCTACATCGTCTAATGCCATATTTATTGAGGTCAGAGAGGATGTAGACGAGTTAATAGACATACTCATAAGGCAATCGTCACGACTTTATCAAAGCGGCTGTCTTGGGTCATTGCTACCCATTCTGCATCGCTTAAAATACCAGTGAGCTTTGCCGCTAGATTAAGCTTCGCTGCGGTGTTTTCATGCAACTTTGCCACATCGTCGGCAAGCGCGTAAATACCAGCAATGGTTTCTATTTCCATATTCTCGATATCGCCCAAATACGCATTGAACCAATCTATAAATGCGACGGTTGTACCAAATAAAAGGATGCTATCGCCTGCCTGCCATGACAACGCCATTTGTTCCGTAGTGCGTCTGAGCGTATCCATACTGCTATGTAATTGATATAAAGTTGCCATACTCGTGTCCGATTGCTTGCTATAGGTTTGAAACAATAAAATTTTACATCAGCTTTGCTATTTATAGCTTTAAGATTAAAAAGTGAGAATTTGCTCAAATACTTGTAAATTTACTTCTTCTGGAATCAAGACTAACTGCGTTGCCAAGTCCGTCGGTAGCATGCCAGCTATCCAGCCACTAAAAACATCGTCAGGTAGCCACGCTGGCGGCATGTCATAAAGCTCAAGCGCTTGAATCATACCTTGCAAGCGTGAGTTTGGCTGCATTAAAAATCCAAAGACGGGCGCATCCAAATACAGCTGCACTTCGTGCCCAAAGGTTGCCAACGTCAAGGCCAGCGCACAGCCTTCATAGCTTGCCATTTCAGTGGGCGTATGCAGCCGAATGAGTAATTTCATGAGGTTTTCCTAATCTTGTTTGTCGCTACCTATTAGTATCAAACTGAATTTTTATTTCCATCATTTTTATTAGAATTGTAGTAAGCGACAGTCGCCTTGCATCATCATAGCAAGCTCACTCAGACCTACTAGCTTAAAACCTGTCGCTAGATTTTCTGTCTCTAACTGATGGCGGCTGCTGTTGTCCGTATCACTAATACCGCGACTGAGTGCCGTACTGACGCATACTGGCAGTACAAGATTATACTGTGCTGCCATTGCCTGCCACTCTTGGGTAATATTTGATTGATCGGCTGATTGCCACCTTAAACGATTGGCAGTATGTGCTGCATCTGCATAAAAGAAGATGTTTAATACAGAGTTTTCATGATCCGCGCTATTAGGCGCATTATCGGCTAAAGAGGCGTTTTGTAGATAAGCGCGCGCATAGCGTAATGCCATATATGCAAGTGGATGGCTTGGGTCAGCGGTAATCAAAAGTAGAGGCGTTGAGAGTGTCATAATGGCGGTATCACATAGTATTAATAAGCATTGAATAAATGAGTATTGAAAAAGAACTGAGACCTTGTGGCTGTATATTGTATCATCATTCAGTGCTTTTTCATTTTTTGCAAGTATAGTCAATTCTAAATAAAACAGATACGTTATGTTCCAACGTAGTACTGGTATAAATTTTTCTGGCGTGCTGTGCCTACGCCGACAGAGGCTGCGTAAAATTCATCCCAGTCCTACTGTAGCGCTTTAATACTGAATTCGCTATATGCTTGCTCTTGGCAGCGCATTACTTTATTTATGTTACTATAAAAGCATGGTGTTTCACTGATCTATAGTAGTTGTGACCGTTCCGTAAGAAAAAACAATAAACTTATTCGCCCAGTTCACGTAGGCTTATGGCTCTATGCTGCAATGAGGTAACATCATTATGCTATCTACCACTCCAAATGGTAACGGCTATCAGCCCACATCAGAACAGCTACAAGTATTGCAAACTGCCAGTGAGTTTGCTTATCAAATTTGGCAAAGTCGCACGGGCGCCTGCCAGACGTTTTTACGCAGTTATCCTTTAGACACGACCTTAACGCGCCAACAGATTGATGACCTGATACAAGATTATACCTTGGACGAAAACTATCAGCTTGGCCATGAAACCAAAGTGATGAGTGGTTTACGCAATTTGCGTATGCTACTGATGATGCGTTGGGTATGGCAAGACGCGTTGGCAGTGATTGAGCTTGAGCAATTGACCGACGAGTTGTCCGAATTCGCTGATGGTTGTATTTTATTTGCGAAAAACTATACCTATCAGCAGTTGGTGACTCAATATGGTCAGCCTACCTTTATTAATGAGAAAGGCAATGCGCAAGTCGATGATATGGCGATTATGGCAATGGGCAAGCTTGGCGCTCATGAGCTGAATTTATCGAGTGATATTGACCTGATTTTTATCCATCAAGCGCGCGGTGAAACTGATGGGGATAAAACCAAAGGCACACGCAGTATCGACAATAAACGTTTTATGACGCGCCTTGGTCAAGGTATTATTAAGCTGCTTGATAATAATACAGCAGATGGTTTTGTGTTTCGGGTAGATATGCGCCTGCGCCCATGGGGCGATGGTAGTGATTTAGCGATTCATCTATCGGCGTTGCAAAAGTACTTTTCTCAGCATGGGCGGGCATGGGAACGATTTGCTTGGTTAAAAGCCCGTGTGGTTGGACACATAGAGCGACCATTCTATGACGACATTCAAGCACTTATTAAGCCGTTTGTCTTTCGATATTACGTCGATTATAGTGCTTTTTCGGCATTACGAGAGATGAAGTCTCTGATCCAAAATCAAGTCGCCCAGCGTGAAGATTTGGATAATATCAAACTCGGTGCTGGTGGTATTCGAGATATCGAGTTTATCGTTCAAGCTTTCCAGTTGATTTATGGCGGACGGCATCCGCAGCTACAGGTCAAATCTTGTTTGAAGGCAATGCAGGCGCTGTATGAGCTTAAGTATTTAGAAGAAACTACTTATCAAGAACTGCAGAGTGCTTATCGGTTTTTACGCCGGCTTGAGCACGGTATTCAAGCAATCAATGACCAGCAAACCCAGCGTCTTCCTCATGATGTGCATTGGCAGCACAATCTTGCGCTCACGCTTGGGTTTGAAGACTGGGCTGCATTATTAAATACGCTTAATTATCATCGATATCATGTCAATGTGCCGTTTGAGCGTATGGTTACTGAAAGGCAAGTGCCGGATCACGATGATGAGCTAGAACCTGCTAACTTGGATGAGCAAGTGGCTCGTTTAAATGACGTGTTGACGGAAGAGAATCATAGCCAATTACAAAATTTTTGGCAGTCAAAAATGGTTGCCAATTTAAGCGATGAGGCTCGCGAACGCTTGGACGGAGCGTATCCAGTCATTGTGCATGCGCTACTTGCTCATCAAGATCAGCAGCAACTGGCGAATACCGCATTGCCGCGCTTGATTGCCTTGCTTGAAGCGATTTGTCGTCGTTCTATCTACTTAGTCATGATTGCAGAGAATCCAAACGCCACGGTTGAGTTGATCCCGATGCTGTCTGCTAGCCCTTGGATTGCCAAAGAGCTGGCACAGTATCCAGTGTTATTAGATACATTTTTACAGCAACGCTATCGGCATTTGCCAGACAAACTTGAGCTGCGTGATATCTTGCGTCAGCAGTTATTGAGAGTAGAGCCTAATGACGAAGAAAAGCTGCTTAGCGTATTACGATTATTTAAAAAGAATCAAGTATTAGCGGTTGCCGCCAGTGATGTGTTGGCTGAACGTCCAATCATGAAGGTGTCGGATTCTTTAACATACATTGCCGAGGTGGTATTAGAAGCGGCGCTTGAGCGCGCTTTTGCTGAAATTGTGAAACGTTATGGTTATCCTATCGGTCAAGATGGCGATCCGGTGACCGAAGCAGATTGCGGCTTTGCGATTATAGGCTACGGTAAGCTTGGTGGTCTTGAGTTGTCTTATTCATCAGATTTAGATTTGGTGTTTTTGCATAAAATAAAAGAGCAGGGTATGACCACGGGTGAAAATTCGGTCAGTGGCATGAAGTTTGCGGCACGCTTGGCGCAAAAGCTCATGACCTATCTTAATACTCAAACCCGTGATGGCCGTGCTTATGAGGTGGATATGCGCCTGCGTCCCTCCGGCAATGCTGGCATGATGGTGGTGTCTTGTCATGCGTTTGAAACCTATCAGCTTGAAAAAGCTTGGTCATGGGAGCATCAAGCGCTGGTACGGGCGCGTGCAATCTGCGGTGATAAACGCGTCACAGCCCGTTTTTGTGATATTCGCCGTACGGTCTTAGCATTACCGCGCACAATTGAGGAAGTACGTATCGAAGTGACAAGTATGCGTATCAAAATGCAAAAGCATCTGGGTACGAGCCAATGGCAACAGCAAGCGGGTAAGTTTCATCTTAAACAAGATGCAGGCGGTGTCATTGATATCGAGTTTTTGGCACAATTTGCCGTACTGGCCTATTCGCATGAGCATCCAACCTTGACCAAATGGAGCGATAACGTCCGTATCTTTGAAGAGATGGCGACACTAGGTATTTGGGAGAGTGAGATCTGTCAAGATTTGACGGATGCTTATTTGCGCATAAGGGCTGCAACGCATCAATTGGCACTATCCGAGCAGTCATTACTGGTCGATGAATCGCTTTGGACTGAAACCCGTGCACTCGTGCAGGCGCAGTGGCAGCATTTGATGGGTGTTGAATCGACAGAATCGCGGTATTAAAACGGCTGTGCTGAATGAAAGGACAGTGTTAAGACAGTCTTGGCACTGATATTTAACGCCATATAAATAAAGGCACTGCAGTAATGAACTAAAATAGTTCATTTGCTTGGCGTGCTGGTGATATAATCATTTGCGCATTAAATTTGCACATGATATTCGTGCATTAAAACAGACACTCAGTGTCATTATAAAATTTTAATTAAAACATTTACTTAACACTCAACAAAAAAAGTTAGACGTTAGCGCTAGCATAAGGATTATTAGATGAATATGGCAACAAAGGAAGGCAAGCTTTGGATGAATGGCACGATGATTGAACAGCCAGATGCCAAAATTCATGTGCTTACGCACAGCATGCATTATGGTATCGCAGTCTTTGAAGGCGTCCGTGCCTATCAAACCGCTGATAACCGTACCGCGATTTTCCGCTTAAAAGAACATACTGAGCGTCTGCTAGGTTCGGCAAAGATTTTCCAAATGGATGTGCCTTTTGATGCAGCAACACTTGAGCAAGCACACAAAGATGTGGTCAAGCAGAACAATCTAGCAGAAGCTTATATCCGCCCGCTGATTTGGTTCGGTGCCGAAAAACTGGGTCTATCATCACGTGATAATAGCGTTAATGCCATGGTAGCTGCTTGGCATTGGGGCGCGTACCTTGGTGAAGAAGGTATCAAAAACGGTATTCGTGTAAAAACGTCATCATATACCCATCATTTGCCAAACGTGACCATGTGTAAAGCAAAAGCCTCAAGTAACTATCCTGTATCTATCATGGCAAACCAAGAAGTGACCCGTAACGGCTATGACGAAGCCATCTTGATGGATCCACAAGGCTATGTCTGCCAAGGCGCTGGCGAGAACTTATTTTTAGTTAAAGATGGTGTATTGCATACCCCTGATTTAGCAGGCGGGGCACTTGACGGTATCACGCGTCGAACTATTGTCCAATTTGCTGAAGATTTGGGCATTAAAGTTGTTGAGCGCCGTATCACTCGTGATGAGTTTTACTTAGCGGATGAAATATTTATGACAGGTACCGCTGCTGAAGTCACGCCTATTCGTGAATACGATGATCGTACTATCGGTAATGGTGGTCGCGGACCCTTGACTGAAAAGCTGCAAACCTTGTACTTTGATGTGGTCCATGGTCGCAATGAGCAGTATATGGATTGGTTAAGTTTTATTGACTGACATCAAGTTTGTTTGAATTAATAAAAAGGGGCTGAATATACTCATTTAGTTCCTTTTTATATTTTCTATAAACTTAAATTATATTTAAATTAAAAATATCACAGTGGTGCTATTCAATATTACATTGAATTTTTAACTATCAGATGTCAATCTTTCTACTAATCTTTATGCTTAACAGCTAATAAAAAATCTGATTCTATTAAGAAAAATTAAAGATTAATATTTTTTATCTGTAATTATTTTTATTAAAAAGCATTGATTATAAATATATTAGTAAGAATATAGTGGAGATTAATTGGCAAGTTTTATCTTATCATCCGGAACAAATAATATGAGTCATCTACAAAATATTACTTTATGTTTAACCATTGGTAAACGTCCTTATGAACTTCGCCAGACTTTAGAAAGTTTGTTATCTAAGTTGCAATTTCCTAATATTATTGCTATCAATGATTTTGGTGATGAGGAGTCTAACAATGTTTTTCATGAGCTATGTCCACATGGTAAATTAATTGATTTGGGATATAACTTAGGTCACCACAAAGCTATAGATTATATGTATGAAAGAGTTGAAACTCCTTATGTTTTACATTGTGAAGATGATTGGGTGTTCGATAGTACTCCCAATTTAGAAGGTATCATTAACTTTTTGCAAAGTGATCAAAAGATTACGATGGTATGCTTACGCAAAATATCTGATATGGAATTCAGTGAGATTCAAAATAGCCTAATAATAAACCGTCAATCTTCATTTGTAGACACTGTGGAGGTTCATCATATTCATGATCAATGGTATGGTTATTCGTTTAATCCGCACATTGCATCTTTAGATAATTGGAAAAAGTTGAAACCGTTTTCCCAATATAAAAAAGAACGACATATTTCACGAAGTTATCGTAGATTAAATTGCCATTTAGTTTATTTGCAACAGGGAAGCTGCGAGCATATAGGTTTTAATAGCGTGGCTAACCCTGAACCACTTACTTGGCTTCATAAGCTAAAAAACAAAATATCTGGCTAGTTTAGTAAATTCAACAGTTTATAATTAATTGAACTATTTCTCCTGATTCATCTGCCAAAGCATTATATATTTATCCATTGTGTAGCCTAATGAGGCGAAAGCCAAAATATAGCCATAAGCCCCGCCTAATATGTCAGCACGCATGATGTATTCACGAAAGAAAGAAAACCAAGAACGTAATAACATGCCTAAAAGCGTTACCTTTTTACCTTTATGATGTTTTTCTCTTGCCCAATCATGACTGTAGCGCACATTTTTCATCAAAAAATGGTGTAAATTATCATTGGTAATATGCAATAGATAACCTTTCAATACCTCACTTGGAACGCCTTTTTGATCTAACGATTCATGAACGTCTAAATTAGAATATTTAAATAAGCTATTGGCATATAATCGTGCCAGTTTATCCGTATACCATATTCGTTTCTGTACTTCGACGCCGCAAAACTGATTGACTCGAGCCACATTAAATACTCTATCAGTCTGTAGCGGCTCATTTAACAACATAGCAATAGAATGTCTTAAATCATTCTCTAGACGTTCGTCTGCATCTAGTACTAAGACATAATCACAAGTAGCATAAGATTGTGCCAACTGTCGCTGTTTGCCGAAGCCTTGCCACTGCTCATTGACGTACCATTTAGCACCATACTGTAGGGCAATAGCTTTAGTGTCATCTGTGCTACCAGAATCCAAAATAATGATTTCATCTACAATATCTTGTACCGTTTTTAAACATGCTTCTAAATGCTTGCCTTCATTTTTTACAATCATTACTAAAGACAAGCTGCTTTGTTTTTTCGATACGTCTACTGGCTGTAAGTTTTCAGCTATTTCCAACGATTTTATAAATGCTTGCTCTGTTTTATTGTATGTTAGGTCATATAAAATAGCGTATTTATTAAAGGTATACTGCATAAATAGCAGCGAATATATGAGTCCGTATTTGCCTTTTAAGAAGCGTCCATCTATTAGGTACTGCTTAATAAATGCCCAAATTGGATTGAAAATAACTTTATAAAAGCTAATTTTTCTACCTTTTTTATGGCGATCCTCAGCCCACGCCTTAGCATAATCTAAACGTTTTTGTAGCCAAAATAGTGGCGTTTCGGCTGTATGATGGCGCATAAACCCATCTAATGTCTTGGTAATAGCATTATGTAAGACGACAGATTCATGGACTAGATTTTCATTATAATAAAAGTGACAGGGATATAGACGCCAGTGTGCTTTTATTGCCCAATAGCTAGGGTCAATTTCGTGCCCAAAAATACAATCAATACGCTTAATACCATAGACTGTACTATCAGGTTTTTGTGTGATGATCTTTAGTATACTTTCTTTAAGCTGAGGAGTAACTTCTTCATCAGCATCTAATGCAAAAATCCAATCACCGGTCGCACATGACTGTGCCAATTGACGTTGTTTGCCAAATCCTTGCCAATCTGTATTCACATACCATGTTCCGCCATATTGCTCTACGAGCTGACGGCTATTATCGGTGCTGCCTGAGTCTAATACGATGATTTCATCAGCCAATCCTTGCAGAGAAGGTAAGGTAATAGCAAGGTTTTTGGCTTCATTTTTAACTATCATTACTACTGATAAGCGGTATGACCTAATATTTTTTACATGATTCACACCATATGCTCCTGTAGATAGTGATTTAGATTTGCATCAAAATAAGGGCTAATACCCTAAAAAATGGTAGCCTACAGTTTAATTAGACAATAACAAATGTATTAGCGAATGAATAAAAAAATGTTTTAATAGATGCTTGTTCGTAATATAAAAATAGAGGAGACTAGCATACAAAGGTAGAGCGCTGCAATATTAAACAATTATTTTACGGCTATTTATTATACCAAAATAGGCATCACAAGTATGAAAGACGGGTTACTATGATAACTAGCAATAAACCAACTATTTTACTAATATTAAAAGCGTTAGAAGGGCGCGGTGCAGAACGTATGGTCACGACATTGGCGCGTGCCTATATAGATATGGATTATGATGTCCATGTGCTTTCCCTAGAAGATACGACAGATATGTGCTTAGATTCTCGCGTGCATTACCACATCGTTCCTTATAATCAGCCGCTTTTTAATATAGAAACTGAGCAAGCCACCGCTTATAAAGAGGTTGCAGCGCGCATTGATGAATATGTACTAAAAAATATCGGAACACCTAAATTAATCTTGGCCAATATTTACAAGGTTAATTGGATTATGGCATATAGTAAGCTACCAAATATAGTAAACGTATTGCACACCGCAGTGTCCAAACAATTTCAAGAGAAGCTAGCAATCATACCTGCTCAAACCATAAGTCATTTAAAAGTGGTTTACGGTGCTCATCCGTGCAGTTGTGTCAGTGAAGGCGCATGCCAAGATTTATTGACATTAATAGGTAACTTAAATAGAACCACGACAATTTATAACCCATGCGATGTCAGTCAAATTCAGCAATTGGCCAGTGAACATTTTCATATTGAGGAGTTTGGCTTGACTGATAAAGGTTATATTATTCATGTCGCTTCGTTTGACGCTATGAAGGGTCATCGTGATTTACTGCAGGCCTATGCCAAAACAGAGCGCAGACTACCATTGGTTTTGGTAGGTAAAGGTCGACTTGAAGATAAAATAAAACAATTAGCGATTGAGTTAAAAATTGAGAATAAAGTATATTTTTTAGACTTTTATACCAATCCTTATCCGTTGATTGCGGGAGCCGCACTGCTCGTCATGACCTCTAAGTATGAGGGCTTTGGTTATGTTATCGTCGAAGCGCAAGCCTTAAATGTACCTGTTATCAGTACGGATTGCCCCTTTGGTCCAAGAGAGCTGTTAACACAGAAAAACCTAGTTGCTATTGATGATATCGAAGGGTTGGCAACGCTAATAAGTCAGGCATTAGATGATGCGAATCAATTTATAACGCCGTTAAATCAGCAGCTATTACCAAAACACATTGCACAGCAGTATTTAGATTTTTCGCTATCAATAGTAAATGATATTAACTAAAGTCGGAAAGTGATTGAGAGATAGGAGAGTGATTGGTAACACGCACGCCATATTGTTGATAGGTTTTGGCTAATAAATTAAATGACGGTACAATAGTATTGCTGATGACATTATTTAGCGTCGTGGGCGCGCTACGCTCTCTATCTTCATAAAAACGCGGCTCGCTACTATTAAGTAGATCAACACCATATAAATGCAGTGCGTTTGCACCACGGGAGAAAGCCAGCTGCGTTGCTACATAAGCCACTGTTCCAGCTTCTACAAAGCCGTAAGTGATGTCTAAGGACAGCCCGATAGGTGATGGCTGATGATAGCTATCGATAACAAATTTAGCATGCTTAGCAAATGCTGATAGTGGTGTTTTTCTATTGAGCGCTTGGTGTCGTGACTCCTTACCTAGCAGTAAAAGACTAAATTCTGAATCATTTCCTTTAACACCCCACGGTCTGTCAACAAGATAGATAATACGCATCTTATGATGATATTTTTTTATGATTTCAGGATGGGCACTGACCAATGCTTCTAATACTGCCAAGGTGGCATATAAGGGCTGACCGGTGTAGTATTTGTTTAATATATCGGGCTGATGGAGGATAAAACGTGCATCACTAATGACATAACCGACGACTTTGGTAAAGCTATACTGAGCGGTGAGACTAATACTACCATTAATAAAAATCGTGGCTGTATCTAGTAAAGGTATAAAATCTACCTCAGCAATAGAGGGACCTGAAGCAATGATATTGACAGCTTGTCGGTCAAGGTTTTGTTGATTTTCTTTTGCGTTAAATGCGTAAATAGGGAACGGCTGATTACCAACCTCAAACTCAATCATAGGAGGTAATCCCAATTTCAACTCCAGATATTTTAAAGTAATGTTGGTTTGATGATTAAATTATATCCAATATTCTTTGAGCCAAGGGCTCGGCTTCACATGACGATACCATTTACCGCTACCGCCATTGATGGCATCCGGTGGATTAATCTCACCATGGAAAATAACGATTTTAGCATCATTTGGCAGAGTAGGTGCCCGTACTAGATTAAAAGGAATAGGTGCAATACACTGATATTTAAAGCTAACACACCAGTCTTTGTCCCAATACTCTAAATGATGATGCTCACGTAAATAATTGGACAGATATGCTTGCTCATGACGAACTTGAGTACGAATAGTTTCAAAATTACGTTCAAAATTTGCGAGCAAATCAGGATAAGTATCCATACCGATATTGAAGCGGTATACCGAGCTATTGCCAATCATCCGCCAAGGTTTTTTCCAGTCACGAATGATGACGACGCTATCTTCATGCTCAGCTTTATAAGTGAAAAAGCCGTCAATATTATCAACGATAACGATATCGATATCTAAAAATAAGGCAACGCCTTTTAAATCGTAAAGCTCGGGCTTAAAAGTCGTGAGCTTTTTCCAGCCACGCTCAGGTCCTGCAGGTAGATTGAGCTCAGGGATAGGGTGGCAGATAACAGCAGGATCGATACCAGTACTGTCATCAGTTAAGCAAACCATCTGAAAATCTAAAGTTAGGTTACGATGCACCATGTTATAAAGACGGTTAACATATTCAGCACCATATTTATCACCCCATTTCATACAAATGATATAACGCTGATCAGAGTTTTTACTATCTGTTGGCGTTTGATTGGTTGGTAAATTTTGATTCATGTCAGTTGCCATAGTGCACTCATATTTATATAAATAAGGGGCTAACTTTTAAAAAATTGATAAACAACACTAAAATTGAGAGTCTATCAGTAGCGTACGGATTTCACTGTATCGATTTTATTTATTATCGACACTAGGATGATGTGCGCGAATAAATGCGGCTAGATTGGCTTTATTAGTGTTGTAAGGGTTGTCTATCATAGGGATATGCTTAAAGCGTCGATAACCCCACATATAATGACTGTAATTGTCTTCAATCATACGTTGCATTGCTAGATTGAGTGCATAAGCTGCCGTTTCAGTATTGCGATCATATAATGCTGGGTCATCGAGTTTATAGCAATAAATATCAAAGCCATGCCCATCGTCGCGGCGAATACATGCCAATCCGACCAGTGCGCATTTGGTTTTACTAGCCAGTTTGGAGGCGAGTGTACTGGTCAACGTTTCAATGCCAAAAAAAGGCACGATGACACCGCCTGATGGGTCAGGAACGTGGTCAGGTAAGACAATACTAAAACCACCTTGTTTGAGTGTTTTAAATACTGCTTTTACACCGCTACCATCCGTCGGTACTAATGTCGCATTGAGGCGGGCACGACCTTGCAATATAAAATTGTTGGTAATGTCACCTTTTACGGGCTTATACATGATGGTTGGCGAGCCAAATTGATTGAGCCAAGCATTCATCATCTCCCACGTACCCAAATGCGGTACGATCGCGAGCATGCCGTTAGGACTAGCAAGTCCATCAAGTAAGATGTCTTTATTATGAACGTCACGAATTTGAGCGATACTCCAATCAGGTGGCATCGCCCAGCTTTTGATTGACTCAATGCTGGTTAAACATTGATGATAGATAATCTCTTTGGTTAAGGCTTGTTTTTGCAGGTGAGATAACGTAGGGGCAATCAGTGCCATATTGATTTTAACTGTGCGCATGATACTAGCGCTTGGCATCCTTAAGATTATCCACGCCACAAAACGTGCCAGCATCTGCAAGACAGACAGTGGCACGATTTTGAAAATATGATACGGATTCATGACCATTCACACAGTAATGAATCACATAACAGGCACTGTAAAAAATAGCTTCGCATGATCAGACTATTTATTCAGCAGACTTACTGGTGTCAGCTTGTACTTTTTCACGGACACGGATACCAAGCTCACGTAGCTGCTTAGTATTCACCTCAGCCGGTGCTTGCGTCAATGGACATTCAGCAGTTTTGGTTTTTGGGAAGGCAATCACGTCACGGATAGAGCTTGCGCCTACCATAAGCATGATTAAGCGGTCCAAACCAAATGCCAAGCCACCATGTGGCGGCGCACCAAATTTTAACGCATCAAGCAAGAAGCCAAATTTGTCTTCTGCTTCCTGATCATCAATACCCAATGCTTCAAATACGGCTGTTTGCATCTCAAGTGTATTGATACGTAAACTACCACCACCCACTTCAGTACCGTTTAATACCATATCATAAGCGATAGAAAGGGCAGATTCAGGATTGGTTTTTAATTCTTCAACCGAACCTTTTGGCTTAGTAAATGGATGATGCATTGAGGTCCAGCGACCATCTTCAGTTTCTTCAAACATCGGAAAGTCAGTTACCCAAAGTGGTGCCCACTCACAAGTGGTCATTTCTAAATCTAAACCAATCTTTTGACGTAGGGCGCCGATGGCATCATTGACCACACTGGCTTTATCCGCACCAAAGAAGATAATATCGTTGCTTTCTGCACCAGTACGCTCAATCAGGCTTACCAATACATCATCAGTCATATTCTTAATGATAGGAGACTGTAGACCAGATTCTTTATCCACGCCGTTATTGATGTTGCTGGCATCGTTGACTTTAATATAAGCCAAACCACGTGCACCATAGATACTAACGAATTTGGTATACGCATCGATTTGTTTACGGCTTAATGAAGCACCGCCTGGTATACGTAGGGCAGCAACACGACCTTTAGGATCGTTAGCAGGACCGGCAAACACTTTAAAATCAACGTCTTTCATTAAGTCTGCAACGTCAATCAATTTAAGCGGAATACGTAGGTCAGGCTTGTCTGAGGCATAATCACGCATGGCTTCAGCATAAGTCATACGTGGGAACTGTTCAAATTCAACGTCCATCATCGTCTTAAAGACATGCTTAATCAGACCTTCGTTGATATTCATGATTTCTTCTTCATTTAAGAAAGAAGTCTCAATATCGACTTGGGTAAATTCAGGCTGACGATCCGCACGTAAATCTTCATCACGGAAGCACTTAGCGATTTGATAATAGCGGTCAAAACCTGCGACCATCAATAACTGTTTAAACAGCTGTGGCGACTGCGGTAAGGCAAAGAAGTTACCCGGACGCGTACGTGAAGGCACAAGATAATCACGAGCACCTTCTGGCGTTGCACGAGTCAAGATAGGGGTTTCTACATCTAAAAAGCCATGGTCATCTAAATAACGACGAATCGCTGAGGTAGCTTTAGCACGGAATACCATACGATCTTGCATTTGTGGACGGCGCATATCAAGATAGCGATATTTGAGACGTAGATCTTCTGATACCGTACTTTTCTCATCATTCAATGGGAATGGCGGGGTTTCAGATTTTGCCAGCACTTCAATTTCTTTGGCCAACAGCTCGATATGACCACTGGTCATATTTGCGTTTTCAGTGCCCGCGTAGCGTTGACGGACACGACCTGTGATTTTTATTACATATTCAGGACGTACCGCATCAGCAATAGCGAACGCTTCTGGGGTATCAGGATCGACAACGACCTGCAAGATACCAGCGCGGTCACGCATGTCTAAGAAAATCACGCCACCGTGATCGCGACGACGATGTACCCAGCCTACGACACTAATGGTTTGCTCAATTAAGCTTTCGGTTACGGCTCCGCAATATTCGTCTCGGTATTCGCTATGCGTCATAATATAATTATCCAGTTGTCAGCCCAATTCGAAATACAATAATGCAGCCATCGTTGCGCTTCTTTTAGATAATAACTAGTTTAGTTAAAAGAAGCGCAAACAACGCGATTAAGACAAATAGTCATCACGTTGGCTACAGAAAATTTGGTGTAAACGTATATTATGCCTAATCTGCCTTTGTTATACAACCGAATCAGCCCAATCAAAGCTCAGTAAAGATGGCTATAAGCCGTATTTGTGCCGTAACAATTGCATTAGGTTAAATATTGTTCCTCTGCTTGAAAAGATAAGCGCGCGTGCGCATATCAGCCTAACTTATAAAATTACACTAAGACCGTCTTAATCATTTAAGGAATCGTACTCATGCTTTTTAATCCCTCTAAAAACCCTGTTGAGCTAAGAGTTATCCATCTGAATAAAAACCAAGAGCAACGCCGTGAAGACCTGATGGAGGCGACTCAAGGTAAAGCTGCCCTCAAACAATTCAAAAAAACACTGGCTAAAAAAGCAAAACAAGCCCTAAAAGCGAAAACCAAAAATAAGAAAAAAAATAGTGATAGCAAGCAACAAGTTTTTGTACTCGACTTTGATGGCGATATTAAAGCCACTGCTGTTAAACACCTGCGTGAAGAGATTAGCACACTTATCAGCACGGCGAATAAAGGCGATGAAGTGGTGGTGCGTCTAGAGTCTGGTGGCGGCGTAGTACACGGTTATGGTTTAGCCGCCGCACAATTGGCTCGTCTAAAAGATGCCGGTTTGAAACTCACCGTCTGCGTCGATAAGGTCGCAGCCAGTGGTGGCTATATGATGGCCTGCGTAGCGGACAATATTGTAGCTGCACCATTTGCAATTATTGGCTCTATCGGTGTGGTATCACAACTGCCCAATTTTCATAAATGGCTCAAAAACCATGATGTCGATTATGAGATGTTTACGGCTGGTGATTACAAACGTACCGTGACTGTATTTGGTGAAAATGATGATGAAGATCGTGCCAAATATCAAGAAGAGCTAGAGCAAACACATGAGTTGTTTAAGCACTTTGTCAATCGTTACCGCGGTATGCTTGATGTAGATAAAGTCGCAACAGGCGAACATTGGTATGGTGAAGATGCGCTGCATTTGAACTTGGTAGATAAATTACAGACATCAGACAGCTATCTGTTAGAGCGTATGGAAAACAACGAAGTATATGCGCTGCATTCACGTCAAAAGCCAACACTGGCAGAAAAACTAGGGCTATCACAAGCTGCAGAGGCGACCATCAGTATGGCGGTTGATAAGCTGCCAGATGCACTAGCACGATTTGACCTTAATAGTCGTTTAAATATCTTAAAGTAGTTTTAAGTATTAAGAGACTAGTGCATAGCTGATCTTTAAAGTTCTAACCTGAATTCGTGCATTGTTTGTATTTTGTAAAAGGCGTGTCCTAACGGGTCGCGCCTTTTTGCTGTTTAAAAATAATCGCTGTGTTATAAATGGTAAATACGATACAGAGTTTACGTACGTACACTATGAAGTTTTTTATAAAAATGTGATTGAGATAATTAATAAGGATAGGGAAATCATTATGTCTAGCAATGCCTTGATGTTTACAGCGACAGAACATGGTCAAGCCATGCATGCCCAAGTACAAGCATTTATCGAAACCCATATTGAGCCCATTGAAGCGCAGTTTTGGGCAGATTGTCATCAGCAAAATCCTGATGGTAATTGGAAAAATTGGCAGTGGCCAGAAAAGTATGAGAGCTTACGTAAGCAAGCACGTGAAGCTGACCTGTGGAATTTATTTTTGCCGGATGACATCCTAGGTGCTGGCCTTTCGGTTACCGATTATGCACCGATTGCAGAGTTGACAGGCCGCAGTTTATTAGCGCCTTACGTGTTTAACTGCAATGCCCCTGATAGTGGCAATATGGAGCTGTTGTGGCGTTATGGTACACAAGAGCAGCAAGATAAATGGCTGACGCCAATCTTGGAAGGTAAAACGCGTTCGGTATTTTGTATGACTGAGCCTGAGGTGGCATCCAGTGATGCGACCAACATGCAGGCGACTGCGGTTGTCAATGGCGATGAGATTATTATCAATGGCAGTAAATGGTGGTCATCAGGTCTGGGTGACCCAGCAGTTGATATTTTGATTGTGATGGCATACACCCCTGATGAAACTAAAGACCGTCATCATCAGCATTCGATGGTATTGGTTCCAGCAAAAACTGCAGGCGTCAATATCGAGCGCATGCTAAAAGTATTTGGCGATTATGATGCGCCGCATGGTCATGGTGAAGTCAGCTTTAATGATGTACGTGTACCCGTTAGCCACTTTATCGGTGGCCCAGGTATGGGCTTTGAGATTGCGCAAGGTCGCTTAGGGCCAGGTCGCATTCATCATTGCATGCGTTGTATTGGCGCTGCTGAAAAGTCGCTAGAGCTGGCTGTAAAACGCGGTATGGAGCGTACGGCTTTTGGTAAGCCATTACTACAACTAGGTGGTAACTTTGAGCGTATTGCTGAGGCTCGTATTAAAATTGATCAAGCGCGTTTATTGACATTATATGCAGCGCAAAAAATGGACGCGCAAGGCACCAAAGCGGCACTCACTGAAATTTCTGCTATTAAAGTAGTTGCGCCAACCGTGCTACAAGAAGTAGTCGATATGGCGATTCAAATCCATGGTGGCATGGGCGTTTGCCAAGATACGATGCTGCCGAGTTTCTTTGCTCAAGCACGAGCGCTGCGCTTAGCCGATGGTCCTGATGAAGTGCATAAAACCATGATTGCGAAACTTGAGCTAAAGCGTCAAGGTTTTAGTCGTTCGTCGAAACCTGCTAAATCTTAAGGTAACTTAGATTTGTATTTATAACTAATACAAAACAAGCTCAATGGCGACCATAACTATAAATCCACTATCAATCATTTGATAGTGGATTCTTCACCCCTAAATAATCAATAAAAATAACTGACCACACGATAAGGACTGTCTTATGGCAACTGCTAATCAGAGCAATAATACGGATAAAGAAGTAGCTAATAAAATCTTAGATAAAGGTGGCGAGGTTCGTGAGGGCGAAGAGCTTGACGCCAAAGCGGTTAGTAACTGGCTACGCGCCCAAGGAATCGATGTAGCAGGCGAGCCAACGGTTACCCAATTCTCAGGCGGAGCATCAAACTGGACTTATCGTCTGCAATATGAAGGCGAAGGTAACGCTGAAAGTAAAAGCCAAGATTTAATCTTACGCCGTCCGCCAAAAGGCACTAAAGCCAAATCAGCACATGATATGGTGCGCGAATACACTGTCCAAAAATCCTTAAAGGATGCTTATCCTTACGTACCTAAAATGGTCGCGCTATGTACGGATGAGTCCGTCATCGGTGCCGATTTCTATGTCATGGAGCGTATGGAAGGTATCATTCCTCGTGCCAATTTGCCAAAAGGGATTGATTTAAACGAAGAGCAAACGCGTGCATTATGTACCAATGTTATCGATGCTTTAGTTGAGCTGCACCAAGTAGATTATAAAGCGCATCCTGATTTAGTGAATCTTGGGCGTGGCGAAGGTTATTGCGAGCGCCAAGTAACAGGTTGGGATAAGCGTTATGTCAAAGCCAAAACACCTAACGTCCCAAGTTTTGCATTGGTACGTCAATGGCTTGGCAAGCATACGCCTGCTGATAGTAAGACTTGCCTGATTCACAATGATTGGCGTTTTGACAACGTCATTTTAGATGCCGCAGATCCAACTAAGGTTATCGGTGTACTTGATTGGGAAATGGCCACCTTGGGTGATCCTTTGATGGATTTGGGTAGCGCCTTGGCTTACTGGATTGAAGAAGATGACAACATCATCATGCAGCAGTCACGCCGTCAGCCCACGCATTTAGAAGGCATGATGACCCGTGATGAAGTGGTGGATTACTATCTTAAACAATCAGGTTTAGAGATAGATAATTGGACGTTTTATGAGGTGTTTGGTTTATTCCGTCTAGCAGGTATTGTCCAGCAAATTTATTACCGCTACTATCATAAACAAACAACCAATCCGGCATTTAAGAATTTTTGGCTTATCGTTCATGTATTGCATGCAAAATCTCTGAAGTTGATAGCACAGTATGAAGGTGAGGCGTTATTTAATACTCATGTGCAGCCGCATTTGCAAGATATGGGCGTCGATGCTGCCACCATTGAGCAATTACCAGCGCCTGTACAAAAAGTTATTAAAGGTATTTTACCAAAAGGCTATTTTGCTAAGTCGCCGCAATCAACAGCTGAGTAATTTTTTAGCAAGTAAAATGTTTGAAATCAGCATATTGAAACTATGATAAAAGGCAGTATTTTATGACAACCATTCTTCTGGCACGTCATGGCCAGGCATCCTTTGGACAAGAAAATTACGATCAGCTGTCAGAGCTAGGTGGTATCCAAGCGCAAATGCTCGGCCAGCATTATGCAACGACCCAGCGCCGAATCGATGCTATTTTTACGGGGAGTTTGGTCAGGCAACAAGATTCTGCACATCATTTTTGGCAGCGTTATCAGTCATTTGCTGATACCGATAGCTCTAACAAGCCTGCAATCGATATGAGTGCGCCGGATAGCTATGTACTGCCACAATTTGATGAATTTAATCATAAAGATGTTTTTGTTAAATCAGATCCAGCATTCAGCACTCGAGCATCAATTGCAGCTGAGATTGCTAAAGCGGATGTACCGATGACACGTTTGGCTGAGTTATTCGATAACGCGATGCAGCGCTGGCATGGTGGTGATTATGATCAAGATTATATAGAAAGCTGGTCGCAGTTTAATGAGCGAGCTAAGCAAGCGCTTGAGCAAATACGTATACAGATGACAACGCTAAATTTAAATCGTGATAGTACGGTATTGGTATTTACTTCAGGCGGCATTATTGCGGCTATTACCGCGCAGTTATTACAACAAGGCAGTCAGACTGCGTATCAAATCAATAAAAGCTTGGTTAATACGGGCGTGACATCTATTACTTTAAAAGAGCAGAATTCACGTTTACTGTCATTAAATGAGTATAGTCATTTATTCGCTGATGGTAAGCGTTTTGTGACATGGCGATAATTCATGATTGGTTGCTAAAACCTTGTTATAGAAAGTCTGTAGTGGCTGGCTACTAGCGCAGATAACACCAAAGCCACATAGACAGTTGGAAGGGTTTACGTTATCTTGAAGTTATCATTGATACATAAGAGAATGTCCATGCAAAATAAATTACTGAGCCTAGTGGCAAAAAAAGCCACCAAAAGTAAAAATCAATTATTTGGCGCGGTTCAACCAGCACGTTATTTAAAAGGTTTAAATAAACAGCAGATTGGTCGTGGCAAAACGGTTTTAATCACGGGTGCCAGCTCAGGGTTGGGCGAGGGCATGGCGAGATTGTTTGCTAAGCTTGGATACAACCTTGCTATTTGTGCGCGTCGTACGGATCGTTTAGAGAGTCTACAAATAGAGCTGATGGCACAATATCCTGATATTCGTATCGAGTATCGAGTGCTAGACGTTAGTGATTATGATGCGATTTTTGAAGTGTTTGATGCCTTCACGGCTGACTTTGGTCATATTGATCGTGTTGTGGTCAATGCAGGCATTGGCGAGAGCCGCCGTATTGGTAAAGGACGCTTTGATACCAACCGCCGTACGGTTGAAGTTAACTTTATCTCAGCGCTCGCGCAGTGTGAAGCAGCGATGAGTATCTTTCGCGCACAAAATAGCGGCCATTTGGTCGTGATATCTAGTATGTCAGCGATGCGTGGATTACCTAAGCACTTGACTGCCTATGGTGCGAGTAAAGCAGGTTTGGCACATTTGGCAGAGGGCATCCGTGCTGATATGCTATTGACCAAACTGCCGATCAAAGTCTCTACTATTTATCCAGGCTATATCCGTACTGAAATCAATGAAAATGCCAAGCCATTACCGTTTGAAGTAGATGCAGATACGGGCACCAAATCCATCGTTGCAGCGATTGAAGCTGAGGTTGATGAAGCTTGTGTACCCAGTCTACCATGGTCTATCGTCGGTCAAGCAATGAAGCACTTGCCATTGCAGGTGGTCAATAAAGTCAGTTAGTACAAGCGACATTAATAATATCAAGACCAATAAAAGAATCCCTCTATATCAGCATATAGAGGGATTCTTTTATTGGTCTTAATGTGTACAGATTTTAGAAGTTATAACATATGAGGGTTATCTGCCATGTGTTTTTCACGCAGTTTTTGACGCAATATTTTACCCACATTACTCTTTGGCAACTCACTCACAAATTCAATATGACGCGGGCATTTGTAGCCAGTCAAATTGTCCAAGGCAAATTCTTTAATATCACTCTTGGTAACATTGTTATCAGCAGGAACGATATAAATTTTGACCGCTTCGCCTTGATGCTCATCAGAAATGCCAATCACTGCGCAATCAATAATACCTTTGCAATCTAGCATAACTGACTCAATCTCATTCGGAAAGACGTTAAATCCTGATACCAAAATCATGTCTTTTTTGCGATCAAGTAAAGTGATATAGCCTTTTTCGTCCATACTAATGATATCACCAGTACGGAAGTAACCCTCTTTAGTAAAGTCGTTGGTGTTGTCTTTATTAAAATAGCCTGAGGTGATATTTGGTCCCTTAATGCACATTTCACCAGACTGATTAAAACCTACGGTCTCGCCATTATCATCGACCACAATTACATCGACACTAGGTACAGGAATGCCAATAGTGCCATTGAACTTGCGATCAGTAATGACGTTAGCAGTACCTGCTGCAACCCCTTCAGTCATACCCCAACCCTCAACCATCGGGCAACCAGTGACTTCTAACCAGCGCGCTGCCGTCTGCTCAGTCGCTGCCATACCGCCTGCTTGTGAGATACGTAATGCGCTAAAATCTAAGTTTTTAAAGGTTGGTTGATCAAGTAGCCCTTTAAACAAGGTATTGACGGCAGGAAAAATATGGAAGGGCTGTTTTGATAAGGTTTTGACAAATCCAGGCATGTCTCGTGGATTAGGTATTAATATAAAAGTATAACCCGAACGCATACCTAGCAAGCTCAGCATAAAGGCAAATATATGATATAGCGGCAATGCCATCACCATATTAATGTACACCTCATTAATTTCAGAGGTAACAGGGCGATACCATGCTTCTGATTGCATGGCAGCAGCGACAACGTTACGCTGAGTTAAGATAGCGCCTTTAGATAGGCCTGTTGTACCACCGGTATATTGTAAAATAGCTTTTTGTTGCAGTGAGGTTTTTGGTGTTTGAAAAGGCAGATTTTTGCCTTTTTTAAGCACATCAGGGAATTTAGTAACATTATACTTAGGGTCATTCAGGTTGTACTTAGGCACTAAGCGTTTGACCTGACGAATAACAGTGTTGACCAAAATACCCTTTAGTCCCATCATATCGCCCATTTTCGATAGGACAATACGTTTGATGTTCGTCTCTTCAATGACTTGCTCAAGTGCTTGAGCAAAGTTATCGACGACAAAAATAACCTGAGCGCCTGAATCATTGAGTTGATGACGTAGCTCACGACCAGTATATAGTGGGTTGATAGGGGTGCAAACATAGCCGGCGCGCAATATACCGATCATCGTCGGTAAGTATTGCGGCACGTTTGGCATCATGACTGCCACTACGCTACCTTTGGGGATATCTTGTGCTTGCAACCAAGCAGCGACAGCAAGAGACGCTTTGTCCACGTCTCCATAAGTATGAGAAACGCCCATACAGATGGTCATAGGATGCATACGGAAGCGGTCAAAACACTCTTCATACAACTCGATGAGACTTTCATACTGATCAGGATTAATAGTCTTGGGTACGTTTGCTGGATATTGAGCAAGCCAAGGTTTATCTGTTGTCATACTAAGCGTCCTTAAATTTGCGATCAGTTAAGGCTCTATACAAAAGTAGTCACATCCATGTCAACAATACGAGTCATCGCCAGTTAAGCGGTGGATTGTCGAGTGCTATCCCATTTATTCACAAACTGCTAAAATACGGCGGCCTTTATACAAGGTGATTGAACTAAAAATTCATTTAACCATACAGAAAACTCATCTGAATAGATTAAATGGCTGGTTTGTAATTATTTTTGAAAAATGTACTGCTGTTTAAGGTCAATTAATTGACCTCAGTTAAATATATTACTGATTCAATATTATAAACAATAGCGTAACATATTTCGGCAATACATTAACATAAGTGTAATTGAGTAAGTTATTGCTATAAAAGAACTTGAGAGTTTGTCGTTATACTTGATATATTGAAAAATATATGTTGCAACTAAGAATAGTGAAGCGATTGCAGAGATAAGATAGCATATTAAAAATGCTAATAAATTTTAAAATTGATCGATGGTATGGTTAATAAAAAAGCGCCTTGCATCTAATGCAAGGAGCTCTTGACAATTAAAAGACCGCTTTAATTATAGTTGAGGATTGTCTATCATATGCTTCTCGCGAAGTTTTTGACGTAATACTTTACCGACGTTACTTTTTGGTAGCTCAGTAACAAACTCGATATGTCGTGGACATTTATAACCAGTCATATTGTCTAAAGCAAACTCTTTAATAGAGTTTTTGGTGACATTGTTGTCAGCAGGGACAACATAGATTTTAACCGCTTCACCTTGATTCTCATCAGGGATACCGATGACAGCACAATCGATAATGCCGTCACAATCAAGCATGACCGACTCGATCTCATTTGGAAATACATTAAATCCTGACACCAAAATCATGTCTTTTTTACGGTCTAATAGTCTAAAGTAGCCTTTCTCGTCCATGCTGACGATATCGCCAGTGCGAAAGTAGCCATCTTTGGTAAAGTCATCACTACTGTCTCTATTTAGATAACCTGAGGTGACGTTAGGTCCTTTGACACACATCTCGCCTGCTTGATTGGCACCGACAGGGTTGCCCTCGTCATCGATAATAATGACATCAACACTAGGTACAGGGACGCCAATCGTACCATTAAACTTGCGATCAGTGATGACGTTGGCAGTACCAACAGCAACCCCTTCCGTCATTCCCCAACCTTCAATCATAGCGCAGCCTGTCGTCTCAAGCCAGCGTCTTGCTGTTTGCTCAGTCGCTGCCATGCCGCCTGCTTGTGAGATGCGTAATGAGCTAAAATCTAGGTTTTTAAAGTTCGGATTGTCGAGTAAGCCTTTAAATAAGGTATTGACCGCAGGGAAAATATGGAAGGGCTGTTTTGATAATGTCTTAATAAAGCCTGGTATATCACGCGGGTTAGGAACCAATATAAAGGTGTAACCTGCACGCATACCCAGTGAGCTCAGCATAAAGGCAAAAATATGATACAGCGGCAGTGCCATCACCATATTGATATATACCTCATTAATCTCTGAGGTAATAGGGCGAGTCCAAGCTTCTGACTGCATCGCGCCTGCGACAATATTACGCTGAGATAAAATAGCGCCTTTAGAAAGCCCTGTTGTACCACCTGTATATTGCAAAAAGGCGGTTTGACTCAAAGACAGTTTTGGCTTTTGGAACGACAGGTTTTTGCCTTTCTTGAGCACATCAGGGAACTTAGTGACATCGTATTTTGGGTCATTCAGATTATACTTGGGTACCAAGCGTTTGACCTGACGGATAATGGTGTTGACCAATATACCTTTTAGACCCATCATATCGCCCATTTTTGATAGGACAATGTGTTTGATATGGGTTTCTTCAATAACCTGCTCAAGTGCTTGAGCGAAGTTATCGACGACAAAAATAACCTGAGCGCCAGAGTCATTCAATTGATGGCGTAGCTCGCGACCAGTATATAGAGGGTTTACGGGTGTACAGATATAACCAGCCCGCAAAATACCAATCATCGTTGGCAAGTATTGCGGCACGTTTGGCATCATAAGCGCGACTACGCTACCTTGAGGCAGACCTTTTGCCTGTAACCATGCAGCAACCGCCATAGAGGCTTTATCGACATCGTCGTAGGTATGAGTAACGCCCATACAGATGGTCATAGGATGCATGCGAAAGCGATCGAAGCACTCTTCATATAGCTCCATGATACTGCTATATTTGTCTGGATCAATCGTCTTTGGCACACCAATAGGGTAATTTGCAAGCCAAGGTTTATTTGGCGTCATAGTCAGCGTCCTTGAAATATGAGAGAGGTTAAATGTTGCTAGCTAAGCAGTCAGATCCTTGTCAATAAAAAAACAGCGCTGACATAAAAGCGATCGCTGAATTTAATAATATCCTTATCCATTGACAGACTGCTGGTGTTATTGGGTTATTTGGCATCAGTAAATGGTAAAAAATAAGTGTTTAATTAAGAAGCTATCTGAGTAATCTTAAAAAACTAGCTGAATTAATTTTTTCTACCAACCATCTACCACAAAAAAATAATATATCAAATATATAATGATACATTTAAGCAATACGTTAGCATGAATCTAGGCTAAGGCACTATGATGATAAGAGTACTGCTCAGTACAGGAAATATCCTTATAAATGAATATATAGCAAGGTCTATAGCCAGCTCAATGTAAAAATGATACAGCGAGGCTGGAATAAATGTTTTGCAGTCCTTGTAGGCATAGCATGCTTCACAGGGGCTACGAAAAGTCTATAGCAGTAGAGCTGTATCGGTTTTAAATCAAATCGATTCTATATATCATACAAAAAGAGAAGATGACTAATTATTGTCGTAGGAAAAACAGATTTTTCTAAAGATATTTAAGAAATCAATTATTATAGAAGCTACTTATTGTATTCTGAAATTGCTTGCTCAATAGCAACACGCAATTTTTTTGGCACACGAATAGGGCGCATTGGCGCGGTATTTGAGATGGTTTTATTTGACGCATCATTCTCTATAGCATCCGGTGTGATTTGATTTTGTACACAGGCAACAACGATTTTAGTGCTGCTTAGCAAAACCGCTTTTACAGTGTCGGTAGTGTTCTCTTGAGAGGGCTGACGATAAATGCTTTGATAAAATACAATGCTGGCAGGTTTTATCTCAACGTTATCAATGCGTACATTAATGACCTCATCTAATAAAATAGCGCGCTTATATTGCAAGTCCGCTTGAGTGACGACGAAATGCTGAATCTGACCGTCATTGGTCTCCAAGAAATAACCATTTAATCCCAATTGAGTAAACCAATCGCGGCGGCAGTTTTCAAAGAATACTAAGTGATTGGCATGATAGACTATACCGCCAGCATCAGTATGATTGATGTAGACATTATAGTTGGTCGCAAATAACGGCGTAATTATGTGAGGTTTTGATACGGCAGTTGGGTTCTTATCAGTTGCTTTTGTCATAATAATGCTCAATAGATTTTTAATAATAGGGTGTTATAAGTTGTTTAAATGCCGCTGCTTGATAAGCATGATTTAATAAAAAGTAGGATAGTCAATAAGAGTGGCTTGATAGCATGTTTTGATAAAATGACACGGCAAACAGCCAAGTAATTAGACCAAACAAACACTCTAACTCAAGATATAAAAGGGTGCAACAGCTAGCGCTGTCTATGTCTGTTATCATAACCGTATTTGTTTTATTTTAGATTTATTTATAAGTGCATTTTAAAACTGCATTTACTTATCAAAGCAGTTATTTATATAGGATAGGATAATTTATGACCCGTTTTGTTTGTTTTAATATCAATGGTATCCGAGCTCGTCAACATCAGCTGGAGGCGGTGCGAGATATTATCGATCCTGATGTCATGGGTCTGCAAGAAACCAAGGTGCATGATGAGCAGTTTCCCCTTGAAAATGTAGAAGGCTTGGGCTATCACGTCGAGTATTTTGGACAGAAAGCGCATTACGGTGTGGCATTATTATCGAAAGTTGCGCCTATTTTTGTGCAAAAGGGTTTCCCTAACGAAGATGAAGAGGCGCAAAAACGTTTTATTCATGCGCGTTATGAGTTTGATGGGCGTGAGATTGATGTGCTCAATGGCTATTTCCCACAGGGTGAGAGTCAAGATCATCCGACCAAATTTCCGATGAAACGTGCTTATTATGCTGATTTAATGGCCTATATTGATACGCTAAAAGCAGAAGGGCGCTCGCTAGTGATTATGGGGGATATGAATATTGCCCCAGAAGACATCGATATTGGAATCGGTGAAGTAAATGCTAAGCGCTGGTTGAAAAATAGAAAAACTTCCTTCCTACCTGAGGAGCGTGAGTGGTATAGCAATCTTATGTCACGTGAGTTGACTGATACCTACCGTTTGCATTATCCAGAAAGCACCGAATTATACAGCTGGTTTGATTATCGCAGTCGCGGTTTTGATGATGATCCTAAGCGTGGATTGCGTATTGATCATATTTTATGTACGCCTGATCTTGTTGAATGTTGTGTTGATGCGGGTATCAGCTATGAGCTGCGCGCTATGGAAAAACCCTCTGACCATGCGCCTATTTGGACAGCATTTGATTTAAACAAAGTATGATGTTTTTACTATTACGACTAAGGCTTTACAATCAATAAAAATATACCAATATCAATAATTAAGGAGTGAATGATGGCAGTTGGTAATGTTGCAGTACCTGAGACGATTTATCCTATTGAAGGCATCAAATTAAGCGCTACCGCAGCAGGCGTACGTTATAAAAATCGTGATGATTTGGTAGTTATTGAGATCGCAGCTGATGCGGCTACTGCTGTCGTGACAACCAAAAACGCATTTTGCGCTGCGCCTGTGCGCGTATTACGTGAACACTTTGCTGCAGCTTCTCCGCGCTATTTGGTGACCAATACTGGTAATGCTAATGCTGGAACCGGTGCTGATGGCAAACGCCGCGCCACAGATATCTGTGCGGCATTGGCTGCTAAAGCTGGCGTGGCTAGTGATACTGTATTGCCATTTTCGACGGGTGTTATTGGTGAGCCATTAAATAGTGAGGCAATTATCGCAGGACTAGACAACGCATTAGCCAATCTAGCGCCTGATAATTGGCTTGCTGCTGCAAATGGTATCCGTACAACGGATACGATTCCAAAGCTCGCGAGTAAAAAAATCGATGCTGATGGTAGTAGTTATCATATTACGGGGATGTCAAAAGGCTCAGGCATGATACGTCCCAATATGGCAACCATGCTTGGCTATGTTGCAACCGATGCCAATATTGCTGCTGACTTATTACAAGAGATGTTAAGTGCTATCAATGAGCAGTCTTTTAACCGTATTACGGTCGATGGTGATACCTCGACCAATGATTGTTGTGTATTGATAGCGACAGGTGCTGCGAGCTCAGATATCATTGATAGCCCTGAGCACCCACATTATCAGCCAATGTTTGATGCGTTAGCTGAAGTCTTTATACGTTTGGCACAACTGATCGTACGTGATGGTGAAGGCGCCACCAAATTTATGACAGTTAAAGTTACAGGTGGCAAAACCACACAAGAATGCTGCGATGTGGCATATGCCGTTGCGCATTCACCCTTGATTAAAACGGCATTTTTTGCCAGTGATGCCAACTGGGGTCGTATATTAGCAGCCGTCGGTTATGCTGGGATTGAAGACCTTGATACCGAACAAGTCGATGTCTACTTAGACGAAGTTATGATTTGTCAAAATGGTGGTGTCGCGCCAAACTATACGGAAGAGGCGGGCAAGACGGTCATGAGTCGCCCTGAGATTACCATTCATATCGATCTTGCACGCGGTGATGCCCATGACACCGTTTATACCTGCGATTTATCTTACGACTATGTCAAAATAAATGCGGACTATCGTAGCTAAACAACCTTAATACTTAATTATAAAGAACGCTCAGAATCATCATGATTCTGAGCGTTTTTTATTTAGTATTTTAAACTGATATCATTGAAAGTAGGATGTATTTGTCGGTAATATCAAAAATATTTACTTACTATTGATTAACAACAGTTGCAAAAGCTGACGTTAAGTTACAAAGCAGTTATAGAGGCGCAGTTACTTTGCGCCCTATACTGGTCGAGTTAATAATAAATGCTTAAGTGATATCGAAAAACCAGTTATTCTAAAATGAATAAATCGAGTCCAAACAAATAAAACTATGAATACATTGAGGATTTTATAATGAAAAAGTTAGCATTAGCAGCAGTGATGGCAACGTTTGTTTTATCAGGTTGTTCAACCATGGCAACTGACGATACGCGTACCATGGTCATTGAAGGTGAACCAGCAGTGGTTAAAGTCATTAACATTCCAAGTTTTAAAATAGAGATAGCCCCGCTGAAAGCAGTTTGTGAGCTACAAGCTTCTAATGGTGCCATGATTGAGTCAGAGTGCTTGCAGTATCGCCAAACGTATCAGAAAAACTACACCCCTTTAAATGGTAATATTCAAGGCTTTACGTATGAGCCAAATTATCGTTATGTTTTGGACGTTCGCCAAGAAGCGATGATGGATGAAGTAACGAATGCAGTTAAGCCAGTTTGGATACTTAACCAAGTAGTGTCAAAAAAAGCGGAATAATTGCTCATTAAGTATCTTTTGCAATAAATAGCACTACCGTTAGTTCAATAGTAGTTAGCTCAAAAAAAGACCTCTAATGATTAGAGGTCTTTTTTTATAATAGGTTTTATATGTTCTATTGAATTATAAGCTGCCCAATCATTAGCACTGGCTGTATTTTACGCTGACGCCATGAGTGGCAGTCGGTATACGGTTGTCAGCATATACTGCCAATCCACCGCGAGAAGTTTCTTTGTATTTATCTAACATGTCAGCACCAGTAACTTTCATAGTTTCAATGACTTTGTCTAAAGAGACAAAATGTTGACCGTTACCACGACAGGCAAGTCGTGCAGCATTGACTGCTTTGACTGCGCCCATCGCATTGCGCTCGATACAAGGGACTTGGACTAAGCCACCAACAGGATCACAGGTCAGACCCAAGTTATGCTCGATACCAATCTCAGCAGCATTAAGACATTTAGCAGGATCTCCGCCTAGGATTTCTGCCAATGCAGACGCCGCCATTGCACAAGCTGAACCGACTTCACCTTGACAGCCAACTTCAGCACCCGATATTGAAGCGTTTTGTTTGATTAAGCTGCCAATTGCTGTGGCATTTAACAAAAACTTGCGCGCGCCATCAAGGCTATAGTTTGATAAAAAATCGCGATAATAATGCATCACTGCAGGAATGATACCTGCGGCGCCGTTGGTAGGAGCGGTGACCACATTGCCGCCATTGGCGTTTTCTTCATTGACTGCTAAAGCATATAAATCAATCCAATCCATCGCAACCAATTTGTCATTTTGCGCAATCGGCTGATCTTTTTCAGCACACAGTTGCACGTATAATGCTTGAGCACGGCGTCTCACATCTAAGCCACCCGGTAAAATACCGCTGTTTTGGCAGCCACGGGTCACACAATCTTGCATCGACTCCCAAATAGAATCTAAATACGCAAATACTTCTGCCTGCTCACGGTAATGGCATTCGTTTGCTAATACCAGCTCGCTCACGCTCAAGTGATGTTTACGGCATTGTTCTAATAGCTCTGCGGCGCTATTAAAAGGATAAGGAATCACATCGATAGTCGGCGTTGCATTATCTTCATCAGGATTGGTCGCATCTTCTTCATTGATAACAAATCCACCTCCTACGGAATAATAAGTCTGCTGATAATGGCTGCCATTCGCCAAAGACACACGAATAGTCATAGCATTCGGATGATAAGGTAGAACCGTCTCATCATACCAGTGAATATCACGCTCTGTATCAAAAGCAATAACGTGCTCGCCTGCGATATTGAGTTGATTGTCTGAAAAGATCGGTGCTAGATATTCACTGGTCAAACGCGTATCGATGGTGCTAGGTGCATGACCAAGTAAGCCCAGTAATATGGCAGTATCTGTAGCATGTCCTTTACCAGTTGCCGCAAGCGAGCCATATAACTCAATCTCTAAAGACTGGATGTCGCTCAGATTGGTTTGCTTTAGGAGTGACTGTACAAACAAGTTAGCCGCTATCATAGGACCAACCGTATGAGAGCTTGATGGGCCAACGCCGATTTTGAATAAATCAAAGACACTAATCATAATAAGTTACCAAAAAATAAAAGGGATTCAGAAAAACCGCATAGCAAAGACTACTGCGCCCATATAAAATTATAACGGGCAACAATAGATAATAAGTATCGATCATCGATAAATTTAGTGCATTGTCTATGAAAATGTTTAAACGTGTTCGTTCGAGTGACGGGTGAATAATAGCTGTTGTTTATTATTAAATTCCGTTATGATGCTCGGCATCAACGCTTATGTAACATCCTGTAAGTTAGCTGTCGCTATAGAATACACGGTATGAGCAGCCAAAGCGTTGAATTTAGTAAAGCATATCTTAGTCAATACAGCTAGCAAAATGTGGTAATACTCTAAAATAATACCTATTATTATGATATTTCCAAACAGCTGATTGGAGATAGAAAAATAGTGTAGAAAAACATAGAAGTAAAAAGGATGTTCTTGCGATATATTAAGATTAAGCAAGAGAGACAGTGTGTTAAAAATATCAAAAATAGCTCTGTATCCATACAAGAATCCGTAGTTAGTAATAGCTAGATTTCATTATTTTTCCATTAACTTTTTATTGTATAGATAGCTATCTCATATAATAGCCACTATTTATAACAGCACTTATAGTAAATAGCGTTATTTGTTATCTCGTTATTTATTCGAGCTATTATTAGCCTGTATCGTTAATGAGTCATTACCAGTCTGTTATTATTAGCTTAAGCCTATAGGACAATCGCGCATGATAACCCCTCCAAAAAACTCGTCTCAATCGACGCCGCATAGTCAGAAAGAACCATCAACGCCAAATGCATTAGAAGCAGCAGGTATTGATGTTGCAACTGGCTCGGCGACAATGAACTTACCGCACAACCCAGACTTTGATAATGGTCGCTGGTTTCCAACATGGCGTCCATATGGCGGTGATTTGGATCGGGATCCGGTTGGCATTAATGAGTATTTACCGCCCTCAAAAAGCATGCTACTGGGTATACAGCATACCTTTGCGATGTTTGGGGCGACAGTGCTTGCGCCATTATTAATGGGCTTTGATCCAAACTTAGCGATTTTGATGTCTGGTATTTGTACGGTGATGTTTTTTGTGATTACCGGTGGACGTATGCCAAGTTATTTGGGTTCGAGTTTTGCTTTTATTGGTCCCGTGATTGCCGTGACGGCATATGCTGGCGTAGGGTTTAATTCCAATCTGAATGTTGCATTGGGCGGCATTATGGCCTGCGGTATTATTTATGCATTGATAGGTCTGCTGGTCATGAAGACGGGTACAGGCTGGATTGAGCGCTTAATGCCACCGATTGTTACCGGTGCGATTGTAATGATTATTGGTCTTAATTTAGCGCCTGTGACCATTCAAGGGGTGTCTGTCAACCAATTTGATGCATGGATGGCGACGTTAACGGTATTGCTTATCAGTGGGGTAGCGGTATTTACCCGCGGCATGCTACGTCGTTTGCTGTTATTAGTTGGCTTAATATTGTCTTATATTGCTTATTTTGTGATGACCAATGTATTGGGCTATGGCGTGCCGATTGATTTTAGTAGTGTGTCGACGGCTTCATGGTTTGGTCTGCCAAGTATTCATGCGCCGCGTTTTGAGATGAGCGCCATTATATTAATTGCCCCTGTCGCCTTTATTTTAGTTGCTGAAAATTTGGGACATTTTAAAGCGGTAGAAGGCATGACTAAAGCGCGAGTAACGCCTTATATGGGGCGCGCCTTCTTTGCTGATGGCTTAGCGACGACTTTTTCGGCAGGTTTTGGTGGTACGGGTGTGACGACTTATGCAGAAAATATCGGCGTGATGGCGGTCACCAAAGTATATAGTACGACTATTTTTGTCGTAGCAGGTTTGGTTGCTATCATGCTGGGCTTGTCACCGAAATTTGGTGCGATTATTCAAACCATTCCGCCCGCATTATTGGGCGGTGCTTCTATCGTAGTTTTTGGTTTGATTGCCATCGCTGGTGCGAAAATTTGGATAGACAACCATATCGACTTTAGTAAAAACAGCAATCTTATCATCGCAGCAGTCACTGTGATCATGGGAACCGGTAACTTTAGCTTGCATCTAGGCGGCTTTGATTTGGGTGGCATCGGTACGGCTACCTTAACAGCAATTGTGCTTAACGCTCTATTTAATCGCCAAAAAGACTAACTTTTTTACTATCTTAAGCTTCAAATAACTCACTATATTGATAAGCAAAAGCCACAATAATCATTGTGGCTTTTATCTATTAAGGCGCTTGTTTATGATCGTTTTTATTCTATACGAGCTTTACTTATAATCACGCTTATAAAACCGTGCAAAAAACCGATAACGGCGTAGGGCGCGTGGTTTAGGCTTTAGCGAACCCAAATAAATGGCAAACATCGTGAGTAACGCACCGCTCCATTGTAGGGTATTGATGGGCTTATCAAGCCAAGTATAATCAATTACCAATGCCGCAACCGGCTCGGTCAATAATAGCAATCCAGTTAATGCTAAAGACAGCTTGGGAATAGAGTAGGCGATAAGCCCCCATGCTAGGCACTGCATGACCGTACCATAAATCAATATCCAGCCAATATCAGACCAGCTATTAGGCAGTATATTACCCATATCAAAGACAAACATTGGCACAATCATTGCCAGTCCGCCCCCAATACTAATCAGCTGCATAAGCATGAATATCGGCGTCGGCTCAGTATCATGGGTCTTACGTATAAAGGTCATTGAGGCTGCGAGCATAGCCCCTGACACGATACCAGTAATAAATCCCCAAGTAGCGGCCTTATTCTGGGCAAATTCTGGGCTACCGATCATTGCCACACCCAACATTGCCAAGACCAAGCTGACAAGCTGTAATATAGATTGGCGCTCATTAAAATATAAAAAGCCAATGGCTGCCAAAAAGAAAATCTGTAAGCTGTTTAGTAAGGTTGAAATGCCGGGACCCACCGCATAGATACTCTCGTGCCACAGTGCCAAATCCAAACCTAAAAATGCACCCGATAATAAGCCATAAAAAACAGCACGTTTTGAGCGCGGTAGCCGTTGCCCTGTCATTTTTGCTAATACCGCAAACACCACGCCTGAAATAGCCAAGCGCCAAAAAGCCATTGCCCAGCCACCGATGTCAACATGAGCGACGATTAAACTGCCCAAACCAAAGATCACACAGCCAATGAGCAAGCCAGTAGCAGCGGAGCGTGAAGAGGCAATAGCCATATATTATCCTTATATCATGACAACTTTTATTTCAATTATTGCGTACTAAAGACATCATCTTTACCACAAGCCGTATTGTCGATGTTTTGAGCTAAAATTGAAATGGTTTGATATTATTTATTTTTATTTTATAGTGGTATTTTATGACTTTAGAGAATATGAACTTTCTAAGGTTTCATCTAAAGTATAAAGACAAGCTACTGCCAATTAATATCCTTACAGGAATATCATTGGCGTTCTTACTGCGATTTGTTACCCTCATTTCTACTTTTATATTGTAATATCATCAGCTTAAAAAACTAATACCCTTAAAATATCTCATTTAAATTGCCTTAACCGCCATCATTACTTTAGCTTAGGTTTGCTTATGCTCCAACGTACCTTATCAAAACGATCACTGTTATTAACGACATCTGAAAATCAGTCAGCCCTAATAAAGTGCTGTGCTCTGACAATTGGTATGTTAACAACCGCGTTATTTGTCATACCAAGCGCGCAAGCTGCCAGCTGTAAAATCCCTAAGAGTTATTATAAGAACGTCTCTTGTACGGCGAGTAGTGGTTATTTCTTAGCGGTGAAAGACTTTGGCGCACCAGTCGCCCTTATCGATAAGCAAGGTAAAAGCCTTGTTGATTTAACGCGCTATCAAAAAGTGGATGCAGATAAAATATCAGCAGGTCTATTGCCTGTCATGCGTAATAGTCATGTCGGTTATCTGAATATGCAAGGTCGTGAAGTGATTCCTGTGATGTACGATGTGCTAAATGACGGTCAAGGTTGGGCGCGTCCGGTATCTGAAGGGCGTATCGTGGTCAAGCAGGGCGGTCACTATGGCGTCATCGATACGGCAAATAGGACTATTGTCCCATTTTCAGCAGCGATTAGTGATATTGATGACTACCGAGGCGGTATGGCTCGTGTACGTAAAAACAAAGCGATAAGCTGGCTTGATAAAGAGGGCAATATTAAGAACGCCAATACTCAAAGCACTAATACTCAAAATGCCGGTGTCAAAAAAGATAGTAGTAAAAGTAATGACGGTAAGAGTGCCAAAAACAGCCGTGTAAATGACCGAACCGCTGCCAGTAAATCAGAAGTTAAACCGAGTGCTCGCGCAAATAGCACACAGAAAAATTCAGCCTCCATACCAATTAATCGCTTTACCACGCTGCAGCCGCGTCAACAAGACGGTAGATGGGGATTTGTTGATGACAATAATGTCACTATGATTACGTATTCTTTCGACGAAGTACGTCCATTCTCGGAAGGGCTAGCGGGCGTGCGCATTGATGCAGAGTGGGGCTTTATCAATCTTGGCGGCGAGCTTGTGATTCCTTTTAACTTTAAGGATTTTGACGGCTCTAATAACTTTAATGATTCCAATAATAAGAGCCTCAGTCTTGATAGCCGCTATAAGGACAAACCTTCTTTTGTGTTTGTAGCGGATAAGGCTTGGATTGGCAGGTTAGAGAACGGCACTAAGATGTGTATTGACAAAGAAGGCGCGGCTGTCGCCTGTGATTAAATCCTAACAGCATATTTTATTTTGACCAAAAAAAGAGCCTATAGCGATTCATGATTGCTATAGGCTCTTTTTTGTAGCCGGAAAATTTCACAAGCTAACTCATTAAAACTATTTTTCTAATAAGTGATTGCTAATTAAATCAACCATATACGGCTGATAGTACTCAGGAATATCGTGCGCCATGCCTTCAATCAAATGAAATTTGGCATTAGGGATGGTTTTGGCAACCACGCGACCTTGTGAGGCAGGAATTAAGCCATCAGCGCTGCCATGTAATACGATAGTAGGGGCTTTGACTTGTTTGCTAAATCGACTGATAGAACCTGATGCCAAGATAGCATTGAGCTGTTGCACCGTACCGAGCGGATGAAAGTTACGCTGATACCGTATCTTGGCAATATCACGTACCATGCGGACATTTACATGCCCTGGCGTGCCAACAGTCTTCATAAACCAAACGCTATGGCGCACGATATCACGCTCAGAGTGACTCTCAGGGCGATTAATCAGCGTATATAGCTGTCTAGGCTTTGGTGGTTTTAAAAAGGCACGGTTGGTGGTGGTAAACATCAATGCCATCCGCTGTACTAGGCTTGGATAACGTGCCGCTACGATTTGGGCAATCATGCCACCCATAGAAGCACCCAGCAAATGTGTTTTGCCAAGCTGCAAAGCCTTGATTAAACGCGCCGTATCTTCTGCCATGTCGGTTAAATTGTAGGCAACCTGTGCACCTTTATTAGACAGTCCCGTTTGCAGGCGCATCATCATTTTAAGTTGACTAATACGCGGTAGACCATCGATTTGTACTTTAGAAGACAAACCGATATCACGATTGTCAAAACGAATCACAAAAAAACCAGCATCAATAAGGCGTTTAATAAAATGATTTGGCCAAAATATCATTTGCGAGCCAAGTCCCATAATCATAAGCAGTGGCGGATGATTAGGATTACCACCAGCTTCAACACACAGCTCAATACCGTCGCCGATATCTATCATGGCTTGATAAAGATGCTCACTGAGGTCTGATGCGTCCCACAGGTGCTCACCAAATTTTTGCCATTCAGGCGTCGGGTAACTCGAGCTACTATCTGATGAATCAGGCAACTTAGCAGCATTATCAATGTTATTTTTTTCTGTCATGAACGGTCCTATCTAAAAGGTCATTGGCTTAAAGTTCTAGCATCTCAAAATCAAGCTTGCCAACGCCGCATTCTGGGCATGTCCAATCATCAGGGATATCATCCCATTTAGTGCCCGGTGCGATACCTTCTTCAGGGCAGCCCAGTGCTTCATCATATATCCAGCCGCAGACAATACATTCATAACGTTTCATAAAGAGTCCTATCGATTATTACTAGTGTTACTATACGTTTTTAAGGTGACATTGATGGCACATCAAGAATGATTACCGTCAATATTTAGACTGTAAAAACGCAGCTAGTTTAGCATATAACCGTTGTTTTCATAGTTAAGTTTACACTTGTATATTGAGATTGATAAACGTTTATCAAGTCACTATGCCTGATTTTATTGACTTAATAAGTGGTGTTTTCCCTATTGCCGCGCAATATTAAAGGCAATTATGCTATAATAACCGCCGTTAATTTTCTGATACATAGATTATTTGCTATTGTTACATCATTATCTAAGTTATAGACGTTAAGGGTTATTATGAGCGCAAACACCGCTGTTACAGCAGTTGATACCGCAATCGAGTCATCGAATACGCTCAATACCGATCATCCATTTTGGAACATCATTCGCACAGTACCAGACTTCCCTAAAGTCGGTATTGATTTTTATGATATTACACCGTTACTATGCAGTCACATTAATGAAGTCATTGATGCACTGCTGGCTGTCCTACCTGAAGGCATAATGGATGAGGTGGATTGTTTGGGTGCTGTTGAAGCCCGTGGATTCGTGTTTGCAAGTTTGCTGGCAGGACGTCTGGGTAAAGGCATGATTCTGCTACGTAAACCCGGCAAGTTACCACCGCCTGTTGCCAATAAAGCTTACGCGTTAGAGTACGGTAAAGATACCCTTGAGATGCAGAACAATCTGCCACCAGAGCGCGTGCTATTGATTGATGATATCTTGGCAACGGGCGGCACATTGACCACCGCTTATGAGCTATGTCAATCAGCCGATCATACGGTCGTTGGTGCATTAGTCTTATTAGATTTGGTGGATTTACATGGCGATTTTCCAGTGCCTGTTTATACGGTATTGAAGGCGTAAATGAGTGGCGGTTTTACTTACAGTGGGTAAAAATAAAAAGTAATATCGATACATTATGTACTGCTGGTATTAATTTTTCTTGCTTGCTGTGCCTACGCAGACAGAGGCTGCAAAAAATTTATACCAGCAGTATCGTAGCGTTTTTAGGGTACCTTAATTATAAGTAAAATGCGATAAAAGCCAGTTTTCTATGGCTTTGAGATGATACAACTAAGCATCATTAAAAAAGCGCGCTGAACCTATTCAGCGCGCTTTTTTAATCAGGGTTTTTTAGACTGCTTGTATGTTACGTGTGCTATTTGGCTTGCTCGTAATTTTTACAAGCTTGCTCGACTAGTATACGACTGACAGTTTTTGGGGCAGTAATTTTAAAATCTTTGGTAGTCAGGAGAGGTTTTTCTGATTGCCAAGACTTTATTACTTTGTCGTCAGCGGTATAATAAACGTATGCCCGTCTGTAATAGCTGGCGTCCTTACAAGAGATAAGCCATTGCTGGTCGCTATGATGAATACCGCTTTCTTTACTATCACTCGTTGCACTTTTTAATGCAGGGTAGGTTCTACGAATGGAGACGGTAATATTTTCGACCCGCTTTTCATCAAGGATATTGATGTCAGAGCGTTCGATAGAATCCAAATCTAAGCTAAAAATGGAACCGGTCTGACTTTCTGTTACTTTCGACCAGTTTACTGCATGAGCACCAATCGCAAGCGTACTGCTTGCTAATATCACTGCTAGCCGTTTCATAATTAAGCCTTGCTTGTAGTCATTTTAGGTCGCTCATAATAGCCAACTTACTATGAGCAGGCAAATTTCTTTTATTACCTGCTGCGTATACCTATGTAATATTTCCACTGTTTTATAGTACTTTAGTAAGTAACTCTCAAGCCAGATAGGTTTGGTTATACACTCATATTAATCATATACATAGCTTAGCTGCGCATACTCGCTAGCATATGAGCAAGCTCATCACGCGCACCGATAAAGCCGTCAATGCCTTTTGGTAAAAGATCTTGAGTAATGGTATCTTGTTGATAGGCGCTACTGAATTCTTCAGCGCTTAAGCTCACTCGTGTCATATCTGTCATGTCTATCGACATGCTTTCTGATAATTGACGTGTAACCTCGATATCCATTGCTGCTAGCTCATCAATGAGGTCAGGTGCAATGGTCAGTAAATCACAGCCTGCCAGCGCCAATATCTGCTCAGTTGAGCGGAAACTTGCGCCCATTACCTGCGTTTTATAGCCATGCTGCTTGTAGTATTGATAAATGAGCTTAACCGATTGTACGCCCATGTCATCAGAGACAGGTATGTTTTGACGGTTTTGCTGGCGTTTTTGCCAATCCAAAATACGTCCAACAAAAGGGGATATCAAGGTTACACCAGCATCGGCACAAGCGATAGCTTGATGTTGCCCAAAGAGCAAGGTGAGATTGCAGTGTATACCTTGAGTTTCAAGGTAGCGTGCCGCCTCAATACCTTGCCAAGTCGCTGCCATCTTAATCAACACACGCTCTGAGTCGATACCTGCTTTTTGATAGGCTTCCATGAATGCCAATGCCTTATCAATGGTCGCTTGTGTGTCATAGGACAAGCGAGCATCGACCTCAGTTGAGACACGTCCTTCAATTAAAGATAAAATATTACAGCCGATTTGAATGGTTAGCTCATCAATTACCGCATCGATATCATCTCGATGGCGGCTCATGGTTTCTGATAATACCGCTTCATTATCAGGATGGATCAGTGCTTTGGTAATTAGACTTGGATTGGTGGTCGCATCGATAGGTTTTAGACGCTCAATGGCGGCAAGATCGCCTGTATCAGCGACAATGGTAGTCATAGTGCGAAGCTGTTGTAATGCGCTCATCAGATATCCTTGGTATTATTCATTAATGGTGTTATTTTCTTATGGATGGTTGTGGTCTATTATGGATAAAATCCTATGTCCGTTTAAACTGTAACATAGATTTAGGCACATGTTACCTGATAGTTTTAGCAGGCTAAGCCCGTATATCGCTTAACTATGCTAAGATTTATAGCGATTTGCCACTTTACGTTCATTTACGAATGGGCACTGTCCGTAGTTTTTGTTATAGTAGAGCCGGTCAGTGGTTGAGCTTTACGAATACTACGAACTTTACTAAGAACATAGCGCTGCTTTAAAAAACCAATAATGATAAATTGGTGATATAAGAGCAAAAATATTTATGTTCTTTAAAAAGTCTTCATGTCTTTTAACGAAGTATTTATGGTCATCATTGACAAGTATTTATACCTAACAGTAATAAAATCTAAAAAGGATGGGCGGTAATGAGTGAGCAGTCACCAGAACAAAACAATGATAATCTAAACCAAACCACCGCAAGCATCAGTACTACCGCAACGGATAAAGAGTTTTTGAATACATTGCGCGGCAGTATCGATGCGGTAGACTGCGAAATTCAGACGCTGATTAACAATCGTGCCAAATTGGCTCAGCAAGTGGCGAGCGTGAAAAAGAACCACATTGCCAATGATTCTGCTGCTGAAAATGCCAACCCTATCTTTTACCGTCCAGAGCGTGAGGCGCAAGTGCTAAAAGCCGTCATGGAGCGTAATGAAGGACCTATCGCCGATGAAAAAATGGCACGCTTGTTTCGAGAGATTATGTCGGTATGCCTTGATTTAGAAGCGCCGCAGCGCATTGCGTTTTTGGGTCCACTGGGCACTTTTACTCATGCGGCTGCCTTAAAGCACTTTGGTAAAGCGGCGGATACTGTACCGCTGAATACCATCACTGATGTGTTTCGTGAAGTCGAAGCGGGCACCGCAATGTATGGTGTCGTGCCCGTTGAAAACTCATCTGAAGGCGTAGTCAACCATACGCTAGATGGCTTTTTATCTTCTACACTAAAGATAATTGGTGAAGTCGAGCTGCCGATTCATCAAAACTTTTTGGTCGCTGAACATACCAAACTTGATGGGTTAAGCCGTATTTACTCGCACCAGCAATCATTGGCGCAGTGTCGTCATTGGCTTGATGTGAATTATCCCAATGTCGAGCGTGTTGCGGTATCGAGTAATGGTGAAGCGGCACGTCGCTTGAAGAATGAGTGGCATTCGGCAGCAATTGCGGGTGACGTGGCAGCAGCAGAATATGATTTGCATAAGCTATATTCAAATATCGAAGACAATCCAAGCAATACGACCCGTTTCTTGATTATTGGTCATGAAGCAATTGCACCATCAGGTCAAGATAAAACCTCGATTATGGTATCAGCGCATGACAAAGCGGGCGCTCTGATCGAAATCTTAAAACCTTTGTCGTATCATGGCGTGTCTATGACCAGCATTGAAACGCGCCCTGAGCGTCCTAATAAATGGGCTTACGTCTTCTTTATTGATATGAATGGGCACATTGAAGACCCAAATGTGAGCGCTGCTATCGCTGATATTCGCCCATTGGTCAAAGACTTACGTGTATTAGGCTCTTATCCAAAAGCGGTACTATAAACTTACTGGTTTCTATGAGTCATTGTTTTATTAGTATTGGCCGCAAGCGTTTATAAATTGCCTTGTCATAAATAGCGGTCACCAGTGACATTAATGGGCTTAGCCAATGATAGGTGCGTTATCACATCTAAGGATTAATCATGCAGTCTGCGCAATCGACAGAGTCAAATTTATTACCGCTCGTACCTGCTTACGAGAGTGTTTTGGCGTTGGCACCGTATCAAACTGGCAAGCCTATTGAAGAGCTAACGCGAGAGTATGGCGTCTCAGATGTGGTAAAAATTGCCAGTAATGAGAATCCGATCGGCTGCTCACCGCACGTTACGCTAGCGATTACTGAACAGCTAGGTCAGCTGTCACGTTATCCTGATGGCAATGGTTATTATCTAAAGCAAGCATTGGCTGATTTTAATGATGTCAATGCTGATCAGATTACTTTGGGCAATGGCTCTGATGATTTGCTCGATATCTTGGCGCGTAGTTTTGTAGGTGCAGATGATGCAATCGTTTATAGTCAGTATGCCTTTGTGGTCTATTCGATGCTCGCTAAAATGCAGGGTGCTATGGATATTGAAGTGCCTGCTCAGCGCTTTGGTCATGACCTAAAAGCCATGAGCCAAGCGGTTCAGGATAACTCTAATACCAAAATCGTCTTTATCGCCAATCCGAACAATCCAACCGGTACGCAGCTTGAACATGCTGAGCTGAGAGAGTTTGTCGCTAGTGTGCCAAGCTCAGTACTGGTGGTGTTAGATGAAGCTTATATTGAATATAGCCCTGAGAGCAATAATCGGGCGCTGTTAGATGAATTTGATAATGTGGTTATTGTTCGCACCTTTTCTAAAGCCTATGGGCTGGCAGGTCTGCGTGTTGGCTATGCGTTAAGCTCGGTAGCTGTGGCAGATTTACTCAATCGCATTCGTCAGCCATTTAATGTGAGCCGCATTGGACTGGCGGCAGCGGCAGCGGCACTTGCGGATCAAGACTTTATTGAAAAAACTCGTCTAATGAACAACGAGCAGATGCGCTGGTTAGAAAAACAGTTTGATGCACTGGGACTGGGCTTTATAAAGTCACATGCCAACTTTATTATGGTCGAAATCGAAGTTGAAATGGAAGATACGAACGCTGCTGTTATTTATCAGGCATTGCTTGAGCAAGGCGTTATTGTGCGACAACTAGAGGTTTATGGTTTGCATAATTGGCTGCGTATTAGTGTAGGGGTCGCAGAAGATAATATGCGTCTAATTGATACTTTGCGCTCTATTTTGACCGATGATTAAATCAATAACTAATAAGTAATTTAATAAGCCACCTAATAATTAAAACAATATGCAAAAAATAAATCACGCCGTAAATCTTCAAACAGCAACTAAACTGACTCCATCCTCTACGCAGCCGCTATTCCAGCAAGTATGTGTGATAGGTTTGGGTTTAATTGGTGCAAGTCTTGCGCAAGCGATTAAAGACAATGGTTTAGCTGAGCGTATCGTTGCAGTCGATAGACACGAGCCAAGTCTAGAGGAAGCTATTCAACACGGTTTACTAGACGCTGGTAGCTCAGTACTTAATGACGTGATATCTGATAGTGACTTGATAGTGATTGCGGTGCCAGTACAAGCGGCACAAGCGGTATTTATAGATATCAAAAATGCAATGGATAGTGGTCTACTTGCTATTGATTGTATTATTACCGATGTATGCAGTACCAAAGTTAATATTATTGATGCTGCCAAGACTGTGTTCGAGACATTGCCTGTCGGGCTTGTGCCTGCACATCCAATTGCTGGTGCCGAGAATTCAGGGTATCATGCTCGCCGCGCTACATTGTTTGTCAATCATAGCGTTATTGTCTGTGAGCTCCCAACGACTAGCCATGTAGCAATTGCCAAATTAAGCCAGTTATGGGAAGCAGTGGGTGCAAGCGTCATGCCGATGGATGCCGCTCATCATGATTCTATATTGGCACATACCAGTCATTTACCGCATTTGCTCGCCTTTAATTTGGTTGAACAGCTGGCAAGCCATGATGATAATTTAGATATTTTCCGCTATGCTGCAGGTGGTTTTCGTGATTTTACCCGCATTGCTGCCAGCGACCCTAAAATGTGGCATGATATATTTTTTGCCAACCAAAACGCGATTGTAAGCGCCCTTGATGAGTACAGCGGTTATTTAAATGATATTCGTCAGCTTATTATTGATAAAGATTCAACCGCCCTGATGGGACTTTTGGGCCGCGCGCAAGCCGCACGGCGACATTTTGGCCATATGTTAGCCAGCACCCCTTATACGGATACTTCTGCTATGTCAGCTTCTTATTATATCACCCCAAGCAACACCGTCTCTGGTACTATTGCCATTCCTGGGGATAAGTCTATCTCGCATCGTAGTATTATGCTCGGTAGCCTTGCTACTGGCGTAACTAAAGTGACTGGATTTTTGGAAGGGGAAGATGCGCTTGCCACTTTGCAAGCGTTTCGCGATATGGGCGTGACCATTGAAGGTCCTGATAATGGCAATTTAACCATTCATGGCGTTGGTATGAATGGCTTAAAGCCAAGCAAAACACCTTTATATATGGGCAATTCTGGCACCAGTATGCGTCTGCTTTCAGGCATCTTAGCAGCGCAAGCATTTGATAGCGTATTGACGGGTGACACTAGCCTAAATAAGCGTCCAATGGAGCGTGTGGCAGCACCATTACGTGAGATGGGTGCGGTGATTCAAAGCACTGGTCAAAAAGGTACAGCGCCACTGAGTATTACTGGTCGAGATAGTGTTGGCAAACCTCTACAAGGGGTTGAATACGATATGCCAGTTGCTTCTGCACAGATTAAATCTTGCTTATTGCTGGCTGGACTTTGGGCGGAAGGCACCACGACCGTTACTCAACCTGAAGTTAGCCGCGATCATACCGAGCGTATGCTTTCAGCTTTTGGTTATCCAGTCACTGTCGATGGCAATCGTATCAGTGTTGAAGGCGGCGGTGCGCTCACAGGCGGTAATATCGCAGTACCTGCTGATATCTCATCGGCAGCATTCTTTATGGTGGCTGCGGCCATCAGCCAGGGTAGCGAATTGACCTTAAAGCAAGTCGGTATCAATCCTACGCGTACCGGCATTATTGATATTCTTAAGCTGATGCAAGCGGATATCAGCTTAAGTAATGAGACTCATGTTGGCGGTGAGCCAGTAGCGGATATTACTATTCGAAGCTCAAACTTGGTCGGTATTGAAATACCAGAGTATCTAGTACCACTTGCCATTGACGAATTTCCTGTATTATTTATCGCAGCCAGCTGTGCCCAAGGCCGTACCGTTTTGACCGGTGCAAAAGAGCTGCGTGTCAAAGAATCAGATCGCATTGCAGTAATGGCAGAAGGCTTGCAGACATTAGGCGTTGACTGTACCGTTACTGAAGATGGTCTTATCATTGAAGGTAAAGGGGTGGTAGGTCAGAGTAATGATGTGAATAATAGCCAATCGGTTTTTGGTGGTGGACATATTGTCTCGCATCATGACCACCGTATTGCTATGAGTTTTGCGGTTGCCAGCTTACGCGCCTCTAAGCAGATTACCATTGAAGGCGTTGAAACCGTCAATACCAGCTTCCCAGGATTTGCAGAACTTGCCAACCAAATTGGCATGTCTATTGACGTTGTGAGTGCTTAACGCAGTAACTTTAATTTGAGCCAATGATAATAGCTTAGCAATAAAATGAGCTATTAATTTTATTATTTTAATTATGGTTTTCGGCAGCAATGAGTTGATACGATTTCTAGTATCAACTCATTGCTTTTTACCTTTTATTCTATCTGTAGTGACCCTGTACTCTTAACACCAAATTACCATCAATGATAATAATTGGGTGAGGGTGCGCTTTGCTCTAAAAAGTTGTCCTATCTTATGACTACCCAAAATGTCATCAAAAAACCTGCTGCTCCCATTAAAACGACCAGACGTGGTATTGTCACCGCGCTGATAGCTTTTTCTATCTGGGGCGCTTTTCCTTTATACTTTAAGCAATTATCGGACTATAATGCCACCGAAATCATTGGTCACCGCATTGTTTGGACCTTTGCTTGTCTTTTAGTTGTGCTAGTAGTGACCAAGCGCTGGCAGTGGATTGACACGCTAAAGAAAAACCCGAGGTGGATAGCCTATACCTTTGTGTCAGGTATTATCATCGCGATAAACTGGCTCACTTATGTATGGGCGGTCAATAACAACCAGATTTTAGAGGCCAGTTTGGGGTACTTTATTGGACCACTGGTTGGCGTAGGGTTGTCGATGTTACTGTTCAAAGAGCGCCTGCGTACTTTGCAATGGGTTGCAATTGGTTTTGCGCTATTATCAGTCGTTATTCAAGTTGTCATGCTAGGTAGCCTGCCGTGGGTATCGTTAATATTGGCGTTTAGCTTTAGTACTTACGGCACCATTCAGCGCCAAACCCCTCTGACAGCAGTCGATGCAATGTTTGTTGAGACAGCAATGCTATTGCCTATTTTTATCGCATGGTTCTGGCAGTCTGATGTGGCGAGTAGTAATATCAGCTTTTGGTTTACGCCTTCTATTTGGCTGCTTATGTTGGCAGGACCTATTACTCTGATACCGCTATTGATGTTTAACAAATCCACCAAGCTGGTCGCTTATAGTATCCTCAGTTTTATGAATTATCTGACGCCGACCTTTATTTTCTTCTTGGCGGTATTCTATTACAATGAGCCTTTTGATTTACATCGTTTGGCAGTCTTTGGTTTAATTTGGCTGGGTCTGCTATTATTCAGTATCGATCTATGGCGTCATCGCCCAAGTAAGCAGCTAAAAGCAGCACGCCTACGTGAAGAAGCATTAACGTCTAAATAAATCATCAAATTAAAATAGATAGTAAAAATATCATTAACAAGGATGCTTGTATGTTTCATACCCAGTCTGATGTCGTATTTGTAAAAGGCTTAAAAGTAGAGGCAGTGATTGGCGTTTATGAATGGGAGCGCGCCATTACACAGCCGTTATTAATAGACATCGCAATGGAAACTGATATCAGTCGTGCTGCGGTGTCAGATGATGTAAACGATGCGCTAAATTACAAAGAAGTTTGTGATGATGTCAGTGCGTGGTGCCAAGCTATTAAGGCTCAGTTACTTGAACATCTGGCTGGGCAAATCGCTGATAAATTGCTCGAAAAATATAGCTGCGATAAAATTTCCTTAAGTATTGCTAAGCCTACCGCTATTCAACAAGCAGATGCAGTTGGTGTACAAATCACCCGCTATGCCAAAGCCGCATCTAGCGTATCTACCAATCAAGCTAATACTAGCTTGTCTGATGATGCATAAAGCCTTGGTTGATTTATTTGAATCACTGATAAGCTGCGATCCTGAAACGCTGCAAGCACAGCCTGTAAAAGCTGTGCTACTGGCCTTAGGTAGCAACCATGATGCGCAGATACACTTACCGCGTGTCCGAGAGCGATTGACAAGTATTGGTGCTATAACACTCTCAACAGCCTTTCAAAATCCTGACTTCACTGCCACTATAGAATTACCAAAACCTGATTACACCAATCAGTGTATTTATTTGTCTTTGGCAAAGCCTGTAACCTTGCAGCAGCTACAACAATCTTTTAAACAGTTTGAGTGCGATTGTCAAAGACAGCGTTTAAAAGAACCATCCACAAGTATAAAACAAGTCACGATGGATATTGATATATTGCTTGTTAAATTGGATAAAGATAATAGCCTAAGCAAAAATAATGATTCTGAATGGATAATAATGGCAAATCGCTATCCATTTAAAGCGCATGAGAGAGCAGGGATAAAAGAATTGGTAGCAGGGATAGATAGCTGACAGTTATAAAACGAAAAATCTAAGCTAAGCTTAATACTAAACTCAGCCCAAGAATAAAAAGTTATTGTGATTCAGCACCTATCTCATTCATGTTACTTTTGCCAATCACGTCCAGATCTTCTAAGCACAATTTGTCATATTCTTTTTTGCAAAAGTTAGGGTCGATTTTGCACATGGCAGTTTGTAGTTGATCTAAACGATTTTCTGATTGTTGAATGTGTTCAAGCATTTTAGCAAAGGCTTCAGCAACAGGGTCTTGTGACATGGGATCAATGCCATAAGCTTGAAAAGTGGTTTCGCGCGCTGTGTGATTCGTTGGTTTTTTATCTGCGGGGTTTTCGGTAGAAGCAGCTTGAACCGCTTTTTCTTGTTGATTGGCATCATTGACTTTGGTCGTAATAGGGTTGCCTTTTTCGTCATGATGCTCTGATATCATACGCGCAGCATTACCGACCATGGTTGCGCCTGCTGGCACCGCTTTAACCACGACAGCATTTGAGCCAATTTTAGCGCCTTTACCAACAGTGAATGGTCCTAATACTTTAGCACCGGCACCGACGATGACGCCATCTTCCAAAGTAGGGTGGCGTTTGCCATTATTCCAAGAAACGCCGCCAAGCGTGACGCCATGATAAAGGGTCACATCATTACCAATCTCTGCTGTCTCGCCAATGACGATACCCATGCCATGGTCAATAAAAAACCGACGACCGATCTTAGCAGCAGGATGAATCTCGATACCAGTGATGATACGCGAGCCATAAGAAATCACTCGAGCCGCAAGCTTTTGCTCATTTTGCCAAAGACAATGCGCGCCGCGATGTAGAATAAGCGCGTGGATGCCAGGGTAAGTTAAGATTACCTCTAGACTATTACGCGCAGCAGGGTCGCGATTGAATACCGCATCGATATCTTCTTTTAGGTCTCTTTTGATGCGGACGAGCGATTTGAATAAAGCAGTTGGCAATGACATAAATCGTCCTATCGTATTTTTGGTTACAATCTCTTTAGTTATAGCAGTTTTATAGCAAAAAATATAGCAATGTACTTTAAATAAAAAATCGTCTGTAGATAAAACGCCAATAATTAGCGCTTCATCTCCAGACGATTACTCTTATCCTTTAGCTATTACTGACAATATATTTGAGCAATTCAACAATCTGCTCAGGCGTTTGGGCCCATGCCATTGCCGCGGCATCCACTTCTTTTAGCGGATGAATAATATCCTCAGCATGCAATGTGATATACGGTTTGCCCAACGCGGCGCAATAACCGGCATCGAATGCGGCGTTCCACTGCTTATATTTATCACCAAAACGAATAATAGCAATGTCACACTTTTGGATCATATTTTTGGTGCGAATCGCATTAACTTTGGATGATTTATGGTCGCGCCAGAATCCATTGTCATCTTTACCGAGTACATCACCTGCCGCATCGCTGGCTTCATGCTCAGTCACTGCTGATATAAAGGTAATGTCTAAACCCTGTTCTTTTGCGCCTTGCATAATTTTCTGTCGCCAGTCAGTGTGTATTTCTCCGGATAAGTAAACAGTCCAATTCATCGTAAATCCCTTTTTATTGTTAAATGATATGACTACCTGTACTACTAATAATGCCCATAGTGGCAAGAAAATTAACTGATTAAATGTTAGTCTTTTAAAAGTTTTGCTAGCAGAGCACTGAGTAACTGATACTCTTTTTGGTCGAGTTGAATACGTGAACCGAGTCTAGATAAGCGTGATGGCAGCGATTTTAAGTTTTCACTATCTGCCAGTTTGCGTTGAACCATTAATGCGGTGGTACGCTCAGTAAGCAGTTGCAATTGCTGTTGAGTAATCGCTGGCTCATCCCATTGCTGGCGCACATAGGTATTAAGCATCCCTTGTTCAAGCGTCTCTAGGTTGTCAGTTACCTGTGCTATATCATTAACTTCGCTGTCAGCTTGGATATGAGTTTGTGCATAAGCATAAATAAAGCTCGCGATCACTTGCACGGCTGAAGCAACATTGAGCACTGGATAAGCAGGGTTGGCATCAATTTGAACATGATAGTCAGCATAAGCCAATTCTTCATTGGTCAAGCCGCGATCTTCACGCCCAAACAGGATAGCAATATTGGGCGCTGTATTTATACCATCTTGCCCATTAACTGTGCTTTGCTTATCAATAAAGTCCAACATGATTTTGGCAGCTTGTGTCGGCGTGACCACAGGACGCGGCAAATGACGGCTACGACTACTGGCCGCAAATACCAATTGGCAATCAGCGATAGCAGACTCAAGCGTTGGTGCGATGATTGCTGATGATAGCAAATCACTGCCACCAGCAGCATGTGAGACGCTAGTGTCATCAATCGGTAATTTTGGATCAACCACCGTCAATCTCGATAACCCCATGGTGTGCATGGCGCGTGCTGCTGAACCAATATTGGCAGGCAATGTCGTATTGACCATCACTACTTGAACACAAGACAAATAATTGCTGACGTTTGATACTGCTGTTGCTAAAGATGAGGGTGCATTGTTACTCATTATTGTCCTAGTCGCTGGTTGATGTCTTGCTCAGCACGTTGCAATGCAACTGCGATGTCCTCGATAAGAGGGGCTTGTTCACTGATAAGACGCTCACGGCAAAGCTCTTGCAATTGACTGCCAAGACGCGTCATTTGGGTTGCGCCCAAATTGACACTGGCTCCTTTTAGTGCATGAGCAAGCTCAAAGCCATTGGCATTATCTTCTTCTTGCTGAGCTTGTCTTAGTTTTGTGATACGGTGACGACAATCAGTAAAATAGACTTGTATCAAATCGACAAAGTCTTCTTCTAATAAGTCGCGCATATCTTCAAACTGCTCAGTATTGATAATCTCGTCATCAGTTATGGCGGTCATATCCTTGTTCGTAATAGTAGCCATAGTCATGTTCCAATAGGATTAAAGTTAGCGCAGAAAGAATTATTATAATAAATATTTTCCTACTAATGAATATGCTAACGATAATACATTCGTTAGCTGTAGTGAAAATGTAAGTTATCTTCTCTAATCATGCTTTTTAGCTGCTGTAAATTATCATCATTTGGATAGATGCGCCAATGCTCAGACAGTCCTACATTAGCAATGCCATATTCTTCATAAATACTGAGTCCAAGGGGTAGACAATTATCATTGATAGAGACGTCGGTGTTGCTCAAAGCGTTGTTGGCGTAGCTTTTGTTACTTAGGCTTGGGTCAGTGTCATTTGAATAAGCATCTTGTGCCATATTGTTCTCTAATGCCAACAAATCATTACCATTTTCATCATATAGACTGCCACCCATTGAGGCATTATAACCGACAAAACTATTGTTATTAGTATTGTCGCTTTGCTCGTCTTGCTCATCGTTATGAGATGTTTTTGGTGCTGGAATCATGCTGACTTGTGCCGATTTCAGTAAAGGCTGCATGCGTGTCAGCAGGTCGATATCACTACCATGAATTTTAATACTGATTTTTTTGAGCCATCTTAGGCGAGCATCGACCATACTCATGGCATTATCAAGACGAGCAAATAAACGCCCATCACGCTCACGGATGCTGCCTTTAATGATGACGACTTCATCTATTTTTAACTGTTCTTTGACACGGTTAAAGCGCTCAGCATAACAGCTGACCTCTAACCTTGATGTCCCATCGTCTAAGGTAATAACGTTACGAGTACCAAAGTTGGCGATATCAATGATAAGACCGGCAAAATAGCAGCTGCCGTTATAGCCCGTATCAGTCAATTTATCGAGACGAGCACCTGAGGTATAGCGTTTGAGCTCGTCTCGATATTCATCGATAGGATGTCCGGTCAAATAAAGCCCTAGAGTATTTTTCTCTGCTTTTAGGCGGTGTTTATCACCCCAAATTAGCTCTGGCGTCATAACGAGTGGCGGGGCAGCGACGACACCATCCATTTCACCAAACAAATCCATCATACCGATTTCACGGTTTTGACGGTCTTGCTCAGCCGCCTGTACCGCACTTGGCAGCTGACTCATTAATGCACCGCGAATCTCGTAGGCTTCATCGGCTGGCAAGTCTGGACGTAAAGTCGCCGCAAAGTCATCAAAACAGCCAGCACTGACCAAGGCTTCAAGCGTGCGTTTATTGACCTTTTTAATATCAACGCGACGGCAAAAATCATATAGATCTTTAAAAGGTCCTTCACGTCTTCGTGCATCGACAATAGACTCGACCGCGCCTTCACCGACCCCTTTAATCGCACCCAAGCCATAAATAATATTGGTTGGGGTATCAGCAACAAAATGCCACTCACTACGATTAACCGATGGGTTGACTACCGTTAAATCAAAGTTTTCACGGCAATCATTGATAAAGAACACCACGTTATCGGTGTTGTTCATATCTGATGTGAGTACAGCTGCCATAAACTCAGCAGGGTAGTACTGCTTTAGATACGCGGTCTGATAAGCAAGTACGCCATATGCGGCAGAATGCGAGCGGTTAAAACCGTAACCGGCGAACTTTTCCATCAAGTCAAAGACGCCGCCTGATGTCGCTTCATCAATGCCTTGCGCAGTGGCGCCAGTAACAAAAATATCGCGCTGTTTTGCCATCTCTTCAGGTTTCTTTTTACCCATAGCTCGGCGAAGCATATCCGCTCCGCCCAAGCTATAGCCTGCCATTACCTGCGAGATTTGCATAACCTGTTCTTGATAAACGATAACGCCATTGGTGTTTTCTAAAATCGGTTCAAGATTAGGATGGTCATAAATCACTTCTTCGCGACCATGCTTACGATCGATATACATCTCTACCATACCCGCATCTAGCGGACCGGGACGATAGAGCGCACACATGGCGATAACGTCTTCAATGTTGGTTGGCTGCAATTTTGCCAGATACTTTTTCATGCCCATACTTTCGAGCTGAAAGACGGCAGTGGTTTTGGCATCTTGTAGTAACTTATAGGCTTTAGCATCATCTAACGGTAGGTCTTCTAACACCAACGCATCTTTGCCTTCTTTAGCACGGCGCAGGTTAATATTTCTGACAGCAGCATCAATCACGGTCAAGTTACGTAGACCCAAAAAGTCGAACTTTACCAGCCCAACGGCTTCAACGTCATCTTTATCAAACTGACTGACGCGGTGACCTTCATCATCACAATAAATGGCGCTAAAATCCGTGATTCTGTGCGGTGCAATCAATACGCCGCCGGCATGTTTACCCACGTTCCGGCAAATGCCTTCAAGCTTGATAGCCATCTCCCATACTTCGATGGCATCTTCATAATCCATATTATCAGGATTGGAAATTAAGTCTTTGAGTTGTGGCTCTTGCTCAAGCGCTTGACTGAGTGTGATCCCCGGTGTTTTGGGAATAAGTTTAGACATTTTGCTGGCAAGGAAGTAAGATTTACTTTGCGCGCGTGCGACATCTCGTACGACTGCTTTTGCTGCCATGGTACCAAAAGTGATAATCTGTGAAACCGCTTCACGACCATAGGTTTGCGCCACATAATCAATAACGCGGTCGCGACCTTCGATACAAAAGTCAATATCGAAATCGGGCATGGACACACGCTCAGGGTTTAAAAAGCGCTCAAATAGTAGATCGTAATGAATAGGGTCAAGGTCGGTAATATTGAGCGCATAAGCGACTAGTGAGCCAGCACCAGAACCACGACCGGGTCCAACGGGTACGCCATTGGCTTTTGCCCAACGAATAAAGTCCATCACGATCAGGAAGTAACCGGGGAATCCCATTGATAAGATAACCTTGAGCTCATACTCTAAGCGGTCATCGTATCTTTGGCGTATATCACTCCAATTATCACTGCGCGCGTCAACTGGAAAGAGCTTGTCTAAACGATTGTCAAGCCCACGCTGCGATTCTAAGCGAAAGAAAGATTCAGTGGTTTCGCCCTCAGGTACTGGAAACTCTGGTAGTACGTTAATACCTAGCGTTAAGCTCACATTACAGCGCGTTGCTAAGCGCAAGGTATTATCAATCACCTGCGGAATATCAGCAAATAGTTGTTCCATCTGCGCTTGGGTTTTCAGGTACTGGGCATCGGAATAAGTTTGCGGACGATTTTGGTCAGCAAGGACATAAGAGCCAGCAATACAAACCCGCGCTTCATGAGCATCAAAATCATCTTGTTCTAAAAATCGCACGTCATTGTGGGCAATGATAGGAATATGATGCTTAGCACCTGAATGAATAGCAGCTTTAATAAAGGCATCTTCGCCAGTACGATTGGTGCGTTTAATCGCAAAATATAAGCGATCAGCAAACTGCGCTTGCCATTCTGTCAGTAGCTCATCGGCTTTTTCTGGCATTGAGCCAATCAATGCTTGCCCAACGTCTGACTTTTCAGTGAATAAGACAATGACACCTGCCGCATGCGCTAAAATATGGCTGCGTTTAATAACAGGAGTACCGTGATTAACAGGATCAGCACGTCCTTCGGTAAAGCCAAGCGATACGATACGAGTGATGTTTTGATAGCCTTCGTTGTTCATCGCCAATAAAGTTAAGCGCGTGTCTTCATTCTCCATGATGACTTCGCTGCCGATAATGGGCTTGATACCTGCACCTAAGCAGGCACGATAGAATTTCACCGTTGCATACAGGTTGGATAGATCCGTCAAGGCAAGGGCGCTTTGATTGTCTGCCGCCGCCGCTTTAACCAACGGCTTAATACGCACGATAGAATCGGTAATGGAATATTCGCTGTGGATGCCAAGGTGTACAAATGCCATAGAAGACTCTTACGGATGCAAACAAAAGGAAATGGTACGAGTTAGTGTCAGAGATAAATTAAGAAAGACCGCTAGTGATTTATTATATAAAACTTATTATATCAATATCTTATAATGTATTTTTAATAACTTAGTATGCAGATAACTTTGCTATATAAGCTTTGTCTTAGCCGCTAATAATAGCATTGTTTGCTACATACAGCCACTCATTCGGAGTTATCAAATAGCATAGTGTGTTATTGATAATGGGCCTAATAATAGAAAAAAGCCTTCTACATCATTATGATATAGGAGGCTTATATGGGGGAAAATTACGATTATTTAGCTAGAATTTAACGCTTATGATGTCTATCACTATATTCTATCCAAAAGTCTGCATTTTCAACGCCTGCTTTTCTAGGGTCAAAGACAGGGTCAAGTCCCAGCTTCATTTGCTCATCGTAGTCTTTTAACACTTTTAGCGCCGTTTTACTGAGTAATACGATAGCGATGAAGTTAAGGTAACACATGCTGCCAAAACCAATATCACCTAGCGCCCACATCACGCCAACAGACTGCATGCTACCGGTAAAGCAAACTATTAAGAATAATATTTTTAATAATGGTTTTAAAACAGGGTAGCGCAATTTATTGTCTAAGTATACTAGCGTGGTCTCAGCAATATAGTAATAAGCAATCAAGCAAGTAAAGGCAAACAAGAAGATGGCGATAGCGACAAAGCCACTTCCATATTGGCTAAACACTGTCGATACAGCTGCTTGGGTAAATGCGGTTCCAGCTTCAATGCCTGGCATGTTTTCGACTAGTACCAAGCCTTCTGCTGGAATGACGTTATACATACCAGTAGATAAAATCATCAATGCAGTAGCGGTACAGACAACAACCGTATCGATATAGATAGAAAAACTCTGTACTAAGCCTTGCTTGGCAGGATGAGAAACCTCTGCAGCTGCTGAGCTGAAAGTTGCTTCGCCTGCACCAGCAACGTTAGAGAATACCGCACGGCGGACACCCCAAGATATGGCTAGACCGACGATACCGCCAAATACAGCATCCATACCAAACGCGCTTTTGAAAATCAAGGCGAACATAGCAGGTAGGTTTGAGGCATTAAAGGCTAAGACGATAACCATCATCAAAACATAGCCGATCGCCATAATAGGCACGACCTTGCCAGCGAAGCTTGCAATACGTTTTATGCCACCAAATATGATAAATGCTAACAGCGCAACGATAATGAAACCAGTTGCAACAGGTGGGATGTTAAAAGCGGTATTAAAAGAATCAGCGATGGTGTTGGCCTGTACGCCAGGCACCAAAACACCATAAGAAAGACAAGTCACCGTAGCTACTAAAATAGCAAAGGGTTTCATCTTTAGGCCACGCTCGATATAAAAGGGTGAGCCGCCACGATACTGGTCATCAACGGTATGCTTATATACCTGTGCAAGTGTTGACTCGATAAAGGCACTGGCACCGCCAAGCAGACCCATAACTATCATCCAAAATACTGCGCCAGGTCCACCAGCTGCGATTGCGGTGGCAACCCCTGCAATGTTACCGACGCCGATTCGGCCTGATAAGGCCATACTAAAGGCTTGGAATGAGCTAATACCTTGGGTTGAGGTTTGCTTGTCAAACAACAGCCTAACCATCTCTTTAAGATAGCGAAACTGTACGCCGCGGGTCATCACGGTAAAATAAATGCCGACACCGAGTGCCAAATAAACTAACGCATCGCTCCATATATAGCCGACGATGGTATTAATAATCGCTTCCATGGCCTTACTTCCCTGTAAGTATGTGACTAAAGGCTTAAATCATTTAAGCTGTTGTTTTAATTGATGACTGTACTGACTGAATACGTTTGTTAATTAACCAGCCAAATGGTTTTGGTCTGTGCGTATTGTGCTAAGGCTTCTAAACCATTGTCACGACCGCCAAACCCTGATTGCTTATAACCGCCAAATGGCGTGGTGATATCACCTTCTGAAAAGCCATTAATAGAGACCGTGCCTGCTTTGATAGACGATGCCACACGATAAGCGCGCTTGATGTTCTGTGTATAAAAAGACGCCGCAAGTCCATAATTGGTTTCATTGGCTAATTTGATGGCTTCTTCTTCCGTCTCAAAACTGGTGACGGCAAGTAGAGGGCCAAAGACTTCTTCTTTGAATAAAGTCATGTCAGCGCTGACATGATCAAAAATAGTCGGCTCGATATACCAGCCACTGCCTAAATCTTCACGAATGTTGCCACCTGCAACGATCGTTGCACCTTCCTCTTTTGCGGTCTTAAGATAATGACAAACCTTGTCAAAATGCGCTTTTTCAATCATAGGACCAATGGCGGTATCAGGGTCGTAAGGTGAGCCGACCTTCCAACCTTTCAGACCATTTTTTAGTTGCTCAAGTAACGCTTGTTTTTGACTGCTGTGAACTAATAAGCGTGAGCCGCAGCTACAGTTTTCACTCATATTCCAAAACGCGGCTGATAAGATATCGTTAATCGCAGCGTCATCGAGTACGGCATCATCAAAGACGATTTGTGGGCTTTTACCACCGCATTCTAAGACGATTTCTTTTAGATTGCTTTGTGCCGAATACTGTAAGAACAAACGTCCAACCTCAGTCGAGCCAGTGAATGACACCATATCGACATCCATATGCTGACCGAGTGCGGCACCGACATTTTCACCAAGGCCACAGACCATTTGCAGCGCTTCTCTGGGCACGCCAGCTTCATAGGCAAGCTCAGTTAAACGATAGGCAGATAAAGAGGTCAGCTCAGCAGGTTTAACAATAACGGAGTTGCCCATAGCAAGAGCAGGGGCGACTTTCCAAGCGTACATTTGGGCTGGAAAGTTCCAAGGTAATACTGCACCCACGACACCAATGGGCTCTTGCACGATAAGTCCTAAAGCTGCGCTACCTGTCGGCGCGACTTTGCCAAATACCTTATCAGCGGCCTCGGCATACCATTCAAAAGTCTCGATAGTTGCTGGGATATCGGTATTTAAGCATTCAGTAATCGGCTTACCCGCATCCACACAATCTAATGCTGCCAGCTCCTCGACGTGCTCATGCATGAGTGCACACCAGCGCTGCATAATAGCCTTGCGCTCAGCAGGAGCCAGACGACGCCATTCACCGTTTTCAAAAGCATCGCGAGCGACTTGCACGGCAGTATCGACATCATCGCTATTACCTGAGGCAATCTGACCGATAATACTGTTATCAATCGGCGTGTAATTGTCCAAAGTCGCTTCTGATAAATGGTCAGCCGCTATTAAGTGACCAGCCCATAGTTGCTGCTGCTTTGCTTTCTCAAATATTTGCTCTTTAGTGGCTTGTTGTTTAGTGCTCATTTTTCTAATCCTTATCTGCTAAGTTTGATGCCATTGATTCGAGATTTGAATACGGCATCAAATTTAGCATTGGTTATCCTTAACATTGTTTTTACTAAGCTGAGCTGAGTGCTATTTAGCCAATAATGCTAAAAACTCTGCTTTTTCGTCTGCTGGCATATCAGTTAATGGCACACGCACTGAGCCAACATCCATGCTGCCTTTTAAGCAGCCCGCTTTGGCTTTCTGGTTGTAGTTGCCAGATTCCATAGAATGAATAGCAGGATAAATCTCGCTCATAATTTGCTTGGCTTTATCCCAGTCCCCTTGCTGAGTGGCATTAAATAATGAAACTTGCTCTGCTGGGAAAACGTTGGCTGCGCCTGCAATCCAGCTTTTTGCACCCCAAAAGAAGAAATCAACCGGCTGATCATCACAGCCACAAACCACCTCAAAGTCATCAAAATTAGCTTGCAGCATGCGTAGCGCATGACTAAAGTCGCCGCTGCTTTCTTTTACGCCGACGATGTTAGGGTGCTTAGCTAGATGAGCGACGGTGTCAAATTCAATGGCAACGCCAACACGAGCAGGGAAGTTGTACATAATAATCGGCAGCTCACTAGCATCCGCGACTTTTTCGAAGTGAGCGATGATGCCATCTTGCTCAGGTAAGCTATAAGGGGTGGCAGACAGCATCAGGCCGTCATAACCTAAGGCTTTGGCTTGTGCGGCAAGCTCAATAGAGTGGTCAGTCGATAAGCTGTTGATACCAGCAATCAGAGTGACTTTATTCTCAGCGCCTTTATTTTTTGCGGCTTCAGCGATAGTGGTTAATACCAGCTCGCGCTCCGCTGCCGAAAACGTATAGTATTCCCCTGTGGTACCGCAAGCGACGATACCGGCTACGCCTTTGTCGATAAAGGCTTCGACCAGTGTCGTTAATTTTTGCGCATCAACGTCGCCGTTATTGTCAAAAGGGGTGACGATTGGGACTAAAATTCCATTTATGTTCATGAGACTATCCTTATTGGGGTTGATATTGTTGGTGATTTAACGGGTGATGATTCAATGCTGAATCGGTTGGTTTTTGCTTAGTTCATAAACGTTTAATAAGATGCTTATTTAAAGCGGGCAAGTTGATACGGTTTTGGATCGATAGTGTGGTCTTCATCAAAATAGTAGTTGGCAATCATTTGCGCACTAACGACAGCTTGCGTTAAGCCTAAATGCTGATGACCAAAGCTTAAAAATACGCGCTCGATTTTGTCGATGACTGGCAAAGAGTCTGCAGTTGATGGTCGAAACCCCATCCATGACACGCTATCGCTAGCATCTAACGGCGCTTTTAATATAGGCTGCGCTTGTTGTAATAGCATATGTGCACGCTGCATATTGGCAGGCGCGTCCAGTCCTGCGTACTCCACCGTACCCGCCAAACGTAGGCCGTCTTGCATCGGTGTCATAATAAAACGGCGATCCATGCTTGATACCGGTATCTGTAAGCGCGTACTTTCATGCGGTAGCATTAAGTGATAACCGCGTTCGGTATCTAGCGGTACATTCACGCCTGTTAGCTGCTTGGCCAATGCCTTAGAGTGGGCGCCTGCTGCTAGCATCACTTTAGACGCTGTCATATCACCTTGACTGGTTGTTAGATGAATGCCATCTGTATCATTGGTCGCTGCAAGGACATGGCAATGTTCAATGACATGACCGCCTAATTGTCTAAAGATATGGTGAAGCTGATTAATGACGGCTTTTAAATTGGTGATATGTCCTGTATTTGGGAAAAATAACGCCGCTAACTGGTTATCTTGTAAAGCAGGTTCACGCTCTAATAGCGCTTCTCTGGTCAATAGCTCATTAGCCACACCAATATCGTTAAGTCGACTGCCATGTGTTATGAGAAAATCGACGCTACTTGTCTTTTCGACCGTCAATAATGAACCTTTTACTTGCACCCATTCTTCCAATTGCCATTGATTGGCAAAACCTTGCCAGGCTTGCAGGCTATTTTTATTTAAGCTTAACAACGCTTGATGAATCCGCTCAAATGGCTCAGGGCGCATATTCATTAGCAACTGCATTGCCCAAGGCATCAAACGCGGCAGATAGCGCCAGTCTATGCGTAGCGGTCCAGTCGGATTCAATAGCATGGCGGGTACATGACGGAGCATGCTCGCATCAGCAATGGGGAATACTTGCTCGGTAGCGATATGACCAGCGTTACCTAATGATGCGCCTTGACCCACTTCATTGGCGTCTAGCAGTGCGACCTTGACGCCTCGTGCTTGCAACGTCACTGCCGTTGCTAGGCCGATAATACCGCCGCCAATAATATGTAAGTCGAAGTTTGAGATCGTCATGGTTTTTCTCGATTACGTTCGGTCGATGAAGTAGTTTTAAGAGTGTTCATGCGTTTATCAATAAACCTGTCATTGCATAAATAATGCTGCGATTTTATTAAGATGGGATTCCCCATTTAAAGGGATCGTCTTCTTGCATAATGAGCGTGGTTTCAGCACAAACATAAGCATGACCACAAATCGTTGGGATGATGGTCTGTTCAGGATAAGCTGCACCAGCTGGATTTTTGAGCGTAGTATTAAGCTCAGATGCATACTGATAACTGCCAGTAAATACGCTGCCGACGACGCCTTGTTGCTGCCATAATTGTTCAGGAGCCAGTTTATTGTCAGCCGCTAGGCAAGCAAGTTTGGCACTTGTGCCGGTACCACAAGGGGAGCGATCGTAGGCTGAACCTGGGCACAAAACAAAGTTTTTACTATCTACTTGTGTATCATCGCTATCGGCAAATAACTCAATATGGTCAATCTCGCTACTGTTTTCGCCAGTGATGTTGGCGGCGACCAGTGCTTGCTTAATTTGCATGGTTACTTGAGTAAGCTGTTTAACATTGCTGGCTTGAATGTCTTGTCCATGCTCACTAACTAAAAAGAACCAGTTGCCACCCCAAGCGATATCACCGCGAATAAGCCCTAACTCAGGAACGTGAACTTCGACTTGTTTTTTATAACGATAAGAAGGGACGTTTTGTACACTGCAACTGCCATCATCATGTAGGGTTGCTTTAACCAGACCTACGGGAGTCTCAAGCCAATGTACGCCTGCTGATATTTTTTGTTGATAAGCTAAAGAGACGATGACGCCAATCGTGCCATGACCGCACATGCCCAGATAACCAGCGTTATTAAAAAATATAACGCCCGCTGTGGCTTTAGGATGGCTTGCGGGAAGAAGTAGCGCGCCAACAAGGACATCATTGCCGCGGGGCTCTAAAATGATACTTTGACGTAGGTGATCGAAGTTTTGTTTGAAGGATTGTAGTTTGTCTTGAATAGTATCGCCGACGAGGTCAGGAAAGCCGTCATAGACCATACGAGTAGGCTCACCGCCCGTATGTGAGTCAATAATTTTGAAATTAAATAGAGAAGAAGCCATGACCGACATCCTAATTCATCCGTGAAAAAGTAACATTCCATTGTTGTTTGCTAGACCTTGTCAAAACCATCCTGTTAACGCGGTCTGTATATAGAATGAACTTTTTTAGATACAGCGTCTTGCTGTTTTCTGATGAAAAAATGCGCATTCCTGCACAGTGGCTCGGTGTACACTAGAGGCTATAATGATGGTTTTTAATGAGAAAAATCCATCGTGAGATAGCTTCTGATTAAGTAGTGTTTTGATAGAGATTTACTATCTTTAGCAAGGGACGAGCAAATAGTATTGCTTGTTAATGACTGGGATTGAGATGGCAGGGATGACATAGGATGATGGATGTAATAGAAGAGACGGGGCTTGTCGGTTTTACTGCCTCGTTGCGGCAGAGCATGGCTACTTATTATTCAGAAAGTAGTGAGGCATTTATTGGTAATGTCTCATTATTACTGCCTCTACTTGATACTTTAAAGAATGTGGTGTTTTTTGTGAAAGATGAGCAGGCGCGCTACCAGCTGGCAAACAAAACATTGTTAAAGCGTTGTAAGTTAAGTCAGCATAGTGACATCGTAGGTTTTACCACTGAGCAGGTGTTTTCTCATCAGCAGAGTAAGGATTATATCTTGCAGGATATGAAAGTGTTGCGAGATGGGAAGTCAATCGTTGATAATTTAGAGCTACACAGTTATGCATCTGGTCAGTTAGGCTGGTGTATTACCAATAAACTGCCTATCTATAATGACAATCAACAAGTGGTCGCGATGGTTGGGATATCCGTCGATATTGATGAGGATAACGAACGCATTTTACGTAAACACGCGAGACTGGCTGACGTAGCACAGTTCGTACGCGGTAATCTGGATCAGAAAATCAATATAGCAGAACTGGCGGAGCTGTCACATTTTAGCTTATCGCAGTTAGAGCGCACCTTTAAAGCAGTGCTAAATATGTCGCCTTTACAGTTTGTACAAAAGCTGAGATTAGAATATGCGGTTAAGCTATTAGCCATGCCTGAGATGTCAGTCACTCAAATATCGTTGAACTGCGGCTATAGCGATCATAGTGCCTTTAGCCGCCAGTTCAAACAGTTTACGGGCTTGTCACCCAGCCAATTTCGCCAAACGCATTTATCATGAAAAAGTTAAATCAGTAACCAACGACTGCCGCATCGACAATACGTGGATCTGAAGATCCATACACGCCATTTGGGGTAACCATAATAGACTGTGTTGATCCCATAGCTGACTGCTGACTGACCTTATGTCCCATGGACTCCAGTTTCTTAATAGTATCGATATTTAGTGCTTTTTCGATACGAATCTCATCCGGTAGCCATTGGTCATGAATACGTGGCGCATGCGTCGCTTCAGCGATATTCATATCATGGTCAATGACATTTGAGATCACCTGCGTGACGGTAGTAATAATGCGGCTACCACCCGGACTGCCTGTGACGATATAAGGTTTGCTGTCTTTAAATACGATTGTTGGACTCATAGAAGATAACGGGCGTTTATTGGCTTCAACCGCATTGGCGTCGCCGCCGATTAAGCCGTAACCATTTGGCACACCGGGCTTAGCAGAAAAATCATCCATCTCGTTATTGAGCAGTATCCCCGTACCTTCAGCAACAAGCCCCGTCCCATAAGAAAAGTTCAGCGTATACGTATTGGCTACCGCATTGCCATCTTTATCGACAATAGAAAAATGCGTGGTTTGATCACTCTCATAAGGTAGAGGGTTATTTGCCTTAATAGTTGCTGCTGGCGTGGCTTTATTTGGGTTGATTAACGTGCGTAGCTTATCAGCATAAGGCTGGGCAGTTAAACCGCTGGCAGGTACGTCAATAAAATCAGAATCCCCCAAATATTCAGAACGATCTGCATAAGCCAACTGCATAGCTTCAGCCATTAAATGAATGGTTTGCGCGCTGTTTTGACCATAGTCTTTTAGCGGATAACCTTCTAAGATATTTAAAATCTGCACGATATGAATACCGCCAGAAGACGGTGGTGGCATGGAGACAATCTCATAACCACGATAATCGCCTTTGACCGGTGTACGGGCAATAGCTTGATAATTTGCCAAGTCCTGCAAGCTCATTTTACCGCCTGCTTCATTGACCGCTTTAACCAATTTACGGGCGGTTTCTCCTTTATAAAAACCATCACTACCTTTTGCCGCAATCAGTTTAAGGGACTTTGCCAGCTCCGGCTGTTTTAAACGCTCACCCGGTTGATAAGTGCTGCCATCGGCTTTAAAGAATATCTTTTTGGTACTTGGCCATTTTTGTAAGCGATCGCTTAACGCTTCTAGGGACTCTGATAATCCAGCAGTGACTTCGATACCGTTTTCAGCCAGCGCAATCGCTGGTGCCAGCACTTGCCCGCGGCTCATGGTGCCATGATCCTCTAACGCTTTGAGTAAGCCTGCGACCGTACCCGGCACACCAACTGCTAAGCCATGATAACGAGATAAATCACTGACGGCATTGCCCTCCTTATCGAGATACATATCACGCGAGGCGCTACTAGGGGCTTTTTCACGATAATCGAGTGCGACTGTTTTACCTTGTTTGGCGTCATATACCATCATAAATCCGCCACCGCCGATATTACCGGCTCGCGGTAATGTCACAGCTAACGCAAAGCCAACAGCTACAGCAGCATCAACGGCATTGCCACCATCTTTCAAAATCTTTAAGCCGATATCAGAAGCCAGTGCTTCTTGGGTAGCAACCATGCCGTTTTTTGCCCAAACAGGATGGTGGATAGCGTCCACAGAATAGATGGCTTGATCGGTTTTGGCTTGCGTGGCCTTAGGCGTGAACGTGTTACTTTTCGCTCGTGTCACGCGCTGCGTCTCAGACAATACCGTGGGATTTTCTTTCATAACCGTTAGATTAATCGCACTGGTATTAATCGAGGTTGGATTAATGGTTTTTGAGGCGACAGCAGTATTTGTGTCTACCGCATGGGCAGATACAGAAAATAATAGCGTGCTGCCAATAATTAACGTTGCAGATTTTAAAGTCTTATAAGTGGGCGCTTGTGTCTGATGAGAATAAGAATATGGAGCTGACATCGCAAAGTCCTTTTTACGAGGATGAAAGAAATTGGGCTAAAAATATAGGATTAATCAATAAGATTAACTGATAAGGTTAAATAGTAACGAATATTGCGAGTAGTAGAAAGGACTTTGACATCTTTCGTTTTCAGATAAGAAAACGGTTATGAGGTAATTGAATTTAGGAAATGTAAAATACAGAGGAAAAGAAGCGCATCGGTAAGCCGATACGCTTCTTTAAATGTTCTTACTTTATCTAACTAATGCTTTCTAATTGTATAGCTTATATCTTACTGCGCTTGGTTATGCATCTTACGCTGTTTTGAACCATGATGACCTTTGGTTGTTCTTTCTGATTTTAACTGTGCCATTTTTGCACGCTGCTCAGCTGTGAGTACTTGCGAAATGGCATGTTGGGTTTGAACGCGTTCAATAAAGCGCTGCTTGCTTTTAGCTGCTTGCTGGTCTGCAAGACGATTGATGGCAGCGTTATCCAAGGTATTAGCGTTCGTCAATGCCTGCATCTGCTGCTGCATTTGCATACGTTCTGCTTGGTGTTTTGCACGGTCATTTTTGTGATCGCCCTGTTTTTCTTGCATGATGGCTTTGATTTGTGCCTGCTGCGTCGCTGTTAGATTTAGCTGTGCCATTGGACCTCTCATGCCGTCTTTCATGCCTTTATGCTGCATTTTGCTTGTTGTTGGCGTCGCCTCAGTAGAGGCATTGACACTGCTGCAGGCAGTCACGGTCAATACGCTAGACATCGCTAATATTGAACCCATCAATAATTTTTTCATTTGCATCATTTGCATAAGAGTTACCTTAATTTTTGTAAAAGTGAGGGTATATCTGATAATTCTAGTCTTGATCGAGCGTCCCGGATAGTCACTATGAATCACTACTATAAATCACTAATATGAATCATTGCTCGACATTGTAAATTAGCATCAACTTGTTTTTGATAACCACTATCATACGACAGTCAGAGGTTACGAACATTTATGAAACATTAAGAAAGGTAACGTTTATAGCGCATAGGTAGCGCTTGCTTGATAATATGAGCCATAAAATGGTTGAGAGGTACAATAATAAGGTGATAACAATGTCAAATATTTTATTGGGTGACGATGACGAAGAGTTGACTCAATTACTGCAAGAATATCTGCATAATCACGGTGTTCGTTGTGACTGCGTGCATGATGGAGAAGCGGTCATAGAGCGATTAAAGACGACGATGCAAGATAGTTCGCCTTATGATTTGTTGGTGCTCGATATCATGATGCCAAAAATAGACGGGCTCAGTGTGTTACGTCAGCTGCCTGCTATTAGTGATATCCCTGTCATTATGCTTACCGCAAAAGGGGAGGAGATAGACCGTATCATCGGGCTGGAGCTTGGCGCTGATGATTATATTACCAAGCCTTGTAATCCACGTGAGCTGCTGGCACGCATCAATGCGGTGATTAAGCGCACCAGTATTGCGGTCAGTTTTACCGAGCAATTACCGCTGCCGAGTAGTCGCTTATATCTTGACCAACAGCAAAGGCTTTGCCAGATAGATGGCGTTGAGCTGCAATTAACAGGTACAGAGTTTGATTTATTGCTGGCTTTATTACGACAAAAAGGTGAGGTAGTCAGTAAATCGTGGCTATCACAGCATGTCTTGCAGCGAGAATTACAGCCTTTTGACCGTAGCCTTGATGTCCATGTCTCGCGCCTGCGTAAAAAACTTCAACCTTTCCATGATGAGCCAATCAAGGCAATTCGTGGTAAAGGCTATCAGTTGGTACTCTAATGACAGAAGCTGCCCAAAATCCTACAGCGATAAACAAATCGAAGCTGAGCATACCTGTGTCGCTATTTTGGCGACTCTTTTTGAGTTTGCTATTTATGATTCTGATCACTTCTATCTTATCTATAGCAGTAGAGCGCTGGCTTAATGAGCGAGAGCTTGCTAATCGTATGGATTCTCAAATTGATAAGCTGCTTATTCAGCGTGAGCGGCTGGTCATATCCTTGGAAGCGGGTGACTTATCTACTGTAAAGCAGATTTATAACGAAGATCGAAGACTCATGAGCCAAATCAGGATATACGATGAGCAGGGCGCTATTATATTTCCAAGATATCGGTTTCGAGAAAATCGTGTCAAGCGGCGTCAAGCACGTGACGTGGCAAGTATAAAGGCAATAGACTTGCAGATAGAAGGTGAGCAATCATCTGTACCACTGAATATGCACAATTCTGTGAGTAGCAGTACTGACAATAAAACATCTGATTATCATGAAATTAGTGATAAAGAGCGTGTCGATAAGAACCCTTATAGGGCGTATTCCTTTGATAAGGATGGCGTCAAAAGCGCGCACCCAAATAATAAACCTTTTAGCCTCGATGATATTTTAAAACCAATGCCGTCTCATAAAGCCATTGCTGACATTGATAGCCGACCTGAGTTAGCTGAGGTTACAGTGGTTATGCCAAATAATGACAGCGTTATCATACAGCTGCGTCCGCACCTATTATTTAAAGATGTGTTAGAGCTACAGCGGGGCAATTTTATGCTGCGGCTCTTGCTGATTATACTCTTTAGCGTGTTGGTGTGCTTTTGGCTCAGTCGTACGTTGACTCGGCGTATTGGGCGTGTGCAGGATACCGTACACCGGATGATAGATGGCAACTATGAAGTCAATCCGCAGTTATCAAGTCTGGGTTCTGACGAATTGGGGTTATTAGCAAAAGATGTCGCTTTACTATCAACGCGGCTCGCTGACAGTGAGCTGGCACGCAAGCAGATGTTAAGTGATATCTCGCATGAGCTGCGCTCGCCGCTGGCCCGTCTCGATGTAGCGACTGAGCTGACACGAGATTTTGCGCCCAACGCCAGTCGTTATCTTGACCGTATCGATAAAGAGTCAACGCGGATGAATGAGCTGATTGAGCAAATTATCCGTATTCAATCGTTGCAAATGCAGCAATATACCGTCGACACTCTAGAAAATGAGGCAGTAGACATCTGTGAAATTATCAATGAGATTGGTCAAGATGTCTGTTTTGAGTTTCAGCATAAAAATATATATTGGCAATGGCATGTGAATCCGTCTTTATTGCCAGATTCTTGCACAGTAATGGGCAATCAAGAACAGCTGCATAGTGCCCTTGAAAATATCATCCGTAATGCTTTTATGCATACTGCTTTTGATTCGGCAGTGATGGCTGAGATACAAGCAGTGAAGATGAATAATAAAATGTCAGCTATTGAAATAAGCATCACTGACGAGGGGGGCGGTGTTGCAGAACAGGATCTGGAGCGTATTTTTCAGCCTTTCGTTAGGCTTGATACGGCGCGCCATCGCGAAACGGGCGGTTATGGACTGGGGTTGGCAATCGTCCATGCCGTAGTGATGGCACATAGAGGTCAGATCACTGTCCATAATCGCCAAGATGGTATATTGGGGCTTGTGATAAAAGTAATACTACCTATTAAATAGAAATAACCTCAAATGAGAACGTATTTCATCAACATATATTCACTAATAAGAATATAACCGATGGACGGTAGTAAATTGCCGATGTGTGGTATTGAGACTCTCTGTATATTCGTTAATAATAATATACAGAGAGTTATAATGATTTACAAAATAAGACGCTTTATGTCTCAAATAATCATCTAAGTAATTTTTTAACCCTAACTTCTAATCCTATTGCCTCATAACTGTTTTCTTTTGTTACATCAACTCTCTACAAAATGGATTTTAACTTCGATTTTTTAAATCAGACAAATCTATAAGGGAGTATACATCATGAACCGCATCTATAAGGTAATATGGAATGAAGCCTTAAACTGTTTCACTGCAGTTGGTGAATACGCAAAGGCACGTGGCAAATCTTCCAAATCTAGCGTGAGTGCAAACGCTACCATCAACACGACAGAAAATCTTTCATCTACCAGTGCTTTCAAACTCACGGCTATCGGGCTGGGTTTAATGGCGGCTGGTTTTTGTATACAAGCGAGTGCTATTCCAAATAATGGTAACTCGAGTAATCACAATATCGATTATCCTTTTACTCATACCCATGGTCTTGGTGAACATACTCATACTACTAACAATAGTCATAAGAAAGAAGGTGATAATTCGGATACTTCAATAATTCTAGAATTTGAAGGTGATATTGGTGATCCTATTGCACTCAAACAGGGTGAAACACTTCATATTTTAGGTGGTGAGACTGATGCAAACAATTTATCCAATAATGATAATATCGGTGTTGTCGCAGATGGCGATATCTTAATGATCAAGCTTGCTAAAGATATTGACCTTGACGCTGATGGAAGTGTAACGATGGGGGATACTTTGGTTGATAACTCAGGTATCACGATCACTAATACTGTTCCAGCTAAAATTGTCAGCTTAACCAGTGCTGGTCTTAACAACGGCGGTAATCAAATCACGAACGTCGCTAGTGGGGGTTTACTAACAGATCCCAATAATCAACATAACGCTGCAACCATTGGTGATATTGTAGCCAACCAGATAAAATACGTCAGTATCAACTCAACAGGTGGCACTAATGAAGATAACCTAGGTGCTCAAGGTGCAGACGCAATTGCGATTGGTAAGGGTGCTTCTGCAGTTGGACAGACTACAGTAGCCATAGGTTTGAACTCTGGTTCTGGATCAACTGCAGGTACTCGAGAGGGAGTATCTGTAGGTAATGCTTCAGGTCAAAATGTACTATCATCGGGTAACGTAGGTATAGGTAGAGGTGCAGGCTCAAATATAACATCTATAACTACATCTGCTATAAATCCCTTTCCTGTTATTAAAGGACAAAACGTTGCAATAGGGGCTGATGCTGGTAGAGACATAGCAGGTAATTACAACTCAGCATTGGGTGAGCGATCAGGTCGTGTTGTTGATGGTAATGCAAATACAGCTATCGGGTCTTTTTCAGGTAACAATGTGAAAGGTAGCGCTAACATTGCTATGGGTCCGAATACAGGCGTTATTGTCAGTGGCGACTATAACACAGCGATTGGTAACTTCGCTGGTGCAAATGTCAGAGGTGACCGTAACGTAGCGTTGGGTACTGAAGCTGGTAAAAACGTCAGTGGAATAAGAAACGTTGCGATCGGTAATGAAGCTGGTGCAGGTATTACTAATGATTTAACAGTAGCTATCGGTAATAATGCTGGCAATTTCCAGAACGGACAGATCGGTAAAAACAGCATATCAGTAGGTACTAACTCTTCAGCTCAAGGTCACAGTAGCATGGCGCTTGGACGTGGGTCTGTTTCTGCTGGAATTAATGCTATTGGTATTGGTGTTCAATCTATCGCCTCAGCAACAGGTACTATTGCTGTCGGTGATAGAGCTGAGGCCAGTGGTGAAAATGCTATTGCGATTGGGAAAAATTCGCTAGCTACAGGGTCACAAGCTATTGGTGTAGGATCACGTGCAGGGAATGGTGGTGCAGCATACGGTGATAACGCAGATGCAGGAGGCACCACAATGTCTGCTACTCTTACTGTTATCGAAGGAACTGCTATAGGTAATGGCTCTATAGTTAACGTTAATAATGGTGTAGCTTTAGGATCGAAATCAGTAGCTAACCGTACTGCTACTGGCTTAGGTACAGTGTTTGTCCCAACATCAGCAAGTGGATTAGCTATTGAATCTACTAGAAGTACTGTACTTGGTGCTGTCTCTGTAGGCAATAATGCTGACGGCAACCGTCAGATAGTTAATGTCGCAGCTGGTAGAGATGATAGTGATGCGGTCAATGTATCTCAGCTAAGAGCGTTAGATACTATCGTTGCTGGCATTGATTTCCCTATCCGCTCTAGCAATGCAAAACCATACACCACGTCAGTAACAGGTACTGATGCTCTTGCTGTTGGCTCTAATGCTATAGCAAATGGTGACCGCTCAACTGCTGTTGGAGAGAATGCTAAAGCTATTGGTATTCAGGCTAGTGCCTTTGGTGCAGGTGCAGAAGCAACAGCCCGTAGCAGTTTGGCATCAGGTTTTGAAGCTAAAGCTAAAAGTGGCGAATCAGTTGCTCTAGGTGTCAGGAGTAGTGCGGAAGGTTTAGGTGCCACAGCTGTTGGTCCTACTGCAAACGCTAGAGGCGAAGATAGTGTAGCGCTAGGTCGTCGCTCTAAAGCAGACGGTGCTGGTGCCATGGCTTTAGGTGGTTTCTCTGAAGCCGTAGGTGAAAATGCATCAGCTGTTGGCTTTAATGCTGAAGCTACTAATAAAAATGCAACAGCGATTGGCGTAAATGCAAAAGCCTTAGGTGAGCGTTCAGTGGCTATAGGTGAAGGTGCGCAAGCTACTACTCTTACAGGTACTGCTATCGGTTCACGTACGCGCGCTACTGGAATACAAAGCACCGCAGTTGGTGTTGGTTCTAAAGCAACTAAACAATGGTCAACGGCTATGGGCTTTGTTTCAGAAGCAAATGGCCTCAGTTCTGTTGCTCTAGGTGATCGAAGTATAGTAGGTGGTAAAGAGTCAATAGCGATAGGTAAAGGAAATACAGTGAACGGCGCTAACTCAATCGCTGTGGGTACTGGCCATATTGTTAGTGGTAATAATTCAGGTGCATTTGGTGACCCTAATATCGTTAGTGGTATGGGTAGTTACGCGGTTGGTAATAACAATGCCATCGCGGCTAACAACTCCTTTGTTCTGGGCAATAACGTCACGATCAAAGCCAGTGATAAGAATTCAATCGCTCTTGGCGAGGGTGCAATAATCAATGGTGAAGATAGTATCGCAATTGGTAGAGGCGCAACTGCCGCTGCTAGTACTAGAAACGGTCTAGCAATAGGTGTGAGATCGAATTCTGGTAACCATGCCGTATCCTTGGGTGATGACTCTGCATCAGGTAACTACGCGGTAGCGCTTGGCTCTAAATCCAAAGCGTCTATTGGCGGTACTGCTGTTGGTCAAGCCTCTAGTGCAGTCAGCAATGCTACAGCTTTAGGTCGTGGCGCTATTGCAGGGCAGTCAGGTAACGTGGCGTTAGGAAACGGCTCTATCACTGGATCTCAGCATACCGGCACTTTTGCCATAAACACTATGCCAGTCGCTGGTCTGATTAGTGGTGCTAGAACGGTATCGGTTGGCACTGTCGGTGCTGAACGACAAATCCAAAACGTCGCTCCGGGTGTTGTAAGTGCAACCAGTACTGACGCGATTAATGGCAGTCAGTTATCTGCTACTAACTCAGCTATTGGTGATTTGGGTAGCACGGTTGGTGATGGTTTAAACTTTACTGGCGATGATACAACAACTGTAATCAATCGTCAGCTTGGTGATACCCTTACCATCAAAGGTGGTGAGAGTAATGCGAGTAAGCTTGCGTCTGGTAATAACATTGGTGTGGTCGCTAATGGTAATGATTTAGATATCAAGCTTGCTAAAGACTTGACTGGTCTTAATAGTGTCACGACAGGTAATACTGTCATGAATACAAGTGGCATCAGCTTTACAGGCAGTACCGTAAGCTTAAGCGGGACAGGTTTTACGATCACTAACACTGATCCAACTAAAACTGTCAGCTTAACAAACACTGGGCTTAATAACGGCGGTTTTAAAGTCGTTAATGTAGGTAAAGGTGATGTAAACGCTACTTCAACTGATGCCATCAACGGTAGTCAGTTATTTGGTACCGCACAGTCTATCGCTAATAACTTCGGCGGTGGTTCAGTCGTTAATACTGATGGTACGGTTAGCACTCCAGTCTATCAAATCAATGGTAATAACCAAACTGGCGTTGCAGGCGCTATCGCAGAACTAGATAAAGGCTTTAGCTTAGAGACTAATGGTGCAACAATTAGTACTGTGAAAGCTGGTGACACAGTTGATATCGGTACTGCCGCTGGCGAAACCAACATTGAAGTAGCTAAAACTGGTAACGTCATTGATTTTAAGCTGGCGGACAATATCAAACTTACTAGTGTTACAACTGGTAATAGTGTACTTAACAATAATGGTCTAACCATTGCTGGTGGCCCAAGCTTTACTGCTACTGGCATCAATGCTGGTAATCAGCAGATCACGAGGGTATTAAGTGGTGGTAGTCTTACGGATATAAATAACCAGCTAAATGCCGCAAACATCGGTGACGTGAAAAATGCTATTGGCGGCGTTACTACTTTAGGCTTTGGCATCAAAGCAGCCGATAATAATACCGTCCAAAAAAATCTGGGCGAAGTAGTTGAAATTATTGGCTCTAATAGTAATATTACGACTACAGCTGCCAGTGGCAAAGTTAAAGTTGTCTTAAATAATAACCTTGATTTAAACACTAATGGCAGTGTCAAAATGGGAAATAGTAGCAGCTTGCCACTTGGTCTAGGTCCTGTCACTACTGTTGACCGTTTAGGTATGATAACTGGAAATGCATTCGCTAATACTTCAATAGACCTTACTGGTGTTACGGTAGCAAGTCCTCTTGGCATTACCAATCTAAATAGCACTGGGCTTTATGTTGTTAGTGGCCCAAGCGTCACTAAAGCTGGTATTGACGCTGGTAACAAAAAAGTTATCAATGTTAAAGCAGGTTCAAATCCGTTAGATGCCGTTAATTATAGTCAACTAGAAACTACTAATAATGCAGTGAACCGAGGCTTGGATTTCACTGGTGATAATACTGGCCCCACCTCTGTCATTACACGTAAATCTGGTCAAGTATTGAAAACTACGGGTGGTAATACTAACCTCACTAATTTATCTGATGACAATATTGGTGTTATTGCTGACAATACTACCAACACTTTAACAGTCAAATTAGCTAAAGACTTAACTGGTCTCAATAGTGCAGCCTTTGGCAGTGATGTTATGATCTCATCTAATGGATTAAGAGCAGGGGCTACTATAGTAAATACTAGTGGTGTCAGCTTTAGTGACAGTACAGTAGGCTTAAGTAGCAGCGGCCTCAATAATGGTGGTAAGGTTATTACCAACCTTGCGCGAGGTGCTGAGCTTACTGACGCTGTTAATGTTGAACAGTTAAACGAAGTCAAACAAAGTGCAGCTGATGCTAATAAAGGTTGGAATATTAGCGCCCAAGGAGCAAATACCAGCACAGTGAAACCAAGCGATACAGTCGACTTAAACAATACAGATAACAATATAACCGTCTCTAAAACAGCAGAGAGTAATAATGTTAGCTTTAATTTAAGTAAAGACATCGCTATAGATAGCGTAAAAACGGGTAATACTACGATGGATAATAGTGGTCTAACTATCGCAGGCGGCCCTAAATTTACTAAAACCAGTGTCGATGCTGGTGGTAACAAGATCACCAATGTGGCTAATGGCTTCATTGAGGTAGCGAGTAAAGATGCCGTCAATGGTGGACAGTTATTTGAAGTTTTATCTACCATCAATACACAGACAGCTGCGATAGCTGAGATGGGCTCTGGACTCAACTTCGATGCAGATACTGGTCCTGTTATCAACAAAAAAGCAGGTTCTGCTCCACTTACGTTTAAAGGTGGCAATAATATCACCACGACATCAGCAGGCAGTAGCATCAAGTTTGACTTAAACGGCAACATTAATGTCGACAGCGTGACGACTGGTGATACAACCGTCAGCACAAACGGAGTCGTTATTGCAGGTGGCCCTAGTATCACTAAAACCGGTATATATACTGGTAATGCCGAAACAGCTCCTAGTATGACGGCTGCTGGTATCAATGCTGCTGGCACTAAGATAACCAATGTTGCGGATGGCATGCAACCTAGAGACGCTGTAAACTTCGGTCAATTGGACGCAGTCAATAGAAATCTAGGCAACAGCATCAATGAGCTTGGCTACAGAATTGGCGAAGTCGAAGATGACGCCAATGCCGGTATCTCAGCCGCCATGGCGATGTCTTCATTGCCACAAGCGTACATTATCGGTAAACCGATGATAGGCGGTGGTATCGCGACCTATAATGGTGAAAGTGCTGTCGCGATTGGCTTCTCGAAAATGTCTAATGATGGACGCTGGGTGATGAAGCTAAATGGTACAGCGGACACCCAAGGCAACGTAGGTGCCGCCATCGGTGCAGGTTTCCATTTTGACTAAGCACCTATGTGACTAAACATCTAAGTCAAATAACCATGAAATCTGTTGGATAAACATAAAAAAGCAAGGCACCAGATGCCTTGCTTTTTTAGTGACTATTTATCAAGCTATAAAGAATGTCATTGGTATTTATCAAACGTCTCGACCCGGATTTTCAGCTATTAGCGTACCAAAATCACTGGTGACAGCGTACTGGCGATAATCTCTGTCGTAGTGCTGCCAAGAAATAGATGCTGTAATTTTGAGCTGCCATAAGCACCCACCACAATAATATCGATTGCATGTTCCATTTGAAAAGCTAATAAGCCATTGACCGCATCAAGCTGCTGAAGATGATGGGTCTCTACCAAGAAACCTGCCGATGTCATCTGCGTACATGCATTAGCCAGACTTTTTTTAGCAGATTCATTATCATTGCCGATCATCACGATATGACCTTGCATGCCTTTTAATAAGCTGCTCTCTGACAACATAGTTATGGCTTTAATGGCAGTTTTACTGGCGTCGAAGGCTATCATGTACGAGTGAGGTTCTTTGAATTTTTCTGAGCAAATAAGCACCGGTACGTTTGACGCTCGTGCAACTGTCTCGATTTGGCTGCCGATATTTATGCGACTATGTTTATGGTCTTCACCGCGGCGTCCCATAACGATGGCACGATTATGCGCTTTAAAATGCTCAATAGCAGGCAATAGCTTGCCACGGCGCTGATAAACATAGACATCTACGTCATCAAACTGATTTTTGATATGGCTTTTGGCATCTTGCACCAAGGCGTTACTATAGCTATTGACTACCTTGGCTCTTTGCTCGTCCAGCTGAGACAATTCATCTAGCAAGAATTGACGGCTATTGATGCCAATCGCCCCAGACAAGTCTCTTCTAATAGACGCTGCCACATCGCTGACATGCAACAGTCCTATCGAAATATTGAGTCGCCTTGCATACCATGCTGCATAGTCACAAACAGACTCTGTCACTGCTGAGCCGTCAATACAGGCCAAAACGTGCTGTTGAGTTGTCATCATTCATCCTTAAATGCTTATTTTTTCGCTACCAACTTTATGTCAATCAGCTAATAATGAACTGCTTTCATATCAAATTTAGCACCAGTTTTTATCAGTATAACCTTTAGTTAAAAAATTTTGCCAGTTTCTAAAATATAACATGCGTAGAGTCCTTTTAAAAATATGACACTGATAATCTTACTATAATTTTTTTGGGTCTATAGACAAAAAACCAGAAATATTATCGTTAATGTTTTTCTATTAATCAAAAATACCCCATTCTATATTTCAAAGTATAGTTTTTAAATGCGTTGATACCTATCTAAGAAAAATAAATAATAAGGATTTTTAACCATCATACCTTACGGTAAGCATATCTCTTTGAGATAAAGAAAAATAGATCTGACTGCAATTTAAAGAGAAAAAGAACGTTATATAAACGATATTAAAAAACGAACTAATGTTAGTTTATATGAGACAGATAAAATCTCTACAGGTAAATTTAAGTCATTCAACTTGTTTTTTGCGGGAAAGTTGCTAATATGCAGCAATGCATTTTATTGTTGGTTTCGTATCAAACGCTTCATCGCGAAGTGGTTTGATTTTAATATGGAAGTTACTAGGAAAAAAGGTATGACATCATTAAATCATGAAGGTCGCGTGCTTCACGACGGTCTAAGCAAAAAAATTATGTCTGCTGATCAAGCAGCAGCGTTCATCAAAAACGACATGAATGTCGGTATGAGTGGCTTTACCGGTGCCGGTTACCCAAAAGCGATACCCGCTGCGCTTGCCAAACATATGGAAGCGGCTCATGCTCGCGGTGAAGACTTTCAAATTGGTTTATTGACAGGTGCCTCTACCGCAACCGAATGTGATGGCGTATTGGCAGAAGCGAACGGCATCAAGTGGCGCACGCCATATCAATCAGAGCCTGCTTTACGTAAACAAATCAACGCAGGTGAAGCGCATTATTTCGATATGCATTTATCGCATGTAGCGCAGCAGAGCACCATCGGTTTCTATGGCAAGATGCATATAGCGGTCGTTGAAGTGTCGGGTATTTTGCCAGATGGTCGTTTGATTCCATCGACTTCTATCGGTAACAATAATGCCTGGTTAGAAAATGCAGACAAAATCATCTTAGAAGTGAACGCGCAGCAAAGCTTGATGTTAGAAGGTATGCACGATGTCTATAATGATATCGGTATGCCGCCAAACCGCAAGCCGATTCCACTTGTGACCCCAGGCGGACGCATTGGTGTGCCGTATCTACATTGTGACTTGGATAAAGTGGTTGGCGTTGTCCTAACGAACTCGCCTGATCGCAACAGCAAGTTTGCTGATCCTGATGAGTGTTCAAACAAAATAGCCAGTCATATCATTGATTTCTTCCATGATGAAGTCAAAAAAGGTCGCATGCCAGAAAATTTATTACCGATCCAGTCTGGTGTAGGTAACGTAGCCAATGCCGTATTGGCAGGACTACAAAACAGCCCGTTTGAGAATTTGACCGGCTACACAGAAGTATTGCAAGATGGTATGTTAGACCTAATTATGTCTGGCAAAATGACCATGGCATCTGCCACTGCACTGTCATTAAGCCCAGATGCGCTAGAGCGTTTTAATGCCAATATCGAAGAGCTGCGTGCGCGTATTGTATTGCGTCCACAAGAAATCACCAACCATCCTGAAGTCGCGCGTCGCTTAGGTGTATTGGCCATTAATGCCATGATTGAATGCGACCTTTATGGTAACGTCAACTCAACCCACGTCATGGGAACTAACATGATGAATGGCTTGGGCGGTTCAGGTGATTTCGCCCGTAACGCTTATACGTCATTCTTTGTATCGCCATCAGTGGCAAAAGATGGCGCCATCTCTTGTATTACGCCGATGGTCTCGCATCACGACCATACTGAGCATGATGTGATGGTCATTGTCACCGAACAAGGATTGGCAGATTTGCGTGGTTTATCGCCGCGTCAACGTGCAAAATCAATTATCGATAACTGTGCCCATCCTGACTATCGCCCAATGCTACAAGATTATTTTGATCGTGCTTCAGATACGGCCGGTATGCAAACGCCGCATATCTTGGACGAAGCTTTATCATGGCATCAGCGTTATGTTGAAACGGGTGATATGCGTATCAAAAAATCAGCTTACAAAATTGCCGTTTAATATAATAGATATTATAACAGCATAAATAAATTTCAAAAAAACGCCCCTTATTTAATTTAAGGGGCGTTTTTTTGTGCAACGTTAAGTGATTTATTGACGAATTATTTAGCGGCTGGTAAATACAATCGCTTTCGTACCGTTGTTTGTCGGTTGGCTAATCGTCACTTTACTATCTAAGATATCGCCGCGCGCATTGATTTTATAGCATTCTGATGAGACACCATTGGGATCATTTGCAACGAGTAGATTGGCTGAGGTGTCGACACAAAACCATGCAGTGTTATTGGTGTCTCTGGTCAATGACCAGCCTTGTCTATAGCTACCTATCTTTCTGCGCATACTTCTATCGGCGTATACGTCCTCTGCAATCAATTGACTAGAGGAGCCAACGGTTGCCAGCTTAGGAAGCGTCGTGCTCTGGGTCGCTAGTGAGTATTTGCCTGAGCTATCAGTATAACCATGGAAAACCAATGGATTTAACGTAAAGTAATTGATGGCAACAGATTGATCAGTGATTTGATTATTTACTTTATTAATAGTATTTACTTCGGCAGCTTGTACTTGTTTATTATTGAATACCATACTGCCTTTTGGGGTAATTGTAATATCAGCTGAAGCAGTTTGATTGCCGACGGTCGCTACCAAGCTTTGACTACGAGCTTTGGTGTAAATGTTGAGCATCGCTGCTTCAACAGGATATTGAGTGACGATAGTATTTTGGTTGTTATTGCCAATGGTGCCACCGTTTATCCCGCCAGCACATGCGCTCAAGCTCAGTGCCACTGCGGCGCATAATCCTAATTTTTTCATCATTTATTCCTTATTTTGTTTATATGAGCATATCTATGTCTACTATAATTGAATTTTTGTGCCATGGCATCTGCTATCTACCTTTGTCCTTGCTATCATTACATCACTATAACAACCAATGATTTGTTATACATCTATTGCACAACAAGGTGATAAAAATAGTGGTGTATTTTTACGATAAATACTTATTCACAGTTCAATGATAAGCATCTTTTTGCACCTCATTATGGTGAGTCTGTTATCATTTCGCTCTGCAAAAGTATCAGCGTTAGGAAGTCAATATGATCGTCAAGCAAAACCCAAGCGCCATTAAACTATTCTTTACCTTGCGTGGCTCAATTCTTCCCAAAGTATATCCTCAAATTTTGCTGATTGGTCTTATCAGTGCGCTTATTACCAATATTCAGCACGGCTTTCCAAGCTCTTTTTCTTCTTATAGCGTCGCGCCTTTTACCTTACTTGGGATTGCTTTATCGTTGTTTTTGGGCTTTCGTAATAATGCCAGCTATCAGCGTTGGTGGGAAGCAAGGGGGCTATGGGGACAATTGGTTTATGATGCGCGCAGCCTGTGCCGTCAAGCGCTTTCTTATATCGACGAAGACAAACCAATAGGGCGAGATACTCAGCGCCGTCTGATTCATCTGAGTATTGCTTTTACTCATGCGGTGCGTCATCGATTGCGAAACACCTCGCCTTGGGAGGATATCGAGCGCTTTGTTGATCCGAAATATCATAGCAAAATGCGGCAGGCAAAAAATCTGCCTGATTATCTGATGCGCTTGATGGGTAAGGAGCTTGGATATTGTCGACAGCAGCATTTGCTATCAGAGCAGATGGTACAAAATATGGATGAGCGTCTGAACTCTATGACGGTGGTACTGGCGGCGTGTGAACGTATTCATAATACGCCACTGCCATTTGCTTATACTTTGCTTGTACATCGAACCACTTATCTTTATTGCTTTATGCTGCCGTTTGGTCTGGTATCTTCTCTAGGCTGGGTGACACCCTTAATCTGCAGCGTGATTGCCTATACTTTTTTTGGACTTGATGCGCTAAGTGAAGAGTTAGAATCACCATTTGGCTTGGCGGACAATCAGCTGCCATTAACGGCTTTATCGCGCACGATTGAAATCAACTTGTTAGAGGCCTTAGGTGAAACTGACTTGCCAGCTGATATCAGCCCTATAAAGGGCTACTTACCATAAATAATGGGTAAGATAATAAAAGACCGCTCGATTGGAGCGGTCTTTCTATGTTTGTATGTCACTTTGATTGCTTATTAGCCTTAAATACCTTTTAAAAAGCTCAGTAAGATCCCTTTTTACGTACTAGGTCCTTGTGTATCGCTTTTATGAGCGCCGCTCAATAATCACTGCTTATAGCTGGCTAGGAATTTTTACAGGGATAGGGTAGTTATACATCCAAGTATGTGAGGTGTTTTCATTGCCTAATGAACCCTCAAAGCTCCAGCCCCACGTAAACAGATTGCCGTTCTTAAAAGGTATGCCATTGTTTTGATTGCGTGGTTTTTCATGTGCAATCAGATGCATTGTACCCATCGCCATATTATCGATGTTTTTTAAGCTGGTCAGCTTGTTTGTTGGTTCATCTAAGTTTTCATAACTTGTTTTGCCTTTGCCGTCTGTTTCACCAAACATGCCCCAAGCATAAAGGATGCCATCTGACGCTTGGGTGTTACTGTTATTTGCTGCAACATTGTCCAACAATACATAGCTGGCATTGCCATTGGCGTAGACACGGCGAACCTCTTTACCTGCAAACCAAGGCAATTTGGTTGGCGCAGTTATGGTGCTTGCCCATGCTTTTGCGGTATTTTTAAAGCCAATTCCGTTGTAGCCTATTTGGCTGCTAGCATTTAGCCCCCAACCATAGACAGAGTCTTTGTTGGTCAGTGCTAAAACATGATCTTTACCAGCAGCAAGCTGAGTGACTATTTCTTTTTCTACCCCTTGAGCAGTACTATCAGCCAAATCATGTGCAATGACGTTGATACGTAACGGTTTATTAGTAACATTGATGCAATTGTTGGCTTTATCACATGCTTGACCGCGCCCAAGATTGGCGCTCCCGTCGCTGCCCCAACCCCATACCTGACCTTTATCATCTAAGGCATATGAGCTACTGCTACTGGCTACGACTTGTATGATATGACCGACGCCCTCTGACGCCGAAAAGTCAACTTTGACTGGTATGCTGCTGTCTATAGCGGTGTTATTACCGAGCTGCCCTTGAGCATTAGCGCCAAATGCCCAAACGCTGCCGTCTTTGGTCAACACCAAATTATGATTATAACCAGCCGCTAACATAACCGCATTATCAATACCGGCAATCGCGCTGATATCAAGACGACAATCAGCGGATTTAACACAAGAATGACGATTTGACTGACCACGTCCTAATTGTCCATAAGCATCATTACCCCAGCTATAAACTTGACCTTTATCGTCGATAGCAAGTGAGTGGTTTTGATTAAATTTAATAGATACTAGGTTTTTTGCGGCATTATTCATGAGTGTCGGTAACTCTGGATGTCCCATAGTGTCAGTGAATGTCGAGGTATATGCGGTGCCTGTTTGCCCATAGTTATTACGCCCCCAACCATAGAGCTGCCCATCATGAAGGGCTGCGGTATGTGAGCCACCAGCTGCCACCGTATCACCCAGATACATATTTTTGGTTGAGCGCATGATGTTACCTGCATTGTCAGTGGCGGCTAAGGCAATGCTGTTTTCGCCTAAATCTAACAAGATGCGATCGTTAAAATAACCATTTTTGTCAATAGTTAGTGATTGAGGTGCTCTACCGTTCAATGTATAAGTCACAGACTTTATGCCACCGCTATCTTGCACTTGACCTGAGACAAATACGGCCGCAACTGCGCTATAACCACTCGAAAAGTTGCTATCCGTTGTCAAAAGTGGCGGTGTCCCATCAATGATTTCTGTACTGACATCAGAATCATCGCCGCAAGCAGTCAACATCAAAGTAGCGGTAATCAAAGCGACTGCTTGGGTCAGAGTGGATAAACGCATAAATGTCTCAATCAGTGATCAATAAAAATAAAAGGGGTAGCGGTGCCAATCCTAAGATAGGGGCACTTAGTAAAGTGACTGTAATAATTTAAGCGAATAATATTACAAACGATAACTATTATCAATATGTAAATTAGAATGGCAGTATATTAGATATGCTATGTTACGGATCAGAGCAGCAAATATGATAATGGCGGCGTACAGATGAGGTGCTGCCTATAGGGATTTGCCATCAGTATTTTTATAGGGCTGTAGCGAAGAGAGCTTTAATAAGACTTTATGATATGGTGGTAAAGATAGCGACTAGGCGACTATCTGGAAGTATGGTAAAAGCGCGGATCATGCCACTGCATTATATGTATGTTTCCATGATACTGAGTTCATAATAAAATCGCATACTCACTTATAGTGTTAATAATTATGCGATCTCTATAATTAATGACATGATCTAGCTAATGTAAAGATTGCTCTCAATACTATTTTTCATATGCAGTAAACGAGGGGCAACATCTTCCTCTAGTTTTGTACGGCTCAAAACGAAATTTGGCGCGCCACAATTAAAAGTCAGTAAACCCTCAGTAGGGTGCATTAAAGCAGTGGCAACCGCATTGACATCTTTTTGCCATTCGCTAATTGAAAAGCAATAGCCATAATCTTCATAATCTTTAAAAGCTTTATCTAGTCCTCTTCTAATCTTTATCCAATCCTCTTTGTACTTAGTGCGAATGGCATCAAGGATAAATTCTTGCTCAGCCTGCGGCATACTTGCTAGACAGGCTCTGCCCATCGAACTTAAGTGAATAGGTAAGTATGAGCCGACATTACGGCGCATAGTCGTAGTGCCATCACCTTGCACCACATTCAAATATACCATCGTTAGTCGATCGCGAGTGGCCATGGCAACCGCACTATTTGCATACTCTGCTAACTCTTCCATGTATGGCGTTACTAGATTGTTGATAGAGATGTTCGCCATCATCGTATAGCCAAAACCCAATACACCGGCAGACAATTGATATTTACTACTATTTATTGATTGCTTTAAATAGCCGAGCTTAACTAAAGTATAAGTAAGACGCGTAATCGTGCCTTTAGGCAGTCCTGTTAATTGACTTAAGTCTTGATTACCAAGATAAGGACGCTGCGGGGTAAAACAACGAAGTAGCTCTAGCCCTCGCGCCAACGCGGTGACGAACTGCCGATCATTCTTGTCGCGCATCTCTGCAATCGGCTCTAGCAGTTCGATATGTGTTGTGTTAGCCGAGCCTTCGGTAATAAGGTTTTTAGTTGTCATATATTATTTTTATTCTCAATTAAGTTAATACAAATGTAATGGTCAACATACTGCTTATCGTATTTTATTATCAGAATAAATTACTTTGAGCTAATAATAGTATGCACCTTTAACCATACTATCTTAAAGGTGCATTTAAAATACTTAGCACAGCTATTATAAGCTATTTCGCTATGCGGTTTATATATTGAATAATATTATGCTTTTTGTGGGTCATACTGCTGTTCTTTAATAAACAACGTCGGAATAAGACCACATAAGAAGTACGCACCTGCCATCAGCAATAAACCTGCACCGATAGAATTTTGCATCGCCATATAACCAATAGCGACGGGTGCAATGACTGAGCCCAGTCGTCCGATATTGAATGCACCACCGATAGCAGTACCTCGAATAGCAGTTGGAAAGCTTTCGGTCAAATAGGTGGCGTTAATTGCATAAGGAATACCATATAAGAAGCCAAAGGTTATCATTAACCAACCGATGTTTTCTGGCGTATGCATGTAGACCAATACTGGTATAAATAGTGCCGTACCCATCGTACCGAAAGCAAATACTATCTTGCGACCTATCTTATCAGCCACGATACCTGCGACTAATTTGGCAAACATCATAGTCAGATAAGTACCTGCCATATAGATAGCCATCTCTTTAAACTTGATACCTAATTCAGTTTCTAGATAAGACGGTAACCAGTTGCTTACGCCAAAATAACCAAATAATAAAAGCCCTGAACTCATAGACCATAAAATAAACATGATGCGATGCTTTGGATTCTCAAATATGGCTTTGTAAGGGTTTTCAGGTTTTTGAAGTGAGTTCTTTGCGCCACTAAGTTTAAGGGCACGTGACTCTTTCCAAGACTGCGGCTCAGACACTAGAAAATACATCAATACTGCAAGAATAATAGGTATAAAGGTTAAGAGGTATAGGGTGCGCCAACCATAGCTAGGAATAATCCAAGCAGACAGGCTCGTAATAACGAGAGAGCCTAAAGTAAACCCTGTCATCAACATCGCAAGTACCGTCGTTCGATGTTTAGTAGGGACCATCTCAGACATCAACGTATTGGTCGCAATGTATAAGCTACCAAGACCCAAACATGCGGTGAATCGTAATGCTACAAAATGTTCGTAGCTCTGCGCAAACCCACTAAAACCTGATAATACAGAGAAGAGTGCGGTCGCAATCACGATAACCCGTACCCGTCCAAAACGATCACAGGCCCAGCCGCCAAAGAACCCACCGATTGCCATGCCAAATAATGACCAACTGCCCAAAGCACCTGCTTGTACATTAGTCAATCCAAATTCTTGTTTTAAACTTGAAAGCGTAAAGGCAAGAATACCGATATCAGCCCCATCACATAACAAGACTAAAAAACAAAATACAAAGGCCAGTTTCCAAGGTTGCTTCTGAGCAGAATTTAAGCTTGGATTCGAAGTTATAGCCGCACTTTTCACAATACATATCCTTATCGTTGTGAGAATAAAAAACTATTTTGATAGTGTCTTTATGACGGTATTCACGTCCTAGCAAATACCGGTATCGCCTAGCTCATCAAACAAACTACTATTCACTTACTTCTTTAATCATATTACGGGCGATGATAATCTGCTGAATCTGAGTCGTACCTTCATATAAACGATATAAGCGCACATCACGATAAAAACGCTCAATGCCATAATCGGCAATATAACCCGCACCGCCATGAATTTGCACAGCTCTATCAGCAACGCGGCCACACATTTCAGTAGCAAACATCTTGGCACAGGAGGACTCAGTGACGACATCTTTACCTTCATCACGCAGGCGTGAGGCGTCTAATACCATAGATTTAGCCGCATAAATTTCCGCTTTTGAATCAGCGAGCATCGCTTGAATAAGTTGGAAGTTGGCAATCGGTTGCCCAAACTGCTTACGTTCAACGGCATAATGTAATGCATCATCCAACATACGAGTAGCGGCTCCGGTACTCGCTGCAGCAATATGTAGGCGCCCTTTATCAAGTACTTTCATCGCGGTTTTGAAACCTACACCTTCGACACCACCAATCAAAGCATCAGCAGGCACGATACAATTATCAAAGATAACATCACAGGTATGAGCGCCTTTTTGTCCCATTTTTTTGTCAATTTTACCCAAAGTAATACCAGGGGTATCGCTCTCAACGATAAAGGCTGAAATGCCACCCGATCTTTTATTTTGTGGGTCAGTACGTGCCATTACGGTAAATACGCCGGCTTCAGGGGCGTTGGTAATATAGCGCTTAGTACCGTTGATAATATAGGTATCACCGTCCTTGATAGCAGTGGTCTTTAATGAAGCGGCATCTGAGCCAGAATCCGGCTCGGTCAAACAAAATGAGCCGATGATTTCACCACTGGCGAGCCTTGGTAGATATTTCTGTTTTTGCGCTTCAGTACCATCAATGACTAGTCCAGATGAGCCGATACCGTTATTTGTCCCTATCAATGAGCGAAAAGCAGGAGAGGTGCGTCCTAATTCAAATGCCAGTGTGACCTCTTCTTCCATCGTAACGCCAAGCCCGCCATACTCTTCGGGAATAGTCAGTCCAAACAGCCCTAACTCGCGCATTTGATTGATGATATCGTCTGGAAGACGGTCGTTTTCTGCTACCCAGTGTTCCATCGGTATTAATTGGTTATTCACAAATTGGCGGATAGTGTCGGTGATTTGGTTAAGAACGTCCTTATCTCTGATCATGTGATTCTTCCTTGTTTAATTGATATTCAAATTGAGAGCGGCTTCATAATGGCCTTGAACAAACAGCATAATTGATAGTTTATGAAATTACAATAGTTTTGGTTTAAATAACCGCAATGCGGTATTTATTAAAAAATTAAAGTTTAAATGATTGGTTTATTTCTCAATTTAACTGATATTTACCCTTCACAAAGGAAAATAAACAGTATATATTGGTCTTAAATATCGCTATGCGGTATTAATTATCATAATTACTGGTGTTTTTTAAGGGTTGATGTACTTTACCTAAGGACACTGTTTAAGGGACAGCATCATGGAAGAGCCAATCATTATTTGTGAAACATTAGAAAATGGCGTTAGTGTGATAAGACTTAATCGTCCTAAAGTTCGCAATGCTTTAAATACTGAACTACGCGAACAAATGGCAGAGATTTTCATCAAATTAAACGATGACGTGAATACCAAAGCTATTGTGCTGACAGGTGGTGATAAGGTGTTCGCGGCCGGTGCTGATATCAATGATTTTTTAACCGCGAAAACAGTCGATGTGTACTTGCGTCATAGCGAACGCTATTGGGATGCCATCACCAATTGTCGTAAGCCGATTATCGCAGCGGTCAATGGCTATGCGCTTGGCGGCGGCTGTGAGCTTGCTATGCATGCCGACATCATCGTCGCTGGCAAGTCTGCTAAGTTTGGCCAACCAGAAATAAAAATAGGGTTGATGCCAGGAGCAGGGGGTACGCAGCGGCTATTTCGAGTAATTGGCAAACATAAAGCCATGAAGCTGATATTAACGGGCGACATGATAAGTGCTGATGAAGCAGATCAAATGGGGCTAGTCTCTGAAGTAGTCGAAGATGAAGCGACTATCAAACGTGCTATCGAGATTGCGGAGCAACTAGCGGGTTACTCGCCTATTGCCTTAACCCAAATCAAAGAAGTTGCTAATTTAGGGATAGATATGCCGCTACAAGCCGCCTTGGCTTTAGAGCGTAAAGCCTTTCAGATTTTGTTTGATACTGAAGACCAAAAAGAAGGGGCAAAAGCCTTCTTAGAAAAGCGTGATGCGAACTATAAAGGTCAGTAGCTTGTCAAAGCATAGACTTTTCGAAACATAGACTTTTCAAAGCATAGAAAGAAACAGCACATATACTTTGAAAACGAGACTCTTCAATAAGAGCATATAAATTAACAAGACCATATAAAGGATTATTATGACTGTTAAATCATTGGCCATTATTGGCACCGGTATTATGGGTATGGGTATTGCCCAAATCGCCGCCCAAGTAGGCATTCAAGTGCTGTTATTTGATGCCAAAGCAGGCGCTGCTGAGCAAGGACGCCAATCGCTTCAAGCTATGTTAGAGAAGCTAGCCGCCAAAGGTAAATTCACCGATGAGCAGCTGCAATCTACTTTGAAAAATCTGATCGTGATTGAAGATATAGCCAAAATTGCCGAGGCTGATGTCGTTATTGAAGCAATTATTGAAAATTTAGAAATAAAACAACAGCTTTTTAAACAGTTAGAAAGCATTGTTCCTGCCGAGACGATTTTGGCAACCAATACCTCCTCGCTAGCGGTGACCGCGATTGCTTCTAATTGCGAGCACCCAGAGCGTGTGGCAGGATTTCACTTTTTTAATCCAGTACCCTTAATGAAAATCGTTGAAGTTATTCCGGGTATCTCTACCAAATCTTCAGTGGTTGAGACGCTGACGTCTTTAGCCAAACGCATGGGACATTTAGGGGTGGTGGCAAAAGATACCCCAGGATTTATCGTCAATCATGGCGGTAGAGCTTACGGTACAGAAGCGTTGAAAATATTAGGCGAGGGAGTTGCAAGTTTCGAGGACATCGACCATATTTTACGTGACGGCGCTGGCTTTCGCATGGGGCCATTCGAGCTGCTTGATCTTACGGGTATCGATGTCTCTCATCCAGTTATGGAGTCGATTTATAATCAATATTACTTTGAGCCTCGCTATCGTCCGCATCCCTTGACCCGTCAAATGCTAACGGGTAACAAGCTTGGGCGTAAAGTTGGTGAAGGCTTTTATCACTACACAGAAAATAAAAAACAAGACGGTCAAAAAGTGTCAGCAGATACGTCTGAACAATCATTGTTTGAATCATTAGTTCTTAAAACAGGGTCTGATACCTCAAATATCTCAGTTTGGATTGGCGCAGATTTAGCAGAAGATAGACAACAGCTGATTGATCATCTAAACGCTAATGGTATTACTATCGACGATAATGATAAGCCAAACCCTGATAGTTTAGTATTACTGGCAATCTATGGCGAGGATACAACCAATGCGGCTATCCGCTATCAAGTCAATCCTAACCAAGCAGTCGCTATTGATATGCTGACTGACTTATCTAAGCATCGCACCTTGATGCCAAGTATTGTCACCCAAGATAACTTTATTGCACAAGCTTATGCTTTATTTGGTAAAAATAATAAGTTCGGTAAAAGCTCGGATGAAGGTTCAAATGCTGCTGTTGATGCCACGTTAATTACTGAAAGCACTGGGTTTGTGGCGCAGCGAGTCGTGGCTATGGTGATTAATTTAGGCTGTGATATTGCGATGCAAGGCATTGCGTCTCCTGAAGATATCGATAATGCCGTCAAGCTTGGATTAGGGTATCCATATGGCCCTATTTCATGGGGAGACGAGCTTGGGGCTCAGAGAATCTTACTTATCTTAGAGCGTATTTATGGGTTAACAGGTGATCCGCGTTATCGCCCAAGCCCGTGGTTACAACGCCGCGCCACGCTAGGTATTTCACTATTTACTCAGCAAACTAATCATTAATATTAATACCAACAACCTAGCAATCTTGCTAAACCATATATTTTAATAAGACAAACTCTCAAAACACAACAAGGAAAAGTTATGTTAGATGCCTATATTTATGACGGATTAAGAAGCCCTTTTGGTCGCCATGGAGGCGCATTAGCCACCGTTCGTCCTGATGACATGATTGCGACAGTAATGAAAGCTTTGGTTGAAAAGCATCAATTACCTAATGATATCTTTAATGAAGTGCTGATCGGTAATACCAATCAAGCTGGTGAGGACTCACGCAATATCGCCCGCAATGCTGCGTTATTGGCAGGATTAGATGTCAAAACACCCGGTCAAACCGTCAATCGCTTATGCGCTTCAGGACTATCGACCATTATCGATGCCGCTCGTAGTATTACTTGTCATGAAGGGGATATATTTTTAGCAGGGGGCGTTGAGTCCATGACCCGCGCACCTTTTGTCTTTGCTAAGACTGAGCAGCCTTTTAGTCGTGAATTTAAAGTATTTGATACGACTATTGGCAGCCGGTTCCCCAATCCTATCATCGAAAAACAGTTTGGCAGCGATAGCATGCCGCAAACGGGTGATAATGTCGCCCTCAAATACGGTATCACTCGCGAAGAAGCGGATAAATTTGCAGCGGCCTCGCAAGCCAAATACCAAGCGGCAAAACAAGCTGGGTTCTTCAACGATGAAATAACACCAATTATGGTATCGCAAGGTAAAAAGTTACCCGAAAAAGCAATAGTAGAAGATGAGCATCCTCGTGCCAGCTCTACTGTTGAGGCACTACAAAAGCTAAAACCTTTAAATAATGAAGGTATCGTCACAGCAGGCAATGCGTCAGGTATCAATGATGGTGCAGCTGCGTTGATTATTGGGTCAAAGCGAGCAGAGGAAACGTTAGGCTTTAAGCCTATCGCTAAGATTCTTTCGTCCGGTGCTATGGGTGTTGAGCCTAATATTATGGGCGTAGGCCCTGTTGAGGCGATTAAACTGGCATTGAAACGTGCAAATTTGACCCTTGATGATATGTCCATTATTGAGATTAATGAAGCGTTTGCCTCGCAAGTACTCGGCTGCTTGAAAGGTTTAGATATTGACTTTGATGACAAACGCGTCAACCCTAACGGCGGAGCAATTGCCGTCGGTCATCCGCTGGGTGCATCAGGCGCAAGACTTGCGTTAAGTACGGCGCGTGAGCTACAGCGTACGGGCGAAAAATACGCGGTGGTCAGTTTATGCATTGGCATTGGGCAAGGGCTTGCCATGGTGATTGAACGAGTCTAACCCTTTCAATACTTTTGCCATATATTTTTTATTATCAAGGATGACCATAATGACTACGATACTTAACCAACATGAGGATTACCAGCAAGCTCAAGAAGCCTATGGTTTTCCTTTGATTATCAAACAGCTACTAAACCGTGCAAAAATCGCCTCTAAAGATCAAACCATTAGTTATGCGGATAAGGTTACTTATACGTATTCTGAATTTTTTAAGCGTGTTAATCGCTTGGCAAACGTACTTAAAAACATGGGTTTGCAAGCAGGTGATGTGGTTGCTGTTATGGATTGGGACAGTCATCGTTACCTTGAAGCGTACTTTGCTGTGCCTATGTCTGGAATGATTTTGCAAACGGTCAATGTACGCTTGGCTGAAGATAAAGTGCTGTATACCATCAATCATTCTAAACCAAAAGCTTTGTTACTTAATGCTGAGTTTGAGCCAATGGCTAAAAACTACCGTCATGAAGCCCCTTCTATTGAGAAAATTATTTGGTTGGATGATGCTGAGTATGATGAAGACACTATAAAAGCTCAGCAAACTAGCATGCCAGATTATGTTGAAGGTGAGTATGAGGCAATGCTAGCCGCTGCCAGTGATGAGTTTGATTTTCCCGATTTTGATGAAAATACCATTGCTACCACATTTTATACCAGTGGTACGACGGGTGACCCAAAAGGGGTTTTCTTTACCCATCGACAGATCGTATTACAGACGCTATCGAGTACGCTTGCCTCTGCACTCAGCGCCGAAGGTCAAGGTGCTCGCTATAATGATGTTTATATGCCAATGACGCCATTGTTCCATGTGCATGCTTGGTGCTGGCCGTATGGGGCAACCATGATAGGGCTAAAACAAGTGTATCCAGGGCGCTATGTATCCGAAGTATTGGTTGACTTGATTGAACAGCATAAGGTAACGCTATCACATGGTGTCCCAACCATTTTACAAATGTTAATCAAAGAAATGGCAACCCGAGGACGCAAGTTTAACGGTCTTAAATTGTCAGTAGGGGGCTCCAAATTAAACGAAGCTCTAGCTGAAGCCGCTATTGAAAGTGGCATAGAGTTCATCTCGGGGTTTGGAATGTCAGAGTCCTGTCCTGTCCTTGCCAGAATGGCATTTGGTGATCAGACAAGTACTATGACAACGACAGAGCAGATCAACTATCGTTGTCTTTCTGGCTCACCAATTATGCTGGTATCGATGGAGCTTTGGGATGCGAACGGCAAATCTTTACCGATGGATGGTGAGTCGACCGGCGAACTCGTCGTTCGAGCGCCTTGGCTGACCCAAAGCTATTTTAAGAATCCAGATGCTGGCGATGAGTTATGGCGTGGTGGCTGGATGCATACCCAAGATATTGCCTGCATTACCGCTGATGGTACTCTAAAAATTACGGATAGACTCAAAGATGTCATCAAGTCAGGTGGCGAGTGGGTATCCTCGCTTGAAGTCGAAAATATTTTATCATTCCATCCTTGCGTTGCTGAAGTGGCCGTTATTGGAGTAGCGGATGAAAAATGGGGCGAACGTCCTCTAGCGTTAGTGGTCCTGAAACCTGATCATACCGATATTAAAGCGGAGGAAATTTTAGCATTGGGTCATCAAGCGGTTGAAAAAGGCTATTTACCAAAGTATGGCGTCCCAAGTGAAATAAAGTTCTTAAGAGAAATGCCGAAGACCAGTGTGGGTAAGCTTGATAAGAAAAAGATGCGGATGATGTACGCAGAAAAATTAATCTAATCCAAACATATTTATTAGTAACTGCAAGAAAACAGTTAATGCAGCTTACTGATAATTTGAGTAGGTATGTTCATTGGCGTGACTAGACGAGATAATTATGAAAGCTTTAGAAAAATTACCAGAAATACAAGAGACGCTTAATAAAGATAATAACCATCCTATGCATGGTTTTGCAGTCATTTACTCTCAACAAGTAGAGTGGGGCGATATGGATTCTTTTGGTCATGTCAATAATGTGGTCTATTACACTTATGCCCAAAATGCTCGTATTCACTATAACAGCCAATTAAATCTATTTAATAAAAACACTTTTTCAGTCATGGCAGCATCATCCTGCCAATATTTCAAACCAGTGGTCTACCCCGATACCTTATGGATTGGAGTTCGAATTAAGAAAATTGGCAATGCCAGCTTGATTCATGAATATACCTATTATAGTACCGCTATGAATACTATCGTTGCTAGCGGTGAGTCAGTACTGGTATATCTTGATAAAGCCACTGGACAAAAGAAAAATATCGACGAGACAAAAAAAGCCGCTATTAGCGCTTTTGAAAGGGTTCAATAAAGTAGGAGACATGTGTTTTTGTACAAGGAGATAGTACTGGTATTTATGAAGTAACAAAATACAGTAGCGATAGGCATTTAAAGGAATTTTCAAACAATACAAGGAATGTATAGATCATGCTTTATATCAAAAAGTTGTCTTTTGGTTTGGCGGTTCTTGGGGTATGTGCACAAGCACAAGCCATAGATCTTATCACAAATGCAGATACTACTCTAAGTATCGGTGGTTATGTTAAAGCCGAGGGTATATTTTATTCTCCAGATGAAGGCGAGTCAGAGTTCAAAGGCAATGCACGGCAATCTAGGATCAATCTGAAAACCACTAAGAAGGTAGAGGATAAAAAATTAACGGGTTTTATTGAAGGGGATTTTTATGGCAATGCCGCAAATGGCGGTTCAGACTTGCGACTTCGCCATGCTTATGTTCAGGTCAATGATTTGACCGTAGGAAAGACATGGAATGGTCAGTTTTTGGCAGTCTACCCACTTTTGACTGAACAGCTCGACTTTCGAGGTACGGGATTAGGAACCATCTCGGGTGGGGGCGCTGATATCCGTCCAGATTTGACGGTGCATTATACCCATAAAGGGCTTCGTTTTACCGCTCAACAACCTGTTTATGAGGACGCTAACCTGCCTGATATGGTGGTCAGCTATAAAAATAACATATCTGATCTTAGCTATAACCTAGCGGTCACTGCGCGTGAGGCTAAAAATGGAAACGATTCAGATGTAGGCCTCGGTGCTTCTTTGGCTGGTAAACTCAAACTGGGTAATGACTCATTACATGCGAGCGTATTCAATGGTAAAGGGATGGGTGTCTATTCGACAGTATGTGTCGGAAAAATGCTTGGGGTCACTGGAGCCATAGATTGTGATGCTGAAAACGGCGAACTTGTGTCGCAAACGGGCTTTACGGTAGGGTATAGGCATAAATTTTCAGAAAAACTTCTGAGTAATATGCGTTATGGCGAGATTAATGTAGATGATGCGGCTGATACTTCTGTCAATGTAAAAAGTATAAACCTTGTCTATAATTATTTACCAGATCTCGATTTTGGTATTGAATGGCGAGATCGAAGCGATAAGACATTATCGCAAGTAAAGAAAGGTCAGCAAGTCGAAATCATGGCCAAATATAGCTTCTAAGCTAAATAATTTCTAAGCCGAATAGCTGAATAGTATGTCGTTTAAAGTTATATGCCATCATCTAAATCATGATTATATAGTTAGTACTTATATAACAGGTTGCAGAAAAGGTGCATAAAGCTTGTTACTTATGGTAGTAAAGAGCGAAAGGATAAAAGGTTGTTAGCGTGACTGCAAGCAGGTGCAATGGGATTTTTATATACGGCTATGCCAAATTTAAGCTTTAGCGTTTTTCGGCATAGCTCATTTTTGCGTTGACTGCTACACTATTACACTATCTGATACTCCAACATATTCTTTAAAGCACTACCATAAAAACTGATTAAGGACAGGTTATGCATATCACGGCAAATTTTGACGCGGGCAATATTGAGGTTATTAGTTTAGAAGATAAAAAAGATATCCAATTGGCTATTCGTCCGGACGTCGGTGGCGAGTTTTTTCAATGGTTTAACTTTCGTATAACCGGTCAAATTGGCGAGCAATATGTGCTCAATATCCTAAATGCAGGGGAAGCCGCGTTTCCTGGAGGGTGGGAGAGTTATCAAGCAGTTGCTTCCTATGATCGTGAGTATTGGTTCCGCCTGCCCACCTCTTATAAAGACGGCAAGCTGACCATAAACGTAGACATGGAATGTGAAACCATTCAAATTGCTTTTTTTGCTCCTTACAGCTATGAGCGTCATCAAGATTTATTAGCCGCTGTACAAATGCATCCATTTGTGACGTTAGAGCATTTAGGTGAAACGCTTGATAAGCGCGACTTAACCTTAGTTAAAATTAGTGATGGCGATAGCAGTAGTGACGAGAGTAAGCGCAACATTTGGATCACGGCGCGTCAGCATCCCGGTGAGACCATGGCTGAATGGTTAGTCGAAGGTCTCATGTATAGCTTATTAGACGGTGATAATGCGACTGGCAAATTATTATTAGATAAAGCAAACTTTTATATTGTGCCGAATATGAACCCCGACGGCAGTGTACGTGGTCACCTACGTACTAATGCAGTCGGAACGAACCTAAACCGCGCCTGGTCAAATCCGAGTTTAGAAAAAAGCCCTGAAGTGTTTCATGTTATTAAGAAAATGGAAGCGACTGGCGTTGATCTATTCTATGATGTACATGGTGACGAAGAGATACCTTTTGTCTTCCTTGCTGGCTCTCAAGGGACGCCTAATTATAATGACCGACTCGCCCGACTCCGTGATAGATTTGCAGAAGTGTTAAAGCTGGCCAGTGCTGACTTTCAGACTGAAGAAGGCTATGACGTTGATGCACCGGGTACAGCGAATATGACGCTCGCCACTCACTGGGTGGCCGAACGTTTTGACTGCCTAGCCAATACTTTAGAGATGCCGTTCATAGATAACAATAATGTACCTGATGCAGATACGGGTTGGTCACCAGAGCGTTCTATTAAATTGGGAGAAGCGTCGCTAGTTGCCATGTTAGCGGTCGTTGATGATTTACGCTAATTAATAGCTTCTCTAATCCTAATTTTATAACACCACATAAGAAAAACCATCATAAAAAGGTTGTTATCGCTATTTTTAATATAGCGATAACAACCTTTTTTTTATATTTATATCTAAGATATTACAAGCCAGCCTCAAAACAAACTTCCAATGGCATTATCACAATGCAACTCATAAATTGTCTAAGTTTATTATTTTAAAGACCTTCTGAAAAATAGGCTGGCAAGCGCACAGGTAAGCGTCAATGATAACAACATCGAGACTAAAGTATGGCTAAAAAAATGGTCGCCAAATGCCATTTTATATAGCCCCATCGTCCATCCTAAAACTGTGACTATTGCAAAGATTTTATAGCGATATTTTTGTACTGTCGGTAAAAATGCCAATCCATATAAAGAAAATCCTGCACTGGCATGCGCCGCTGGAAAGCACTTCGCAGGCGTTTTAGCGAGTATGTTTTGCCAAAGATTGAGATATGGTAAATCACCATTGAAAAGAAATAAACTATTTGGGCAGCTAACATGGGTAAAGCTCTTGAGGGTTGCGATAACCGTAGGTACTATGATGATAGTGATTAATAAATAACCTACTTCTCGGCTAGACAACGCTGCGATTGGTCTAATAAAAAACACTTTAGCATTCACAGTATTAGCGTATCGACGTTGCCAATAGTGCCAAATTAATACCATTATTAAATAGACGCCAAATAATATTAATAATAATTTTGGAGAATCATAAAAGATAAATCTATAAGGCTGCGCGCCTTTTTCAAGAAGCCAATGTCCATTCGTATAAAAAAGATTACTAATACGAACGTCAAATTGGCTGTGCTCAAACGTCAATGTCGCAATAATCGTTAAGCACAGCAGCTTGAGCCACGTCCAATCAGTTGTGTTTTTTACTAGCGTCATTGAGTCTCCTTTTAAATTATATTAAGTCGAAAATTTCTGAGCCTTACTTAATATAAAAGGTTCCAGAACGCCATTACCCATAAGACAAACAAAAGCAATAACGCCAAAAATTGCGCCGCAGAACCTACGTCTTTAGCTATTTTAGCGAGTGGATGTTGGTTCGTTGAGGTATGATCAACACTGGCTTCAATACCGGTATTAAACAGCTCAACGATAAGGGATAAAAAAGAGGTGATTGTCAGCATCATTTTTATGCTGATATCAAAAGGTATAAGTATGATGGCCATTAACAAGACGCTATTGAGCCAGAATACTTGTCTAAAAGCCGCCTCATATTTATAAGCGGCTTTAAAACCATCTAGAGAATAACCGGTGGCTTTAACAATACGAGAAAGACCTTTGTTGCCTTTGGCAAGACTGGCATAACTATTAGGCGTGAGCAGATGGGTGGCTGTCGTTTGATTTTTTGATTCGGAGTTGATTGTATTCATATTGAATTCTTAATACGCATTAATATTGAGTTACGCTAGATGTTTTGAATAATTAAAAAAATAATCAAACAAAAAATTAGCATACTGTTCTTATGGAAACAGTATAAAACAGGGGATATTAAGAAAACGTTAAGACAATATTGATTGGTTGATTCATGAAATACAGTGAAGACTTATATATGGCATTTATTATAATAAATGCTAAACGTACTACCACCTGTAGCATTGTCTTGATGCATAAGCTCCCAGTTCATATGAGTCATGATACGTTGCACAATGCTAAGACCCAAACCGCTACCTTCTACCTGATCGCTGGTATTTATGTCATTCAGACGCTCAAATCTCTCATAGAGTAAAGGCATCATAATTTCGGGAATACCAAGACCAGTATCAGTCACCGTAATTTTTTCAGCATCGATAGTGACAATGACTTCACCATCATCTGTGTATTGAAACGCATTTTTTATTAAATTACCCAATGCCATTTTTAGCAGCTCAGGGCGGACATTTGCTATGTAATCTTGCTCAGCGACTACTTTACAAGTTACCGGTTTATGGCGGAGCAAATATGTTAAGCGTGTCACTTCATTAAGGGCGATGGTGTTGATAGAGGTTTGCGGTGTGTCCAGCTGTTCAGGCGCGCGCGATAAAAGTAATAAAGCGCTGATGATTTCGGAGGTTTCTTTGGCGGTCGTACTAATACGGTTGGCGAATTCGCTCAGGCGACTATTTTCTTCAAGTTGTGAGGCTAGTACCTCCGATGCACCCATGATAATGGTCAACGGTGTGCGTAATTCATGACTGACATCGCCAGTAAATAGCTGCTCACGTTTTAGATATTGCTCTAGTTTATGATTTTTTTCATCGATAGCACGTGCCAACACCCCAACTTCTGAGGGTAAATGGGTTAAGTCAGTGAGGTTTTGATGATCGGTTTCTACGGCTTGCTTTAAATCTAGTAAAGGCTTGATGATTTGCTTAGAGGATAAGTAAGAGAATAGCGCTGCAATGAGCAAACTCAAAACAACCGCAATTTTTAGTGCATCTGCAAATATATCCTCTAACTCTTCAAAGATAGCTAAAACAGGATAGTTTTCCATCACCATCTCGGACCCTTCTAAGTAGGTCAAAATATATTTTTGCTCATTTTGTTGATGGGCAAAAAAATGAAGATTCGTTTCAGTATCGCCCGTTTGATTGTTCACGGTTACCTGCATCTCTTGAACAGTTCCGTTTGCTATCGCTTTTAAATTTTCTGGCGCACTGTCATAACGATAAATTTTAATACCAGGATTTGCTGTATAAGCCGCCTGTTCACCTTCTTTTTCTTGACTAAGTTGCAGCTGTTGTAAAAGACGTCCTTTCACTAAGTCCTGTTCGATTCGCATCTCAGCGTACATAAAAATACTGACGAACGTTGTGCAAAGCAGTAAGGCAAATAACAAATAGGAGATTCGAAACTTATTAGCGATGGATTCTATAGTGAACATGGCAGGTGCTTATTTAGAGTCAGGTAATAGATAGGGAAGTACGGGCGTAACTACTTATAGTAAACTTCAATCTTTAAATTGTATTATGAATTTTCAAACTTTGTCTGGGTCAATAATTTGGTAACCAACACCAGCCATTGTTACTATCATGACTTTATCAAACGGTTTATCAACTTGCGCACGCACACTATGCAAATGGGTGCGAAGCGCATCACTACTTGGCACATCTTGTCCCCATACTTTTTCCTCAAGCTCAGTTTTACTGACTACCCGAGGCGAGGCAATCATCAGAGTGTGTAAGATTTTGAATCCCGTTGGGGTTAGTTTTAATGGTTTGTCTTCTCGTTTGATACTGTGTTCCTCAGTATTTAGAGACAGCTTGCCAACTTCTATATTGTGCTGAAAATGTTCATCTTGATGGCGGCGTATTAATGCTTTGATGCGAGCTTCTAATTCAACCAATGAGAAAGGTTTGACCAAATAATCATCCGCACCACTATCAAACCCTGCAACCTTATCCAAAACAGTATCACGCGCGGTCAGCATCAATACGGGCGTCTTATCATGCAGCTCTTCTCTAAGCGTTTTGCACAGCTTAGTACCATCCATACCGGGAAGCATCACGTCGAGCAATATAACATCGTAGCGATTGCTTGAAGCCAGTGCCAAGCCACTCAGACTATTATGGGCATTGTCCAACTCGAAACCTTTTGGCTCAAAAAAAGCATAGATATTGGCTACGATATCAGGATTGTCTTCAATAATAAGTATCTTATACATAATGGCTACTATCTACAAAAAGTGTGAATTGAATAAAAAAGTTTAATGGGTAGTCTTAAAAAAGGTGGGTTCTGACGCTACTTCTTGAGTAGTGATACCAAAAAAATGCAATAAGGTTGGCGTAATAAAATCATGTGACACTGGCTGATTGGTCATATTAGACAGACTCTTAGGATTGATGCCATTGTTTTTAGGTGACCAAATAATGACTGGCACCTGTTTTTGCGCATTCGGCGCAATACCGTACGGCAGACCATGTAAATATACATTGTTTTCACCCAGACTTTCCCCATGATCACTAATATATACCATCACTACGTCATAGTCTTGCTCGTAGGGTTTTAGCGTATCTATGACGGCATTTAAAAAGTAATCGGTATAGCGAATCGCATTGTCATAACCATTTATAACGGATTGAGCATCACACTTAGATAACTCGTTGGTCATACAGACTGGCTTGTATTCTTCAAATTCCTTGGGATAACGTTGATAATAAGCAGGACCGTGATTGCCCATTTGATGTAATAAAATCAGTGTATCTTGTGGCTTCGCAGCTGTCTTGACCCCTGTGTCCGACTTAACTAAAGTATCAAAACCGTCCAACATGCCAATATCACGACATTCAATATCACAATTAGGATTTAGCTTAGGCGTTTTATAGTCCTCAACGGTGACTCGATCTGCCACGCCTTTAGAGCTAGAGTTATTGTCCCGCCAGATAACATTAACGCCTTGTTTGTTGAGGGTATCAAGCACGTTTTCATTATATTCAGCAGTGTCAACGTCGTAATCGCTTCGGTTTGCATAACTGAACATGCAAGGTACTGAATAAGCAGTCGACGTACCACAAGAGGTCGCATGCTTGTAGCTATAGATATCCGGCTGGCTGGCAAGTAACGGCATCGTATCGCGTTTATAGCCATTCAAGCCAATATGGTCAGCGCGAACCGTTTCACCGACTACGAACACCATCAGCTTAGGTTTCGTTGTGCTACTGACGGCTGCGGTACGCTTTGCATCTGGCGCATGCAGTATCAAGGTATCAGGGCGGCGTAGCTCATCGACGTAATCGGTACCGAGTTTGATAACAGAATAAACAGGGGTAATGGGATTGGTATAACTACGTACTATTTTATGCTGGCGGAAAAAGCTGGCGTATTGATCTCCAAATGGTAATAGGCAAACCGCTATTATCGCAATAGACGTTATCAAGGTGATTGTCTTTTGCACGATTGAGCGAACTATAGACAAACGCTTTATACGAATCTTACTAATTAAGAAAGCAGGTAGCAGACCCAATAGTAGCAGTCGAACAATAAAGCTTGGTGCTATCAAACCCATCGCTTCTGCTTGGTCTGTCTGCAAGCTGTTAACCAACATGCCAGTGTCAAATATCGTTCCATAAGCATCGGTGAAGTAACCACATACTGCCGCAATCAGCACCATAGCAATAAGTACTACTTTTGCTGTCGGTCGATAACATAATAGCTGAAACAATAACCACATCAGCCCAAACAGTAAGCCAGTCAGAGAAACGATAAAACCAATGTTATCAGCAAACGGATAGATCGTTAATACTTGTTTAAAGAAGCCAATATTTGCAGTAGCAACGAGATAGAGCGTAACCACTATAATCAGATAAGTAAGATTGACTTCACGATGATAAAATTTATTTTTATCGGAAGTTGCATTATTATTTTTAGCAAGACTTATATTATGGGTTTCTGCAATGGCTAGATCGGTAATTAAGTGTTTTGACATACACAGACTTCTTAATAGAGTGAGATAAATGTTATTCTCTAAGGTAGCAATTACCCTGTTAAGAAGATGTTAAGAAGTCTATATTAGATGCATAATAGATAACGAAGGTCAGATTGTATCTGATACTCTAAAAACTCATAAAATACTCACAAAAACGGCTGTACAAGAGACTTCTCATTCATGATTACGCTCATCCAAAAAAATCAGCAATTGTTGCTTTTAGGAGTCTTTATTCTATTAGTGGTGGTTGTTTTATGGGTTTTACAGTCTGTGATAATTCGCTATGGTCAGAAGGTACTGAATCAGGTGCCGACATGTTGGACGGTGCTCGAACAATATTTTGGAAAAAGCAAACGACTCACTCGCTTAAAAAATAACTATCCAAAACTGTATCATGCTTCGTTGCAAAGGCTTACTGTACAGCACTTTTATGGATTGCCTCTGACGGTTTTATTTTTAGTCATGGGTTATATCTTAGCTTTGTTTTTTGGTTTGGTTGAAGATGTGGTTACGTCAGATACTATTGTGGCAACGGATTTTTTCGTGTCACAGCAGATGAGTATGCTGAGTGAGTCGCCTGTAGTGACGTTTTTTATTTTTATTACTAGCTTTGCCTCTACTGCAACGACCTGTTTAATCGTATTGCTAGTCTGTATCCTCTGCTGGGTGATTCGCCAACCCTATATATTGGTAGGGTTCTTAATAGCCACTTTAGGAAGTACGATATTTACTTTCCTCAGTAAACTATTATTTCATCGCACGCGACCAGTAGATATTTTATTGTTTGAGCAGACAGATTCTTTTCCCAGTGGACATGCGACAGTTACGGTTGCGTTATATGGTTTTCTGGCTTACATGGCCATTCGTTTTAGTCGCAACTTTGCCACGCAAGTTCGGATAGCTGTGATTACTGTTTTTTTCTCACTATTGATAGGATTAAGCAGGATTTTGCTGAATGAGCATTATTTGAGCGATGTACTGGGAGGTTATTTGGTAGGCGCATTATGGCTAACAGTAGCGATTAGTGTGACAGAGTGGCTAAGGACGCGTGACAAAATTGATTGGCAGATAAGTTGGTCAGTTACTCAGGTTCGTCTGGTCTGGCTCAATATTGTATGTGTACTGATCGGCACCTCGATATATGCTGAATTTTATCAGTTGCCATTGTTAATCTAAGTAAATTCAAGGTATTAATGCCAAAAAAATATTATCATTCATATTTAACATTAATAATAATGGCTAGTTTTTAGTCATAGGCTTGTCCCAGTACAGTGGTGTACCATAATACCAGTCCATAAAATCAATAAAGCGTCTCACCTTCTGTGGTAGCAGTTGAATGTGGGCATAAACTACATATAAGCCCAAAGCCTCAGTTCAATTTTTAGCAACACTACGACCAGTTTACCACTCATAAGCGCTTCGCTAATAATGAAAGCCGGCTGTAATATCAGTCCTGCTCTTGCAATAGATACATTCATCACTGTAAGCACAATAAGCTACTTCAGCACTCCATAAAAATTACTATATAATCTGACGCTTATAGGCAAATATTTGCTATCGTTGATGGACAATTATTCAACTGCTATTTCTAATAGGCTGCCTAATAAATCATCATGATACTACATCCATTTACCCGTCTCAGCGGCTCTATCAGTGCTTGGATAACTATTTTTGTGATTATATTACACGGTCTTACTGTATGGGCTGTGATATCTATGGATAGCCCTGAAATTTTAAAGGCTAAAGCAGCTAAGCCTCAGGCAATCCAATTAGAGCTAGTGACATTGCCAAAATCATCCGCAGCGGCTACTGAAGAACGTCGTGCCGAAAATATCCTTACAAACTCTAATCCTGCTCCTCAACGACTGCCGCAATCAGAGAAAAAATCCGCTGAACTATCAGGTACTAAACAGGTAGAAGCTAAGTCAGTAAATGCTGTGTCAGAGCCAACCTTTAGTAAACCGCTAAATTCTATTAAACCTTTAAGTTCTGAACCAAAAAAACAAACACCTGATCCAATAAAAAATCAGTCAAATCCAGAAAAGACTAAGATAACAAAAGAAACTCAACTGCCAGTCTTGGTACAGAAAAATACGACCAAAGAATCGGAAGAAATTGCCAAAGAAATAGCGGAAGAAGAACAGGATATTGTAGCCTTGGTTCAAGCGATGACAGAACAGGTCAGCCCTGAATCAACAGATATGTCAACGCAAGGGCTGGTCATAAAAGAGACGAGAAAAACAGTTAAGATTAAGGCTGAAGAAGAAATAGATATAGCGTCGTTAATCCGATCGGTGACAGCACAATTCAATCGTGATCAAGCACGTCAGTGGCAAGAAGGTAGAAAACGCGCAGGGCAAGAGCTGCTGCAAACGCAGGCTGGCAAGAGTAATGAGAAACGAAAACAGCTTAATCTCAATGATGAGGCAGTTGACTTTTTGGAGGAGCAAGCCAGCTGGCTTGATCAGAAGAAACCTGAAACAGACCTACCGTCGGCGATTTGGCGTGAAGTGACTAGTCAATCAGGCGATATCTTCACTGTATTATTGGAGCTTCATGTTGATAAAAGCGGCTACATTACGGATGTGCAATTGCTCGAATCATCGGGTAATAAGATTGTTGATATTGCAGCGATGACCCAAGTCAGAGCAGGACAACTTAAACCGTTCCAACAAAATGAGCGACCTGTTAATGGCATTGTACCGATGTCATTAATATATGAGCGACCTTAATCTAAGTAATAGCTCGTTTTCCTTTTTTGATTAAACCGACTATATGAAGAATGTGTTCATAAAAAATGTATTGTCAGCCTCACTAGCTACTTAACTGCTTTTAGGAGTCTATATGGATTTTACAGATTATTGGCAATATACGGATATCATTACTAAGAGTTTATTTTTCGCATTATTTGCTTTGTCGATTGTGTCTTGGGTGACAGGGATTTTACGATTGTACTATAGCCATCAGTTGGCTAAAACCGTCGTCGTTGACTTAGCTCAGCAAATACACAATCAGATACCGCCCACTTTGCAAGCTAGTCCAGAAGAGCGCAGGCTTCTCACCGAACAGATGCTATTACAGCAGATTGGTCGATATCGTTATCAAAGCGAGCAAGGGTTACCACTGCTCGGTACGACTGCTGCTATTGCACCCTTTATTGGGCTATTTGGGACAGTGTGGGGCATATTCCATGCGCTACGTAGTATTGGTGATAGTGGGCAGGCAGGACTTGCCCAAGTAGCGGGCCCAGTAGGTGAAGCGCTTATTATGACTGGTCTAGGTCTTGCGGTCGCGATTCCTGCGGTGATTTTCTATAACGTCATTACGCGTATGAATCGCCGGATCTTGTATAGAGCCAATGACATTGCGCATGGTCTATTAGGCGAGTCAATGCGACCGAGTATGCTAGCAAATAGCAAAGCAACTCTCGTTGAAGCAACTGGTGCCAAAGTGACTGATAGTCAAGTTGCTGATGGCAAAGTATAGACAGTGGCTATTCATTCGATAAATTAACGAATAAAGAAAAATAAGGAGGCAGGTATGGCATTCCATCTAGGTGATGAAGAGACCCAAGGTATGAGCGAGATGAATCTCATTCCGCTCATTGATATTATGCTGGTGCTGATGATTATCTTTTTGGTCACAGCCACAGTGATGAATCCAACCGTACCACTAGATCTGCCCGATACCAATGCCACAGTAAGCGGCTTGCCTGATGAGATATTGCAAATAAGCATTGATAAAGACAATGGTCTATTTTTGGATGAGGAAGCGCTGACGTTAGCGCAATTGCGATTGCGGCTTGAAGAAGCGTCAAAAGACGGTGCTAATCCGAATATTCATCTGCGGGCAGATCAAGACACCCGTTATGATATGGTGGCGCAAGTGCTGGCTGCCGCCAGTACTGCGGGTTTGACTAAGGTTGCTTTTGTCACTGAATAAATAGCCATTTATAGAATATAAAATTTCCTGCTGCAAATATTAAAGAAGGGGTTAAGATTATTAATCTTAGCCCCTTCTTTAATGTCTTAAACCGTGTTTATGATAAAAGCAAACATAGTGGAATCATTGTAAAACTAGTCGAAATTATTCAATAACGTATCGATGTTATGTTGAACAACCTATATGTATTTTAACGTTTTAATCACGTTATTCGTTCAAAAAACCACCACAATGCAATGGCGATACTAACAAAAGAGCCAGCATAAAATATAACTGATTTATAAAAACGCGTATGACGTAATAACAGCGCGATCGGAAATACTATGGCAATGAATACTAGTTGTCCTAGCTCAATCCCTACATTGAAGCTTAATAATGCCAATACGCGCTCACTTGTTGCTAGTGGCAGATCTACGAGCACATTGGCAAAGCCAAACCCGTGAATCAGACCAAAAACAAAGGCTAGATAGACGGCTCGCACTCGTAACATTGGTACCAGATTGTTTAACGCAGCGAATGCGATGGACAGAGCAATTAAAGATTCGATAAAGGGTCAGCCATTGACACATGGGCGACCGCACCATCTCCAAAGAACGTGCTTACTCTCTGCTTGGTCATATCAATCATTTGATCGGGAATGACCATATCTAATGGTCTCAGCTTCTCTTGCAATGAGCCAACCGCTGATACTGAGACGATATAGCGTACACCTAAAGTCTTTAAGGCATAGATGTTGGCACGATAAGGCACCTCAGAGGGGGTTAACCTGTGTCCTTGACCATGCCGCGTTAAGAATGCAACTGTGACGCCATTAAGTTCACCGAGCACGATGTCATCAGATGGCTCACCATAGGGTGTCTCAATTTTAACGCTGCGCTTATTGGTCAAAGCTTGCATTTGATACAGACCGCTACCGCCGATAATAGCGATATCGGCAGCGTTTTTTACCGTAATTTCTACTGCGGTTGAAGTCATATTGGGTTCCAAATGATCATTGGTAGAGTCTATCAAAGTTAATACTACTAGCGTTTACTGACTCTCTTCTTATACATACCTTGAGCAAGCGCCTTCAAGATCATCGCCTGACTTTGCACAAAGCCGTTGTACTTGGGCAAATCATCCTCTATATCGCTGGTGCGGCGATTATAAAATAGATGCATAGTTGGCTTGGGTAGTGCCGCCACATCAGGATAATTTGTTGTGGGTATTAATATTAGATTGCCGCCCAACGCCATTTCTATACTGGGTTTGTTGCAACGCGTACAAAGTCCGCGGCTAATATTTGGCGGGAGTTTCCAACGGCGAAATTTGGTTCTGATAAGGTTTAATGAACTCACATCGGGTTTAAGTAAAATCGTCACATCATTATAAGCTTGGCCAGTGAATTCTTGGCAAATAGTGCAGTGGCAGATAAAGCGTCCAATGGGCTGATTGTTGATCGTATAAGTATTGCTATAACAGGAGCAAGAGCCTTCTTGTGGGGTAAATTCTCTGCTCATTGGTCAGTCCTTAATAGTAGGGGCGTGGATATTTATTGTTTTGAAATATAGCACTATCCTAGCGTATTAGTGTAGTCGCTTTCAGTATCATGATCGAATAGGATCTATGTTAAAGAAGATGCAGAGATAAACTAGTGATTTAATGAAGCATTTAGCATGACTAACAAAAAGCAAAAGCTGTCAAAAAATTATAGAAAATAGCGCAAAGTTCTTTATATTTTTTACTTTAAGTCACTTAGGGTGATGATGAATTATCTCGGGTTATCATGAATAAATTGGACCAAAAGCTTAGCCACTTTTTCACCTTGGTCTTCTTGAAGAAAATGTCCGCCGTTGGCAATAGTCGTATGTGCTTGACCTTTGGTTCCGGGAATGATTTTTTGCATAATGCGATCGCCACCAGCAGTCACTGGGTCAGAATCGCTGAATAGTGTGATAAAGGGCTTTGTCCATTTACTCAGCTCAATCCATGCGGCGCGATTATTTTCTGAAGCAGGATCATCCGGCGTCGAGGGTACAAGCAGTGGAAACTGTCTAGCACCCTCCTTATAGGATTCATCAGGAAATGGCGCATTGTAGGCGTCAATCACCGCCTGTGATAGCTTGGTAACGGTACCGCTCTTGATGGTCCCTCCGACATGAAATTGAGGTATTTCCTGCGAGAATTGTTGCCATTTACGAAAACCTTCACCTAGATCGTGGTCGCCGGTGGGGAGCATGGTGTTGCCAGCTGCTACCCGAGCAAATCGGTCTGGATTTTCTGCAACCAAACGCAAACCAATCAGTCCACCCCAATCTTGACAAAACAGAGTGATGTTATTCAGATCTAATTGGTCGAGTACGGATTGCATCCAGTTGACATGACGTTGGTAAGTATAGTCAGTACGAGACGCGGGTTTGTCTGAGCGCCCAAAACCGGGGAGGTCTGGCGCAATAACGCGGTGTCCCGCTGCAGTCAGTATCGGAATCATTTTACGATATAGATAACACCATGAAGGCTCCCCATGCAGCAGTAACACTGGATCAGCGTCTCTTGGTCCTTCGTCTAAATAATGCACGCGCAGCTCACTGTCTTCGCTGTCGTCGACCATTAGATAGTGCGGGTCAAAGTTGTAATCTGGTAGGTTTGCAAAACGCGAATCGGGAGTTCTGAGTATTTTCATGTCTCGTCCTTGAGTTGGGTAAATGAGCGCGTATTCTTACACAGCTGATGGAATCTTAGAGTTAGGGTGGATCGCCACAAAACCCGATGAGAATGGATCGCCGTCACCAATCTTAATCATGTGAGTATCATATTTCGTACTCTTACCCTATGCCAATTATTCCTCTAACTTGATAGTCGTTCTTTGGCTGTTAGGTATTCTTATCGGGTTTAGCAAAGTTTTGAGGATATAGCGCGCGTGCTGCCACATCATCAAACTCGGTCTTAAACTCGATGCCTTTAGGAATATTTCGGGCTTTTTGGACTGCAGGACGAGCACTTATATTTGCAAACCAGCGCTTTAGATTAGGATAGTTGTCTAAACCTTCCTCACCTAAGACTACGGTTGCTTTATCAATCCACCCCCAAGCTGAAATATCAGCAATGGAATACTCATCGCCAACCAGATACTCGCGACCTTCCATGTGGGTCTCTAACACTTCGTAATGACGTTCGGCTTCACGAAGATAGCGATTGATAGCATAAGGCGTTTTCTCTGGTGCCTTATGTCTAAAATGCACGGATTGACCAGAAAACGGTCCTAAACCTGTCGCTATAAACATCAACCATGACAGCATCTCGCTACGATCTTCTGGTTTACCGGCTAATTTCCCTGTTTTTTCGGAGAGATACATCAAGATAGCAGTAGAATCAAACACGCGTTTGCCATCATCTTCGATTGCCGGAGTTTTACCATTGGGGTTAATAGCGTGATACTCAGGGCTATGTTGTTCGCCTTTTAAGGTATCTATAGCGATCAACTCATACGGCAAGGCAGTCTCTTCGAGATAGACAGCTACTTTCATCGGGTTTGGGGTTTGATGAAAATAAAATTTGAGCATAACCTGATCCTATCGTGTTGAGGTCTTAGTTTGACAATCATAAAAGCAATGAAAAATACAAATAATCCTTAAAGACTCATGCAGTCATTAAGGATTATTTTTTACAGTGAGTCTAACGATGCGTACCGCGAATAGGGTAGTCATTTTTTCGAATAAAGGCTAAACCATTCGCAAGGGCTTCAAGTTCAGGTCTAGCAAAAGGTGCGTTGGAGATATCAACGATTTGAATTTCTCCATCAGCATTAACCACAAATACACCAGGCTCTGCAAAGGGATGATCGGTCTCTTTCTCTGAACGTGGCTCTGAGATATAAAGTCCTAACGTATTCATCTGCTCAACAGTCAGACCATAGGCAACAGGGAAGTCGATATCTAATTTTTCTAAATGACTCTCTAATTGCTCTTTACTATCACCTGATACTGCAATGATATCGACACCCGCATCAGCAAATGACGATTTTACGGTTTCTAACTGGTTGAGGTATTTAGTACATATCGGACAATGTTGACCTCGATACACCACGACCAATTTCCAGTCATGACCATTATCAGGCGTACCTAGTGACTTTATATCACCATTTAGCATCTGTACGTTTATATCGGGGAATTTGACACCAGCTTGAATTCTTTGTCCGTAATTTGATGGCATGATTTATCCTTTAGAAGTGTTTATAAGTAGGAGTAATTTATATAGCAATGATCATCTTAACTGGACTAAAATAAATGTTCAAGATATATTTGAGTAATCACTCAACTTAATTAATCATTCCAATCTACAGATGCCAATATCCAGTTTACTAAGCGTGTAGTAAAAGAGTATGGGCGCATAAGACAGGCATTATTTAAAATAGAAGGTAATGTGGTAGATTCACCAGTTCACTTTTTTAAGACTTGACCCATTACCGTCTTTTCGGATCGCAGACTGTGGTTTTTAAAGTTGTTAATATAATCTTGCATCAATTCATACATCACAAGTGATTTGATATATCCGTTTTGTTCGACTACTTACTTAAATTCGTTTGCTAAATCGTAATCACAACGAATATGAATAGATGCCTGTTTAGTTATGCTCATTGGTATTCAGCTCCTTTGAATAAAATCCCTTTGAATAGGATTAAAATTTCTATCCTAAAAACTACCTTAAAGCTATTGCCTATACCTCTTTACTGTACCACTTGCAGCCCAGCTTGCAACACATAGTCAGAATGATGGCTACTATTGAATATAGAGCCAATAACAGCATAAAAGTGTTTTGTTATTGTCTTAGGGTATGTCATCAATTAATATCATTGCTTTACAAAAATATATTTAATCTATATTTGGGCAGCTGAATGAAAATAGCACAAGACTATATAGCCTAAGCGAAGAAATATAAAAAGTAATAAATAGGAGTAAGTATGAAAAACGTGATGTTTATAGGCTATGGATCTATGGCAAGAAAAGTACATGAGATGTTGCCTAAAAACATTATCCTCTCAACAGTATTGGTCAGCACCAGAAGCGCAGAGATTATAAAAACTGAACTAGGCGAGTCTATAGCTGTGATTACTTCGGTAGACGATTTGATAGAAACTCCTGATTTAGCAGTTGAGATGTCGGGTCAGGATGGGCTCAAAGAACATGCTATTAAAATATTGGGAAAGAGCATCCCACTTGGGATTATATCTGTCGGCGCTTTTACTGATGAGAAGTTTGCTATATCGCTTGCTGATACTGCAGAAGCGAATGGTGTGGAAATTCATATCTTAGCGGGTGCAGTGGCTGGAATTGATGGCATACACGCTGCAAGTTTCGCAGGACTCAGTGATGTGGTTTATCAAGGTAAGAAGCACCCATCGAGCTGGAAAGGAAGCCATGCAGATCGGCTTATTGACTACGATAATTTAGTGGAACCTACTGTGTTTTTTACGGGTACCGCTAGAGAAGCGGCTGCTTTATTCCCTGATAATTCAAACGTTGCCGCTACGATTGCGATTGCAGGCGTTGGCCTTGATGATACAACCGTAGAGTTAATCGCTGATCCAACGCTTGAGTACAATATTCATCATATAATGGCGAAAGGGGTATTCGGTAAGCTTGAGATTAGCATGGCTGGACTGCCATTGGTCGAAAACCCTAAAACCTCAAGTCTAGCAGCATTTAGTGCCTTGCGTTTATGCTGCCAGATCGATCAGGTTATACAAATGTAAAGTATAATTAAAATAGAGTCGAAATCAAATTTAGGTCGCTATAGGTGTGTCTAAAGTGACTGGTTTTTCTTGAATTTTTTTACTATCTACGGCTGCATTAAGGTTTACGAAGAAAATAGCAACGGCTGCAATTATTCCTGGTATGGCGATAAATAAGAAGTTCGTTTGGTGGCTAAGCTCGAGCGTGAGTAGCGCCCCAGTCAAGATAGGACCTACGATAGCACCAATGCGACCGATACCCGATGCCCAGCCCATAGCTGTCGTACGTACAGCAGTCGGATAATACTGAGCAACAAAGGTATAGAGCAGAATCTGTGAGCCGATAGTAGTAGCACCTGCAATCGCGATTAGGGTATATAGCACCACTTGAGGGCTATTGTAGCCAAGTAATATCAACGCGGCTGCACCAGCGACAAACATAACGGTTAATACAGGCTTTAGATGGAATCTATCGGCTAGCACACCGCCACCAATAGCACCGACCATACCGCCAATATTGAGCGCAAATAAGAACAGCATACTAGCGCCTAGTGAATAACCTGCTTGAATCATAAGCTTTGGTAACCAGCTGGCGAGAGCATATACCATCAACAAGCACATAAAGAAAGCTACCCAAAACATGATGGTGGTAAAACCTCTATTTTTTAGGAATAACGCTTTGATAGGAGCGTCATCGCCTTTGGTTGGCTCATCTAAGATTAAGTCAGTAGAGGTTGTGATAGTCTCTTGTGGTGCAAGTTTGCGGACGATTTTTTTGGCTTCATCATGTCTTTTTTCTTTGACCAAATACATCAAGGATTCAGGCAGCATTTTCCAAATGATTGGTAAGAGTAAGGTAGGGATGCCTGCAATATAAAACATAATCTCCCAACCGTAATCTACCACCAAAAATGATCCCAATAATGCTGATGCCATACCGCCGATCGCGTAACCACTAAACATAATAGCGACTAGAGTACTACGAATACGCTTTGGGGCGTATTCAGAGGTCAGCGCCACACAAATCGGCATCACGCCGCCGATACCAAGACCAGCAATGAAGCGTAAAGCTGCAAACTGCATCGGACCATTAGCAAAAGCACCGAAAAAGGTAAAGCTACTGAATAGACCGACGCAGATCATGATGGTCTTTTTTCGACCGATTTTATCAGACAAAGTACCAAAAATCATGGCACCAAACATCATGCCGAAAAGTGCTGCGCTGGCAAGAAAGCCTGCTTGTACCGCGGTCAATGACCATTCTTCCATGAGTAACGGTAGGGCCACTCCATAAATGATGAGATCATAACCATCAAAGATAATGATCAATAGACACCAAAACAGCACCTTCCAATGAAAAGGAGCAAATTTGGCTTCATCAATAACTTTATTGATGTTTATGGTTGGTGATTCCATTCGTATTTCTCCATGGGTAATATCCTTATAAGTATCTAACAAGTTATTGTTTTCTGATGGGCAAGTCAAAAACCATCTAAGTATAAATATATACCTATAAGGTATGGATTTTGATCTTATAGCAGATTAGAAAGTACAAGTACGAGTAGATGGCTTCAATAAAAAAGTGTATTTTTACTAAAATAATGTCTAAACAACTAATAAACCTTTAGATATCTGCTTTTCTGAATTTTATGCGCTTGTTGGTAAGAGAGAATACTTCTTAAGAGGTAGATGAAAAAACAGCTCATATATCTTTTAAATATATGAGCTGTTTCGATTTTTATTAAATTATATCGGTTGTAAGAGATAAAATGACGACTTTAATTATTGAGTTAAGCAAGTGCTCATACCAATAGATATTGCTCTTTTAGAAAGTTATTTTTTCATAGCCAAATAATCTATTGCTAGTTGGCTAAGCGCTTTAGTACCAACTTTGAATGATGATTCGTCTACATAAAAGTATGGGGAATGATTATATGGCGCCTTGCTAACGTCTTGTCCTACTGGAGTGCCGCCTAAAAAGAAAAATAAACTAGGTATTTCTTGGGCATAAAATGAGAAATCTTCAGATGCCGTTAGTTTAGGCACCTCAAGTACATTGTCTTTACCTGCTACATTTTTAAGCGTTGGTAACATTTGCGCGGTAAGCGCTGGGTCATTAATCGTAACTGGATAACCTTTATTGATTTTGACGTCAGCTTTAGCGCCTGATGCTATTGCGATATGAGTGGCCGTGGTTTTCATCTTATCAAAAATTTGGTCGCGATTATCCATATCAAAGTTACGAATAGTACCAATCATATTGACACTATCTGGAATAATATTATCGCGTACACCGCCACCTATTTTACCGAATGAGACAATAGCCGGCTCTTTAGTAATATCAATCTGACGGCTCACTATATGATTAACACCGGTAACGATTTGCGCCGCAGTTGAAATAGGATCGACCCCATTCCAGGGCGCTGAGCCATGAGTTTGCTTACCATTTACTGTTATGTCAAAGGTATCAGCGCTTGCCATAATAGGGCCGCTTCGGTAACCAATTTGACCACTATTTAAGCTCGACATAATATGTAGTCCAAACGCGACCTCGGGTTTATGTTTTTTGAATATGCCTTGCTTCAGCATGAGCTCAGCGCCGCCTTCTTCACCTTCAGGGGCACCTTCTTCGGCAGGCTGAAATACAAACATGATATTGCCGTGCAATTCATTTTTAACCGCAGCTAGTACTTCAGCCGTTCCCATTAGCATAGCAACATGAGTATCGTGTCCGCAGGCATGCATGACCCCAACGTCTTCACCCATATACTTAGTCACAATGGTTGATTTAAAAGGCACATCTGCTTTTTCGGTAACGGGTAATGCGTCCATGTCTGCACGTAGCATCACTGTAGGGCCAGGTTTAGCTCCCTTCAAAAAACCAACAACACCTGTATGCGCTATATCAGTTTCGACCTGCATACCTAGTGATTTTAGATGCTTGGCAACAAGAGCGGCAGTACGAGTTTCTCTATTGCTCAATTCGGGATGTTTGTGAATATCCCGACGCCATTCAATCACTTTTCTTTCAACACTTTTAACTTCTTTATCGATATTGATGTTGGCATGAGCACTAAATGTGCTAAAAGTAAAAATACCGATAACCAATGATAATAATGATCGTTTCATACTGTCTTCCTTGTTTGATGGTACTTCCTTGTTATTGCTTTGATATGCTCATGTGATAATTTTAGTGACCAATAGAGCTATTGAACATTTAAATATTGTCGCACGAGTTTATTGAATGCTTCAGGCTGTTCAATATTCGAGATATGCGAGGCATCGATAGTAGCTAGCTTAGCGTTAGGTATATGATCGACCATATATTGACCATCGGCAACCGTCGTCACTGGGTCTTCAGAACCTACAAGCACTGTGACTGGGACACGGATAGTTTTTAACTGCTCGCGAGTATCAGCGACAGATAATGCCTCACAGCAGCTGGCATAACCCTTACTACTGCCAGCTGCGAGAGCGTCAGATAATGCTTTAACTACATCAGGATGGTTATCGATAAAACTTGCTGTGAACCAACGCGAGGCAGCTGTAGTGGCGATAGGGTCTAAACCTTGCTCACGTACCAATTGCGCGCGATCTACCCATGCTGCCTCATTACCAATCTTTGCGGCGGTATTGCATAGCATCAAGTGATGGAAGCGCTCAGGATGATTGATAGCTAACCATTGACCAGTCATGCCGCCCATAGAGATGCCACAAAAAAATGCTTTATCAATGTTTAAATGATCAAGCAAATCAATCACATCTTGTCCAAGCTGATCGAAACTATAAGGACCTTTTGGTGCGGAAGACTTACCATGGCCACGGGTGTCATAGCAGATAATAAAATAATCGTTTTGTAAGGCATCGATTTGCGGCTGCCACATATGATAGCTGGTACCTAAAGAGTTAGAAAATATCAGAGCAGGATTGCTGTTATCACCAAAAGTGGCATAGTTTAGGGCAATTTCTTGGTTGTTAAATATAGGCATCATTATTATCCTTTTTAGTCCTGACGATGTCCGTGAAATAGTAATGGTGAGTGATTTAATTGATATTTATTAATAGTGCTGCTTAATCGTTAACAACACGCTCAATAATCATCGCGATACCTTGTCCAACGCCAATACACATTGAGCATATGGCATAACGCTTATCAGTTTTCTCAAGTTGATTGAGTGCTGTTAAAATTAAACGTGCGCCTGAGGCGCCAAGCGGGTGACCAAGGGCAATGGCACCGCCATTCGGATTAACGCGCGCGCTATCATCAGATAACCCTAAGTCACGCGTACAAGCGAGAGCTTGAGCGGCAAAGGCTTCGTTTAATTCAATGACATCCATCTCATCAAGTGACAGTCCAGTTTGCTTAAGCAGCTTTTTCATCGCCGGTGCTGGAGCAAAGCCCATAATACGCGGCTCAACACCTACTGTAGTTGAGGCAACAATACGTGCACGCGGCTTGAGACTAAACTCTTTAACGGCTTGCTCTGATGCCACTAAAAAAGCCGCTGCACCATCATTGATACCAGAAGCGTTACCAGCTGTTACTGTACCCTCTGCGGTGACGATAGGGCGCAGTTTGGTTAACTTCTCAAGCGTGGTATCAGCACGAGGGTGCTCGTCGGTATCGACGGTGATAGGCTCGCCTTTGCGTTGCGGGATGCTGACTGGAGTAATCTCATCTTTGAAAAACCCTGCCTCTTGCGCCGCTGCGGTACGTTGTTGACTACGTAATGCAAATGCATCTTGGTCAGCGCGATTGATATTGAATTGCTCTGCGACGTTTTCGGCGGTTTGCGGCATGGTCTCCGTACCATATAGCTCATCAAGCTTTGGATTGATAAAGCGCCAGCCCATAGTGGTATCTTCGAGCTTTTGACTACGACCAAACGCTTGATCTGACTTGCCCATTACCAATGGCGCACGGCTCATGCTCTCAACACCACCTGCAATAATAAGGTTGGCTTCACCCGCTTTAATCGCACGCGCCGCTATCGCTAACGCATCCATTGACGAGCCGCATAAGCGATTCACCGTAGTGGCAGGCACTTGATAAGGTAGGCCAGCTAGTAACGACGACATACGCCCGACGTTGCGATTGTCTTCACCGCTCTGATTAGCACAGCCGTAAATAACGTCATCTACTTTTACCCAATCGACATTGGCATTACGTTCGATTAGCGCCTTGATAGGTATAGCCCCTAAATCATCGGCACGTACTGGTGCTAGACCGCCGCCGTAGCGACCAAAAGGGGTGCGAATGGCATCAATAATATAAGCATTATTTAAACCAGTGATTGAATCAGTCATCATCCTTGTCCTTTTTATTATTTTGAATTTGTAGCGTCAATTAGCGTCGCACCCGTCAATGCTTGTAAGTCCGCAAAGCTTAAGCCATCGACCATTTCAGTGACGGCCAAACCTTTATCAGTGACATCAATGACACATAAGTCAGTATAAATACGATCAACACAGTTTTTGCCAGTCACGGGGTAGGTAAGCTTGCTAACGATTTTAGGGTCGCCAGTTTTGGTGGTGTGATTGGTCATCACAAAGACTTTTTTGGCACCGACGGCTAAGTCCATAGCGCCGCCAACCGCAGGTATTGCATCTGGCGCACCCGTGCTCCAGTTGGCTAAGTCGCCATTGGCAGCCACTTGAAACGCACCCAATACGCAAATATCGATATGACCACCGCGCATCATGGCAAAGGAGTCGCCATGATGAAAGAAGCTACCGCCATCGAGCATGGTGACGTACTCTTTTCCGGCATTAATCAGCTCGGGATCTTCTTCACCTTTAGCAGGTGGGGGTCCAAAAGCTAGTAAACCGTTTTCTGAATGCAAAAATACATCTTTATCATCCGGTAGGTATTTTGCAATTTTAGTTGGTAGTCCGATGCCTAAATTGACATAGGCACCATCTGGGATATCTTGTGCAGCGCGCTCAGCGATTTGATCGCGGGTCAAAACGGTGTAGGAAGTATGGCTCATGATGACGCTCCTTATAGTTGGCAGTATTAAGCGGTGGCTGTAGTTGCTGTGCTAGCAGGCTGAATTTGCACCACATGCTGCACAAAGATACCCGGTGTAATAATGTGCTCAGGATCAAGCGCGCCAAGCTCAACCGTTTCGGAGACTTGGGCGATAGTAATATCAGCCGCCATTGCCATGATAGGACCAAAGTTACGGGCAGACTTGCGGTAGACTAAATTACCCCAGCGATCGCCTTTATCCGCCTTGATTAAAGCAAAATCAGCCTTAATGGGATATTCAAGAACATAGTCTTTACCATCGATTTCTCGAGTCTCTTTGCCTTCTGCGAGTAAAGTACCAAAGCCTGTGGGCGTATATACCGCACCGAGTCCCATACCTGCTGCTTGAATACGGCAAGCCAAATTACCCTGTGGTACTAGCTCCAGCTCAATCTTGCCAGCATGATAAAGCTCATCAAATACCCAAGAATCCGATTGACGCGGGAAAGAGCAAATGATTTTACGCACAGCACCTGTTTTTAAGAGCTTGGCAAGGCCATAGTCGCCGTTACCGGCATTATTATTAATGATGACCAAATCCTTTACGCCTAAATTAATAAGTCCATCAATGAGTTCAGCTGGTTGCCCTGCAGTACCGAAGCCACCAATCATGATGGTAGCGCCATCTTTGATTTGACTAAGTACGTCAGTGATATTTTTATCTGCTTTATTAATCATGTTTATATCCTATAAAAAGTCATATGAGGTAGTGTCTTTAAGATTGATAAGCGGTGTACAGGTTGAGTCATTACTCTGACACTACTTAAATTTTTTGTAAGCGAGTTATTATTAATTGGCTTCATTATTAGAGGTCGTTAATGAGATAGATGATGTTGGTAGTAGGCGTTTTTTGGTCAGAATATAGTGAGCAATCATGCCAATAAGAATGCCCCAAAACACAGAGCTTAATCCCAAAAAGCTCATACCCGATGCTGTCGCCAAAAAGGTAATTAACGCCGCATCTCTTTGCTCATCATTTTTCATAGCAATGGTGATATTGGCAGAAATGGCACCGATTAACGCAAGGCCGGCCAGTGCCGCGACAAGCTCTTTTGGAAGCAAGCTAAATACCATCACGATACTGCCAGCAAATAAACCGCCAAATAAATAGAAGATGCCATTAGCGACACCTGCGATATAGCGCTTTTCCTTAAGTTCATGCGCATCTTTGCCAGTACAAAGCGCGGCTGTGATAGCGGCAAGTACGATAGTGATACCACCAACACATGCAACTGCTAACGAGGCGAGGCTTGTAACACTCACAATAGGCTTGGCTGGCGTGTCATAGCCACTTAGATTTAATATAGCCATACCGGGTAAAAACTGGCCAGTTAAGCTCACAAGGATGAGTGGTATAGCGAGGTTAAACGTTGAGTTCCACGACCATTCAGGGGCAATAAAAGTAGGTATGGTAACGGCTAAATCGAAATGGACAGGGTTCATTTTGCCAAGTAAGACGCTTAAGATAACACCGCACAGTAGTACCCAGATCATCGTATAGCGCGGCGAAAAGCGTTTGGCTAATAAATAGCAACCGAGCATGCTAAAGACGATAAATGGCATGCTATCAGTGGCTTTAAATAATTCTAAGCCGAACTGAAATAGGATGCCTGCCATCATGCCAGCGGCGATACCGTTAGGAATCCATTTTAATATTTTGTCGAAGTAACCTGTTGCCCCAACAATAAATATGATAATAGCTGAAATGATATAACCAGCAACAGCTTCATTAATACTCATCTGTGGAAATAGGGTAACCAGTAAAGCGGTACCAGGGGCGGACCATGCTGTAATAACCGGTGTTTTATATTTAATAGATAAATAAATACCAGGAATGGCAGCACCGATGGAGACACCCCAAATCCAAGACGCCATCATGGCATCTGATACTTGTGCGGCTTGTGCGGCCTGAAAAAAAATAATCAAAGGACCCGCATAAGAAATAAGAACCGCTAAGAACCCTGCAACCGATGCGGAGAGCGACCAGTCGTTTTTTAAGGTTTGGATTACAGAGGCCATATTGCTTCCTTGCAAATTAGCATTCGTTACGGGGTTGCAAATTAAGATGCATGCTACTAATTGGCAGATTTATTATTAGCCTTCGTCGCCACCGCCCACAGGAATGGTACTACCAGTAATATAAGAAGACTCATCGGATGCTAAAAACAAGATGGCATTGACTTGCTCATCAATCGTGCCGTAGCGTTTCATAAAGGTGCGATCAATGGTCTGATCAACCACCGCATTCATCCATGATTTTTCATCATCAGTTAATGGTTTGGCGTTACGTGGAATCTTTCTGGGCGGCGCTTCAGTACCGCCAGTTGCTACAGCATTCACACGGATACCATCGTTTGCATACTCAAAAGCGAGCGATGCGGTCATGGCGTTCACGCCGCCTTTCGCTGTCGAATAGGGTATGCGGTTGATACCGCGAGTAGCGATAGAGGACACATTAACAATAGTGCCTGATTGCTGTTTGACCATGGTTGGTAATACCGCATGACAACACCATAATGTTGGAAATAATGAGCGGCTGATTTCCTTTTGAATTTCTACTTCAGAGAAGCTGGTAAAAGGTTTCATCCATATTGCGCCGCCGACATTGTTGACTAATATATCGATACGCCCATAGCTATCAAGTGCCTTATCAATAGCCTCTTTAGCACCTTGATGGGTTTCAAGGTCAGCTTGAATGCTAACGGCTTCTCCACCATTAGCGATGATTTCAGCCAGCACCTCTTCTACTAATGGAGAAAAGTCTGCCATGACGATTTTTCCGCCCTCACTTGCTAAGCGTAATGCGACTCCGCGCCCGATGCCTTGGGCGGCACCAGTAACGATACATACTTTATTATCAAATCTTTTACTCATGACAGTCTCCTAAAAATCTTGCTCATGCTTTGCTAGTAGAGTAATACGGCTAGGCTACGTTATTGTTCACTGGGCGTGAATTTTTCATAGTAAAAATTACTCGGTTTTAGATTGCTGCTGTCTAACCAGTTACTCACCGCATCCACCATCCCTAACGGACCACACAAGTAGACATCGACGTCACCATCGTTCAGCCACTCATTATCAACATGACCGGTGACATAGCCTTTACGCTCATGCTGGCTGTCTTCAGTGGCGACACAGGTGCGGTAGTCAAACCAAGGGTGGTTTTGTTTGACTTCTTCTAGTTTCTCAACTTCTATAAGATCAAAGTCGTTGGTGACGCCGTAGACCATCCTGACAGGATGATGAGCACCAGACACCTCTAAACTTTTTAGCATCGATAAAAAAGGCGCGATACCAGTACCACCTGCTAGAAATAGGGTCGGGCGGATTAGAGGGCGCAGGTAAAAGCTACCAAATGGACCCTCAAAATTAATCTCTTGACCTATAGTCGCAGTATCAGATAAGAAGGTGCTCATCTTGCCATTAGGAATATTGCGGACGACAAATTCAGCCTGATTGGCACTAGGTATAGAGCTAAATGAATAGGAGCGTGTCTCGTTAGAATCAGGAATACTGACATTGACATACTGGCCTGGCAAAAATACTAGTGCATCTGGATTGTCGACTTCGACGCCAAAGTGAATGGTAGATTCTGACAGCACATTCAGCTGCTGTAGTTTGCCTTTGAATACAGACTTGCCGACTTTGCAGGCTTCAGAGGAGGTTGGTACTTTGATCACGCAGTCGCTTTCTGGAATCATCTGACAGGTGAGTACATACCCTTCAGCAGCTTCAGCTTCTGTCAGTGCATCTTCGATATACATATCAGGGTGCATGTCGTAGCTGCCAGATTCACAATGGCAACGGCAAGTACCGCAAGCACCATCAAGGCAATCCACAGGGATATTAAATTTTTGACGATAAGCGGCTTCGGCGACGGTTTCGTCGGCTTCACATTTGATGAAGCCTGTGACGCCGTCTTCGAACTGTAGAGCAATATTATATTCCATGAGAAATATCCCTTTTCAACACGTATTAATTAAAAGCTAGTGGCTAAATAATGAGTGAATAATGATTAGACGTGATAGACGTCCATGATTTGATGCACATAGTCGTCTTTTAAGACCATATACTTATCCAAGATTTTTGGTTGGTCTTGAGTCATGTCTATTTTGTACTGAGAGTAACCCCAATAGGTATTGGTCTCGTGATAGCGAAAGGACTTGTTGATCCAGTTGAAACGCACCGTCACAATACCGTCATTGTCTTCGAGTAGTTCAATATTCGATAAATTGTGCGTGGTACGCGTATCAGGTATGGTCGCTGATGAGCGCTCAGTCTCGATGCGGAAGATGCGATCTTCAAGACCACGGCGATCCGGATAATAAATCAGCGAGATTTCTCGTTGTGGGTCGCTGATGAGCTGACCATCATCATCCCAACTTGGCATCCAGAAAGGGCAGTCTTCATCGTAATAAGTGAGCCATTCTTCCCATTTTTTCTCATCCAATAAACGCGCTTCACGGTATAGAAACTGTCTAATGTCTTCAATGTTAACAGTTGCATTTTTCATGATTGATATCCTTATTTTTTTGTCAGTTCTACAATAAATAGCAGAGTAATAATAAAAATGTATTAGTCGCTATTAGCACCGTGTAGCTGCTGCTCTTGCTCTAGAGCTTTTTTCATCTCTTCATGCCAGTAGCGATGTTGGACGGTATATAGTCCTTCATCTTCAGTCTTAACACCACTCATTAAAGGTTTGAGGTCAATAGCGGCAGCGCCTTCATCTGCACCTTGAATCCAATGCTCAGAGCCTCGGCACATATCATTCCATTCAAGCTTGATACCGTTATAACCTTCTTGACACGAGCGGAACTCTTCTAAGTCATCAGGTGTTGCCATACCAGTAACGTTAAAGAAATCTTCATACTGACGAATACGGCGTGCACGTGCCTCATCGCTTTCGCCTTTTGGTGCGATACACCAGATACTGACTTCAGTTTTGTCAACCGCGATAGGGCGGAGCATACGGATTTGTGAGCTGAATTGATCCATGATGTAGACGTTTGGATATAGGCATAAATTACGTGAGCGCCCAATCATCCAGTCCGCCATGGCTTCACCGTAGCTGGCGATATAGTCATCGCGATAGGCATAGTTTGGACGATCTTGTGGGTTTTCCCATTGTGTCCATAACAACATGTGACCGTTTTCAAAAGAATAGAAGCCGCCACCTTGACGACCCCATTTGCCAGCATTCATGGCTTTAATATTGTCTTCTTTAGCGGTTTCTTCTTTACGGCGTGCAGTCGTGGCAGCATAGTTCCAATGTACGGCTGAGACGTGGTAGCCATCAGCGCCATTTTCAGCTTGTAGTTTCCAGTTACCATCAAAGGTATAGGTTGAGGTACCACGTAACACTTCTAGGCCTTCTGGTGATTGGTTGACAATCATATCTAAAATCTTGGTTGAACCACCAAGCCAGTCTTCGATAGGGTCGACATCATCATTTAAGCTAGCAAAAATAAAGCCTTTATAGTTGGCCATCTTTACTTGTTTTAGGTCGTGTGAGCTTTCTTTATTGAAGCATTCTGGATAGCCTGCATGTCTTGGGTCTTTCACTTTAAGCAGCTTGCCTGAGTTGTTAAAGGTCCAACCATGAAATGGGCAGGTGTAAGTGGCTTTATTGCCTTTTTTATGTCGGCAGAGCTGTGCACCACGATGTGAGCATGAGTTAATCATGCAATGCAGCTCGCCTTCTTTATTGCGGGCAAGAATAACAGGCTGACGACCAATGTATGAGGTGTAGTAGTCGTTGTTATCAGGAACTTGAGACTCATGAGCCAAATACACCCAATTGTTTTCAAAGATGTACTTCATCTCAAGCTCGAACAACTCTTCGTTAGTGAAGGCGCTACGATGCAGGCGATAAATCCCTTTTTCACTGTTCTCTTCTAAAAAATCATCAATAGTGATGTCTGATCCTTCAGGTACTAGATTGATACGCTCGCTCATGGCTGCCTTCCTTGTATAATGACGGTATAAAATGAGATTAGAAGCTAACGTTTGATACGACAACTGAGGACATATCAAACGTAAGTCGCTAATCGTTATTAATTAATGCTATTTAATATGAGTGCTCATTAACCTTGAGCACGGCGGCGTTCTACTTCGCTGCCTTGTATAGCTTGGTCAATGTCTTTTACTAAATGAAAGTCAAAGTCGATACTTGCGTAAGGCTTATCAAGCGCTTTTTCTTTTAGTTTGTCCGCATCTTCGATCATCGTCACTTCTGGTACCAAGCCTTCGCGGCTTGCAAAAGCAAAGTCATCCCATAGGTACTCATCGCCATCGATGTTAATCTGCGTGGTCAGTTTGCGATGACCGTCAGCACTGGCAAAGAAATGAATGTGAGCGGGGCGATGACCATGACGTCCTAGCGCGCCCAATACTTTTTGCGTCATTCCTTCTGGTGGTACTGAGTAACCTAGCGGCACGATGCTGCGGAATGCATAATTTCCGTTTTCATCGGTAATGATGCTACGACGTAAGTTGAAATGAGACTGTGATTCATCAAAGAAAGAGTAGTTACCTAAGCTGTTGGCATGCCACACTTCAACTTTTGCGTTTGGAAGAGGCTTTCCATCTTCACCATAAACAGTGCCTTGCATAAATAGCACGGTGCCATTGTCAAGGTCAGTGCCATCATCTAGACGCGCAAAGCCTTTTTCTTCTGGCGCACCAGCGACATAGAGTGGACCTTCAATAGTACGTACAGTACCACCGTCAAGACCGGCTGCTTTTAAATCCTCTTCAATCATTAAATCCATGAAGTGATCGAAACCCAAGCCTGGTGATAATAAACCAGCTTCTTTGCCCAAATCACCGATAAACTCAACGCCAGACCAATATTCATCTGCAGTGATTTTTAAGTCGTTAATGGTTTGCATAAGGTCGGTCACGATACGCAAGACAATCTCTTGTACGCGTGGATTGACTTGCTCAGGGAAGTCGATTTTGCCTTTGATGAACTGAGTGGCTAATGCTTCAATTTGGCTGCGTTCCATGTCTCTCTCCTTATTGAGGACTGTTTTATTAAGGGGTAATTACAGTGAGTATTCTTACTCAGTTTTTATAGATTCTGATATCAGCTGTACTGGCTTGCTTTAGCTGTCATCACTACGAACAGATGATGGATGACGTAACAATGGTGTCACTTCAACCTTCATGTACGGATAGAGCGGTAATGACATCATAATGTCGTGTAGCTCTTCATTACTCTCAACATCAAAGATGCTGAAGTTAGAATACTGACCGGCTATGCGCCAAATATGACGCCATTTACCTTGCTCTTGGAGCTTTTGTGATAATGCTTTTTCGGTGGCTTTAAGCTCGTTGACCTTGTCGGCATCCATATCTGTTGGGATTAAGACATCCATTCTGACGTGGTATAACATAATTATTTCCTTATATTTGATGACGGGTAATTTTTTTAGCTGTTACAGTATTTCAGTTTGAGCATTAGTAGCAAGTTGCGGCTTTGATGATTTAAGTGAATTATTGATTGCTTGTTTGGCGTAGTGATAGACTTTATCGCTATCTACTTCGATACCAAGACCTGCGCCCATAGGTACATTTAAACCAAAATCTTGATAATCAAGAGGCTGTACTAAAACGTCTTCGGTTAATAGTAAAGGACCAAAAAGTTCTGTATCAAAATTTAGACTGGGATAGGTTGAGAATACATGGGCGGATGCGGCCGTACCGATAGGACCTTCAAGCATAGTGCCACCATAGAGCTCGATACCTGCTAAATGTGCCATTTGTCCGATTAAGCATGCTGCTTTTAATCCGCCTGCTTGATTTATTTTTACGGCAAAAACATCAGCATAATGATCTGCTGCTAAATGAAAGGCATTCTGAGGATCTTGGACGATTTCATCCGCCATAATGGCTACATCGAAATGTTCGGTTAAGCGTTTTAGGGCGGCTTTATTGCGCATTGAGACAGGTTGTTCTATTAAATCAACGCCGCCAGCTTGCAATAGGCTAATACCTTGCATTGCCTCAAGCTCTGTCCATGCTTGGTTGACATCAACCGTAATGCGGCAATCAGGCAGCGCTTTTTTGATAGCCAATACGTGGGCAACATCATCAATAATCGGATTGCTACCGATTTTTAATTTAAAAATGCGATGGCGCTTTTGCTCAATCATGCGCTTCGCTTCGGCGATATCGGTCGCTGTATTGCCGCTGGCAAGCGTCCATGCCACTTCGATACGGTCACGAACACGACCACCAATCAGCTCACTTACTGGTAGGTTTAGGCGTTTGCCTTCGATATCGAGTAGGGCAGTTTCAATCGCGCACTTTGCAAAGCGGTTGCCATTGATATGAAGACTTAGCAGCTGCATGGCTTTTGCTGTGCTAGTAGGCTGTTCTTTTAATAACAGAGGCGTAAAGTAGGTGTCGATATTAGTCTTGATGCTATGAGGGCTTTCTTCTGCGTAGCTTAGACCGCCAATGGTGGTTGCTTCACCCCAACCTTCATAGCCATCTTCTGTTTGAATGTGCACCAACACCAAAACTTGTTCGTTCATAACGGTACAAGCGAGCTTATGAGCTCTTATAGTAGGTATCGGTACCAATAAAGTATTAATTGAACGAATCATAACAGTCCCTATTAAGTTAATGCTGCTTCCTTATGCTTAATAAGAACTATAGTTGCTGTATAACGACATGTCTAAGACCCATTTAGTCTATTATTAATACCTTTTAGGTATTTTGATAACCAACCCGCACCATGTTATGTTCTTTAGGTATCGATAAGCTTATAGATCACTCAAGGAATAACGTTCAATGGAATTGAGACATTTACGCTACTTTGTAGCAGTGGCAGAGGAAAAAAGTTTTAATAAGGCAGCAGAGCGTTTGTTTATTTCACAACCACCACTGAGCCGTCAGATAAAACAATTAGAAGAAGAGATAGGCGTCACGCTCATTGATAGGGACAATCGCCCTTTAAAACTTACTGAAGCTGGCGAGTTTTTTTATGATCATGCGCTGCAGATAATAAAGAAATCAGATGATCTGCGTGCTATGACTTTTCGTAAGGGTAATTTTGACAACTCACTCTCTATAGGTTTTGTATCGTCGATATTATATGGCATATTGCCAAAAGTGATTGCGCGCTTCAGAGAGGTCTATCCAAATATAGAAATTAAGTTATATGAATTAAACTCTTGGCAGCAAACACAAAGCTTGGTAGAGGGTAAAATAGATGTTGGTTATGGAAGGTTATTATTCGAAGACGCTTCTATTAGACGATTACTATTAAGAGAGGAGAGCTTAGTTGTAGCTGTTCCTGTTAAACATCGTTTGGCACAAGAGAAGCAAAAGAGCATTCGTTTAATGGACTTAACCAATGAAAACTTATTGTTATATCCGATGGCACCTCGTCCTAGTTTTATTGACTATGTCTTAGAGTTGTTTGAGGCACGCAATCTAAAAGCAAACTATTTTACTGAGGTACGTGAGCTGCATATTGCGTTAGGGTTGGTAGCAGCAGGTGAGGGCTTGACTATCGTACCAAAAACGCTTGAGCATCTGCGGAGTCAGGAAGTGACTTATATTCCTTTCGAGGACGGGCTTTTAACCTCTCCTATTGTCATGAGTGTGAGACACTTTGACAAGTCAGAATTGTTAAAAACATTGTTAGACGTGACTTATCAGATTTATGATGAAGAAGGGTTTGATTATAAGCGTGAGACAATATGAATACATCATAGTGTTAATATAGAATATAAACCTATGCGTGAGAATTTACGAGTGCTAGTTCAATAAACGAGTCATTGCCGTTAAGCCCAATAAAAGCTAAGGTATGGACTCGTCCCAGTACGGTGGCGTGCCATAATAGCCTTCCACAAAATCAATAAAACACCTCACTTTATGTGGTAGCAATTTTCTATGAGCATAGACTGCATATAAGCCCAAAGCCTCAGGCTCAAGTTTTGGCAACACTACGACTAGTTTGCCACTACTAAGCGCTTCGCTGATAATAAAAGTCGGCTGTAATACTATTCCTGCGCCTGCAATAGCCGCGTCCACCAATACATCACCATTATTACTACGAAGCTCGCTACCTTGCTTGAGGTATTTTGCTTTTAATAATTGGTAGATATCGTCCTTACCATCCATATTCATATAGCTGTAATGCAAATAGCGGTGTTCGGCAATATCTTCAGGTTGAGTAGGCGTGCCATGTTTGTTCAGGTAATCAGGTGCAGCGCATAACATCACACGAATGGGTGCGACCTTCTTGGCAATCAATGACGAGCTTTTTAGCTGCCCGATACGCAAGGCCACATCGAAACCCTCCTCGACAATATCGACTTTGCGATCAGTCAATTGTAGGTCGACTTTGACCAATGGATAATGTATCTGAAAGTCAGTGATTAACTTAGCCATATGTTTTAAGGCAAACGATACTGGTGCACTGATTCTTAAGACGCCTTTGGGATTCTGTTGTAAACCACCTAATTTTGATTCCATATCATCAATGCTAAGTAAAATCTGTTGTGCATGTCCGAAGTAATGACTACCAGCTTCGGTAAGGCTGACTTTACGAGTGGTGCGATTAAGCAGGCGACTATTTAGCTGCTCCTCCAACTTAGAGACATATTTGCTTACCAACTGCGGTGACAGCTGCAAGGTATTTGCCGCATTACTAAAGCTGCCTTCGGTCACCACTGCCACAAAGGCACGCATCGCATCGATTCTATCCATATTTTGCTCTATTTCTATTGAACCATCAAAATTAAATGCCGAAAAAATTATCAATGATATGTTGTTAATTACTCAATATTATCTATCTTACTCTTTTACTGTGTTGATAGTAAAGTGTGTCTATAGCATTTATCCTAATCACACGTTATAGAGTAATTATCAATGAAACCATCACTATTAAATAAAATTTTAACATCAGAAGCTGGCACTGCAGCCTTAATCCTTCGTGTACCCGTAGGTTTGATTTTGATGGCACATGGCGCACAAAAGTTATTTGGCTGGTTTGGTGGCAATGGGCTGGCTGGCACGGCTGGGTGGTTAAGCAGTATGGGTATGGAACCTGGTTTGTTAATGGCAATATTGGCAGGGGGTGCCGAATTCTTTGGTGGTCTTGCCTTAGTCTTAGGATTGCTGACTCGACCTGCTGCATTAGTTGCTGCATTTACGATGTTAGTCGCCATCTTCTCTGTACATATCGGTAATGGATTATTTGCCGCTGATGGTGGCTACGAATATGCCTTGACCTTAATGGTAGCTTTGCTGGCTTTAGCGGTACAAGGTGGCGGTTATCTCAGTATGGATAACGCTTTATCAAAAAAATTAGATAATGATTAATAAATCCACATTTACTCGCTAATAGTAAGTGTCCATCTTAAATAATGGCAACAATTGGACTAAAAACTGGCAACCTATATAAGATAAAGAAGGCTATGTTCGCTGGCGTGTGACGTTAGTATGCTTCCATGTGGCTTATTATTATTTAAAAGCATTGAATCCTAATGGAACTGTCCCTGTTCATCCTAGCAGTATTTAGTAAAGATAATGGAGTGAAGCTAATGAATAATGAGTCTATTTCAGCCACGCAGCCAGTATTATTTATACCTCACGGTGCAGGTCCTTGTTTTTTTATGGAGTGGCAGCCAACTGATACTTGGGATCAAATGGCCGAATTTTTAAAAGGTATCTCAAGTCGCTTGCCACAGCGCCCAAAAGCTGTTTTGATCATCAGCGCACATTGGCAAGCACCCGAGTTTAGTATCACCACTAGTATGCAACCTGATCTAATTTATGATTATTATGGGTTCCCTGAGCATACTTATCAGCTGACTTATCCAGCAGTGGGCGCGCCAGTATTGGCTGAACGGATAGGTAATATGCTCACTGATGCAGGTTTAAACAATACACAAGATGCTATAAGAGGCTTTGATCATGGAGTATTCATCCCGTTAAAACTCATGTTCCCTAATGCGGATATTCCAGTAGTGCAGTTATCGCTACGTCATGATCTCGATCCTGAAGCCCATTTAATGGCAGGTAAAGCAATTGCGGCATTACGTAATGAAGGGGTGTTGATTGTGGGCAGCGGTATGAGTTTTCATAATATGCGCGGTTATGGCGATAAAAAATTCACGGCTCCATCAGTGGTATTTGATAATTGGTTAACTAAGACGGTTGCAGCCGATGAAGATGCGCGATTTGCAGCCCTTAGTGATTGGTCTAAAGCGCCCCATGCTATCGAGTCTCATCTATTAGGAAGCGAAGAGCATTTGATCCCGCTGATGGTTATCGCGGGCGCAGCAGGAACAGATCAAGGGCAAAAGGTCTATTCTCAGCAAGTAATGAAGACTCAGATATCAGCCTTTCAGTTTGGCTAAGCTCAGATTCTTCTATCAAACCTCAATATCAATCAAGCTACCTGAATGTTTCTAAAATTAATAAGAGCCCGCTAAAATGCCTCAGTAGATGCTTAGTGGGTTTTTTATACATAACGCAGCTATGTGGTCTACGCTGTAAGTCAGGTAGGAACTAAATTGGGAGATTTTAGGCATACTGCTTAATAATAACCTATGCTATCGATTTCGTAATCATGCAATCCATATCTAAAATGAATAGTTCGATATCTGTATAGCGCATCGATCATAAATCAATGCAAATGAGTGTTATGGTTAGGAGGTTCTAAGCACACGAAAATCAACAGTCAGTCTATAGTGGTCAGCATACTATCAGGCAAGTCTGACACGGCAAATCCCATCACACGACAGGCATACAAACCTAAACACGGCTAGATAACACTAGCCGCCTTTGATACGAATATAGGTGACATCACCTGTCTAGAATTGTTTAAGCGCAGATGGGTTAAAGTTTAATAGGTTTTCATGGGTCTTATGCGCATCATCAGCTTTCTTGTATTTATAAGTCTTTATTCAACGACTTTGAGTTTCTATTTTTGCCATAACCTTACCTGTCAACCTGTCAACCTGTCAACCTGTCAACCTGTCAACCTGTCAACCTGTCAACCTGTCAACCTGTCAACCTGTCAACCTGTCAACCTGTCACACTTAAACCAGCTTCATTCTTTCTTAATTATTAACGGTGCCTAACAAAGACGCAAATTCTTCTTCATATATTAAATTAGCCTTATCCTTTTATAAAAAAATCATTTTCGGTGGCTGATGCATTAAGAAGTTTTGGTGAGAGATATTCCAAGCATAAGCGCCTGCTAAGGTAAAAACTAGGTAATCGCCGATATGTAGCGCGTCAATCCATTGATCTTTTGCCAGTATGTCTTTGGGAGTACAAAGCTGACCGACAAGGGTTGCCTTAGTGCCAGTGATAGCGGCTTGCTCTATCAGATTTGCTTGCAACTTATTTTCCATTGCGTGGCTCATGCGGCGCGGCACGATGAAAAAAGGATGATTGTGCTGCTGCGCGGCGGGCGTTCTAAAGTGATGCGTGCCGCCATGACCAATCACAAAGGTCTCGCCAAGATTTTTTTTGATATCCAGTACCTCCATGACGTAATAACCACAGGGCGCAGTGATAAAACGTCCAATCTCAAACCTGACCGTAAACTGCAGATTTGCCGTTAAAATGCTGGCAAGCTGTTGACAGAATACTTCCCACTCAAAATGCTGCGGCTGCTGATCATAGTGAATACCAATGCCGCCACCCACATTGATGGTCAGGTTTGAGGGCAACGACGGATAATCGTGCTGCCACTTCTTGACCATCTCCATATAGCGCTGCATTAATAGCAGATGGCGCTCGACGGATAATTGATGCGACATCAAGTGAAAATGAAACCCACAAAATTCAATAAATGGGCTTGAGTCGATGATAGCTAGCGCTTGCTTGAGATGGGTTTCATCTAGCCCAAAGGGGGTAGGCTTGCCGCCCATGACCAGCTTACTGCTGCCGATATCACCAATATCAATATTCATCCGCAAAAATATACGGACGGGAAGCTGCAAGGCTTGGCTTAAGATCTGGATTCGAGTCAGCTCGACCAGACTCTCCACATGAATGGTATCGATTTGCTGGTGTATGGCTTGCTGTAAGTCTGAGGTCAGCTTGCCCGGTCCACCAAAAATAATAGGATGGTTTGGCTGGTGGGTTTGTAGCCAATTTAGCTCGCCTGCAGAAGCGGCCTCAAACCCATCTACATGCTCTGCCAAGGTTGATAGTATCTTAGGCTCAGCATTGGCCTTTATGGCATAAAACAGTTGCGTGTTATCAGGCAGGCAGCGCTTCATAGTTGTTATACGCTCTTCTAGAGCTTCTAAATCATAAATGTAAGCACAGAGCGGTGACGGCTGCGCACCATAATTATGGATACAGTCAATTATTTTTTGAGGAAGCGAATGCTTATCTGAGGTTTCGATTAAGTGTGTTGTTGTCGCGTTTGTCATCATTTTAGGCAACCTTTAATTCAGATAATTTATGAGTTTTTATATTAGATTTATTGTCTTTATTGGCGTTGAGCATAGAGGACTGCCATGGGCAAGGAAGCATCACATAGGCGGAATGTTTATCAGCAAGCGTGAGTAATCGAGTTTTATAATTGGTCTTGCTAGGTAAGCTACCGCCGTCTAACAAATCCTGAATTTCAGGCTGAGTACCATATACCAGCTGCCAGTTCATCAATATCTCTTTGACATGCTGCCAAAGTCGCGCCTCTAAAATCTCCGCTGATTGCGCACCTCGGCATAAATAAAAGATGGCTTCACTAAGATTGTTCACAAAAACGCAATAGGCAATACGTGACCATCCTGCTGCTTTAGAGTAGCGGATGGATTGTTTACAGCGCTCGGATAAATCAGTCGCGTCAGTAAGTAACCATAGGCTATCAACCAGCTTGGTGCCTTCAAGATCTCGAATCCAGACGCATGTCGGTAGCCCTTGATGAAAGCCAATTACCGTGTTTTGTAAATGCGGCTCGAACACAACACCATGGTTAAAGAAGTAATCAAACGTACCGTCAATTAAAATATTGGCATAACGGCTGAACCATAAGCAGGTTAGAGTGTCATAAGATGAACGCTCATTATCACGTTGACCAGTGTGTACGCAATGTTTTTGTAGCTGGCGCTCGATGACGCTGTCTCTGAACCTATCCTCCGTAAATAAGGCCGCAGCAACTTGTGGCTTAAGATATTTAATTTCATCCGTCGTAAATGACTCTCGAAATAACATGCCAAAGGACTCGGTAATAAACTGAGTCGAGCTGGAATCGTCATCGGGGAATTTGGCGCTCATATCAAGGGTGGCAGCCCCCGGCTCTAACATCAGCTTAAAAGCTGGCGCAGTCAGACGCTTGCTGTGATCAATTTTTTCTAAAATAGCATTCAAATACACGGCACTGTGGAGCTCATACCAAGCGTTTTTGCGAATGCAATTGGTCAGACGAACATGGATAGAGCATTTGATAAAATGTGATAGCTGGTGATGATATAAGGTGCGCACTGATGAGGTTGAGGATACCGCCTTACCTATCAGACCAAGCGGTATCATATATCCTGATGTGACTGCTCGCTTGATGATCGGATTTGCCAAGATGCCATCGGCTTCCCACGGATGACAAGGGTAGTAAACCCAATCGGTGTCGCTATCAGGATGTAAAGTATCAGTATCTGAATTAATAGACTCTAGTAAGTCGCCAGCGCCAGCAAGTAACGTGCGAGCGATATTGCGCAGTACGGTTTGGGTGTCTTTGCCAATATAGCTGACGAGGGAGGAATCAACCTTAAACCAAAACAGAGCAAACTGGCTTTGGGTTTCGGGCGAGTGCGCCAATAAAGACGTCATATCGACCCCTTGCCGGCTTTTCGGTGACGGATGATACGCATGACCCCACAGCAATGCTTGCTCGCTATCTATATAGCCATTAACGGTAGATTTATCTTGCTGTAAATCGTGATGGTAGTTAGTAGCATGGTTGTTAAGGGCCTGCAAAAAAGCGGTTGTCACGCTGATGCTATTATCAATCTGGTATTTTAGCTCTTGGTTGATATCGATTTGATAACGCGTAGCAATATAACTGTGCAGATAATCGACCAATTGATGAATGTTGAGGCACGCCCATGATTGACCGCGAGCTTTTAGCCAAGGCGCTCCGCTTGGCTGGCACTTGCCTAAGTGACTAAAATACGCCACTGGCAATACGATTTTTGCAGAAGCGATCTCATTAGCGACAGGAAATCGAATCGTTAATAGGCGCGTGCTTAGGCAGGCGCGGTTATCACGTAGACACAGTGGTAAATCGTCATCAGACTCATCAATGCTTAGGTCTTGATTGGGGATGGCAAACTCACGAAGATAACAATTGATGATATTTGTCAGTGCATGCTGCTCAGACTTATACTGATGGTACTGCGAAAGCAGGCTTGGCACTGGGGTATTTTCAACTGTTTTACTGGGTGGTAGAAAATTTGGCATCGTATTGTTCGATAGTGAATAGTTTGGTTTCATAAGTGAAGTCTTTTTTAGATGCTTTTAGAGTGATTGTTGTCTGTAGTGCTCTTTACACAATCTTGCGCTGTTTTGCTTGATACATTTTGATGGTTATTATCGCGATAACTGCCATCATTGCTGAGAGAACAAACGGAGAGAGCAAACCAAACATCGGTACAAATAAAGTGACCGACAATCCTGCTAGCACGCCGCCCCATTTTGCTAGCGCATCATAGCGAGAGAATATTTTGCCGCTATGCTTAGACTGATTGGTATCCGCCATTTGCGCATGCAGGCTTTGATAACACATAAACATACCAACGCCAAATAACATCCTAGCCAACCAAATCAGGGGAAGATAATCCGTCAAATGCAGCAAAACCGCACTTGCTAATACCGTAAAGCCAAGGCTTAAGGACATTGCTGGCAGGCGTTGGCTGATACGTCCATAGAGCAGCTGACAGATCAGATACATGACATGAGGCATGGCATATAACTGTCCTATTTGAGAGGTGCTCAGCTCAAAAGTTTTGGCAAATGGCAAAAAATAGGGGAAAGTCGCTACCATACAAAAGGCCAAGAAAAACTGCAGCACCGATATAAACAGATAAGGATTGGCGAAAAAAGCTGTGCCCGTTATTGCTTGCACTGAGTGCTGAGTCTTCTTTTTATCGCTTTTAGCTTTGTTACTGTTACTGTTACTGTTACTGTTACTGTTACTGTTACTGTTGTTGGTTTTGGTTTTGGTTTTGGTTTTGGTTTTGGTTTTTGTAGATGCTTTTGGCAATTCGGTAGTATTTGCGGTTGTGCCGATATTGCCTGCTTTGATAATGTCTTTCTTTAACAAAAAGCTGAGTAGTAATGCTAAGAGCGGCAGGATGGCAAGCACGCGATACAAACTTAACACCTCGTAATGGTGTACCAAAAAACCCAGCCCAATCGGGGCCGTAATCAGGGCAAGTCGTGCTGAGAATTGAGTGAAATTTAACACCTGTTTTAAGGCGTTTTTATCAGTGATACTGGTGGCTAAATAGGCGTTTGAGGCAGCCATTGTCCCACCAAAAAGCCCCTGAACGCTCAGCCCTATGACGAGCTGCCATAAAGACTGAGAAAATCCGCATATTAAAAACCCCACTGCCAACCCCAACTCCGCTCGCAACAAGGATGTTTTGCGACCATATGTATCGGCAAAACGTCCCCAGTATCTGGCAGCGATGGCAGTCATGAGAGTCGGTAATATAAACAGCAAACCAACCCAGCCTGATTGCAATGGCGCATTTAGCTCTTGGAGCATGATTGGTAAAAACAAAGGCATACCTAACGCAGAAAACGCGGACAGGTAGTGACAACATAAGACGATTGCCACCATAATTCGATAGCTCATTAGGAGTCCTGCTTGTGTTGCTGCATAAGTTTTAAGGTGTTGGGTGCTGATTTGCCATAGAACTTATTGATATCGCTCGCGCCAGACTGCTCTTTTGACAACAGACTACCAGCAGACAATAAGTATTTGATATACCAGTGCTGGCTCTCTAATAAGACTTGCTTGGCAAGATGGATGTCGTAACCTTGTTTAGAGAGGCTGTGTAAGGTCGTATCAATACAGTCTATTAAGGTTTGATAGGCGTCATGACGGTTGATGATGTTATAGGCGCTCATCATCTCAATAATGGCAACGATGTCTAGCTGGAGCGTGATGGTCAAAAACATCTGCGCTAATGCCAACTCATCTTCAACGACGATACGTTGGTCTTTAATATCCTTGATGTCATTAATAGCACTGCTCTTTATCACATCGCCTAAACCAACTTGTGCCATGCTAGCGTTAAATCGTGGTGGATAAAGGCGTGCAGAATCATTGTCTTTCATGAGCAAGGTCATCGTGCGGCTATGGTGATAAAAGACAATGACGGCATTTTGCTGATTGGCTTCTAGCGCAATGCCATATTTGATCCATAAAGTTAAATGAACATGGCATAACAAATGGATGTATTCTTTTAACCAAAGCTTACTATCACCGTCATAAAACTGTGCAATTAAGTGACTGATAAAGGGGCGACCATCAGGCATGACGCTGCCAAATGCTGCCACTGGGACAGGGGTTTTGTCCGTTAAATTGATATCGTCATAGTGCCTGACTATAAAGGCAAAAGTTTTATCATCGCCCATATGACCACCTAGGCTTTCATCGCAATGGGCGTAACACTCTTGCAGCGCGGCATCATTTTTTTCAATAAACTGTAAGGTGCGCTGAAACCAGTGACCATCATAAATGGTTGAGGGCTTAATTAAGCGCACGTTTTTATTGCCCAAGGTGCGGACGATGAGCGGTACTTTGATATGAATATTTGGGTCAGCACAGCACACTACTGTGCGCACAGATAAGGTTGGTTGTACGCTTAGCGCAGATTTGGGTGCCAATATAATTTGCAGCGAAGTATCCTTGAGAACATGCTGGTGCAGCAGCGGCAAGGTTAACGGATGTATGGGAAACAGATGGTGCGTCTGTTGGAGGTCCGGACTGAGACCGACGTCTGTAAAGCTTGGCCAAACATCAGGTAGCTTCGCGCTGACGGTGCTTATTGCTTTAGAGATAGCAACCCAATATAGACTAAAGGTTGGCGCAAACTCTGGACTATAGGCTGCGATATCAGACGCGTCCAGACCAAGCTTGGCTCGAGCAGTCGGATAGTAAGGGTGATCCAAATACGAGGCGACTTGATCGGCGTATAGCAAACGCTCAGACCAGCTTGGGTATCCATTAATATTGCGCTTAAGATGGCAGCGTTGAGACTCAAACCCTTGGCGCGCTAACGCTCGGTGTTCGGTGGCACAATCAAGCTCAAGCAGATAGCTGTCGAGCGCAGTCTCACAGGCATCTGGCAACTGTTTGAGAATGGCGACAAAATCCTGATAGTCATGCTTGATGAGGTAACCGTCTGAGTTTTTTTGAAGCCACATTGGGCTGGCAAGTTGCCAATATTGCATATAGTCACTGGCTACAATCGGCAACCAGTTGGTTTGATTGGACGAGGTTATCTTTAGCCACAATTTTTGTTGTTTTAATACCTCTGGCAGATCAGGAATATCAAATTCTGTTTCGATAATCGAATTATTTGACAGCAACCCATAGATATTTTCACGGATACAAGTGTTGATAAAGCGCTTAGTAATATATTGTTTATCCATCATAAACTCTCAAAATATAACAATTAAAATGTGTAAAAAAGTAGGTAACAACGTCCTAGGATTCAAACTGCCATTGCAAATTTGCTATGGCATCGTTTAGTACGTCATTCATAGTGTTCGCGCAATCGGAATAAGCCAGTAGTCGGCTCAGATAGTCTTTATTAGAGTGGGTAATATGAATGGTTTGATGTTGTTTTTTTAGGGGCTGATGGATAATGGTCGTCTGCTGCATTTGCTTATTAAATGGGCTAGGTGCTATGCAAATGGTGCCAGATTGAGGTGCAACAATGTAATGAATGCGTGCATGCGTACTGATGGCGAGCTGTCCGAACTCGGCCTCTAATTCAGCAATGCTGACCCCTTGATGCAATCTAACAATGGTATCAAACCAAGGGTAGTGCGCCATATCATGTAATAGAAACTCTCTACCATCGCCGATGCTGCGATAGTTGATTTCAACCAAATGCACCTCGCCCGTTGGGGTAATAATAAACTCACTGTGACAGACGCCAAGTCCCACACCGATATCTTGTAGAATCGCCAAACAACGCTCACGGTACTGTACACATAAAGGCGTATTCCAAACTGCATCAAGCTCTACAAAATGTGGCGGTTCGGTCAATGTCACCTCAAAGCCGCCTACCGCCACCAAACGCTCACCATCTCCGAGTGTCTCTAACGTAATTAAGCGCCCAGCCACATAGGACTCAACCAAAATAGGCAGGGTTTTTGACTGCCAAAAACTTTGGCAATAGCTTAGCAGCTCGTTTTTATTCATACAAAGCTGAACGTCCATGCTAGCGACGCCTTGCTTGGGTTTAGCGACCAGAGGAAAGCTGATGCTGAGATTCTCAAGGTGTAAATCTTTGGCGGTTAGCAGCTGATAGCCGGCTTGATATAAGTGAGCAGAATGCAGCTGTGTTCTCATTAAGTACTTGTCTTTAAAGACCAAGCAGTGACGCCAGTCTTTACTAGGCAAATGGAAAAATTCAGCGACCACAGCGGTTGCGGCTTGTAGATGGTCGCTATTACTAAAGACGAGATTGGGCAGGATATGATAATTATTTAAGGTATCAATGATCGCTAGAGGGTTAAATACATCGCATTCAAGGATGCTGATTTGCGCCCCTAAAGGCGTCGCTATTAACGCATCCATGTGTGCCTCTTTATCATCGGTTATGATAATCAATTGACTGTCAGGTACGTGCCTCGATTTCAATAAGGCGGGGATAAAACCTTCAATAACTGCATCGTTGACCACATGAGTGATGAGAACCGTAGAATAAGTCATAGAGTTTTCCTTTCATAATTAGCTATAAATAAAAACAAGCAGCACAATCTTTTATTGAACGCAATGATAATGATAATGATAATCATTTACAAGTGAAACATGAAAATATTACGCAATTAATGGTAAAAATCTAGCAATTTTTTTGAAGAGGGGATTGATGACGGGCAGCTCAGCCATTTTCCATTACTCACATAGAGAGTAGCTGTGTTTTGTAATATCGTTGGTAAGAACGCTAAGCAGTTATCAATGTTTTTTTGAAATAAAAGCAAATCGGAAGTAGATTTGCTTTTATCGTTGCGAGGTCTCTCAGGATTAGGGTTTATTAACTCTTAAAACTGATAGTTGAGCCCTAATTTGTACGAACGCCCGGGTGCAGGATAGCGACCAACAGGACTGGTATCGACACCGCGGAAATAATACTGCTCATCAAATAAATTGTTAATACCGAACTGCACAGACAGCTTTTCGTTCTTGGTGTCTTGCAATGTTTTTTGTAGGCTCAAGTTCCAAACTTGATAAGCAGGTGTCTCACCAATGCCGCCGTCTTTGCTTTCTGCTACCGTGTTGGCATTATCAGCATAAGCTTTGTCATAGTAAACGCCAGATAAAGTGGCGTTGTAATCTTGATGCTTATAACTGGCGTGCCAGCCTAACTGATGTGGCGAGCTGTACGGCAGTTGATTGCCTTCATCTGCCCCTTCTTTTAGCATGGCATCAAGATAGTTGTAACTAAGACCTACATCTAGGTTTTTGAATGTTTTTGGGGCATAAGTAATCGCAGTTTCTAAACCTTGATGCAGGGTACGACCCACATTATCAAAGCTTTGCTCTGCGCTGTTCCATTGCAATTGGTCTTTAAAGTCTATGCGATACAATCCCAAATTAGCTTGCAGACTATCAGTGGTATAGCGTGTACCTATTTCATAATTCCACGCAAGCTCACTGCCTTCTTCACCGTTACCGCGAATGTTGGCAATTTGCGGCGTTCTTAGGGATTTCTGCGCATTGGCATAAATCAGCCAAAGCTTATCATCAGACTTGGTTAATGAATAAGACGTTGTCAGCCCAGGTAGCCATTCCGTAATGGTATTGTCTGCTTGCGTGTTATTACCAGCATCATTAAACGTCATTTTTGCATTTTCATAACGAATACCGGGGGTAACTTTTAGACGCTCATCCAGAAAGCTTATCTCATCGCTAACATAAGCGGCCCATGCATCCGTTTGTAGGTTCCAATCACGGGGCATGGTCGTCGTACCATCAGCAAGTTTGGTTTGCGTCAGTTTATAATCGATGTCTTCATTGACGTAGCGCACGCCACTGATGAGGTGATGTTTGATATTTTTGCTATCACCAATCTTCATAGAAAACTTCGGCTCTACGCCATAAACAGTAAACTCACGAGGTGAGGTACGCAGGCTGTCTGCTGCAATAGCAGGATCTGCCCAATGTACACCTTGTTTGTTCGCTTGTGAGTTAAATCCCCACTCAAAATTACGTGTGGCATGATGACCAAAAGTAGTGAGGTCTAAGACCGCTTCATCACCGATATCCAAGTAGTTTTTGTACTTAGCATGCCAGCGTGTTGATTTACCTTGATAAGCTTCAAGTGGGCGTTGACTCTGTCCAACATCTTGCTCATAGGCAGCAGGTGAGAGCGCACCTGGCATTTCTGTATCAGCATCATAGTATTGTAAAAACCCTTCTAGTTTCTGATTGTCGTCGATATACCAAAGGGCTTTGGCTTGTAGGTTGGTAACTTCAGTGTCTGAGTGATCTCTAAAGCTGTCACCCTTAATACCATTGGCTTCTAACTGTACTCCGAAATCATCATTTAACCAGCGGCTGTGACGGGCATATAAACTGGTCAATGGCTTACCGTTCTGTTCAAAGACCGTTAAATTGGTACCAATCTCAGTTTGAGTCTCTTTCGCAATAGGTTTGGTGATGAGGTTGATCACACCACCGACATTATTTGGACCATATTGGGTCGCAGCCCCGCCGCGTACGACATCAATGCGCTCAAGATTATCAAGGGTTGCTGGAAAGATAGATTGACCGGTATGACCATAAGGTGCCAAGGTTAAAGGAATGCCATCCATTAAAAACTGCGCCTGTCCACTACGGCTGGCATGTAGACCACGTATGGATATATTAGGTAATACACCGGTCCCCGTTTCATCGTCAATTTTGACACCTGGAATAAACTGTAATGCACCGTCAATTGAGTTACTCACGGTTTTTTTAATGAAATCGTTATCAATTACCGTACGATTACCGGCAAATGCTTTTACCTGATTAGCACTAGAATCACCTAACGTCTCTGCAGTGACAATGATTGGCGCGGCAGTAAAAGAAAGTACTTTTGTTTCTGCTTTATTATTAATGGAGCTAGTTGTAATGGAAGTGTCTGAGCGAGCCTCAACACTCGTTTTCTTACTAATGGGCGTCATCTCAGCGCTACTTTGTTGATAAATGCAAAACATAGCAAGACAAAGCGAAGAACGTTTAAAAATAATAACCATAACAATTCCAATTATTTAGCAGGTGTTTATGTCAGTCAAAGGTGAATAGTGTTACTAAAACGTTGCAATTATAAACAGTAATAGTTATCATTTGCAAAATTATTATCATTTATATGCTTAAGCATTAGTAAATACTGCTCAATAATTATTGAGACTAAGCCACTGACAACCTCGCTCATTCCTTAACACATCTATGGATCTAATTATGTCTCACCATCAACCTAAACCCTTAGTGACTGCGGTCCGTGCTCAATTATTCCTAGCCATGATGACGACTGGTCTAACCATGGTGGTGAGTCAACAGGTTGCTGCTCAAGAGACAGCTATACAGCCATTAACAACACTGCCATCAACGACGCTAGCGCCGATTGTGGTCATGGCTAAAACCTATGAAGGCTATGCTGCTTATGCTCCAACGTCAGGGACCAAGACGCAGACCGAGTGGTTAGATGTGCCGCAGTCAGTATCGGTAGTAACTAAAACGGAGCTAGAGGATAGAGGCGCGGTGCGCGTGATGGATGCTATGAAAGGCGTCGCCGGTTTGAATAACACGCTTGGCGAAGGTAGCCGAGACGAGTTTGTGCTGCGTGGATTCAATGGTTTAAACGATGTCTATAGCGATGGTATGCGTGATGATGGCAAATTGCAGTCCTATCGCAGCCTCGCCAATGTAGAGCGCGTAGAGGTGGTAAAAGGTCCAGCGGGCGCGCTGTATGGGCGTGGTAGTGCAGGTGGTATTATCAACCTCGTCAGTAAAAAAGCAGAAGGCGATGACTTCGATAAGGTGCAAGCGCAAGTGGGTAGCGATGGCTTAGCCGTGGCGCGCGTCGATAGCTCGCATAAATTATCAGATACCGTCAATGCCCGTATCAATGCCGAATATCGCCGCAGTGACTCCTATGTCGATCATATCGATTCAAATGATGTCTTTATCGCACCGACAGTTCGCTGGCAGCCGACTGACCAGCAAACGCTAGATTTCTCCCTCGATTTTATGCGCCAGCACCTTGTACCTTATCGCGGTGTTCCGTCCAAAGATGGTAAGCCTGTTGATGTACCTCCTAATACTTTTTATGGCGGCACCAATGATTACCAAGATTCAGACACTTGGCATGCCAATGTCAATCATGAGTTTGATATCAATGATGGTCTTAAATGGACCAATCGAGCTTCATACAGCAATATTACTTTAGAGCAAAAAGGCACCCGTCAATCATCTGCTGATGTGGTCAATGATAAGGTTGAACGTACTGTCAATAATTTTGGTTATGATCCACGCACCAGCAAAACCTTACAGTCTGAGCTTGCTTGGAATAAGGGCAGTCATGAGCTGCTATTTGGTGCCGATTATAATGACATTGACATTGACTTAACTCTTGCGACTGACAAAAATGTACCACCCACATCTGCAACCAACCCGAGCGCTGGTCCAACGCCTAACCCAGGTTTCCCCGCATTTCGTAAAAATAGCACCCAAAGCATCGGTGTCTTTGCCCAAGATGTCTATCATATTGGCGACTGGTCACTTGTCGGCAACGTTCGCTATGACAATATGCGCCTGAGTCAAAACGCTAATGGTAAGGACAGTGAGCTTAACGACGACAAATTCAGCTACCGAACAGGCGTCGTCTATAAGTTTAATGACGCCACCTCCGCTTATGCCACCGTAGCGCGTTCATGGCAGCTGCCTTATTCAGGAACGTTTATCAATCCAAAATTGGGTGCACTTTATCAGACCGACCTAAAAGAGATTGGGGTGAAAACGTATTTAAATAATGACGATATTATGCTGAATGCTTCTCTCTATCGCATTGATAAAGAAGACCCAAAAACCAATGACAATCGCGAAGTGACGGATAAAGATGAGTTTCGTCATCAAGGTCTAGAGTTAGAAGCTCGAGGTAAGCTAAGTGATAATTGGGATGTGTCGGCAGGCTATAGTTATCTTGATGCTGAAGATAAAAAAACGGGTCTGACGCCAAACGACGTACCGAAACAAACGTTCTCGTTATGGACCGCTTATCAACCTGCTGATCAATGGCGAATTGGTGGCGGGGTGAATTATATCAGTGACCGCTACGCTGGAGACGCAGAGGCAGTCGAACTCGCTGGCTATACGACCGTAGATTTAATGACTGCCTACAGCATGGGCAAACATAATCTGCAATTGAATCTAAATAACGCTCTGGATAAAGAATATGCGCTTGGGGCTACCAATGGCACCTCGGGCAAAAACCAAATTGGTCTTGGTGCGCCTAGAACGTGGCTATTAACCTATAACTACGAATTTTAACGAGTGCGTCTTAATGCCAAAATTTCATGTCCCTAGCGTCCAACCCATTTAATGATATTAAGAAAAGCTATTTATGAATCAACGTCCAAAGCTCACGCTTATTTTACCCTTGCTGGTCATCGTATTGATTGTGGTTGGCGGTATTGTTTTTATTATCAATCAAAAAAACAATGTTACGGCAACGCCATCATTGAATGCTGATAACGGCACGTTGGCAGCAGCAGTTACTGAGTCAAGTGACAAAAATAACGTTCTTCTACTAACTGATGAAGAAATTAAAGCGCGTTTGCCCAATTTGAGCGACTATCCGCAGGATCCAAAGCGTATCGTAGTTTTGGAATACTCATTTTTAGGGGATGCTTTAGCGCTAGGACTTAATCCGGTTGGTATTGCCGATGATAATAAACCTGACAGTATTATTCCTGAATTTAATCAGCAGCTATCTGGCTATACCTCGGTCGGTTCACGTTATCAGCCAAGCCTTGAAGCCATTGCTGATTTAAAACCCGACCTTATCATTGCCGATGACGAGCGTCATACGGTCATCGCCGATGAGCTTAATCGCATTGCACCGTCGATCGTGCTTAAAAGTCGCGGTGAAAGTTATGTAGAGAATATACAGACGGCGCAATTGGTCGGTCATATCGTACATCAAGATCAAAAAATGTCTCAAGTCATCAATACACATCTAAAAAAAATGGCAGATTTAAAGTCGCAATTGGCAACAACTCCACTTGCTAACCACAGCGTGCAGTTTGCTATTATCAGTGATAAAGGCATGTGGCTGCATGGTCCAAGCTCGTACGCCGGTAGTTTACTCAATCATCTAAATATCAAAAGTCCGATTCCTGAGCAAACAGGTGAGGCGTATATCGCAACCAGTTTGGAGCAATTATTAGCGGCTAATCCTGATTGGCTTTTAATTGGACGTTATAACGATCACACCATTTATGATGAATGGAAGTCCTCACCATTATTTAATCAGCTAACGGCAGTTAAAAACAATCAGGTCATCGAAGTCGATCCCAATTATTGGGCGCTCAATCGCAGTATGCAGTCTGCTGAATACATGACAGCTGAGCTGCTTGAGATTGCTAAGCCAAAAGGCAAAAAAAGTTCAAGTCCTTCTTTAAAAGAGTCAAATTAATGAGACATTGTACTACTGTCTTTTTAAAACAAGGCGATTTTTATGGTTGAACCGCAACTGAGCTGCTCATCTTCTATATCCTTAAAACCCCATATTGCAAAGCGCCCGATAATACGGGCGTTATTATGGTGTGGGTTATTGGTCATTTTACTGATTGGCTGCTGGCAAGGGTTAACGGCATATTCAAAATTTGCCCTGTCGTTGACGGATTTATTTTCCTTATTGACGCAGCAAAATAGTCAAGCGTCGCTAACTGCACAATTATTAATAGAGATTCGCCTGCCGCGCGTGCTCGTGGCGATTATAGTCGGTGCCAATTTGGCGGTGGCGGGGTTACTAATGCAAGTGATGACCCGTAACTCACTGGCATCTCCTGCGGTATTGGGTATCAATGCAGGGGCAGCGTGCGTGGTTGCTTTATCTTCTATTGGTTTAGGATTTACCTTTTTAACCTCTACCTTTTTGCAAGCAATGGTTGGGGCAGTGCTCTCTTGTGCCCTCGTTGCAGGATTGGCGGGTTATTTTTCTGGGCGTCCGGTGCATCCTGTTCGTCTAATCTTATCGGGCGTTGCTATCAATGCGCTGCTGGTCGGCATGACACGAGCGGCGCTGATTACTACGGATGAGCAAGCTTATGGGGTACTGTATTGGCTAGCTGGCTCTATTGCCAATACGCGCTGGGAGTCCATTCCCATGCTAGCGGCTATATCGCTGCTGACCTTGGGTTATGGCTGGTGGCTATCACCTAAATTAAATGTCTTGGTGCTGGGCGATGATGTGGCAAGTAGCCTTGGGGTGAACCTGCGGGCATTACAGTGGTCATGTGGGGCATTGATTACGATATTGACGGCGATCAGTGTGGCGGTCGCCGGTCCTGTTGCCTTTGTCGGTTTGATTATCCCCCATGTTGCCAAGCGCCTGTTAAAGCAGGTATCGAATATGGCTTATGAGCAGATTTTGCCATTGTCTATGCTGCTTGGCAGTATATTGATGGTGTGGGCGGATGTCTTGTCACGGGCGGTTGCGTATCCAGCAGAGACACCAGTGGGCTTGCTAACGGCACTTATTGGGACACCTGTTTTTATTGCGCTGGCGTGTAGAAGACGACTCGATAGCTGATCGATAGCTAATACAAGCAAGTTTGAAATACTTTATAAATGACTGTCGAATATAAGTGACTGTTCAATGTGAAAGTCGGTTATATATGTTTTTATGGCTTATCAAGACCGCTAAGTTTGTATGCATGTTAATCAAAGGCGACTCAAAATCCTATCCAGCAACAAAAGTAAGCAACGAATGACGATACAAACTAAAGCTTCTTCATCGCGCTCAAACTCACTATTTGCTCGTAAATCGGCAAGTAGGGCGGTGGTACTGATTATTCTGATGCTATTCATCCTTAGTGTGAGCAGCATCTTTTTTGGTGCCAGTGAATTAACGCTAGCGCAAATCTGGCAGCATTTACAGCAAGGATTTGGCGGCGACAAAGACTTTATTGTGTGGCAGCACCGATTGCCGCGCACGCTATTATCAATTTTAGTGGGGGCAAGCCTTGGTCTATCAGGATCATTAGTACAAGGGGTCATTCGTAACCCGTTAGCATCTCCTGACTTGATGGGTATCAGTGCTGGCGCAGGGTTTTGCGCGACTTTGTTGCTGGTTATGCTTCCTGCGGCACCAACGTGGTGGCTATCTGTCGCAGCTTTACTTGGCGGATTATTGGCGTTTAGTTCTATCATGCTGTTGGCACAGATATCACAGCCTACGCCAGCACGTTTGGCATTGATTGGCGTTGCCATTAGTGCTTTTTTAGCCAGTGGGATTAATTTTCTATTGGTGATTTATCCTGTAGAAATCAATACCGCAATGATTTGGTTAACTGGTAGCTTGTGGGGTCGCAGCTGGCAACATATTCCAATGTTAACGATAATATTTGCCGTATTAATGGTCATCAGTATGTATTTAGCATGGCGTTTAGATGTATTGGGACTTGGCGAGGAAACGGCATATCATCTTGGTGTGTCAGTCAAGCCATTAGAATTTACTACATTATTTATCGCAGTGGTGATTGCGAGTTTGGCGGTGTCGGTGGCAGGGACAGTCAGTTTTATTGGTTTACTCGCGCCGCATATCGCACGATTGCTCTTTGGGCATCAGCACCGCATCTTGTTGCCAGCGTCAGCGCTGATAGGCGCGATCATTTTAGTCACCGCAGATGTATTGGCACGCAGTCTATTTGCGCCAATTGAGCTACCAGCTGGCGTCTTAACCTCAGTGATCGGTGCGCCTTATTTTATCTTTTTGCTATCGCGCTATAAGGGGTGGTGATGCTATCAGTGAATGAACTACAGCTTGGCTATCATGGCGGACAGACAGTTATCAAAAACTTGTCCCTTGAGTTGCCAGAAAATAAAGTCATTGGACTCATTGGTCCAAATGGTTGCGGAAAATCTACGCTATTAAAAGGCTTGTGCCGGCTGATTCAACCTCAATCGGGCAGAATCTTACTTAGACAACAAGATATGGCGCAATTGAATAATCGGCAGATTGCTCGTCAGATATCGGTATTGCCACAAGTACAGACCAATCCTGAAGGCTTGACTGTCAGACAGTTGGTTGAGTATGGCAGAACGCCCTATGTCTCACATTGGGGTAAGTTGAGCGCGACAGACAACCAGATAGTAGATAGCGTTATAAATGAGATGTCTATTCAATCTCTAGCTGAGACATCACTTGAAGCCTTATCTGGCGGTCAACAGCAGCGCGCTTGGCTCGCGATGGTTTTAGCGCAGGATACGGATATTATCATGCTGGATGAACCAACTACCTATCTAGATATCTCTTACCAAATAGAGCTGATGCGACTCATACGAGAATTAAAAGACAACGGCAAAAGCATTATAGTTGTGCTCCATGACCTCAACCAAGCAGCGAGATATTGTGATTTATTGGTGGTGCTAAAGTCGGGCGAACTGCAAATAATGGGCACCCCTTGTGAGGTGGTGACGGAGGGAATGCTTGCTGATATATTTGACGTGCAAGCCAAAGTGATTACAGACCCTGTAGCAGGTTCACCCATGTGTGTGTATTTATAGCATGCCTACGCCGCTATCTTTTATCAGCTGAGCACCAGTACATTTACAGCTGGCAGCAGGACTTAGAGCCTAAAACAACCAGACACAAAGCACCGACTAAAATGCCTAATGAAGCCTTACTAAAAAGATGTCGAGCAGTATCCTGACGATTGTATGTATGAGCGTGCAAATCGTTTAGGTTGTAGTTAACTATAGTTCTTGCTTATTTCACATACACAAATTGATCATTAAAAATTCTGATAAACGGACAGCAATATTGTTTATCAGAATGAGTATAATGTTTGACTGAAAATTAACCTGCTTTAATAATTGCCTAAAGCCTAAAGCCTAAAGCCTAAAGCCTAAAGCCTAAAGCCTAAAGCCTAAAGCCGCTCTTACTCTATCTTCAACATCGATTTCGCCACAGCTTCGGCCACTTTAATGCCATCAATCCCTGCTGATAATATGCCACCTGCGTAACCAGCGCCTTCGCCAGCTGGGAATAAACCTTTGGTATTAATACTTTGAAATTCTTTATTGCGTTTAATACTTATTGGTGACGATGTTCTGGTTTCTACGCCAGTTAGTAGACCGTCGTCAGATGAAAATCCTTGGATTTTTTTATTAAACGCTGGAATGGCTTCACGTATGGCATCCACGGCAAAATCAGGTAATGCTTTGCTTAAGTCAGTTAAGGTAATGCCCGGTGTGTAAGACGGGTTGACATCACCTAACTCTGAATTTGGTTTACCTTTTAAGAAATCGCCAATGGTTTGCGCTGGTGCATTGTAGTTTTTGCCGCCTAATTCAAACGCTAAGGTTTCTAGTTGTCTTTGTAATTCGATACCAGCAAGAGGGTGGTTTGGGTAATCTCGCTCTGGGTCGATGCCGACAACAATAGCACTGTTGGCGTTACGCTCGTTCCTTGAATATTGGCTCATGCCGTTAGTGACAACACGGCCTTCTTCTGATGCTGCGGCAACAACGGTTCCGCCTGGACACATGCAGAAGCTATAAACAGAACGACCATTTTTACAATGATGAACCAGTTTGTAATCCGCAGCACCAAGTATTTCGTTTCCAGCATTGTCACCAAAGCGTGCTTGGTCTATGGTTGACTGTTTATGTTCAATCCTAAAGCCAATTGAAAAAGGTTTTGCTTCAACATACACGCCTTTATCATAGATCATTTGGAAGGTATCACGGGCGCTATGACCAACAGCAAGAACAACATGGTTAGTTTTTAAGGTTTCGCCACTATTAAGTGTCACGCCAGTTACTTTTGAGTCAGTTATATGTAAGTCGTCTACGCGAGTAGCAAAACGAATTTCGCCACCAAGTTCTATAATCTCGGCACGCATTTTTTCTACCATGGTGACTAATTTATAAGTACCTATGTGCGGTTTACTGACAAATAAAATCTCCTCTGGTGCGCCAGCTTTTACAAATTCAGTCATGACTTTACGGCCATAATGATTGGGATCTTTCACTTGGCTATATAATTTTCCATCGGAAAAGGTACCGGCGCCGCCTTCACCGAATTGTACGTTTGATTCTGTGTTTAATTTGCGCTGACGCCAAAAGCCAAAGGTGTCTTTGGTGCGTTGTCTGACTTCATTACCACGTTCAATGATAATAGGTTTAAAACCCATTTGGGCAAGGGTTAGTGCTGCTAATAAACCGCAAGGTCCAAAACCAATAACAACAGGACGCTCAGTTAAATCTTTTGGCGCTGCACCTACATATTTATAACTGGTATCTGGTGTTGCTTTAACATGGTTGTCTGACTCAAATCGAACCAATAAATCATTGGTTAAATTCGAGTCGGCCAGTGTGATGTCTAGCGTATAAATTAATTGGATATTTCTTTTATTACGAGCATCATAACCACGTTTAAACATCACAAATGACGCCATTTGCTCAGCAGAAATTTTAAGTTTTGTCGTTATAGCAGTCGTTAAATCTTCAGGTGCATGATTTAATGGCAATTTAATTTCAGTTAAACGTATCATTGGTTACTCATAAACTCGTGTAAAAAACAGTCTCGCATTTTACTGGTACTGATACAAATAAGCGAATAAATATTTTACTTACGCAGGGTAAATTTACGGATTTGTATTGTAGTTTGAAAATGATCCGCCATCTTGAATTATAAATGATAATTTTTATCGCGTTCATCATTGGTGATAACTGCATTAAATGCAAATACACGGACTGTGTTGCAGTATGTCTCGTGGATGCATTTTTTGAAGGTCTTAACTTTTTAGCGATAGATCCTAATAGTTGCATAGATTGCAGCTTGTGTGATCCTGAATGCTCAGCCAATGCTATTACACCAGTATCGAAACCAAGATTTTAGAAAAGACCTATCGAAAAGCCATCTGCTAAAATAAATATCCATTCAGACGTTATATAAGATATAGATTTTTGCCATCACCATGGCGTGTAACTTTGTTGGATCTTAAGTATTTTTCGGTATCGATGAATACCGTCTATGATACCGTTATTTTCACCGTGTACAAGTGGTAGATACCGTTATTAATCGGTGACTACCGTATATTAAAAAACAAAAAACCCTTGCAGCGCTTGGCTTACAAGGGTTTATCGTGTCATATCGTTATGTTTGTTGGTGCGCCCACAGGGACTCGAACCCCGATCGATCGCTTAGGAGGCAACTGCTCTATCCTGTTGAGCTATAGGCGCATAATAGAGTGCTATTGTAGAAAAAAGCACTTATAAAATCAATTAATACCGAGTAAGTAGAGGGTTTTGTATTTATTTAGCAATACTGATAGCGTCAGCGACATCTACTGTCAACTCGCCTGTTGCTTTTTTGCCTTGCGTATTTGACTTAAACAGGTTTGCCATATCATTTTGATAGCCATCGATATTTTCATAATCGTGTCTACTTAATATATCTTGCCCTGTACTTGAGAGTAAAAAGTTTCGAAAGTTAAGTGCAATAGGATTTTGAGTTAAGATGACACCGTCTACTTTTTTCTTGTCTTTTAAGGCATAACTAAACGATACAAGACTTCGAGTGTTTGTATTATCAGCTTCACCTTTAGCAGCGATTTCATCAGCATTACTATCTGCATCAATAGTATCTTCTACCATGCCATTTTTTGCCTTGCTCTGGTTTTGTTTATCTTGTGCTATTTTTAATTTTTCTTGTAATGGTGCTAAGCGCGCTGCCGATAAATTGCCATCAGCAATAATGATATCGGTATCAACAATAAATAAAGACGGCTCATCATCGGCTACTTTATTATCCGATAGTGTCAAAAGTGCAACAGAGGCGACATAACTTGTCATGATTTCTACATTGGGATAACGAGATTGAAAACTTGAAATCACAGCGTCTAAAGGCGTTTGTAGTTTTTCTTCTGCTTGTATGTGCAAAGTGCTCTTGGCAACCGTCTCTCCATCTTCTTCCGCTGAAGCAGTTGATCCACTCTCATTTGACATAATAGGCAATGGATCCATGTTTTTACGATTGCTGGTCCATAACCAAGTAAAGATGGCGATAAAAATAATCAGCAGCAGTAAAATGAGCCCAGCCAGTAGCAGCTTGTAGTCTTTCATATGGTACCGATCTTCTTATTGTTGGTTTAAATGTGGTTTAGAGCGGTTGATGCAGCACTTCATCTGCTAAATCCGCTAGCATATCCGAAAAAATATCAGTTTGTTCTGGGTTTTTATGAGCAGTGGTATTATTGCTACTTGCCAGAGCAGAGAGGTAGTTTGAAGGGGAAGAGGGTTGATTGTCAATCATTTTTGTGGAGGTTTGATGCGCCGCCAATGGTGATTGTCCTGCACTTAGTTTGTCTTTAAGCCACTCAAAGCCGTGAGTTTCCCACCATGCCTCGAAGCGTGATAAGGTGCTTCCACGTACTGCCATAGGTAGATTTAGGGTCCGTAATTTTTGTGCCAAAATAGGGTCGCTTATGGCTTGATGAATACTCAGATAGAGTCCACGACTGTCATCCTTATATGGCTGTCTATTTTGCCAAGATTGATGATCTATTTTCATGCGTGGCAATTGCCAAAGCTCACCGCGGTAGTATACGACATATAAACGTCGTTTAGGGTGAATGAAAATGGCATCAATGGGACGCAAGGGCATAGTATTAAATTGTCTCATCACTAAGAATTGAGGTAAAACGCAGCGACATCTATTGTCGCAGTGTGTTTTTATCGGTGGTTTATATGCTAGTAAACGTTGGCGAACAATGGCAAACTAATAGCCAGATTACTATTCGTCTTACAAGAGAGTCTGTAAGCGGATATACATGAGTGTTTACCAATGCAGTTTGATTTAACAGCGTCATGCTAGCAGAAATGTCATCCATTGACGACTGCTAAACATGGATTGACAAGTATTGCCGCCTACAGCGTTGTTATTACACTCAAAATTTTACTATGAATGTTTGCGTGCTATCTCGAGCATGTATTCTTTATCAATTCCTTTATTCTCCTGCTACTTCAATCAGACGATTCTCTATGTTTACCATTATACAATCCCATCGTACCGAAAATCTTGTTGATCAGCTTCTTGTGCAGTATCAGTCCAAAAGTCAGCCTGTTTTTGAGCCTTTTATTGTCATTGTGCCTTCAATGGTATTGGGTGATTGGTTGGATAAAACCATTGCCAGCCGTGCTGGTATTAGTACCTTGGTGCGTACTAAGTTTTGGGGACAGTATCAATGGACGCTGATGCAAGATGTATTGACTCGCCATAATGCGTACTTATTGGGGCAAAACCCTGAAGCGACAACTCTAAACGTGCCCGAAGTTGCGGTGTTGTCACCGACAGTAATGCAATGGCGATTGTTTGGGTATCTGACTTACTACCAAGAGTCGATTATTAAAGATGAAAAACATCCGGTGAATCCGCTGCTGGCGTCTTTGATTGATGAGCCACAAGCTGGAGTTGAGCAAGACAATGTACGACAAGATAAGTCGCAGCAAGATGCGCGTATTTGGCAGCTGTCAAATGATCTGGCGAGGGTGTTTAATCGCTATTTGACCCATCGTGAGGATTGGTTGGCATTATGGTCGCATAATAAACCGCTGAATGTGAATGAGTTGATAGCGGATAAAGATGCCTTGTCACTGCGCTTTGATAAGTATGCGCGTGGCACGCCTGAGTGGTTAGTGGAGCATTATGTTGAGTTAGAAGTTGCTCAACGCTTCTTATGGTCGCATTTATTTGCGGATGTGCATCAGCATCGTGTTGTATTGGAAGAGGTGTTTTGGCAAGCACTAAAGTCAAATAAGGCTGGCGAGCAAAGTCAGTTACCCAAAGTGCTGCGTATCTTTACCATCCAGCAACTACCACAGACCGAGCTAGATTTCCTACAGCGCCTGTCGCAATACATGAATATCACGCTATTGCATTACAATCCATCAAAGCTTTTTTGGGCCGATATCGTCGATAAATCATGGTTACAGCGTCAGCAGATTATCAATCCTGAAAGCGTGTTTCTGCGTGATTACGGCCACAGTTTGCTATCACGTTTGGGTAAGCAATCGCGTGATGCGTTTGCGATGCTGGCTAACTTGTCTGGTAATGAGCAGTACGACGATGCACTGGTTGAATGGCAAGATAATTTTGATGATACGCTGAGCATTGGTTCTAATCATAGGTTTGCTGCTGAGTATATCGATGATGCTAGTAGCGCTCAGAATAGTCCAAGCTTACTTAGACGTTTGCAAAACGATGTGTTGATGCTTGATGAGCAATCTACCCAGCAAGCGACGGCTGCAAAAGTTTCGCAGGAGATGAGTAAGCAAATAGAGCTAGGCTTTGATCAAGAGCTGCATCAAACACCATGGTATGAAGATGAGGCATTAGAGAATAAGCGCTTTGAAAAAGACCGCTTTTGGGCAATGTCTGCGCAAGATAATAGCCTAAGCATCCATTCGTGCCATAGTTTACAGCGTCAGCTTGAAGTACTACGTATTATGATTGGTCGTTGGCTAAATAAACCTATCAAGCCCGGTGAGAAAAAACGCCATATCTCCGACATTGTTGTGCTGCTACCTGACGTTGAGCGTCATCATGCATTGATTGGCTCTATCTTCGTCAATGGTAAGGGTCAAGACGGTTTGACCTTGCCTGCGAAGGTAACTGGTGTTGTCGATGCCGACATTCGCCAGTTATGGGAAGCGATTATCGGTTTTTACAAACTATTGAGTAGCCATAGCGCCCGTTTTGAAGCAGCTGAAGTCTTAGATTGGCTCATGTTACCGCCTTTATTTGAAAGTTTTGGACTGACTCATGAGCAAATGAGCCGTGGTTGTGACTTGTTGGTAGAGGCGGGCTTCATTCGCGGTTTTGACGAGTTGCATCTTAAGCAAACTTTGGACAGTAACGATTACGACTATCGCTTTAGCTTTGCACAGGCATTAGATAGATTAACTTTAGGTCTAGTGATGCCAGAGGCTGAGCTAAGCAATTGTTTATATACTCTGAATGACGATGAATGGCCAAGTACAGCTTTACCAGAAATGACCTTACCGCTACCACAAGTGAGCCTAAATGATGCGCTGATTGTTGAAGCGCTTTGTCGTATTTATACTGGCTTGGTCGCACGACGTGATGATCATACACAAAAAAAGAAAGCAGAAGACTGGCTTGATCAGATTGAGACACAAGTCATTCATCGTTACTTTGGCGATGTCGATCAAACACGCACCATGCGCGCCATCTATAATGCTATGAACGGCTTTAAATCAAGTTTACGAGCCAATCGCCATTATAGACAGTATTCTAGTGGTGATAGCGCCAACAAAGAGGTAGAGCAAAGGCTGGCAGGTGTTGAGCAGTTACCGCTTAAACTAAGCTTTATGCTAGACAGTATCGAAGCAGAGCTTGAAAGCCAGCAGGTCAGTGCTGAGCCTACTGGTGTGATTACCTTTGGTAAATTTGGTGCATTAAGAAACGTGCCTTTTGAGTTGGTGGTGATGCTTAATATGAACCTCTCTGAGTTTCCTGGGAGTGACCGTGATAACCGCTATGATTTGATGAAAGCGACCAATGCACGCCGCGGTGATAGAGTCAGCGAAGATGATGACAATGGCGCATTTTTAGATGCACTACTGTGCGCGCGCAGTGCTTGTTGGATGTTCTACAACGGCCAAAGCTTGACGGACACCCACGAGCATCTGCCAGCCAATCCAGTGAGTGAGCTATTGCAGTTTTTGCAAGGCGAGGTGCAGTGGCAGGTGAACTCGCTGGAGACATTGCCTGAGAATATTGATCCCACCACCGAGAGTCTCAAGCGTTATTTGCCTAAATTGATTAAGCAGTGGTTAGTAACTGAGCATCCTGCACTGCCTTTCCATGAGAGTCTGTTTGAAACGGCAATCGAAGGCGCTGATATTTTTGAGCAAGCGTCTACTAATCTTGTTGACAATGCCAACGTTAATATCAATGCTAAGGATTCTAGCCCTGTCGATATGATTGATGAGCTGGATGCTATCTTAAATAAAGCCATGCGCAAAACCAAATTAGCGCAAAAAAAGCAGTTCCCGCCTGCGCCGCTTTGGCAAGCTGTGTTTGATACCTTGAAGGGTCGAGTATCTAGCGAGCATCCACAGCTAGTAGGCTTACCTACAAAAGGGCAATATGAATCTATTGCTCAGATTTTCGGTCAAGGTTTGGGGCAAATGGGACAAGTAGATAATCAAACATTCTCTGCATTGATTGAGATGCTAGCGCTAGATAATACTGCTGATGCCAGTGATAGTAGTGATATGAATGAGGCACTCATCAAGACCCTATTTGATACTATATTTAACATTGGAGAAATAGACGTTGAGGGAGTATTGGTCTATCAAGTGCGTCATCCTGCCAAAGCGTTTTTACGGTCTCAAAAAGTGCATGTAGTGCAAGGCGAGGAAGCGATGGCGCATCAAGAGCCACTGTTTCTAGACAGTTTGACCACCTATCAGATTAAAGAGCATTTGATAAATGAATTGACCAACAATGCCACCAATAAGAATAGTGATGGGAAGGCTAAACAAGACAGTCAAATCTTGATGTATCAAAAAATCATGCCAGCCGGTGTGGCTCGCCAAACCACATTACCCAATCAACAAAAAAAACTGCAACAACAATGCTTGGAGTTCAAAGAGCAATTAATGGCTAATGGCTTTGATGAGAGCAGTATTCTCAACGAGAGTGGAGCAGATGTCGCTACAGTATTACAGCTATTGACGCCAACCGCCGAACATCCTGTTCAGATAGAACTAAAAAATATACTGAGTAGTACTGACAACGAGTCAAGTAATCAGACGAATATAGAGGGTATAGAAACACTGTTTAAGCTGTTGCCGAAAGTCATTAAGATAAAGGGCTCAGTACCAATATCAGCACCCATATCAGTTATTCAGGCAGGCGTGCCTTATGCTCAGCAATCGCCTAAGCAATGGTTAAATATACTGCCCAATTCTGCTAGCCCTAGGCATTTGCTCAAGTTTTGGTTATCACATTTGTATTGGCAAGTGGCCAGACGTACCACTGCCGAGCAAGTGGCATTAAATGATGGCGTAAGTATTTGGCGCTTCAATAAGGCCAGCTCACAAGTTGGTAACTATAAAGATGTAATCGCATTTAAACTAAGCCCAATTGTGTATGAAGACGCTGTGATTGAGCTGATAAAATGGGCGTTTTTTGGCAAGTTAACGGGTCAAGTGCCTATTACATTACTGCCAGAATATGCACTTAATTACCTTGATAAGTATCTAAAGCCTGAAAAAGGTGACGATAATAGCTACTGGCCAAAACGTGCCGACTTCTCGGACTGGTTAAGACCTAACTACAATTCAGATACGGTATATGATACTTGTTCGCAGCATGCAATTTGGCAATATGTACTGCGTGACCAAGATGCGTTTAAGGCTTTGTCAGCAGCTCTGACTACATTAGCGCAGCCACTGTATGAGCCGATGTTTAATGCGTTAACTAACTTAGATGGTTAGCTCATTATCTAAAGCAGCCCCTAATTAATTTTTGCTATCTTGTTTTAATAAATAATAATTAAAAGTATGCGCCCATATGACAGACTTTACCGACCCAACCAATACTACTGACTCATTTACACAATCAGATTTATTTGATGAATATTCAGATGAGCTGACTTTATCTGCTGTGCCTGAACGTAAAAATGATGTTATACCGGCAGTCGATGTTGATCTGACGGGTAAACACCTGATTGAAGCCTCAGCGGGCACGGGTAAAACTTGGACGTTGACCGGTATTGTACTGCGCCTACTGATCGAAGCGCGACGTGCGCCAGAGCAAATCATTGCCACGACTTTTACTCGAGCTGCCGCTGCCGAAATGCGTCAGCGTATCCACGATCGTTTGGTAGATTTTTATCAGCTATTACAATGGGTCAATAGCCTAAGTGCTGAACCCAATAACAAGGATGCTTTATATCCTGATGTACTACAGGTAATGCCTGAAAGTAATAAGGATAAACAAGCAGGTAAAGGTTCAAGCGTTGATTCAAATGCTGGGACAGGGATGGATGAGTTCAATAAAGACATTGCTGCTGATAGGCAAGCGGCGGCTGAGAAACGTAAACAAGTAAAAAAAGATCGTGAAAACTGGCTAGTTAATCAGGCTAAATATGCACGCTTAGACGCCGTTATGGACGATCCCATTAATCTGCATTTGACTGGGTTTTTACTTGATCATGTCCACGGCTATCCAATGGCGGAGGCCATTCGACGCACTGCGCTAGTACTAACCACGTTGGATAAGCTGTTTGTAGGTACACTCGACAGTTTGGCGCAAAAGTGGTTGATTGAATACAGTAGCGAGACCGGTCATCAGCAAGGTATGGCTATTATTGAAGACAGCAGTATTGAACAGGTGACTGACAGTATTATCCATGATGAGCTGCGTCAGTTTCAGAGCCGCTTATACTATGAGCAGCCTAAACTATATGCGCTAATGGATCAGCAAGGCAAGCTGACTGCAGTTAGCGATCATAAAAAATATGTGACTCGTTCGCTTAAGTTTATTTCAGCGCCGATTGATGAGATAAAGCTGGAGCAAGGTTTTGACTTTGGTTTGTATGAGCGACTACTTAATGAGTTTGCTCAGTTAGATTTAGTAGATATCCAGCCTTATTTAAATCCTGATTATAGAAAGTCTCAAGGATTTCGTGGTGGTTCTAATTTAACCAAACAGTTTGATGCCATTATTGATGTGCATCAAAAGATATTAGAGTATCAGCTGACATTTAATAGCTATTTAAATGAGAGCGAGAATAAGATTTTGACATCATTGCAAGATGCCAGATATCCAGATGAAGATGGCAAAATTAAGAACTTTAATAAGAATAAAGAAAAAGAGCATCAGACGCTTTTTGAGCTAGAAACCATTAGTAAGTTAATGGTTCTCTTAGATATGCTAGACAGTTTAAATCAGCATATATTGTTGGTATTAGCCAACCTTAATCGCCATATCGTGCTTGCGGTACGTGACAGGCTACCAGTTATCTTAGAGGAGCGCGGTGAGACGACCTTTAGTTTACAAATGGTGCGCTTAAACCAAGCATTGACTGGCCGCCAAGGAGATAAGCTGGCGCGTTATATTCGTCATCATTATCCTGTGGCATTGATTGACGAGTCGCAAGATATTAATGGCGAGCAAGCCATTATGATTGAAAGCATCTATTTGCCAAAGAATAAACGTAAGCAGTCGGACAGTGACAAGCAATCAACCACTAATAAAACCAGTCATGAGTTTCTGTTATTAGTGGGTGATCCAAAGCAGGCTATTTACGGGTTTCGTGGCGGTGATGTGGCCAACTACAACTATATGAAAGCCCAGTTTGAGAAAAGTAGCCTTTGGACGCTCGATATTAACCGTCGATCAAATGCTGGTGTGATTGATGCACTAAATTGCTGGTTTGGCATGCCAACGGAAACGGCTGCTGATAATAAATTAGCACAGCTAGGTAGCAGTATTTATTATCAGCATATCAAAGCTTCTAAACCAGAAAACCAGCTGTCTTGGTTTAATGAGCCAACTACTCAAAACAGTGCTTTAGTGACAGAAGTGCTTTCTGCTCAACCAGTGAGCTTGTTGCATCTACCTTATGATAAAGATAAAGAGCTTGAGTATGATGAGTTTGAAATCACCGCGCGTCATATTGCGACCTTGCTCAGTAGTAATCAGACCTTAAAAGGCAAACCGATTCAGCCTAGTGATATCGGTGTGCTGGCACGTACCAAAAAAGACTTAAAACGGGTTGAGGATGAGCTGGTTAAGCTTAATGTACCGACCTTGACTACTAGTGATGTCAGTATCTTTGAAACCATCATGGCAGAAGATGTGGCGGCGCTGCTGAGTGCCATGCTATACCCATATCGTCATGACATGATCAATCGGGTGCTGACTAGCCATCTGTATGGCCTGAGTATCAAAGAAGTCAAAGCCATGATGACTGACCATGAGTCAGGAGTGACAGAGGGTAGTTATTTAAGTAGCGCTAGTACGAAAGCAGTTAATAATAAAAAAAGCTATCAAGACTTTATTACCTACCTAAAACAAGCGGCTCAAAACTGGCAGCACTTTGGTGTTTTGTCAGCATTACATTACTTATTAGATAAAAACCCTGTGCAGCCGCAAGGCGTTTGGCAAGCTCTGGCAACTCATCCAGAAGGCGATCGTCACATTATGGATTTGCGTCATATGATGGATGTCTTGGCGCAGTATGGTATCGGCATGGGTGAGCACGAACTATTGGCGTGGTTTAGACAAAATATAGATGCTGCTCCTAGCAGTGATTGGGCTAAGCAATACCCGCTACCGACAGAGTCTGGCGTGCAGCTTATGACCATCCACAAGTCCAAAGGGCTTGAGTTTCCCATTGTCTATGTATTGGGTATGGGCGATGCTAGTCGGAAGGCGGGCAATAATGAAAAGTTTGGGCTGTATCTATACAACGCCCAGCAAGCTCCGTCGATTTTAATGCAGCAATCGGCAGAGAGTCAATCAACAGGCAACCAGCGCCGCTTCTCACCCGTAAGAGGCTCTGCCACCACAGAAGATTGTTATACCGAAATCGAGACGAAAGAAGGCTTTGATGAGCTGCGACGGCTTGGCTATGTGGCATTTACGCGTGCCAGCGAGCAGCTTTATGTGGTGTTGCGAGATCCTAATAACAAAACAGGATTTGAGCTAAAGCCAGCGTTCTATTGGTTGGAATCACCAGAGGCAAAGTTTGATTTGCCTGATAGGCTCAAAGGCATCGTAGGTATGCTCAGAGGGCATAATGTCAATGAGTTCTATAATAATGACAGTAATGGTGCTAATGCATTGGGCTTAGCAGGTAACGCAACGCTTGCCACTGCTAAATCTATAACTGAGACTATTGAGTACGCGCCTTTTGCAGAAGTTATGAAAACCAATTATTTTTATGGTTGGGCCAAGACCAGTTTTACGGCTTTAGCCCGTCAGCTAGATGAATCTACGCAGGCGCTGGCTGTGGTAGATGAACGTATGGATGATGCCATAGACATTGATATGACAGAGTCGGTAGTATCGTCCAGTAATAGTGGTTTTTTTAAACCAGTTAGTGAGTTGAGCCTCAAATCAGAGGATGATATCCGTTTTACTTTTGTCAAAGGCGCCAATGCCGGTACGTTTTTGCATGAAATATTTGAAAAAATTGATTTCAATAATAAATCGCAGTGGTCTCAGGTGATTGATAGGGCCGTTAGTAGTTATCAGCTGCCTTTGGTTTATAGTAGTGCTGAACAGCAAAGTCGACTATTACAAGCAAATAATAGAGAAAATGGTCGTATACCTGACTTAGATTCAATGGATGCTACAAAGCATGAGGCATTACTTAACTGGTTTGAAGAGGTGCTAAAGGCGCCGTTATTAGCGTCCAATCAACCCTTACAGTCTATCAATGCAAGTCAACGGTTTGCTGAATTAGAGTTTAATATGGGGCTGTCAGAGCGCTTTAAGGCGCAAGATATTAATAGCCTATTTCAGCAGTATCTCCCGAATGAGGTGGACAAACACGTCAATCTTGTTCCACAAAACAAAACGCATTTGTATCGTTATCTGCGGGGTGAAATCGATTTGGTGTATGAGCATGCTGGCAAGTATTACGTTGTCGATTACAAAAGTAATTTTTTAGGTAATAGCCTAAGCGATTATGACGTAAGCACACTCAAACAAGCAATGTCAAAGGCAGGATATTGGTTACAAGCAGCGATTTATCAAGTCGCGTTACATCGTTTCCTTGCAATGAGAATTAGTGATTATGCAGGTAATGAAGATAAGTATCTTGGCGCTGTTGAATATGTCTTTTTACGGGGCGTGTATGATCCAAATTCTCAAATAGCTGCTGATCTATTGCAAGATGTCAGAGAAGCTGATAATAGTCACTCAATGCCCAACGACCGCTATGGATTAGTCACGTGGGATATTCCAATTGAGTTCATTAAGGCCCTAGATGCGTTGTTTGGCCTGCCAGATTAGTGGGCCATAAATAGCGAATTAAATAAGAAAAAACCATGATAGCGACTAACTGGATAAAAATAGAGACAAGCATACTATGAGTAATAATAACAATAAGAGCAGAGCGGGCGTTAGCTTACAAGAAAGCTGGGCTAGTAACATCAGTGATTATATATTGCTGCGCCGTCAGCAAACGCACTTAGCGTATAACGTCACTGAGGCAAAGGCTAATGCTGATAGTAAGCAAATCGATAAGACGGAACAAAATGGCTTATTTACTGCTTTATTCGTTATGTTGGCCACTCATTTAGAAGAGGGACATACTGTACTCACCATTGAGGCAGCTGAGCATGAACATCCAATACAAGGTCAAATCAATGGCGAGCTAGTCACCCTATATGCCTGGCAGCAGCAACTATTAGAGATGCTAGCAACACCAATCCTAGCACTGATTGACATTCAAACAGTTACTCAGCAAGAGGATGATTCTACAGCTGGGTTATCATTATTTATCCTGCTAGACATCATGTTTGGTAAGCGAGCTCAGCTATGGGCACAGCTAGCACTCACCAATCGTGAAAAAGAGATACTCAGCAAACGCTTTGATGCGGTTGCTGCACTTTATCAGATAGTGAAAAACACGAATCTGAATTCCTTCATTCAGTCTATTCATGAGCATACTTTGTTCGCTGACGCTAATTCTAACGTGAATAATAAAAATAGCCTAAGCAAAAATAATCAACCTATTGTGTATCAGCATATTAATGAACCAGAAGCTGATACACAAAATATTAAGATCACTTTTTGGTTACATCGAGCTTGGCAAGCAGAATTCAACTTAGCACAGCACATCAATACTATTTTGAACCAACAGATAACCCCTTTAGAGATAGCGATACCGGAAAACCTACATGAGCAGCAGGTAATGGCTATTAATGTCGCTAATAACAATGCCTTTAGCATTATTACTGGTGGTCCCGGTACAGGGAAGACCTATACGGTTGCTCAATTAGTAATTGCTCTGCAACAAGCTGCAGAGAGTGGGGGTGATGAGCATGGAAAAATTCGGTTCAGTACAGACAGTGCCAGCCTAGCCTTAGCAGCACCGACTGGTAAGGCTGCCCAGCGAATGCAAGAGTCTTTGCAAGCGGCTCTAGATGGATCGAATGTAGAGCTACAACTGCAAGAAGCCAAGACCATTCATCGCTTATTAGGCATTGGTCGAACAGGTAGACCACGTTACAATGCAAATAATCCACTCGGCGAAGATATTATCATTGTCGATGAGGCATCTATGTTGGGGGTGGAACTGGCTAATTACCTTGTAAGTGCGGTAAAACCGGGCGCAAGGCTTATATTGTTAGGAGATGCGAACCAGCTAGCCGCAGTAGATGCTGGGGCAGTATTGGCTGACTTATGCTGCATTCCATTGCTACAACCTATACATGCAAAGCTAACAGAGAGTCGCCGATTTAGCGCAGACTCAGGGATTGGGAAGCTTGCCAATCAAATTAATAAGACAGAGGCAGATACTCAAGCTATTTGGCAGTTGTTAAGGCAGGACAAGGCACTGAGTTTTCAATATGTAAATACGTTGCAAACAGAGATAGCTATAGATAATAAGATAAAAAATAGCCTAAGCAATTATAAAATTCTCTCGAACCTCACTTTAAGTTATCATCAATACCTGAATAGAGTTGAATCACTACTAAAGAATCCAATAGAAAAATCCGTGCCAGAATTAGTAAAAAGTACAATTACTTCATTAATGCAAACGTTTAATCAGTTTAGAGTCCTAAGTGCTGGTCATAATGGCGAGTGGGGTGATCACTACATTAATAATCATATCACTCAATGGCATCTTACTAAGCTAAAGCTACCGCTAGGTCAAAATACATGGTTTCATGGTCGTCCCGTTATGGTTTTACAAAACAACTATGAACTTGGATTATTTAATGGCGATATTGGTTTTTGCTTGCAAACAGGAGATGGAAGAAGCCGACTTGAGGTGTTCTTTGAGAATAAAGCACAGGGAATTGCTGTCAATCTGCTAAATGAAGACGTTATAGCCACAGCATATGCAATGACCATTCATAAATCGCAGGGGTCTGAGTTTGATCATGTGGCCATTACTTTTGATAATAGTCATGCAAGGCTTTTGAGCAAAGAGCTTATTTATACGGCGGTAACCCGTGCTAAAAAACAGGTGACAATATATAGTACAAAACATGCTTTCGAAAAAGCCGTTCAGACACCGACTGAGCGCAATACGGGTTTGGCATTGCAGTTTTAGTTAGTATTTATCGCATGTATTATCACACTCAAATATATATACTTATCAATAAGCAATAAAAAAGCACCCATTGGATGCTTTTTTACTATGCTATCAAGTCAATCAAAAACTGATTAAATCTTGTCTTCTTTAATAGCGTAGATACCAGGCAGATGACGTAAATAACCATGGAAGTCCATACCACAGCCATAAACATAGCGATCTGCAACATTAATACCAACGAAATCAACATCGAAACCTTTAACTTTACGATCATGCTCTTTATTAAGGAGAACACATGATTCAATCGATAAAGGTTTTTCCTTGCTCAATTCTTCAACCACTGCTTTTAAGGTGATGCCTTCATCAAAAATATCATCGATCAATAAGACATGCTCGCCTTCAATGTTAACATCAGGCTTAAATTTCCAATCAAGCTCATTGGTTCCTTCGTTATCACGATAGCGTGATGCATGGATATAATGCATACGATGATAAAAAGTAAGGTGAGTCAATAATTGACCGGCTGGGATAAGCCCGCCATTCATAACGACCATAACAATCGGATTTAGACCAGCATAGTGCAGATTAAGCTGTGCAGCTAAACGCTCATAAGCGGCAGCAACTTCTATACTGCTGATTAGGCATTCTGAGTTACGTAATGTTTTTTCAATTTCTTGATTGCTGATTTGGGTCATCGGACGTGCCTTTGGTAAAAAGTGCCGCTTATTTTAGCAAATTTTCGTGAATATGCCCAATGCCAACTGGCTTTTGAGGCAAAATTAATCAAATATTGGCACTTATTCTGGCTTTTCTACGATAAAAGGGCGGTAATAGTTCGCCAAGCGATTCAATGAGCTGTCTGGCAAATCAGGTAACAACTTATTAAGTGCCATATTCATGCCTTTATCGATAGCTGCTTTGGCAACAGGTACAGATTTGCGTTTAATCATACCCAATTTTAAGGTTTCAGCAAAACGGCTAATAAAGTGAGTTAAAGTTTCTTCGTTCATGGTTTCGAGTGCGGTTTTAAATGTCTTGGTATCCACATGTTCAGGAGTAATGGCTGCAAAACCTTTTTGAATGATGGCAGTATGTTGTTCTGTGAGCTTAAAACCCACCCGTTTTAGACCGTCATTATCGATAAAGGTTGCTCGATCTCTTAGAAAATGGAAGCTTGGCAATACTTCTTCGTTATTTTCTTTACCCAGCAAAATATTAAGCAAGGTATCGGTCGCACGTTCAACAGTGACAACCACTTTACGCATGGACGCTTGGCGTTCAGGATTTGGGATAATGTCAACCAGACCAACCAATAAATTATCAATAAGATCACGCGCAGTCTGATGCGTTAAAGCATCGCGATATGGGTAGTATGGTACTTCCTCATTCGATGCAATGATTTGCTCAGCTTCAACGATTAATGCTTTTAATTTATCTGAAGGTACAAATCCAAAATAATGCGCCATTGTGCTTCCTTTATTTGTTGTTTTCGAGGTTTAACTAGCGTTACATTCTTCGTTAAATCGGTTAGTATTTAAATGGGTTGCCAACCAAAGATTCACCATATCATATACTGACTGATGACGTCTGCTAACTATAAAGTTCAGCCGTATTAATGGATGATGATATGACAAAATTTCTATCAACTGCGTAATTGCGTATGGTCAGGTGCTCTGAGTCACCAGCCGAAGACTAATTTAACATATTTTTTATATTCTAAATTAAAAAGCTTGAACTTATAAGGCTACCCATTACTTGTCTAAGGAGAGATAAGATGAATAGTGCAATCGTGCTATTGTTTGCTGTTGCCGCTATGCTTTGCGGTTATCTGTTTTACTCAAAATTTATCGCCACTAAAATCTTGGCATTGGATAATAGTATCCCCACGCCAGCACATACTATGAAGGATGGGGTAGATTATATTCCCACTAATAAATATGTGTTGTGGGGACACCATTTTACTTCAGTCGCAGGGGCAGCACCGATTATTGGTCCTGCCATTGCGGTTATTTGGGGCTGGGTACCTGCTATCATTTGGGTGGTATTAGGTACTATTTTTATGGCAGGTGTCCACGACATGTCTGCCATTTGGGCAAGTATGCGCAATCGAGGTCAATCGATTGGCTCGATTGCCGGTACGGTCATGGGTACACGTGTGCGCAGCTTGATGATGATCGTCATCTTTTTATTATTACTAATGGTAAATGCGGTATTCGGCGTCGCTATTGCTAATATGATGATAAAAACCCCATCCGCTGTACTGCCAGTTTGGGGTGCTTTGATAGTCGCCTTTATCATCGGTCAATGCATTTATCGCTATAAGATGAATCTGGTTTGGGTATCAATCATTGGGGTCACGGCTTTATATGGGCTTATCTATCTTGGTCCTATGTTCCCCATTGTGTTACCTGAGACATTTTTAGGCTTACCTGACAATGCTGTTTGGATTATTATTTTATTTGTCTATGCGGCAATCGCGTCTTTGTTACCAGTCTGGATGCTGTTGCAGCCGCGCGATTACATCAATGGCTTGCAGTTATTTGTCGGTCTGATTTTATTATATGCCGCTATCTTTATTGCGACTCCTAATATTGTCGCGCCAGCGATCAACACAGCATTGCCAATCGGTACGCCATCTATGCTGCCTTTATTGTTTGTGACCATTGCTTGTGGTGCAATCTCAGGCTTTCATGGTTTGGTAGCGACAGGTACGACGTCTAAGCAAATTGATAAAGAAGAAGATGTGCGATTCGTTGGTTACTTCGGTGCCATGGGTGAGGGCATGCTAGCACTCGGTGCGATACTTGCGGCAACAGCAGGCTTTGCAACCCTTGGCGACTGGCAAGCCGTTTATCAAAAATTTGGCGACGGCTCTATTGGTGCCTTTATCGATGGCGGTGCGACTATCTTGAATGCAGGTGTTGGCATTGATATGGTTTTATCGCAGACGATGCTGACGGTAATGGCAGCATTGTTCGCTGGTACCACGATGGATACTGGAGTACGTTTGCAACGCTATATCTTCCAAGAATTTGGTGAAATTTATAAACTGCCTGTTCTAAATAAAAGTGTGGTGGCCACATTGCTTGCCGTTGGTAGCTGTTTGTTATTAGCATTCGGTGCTGGTGGCATCGATGGTGCTGGTGGTATGATTATTTGGCCGTTATTTGGCACGACGAATCAGCTCATGGCAGCATTAACCTTAATGATTGTAACCGTTATTTTATTACGTAAAGGCAGACCAGTATGGTATACCTTAGGGCCATTGTCGTTCTTACTGGTCATGACGGTTTTTGCATTATTGATTCAGCTAAAAACCTTTTTCAATGACGGTAATTGGCTGCTTATTATTATGGATATCATTATCTTGATAGCCACAATTTTAGTGACGTTTGAGAGTTTATCAGTACTCCGTAAAGAATGGTCGATACACAGAGGCAAAAGCAACCTCTAAGCCATGTTGAATAATTAATGAAATGTCAGATAAAACGCTAGCAGCAATTGCTGGCGTTTTTTGTCTCATATAGGCATGATAGATAATAAGCATACGCAAAATAAGGGTCATTATGGAAAAGGCAGATATCACAAAACCTATAAAAAATATTGAGCCATGGTGGCAACGGTTTGCGGCTGGGTTAAACGAGTTTTATCATGCGCCGTATCGCCAGACGATGGCACGCGCCGCGCGTGATGAGGAAGATTTTTTTATGCTACTCATGTTTGCGGAAAGCTTAGGCATCGATAATCCGGCAAGCTTTTATACGCTAGAATTGCAGCCTTTGTTTTTAGAAAATTTCCATGAATGGCATACACGCATGGGCATGGATAGATGCCCTTTTGACCATGTTGGTTGCTGCTAGTTTCCTTTGAATTAATTAAAACGAGATAAAAGTATGGCATTACATCCATTGCCTGCATTGGTAGAGCAATTAATGACACAGCCGATTATATTTATCGGTGGAAAGGGCGGTGTCGGTAAAACTACCACTGCCGCTGCACTTGCCAGCTATTATGCCAATCAAGGTAAAAAGACACTGATTGTCTCGACCGATCCAGCACACAGCTTGGGCGATGTATTAAACGTCCCGCTCAAAAACCAAAAAACAGCAGTAACTTCTTATCTAGATGCTATTGAACTAAACCCTGATATCATCGTCGATGAGCATTTTGCCCAAGTTGAACGCACCATTACTTCCTATGCAAACCCAGACATGATGCCAAAAATTCGCGAGCATCTACGGCTATCAAAATCAGCACCTGGTGCACAAGAAGCCGCGATGCTCGAATCCATGTGTCACCATCTAGTCGAAGCAGCAGATGCCGGCTATGAGCACGTTATTTTTGATACCGCACCGACGGGACATACACTGCGTTTATTAGTGCTGCCTGAGATGATGGGGGCATGGACGGATGGATTGCTAGCGCAGCAGCGAAGGCAAGCAAAACTGCGCTCAGTGGCAAATCATTTGGGCAGTCATGAACAAGACAATAATAAAAACGACTTAGCCAATCCGTTTGCCGCAAAAAAAACCGACCGCTGGGAGCAAGCAGTATCCGTACTAGAAAAACGCAAACAGCTGTTTCGTCAGGCAGGGTTGCTGCTTCATGACCGTACACAAACCGCCATTGTATTAGTGATGACGGCTGACGTATTGCCACTGGCTGAAACAAAGCGAGCGATAGAGCAGTTAGAAGACAGTAAACTTATGCCAGCCGCAATCGTTATCAATCAGTTGATATCTCCGACGCAGTCCGATACGTTTTGGCATCGTCGTGCTGAGCGCCAACAGCAATTAATGCAAGATATTGAAAAGAATTTTTCCGAGTATCCGCTATACCCAATATATCTGCAGCAAACCGACGTACGCGGTACTGATGCCTTAAGTGCATTAGTAAGCCCGGCATCATAAAGCCCGTCAGTAAGAGATATTATCTTTAACATGTTTATGCATTATTGCTGACCCTGATACGACGACAGCTTACTTGCCAGCGACCATGCCATATCTGCGCGTAATAACTGCGCCTGCTCAGACTTGCCACTACTGAGTGATGACCACTGCGGTTTGCCACGAGCTTTTTTCAGCTCACTGGGCAGTTTGTGCGTTGCCCATGGCGTTATAGCATTATTATTCCCAGCGTCAGTATCACCAATTGAGGCCTCACCCTTATATATCAGCTGCGTAGCATCTGTTGCTGCATGCCCACGGTGACGTAGCGCAGTGAGCAAATCTATCGCTCGAGTGGCTAGCAGGGTCAATGTTGCAGGGTCGATATATAACCGCTTAACCCCTGATATTTTATCGGCGATACTGCCAGTATTGGATAGCAATCCACCTGCGATGCCACCGATGGCAGCACCCAATCCCAAGGTTGTACCAAGAGCCGCCGCATCAATACCCAATCCTAGTAACGCGCCAGCCGCAGCGCCTGATGTGGTGCGAATACCATAACTTTTTAGCAGCTCAGGGTCGAACGGGTCTTGCTGATAGGCCTGTAGCTCAAGTGGCGTTGCCGCTACATCATTGTCATAAAATTTGTATAAACTCAGCAAATTATGCTGCATTGCTCGTTCGCTCTGTCTAACCGCTTCTTGCATTTGCTGTAATACTGGCATGGGATCATCATCTTCGCCAATTTCACGGACAAATGCTGCGACGTTTAACAAGAAATCTGCAATGATAATATTGGCTTCATCATATAACTGTGCCCAGTTTTCAGTGCGGCGCGCCATTAATTGCTCAAGCATCTCAGAGTGGGTAAGCATGGTGGCTAAATTCTTCCATAAACGCATCTCATCGTTAAATTCAAATGCCACTGAATCAAAGCGCGTCGAGATATGTAAGTTACGTCTTGCCAGCATAGTCTGCCAGTCATCAATATTGGCATCCTGAGCATCAGTGAAATTAAATACCGGCATAACAGGAATCGCGGCCCAAGATAAAATAGCCAGCTCATCTCTATATTTACCGAGTACCGGCTCACGTGCATCGACAACATAAATAGCCATATCACTTGCTAACAGCTGACGAATCACTTTGGCTTCCTGGCTATAGTCCTCATTGCTACTTAGCGCATCACTACTTTGAGCAATATCAGATGCCAAAAACTGTTGCAGGCGCTCAATACCATCACGGCGACTGGCGGTATTATCCTCAAGCCAATCCATCAGCCCTGATGCGTCCTCCAAACCTGGCGTGTCATATAGAGCCACCAATATTTCACCCGTTTGACTATCCGTCAGTTGGGCGCGCTCTACATGACGGGTAGTTGCGGCTTCATTTTTTACTTCACCGAAGTAAACGTCACGCAATAGAGTACGTAATATAGAAGTCTTACCCGTATTGGTATGACCAACGACCGCAAGCTTTAATGCCTCACCACTAGCGATGGTTTTTTTAGCTGTCCTGTAGCTAGTCTCTGGTTCACTTGATGACTGTGGGGCTAATCCAGACGATGATGCTTGAGGATTGACCTCATGCGCTTTATCAGCAAAAAGCCCTGCAGGCTTATCGGTTTTTTGCAGACTGTTCTGCGCATTATTTCCTTGATTATTATTGTCGTTATTCATAATAGAATCTTATATTGATTGGTAGTATCCAAAAACATCATAGCTTTTATTGTAGAACAAATTGATCTATCTTTCGGTATGAGTTCAATAATCCATCGTCTAAAAAAAGATTTTCAGTTATTAACCAAACCGATTTTTCGAGCAGATAGGGCGGTTTGCCATTGCTGATAACGAACATGTTGTTTTTCTAAATTCGAGTCTGAACCAGCATTTAACACATCATTGCCCGTATTATGGTGCTCTGTCAGACTCAGGCTATTGTCCTCTAACAGTTGTACAATCAGTCCATGTTTGGCGTGATTGGCGATCTGATCAAGTTTACGCAATGTACCACGGTCAGGCAGCGCTTTAAAATGAATACCAAGCAATACCTGTACCGGATTTGCATCTAGGTAAGCCTTTAGCCGTGCCATATCTTCACGGTCATCAAGAATACCAAAATTCTCAATATCAGTCGTATCAGTAATGCCTGTAACGAAACCCGACTGCCACCATTGGTTTTGCTCCGCTGGATACTCTAATAGCGCAACCAGTTTTTTGCCCGCACTGACTTGGGCTTTTGGGGCGATAGGCGCGGGGGCTTCTTTAAAGTCATCAGCATCCACCACATGACGCTGCCAAAAATTCAAAATCTTTTGATAATAAGGCAGCTTAATATCCAAACGCATCTTTTTACGACGGAACATCAAGGCACAAAATGCCCAAGCAATCGCGCGTGGGACAATCCCGTACATCAGTAAACTACCAACCAACAAGCCTGCCCATTGCCGTGCGACAGACAAAGGCATAGCATCAGTCACTAATCGGCTCTGTACGATAGCCGTACTGTCCGGAACATCGAATCCAACCATACTTGGTAACCATCCAAGTACTTGCGTCAAAGTAATTAGCGCCTGATCTGACAGCAGCGTTGACTCCCAGCTAAAGCTGTATTGACGCACAATCAACAGAAAAATAATCGCAAGCAGCATACCGGTCAGTGTGGCAAGCCATAACTGATGACTAAATCTGCCTAAATACCAACGCATACCGCTGTGTTGCAGCTGCCGCTCATATAAATTCACCGCTGCCTGAGTTACATCATCTTTACCACGTATCAAATAACTGGGACTGACAAAGCTGGCAAACCAATTTGAAGACTGCTTGCCTTGATTGATAAGCGTCATGACTAGCCAGCCCAGAAGCATAAGACTATGAAAACCCAATAAGCATACCAAGACGTAAAAGAAGTTCACCACATTGGTCTGCAATAAGGTAAATAATCCCAAAAATCCTGAGAGACACCAAATCACGCTCATGACAACCATGATGCCTTTGATGCGACCATCAATCTTACCAAGCACGCCTGCCAGCGCGCCATTGCTGTCTATTCGTGACGCTCGTCGATGCAGTTTTTGCAGTGGCGAACCTTCTTCATTTTGCAGCTTTTCAGTAATGAGTAGCGGGTCAGTAGCAAAGACGTGCTGCTGCGTCTCAAGAGTACGTACCAGCTCAGTCAATTGGTCTTGGGGCGATAGCATGGTCTGATGTCCGTATAATCAATGGTGAAATGAGATATTAAAATGTGTGGAAAATTATAATTATAAAAGCGTATTTGTTAATGCAATTATTACTTTATTTCTGAAGGTTATAGATGTCAATTTTAACAATATTTATGTTGCTAACAAAAAACCTGACCATATGGTCAATAATAACTGGCAGTTATTATAAATAAGCGGTATGCTAAAAACACATTAGAATCCTGATTTAAATGTTTTATCAAATATTCATCCCTATTCTAATGTCAAATTCAGATTATACACAGCGCTATCTGCCGCTATAAACAAAAGTGGCGCTATAGCTGACCAATAATAAAGATTGATGAATAAAAGGGTGATACGCCTTTTTAGCAATGATAGGTAGAGTATTTGGTTTTATAACAATCTTGAGTCCCACTCTAGGAGTTGTCGAAGAACAAGCCTAGAACATATCAACAACAGAACACGAAGGACGGCTATTTAATATGGATATTAAATCTACTTCTCAATCGGCAGTTGCCCGCCCAGAAGATGAAAACTTGGGTATTGGTGCCAATATTGCTTATGGCTTTCAACACGTACTGACCATGTACGGTGGTATTATTGCGGTTCCATTAATTGTGGGACAGGCAGCTGGATTATTACCCGCTGAAATTGGCTTGTTAATTGCCGCCTCATTATTTATCGGTGGTCTTGCGACTTTATTACAAACGATTGGTGTGCCATTCTTTGGCTGTCAGCTGCCACTCGTACAAGGTGTATCATTTGCGAGTGTGGCAACCGTGGTTGCGATTGTGACAACGGGGGGCGGACTACCTTCTGTGTTTGGTGCTGTCATTGCCGCCTCTGCTTTGGGTTTTTTGATCACGCCTATTTTCTCCCAAATTATCAAATTCTTCCCGCCATTAGTGACTGGCACCGTCATTACTACTATTGGTTTGACCTTGATGCCAGTCGCTGCCCGCTGGGCAATGGGCGGCAACAGCAACTTACCTACCTTTGGCAGTATGACCAATATTGGTCTTGCTGGCTTCACGCTAGCGATGGTGTTATTACTAAGCAAGCTTGGTAATGCGGCGATCAGTCGCCTATCGATTCTATTAGCGATGGTCATTGGTACTTTTGCTGCTTGGGCATTAGGCTTGGTTGATTTCTCTGGTATTACGACAGGCTCTATTTTTGCTTTCCCATCACCGTTCCATTTTGGTATGCCGACCTTTGAGATTGCGGCAATTATCTCTATGTTTATCGTGGTATTGGTTATTTTGGTTGAAACGTCAGCAGATATTTTGGCGGTTGGTGATATCATTGAGACAGATATCGATTCAAAACGTTTGGGTAATGGACTACGAGCTGATATGGCAGCCAGTATGATTGCCCCTATATTTGGCTCATTTACTCAAAGTGCTTTTGCACAAAACGTAGGTCTAGTTGCCGTAACGGGTGTTAAAAGCCGTTTTGTAGTCGCTTATGCCGGTATTATTTTGGTTATTTTGGGCTTGATGCCGATTATGGGTCGTGTTATCGCTACCGTTCCTACCGCCGTACTTGGCGGCGCCGGTATCGTATTGTTTGGTACGGTTGCAGCCAGTGGTATTCGTACGCTTGCGCAAGTCAGCTACACCAATAATATGAATCTAATCATCGTTGCGACCTCCATCGGTTTTGGTATGCTACCGATTGCCGCGCCAGCATTTTATGATCAATTTCCAGACTGGTTTGCCACGATTTTCCATTCAGGTATCAGCTCTGCTGCCATCATGGCCATTGCCCTAAACTTGTTGTTTAACCACTTAAAAGTAGGTAATTCAGACCAACAGTCCGTATTTGTTGCTGGTACAGAAGACCGCTCGGTACGTCCTGTAGTGATGATTGATCTATATGAAGGTGATTATTTTACTGAAGGCAAATTGTTTGATTGCGACGGTAAAGAGATACCTATATCAAAAGAACCAGCGCATCACTAGAAGCTAAAATCAGAGGCTAGAAAAATCTGGACAATTAAAGCAAACGTATAAAAAGCTGCCTGTTATGGCAGCTTTTTTTTGTATAACCTGTTTTATCAAAATAATAAGGCTGCAAAAATTTATCACATGATCAGCGTTCAAGATAAGTGACACACTCCCCCTATGGTAAATAGGTTTACATTGAATCAATATAGTAGAAGTAGTTTTAATATTGCGTTATAACCCCTATAAATACTCACAAGGATGAACGCCTTATGAATACTAAAAATTATTTTATCATTGGTGGTACAGGCGGTATCGGTAAAGCCATGGTTGAACAATTGGTCCACACTGCCGCCAATGAACACGCCAGCACCCTTACGAATAATGATATGCACACCAATACTGACATCCGTGTCTTTGCCACATACCATAAAAGCGTGCCTGATTTTGAAGCAGAAAATCTGTATTGGATAGCGATGGATATCTGTGACGAGCAAAGTATCAAACAAGCAGCTGATGCGATTAAGCAGCAAACCACACATATAGATTGGGTGATTAATTGTGCTGGACTACTGCATACCAAGACGCGTCAGCCAGAAAAATCACTACAACAGATTGAAAGTGAGTTTTTTTTACAGAATATGCAGGTTAATGCTTTGGCAAGCTTGCTCATTGCCAAGCACATCAAGCCGCTATTGGCGAAAGCTGAACGAAGCGCAGACAAACCGGCGATTTTTGCGACGATATCGGCAAGGGTAGGTAGTATCAGTGACAATCAACTTGGCGGTTGGTACAGCTACCGCATGAGTAAGGCGGCGCTTAATATGGGTATGAAAAACCTGAGTATTGAATGGAGTCGATCGCTTAAAAACGTCTGCGTGGTAGTGATGCAGCCCGGCACTGTCAACACCCAGCTATCAGCTCCGTTTCAGGGCAACGTAGCTGACGGGCAGTTATTTTCGCCAGCCTATAGTGCTGAATGCTTGCTTGAGGTACTCAGTAAGATGGGTGCTGCCCAATCAGGGAGTTTTGTGGATTGGGCAGGGGAATCTATACCGTGGTAAGTTTTAGAATGAGTCTTACTTCATTAGAAATTGACGAGTTAAGGCGATCAATAGGCGACAAATAAATCCATAAATTCGTTTACTGGTGTTTGCTCTAACCGCTGTTGGTCGCTACACAATGCAAAAATCTCTGTACAGCGACTGTCGATAAACCGCGTGGCAAGACTGGCACGGAACTTTGCCTCCAATATCGGCAAACCCTCAGTACGGCGGCGTTTATGACCGATAGGGTATTCAATCGCTACCTTATCGGTACTACTGCCATCTTTAAAGAATACCTGTATCGCATTGGCAATCGAGCGCTTGCTTGGATCATGATAGTCTTTTGAATAACCGGCATCTTCTTCAACGACCATCTTATGACGCAGACCATCAATCAAAATATGATGCTCGGCATGATAATCATCTTCATAGTTTTCAGCCATCAAATCACCGGTGAGTAAAGCCACTGCGACCATATATTGCAAACAATGATCGCGATCTGCAGGATTGGCCAGCGTCCCTTCCTTTGAGATGATCCGAATAGCAGACTCATGAGTCGTTAGGATGATTTTTTCAATGTCTTCCATGCGGTCATCAATACGTGGATGCAAGATAACGGCCGCCTCACAAGCCGTTTGCGCATGGAACTCGGCAGGGAAGCTTATCTTAAATAAGATATTCTCCATCACATAGCTGCCAAACTCGCGCTGGAAGGTAAAGCACCGCTCGTTTTCAGGCTTAAGCGCCAAATCCTTATTAGTATGGCTAAACAGCACATCATAAAAGCCCCATTGCGGCGCTGTCAATGCAGATGGAATGCCCATCTCGCCGCGGCGCGTGATATCGACCAAACGTACGGCTCGACTGGTCGCATCCCCTGCAGCCCATGATTTGCGACTACCAGCATTGGGTGCATGACGATAGGTACGTAGCGCTTGACCATCGACGATAGCTTGAGAGATGGCAGCCATGATACGCTCATGTGGCAGTTTATAAAGTTTGGCAACGACAGCGGTCGATGCCAACTTCACTAAAAATACATGATCAAGACCCACACGATTAAAGGAGTTGTCTAATGCCAACACCCCTTGAATCTCATGTGCCATAATCATAGCTTCTAGTACGTCTTTCATAATAAGAGGTGCATGCCCCTGACTGACGTTTTGCTGGCTGATATAATCCGCCACTGCCAAAATCGCCCCTAAATTGTCAGAGGGGTGACCCCATTCGGCAGCGAGCCATGTATCATTGTAATCAAGCCAGCGCACGATACAGCCAATGTCAAAGGCAGCTTTAATAGGGTCTAGTCGATAGGAGGTGCCGGGGACACGCGCGCCATTAGGAGTAATTTGATCGGCGCAATCAGGACCTAAATGCTTGGTACATTCAGGGAAACGTAATGCCAGTAGTCCGCAGCCAAGCGTATCCATCAGGCAGTAGCGAGCAGTATTCCAAGCATCAGCGCTATTGGGTGAGTCGTTATCTATAGAGTAATTGAGTACATAATCGGCGATTTTTTCAATCTCGCTATCATACTCCGGTCGTACATTGCTTTCCACAGTAGACATAATCGTTACCTCTTCCTTGAGTCAGATATATAAGTGACTTATCAATCCTATTACGAATCAATAAACCTGCTATCAAAAATAGCATACTCACAATCTAACCACAGTGAAGTAGTGTAAGACCTGCCTTGATTGGAAAAATCTTTAGACCATCAAATACAGTAAACCAATAATAAATAACACTGCTAATATCAATAGCAAAAAGCTAAGAATACTGCTTGTCGTACCTGAGCTTTCTCTTTTTACTTTGACCTTTTTAATAATAGGTAGCACCATGATGACATGCTCAATACCGTCTTCAAGATAATGCTCGCCTTCAGGGATAAACCCAAGAGATTGGTAAAAGTTTAATAGATAAGTCTGGGCTGAGATGATGATAGGTTTTTTACCGTATTTTTTACGGCAATATTTGATAGCTTCTAGCATCATTTGACGGGCGACACCATCACCGCGATGTGCTGCTAAAACCAGCACTCTACCAATCGATGGGATAGGACCTGATGGGGTTACGGCAGATTTTTTGGTATTAAAAACAGGCGGAATAATGCGGCAATAGCCAATCAGCTGCTCGTTTTGGTGCGCGACCAGATGTAAGCAATCAAAATCGACCTCATCCATGTCTTGATAAGGGCAATTTTGCTCAACCACAAACACTTGCGAGCGCGCTTTTAAAATATGATACAGATCAACGGAGGTTAATTCATCAAAGGTTTTTATCGAAATTTCACAAGTCATAATCACATAGCTTCTAACGATTTAAAGGATAATCAAAAATAGGATGCAGCAAAGAGTGAGCATTATAACGATTTCATACCGCATTAACTATTCAAGGTTTGACTGATTTTATCTAAGTTCAGGCTATCTGACATGGCACTGAATATTTCAAAATACTTGCCGCCTTTATGGTAAAGCTCTTCATGAGTGCCGGTCTCGACCACGCGCCCGTCTTCTATCACTACTAAGTCATCGGCATCAATGATTTGGGCAATATTGTGCGACACCATAATCACAGTACGGTCTTTCTTAATAAGATCTAAGCTTTTTTTGACCTGTTGACTGGCAATAGCGTCTAGGCTGGCCGTTGGTTCATCCAAAAACACAATAGGCGGATCCTTTAAGAACATCCTTGCTAGCGCAATACGTTGCTGCTGTCCACCTGATAGGGATTTTGCGGTACTCTCATAGCCTTTGGATAACGACATGATTTGCTCATGAATAGAGGCTTTTTTTGCTGCAATCACAATATCATCGTCACTAGCATTCATATCACCATAACGGATATTGTCGCCAATCGTACCTGAGAAAATATGATTGCTTTGTAGTACCAACCCGATATTTTGGCGAAGTTCATGAGTATCGCAGTCAGCTAAGTCATACCCATCGAGACAGATACTGCCAGCATCAGGTGCATAAAACTTTACCAATAGGCTAATAATCGTACTCTTTCCTGCACCGGAGAGGCCCACCAGTGCAGTAATACGATTGGGTTTGATGGTAAAGCTGACATCTTTTAGCGCTTGTGTGCCATTGGGATAAGTAAAATAAACGTTTTTAAGTTCGATGAGACCTTTTAAATCTTTACTGCTTCTGCCAGTGATGTTCTCAACTTGGCTTTCATCTTCTAAAATCTCAAAAAATCCTTCGGCATAGGTCAGCGCATTGTTGATTTGATCATAAATACGATGTAACTGTCGGATAGGAGCGGCGACGTTTTGGAATAGCATGACATGGAATAAAATCATCCCGATGGTCATTTGACCCTTTAATACAAAATAGGCGGTCAGTAAAATAATCACCACTACGCCGATTTGCTCAATAAAGGTCTTTACTGCATCATAAATAAAACCAATGCTACGAATACGCAGCTGATTGTCGGTCATCTCTTTTTGAATCTGTAAATGCTTCTCCGCCTCGATAGACTCGCGGACAAACGATTTTACGACACTGATAGAATTAATCAGCGAGATAACCATCCCGCTTTTGGCTTCTCTAAAGCCGCGCATCTGCCGGCGAAAACCTTGTAACCGCCGCGCTTGTCTTTGACTAATAAAAAAGTAAATCGGGATGATAATCAGACCAACCAAGCCTATCCAAAAATTGGTCGAAAACATAATAATCAGTGAAACGATGGCACTGGCAAACAGAGGTAGCATATCGATAAAGAAGTTTTGCACCAAGCTTGTAAGACTACTAACGCCATAATCAATACGGGTTTGTAATTTACCGCTGTCGTTTTCGCTACTGGTATAAAATGCCATACGATAGGTTAAGATGCGATCAATGATTTTTTGCGACAAATCACGTGAGAGATTGATACGAATTTTTTCACCAAAGAAGCGCTGTCCAAAAGAGATGAATATCGACAATATCTCTTTGGTTAAGAGTACCGCACTGATAATGGTCAGCATGCGCACGCCAGCTTCCCATGGATCGGCAAGGGTAGCGATTTCGGTCAAGGTATCAACGGCATAGCGCAACACAAAGGCATTAACTTGCGCGGTAAAGGAGCCAAGCACTGTTAATATCAAAGTGGCAATAATCAGTAAACGGTAAGGTTTTGCAAATACAGCAAGCTTTTTTAGGATATCCCACAACAGCGCCCGCCGTTCTTTTTTCTCGACCGGCGGTTTCTTGTCTAACTGTACGCGGCGTGGTTGGGGAGACGTTGGCATATGTCAGTTTTATAATTTTATTTCAAATTTTTCTAAATTTCAGGATAATCGTCCAAAGGACTTGGACAAAGGGTTACGGTATCGTCTTCGAAGTGTATTGCTATCTTCCTTGCTATTAGCCTCATGCGATGGAAACAAATAATTGCTTCAATTAAAGTTACATCATCTGGATGAGCTTCATGAGTCAGTGTATTCCTTCTATTTGAAATATCCTCATATGCTTTTACCCATTCTTCGGGTATAGGTTCTACACCAAGTTTATTCCAATTATTCACTCTGTTTCTTACGCCCATTCTCTCATGCTTATTTTGCTCACGTTCAAGAATTCCCGCAAGTAGCTTGTCTGAACCCCTATTAAGAATGTCTTTTAAAGAAACTTTCTCATCTAAAAAATTTTCCTTATTTTTATCTAATAATTTTTTATACAAGTCGAATTCATATGCTTCAAGAAGGCAGAAGTTGTATAGAATTATTTGAGTACCTACTATATGTTCAATAGGTGTAAATTCTATCTCATGACCAAATTTTACACCGCCATGTTCTGAAATATCAGAGGATTCAGGTTCTCTAAAGATCAAAGAAATAGTTACACTTAATTCATTTGATAAATCATGTACTAACGGTAATAGTTTTTCATCTAAGTCTGGTCTATTAGCTGCAGTAGACAAACAAGGAGAGGTAGACCATGCTTCTTTATCCCAATTCATCATTTTTTTTGCTGAAATTGCTAAATCTGATGTTCTTACTGCCGAAAGTGTAAACAAATTCATCCGTTCAATGACTTCATTAAATAACATATGAGTTTAGCCTTTATTTTATTAATCTAGCTATTTGGGCTTCAAATTATATCAGAGAAAAATATCATCAAAATTAAAACGCATCTGCTGGCACAAACACTTCACCTATCATGATACGACGTGCTGAGCGACTCATCGAGACTTTTTTGGCTTGCCAGCGTCCATCGATCAGTTCGGTTTTTCCGCCGACGAGCAAGGTGCCAGAGGGATGACCAAAACGAACTTCACCTAACTCGCTACCGCCTGCTGCTTCATTAACCAATGTCCCTTGCGTCGTCGCTGCCGCAGCAATAGCAACCGCGGCCGTACCCATCATCGCATGATGCAATTGACCCATACTCATCGCCCGTACGACCAAATCAATATCATTGGCATCAACGGCTTTGCCACTTGAGGCGCTGTAACTTTGCGCAGGAGCTACCCATGCGATTTTTGGAATGTGCTGGCTGGTCTGTGCTTCAGAAACGTCTTTAAATAATCCCATCGCCACACCGCCTGTGGCACGGATTTTCTCAAGCTTGGCAAGTAGCTCACCATCGCTATTGATGTCGCCTTGCAGCTCAGTACCGGTAAAGCCTAAATCTTCTGCTTTCATAAAAATAGTTGGAATACCGGCACTGATAAAGGTTGCTTTGACACTATCAATATTTAGACCACAGCCTGAGACATCGAAGTCATCGATTAGATTGTTTGTCGGGAACATGTCACTAGATGAATCAACTGGATCGATGAACTCAATTTTGACTTCAGCGGCTGGGAAGGTCACACCGTCTAATTCAAAGTCACCGGTTTCTTGCACTTGTACCTTGCCTTGCTCATCTTGATACACAGGCACGTGAGCGATAATGGTTTTACTGATATTCTCTTGCCAAATATGCACTTCACAGATGCCAGTATTCGCACTATTGGCGATCTTATCAGCATCGATCAGACCCATATTAATCGCACAAGCGCCAACTGAAGCGGTTAAGTTGCCACAGTTACCCGCCCAATCAATCATAGGCTTGGCAATATTGACCTGTCCAAACAAATAGTTGACATCGTGGTCTGCTTTATCAGATTCAGACAATATTACTGTCTTAGAGGTGCTAGAGCTGCCATTGCCTAAACCGTCGATTTGCTTACCATAAGGATCTGGGCTACCGATGACACGTAGCAAAAATTGATCACGTGATTCACCAGCGACTTGGCAGCGCTCAGGTAAATCAGATAATTTAAAAAACGTGCCTTTGGAGGTACCGCCGCGCATATAGGTAGCAGGAACGGATAGTTGGGGGGCGAAAGAGGGTTTTGATTTAGAATTGGTTTGGGCCACTGTATTAAGTCCTTTTTCTATTGTTATAAGATTGGGTATGGTGCCATCAGCAAGTAAACACGAACGACTAAGAGCGCTCGTTAATAATGATAGCGAGAAGAGATAATCGTCAGATAGTTATCATCGACGGCATATACCAACCGATTGGCATCATCGATGCGTCTTGACCAAAATCCGGATAGATTTTCTTTTAGGGGTTCAGGTTTACCAATGCCTTCAAACGGATTACGCTTACATTCGGTGATGAGTTTGTTAACACGTTTGAGTGTTTTTTTGTCTTGTGTTTGCCAGTACAGATAGTCTTTCCACGCAGCATCTGTCCATGCTAGTTGCTCACTCATTATTAGACCCTTTGCATTGATTAAAGCCTTTGAGTTCAAGCATTCTCAACGTCGCCATTCGTATGCTCATTGTCATCGCTGCTACCATCACTTTTATCACTGCCTTCTGCGGTATCAATTAGCTCACGCGTAACAGTCTTGCCAGCTTTATATTGGGCAATAGATTCCGCTAAGTGCGCCGCATTGGCAGGAGATCTTAATAGATAGACGGTTTCCATCAGGCTATTGTAATAATCAAGCGACATGACAACCGCATCATCAGCGTCACGACGGGTCACGATAGTGGCGTTGGCATCATCGTTTACCGTATCTAGGACGGACTTTAAGTGCTTTCTGGCTTCTGAAAAACTAATGACTCTCACGACATACTCCATAACTTGTACAATATATAGTACATATTACGCCATTAATTAAGTAAACTCAATATTTAGCTACTATCTAATACTTAGGTATAAGTAAGAAGGCTCAGTGTGTAGAATGCAAAAGCAAATAAAAGCCGATGTCATATAAGGTTATACAACATCGGCTCTTTGATTATTTCACACTCATGACACTTACGCGATATCTAACGTGCCATCGATAAACTCTTTGGCAAAGCGCTGTAGCATCCCGCCTGCGTTATACATTTTAACCTCATCAGCGGTATCTAAACGGCAAATGATAGGGGTTTCAGTCGTGCTACCATCAGCACGGTTAATCACCAGCGTCATCATGCCGCCAGCAGAAACTTCGCCTGTGACATCAAAGACTTCCGTACCATCTATATTTAGGGTGTTCCGAGTCGTACCTTTTTCAAACTGCAAAGGTAGTGCGCCCATACCAACCAAGTTTTGACGATGAATACGTTCAAAATCTTCAGCGACCACCACCTCAACGCCTGCTAAACGTACACCTTTGGCAGCCCAGTCACGGCTTGAGCCTTGACCATAGCCGTCACCTGCGATAATGATCAGCGGCTGCTCACGGTTCATATAGGTTTCGATTGCTTCCCACATACGCATAACTTGACCTTGTGGCTCAACCCTAGCAAGCGAACCTTGTATTACTTCACCTTTTTCATCACGTACCATTTCATTCAACAGCTTAGGGTTAGCAAATGTCGCACGCTGCGCAGTTAGATGGTCACCGCGATGGGTCGCATAAGAGTTATAGTCCTCGCTTGGCAGACCCATGGTATCAAGGTACTCGCCAGCTGCTGAGTCGCCCAAAATCGCATTAGACGGTGATAAATGGTCAGTGGTAATATTGTCACCTAATACCGCTAATGGACGCATACCTTTTAGCTTATTCATCGCTGCCATTTTGCCTTCCCAATAGGGTGGACGACGAATATAAGTGGTCTGATCACGCCAGTTATATAGTGGACTGAGCGCTTTACCCGTATCTTTTTTGGCTTCATCAAACATCGGGATATACACGGCATTGAACTGCTCAGGCTTCACGGCAGCAGCGACAATAGCATCGACTTCGTCATCATCAAACCAGATGTCTTTTAGATAAACGTCATTGCCATGTTGGTCTTTACCCAATGAGTCTTTTTCAATATCAAAGCGAATGTTACCGGCGATAGCATAAGCGATGACCAGTGGCGGTGATGCTAAGAACGCTTGCTTGGCATATGGGTGGATACGACCATCAAAGTTACGGTTACCCGATAATACCGCAGTGGTGAACAGATCGTTATCGATGATTTCTTTTTCGATATCAGGATCAAGCGCGCCACTCATACCATTACAAGTGGTACAAGCAAAGCCAACCACGTCAAAGCCGATTTCTTGTAGCTCAGGCATCAGACCCGCTTCTTCTAGGTACATTTTTACGGTTTTTGAACCGGGTGCTAATGACGATTTTACCCAAGGCTTACGCAATAAGCCCTTCTTATTAGCATTACGGGCGACAAGACCAGCAGCAACCATGTTGCGAGGATTAGACGTATTGGTACAGCTGGTAATCGCGGCGATAATCACCGCGCCATCTGGCATTAGACCATCTTTTGGCTCTGGTAATTTATCACCCTCACCGTGAGCAATTCCTTTCGCAACCAAGTCTGTGGTTGAAACACGCGCATGCGGACGTGAAGGGCCTGCCATATTACGGACAACAGCGGACAAATCAAACTCAAGCACACGCGCGTATTCGGCTTTTTCCATACCATCAGCCCATAAACCGGTTTGCTTGGCATATTGCTCGACCAATTTGATTTGCGCTTCACTACGACCGGTTAATCGTAAATAATCGATGGTTTGCTCATCAATATAGAACATCGCCGCGGTTGCACCATATTCTGGGGTCATGTTTGAGATAGATGCACGGTCACCAACGCTCAGTTGGCGCGCACCTTCACCGAAGAATTCAATATAAGTAGATACCACGCCTGCATCACGTAAGAATTCAGTCATAGCGAGTACCAAATCGGTACCAGTAATGCCTCTTTGCAATTTACCAGTTAGCTTGACGCCAACGTAATCAGGGAGACGCATATAAGACGGGTTACCAAGCATGACGCTTTCCGCTTCAAGCCCGCCAACACCAATTGAGATAACGCCTAAAGCATCAACCATCGGGGTATGGCTATCAGTACCAACCAAAGTATCGGCAAATGCCACTTGTTCACCGGCTTTATTTTGTACCACTTGCACAACCGGCGACATTTTTTCTAAGTTGATTTGGTGCATGATGCCGTTACCGGGCGGTACGACGTTGACGTTATCAAAGGCATACTGACACCAGTTGATAAAGTGAAAACGGTCATCGTTACGGCGCTCTTCGATAGCACGGTTTTTCTCAAATGCATTTTCTTCAAAGCCTGCATGCTCAACAGCCAATGAATGGTCAACAATCAATTGTGTTGGAACGATTGGATTCACTTTTGATGGGTCACCGCCTTGCTCAGCGATGGCGTCACGTAAACCGGCCAAATCAACAAACGCGGTCTGACCTAGGATGTCATGACAAACGACGCGGGCAGGGTACCACGGAAAATCTAAATCTTGCTTGCCTTCGATATGTTGCTTGAGCGCTGCGGTTAAATCTTCTGGTGGGCAGCGGCGTACCAAGTTTTCACACAATACTTTTGAGCAGAACGGTAGCTTGTCATACGCGCCAGCTTCGATATTTTCGATGGCTTCACGGGTATCAAAGTAATATAAATCTGTGCCAGGTAATGGCTTTTTAAAGGGTTCATTCATCGGTTGTACAAGGGCGTTGTCCATAAGTCACCTTTAGCTGTTGGGTGGTTTAAATTCAAAAAATAGTCATTCTTTTAGCAAAATCATCAGTGAAATGAGACGTTAGAAGAGGGCTTTGCTAAAAAAATATGCTTAAAAAGACAGTGAGGTTATTAAGAAAAGGTTTAACTGCTAAATTGTTGTATATGTCTAGCGGTTAAGCCGGCTATCTCGCATAAGTATTTATGCGAGATAGTAAATACATATGGATTAACGCGCGCTCATCTCTGGTACTGGGCGCAGCTCTTCGCCAGTATATTCCGCACTTGGGCGAATGATACGGTTGTTCGCACGTTGCTCAAACACGTGTGCTGCCCAGCCTGTTAGACGCGAGCAAACAAAGATTGGCGTAAACAGTTTGGTTGGAATGCCCATAAAGTGATAGGCAGACGCATGGAAAAAGTCAGCATTACAGAAGAGTTTTTTCTCGCGCCACATCACTTCTTCACAGCGTACTGATACTGGGTATAGCACTTCATCACCAACATCTGCTGCCAGTTTTTCAGCCCAACCTTTAATTACAACATTACGTGGATCTGATTCGCTATAGATAGCATGACCAAAGCCCATAATCTTATCTTTACGCGCCAGCATTGCCATCATCTCAGACTCTGCTTGATCAGGAGAGGTGAATCCTTCAATCATATCCATCGCCGCTTCATTGGCGCCGCCATGTAAATGACCGCGTAATGAGCCAATCGCGCCAGTGATACAAGAATGAATGTCAGACAGGGTAGACGCACAGACGCGAGCGGTAAAGGTTGAGGCGTTAAACTCATGCTCAGCATAAAGAATCAGTGATACGTTCATTACCTTAGTATGTAGCTCGTTTGGTTTTTCACCTTTTAGCAGATGTAAGAAATGACCGCCAATGGTATCGTCATCAGTTTCAGTTTCGATACGCACGTTGTCGTGGGTAAAGCGATACCAGTAATTGATGATTGATGGGAAAACCGCCAGCATACGGTCGGTTTTATCGTTCTCTTGTGAGAAGTCAGTTTCCATCTCAAGGTTACCAAGCATCGAGCAACCGGTACGTAATACGTCCATCGGATGGGCGTCCGCAGGAATACGCTCAAGCACATCTTTTAATGCTTGTGGTAAGCCACGTAAACCTTTCAATTTAGTTTGATAAGCATCAAGCTCACTTTGGGTAGGTAAGTTGCCGTATAGCAACATATAAGCCACTTCCTCAAAGATGCACTTGTCAGCCAGCTCTGATACGTCATAACCGCGATAAGTCAGACCTGAGCCTGATTTGCCAACGGTAGACAAAGCGGTCTTACCTGCTACTTGACCACGTAAACCTGCGCCCGAAAGTTCTTTTTGTGCTGCCATGATAAATTCCTTTTGTTGGTAGCTTGTGTTGGATAAAAGATAAAGATGCTGCAAATATCAAATACTGCGTTGACATCCTCATTGATAGGAAAACCAACGCTTTTAACCGCTAAGACTACTTATTATCAGCAAACAGTTTGTCTAGCGTTTGTTCAAACTCATGATAGTTTAAGAAGTCATACAGCTCCATACGGGTTTGCATGGTGTCGACAACTTTGTCTTGCGTGCCATCATCAAGCAGATGCTGATATACGTTTAATGCCGCTTTGTTCATCGCACGGAAGGCTGATAATGGATAAAGCACCATATCAACACCTACCGCATATAACTGCTCGGTGGTATATAGATCGGTCTGACCAAATTCGGTCATATTAGCTAGGACTGGAATATCAAGCACATCGGTAAACTTACGGTACATCTCAATATCCGTTAGTGCTTCGGCAAAAATCATATCAGCACCAGCTTCTTGAAAAGCAACCGCGCGCTCAACCGCTGCATCAAGACCTTCGACAGATAGGGCGTCGGTACGTGCCATCACCACAAAATCTTTGTCCGTCTTGGCATCAAGTGCCGCTTTTAGGCGATCAACCATTTCTGAGATACTAACAATTTCTTTATTTGGACGATGACCACAACGCTTTTGCGCCACTTGGTCTTCGATATGAACCGCCGCCACACCGGCTTTTTCCATTTTACGAATGGTTTGAGCAATATTAAATGCACCACCAAAACCGGTGTCAATATCAACCAATAATGGCGTATCAACCGCATCGGTAATACGGCGCGCATCTTCTAAGACGTTATCAAGGCTAGTCATACCCAAATCTGGCAAGCCAAATGAGGCATTGGCCACGCCAGCACCAGAGAGATATAAGGCTTGATGACCAACTTGAGTTGCCATCATTGCTGTATAAGCGTTAATTGCGCCAGCAATCTGTAGCGGTTGATTATTATCATTTTTTTGTTTCATTGCACTGCGAAAGCGAGCGCCAGCTGATAGGGTCATGTCGTGGTCCTTACGTGGAGGGAAGATCTTGTCGTTATCATTCGCGATTCAATCGTTGTGCTTGATTATAACCAATTATTCAGGACTGCAAAGCGGGATTTTCATTCAACTGTTAATATAAATTAAATTAACAAATTAAAAATATTAATACTATTTAATTAATGGATAGTGCTATCCAATAATTAGAGGTTTGTATCCATTAGTATTCATAACGTATCAAACGCTGCATTTCTCCTAATTAAATATTTACATCTGGTTACAATTATATCTATAAGCGTTTTATCGTTGTCTACAAAAAAGCCCTCTTAGTCTTGCTAAAAGGGCTTTTACTCTATCAAGTCTATTATTAGCTAGATTGGCTAACCTTTATTTTTAACCAATAATACCTGCAAGGCTAGCTAGGAATAACAAGGTAAAGCCACCTAAGAATACAAGCCCTGCAATCGAATAGGCGTTCATACCGGCTGATAGCTTTTTATGGTTTTTCACGAGCGAATAGTTTAACCAACCAAAGATAGGCGCGGATATAAAGGCGGATATCATCGCAAACTTCAGCATAGCGCCTAATTGTCCGGCAAAGAAGCTGATAATCAAAAGACCGCCACCGATAGCATAGGTGGTCCAAAAGGCGATTTGCTTTTTATTAATCTCGTCTTCACCTTTTAGTAAGCGCCAGCATTCGGCGTTGGCACGTCCATAGCCATCCGCACAGGTAATAGTGGTGCCAAACATACACATAAAGGCGACAAAGGCGACCAGTAGTCTTGACCATTCACCGATAGTGGCGGTATACATATTGATAAGCTGATCAATATAAGCGACACCTGCGGTTTGAATCTCTTGACCTGAGCCGTATTGTACGAAAACGCCCAACGCTAAAAAGAACAAGGCTAAAATAGCGGAAACTAAGAAACCGACATTAAAATCCAGTAAGCCCTGACGGTGAGTGGTATTGTCCGCTTTTCTCTTGGCTGATGTCCACATCGAGGTGATGGCAGCGAACTCAAGTGGTGCTGGCATCCAACCCATAAGAGCCACAATAAACCCTAAAGTCGCCAAGTTCCAAGGAGAGGCAGGGACAAAATCCGCCACCATAACCGTCGGCTTACCAGCAGCAATCATCACCGCTAACACGGTTGCAGATACGAGCGCAATCATAATCCACTTGGTCACGCCGTCAAGCAATTTATAATGACCAGCAATCAGAAAAAACCAACATACAGCAACGATAATGACAGCTAAGGCAATACTTGATAGTCCTACAGATGCGGGAAGCATAAAGCCCAATATCACTGCCGCAAGCAATGTCACAGCCCCCGTACTAATCACCGCCGATAAAATAGATAGGATAAAATAAATCCAGAGATAAGCTTTTGAGCGTTTGGCATAGCCTGCGATTAAGCTCTCGCCAGTGTCGTAGACATAATCGGTGGCAAAGCGGAAGAACGGATACTTAAAGACGTTGGCTAATATAATCATAATCGCCAGCTGCCAGCCATATAACGCGCCAGCCTGTGTCGATGAAATCAGATGCGAGCCGCCAATAGCAGCAGTCGCCATCAGAATACCGGGACCAAAGATTCGCCAGCTAAAGCCTTCTTGCTGCGCGGAGAGAGTATCGCCTGTGGCGCTTGGGTTATTGAGTGGTTGTGTGGTCATGCTTACCTCGAAATGGTTAAAACGGCAAATCATCACTTACCTGTGTCAGTTTGCCAATGATCATGAGCGCATCGCTTAATACTATTCATTAGTACTGTTTACGAGTACTGTTTCTTAAAACGATTTGTCTTGTATCGACTTTAGCACACCAATCCGGTTTAGTAGAATGATTATTCATATAATTATTACTTATTTTTTGCATAGCCATTCCTGATAGTTAGCATAATTAAATGTAAATATCAAGATTTATCAATGGCTATTTTTTCGGGCTTCTTTATACCACAATTATGACTCAATATCTGATAATTTAGCGCTGAGATTCAAATTTTTGCCGGCGGTAAGTAATGCCGCGCTGCTCATAGACATGATAAGTCGCACGCAATAAGTCAGGAATATGAGGATGCACAAAATCCTTAAGTGTATGCAGATAAATAGGTGAGGTGACGTTTTCGTGAATGAGACGCTGATAGCTGATCTGCTCCGTACGCACCGTTTTTAAGCTGGCAGGGACTAAGGTGATGCCTTCGCCCGCCGCTACTAACCCGAGTGCCACTTGCAAGTCACTAACGGTGGTGGTCATAAATGGAGAGATGCCGTACTGTGCAAATAAATATAGTAAAGGCTCTGTTATCTGCTCAACAGTAGAGGCTTGATGATGGCTCGTATTATTTTTCTTATTCTGCCCCAAGGTTTTAGGAGTCCCTGTGCTTGATACCGTTTCTGGCATTGTAGATACAGGCAAGTGGGTTTGATGATAGAGAATCAGGCGGTTATTGGCCAAATCGATCAAGCGTTGCTCGCGCACATTGGCAAGCGGATGGGCTTTGGGGAGGGCAACGACATAGCGCTCGTGGCGTAACAGTATTTGCTGTATCCATGGGTCTTGATGGGCAAAGCGTCCAAAACCAATATCGATATCACCAGATTTGAGCGCATCCATTTGCTGATAGGAGCTAATGTCCTTTAGGTTGACGTCAATCTCAGGATTGGACTGCTTCAGTCTGGCAATAATCTCAGGTAGCAACCCATACAGTATAGAGGGTACAAAACCGATATTTAATGCGCTGCTAGGGGCAGATAAGCGCTGGGTCATACCAACAACCGTATCGACTTCTGTCAGTATGGTACTGATTTTATCGTAAAAGAACGTGCCAGCTTCTGTTAAATGTAGCGGTCTATGATAACGATCAACCAACATCACGCCCATGTCTATCTCAAGTTGCTTCAGTAAACGGCTTAAACTGGGCTGTGACAGTCCGATTTTGGTAGCGGCTGCACTAAAGCTCCGAAGCTCGGCAACGGCAATAAACGCATTGAGCTGCTTTAAATCCATGTTTTATGCTCATTTATCTGTAATATCATGTCGATTGATGAAGCGGATACTACTGTATTTTATATCAATAATAGCAAAACTATAAAATTATGCTTGAAGCATATGAGTTGACACTCTATATTGTTTATTAACGATAGCGTTACACTTTAGCAAACTAAAAAACTTTTCCCTTCATTCTAGCAGTCATCTACGGTTTCGTGGCATAAACTGGTTTGGTATCACTTCATGAGCGACAAAAAAGACAAGCAAAGCGCCGATTTAGAGGCAAACTTAGCAAAAATCGCTAATACGAAGCCACGACTGCGTAATCGTAAACATAATATCTATGAGCGTTATATCACTCGTGTTGAAAGCGCAGAGACTATTGAAAGTACTATCGAAAATACAGAAAATGAGCTCAAGCCAACTGTCACCACTGATGCTTATGATGAGACTGATGTTGGTCTTAGTGCAAGTCTACTGGACAGTTCTGTTCAGCCGCACATATTACAACCGCTTAAAAACGCTGACAAGCTGTCATCCTATGAGCCACTAAGTGCAGCAGAACTAGAGTTATTTGGCAGCCAAGAGCAAGATAATGTGGAAAATACAGCAGGGTTACAGATATCTGATAACGCGAGCACATCGGTAAGCTTGGACTTCTCTGATGAAGATGAGAAGGTTATACACCCTTTAATGACAACTGAGGCGACTGATAACGCAGCTTCTACAGTTAAAGATGAAGATACTGAGGTAAATGATAGCGCTTATATTGATGAACCTATCAGCACTGCACCTTTAACAACTTTGCCCATCAAAAAATCGAAAAAAAAGAAAGCGGTAAAATCAATACAAAAGCAGAAGAGTAGTAAAAAGCCGCTCATTATCGGTATGGTGCTTGGCTCACTCATGATTTCTGGTGCTGTATTCACGTTAATTGCGACTGGTTTCTTGTCTGCCGGCACTACGTCTACAGCGTTAAATGAAGCTGGCACGCCTATTAATGAAAGCGCGACTCAGACAAGCCCGGTCACCAAACAAACAGCTACTGACACTGAAATGAACACCACTGAGAAAAATGTTGTGGTAGAGGCTAATACGCCACCTGCTGTCATTGAAGTGCCCAGTGACTCTGACCCTGCCAAATCATCAAACCCCAAGCCTGAAACGAACGCGATGAATAATGAGGCAGCTGCTAGTACGTCAACATCAAAGCCTGCCATCACATACGAAGATTTTAGAGAAGAGTCACAAAACACGCTATATCGTGAAACCAATGATTAGCGTCATAAAAACTCTTGTCTCAAATAACTTTCTTGCTTTTCTTTAGGCTCTTTTTTAACCAATGGTCAAATATGAACGGACCAAAGGGTAAGAACGAGCCAAGCACGCCGGCAGGGATCGCCCATATAGGCATTTTTATCTTGACGGCTGTGCCCATGAGTACAACAATATAGGCGATGAATAAGCCGCCGTGAGCCATACCGATATACTTTACCCCTTCTGGAATGTCCATCATGTACTTTAGTGGCATAGCGATGCAGAGCAACAGTAAAAACGAGGTTCCTTCTAAATAACCTATCGTCGTAAGCGTTTTTAATGCTGTATTTTGTTCTGTTGTAAGATTAGAGGCGGTTTCAAACATTGGCTGAGCCTGTGGCACTGTATTTTCCTTTTGTCATCGACATATAAGGCATGGTCGTTTAACGAGGTAAGCAATAATAGCAGCCGTAGGTTGCTATTATTATCTTTAGTAAAAAAACCAATAGAACGGTCAATATATGTGCAAATAAAACAGATTAAGTTAAAAAGCTTGCTAGCTAAGCATCAAGGGCAGGGGGCTTACTTTCAAATTCCGCAAGCATCTTAGTAATGAGCTGATCTTTTTGCTGCCAAACTTGCTCGACCCAATCAAACATTTCTGCTTTTATCGCCTCATCAGTCTCATAGCCGCCATTTTGAACACTGGCAAATAAGTCATCAGGCATCTTAATATGTCTGACATCGACGCCCAAACGCTTGATATTGCCTTTCCATAAGTCGCCATATGTCGGCACACCATCAGGATAGACGATGGTCATATCTAAAATACCATCGATGTCTTCGCCAAGCGCACTAATCGCTAGCGACAAACCGCCCGCTCTTGGTTTAAGCAAATGTGTATAGGGCGACTGCTGCTTATCCCGTTTTACGGTGGTAAAACGTGTGCCTTCTAGATAATTTAACAGTGTAAAAGGCTTGTCTTTCAGCAATGCACAAGCGCGTTTTGCTTCTTCGATATCTTTGCCTTTTAAGGCAGGATTTTTCGCAATCGCCTCTTTAGAATGTCGACGCATCATTGGAAAATCGAGAAAATAGAAAGCTTGACCAATAACTGGAATATATATCAGCTCAAACTTAGTAAAAAATCGCGTCAATGGTAAACGCTTTTCACTAATATATTGCACGATACTGGTATCAACCCATGATTGGTGATTGCTTACCAGTAAATACTTGCCCTTGGTATGGATATCGTCAGGTAGGCTGATACGCCAGTCTTTATTCGGCAGAATGTTATCGATCATCGCGTTATTGCTGTTAATCCAATAATTGGTCACATCAATGACCGCTTTATCAGCAATCGCTGCACCAGTAACAGCTTTGGCTGCACCCATAATCCATACAGGGGGACCTGCCAACATACTATTAAAAGTAATAACGCCTGTTGCTGTGGTCAGCGAAGCGATTTTGCCAAGTTTAGGATTGCGTTCATGTAGTTTTTGAACGAATGATTTGAATCGCATGTTAAATCCTCTTAACCTTACATATTATAAGTGGTTAGTAACGTAGTGGCATAATACTAGCAGAAATCGATAGGCGTGTTTACGTAATTGGTTTGGCGTTACATTTCACCGTTAGTCGTGGATATACCTAGTAGCTAATAGACATCAATCGTATTTGATTTATTTTTATATCAAACTAGGTTTATAATGTACCGTTAATATTTAGAGGGTTTACAGTCGATGATCGACACGAACACTCTTGAGCTCACGACAAGCCAAAAACAATAAAAAATCCAGTGCTAAATAATTAACACTGGATCAATAAGACCAATCAATCAAAGTACCAATTACTCAAAGTACCAATTAGCCTTGTAGCTGGTCAATCATACCTTGGTATTTGTCTTTTTTCTCAGCAATCTTACTACGCTCTTCTTCTGCATTGTCTACCGATTCTTCAGAGTCTGCCACTTTCTTATCAAAAGCTTCTAACTCGGCAGTTTTGGCATCCAAAAGTCTGTTAAGCATAATAGCAACCGCTTTTTCAGAAACGTCAAGCGTCATATTAGAAGCTTCAGACGTAAAATCCTCTTTAAGCTTAGCAGCCCATTGATAGATATTAGCTATCGTCGCACTATGCTTGTCCTCATGCTTGTCTTCATTTTCAGAATCAGACTTATCCTCTTCGTCAGATTTCGCTTCTTTTTTGTCAGAAATAAAGTCATCTTTGAGCTTAGAAGCCCATTGATAGATGTTCGCTATCGTCGTACTGTGCTTATCTTCTTTGGCAGAATTGTCATCTTGATCGTCTTTATTGGACTCATCATCCTTGCCAGACTTAGTTTCTTCATCAACCTCATAGTCTTTGTCAGCATTGTAATCTTCAAAATCACCGTCTTCATAAACGACAGTATCACCTTTTACTACTTCTACGCCTGTTACCGCATCATTTGAAGGCGTTGTCGCTGCGCTCTCAAGAGACTCTAAGGCATTTTTAATGTTATCGTTATTAGTAGACTTGTCAGACATGATTTATGATCCTTTTAATGGCATTAAGTGAAATATATTTACCGCCAATATTATGCCAGTACAATTTTTTATTCAGTATCTTAATGTAAATTACATGTTTCAATTTGCTAAAAAGACGGCTACGCCTTAAACAACTTCCATTTCTAATAGTGTTGTAGATGACGCTTCTAACTGATCATATTTTATCACCACATTATTACCTTCAAGACTGGTATCAAGCTCAACATGGTAAGTAGCAAGCGTGACACTTGTATCATCCAAGCATTGACCGGTGGCAAGGTTAAATCTCTGTTTATAAATAGGTGAGGCCACATACAGTACCGCTTCATCAGTGCCAGCATCGTTGGTCACGGTAGTGCCTCCAATTAACCCTCTAGATAATACATTGGCCTGACTAAACGGGTCATAGTTATCAAGCGCGAACAGCTTAGCGTCCTTAGTGCGAAAGATAGCCACTTGTTTACCCTCTATCAGTGCGCAAACACCAGTCTCAGGGAGTATGTCTTCTAATCTGCAAACGGTATACTGGTTCATTGGGTGATCCTTATTCGTATATGATCGGAAAGTGTTAGACGTTGATTAAGCCAGCTCAGTCACTAAGATTTTAGCTTTTTCACTATCGGTCGCAGGGCGGATCTGCTCGCGCTCGGTGACAAAAACCACATTGTCATCCCCTTGCTCACTATTGACGAAGTGACGGAAACGTTTGAGCTTTTCGCTATCGGTTATAGTTGCTTTCCACTCACACACATAGTTGTCGATCAGCAGTTGCATCTGCGCCTCTAGCTCATCAGCGATGCCTAAACTGTCTTCAATAATGACCGCTTGTAGATATTCCAATCCGCCATCTAAGCTCTCACGCCATTTTGAGGTACGCTGGAGTTTATCTGCTGTTTTGATATAAAACATGATAATACGGTCGATGTATTTGATGACCGTGTCGCTATCAAGGTCGGTGGCAAACAACTCACCATGACGCGGGGTCATACCACCATTACCACAGACAAATAAATTCCAACCATTCTCAGTGGCGATAATGCCAAAGTCCTTGCTTTGTGCCTCTGCACACTCGCGTGTACATCCGGACACGCCCATCTTTATCTTATGCGGTGAACGTACTCCTTTATAACGATCCTCTAAGGTGAGTGCCAAGCCGACACTGTCATCGACACCGTAGCGACACCAGTTGTTACCCACGCACGATTTAACAGTACGCAACGACTTACCATAAGCGTGACCAGTCTCAAAGCCAGCTTGCACCAATTGTGTCCAGATATCAGGCAATTGGTCTAAACGTGCCCCAAATAGATCCACGCGTTGCCCACCTGTGATTTTGGTATACAAATTAAACTCTTTGGCGACTTGTCCGAGGATGATCAGCTTATCGGCGGTGATTTCACCACCCGGCACACGAGGTACGACAGAATAGGTGCCGTCTTTTTGGATGTTGCCCAGATAATAGTCATTGCTATCTTGCAACGGTGTCAGTTCAGGCTTGAGCACATAATCATTCCAGCATGAGGCCAAGATGGAGGCGACCGTAGGTTTGCAAATCTCACAGCCATGACCGTTACCATGCTCATCCAACAGAGCATCAAAGGTTCTAATACCATGGACACGAATCAAGCTATAGAGCTCTTGACGGGTATAGGCAAAGTGCTCACATAAGTCGTTATTGACCTCAAACCCAAGGGTCGTTAACTGGTAGCTTAAAGTGTCTTTCACCATAGGCGCACAGCCACCACATCCTGTACCTGCACTAGTACAAGACTTCACTTCGGCAATGGAGTACGCACCGTTTTCAACCGCCGCGCAAATAGCCCCTTTGGTGACGTTGTAGCATGAGCAAATCGTTGCACTATCTGGTAAATTTTCTATACCCATTTTCGGTTTTTCAACGTTGGGTAGTATGAGGCTTTCAGGGTGGGCAGGTAGGTCGATGTCGTTGAGATATAGCTGTAATAGATTATTATAGTCTTCGGTATCACCGACCAACACCGCGCCAAGCAAGCGTTTGTTATCAGGCGTTGTGACCAATTTCTTATAAATGCCCTCAGCAGGGTTCTGGTACAAATAGCTCAAGCTGTCCGCGCTGTTGCCATGGGCGTCGCCAATACTACCAACATCGACGCCCATCAGTTTGAGCTTGGTGCTCATATCAGCGCCCGTAAAGGTTTGCGACTGATCTCCTGTGATTTGTGCCGCGCAAATACTCGCCATGCTGTAGCCTGGTGCTACTAAGCCAAATATCTTGTTATCCCACACCGCGCATTCGCCAATAGCGTAGACATGCGCAGCATTGGTGCGGCATTGTTCGTCAATTAAAATACCACCTCGTGCACCTATCTCAATACCGCACTCAGGATTGTTTTTGATAATGCCATCTTGCGGACGAATACCTGCACTAAAGACGATCATATCGGTGTCAAGCGAGGTATCATCGGTGAATTGCATGGTCAGCTGGCACGGATTCTCATTAAAGGTGCTCAGGTTTTTATGTATGGCGTCGCTATTATCAATAATGGCTTGGGTATTCTTACCAGTTAATACTTTGACGCCAAGCGCCTCAATTTTTCGTTTTAAAATATCGCCGCCAGCCGCATCAAGCTGTACGCCCATCAATTGCGGAGCAAACTCTACCACATAAGTCTCTAGTCCTAAGGTGACCAGTGCTTTTGCTGCTTCAAGCCCGAGTAGTCCTCCGCCCACAACTACGCCTCTTTTTACTTTTGGTTGCTCAGCGATGGCAAGAATGTCATCCAAATCAGCAATGGTGCGATATACATGACAGTGTGCATGCTCACGCCCTGGAATCGGCGGTACAAATGGATAGGAGCCTGTCGCCAGCACCAGCTCACCATATTCAATCCGCTCGCCAGCTTCAGTGATGATGTATTGATTGGTGGTGTCAATATCTACAATACGCTGGTTCAGATGCAATTGAATCTGGGCAGATGCATAGGCGCTTAAATCAACCAAGTTGAGCTTACTAACATCTTTATGTTCAAAGTAGCTCGATAAATATACCCGATCGTAAGCGGGACGGTCTTCTTCAGCAAACACATGAATCTCAAACTGCTCATGTAACCCTTTTTCTATGGCTCGCTCAACGAAATGGTGCCCGACCATACCGTTACCAATCACCACCAACTTAGCTTTACCTGCCTTACTCACTATAGTGCTACTCATGTAATTATCCTTAGTCATGGGTTTGTCTAAATAGTGCTTACAGTAATTACATCTTCAATAACTGTGCCAAGCACCGTTATATAGCGCCATATCTTTAAGCGAGAGTCTCATCACTACAGACGAAAAACCTGACGATGACAGTGTATTTCCTAGGCAGCGTGGTATGTGTGAGGATATAAATAGCAATGATAAATAAAAAAGTCTTTTCTCATTAAAAGTGAGGATATAAAAAATGGATGCACCAAAATAGATAAAACCATGCACCAATTTGATTGTATTTATGGCAGTCAGGGTTTTTCATTCATCTCGATAAAATTAGCGTTTCTATATGGCTATTAAATTATGAATGACCTTGTAATAGTTGCTTGGAAGTCAGCTATAGCAAAGCATGAACGCTTTTATCAAAGCCGAGGTTTTATCTGTATAACGAAGCTGATAGCGGCAGCTGGCACAGCCATTGCATCCCCTTAAATGCTCTAACTGGTCAGTTCGTTCAACATAACGTGTTCTTACGGCTTTCCATGTTAGCCCTGAATTTTACTATTTAAGGAAACCGCTTATGTCGTCATCGCCATCACCGAGCCCTGCTGCACCAAATAAAAACAAGCTCAATATTCTCTCTTTTACTGGTAAAAACCAGATACTCCATCTTGGATGGATGGCTTTTTTTCTGACCTTTTTTGTATGGTTTAACCACGCACCATTCTTATCTGCCATCGGTGAGACTTTGAGTTTGACCAAGGACCAAGTCAAAACCTTATTGATACTAAACGTCGCTTTGACTATTCCAGCTCGAGTCATTATTGGCATGTTGACCGATCGTTTTGGTCCGCGCCTCGTCTATACCGCCATTTTGGCTATTGGAGCGATTCCCTGTTTTACCTTTGCCTTTGCGCAAGATTACAACACGCTGGCATTGTCCCGTTTTTTCTTGGGCTTTGTGGGTGCAGGGTTTGTGGTGGGTATTCGTCTCATGAGTGATTGGTTCCCTGCAAGTGAGCTGGGTACTGCTGAAGGTATTTATGGCGGTTGGGGAAATTTTGGTTCTGCTGCTGCTGCGCTGCTGTTACCGACAGTGGCTATTATCGCCGCGGCTATAGTTGGTGGCAATGAGGGCTGGCGTTATGCAACAGCCACCTCAGGGGTGGTGATGATGCTCTATAGTGTGATTTTTTATAAGATGGTGCGTGATACGCCTAAGGGTGCGACATATTTTAAACCCAAAAAGTCTGGTGCCATGATGGTGACTTCAGCAGGTGACTTTTGGCTGATGATGGCGTTTAAACTGCCAATGTATTTGGCGTTAGCGCTTTTGGGATGGAAGCTATCACCCGCTGGCGTCAGCTTACTCAGTCAGGCAAGTGTCAATATCGTCTACATCGGATTGGTTATTTTATATATTTATGAGTTTGTGAGTAGTTATCGCTTTAATAAAGAGGTATTTACGACTCCTGTGCCAAAAGCGCATCAATATGATTTTAAGCAAGTCGGTATCTTAAATATTTTATACTTTGCGACCTTTGGCTCAGAGCTTGCCGTAGTGTCTATGTTGCCGCTTTTCTATCAAGAGACATTTAATCTATCAATTGTGATGGCAGGGGTTTTGGCATCTAGCTATGCGTTTATGAACTTGATGTCGCGACCGGGCGGCGGCTGGCTCAGCGATAAGTTTGGTCGCAAAATAACGCTGCTGATTTTGACCGCAGGTTTGGCTGTTGGTTATCTATTAATGGGCATCGTGGATTCAACATGGCCAATTGCCTTGGCATTATTCATCACGATGTTTTGCTCTTTCTTTGTACAAGCGGGTGAAGGTGCTGTGTTTGCGGTTATTCCACTGATCAAGCGTAGCATGACCGGACAATTTGCTGGCATGACCGGCGCTTATGGAAATGTTGGCTCGGTTGTTTATTTAACTGTATTGAGTCTGGTCTCTTATCAAGTATTCTTCATGGTAATCGCCGCGACTGCTGTCGTTGGCTTCTTTGCACTGTTCTTTTTAAAAGAACCTGAAGGCGTTATCATCGAAGAGATGCCTGATGGCAGCTTTGCCCAAATTAAAGTGAGCTAAGCATGAAAAAGGGCAGCACACAAGACTTTAAGACCACTGACAAAACCAGTCGCCATAGTGCGGATAATGCACTGTGGCAGCTTGATTTTCATAGCATGCAAGGGCGCAAGTCTGAAAATCAAGACAGCTTGCTGATAACAACCTGCTTGCCGTATGGACAGTTTACAGCAACCATCAACGGCGGTGTTCAGTGTCCTCACGCGCCTTTATTGGTTTTAATGGCTGATGGTGTCAGTGCCTGTCAGTTCCCCAAACAAGCCAGCCAATTGGTGGTCAATACTGTCACGCACCATCTTACCTTAGCACTTAAAAACGGGGCACTTAAAAATGAAGCAATTGAAGAGATGGTATTGGCAGAGAACCAATCGCAATCAGCAAACATAGACTTTGATGACAATCAAGTTGCCATTTTGATTCGTGAGGCGGTCAATAAAGCCAATGACGCCCTCTATTTCCCGCAAGTCTATGAGCGCGTGCCACCACTATTATCCACCTTATCAGGTCTACTATGTATCGGCGACCGTATCCATCTGTTTCATACAGGCGACTCGCGTATTTACCGTGTCGGTTTAGAGAGTATAAAAGTGCTCAGTAAAGACCACCGTATTCACCATGGGCAAGATAAAGGCGCGCTATCTGCCGCTATTGGCGCGGATACGATGGTCGAGCTCCAGCAGTCAGTATTTACCTTGCATCAAAATGAATGCTTAGCACTGATGACAGATGGCGTCTATGAGTCTATTGCAGCGTCCGAGCTCCAGTTTGAGCTATGTTCAGCAGTAAAGGCGCTGTGTCAGCCGAGTCAAACGATAGATACGACGGATAACAGCTCGAATGACGGGGCAGTGAATAGTCTTAGCATCAGCCAAAGCATATGCGAGCAGGCGTTTAACGAGGGCAGTCATGACAATTTAAGTATGGTGATACTCGGTATGAATGCGCAAGCGCTCCATAAGAAAAAGACAGCCAATAGCGCTCATACTAAGAACAATAGTAATAATAAAAATGCTAGCCTGCATGATCCGATGCCTCACGACATCCATCGGTATCAGTTATTAACGGGCTTAGAAGTTGGGGCACGGATTGATGGTTTTATCGTCAAGCATATTATAGCCCGTACTGCTCGTAGCGAAGTATATCTAGTAGAGGATGAAAACCATCATCTATTTGCACTAAAGTCACCAAGCCTTAATGCTATTACCGATGGTCATTATCTGCGCGAATTTTTAAAGGAGCGTAAAATCGGTCTAAGCTTATCTAAGCATAGACGGGCGGGCGAGCCTGCCTATAATCAAGCAGATCCTAATAACCTATCTAGCGACAGCAGCCTTACAGGCATCAGCAGTATAAAACCCTATCTAGACGCAAGCTCAGCGCTTAGTGCTTCAGGGTTGCTACGCTATTACCCCATACCAGCCAGCAGTGCATATCTATACCATCTCACAGAATATATTGAAGGCGAAAGCCTAAGAGATTTTATGGATCGTCATGCGCCTTGTGATGTGTGGCAGACCTATGATTTGTTAACCAAAATAGGCATGGCGGTTCGGGTGATGCATCGAAACTATCTATTGCATCAAGATATCAAGCCGGAAAACATCCTATTGACCACATCAGGCGCGGTCAAATTGATAGATTTTGGTTCAGCCAGCTCTTCCATACTTAAAGACAGTACGCGACCACCGAACGGTGATTTGCACTATGCTGCACCAGAATATTACACCGATGCACCAAAAGGTGTGCATTCTGATTTATTTTCCATAGCGGTGATTGGCTATGAGCTGCTAACAGGTGAGCTGCCATTTAGCTCGCAAGCGTTGATGCATTCACATCAAGCAAATCATACCTTAACCCTACCTACTCAATTATTACGTCAGTACCGTGTACCTGCTGCCAGCCAGCAAGCGCTAATGCGTGCGCTGCTTGCTAATACCCAAGCTCGCTATCAAGCAATTGGTGAGTTCTTACAAGATTTTAACCCTGAGAATCATAATTATATTAGCGACCCTGAGCCGCTCATCATACGCAACCCATTACTGGTATGGCATAGCATTTGCTTTATTCAGTTTGTGCTCATTTTTTCGCTGTTGGCTTATTTCTTATAAGTGCAGGCTTTAAGCACAAAAGATACTCTGACACGCCATTTAATTAATGCTGCGCGTTGCGGCTAAGGGATTTTTTGCTCATGTCATCAGATAGATCAAAATTAACAATACAGACAACGTCTTATGCTCATTCAAATGCGGGTATTGTCATTATTGGTGCTGGCATGGCAGGCAGCCGTTTTGCCATTGAGCTGGCACGTGCCCAGCAGCAAAGTAAGTCGCCAAATAACCAAAGACCATTACCGATTACCCTTATCAGCAAAGAGCCAGAGGTTGGCTACAACCGCATTATGCTATCACCAGTGCTGGCAGGAGATAGCGCCTTTGATGATACTTATTTATACCAGCAATCAGATTATGAACAGTTGGGTATTGTTGTCTTAGCAGGGATTGCAGTTACCGCTGTGGACACCAAACAACAGTCTATTAATCTTGATAATGGACAGACGATGGTGTATGCCAAGCTGGTTATCGCTACAGGTTCGAGCGCTCGAGTCATCCCTTTTCCCAATCATGATGCGACAGGTGTGCATGTGTTCCGAGAAGTAGCCGATGTAAATGCTTTAATTGAATATGCGCGCCAAGGGAAAAAAGGTCTAGTAATTGGTGGCGGGGTGCTAGGGCTAGAGGCCGCCTGCGCGTTGGCTTCTCAAGGGGCAGATATGACGGTCATTCATGTAGACAGCTATGTTCTTAACAGGCAGCTTGATTTACCTGCTGCCCAGCTACTGCAAGCTGAGCTGGCTCGTCGGGGCGTAGGTGTGGAGGTCTCTGCTATTACTGATTGTATTGCGGTCAATGACCAGCATGAGGTGAAAGGCTTATCATTGAAGGATGGACGTACCTTGCCGGCAGATTTTATCGTGATGGCAGTCGGGGTGATGCCCAATATAGCACTGGCGAGAGACAGCGGTCTTGAAGTCAATCGCGGCATCATTGTGGATGATTGCATGCACACGAGTTGTCCGCATGTCTACGCAGTTGGCGAATGCGTAGAGTTGGATGGTGAGCTATTCGGTATGGTCGCACCTGTTAATCAGCAAGTGGATACCTTAGTCTCTGTGCTAAAAGACACTCGACTATCGGGCGACAGCTTAGGCTCTAAAGAGAACTGGCAGCCTTTTCGCAGTACACCGCTGTCATTAAAGCTAAAAGTATCTGGCATCAGTGCCTTTTCAGCAGGGCAAGTCGACTTTGATGACGAGGAAGCGGCGGCTATCGAAACCATTACTTATCAGCAAACCAGTATAAATCACTATCACTGCCTCTATCTTAGAAACAATAAACTGATCGGCGCTGTACTCTACGGTGAGGTCAATGAGGGCAGTTTCTATAGCCAGCTGATCAACAGCAATAGTGATATCGCGCCTATAAAAGCGGATTTAATATTTGGCGAGGCTTACTGTGATTTGGAGAAGGTAACGACAGATAGTGAGGCTAACGGAGACATGGATAACGATAGCGATCTGGATTTATTAAGCGCAGCAGACCTAGTAGGAGCGGCGTCATGAGTGAAGTGATCTTGAGTAATAAACCGAATGCTAGTCAAGAATTAGAAAGTGGTATACTTCGATCTAATAACAAATCTGATGACATATTCAATCCTTCAAAAACGGCTCTTATTGCCACTTATACTGAAGAAACGACGTCCATCATACGTACCACTTGCCCTTATTGCGGTGTCGGTTGCGGGGTGCTCGCGAGCATCGATGAGGTAGGTGCAGTCAGTGTGGCAGGCGACCCTGACCATCCGGCAAATTTTGGTAAGTTATGCTCAAAAGGCAGTGCATTGGCGCAAACCTTAGGCAGTGAGCGCCGCTTAACTGAGCCTTACTATCAAAACAAGCAAGCGGTAATGCAAGAACATCGACCCACGCAATTAGGTACTGATTTTAACGCTATCGACATATCTGATGAGCCACTTATAAAACCTACCGATTGGAATAACGTCTTAGATGATATTGCCACGCGCTTAAACGACACGATCGCCAAGCATGGTCGCGACAGTATTATGTTTTATGTCTCAGGACAGCTACTCACTGAGGATTATTACGTCGCCAATAAGTTTATCAAAGGCTTTATCGGTAATAATAATATCGATTCCAACTCACGCCTATGTATGTCTTCCGCAGTAGCAGGGCATAAACGTGCCTTTGGCGCTGATTTGGTGCCTGGTAATTACGAGGATTTAGAGTCCTGCGATTTATTAGTGCTGGTTGGCTCAAACATGGCATGGTGCCATCCGATCTTATTTGGGCGTTTTTTGGCCGCCAAAAAAGCCAATCCCAATAAAAAGCTTATTGTCATTGACCCACGTCGTACCGATTCCTGTGAGTTCGCCGATTTGCACTTACCAATAGCCGCCGGCACCGATACGCATTTATACAATGGTTTATTACATTATCTTAGCGAACACGGCTGTGCTGATACAGGTTATATCGAGCATGGTCATGGTGTTGATGATGCTTTAGCGGCAGCCAACGTCTGGAGCATTGAAAAAGTTGCTCAAGCTTGCCAAGTCAGTATCGACAGTATCCTTGAATTTTATCAGCTAGTCGCCGCTCATGATGAAACAGTGACTGCCTTTAGTATGGGTGTCAACCAGTCAAAGAGTGGCACTGACAAGGTGAATGCCATTATCAACACCCATCTGCTTACGGGACGAGTGGGCAAACCAGGTGCCAGTCCTTTTTCACTCACTGGTCAGCCAAATGCCATGGGTGGCCGTGAAGTCGGGGCGCTGGCTAATTTGCTGGCGGCACATTTAGACTTGAGTAATAGCATCCATCGTCAACTGGTGGCTGACTTTTGGCAGGCACCGCAGTCTATTGCGCCAGAGGTGGGCATCCAAGCTTGTGATGCTGCCGATGCTATCTTAGATGGGCGTATCAAAGCCATTTGGATTATGGCAACCAATCCAGTCGTGAGCTTACCTGAAGCGGATAAATTTCGCCGCGCATTAGCGGCTTGTGACTTGGTCATTGTCTCTGACTGCTCGGTAGACAGCGATACGGTTAAGTGCGCAGACATTGTATTGCCAGCTCAAGGTTGGGGTGAAAAATCAGGCACAGTCACCAATTCTGAGCGGCGAATCTCAAGACAGCGGGCGTTGAAGCCTGCATTAGGACTCGCTAAGCCTGACTGGTGGATACTGTCTCAAGTGGCTACTCGCATGGGGCTAGCTGGGTTTGATTACCAGCATCCTAGCGAGATATTCAATGAGCATGTGGCATTGACCGCTTATAAAAACGATCCTAGCCAAGTGCCCTCTATTAGCAATCAACCACGCTATCTCAATTTGGCTAAAGACCTATCAATGCCAGTACTAAGCCGCGCTGACTACGAGGTGATGACTCCCTTTCAATGGGGCGGTGCGCGTATTACACCCACTCAAGTAAAACTCATTGCTATTACGCCTTCAGATAGTGCTAGCCTGCCTAATTTTCATCACTTCCATCAACATCAACGTCGGCAGAACTCGAATAAGAGCGATGTTAAGAATAGAGATAAGCGGCATAACACTGACTTCAACCCATTGACCGTGAATCTACGCCTGATTACGGGCAGACTACGAGATCAGTGGCATACCATGACACGCACAGGACTGGCGCCACAGCTCAATCAACATGAATCTGTGCCGACGCTGACTATCCATCCTAATGAAGCCAAACAACTCGGTGTTGAAAAGGGCGACTATGTGCAGCTACATCCTCGCTATGAGCAGATCCTGCCGAATAGTGAGGCGACAACTATTGATACGAATAATGTTAGTAAAAATGCCGATACAGATAATGAGAATATAGAGCAAACGGTTTTAGCGCAAATCGCCATCAGCGATAGTATGCGTGTTGGTGATGCCTTTATGCCCATGCACTGGAGTAATGCCTTTGCTAGCTTTGCACGGGTAGGGACACTCATTCCGACTGTGGTCGATCCATATTCAGGGCAGCCTGAGCTAAAAAACTCAGCGATTCGCATGAGCGCCGTGCCTATGCAGACACTTGGCAAGATTATGGTGCATCCTGATTTGCAGGACACCATATTAGTGCACTTGCGTGCGATGACTGCTCATTTTAAGAAGGAAGCAATAGCGGGTGAGTCGCAAACAGCGTCTACAAACTTTGAGTTAAATGGTGCGGGTTCGTCTCTCTCACTACCAGCGCTGACATGGAGTATCAGCAGGCAAGCCAATAGTGTGCTCATTACTCTTGCCAGCCCAGCCGAGCGCACAGCTAGGCAGTTGCTTGACCCTAAATTTTGGCAGCAGTTTATCGATGACTATCAAAAGTCTGTATCAGACAAGTGGTTGACTGGCAATGCCGACGATACTCTGACGGTTAATAGCGCTTTCACCTTGAGTAAACCAGAGAAGCAACTACGCTTTATCTCGACTCAGTCAGAGGTGAGGAACAAAGCATTAAATCATATATTGCCAAGTGATTCAGACTCTGCCGTACCTAGTGATCAGCTGCTATTAGCTATTTATTTTGCACCAAAATTGATGTATTTGCCTAGTACACATTGGCTTGACAGCTGCTTTGCCAGTACCGCTGCCATACCAGTACAGCAGCGCTATAAATGGTTGCTGGCAGGTCGTCCAGCTACTGGCTATATCGATCCAGGTCCGTTGGTGTGCTCTTGTATGGCAGTCGGAGAAAACATCATCATCAATGCAATCGCCAAGCAGCAGTGCCATAGCGCACAATCAGTGGGCAAAGCGTGCCGTGCTGGTACCAATTGCGGCTCATGCGTGAGTCAAATCAATGCACTTATTGAGGAGCATGCGTCATAGCTGTCTTATAACCGCCTTATGAAATACAACCAATTGATCAATATGGCATAGGGCTTGCACCGTATATTGCACTAACAGCATCATTAGGAGTCACCGTCATGACGGATTCATCTGCCTTTATCGCAACACTACCTCCAAACGATTTATCTAATAAAAAGTGTGTCGTCAATGCGCTAAACACGCCATTAAACAGAGCAGCTGCAAAAGTAGGCATTGTGCATTTAGTCGGTGCAGGCTCTGGTGATCCTGAGCTGCTCACACTAAAAGCTTTGCGAATCATGCAGCGCGCTGATGTGGTGCTTTACGATAGCCTAGTCTCAGAGGATATATTGGATATGTGCGAACCAACAGCGGAAAAGATATTTGTTGGTAAACGCCGAGCCAATCATGCGCTGCCGCAAGAAGGCATCAATGAGCTGTTGGTCAAGCACGCGCTGGCAGGTAAAACAGTTGTAAGACTCAAAGGCGGCGACCCTTTTATCTTTGGGCGCGGCGGAGAGGAGCTTCAAGAAGTGGTGCGCCATGGTATCTTTTTTGAATCTATCCCTGGCATTACTGCCGCCAGTGCCGCTGCTAGTAGTGCAGGTATTCCATTGACGCATCGCGACCATGCGCAGGCAGTGAAGTTTGTAACGGCATATAAGAAATCAGGAGCGCCAAATAATAACTATGACGAGCATTTAGATAGCACCCAAACGGTTGTTTTTTATATGGGATTGCATCAGCTAGATGAATTGACTGAAGGGTTGATAGCAGCGGGACGAGATAGCGCGACGCCTTTTGCGGTGATTAGCCATGCCAGCTTGCCCACGCAGCAACTGCTCATCGGCACGCTTGGTAGTATCGCTAAGCAGCAAGCTGAAGCGAAATTGCCAACCCCAGCATTACTGATTATGGGCGATGTGGTGACGCTATATCATGAATTTGCAGACTACAACCTTGGTGCATTTGGTAAGCGTGCAGTCTGCAATATTAAGCAATCCATCACTGATAAACATCTTATACCTACTTTTGAGAGTATTGCATAAAATATAGGGTTAGTCTAAATGCTCAATAAGATAACTTTAAGACAGGCTAATCCTATAACTATAAATTTCGTAATTGCTCAATTAACCAGCGATGTATACCACTGTCACTGGTACGTGGATGCCATGCTGCGATTACCTTAAAGGTAGGCGGTAATGCTTCGATTTTAATCTCTTTGACTTTACTATTTGGTAGTAGTCGCGCAGGATAAAAGGCAATCATATCGGTGGTGTGTAGGATATCTGGCACGGCTGAAAAGCTAGGCACTGACATCACAATATGGCGTTTAAGCCCTTTTTCTGCAAACCAGTGATCATGCGATCCGCGCAAATTGGCACGTGAAGGCGATACCACCAGCTGCGGGTGTGCGGCAACTTGAGCCAGTGTGAATATCTCTGTTGCAAAGGTGTTTTTATAACCCGTCACACATAAATGCTGTTCTTCAAATAGCGTCACATACGATAAATTATCAGGGATAAACTCTGGAAAAGTAATCAACAAATCAAGTTCGCCCGCCGCAATCAGCTGATTGATATTGTCTGAGGCAAAATCTCTCACTATCAGCTTTAAATTAGGCGCTTCACGGCGTGTGATACTAAACAACTGCGGCAATAATGCCTGCGTCGCATAGTCGGTTGCACTAATCGTAAAGACGCCTTTGTAGGTTTGCGGCGTAAACACCTCTGGCTCTAACAATACTTCCAACTGCTTTAATATCTCGTCGATCGGTTGCCGCATCGCTAAGGCTTTTGGTGTTGCCACCATGCTATTGCCTTGACGAATAAACAAACGATCATCAAACAAATCCCGTAGCTTACGCAACTGCTCGCTAATCGCTTGTTGTGTCAGTCCCATTTTGCGCGCAACTTGCGAGAGGTTTTGTAGATCAAGCAGCGCCTGCAATACCCTAAGCTGCTTGATCTCTAGCCGGTTCATACCATTCATAAAACTCACCATTAATAATTGTACCATAAACAAGAAAGGCTTGTTTCTAATTGTACCCATAAAACTCTATGCTGACCAACATTGCTCAAGTAATCATTAGATTGGTTATTAAGCATCAAAACAGACCAAATACATTTAATAATAAGCCATCAGCTGCTTTAAAAGAGACATTTATGACACAAACCATTCTAAATACCAGTACACTATTTTCATCTGTACAACTTGGACCTTATACCCTTAAAAACCGTATCGTGATGCCGCCTTTGACGCGCTCTCGTAGCACGCAACCTGATAATATCCCTAATGATTTAATGGCAAGCTATTATGCACAGCGCGCCTCAGCGGGCTTTATGGTGACTGAAGGTACGCAGATTGAACCAAGAGGCCAAGGTTATGCATGGACGCCCGGGATTCATTCACCAGCCCAAGTTGAAGGCTGGAAAAAAGTCACGCAGGCAGTACACGCTAAAGGTAGTATTATTTTTGCGCAGCTGTGGCACGTTGGCCGCGTGTCTCATACCAGCTTACAGCCGCAAGGTGCTCAGCCTGTAGGCCCATCAGCGATTGCTGCTGACAATGTAAAAGTATTTATTGAAACAGGCCCAGGTACAGGCGCATTGGCCGATCCAAGTGAGCCACGCGCACTGAGCACAGAAGAGGTGGGTGAGCTGGTCGCTATGTATGCGGCAGCCGCACGCAACGCATTAGAAGCAGGTTTTGATGGGGTAGAGCTACACTGTGCCAATGGCTATTTGGTCAATCAATTTATCTCTGAGCATAGCAATACACGTGATGATCAATATGGTGGTTCGTTGACCAATCGTCTGCGTTTTTTAAAAGAAGTAGTCGCTGCCGTCAGTGAGGTGGTTGGCGCTGATCGTTTAGGCGTACGTTTTGCGCCTTTATTTGCCAGCACGGATGAGACTCGTGTGTATCTAGGGCTAGTAGAAGCGGACCCACATCATACCTATATTGAAGCGATTAAGGTGCTTGAGCAGGCTGGTATTGCTTACTTGTCCATTGCAGAGGCTGATTGGGATAATGCGCCTGATTTGCCAGAGCCTTTTTACCAAGCCGTCAGAGCTGAGTTTTCAGGACGTATTATTTATGCGGGTAAGTATACTGTGCAGAAGTCGGTCGATATATTATCTAAAGGTTATGGGGATTTATTTGCTTTTGGTCGTCCTTTTATTGCTAATCCCGATTTACCTGAACGCATAGCCAATGATTGGCCACTCAATGAGGCAGATCCTGTTACGATGTATGGTGGCACTGCCATTGGCTACAGTGATTATCCTCGCTATCAGGAATAGCAAAGCAGCTGAGCAGTGAATGAGATAAGGCCATTAATACTAATGGCCTTATTTTTATTTATAAATTTGAGACTTGTTGGATATTCACAAACAGTCAATCATCAAGCGACAATTATTGTTTTTGTCGCTTAAATATTTTTCTTTTATCATTTTATCAATAGGTAGCAGACAATGAACCAGAATACTAAAGACAGACTGATACGTATATTAGTAGGATATGTCGGACTCTATCCAACACTCCTAATTGTATTAACGTTACTGAAGCCTGTGACTCATGGTTTAAGTCTGCCAGTGGTGGTATTGATTGAAACCATAATACTTGTACCGTTGACGCAGATGGTGTCATTTCCACTAGCAGGCTGGCTCATTGAGCGTTTAAGAAGATAACAAGCGTTGCTCTTTGCCTAGTTTGGATATGGGTTTTTAAGAGTATTGATTGAGATGATAAATGATTGATGGCACGGGTAAGTTTATAAACCAGATAATTGAGTTGGTTGGATTTCAGCCGGATATTAAAAACAGCACTCTATAATAAGAAGGAAAATAAATGGTTCATAAACCTTAATATCTGACTTAGACTGAGTACAACCATTCTCATTTATTATAGAGTGTGCATGAGAGCAGAAATGAATAACCTGAGTTAGGAACGCTCCTGAATGGGTAAAATTACATATTCCTATTGCACCTTTTCCTCATAAGGTGCATGGATACTTATTGCTTTAAATTCTTGTTTTTTAATTGAGTTGCCAATAAAGAGGGTGACCATAAACTTTGGCAAAATAATCAATTAATGTTCTAACATTTAGAGAGACATGACGAGTATGAGGATAAATAGCTGCGACATGTTGAGGTGTGGTTTTGACGGCCGTACTATAATTAGGCAGTAGCTTGATAAGCTCACCACTCTTTAAATGCTCACCGATGAGCCAATCTGGAAAAAGCACAATCCCCATACCCTTGAGTGCAGATACCAATAAAGATTCTGCATTATTGGACATCAATAAAGCGGGTGCTAAGAATGGCGTCCAATCTTCACTTTCTGTTTTAAAAAGCCAACGATTGGGTCCTGTTGAACCTTTATATAGTAAACATTTATGATGTGTCAGATCTGCTGGCACTTGCAATTTACCATGCGTGCTTATGTACGATGGAGAGGCGGCAAGATGATAGGTTTGCTCGCCAAAAATACGCGCATGAAAGGCGGAGTCATGTAACGTGCCAATTCTAAAAATAACGTCTGTTGCATAATGATGCGGATCAATAAAGTCATCCGTTAAACTCAAATCTATCTGTAATTTAGGATACTGAGCACTAAGCTGTGGCAGCCAAGGTGCGATATGTCGTTGTCCAAAAAATACGGGAGCGTTGATTCTAATTAAACCACCCGGTTCTAATGTCCTGTCTTGAAGCTCCTGCTGTGCTGCACTCATGCTCTCGGTCATGGATTTTGCATAGCGCATAAACACACGACCCGCTTCAGTAGGAGTAACAGCGCGTGTATTACGGTAAAAAAGCTGCTGTCCCAGTGAGTCCTCTAACTGCTTGATAATACGTGACACTTTAGAAGCCGAAACGCCTTCTTTTCGAGCCACTACAGAAAAACTCTGAGCGTCAAAAACCTCTATAAAAAATAATAGTGTTTGTATGTTGATGGTATCTACCGTATTCATTTGTGCAACTTATGCAAAGGTCATTTTCGTATTATAGCGTTTTTTAATGGGTATACATTGCTGTAAGCTGCAGCGTATTGCTCATTAAGGATTTTTTCATGCACATTTTATTGATACTCATTGTTGTGTTAGGCGGCATGGGGTTGTCTGTTGAAGCAGGATTACTTGGGCCTTTAGGGAGTCAAGTAGGCGAGCTGTGGGCAACATTGAGCATTTTTGGTGTTGGCGCTGCTTTAACATTCTTTTTGATGCTGTTTTTTAGTCCGCGAGACAGCCCTTCCTTTTTCTCACAGCCGCCTTTACTACTGGTTGGTGGTATTTTAGGGCCTGTTTATGTTGTGGTATTAACCGTGGTGACGCCTGTTATTGGCATTGCGCTGACGATGATTGGGATATTGGCTGGGCAAGTATTTCAGAGTTTAATCATAGATCATTATGGTTTGTTCGAAACCATGGAACGAAAAATAGACAGCAAACGAATTATCGCTTTATTTTTCATTATTGCCGCACTTGTTTTTATGGCAAAAGGATAACCTAAATGATGCTTATTTTAATGATTGTATTAGCAATAATTGGCGGCGCAGCTTTGAGCGTTCAAGCGGCATTGAATGGTCGCCTTGGCGGCAATGTTGGCGTATTTAAAAGTGCCTTTTTAACCTTTTCTGTGGGTGCAGTAGTAACTGCCTTGCTCATTTTCTTTTTTGAGCCAAATCATACCGTTACTTTGATGGATGTCCCTAAATGGCAATTGCTTGGTGCCTTATGCGGTGTGCCTTACATTGTCATTATGGTGGTTGCGGTGCAGCGTATTGGGACTGCTGTAGCAACGGTAGCGGTTATTTTTGGTCAGCTGAGTATGAGTGTGTTAATTGATAATTTTGGTTGGTTAGGTAATGAGGCGATTAGCCTTTCAGGCAGTCGAATAGGTGCTTTGGTTTGTTTGGCAATTGCGCTTTATTTTATTTATGCTAGCAGCAAGTCTGAACCTAAAGAGGCTCAGTAGTGAGCTATGCTGAAGAAATTGTAGAAACTAATATGGGAGGGTTTAATCAGACAGCTCAATCATAATGACCCATGCTGTTGATTTTATAGTCATTAAGTTCATATTTAACACTAGCAGTTCGATGCTTGTATAGCGTACCGTTGAACTAATCGCAGATCATTATGGTATTCAAATTAATTAGATTTTTTTAATGCTAGTGCTTACATTTAGCTAAAAATACTGGTAAAAATCCAAGCCTTAAGGCACTGGTTCATGGATTCAAACGCTCCCTAGGCAACCTATCTTAAATATTTCTGAGCCTCTCTTTTAGATACGGCTCAATTAAGTCTAGAAGCATAGGAAATTTATAAATATCAAGTCAAAATGTATAGGAAAAAGGATTTTCTATACACGTTTGGAAGACACAAAAGACGATATAACTATATCCTAAGGGGGTATCAATGGACGCAAATGTGGATCAGAGTATCCGTTTACCGATCCCTAAAATAGAATCGCTACAATCAGGATGTAATACTTTCCGAAAAAGCGACATTACTCGCTGGATTGATAATCAATTAAAAAAGCATTAAGGGATCGTTTTCAATTCGAAAAAACTGACCAGCCCGTTTTCTGTACCAGCAGCTCTAATGCCTTTGACCCAAGTTTGGAATTTCCTACGTGATCAAGCCCTGGTGACCAGACTGCGATTGAGCCTTTACCTGGCGCTATCGTCAAAATACCGCCACCAACACCACTTTTACCCGGTAGCCCGACACGGTAGGCAAATTCACCAGCGCCATCGTAATGACCGCACATCATCATTAAGGAGTTTATCCGTCGAGACTGCTGTGCATTAATCACTCGTATCCCTGTGTGTTGATTAACACCATTAGACACTAAAAAAAGACCAGCACGGGCTAACTGCTCACAACTCATTGCAATCGCGCATTGATGAAAATAAACACCGAGCACCTTATCTACATCGTGCTTTATATGACCAAAGGACTTCATAAAGTGGGCTAAGGCGGCATTTCGATCTCTATGATCCATTTCAGACGCTGCCACTTTATGGTCAAAACGGATCGAATCATCATCGGCAATAAAGTGTACAAACCGCAGAATTTCACCCAAGGTTTCTTTCGGCTCATGTCCCATCATAATGGCATCCACCACAGCAATCGCACCAGCATTGATAAATGGATTACGCGGTCGACCCGATTCAAACTCCAATACCGTGATCGAGTTAAAGGGATCGCCAGATGGCTCACGACCAACATGGGTCCAAATCGCATCACCTAACTTGCCAAGACCGATGGTTAAGGTAAATACTTTGGAGATACTTTGAATCGAGAATAGGGTGCTCGCATCCCCTGCTACATATACTTGCCCATCAGGTGTCGCTACGGCAATACCAAACTGGTTCGGATCGACATGCGCCAGTTGCGGGATATAATCTGCCACTTTTCCACGATCGGTTTCAAGGGCCATCTCTGCGGCAATATCATTAAGAATCTGTTGCATATGAGTTGGGTAACCGTATTTCTACTGCGTTGTTGAATAATAGTGATTTTAACTGAATAAAAGGTGATAAGGATGTAAATATTATATTTTAATTCAGGTCTATTGAAGTGAATTGCACTCAAATTCTCAGAGATTATTGTGACCGTGAGCATAATCTCACAGTCATTTCAGTTTTTTTTGCATAAATAATGAGTGGGGTTGCTCCGTATTATCAGTTCAGGGATGCTTATTTTCACCCTCCAAAGAGGTACTAGATAAATCCATGTCTACATTTAATGTAGTAAATAATTACCAAGAGATTATTAACTCTATTGATACAGTTGATATATTTCGCCAATCTCATAGATAGTACTATACCTCTAAAAGATAGTAAGAATATTATATGTCAGCAGAGTTGACACCAATAAGAAGTCGTTACTTGCTCAATTACTGTGTTTAGACCTTAAAGGATGTAAATAAATTTGATCTATAAAATTATCTCAAACCAGCATCTGCGTATGGCATTGCTATTTTTACTGATTCAGCAAATTATTGTTGCTTCATCAACGTACTTTATTGCTCGCCTTGCACAAAGTTTGACCGAGGAGAGTATCTCAATTTTATATATGGTGCTATTTGCCGTCTCTTTAGTAGCGGTTTATGTGCCCGCGTATTTTTGTGTCACCAATACAGAGCGCGCCAAGTACGATGCTCATAAGCTGTACAATGATAATTTCCATACCGTCTTCTTAGGCAAGACCTGTCTGTTATCCAGCGACGAGTTACAGAGTACGGCAACAACAACCCTTGCCCAAGAAAGTAATTACACCCTTGAGACAGTCATTGATAGTATTTTTGATATTTCAGCGTTGGTACTCAATGTCTTATTTAATGTGTTGGTCATTGCTTGGTTTTTAGATGGCACATTACTGCTTGGTTATGCAGTAGGTATTATTTTCGCCTCCCTGTTTGTGCATTTTAGACGACACGCCCTAAAATCGGCTGCCAAAACAGATCAGCAATCACGGCTGAATTTAACCGCTAAACTTTTTGACAGTTGGGATAACGTCGTTATTTTTAATAAGCATAATTACACGCTCTATAATAATATTGTTCAAAAAATCTTTGCGACAGCCAAGAATAATAGCGTTAAATCTACTTCGATACAGCATATCAATTCAAGCTTAGGCATGATCATATTGATGCTGCCTGTCTTTGTGGTTACTGCTTTTATTTTTAATAAAAATTGGCAAGATGCTGCGACGATGGCGGTACTCATTACCACGCTGCCAAGACAAATTCAGCTATTGCAAATGTGCTATGCCTTGATTGGCTACCATACCAGTATTGGCGTTATTAAAACGATGCTAGATGGTATTTTAGAGGTCTTACAACCTACCGCTGTCAATTTAGATCACTATATTCAAGCAGACCAAATACGTGTGCAGCAAACAGGGGATATTTTTGATTCAACACAACTGCCCAAGCAAGGTAGAGTAACGTTGGTTGGTAATAATGGCGTTGGCAAATCTTGTATGTTGCTCAAGCTCAAAGAGGACTACCAAGAGCAGGCTTACTATTTACCTGCCAAGCACAATTTGTATTTCAATTACAAATCAGATAAAGCCCATAAGGGTTCAACAGGACAACAACTCATCAAACAAATTCAAGAGATTAGAGAGGACGACCAGAGTACGATTGTCATGCTTGATGAATGGGATGCACACTTGGATAGAGAAAATACTCAAATCATAGATCAATATCTTGATGAGCTTGCCCAAACAAGACTTGTAATGGATGTTAGGCATTGATTTAGAAAGCTCTTAATCTTCTCATAGCTTGCTGAACATATGTTTTTAGTGAAAATTGTTAAGACATAAATCGTTTCATTAAAACCTAATTAGTATATTGCCCATTATCTTTCATTGCCTGTGTTTCTATACCATAAGTTTCAAAACCAAATTTTTTGTAAAGATGAATCGCAGGCTTATTATCATCGGCAACAGTAAGTAAAATTTGCTCTACATGTTTTTCACTATATTCTATGATTGCACTAAGTAAAATACTTGCCACGCCTTTTTTTTGAAACTCAGGTTCAATGAATACACTTGATAAAGAGGCTTTATGAGAAAATTTTATTCCATTCTCTTGTGTTAAGGTTGCTAAACCTATAATTTTATTTTTCTGATAAGCGCCAAATACAGTTGAGTTTGACAAACAATCTTTGAAAAAATCCAATGGTTTCTCTATTTCTGCTATATAAGTGGATCCAAACATTTCGGGAGATTTTTCCAAAGCTGAAAGTCTGATAGTTCTGAAATCGTTAGACTCATCAGACTCATCTACGCTCAAAATTTTAATCTTAAGGTTTAACATATGATGACCTTGAATATTAGCTTCCACGAGTTATTGTTTGCCTTGATTAAAAGATTTATTGGTTTTAGGGTAAAATTTTTAATATAAATCTTACCCGAAAGACTCTTTACTAAAACATCAAAAATTCTAGATAACTTCTTGATTAGAAAAGCCAGATGTAGATTAGGGATTAATTTTTAGATAGTAAGGTATAGACAAGACGATATCCTGAATCACCTGCGGTAGAAACATAGTCTACTTTCTCTTGTGCGATCAAGTTTATCTCATAGTACTCAGCATAATATTGTTCAAGTTGAGATCGTGTCACTAAGAAAGGAGGTAAGTTTTTATGATTATCGCTGCACTGCTTTTCGCCGTCATAAGCAAAAGATAAGAGAAGTTGGCTTGCTTTATTACTAAGCGCCATCAGTTTCTGTGTATAGCGTGTACGTAGATTATCAGGCTTCATATCTGGAAGCGCTACTAATGCACCACGATCATACACAGCATCTATTATTCCAATATCAATAGGACTTAAATCAAAAATATCACCCACCCAGATTTTGAGAGTTTGTCCTTCGTGTTCAGCTTGATAACAAGTGAGGCTAGGGGTAGTTGGATGTAGCGATACTGTCGCTTGCAAATCGTTTTCGGCAAAAAACTGTATGACTGCTATTTCTGACAGCTCAACACCAATAACGTCAAAACCCTGACTTATAAACCATAGCATATCCACGCTCTTACCGCATAAAGGCACAAAAACGCGACCATTTTTAGGGGTGTTGAGTGCTTTGAAATGATGTACTAGCATGGGATTTGGTTTTTTCTGAGTAAAATTAGTTTGGCTCTTTTGCCATGCATTTTTCCAAAATTCAGGAGTCATAAAATCAACCTTTATTATATTAGACTGAGTCTGCCTTGTTATTTTACTATGGACACCTCTAAGCTGTCTCAAGATGTATCCACTTTGATAAAATAGATATGAATGTCAACTAGTGCGCCATTTACTGATAGGGATTTCTTAAGTAATTTTCTTCAATATTTCATAATAGTTCTCAAGTAAACTCGATTTTTTGACTGAGTAATTGCTATGAGCCTATCCATAATCTTGCCAATGTCTGCCTTTGCTTTAACTGTTTTGCTGGCAGGTAATGGCTAATTTATTCAATGCTGCGGGCCTCTGTCTATCAAGTACTAATTTTTTATTATCAAACGTGTGCATCAGAGTAGATAAGTATTCAAGCATTTGTGTTTGCTTAAATATTCGAGCACAGTTTAAGTTGAGCCAAAACAAATCTGCTGAAAATAGAGTAGGGGCTGTCGCAGGACTGAAACAGCTAGGAACGTCAAACTAAAATGAAATGGCGACGTTGGTTGAAGAAGTAAATGAAGATTAAGCTTGATTATAAGGGTATAAATGAGTGATATTTAATTTAATAAAATTAACTCAAGGACACACCATGACATCGATACGAACCGTTGGCATATTACTTTTTAACGAAGTAGAAGTATTAGATTTCGCAGGACCTTTCGAGGTGTTTTCATTGGCTGAAAACGATAGCAGTGATAAGCATTTTGATGTCATTACCATTGCCGAGCACCAAGCGCCAATATCTGCTAGAAATGGTTTAACTGTTATACCGGATTATAGCTTCGACAATCATCCCACTATCGATGTTTTGGTTATCCCTGGCGGTTATGGTGCTGAAAAGATCGAAATAAATAATCCAGTAGTTATTGATTGGATTATCTCTCAAGCAAAGATTACCGAGTTAACGCTATCAGTCTGCACCGGTGCCTTGCTATTAGCAAAAGCTGGATTGCTGGCTGGCAAGTCTGCAACCACTCATTGGATGGATTTGGACAATTTAGCATCCTATCCTAATATTGAAGTTATCGCTAATACCCGTTTTGTCGATGCCAGTGACGAGACTGCTAAATTGGTAACATCAGCAGGAATAAGTGCGGGTATTCATGCCAGCCTGTACTGTGTGAAGAAGTTACTAGATAGTCAAACTATGCAAACAACTGCAAGACGTATGGAGTTTGATATAGGTTAAAAGCGTTAATAAATTTGGCTAACAAACACCGCGGCATAAAGAGCTTGGATCTTTCGTTATCGGCTGGCAGTGTCACTTTGAAGTGACCCGAGAGAGTATGGTCAAGATGGTAACGAATGGGCGTGATGGAATCTAAAATGAACTTAGTAACTATCCTGAATCTGTCCAATCACCTGCTGAGATAATAGAGTGTGGCCACCAATATATTGGAAACAATAACGCATGGTTAGCAGCCATATTGGATAATTTATCAAATATATAAAAACTTCTAAGTATTGTTGGCTATACCAACGCTTGAGCCAACACTTTAAATATACGTGAATCTGTAGCTTGTGCCACATTAAAACGCATAAAGTTCTCAGCGTTTTTTGATTGACTAAAAGCATTGCCTGGTGCTAAGACTACACCTTGTGACAAACAACGATTAGCCAGTTCGGTTGCACTATTATTGTCAGGCAAGCGGCACCAAAGGAACATCCCTGCTTGTGGTAGTAACCACGGCACAATTCCTAATTTTTCCAAGCGTGGCAGCGTTTGAGAACGTGCGCTTGCAAGTCGCGTATGCATCATGCTCATATGTTTGCGATAACCGCTATCCGTTAACGCTGACAACACCACGGCCGCTGCCAGCTGACCGCCGCCAAATCCCGTCGCTATTTTCAAGTCAAGCAAACTCTCAACCCACTCGTTAGGAGCTGCAATATAACCGCAGCGCAAAGATGCCGATAAGGTTTTAGAAAAGCTGCCAATATAAAACACGCGTGATAAGCCGTCTAATGCCGCAAGCCGTGGCGCAGGTTTGACTTCAAAATCAGCAAAAATATCATCTTCGATAATATATAAACCAGATGCCTGAGCCAATTGCAATATTTGGTACGCCGTAGCATGCGATAAGGTTGCACCGGTAGGGTTATGGATGGCGGCATTGGTAATGTATAGGCGAGGTTTGTGTTCTTCTAAAATTTTTGCAAAGGTCTCTATATCTGGACCACTCGGCGTATAAGGCACGCCAATGACTTTGACTCTATGAGCACGCAATAGCGCTCGAAAATTAAAATAACAAGGGTCATCCACTACTACCGTATCGCCTGCGGTCAATAAAAAGCGAAGGATTAAATCTATCGCTTGCGTGCCAGACTCTATCAGCATTACTTGTGAAGGCTGCGCATCGATTCCCAGTCCTGCCATACGCCGTGTCAGTAATTGGCGCAATGCGGGCAATCCTAGCGGCGTTGCATACTCGCTGATAACGGTAGCGTCACCTCTTGCCGCATGTCGTAAACCGCGGCGCATACCCTCCTCAAACAACCAATCGGGTGGCAGCCAACCACAGCCAGGCTTTAGTACATTATCGGATGGCTCAAGCGATTGCCGCGACACCCAGAGTGGATCTATTGCGCGATCAAGATTGTGTCCTGACTCTGTTAATGAAAGCGGCGCTGTCGTCTCTGCGACATAGAACCCTGCGCCAGGACGCGAGTAAATAGTACCTTCTGTTTGCAAGCGCTCGTAAGCTTCAACCACCGTTGACGGTGAAAACCCGTAACTGTTCGCCGCTGCCCTTACAGAGGGTAGGCGTGTTCCAGGCATATAGACGACGGTTGCTATCTTTTCTTTAACGTCAGCCATGACGATTTCAATTCGTGTTAATTGATGCTTCATATTTTTCAAGTGAACCCATGAATATATAAATTCGATCGAAGAACTGTATGGGTTTTATATGCCAAACAGTTCTGTCCAATTGTACGAGATTGTATATAGATAAACTAACGCGCTTTTGTTCTAATTGTTGACTTAAAACAATGTGATATGGCTATAAAGCCTGAGTGGTGACAACCATCAATATCAATCAACCCAATGATACTTTTTAAAAGCGGCTATATATGAGCACTCAAAAATATAATAAATATCTGGCATTTGCACTATGCGTGATAACGACAAGCGTCAATATCCAAGGGCCGCTTTATGCTATTTATGCTAAAAATGACGGCTACGGTGTTTTAGCAACCACGGTCGCATTTTCTTTTTATGTGTTGGGGGTGATACCGGTATTATTAGCTTTTGGTGGACTCTCCGATAGGATTGGGAGACGCAAGACGATTTTAATCTCTTTAGGTTTATCAATAGCGGCAACTGCTCTGATGATGTTCTATCCTTATACGCGAGCGTTAGCAGTAGCGAGATTGTTGCTTGGTGTGGGTACGGCATTAATGGCAGCAACAGCGACTGCATATATGATTGAGTTGATTGGCTTGTCCGATACGGGGCGTGCTACCACTTGGGTAACCGCAAGTACCACTATAGGTTTTGGTCTTGGGCCTGCATTAACGACAGTTGCTTTATTGTTGTATGAGACACAGCATCCTATCAGCTTTTTCTTCCTGTTAATAAGCGCGTTTTTATCAATATTTTTAGTATGGCGATTACCTGATACTGCGCACGGGCGCTCGAACACTCTTGGATCAATGCTCAAGCTGCCGTATTTTAATCGTGAAGTGATATGGTATGGCGGCGGTATTTTGATTTGTTGGGCGACTACCGGATTGGTTTTATCGATTATTCCGTCCGTACTAGCCACGCATGGACTGGCTAAGTATGCTGGAATATCCTCTATGCTTGCCATCAGCTGTGGATTATTGTTTCAGCCTATCGCTCGAAAGCTTGATCCCCAAGTATCAAGTAAGCTTGGTATTCTGATTTTACTTCCTGCTTATGCGTTGCTTGCTTGGGGTGCGCTGCATGCCAATCTACTAGTAATTCTTTTAGCGGCTTTTTTAGCTAGCAGTAGTTGTTATGGCTTTGTTTATTTAGGCGGGTTATCAGGGGTGACACAGTCTGCTGGCAATGAGCAAGCACGCGCCAGTGCTGGCTATTTTTTAATGGCTTACATGGGGTTTAGCGTGCCAGTGATTTTTACTGGTTTGATGGTAGATCGGTATGGTTCTACTGTTGCATTTTACGCTTTCGGGTTGTTTTTACTGCTGGGCGCGTTTGTATTGTTCGCAAGTCAGTCTATTTTAAAACCAGAGTCCGCCACTATTGCAGCACCTTGATATAAGATTTGATTTAGCTAAACAAGTTTTCTTTAATAGGAAATAAATAAATGCTTCTCATTGTAATCAATCAAACACAGCACACAATAAACCGAACATAAGGCATAATCAGATAATGACTGCTCTCACTGCCATGATAAGCCGCTTTTTCATAGCAAGAAGCATCCTGCTGATACAATAGGGCAGCGTTAAAGCCTGACATAGATAAGTGCTCATTACCTTGATCTTAAGAAGAATATTCTTTAGCAAAAGCTGTTGAAAATTGAGCAATTTGCTGGTCTTTTGCCGAGTAGAAGCCCTCGTTTTTTATTTTACTGATGACAAGCGACAAGAAACAGTCCGGTAATATCATAGCGATTTTTCGTCTAATTATTACCGAAAAACGCCTGTTCTATAAAATCTTGTCCCGCAGTATTGATCAGTTTTTTCGGTGTTAGCATGAGCTCATCCAAGCGCATAAAGCGCATAAAGCGATGAGACTTGCTTAAATTAGTAGGCAATAGTAACTATTTATTTCTTGGTCATCTTAATAAAGCCCGTAATAGATATGACAGTCAAAAAACAATTATTTTTGATTGAGAATCTCAATGTAAAGTAATCATTATTTGATTGTGAGGTGATAATTGGGAATGAGAGACTATGCAAGGGGCTTATTGGGCATTGTGAAGATAGTAAGCACAGTAATGATGAGCAGAACAAGTTTATCAAAGAGGTTAACTTTGAATGAATAATAAAATCACTGTATCCATAACATGTCTATAAGAGGTTTCTGAAATATATGCAGAGAGGCTATTAGCGACTTGATTTAATGCATTAAGTTCGATTAGGACTCCGCGTATTAAACCTTCAAGACATATCAGTTAGTAATTATACTAGTGATGATTACAATGATTATTTAAACAGGTAACACATATTATGATTAAGCAATTATCGAGCAGACTGACTAACAACTTAATGCTTGAACATAGTCCTATGAACTTAGTACTACATACACTTCATTTAACTTATGTTTATCTAGAGTTCCATTCATATAAATAAAATTGACATAAACCGTTGTTAAATATAGCTATACTATATATTTTTTATCTAAAATATACAGTATAGTTCATGAACCATTCAGAAATTATGGTTTTTTGGTGCTTCTAGACGATTATAAAGCTTTTACTTCATGAGTCTTAGCTTAGTGTTTTTCTGGTTTAGCAAATATACAGTGATATACATTGTTTAGATTACTGACAGCTGTTTGTGCATATCTCCAAGCTGTAATTAGATTTATTAGTATTTTTAGCTCTTCAGATTCTTGCTCTGTTCGTTCCGTAATTTTCTTGGTTCTAAGATATTTTTGCCTAACTTTTTTCTCTTCTATTGGTATAGATAGTAGTTCTGGTAAGCTCATATCCAAATCAGAAAGCATCGAGTAAAGTGGGTTATTTTCAATAGCTGCATTAGTATCATAAGGTATTTTAAGTTCATCTAAGTGTGATAAAAGATATTCAAATTCCTCGTTTATGACTTCTAGAAAATTATTATTATTAAATATTATCTTGATAGATTCAGGTGGCACCCCAAGTTTTAAGAGAGCTTTGATTGTATTTAAACTATCTTCTGATTCTTTTCTTCCTTTGACTACAGGTATTAAAAAGTAATCGAATACTTTATGAAAATTAATATTGTTCTGCATGACTTTTATTACACGGTCTGTACTATGTGCAGAAATATCAATAATAGCTGAATTTAGATTGCCTAAGTCTTTTAAAACCTCATTAAAATTTTCACCAGAAACAATAATTTTGTCAGAATATGACTGATGGTTCATATCCTGACTACTTATTAAATAATGAGCTTGGAATTCCATATTCATTCTAAGCAGATAATCGCTAACGAGAGATTTTCCGATATTTCCTGAAAGATTAGTCACTCCGATACGGAGTTTGTTCTGACTCGTATTTTTGAAATACAATTCTTCTTTTTCTTTGTTAACCATGATGGTAATTCCTATTTTAATTATTAATAGAGTATGTCAATCTTACTATAGTTAAGTCTTTATAAAATCGATACAGCCCATATTATGAAACAGTTTAGGTAGATTATTCTCCATCCATCCTTGGCGTAGAAACTTAGCTTGTGCCCATTTCTTTTCAATGGGATTAAGATCAGGGCTATAGGGTGGTAGCCAAAGAATACGATGGCCATGTCTGTTCAGTAGTTTTTGAATACGTCTACTTTTATGAAACCGAGCGTTATCCATGATAATCACGCATTTAGTTTTGAGACTTGGAATTAGCGTGAACTTGCACCAGTCATAAAATATATGGCTGTTGATATTCTGTTCAAAGTAATCAAGCGCAAACAGCATTTTTTCATAGAGAGCACCGATGATATTAGTACGCTTTTTTGCTTGCCAGTTATAGCTATCTATACAGGGTTTTCCTATCGGTGCATAGCCGTAAGGTCTGATAGTTTCAGCCTCAAAGCCGCTCTCATCCATATAAACAATGGGATAGCCTTGCTGCATGAAACTATTAAGCTTACTCTGATACTTCGCTCTTTTGATCGGACAGGCTTTTGGGTGTTCCAAGGTCTTTTTTTGACTGATGCCAAGGCGCTTTAGAGCATTAAAAATTCCTGTCTTGCTACAGCTCAAGCGGCGGGCTCTTTCATAGTTATAATCATCGGGATATCTTTTTACGTCTTCAATCAAGGCGTCATCAGGTATTTTAGTTGGTGCTTTATTTCTAGTTATTTTAGGGACTAAATTCTGCTGCCAGCTGTGAATGGTGCTGGTGCTAAGTCCATAAAATAGGGCAGCTTCTCGGATGGTCATGCCATCAGCGATGCTAGAAAGCACCTGTTTGCGATAGTCTACTGAATAAGTCATCGTTTATTTCATTAAATGCGATTGTTAATAGGATTGTATCGGTTTTATTTGGATTAGACTATATAATCATGGAGCTCAAACAAATTGATAACTCAGCTATATCTTTTGATGTCGTTATAGAAGGTAAAAGATATGGAGTCATCGGCCGAAATTACATTATGAACCAGCTATCACTTATGGCAAGGGCTTTGTAAGTAAAAAATATGTAAAGGCTGTTTATGCTTATTTGGATCTTAGTAGGAGTGTTCTATAAGTATTCAGGTAATTCAAACCATTGGTCTATAGACGTATATTGAAGATTTCACTAGAGAATAAAACCAATCAGGCTCTCTTATTGGTTCGGTACCCTAGTGAGGACTTGAATATCAAGCTGCAAGCTATTGATGTCAGTAGTCAAAATACTCATAGCAGCTCAGTGTACATAGCAGTGTACCTTTCAAGATGAAATGGCGGCATATCCATCTTTTTAATTAGTCGCTGTACCTATTAAATATAAGGTCGCCTTTAAACCACCATATTCACACCGATAGCTATCAACACCAAACCGCCTAGAGCTTCTGCCCAACTGCCCAGCCATGTTCCTGACTTGCGTCCTATATAAGCGCCTAAGACACTTAAAACAGCTGTCGTGAGTGCAATAATTAAACATGCCAAATAAGCATTAACAGCCAACAGGTTTAACGTAAAACCTGCCCCCATCGCATCAAGACTCGTTGCTATAGCCAACGAAAGCAATGTTTTATGACTTAAATTGATCCGAGTCTCATCATTGTTAACGGAACGCGACTCATAGAGCATCTTAATTCCAAGAGCTACCAGTATGACAAAAGCAACCCAAGAAGCACCTTCAGCAAACCAGCCTAGCATGGTAGAGCCAAGCGCATAACCAATCAGCGGCATCACTCCCTGAGCAACCCCGAAATAGACACCAATGAGTAACGCCATTTTCATAAACTGCGAATTAACATCGCTTTTGTGAGTCGAGCCAAGACCGATTGAAGCCGCAAACGCATCCGCAGCGAGTGCCAGCGCCAATAATAGTACTTCTAACATGAAAAAATCGTTCCTTTTGAAATATTATTCTTCTTAGTTTTCTATTTCATATAAGTTTTTAGTATGGATAAGACGTCTTCTATCTCTTGTTGACGTTGTTGTTGGGTCATGTCTTCTGCTCCTAAATGCTCTTTTATATGCTCTTCTAAAACCTCCTTCATAAGACCGTTTACCGCCCCCTTTAATGCCGCTATTTGCTGCAAAAGAGCCATGCATTCAGGATCGCCTTCTAATGAAGCTTCTATTGCTACTGACTGACCTTTGATACGTCTGATACGTCTGATACGTCCTAGTAGCTTGCTCTTACTTTTTTGAGTATGTGACATTATTTTTATTGTCTCATTTTATACTGGGGGGGGTAGCATATTTATAGGATGCTTTTTATAGTGGTATGATAAACTCGATCGCTGCATTATGGATGACTAAAGGAGTAAGTTTTTTGTCTGAATTAAAAACAGTTGGGCTTTTTGCTATTACTGCACTAGCAGAGATTGTAGGCTGTTATTTGCCATACTTGTGGCTAAGAGAGGGTAAGTCAATATGGCTTCTTGTCCCTAGTGCGCTTAGTTTGGTTGCTTTTGTATGGTTACTGACTTTACATCCAACCGCTGTTGGCAGAGTTTATGCCGCCTATGGTGGTGTGTATGTAACGATGGCAATCCTATGGTTATGGGCTGTTGATGGTATTCGACCAACGACATGGGACATATTAGGTACATCAGTAGCACTTCTAGGCATGGCTATTATTATGTTTGCACCGCGCAACACATAGACTATCAATCAAAGTTTACCGATACTGAGTGATCCACTACATTATTAAAAAATAATATCCATTATATTGGATATACATATAGCTCGACAGGGATTCAAAAGGGTTTGGGCTATAAATCGCCAAGACAGGTATGGTTTGACTTTTACCGTCAGGCTGCGTAACGGAAATCTCCCAAGTTAATGTCTACGGATTTGACAGCAGGAGTCATACAGCCGGACTCAAGTAAAGCAACTTCCGATAAAGTCGGTGCAGTTCACTATCTGCCTTACCATTAAATAAATGAAGGCTTACCTCCCAGTTGTCACTAAACAGATTGGCTTTAGGAATAAAAAATCTTACTCTAACATAGATATCAGTTTCACAAAGGAATGTATCTTGTTAGCACAGCGTTCATTTTTATTAGTTCATACATGATTGTCTCTCATACCTAATAAGCAGACTGCTTACCCCAATCATAGATACCACGTTTATAAGCGTAAATCAGCATAATTAAGCCAGCGATAATCATCGGTGCGCTTAATATTTGTCCTTTGGTCATCCAACCTAAAAGGATAAATCCTTGATCAGCATCTGGCTGACGGAAGAATTCAATGATAAAGCGGCTGATACCGTAGCCCAGTAAGAACACGGCAGAAGCGGCCATACGTGGACGCGGCTTTGATGAGTACCACCATAAAAAGATAAATAGCAGCAGACCTTCGGCGAAGGCTTCATATAGTTGCGATGGATGACGAGGCAGTATGTACTGACCATTAACCTCAATCATTAATTCTTGCAATTGTGGATTGCTCTGTAATTGCTCCATATCAAAGGCAGCGGCTTGCGGAAAGTAGGTCAGCCAATTATAGCCACCGTCTGATACGCGCCCCCATAGTTCACCATTGATATAATTACCGATACGACCAAACAGTAAGCCAGTTGGCACGCAAGGAACGATAAAATCGAATACTTGAAAGGTGGTTTTTTTGTATTTACGCGCAAAGAACCACATACCTAGCATGACGCCAATAAAGCCGCCGTGGAAAGACATACCGCCTTCCCAAACCTTTAATAGGTATGCGGGGTTTTGTAGTAGCTCGCCGAATTGATAAAACAGCACATAGCCAATCCGACCGCCTAAAATAACGCCAAGCGCCCCATAAAAGACCAAATCAGACACCATATCGGTGGTCCAATTGTCGCGTTTGGTACTACGATACCAAGCCAGACCATAAGCGGCGGCAAATGCCAGCAGGTACATTAAACCATACCAGTTCACTTCTACTGGACCCAAAGACAGCGCAACGGGATCATACTGAGGATGAATCATCATAAAGGTATCATAATTATTGATAATAAAATATTGGTCATAATAGCAAAATTCGACCCTTGCGAACACGACAGTCTGTTCAAAACAAAAGAGTGTCAACGATCATAACGTGGTGCTGGAATAAATATTTCGAAGCATCTGTTTGGCTTGCGCGCAGCAAGCGAAAAAAAATTATCCCAGCAATGTGATATTCTCCCTAAATCTAATCAACCAACTGAGGCGTGAATGCCTTTTATCTTTTTGAATAACCAAAAAACTATGGAGAAAAGTAGATTCGATGCATGTCACGAATATGGTCATTTGGTTAGAGGTATCTACAGCATGATAATATCTGAAAGTTTCGTAGAACCGCTTGATCAAGACTTAGAGTCTAAAGCAGCTGAAACATGAATCCTACAATAAAATTTATGCTGATTAAATTATTATGATTAAGTTTACTATTACCCTCGTCTTCTAAGTGTGGTTAGACCTTGGCCAAAATAGCTTAGTAGTAATAACAGGGTTATTATTATCAAGATAGGATAATTTCCCATAAGCATAAAGGGAGTGTTACCAACCCGTGCCTGTATCTCACCACGTAGTACAGTACGCTCAAACTGCGGTGCGCGTTTTACAATACGACCTTTATGGTTAATGATAGCGGTAACACCAGTATTGGTCGCTCGAATAAACCAGCGCCCGTTCTCAAGAGCGCGCATTTGTACCATTTGCAAATGTTGCAATGGTCCTGCTGAAGTGCCAAACCAGGCATCGTTAGAGACGGTCAACAAAAAGTCAGTATCGATTGCATTTTTACGCGTGGTATCTGGATAAGCTACCTCATAACAGATAGCCGTCCCTATATTGTGTCCACGCACCTGTAGCGGTGACTGCTGATCACTACCACGACTATAGCTCTTAATATCCTGACTACCGGCCAAACTTGGGAAAATATCGAGCACGCCTTCAAATGGAATATACTCTCCAAAAGGCACCAGACGCTGCTTCTTGTATAGGCCTTCCGCTTCTACACCTCGAGCAATCACGCTATTGTAAAATGGGGGATACTTATCCGTACTGGCATTGAATGCCGCTTTATCCTTATAAGGGATACCAGTTATCCATGTCGTATTGGTCGCATTAGCCATTTCTATCATTTCACTAATAAAGCCCGCAGCCTCATCCTGAAACATCGGAATAGATGATTCAGGCCACACCACAACATCACGTCCCCACTCAGTGCGCGTTAACTTCGCATAAATCTTTAGCGTTTCTACTTGATATTGAGTCAGCCACTTTATATCTTGTGAAATATTACCTTGAATCAATGACACTGACAGATCAGGTGTGCCCTTAGGTTTTGTCCATTGCGGATTGACCAGCCATAATGATGTGCTAATGGCCAATAACAGTACAGAAACGACGGCATAACTACTGCGCCGAAGCAGTAGCTCTACTAAACTTGCAGCCAATAGTATGGCAACAAAAGAGACGGCAAAAACACCAGCAACGGGTGCTAAGGACGATAACCAATACTCTTCAGTAAACGCATAACCAACAAACAGCCACGGAAAGCCTGTGAATAACCAAGTTTTTAACCATTCTTGTAGCACCCAAAGAGCAGCAAATGAAAAGGGTTGTTTGCCTACCATACGGTTAAAGGCTAGTGCTAAAAATCCATGAAACAGTCCCATACCGAGACCCATCAATCCAATCATAATCAATGCGAGCCACGTTGGAGTATCGCTATAATCATGGATAGCTGTATAGAGCCAAAAGCCGCCGACGCACCATAGCCCCATACCGTAAGCTTCACCGATAATAAAAGCGCGACGACCACTCATATTTGGCACCAACAGCGCATATAAAATCGCTGGTGACACTATTGCTAGCGGCCAGAACCCATAAGGCGATAATGCAAATAAAAAAATAGCCCCTGCAAGCCATGCTGCTACTAGCGTAAGCCATAGCGGTAATTGATTTAAGTGAGTACTCAAACGCTTTTGTAGACTAATAGTAGACAGGTGCATCGCAAATTATCCAAAATTATGAGCCTTGAATTTTTAATCAAAATCCAAAACTCAGATAGACCCGTTAATACTACAGGCAGCATTTCAAAATAAAAACTGCTTATGATACCAGTCCGCACTGCTCAATGTATAAATTTACGTACCCCGTTTGATGGGTTATTATGCTACATTACCAAACGATATGAAGTGTTACTTGACCTTCTATAGCTCACAATATCTACAGTACATGAGAGAGCACTATGACCCCCTTAAAAATAAAATCCAGTCTTATATTCAATCGTCATCTGTCTAAGGGGTTGCGTGGTACGCTGGTGTTACTTGCCGCCTCATCACTATTTGCTTGTAGCCAACCGAGTAGTGGCGTATCTGATGCAAACACAACATCAGTAACAACCGAAAATGCAACAGCTATCACTTTAAAGGAAGATGAACCAAACGCTAAAAGTGCTCACATGATGACAAGGTCAGTAAGTAAACCAGACCTACTAAAAAACGTCTCAGCTACGGTCTATAAAGATGCCAATTGCGGCTGCTGTAAAGAATGGATAAGTCATGCAGAAGATAATGGTCTAAGTGCAACCGCGCAAGATGTTGCGGACTTAGCCGTATTTAAAGAGCGCTACAGCGTTCCAACTGAGATGCGTTCTTGCCATACTGTAGTCACTACTGATGATTACGTCTTTGAAGGTCATGTACCTGCTAAGTATATGGCGCAGTTCTTAGAAAATCCGCCAGTACAAGCTATGGGTCTTGCCGTACCTGGCATGCCTGTTGGTAGCCCAGGTATGGAGTATCAAAATAAATTCATGCCCTATCAGGTTATGCAGCTCAATAAAGACGGGACGACCCAAGTTTATGCTGATATTGAATCGGTAGAGCAGCAATTATAGTGTGTTAGCAGTTAAGAATACTTTGATTATAGTGTTAGCGTTAAAAGTAAATGAGGCAGGTATAAGACTGTTCTATTGCTTATAAAATGATTCTTCATCAAAAAAATCATTAGCTATTGCGACTTTAAAAGCAAAAATAACTTTGAATTTGTAACTTTTGATGACAATGTAAGCGGATTTATCGGTTATTAACCCTTAAAATAGATAAATAATTAAGGGTTAATACAAGAATATACAGGATGTATCGAAACAATTACGTAATATTACATAAGCCAGTAGGGAATTAACATCTATATTAATATTATAAATTATTATATTATCTTAATAATTAGTTAGACCCTATATAGGGTAATTACTTCATCCAATAAAAAAACGTCTGAGGGTTAAATCTATAATTTAGATTTAACCCTCAGACGTTTTTTTGCTTATAAAACAGTAGAAATTGTTGTCAATTTAGTCAGCTATATTCTGTATATGTTACACAAACTTACATTGTAAAATGTGGAATATTAGCAATTTTTTCAACATCAAAAAAGTATTTTTGGGGTTTTTAAGGGTGATGACAGGCTAAACAGCCTATGCTAAAGTCGGCTTTGTGTTTTGGCCAGCAGCTTGATTTGCAACAGCTTCGTAAGACTTCAATGATGCTGTGATCGCCAATAATCATTTTTTATATGAATAATATGCAGCAGAAGTATCAGTCACTATGACGTATATATACTTGAGTTGTTGAAATTTAATTGACTGCGCTGTTGTTGATAACAGACCATTTTGAATTAACCGTAGGTATTAGATTTATGAAACAGGCTTTATTGATTTTGTCAGTACTGGGTATGGGCATAGCACAAACGAGTGGTGCTGCTATCACAATCTCTCAAACAAATAATACCATCACCAATACTTCTGTGGCATCAAACTACGGTTCATCAAAAAACATCTATAGCACTAGCAGTGGTGCTTATGTTTCTAGTAATGACGAAATCAGTCAAGCTATTAGCAACCTAAGTGCGCAGGCTAAGCAAAAAGAGAGTCGGCTTTCATCATTAAACAGCCGCTTATACGCTGAAAAACAACAGCAGCAAGTCAATACAGTTCCTGATAGCAATTCAGCCCCCGCTATCGCTGCTGCTCGTGCTTCACGAGTGGCTCTATCTGGTAGCTCTGGATACTGTGCCCGTTACGTACGTAAAGCACTACAATCAGCAGGTTATGAGTTCACCCCCAATCCTTCAGCCTATCAGTACGCCACTCGTGGCACGCTTGATAAAGCAGGTTTTAGCAAAATCAGTAATGATATGCCAACCCAAGTAGGTGATGTTATTGTCTATGATCGCTCATCAAAGCGTCCACATGGCCATATCCAAATCTTTGATGGCGAAAACTGGATTTCTGATTTCCGTCAGAACAGCATCAGCCCATACAGTGGTGTCTATGCTTATACCACATGGCGTGATTCAAAATACGTGGATGACGCATCCGCATCAGATCGAAATATCTACCTTGCTATGAATGATAAATAAGACCTGATAAGTCAGCACAACATAGTTATTATTTCCTCCAACCCCAGTAGTGATCTTAATATCATTGCTGGGTTTTTTTGTGCTTAACATCAGGGTGTATTTAACCTTTCATGATTTGATCAGTCAGAAATGAACACTACTAATATCATTACTCATGACAAGAATTATCGGCAAGAGCCTTTAATATCCCACATGATACCGCTGGTGCACTACTTGCACATTTCTGGCGCAAAACAGTCAAGTGCTGCTTTAAGTGCATCAGTTCTTCCATTCGTATTTCTACAGCATAAATTTGCTTATCTAGTAAGGAGCTCACATCACCACAGTCTTTATCAGGTTCCTCCCAAAACTCAAGTAAGATTCGTACTTCGTCTAGAGCCATGTCAAGCGTACGGCAGTGTAGGATAAATTGTAGACGCTCAATGTGCTCTTCATTATATAAACGATAATTCCCTGCGCTGCGAGAAGGCTCAGGTAATAAGTGCTCCTTTTCGTAATAGCGAATGGTTTCCACTGTGGCACCTGTGCGTTTAGCGAGCTCACCAATTTTGATTGTCATAATAACCTCTATGATTTAAATAATTAAAGTGGCTGTAAAGACTGGCGCTAGAGAAATTAAATTTACAAAACTGTAGATAGACAACCTTGACTCTAAAGCCACTAGAGGGTTCATAATACCATTATTCAAAGGGTAAATTATTATGAAATATCATATTGAAGGTATGGACTGTGCCAGTTGCATCGGCAAGATTGAAACAGCTTTGAAACGTATGCCTGGGGTTTCTGATGTTGAGCTAAATTTTGCTACAGAAACGCTAGAGCTAAGCTTGGCCCCTGATGCGCCGACTCAGGCTAGTGATATTGAAAAAACCATCAAAAGCCTAGGGTTCGGTATATCTGCCAATACTGGTCAACAAACTGTATCGGCTATTGATATTGACAGCGACAATCAGATGGCTCCGCAGGATAAGCGGTGGTGGCAAACTCAAAAAGGCAAACAGGTTGTTGGTCTCGGTATTTTGATGGGCAGCGCTTATGCACTGTCACTACTGTTCCCCGCTTATGGGATATGGGTGTTTGCCATCGCTGTGATTGTAGGCGTTTTTCCATTTGCACGCAAAGCCTTAGCACTGGCTAAAACAGGTTCATTCTTTTCAATTGAAACGCTGATGTCCGTCGCCGTGCTTGGCGCACTTATCATTGGTGAAGCTGAAGAGGCCGCAGCGGTTGTCTTTTTGTTCTCAATCGGTGAACTGTTTGAGAGTATCGCTGCTGATCGCGCTCGCGCTGGCATCAGAGCCTTATCATCGCTGGTTCCGAAAAGTGCGATTTTACTTGATGCTCAAGGTGGGCAGCGTAACGTTCCAGCGACTTCACTACAAGTGAATGACCTTGTGCTGGTGCGTCCTGGAGATAGGGTATCTGCTGATGGTTCCATTGTTCAAGGTGCGTCCAGCCTTGATGATTCGCCCGTGACGGGAGAGTCTGTTCCTGTTGCCAAGACGATGGGTGACAATGTATTTGCAGGGTCAATTAACATCGATGGTGTGCTCCAAGTGCGCGTAGAAAAGACAGCCGCCGATAACACTATTTCGCGCATTATTGATTTGGTAGAGCAAGCGCAAGCTTCCAAAGCACCCACTGCCCGTTTTATTGAGAAATTCAGTCGTTACTATACACCGGCTGTGATGGCTATTGCCGCCCTAATTATCATCGTCCCACCGTTAACCATGGGCGGAGATTGGTCAACTTGGTTATATCGAGGTCTAGCCTTATTATTGATCGCTTGTCCTTGTGCTCTTGTGCTCTCAACACCAGCTGCTATCGCCTCTGGTCTAGCGGTCGGTGCGCGCCGCGGCTTGCTGATCAAGGGCGGTAGTGCTTTAGAAACCATCGGCCAAGTGAAGACAGTCGCTTTTGACAAGACAGGCACTTTAACTGAAGGCAAACCACGCGTGACCGATGTTGTTGACATTACACAAGAGTATTCAAGTGTTCAAGGTCAGGATTCTCAGGATCAGGGTTCTCAAGGTAAAGATAAGGTATTGGCGCTCTTTGCCAGTGTGGAGACAGGTTCTAGTCACCCGCTTGCTGAAGCCATTGTCAGTCATGCCAAAGCCGCCAAAGTTGTCATACCTGTGGCTTCTAAAGCTTCTGCTACTGCGGGTAAAGCGGTACACGCAACTATCGCTGGGCGCGCGCTAGCTATCGGTTCGCCTGTTTATGCCGCAGATGAGGCATCAATTTCAGCCGAGCAACAGGCACAAATCGAGGCGCTGCAAAATGAGGGCAAGACCGTCTCAGTTCTTTTCGATGAGCAAAGTCGAGAAGTGCTTGGATTGGTCGCACTAAGAGACGAGTTACGAGACGACGCTCATGAAGGTGTGGCTCAACTTAAAGCGATGGGTGTGCGCTCTGTTATGCTAACAGGCGACAACCGCTTAACCGCTCAAGCACTTGCCAGTAATTTAGACGTGGAATGGGAAGCTGAGCTGTTGCCTGAGGACAAACTGCGCTTGCTTAACGAGATGAAGAATAACAGCAAAATAGCGATGGTGGGTGATGGTATTAACGATGCGCCAGCACTAGCAACCGCTGATGTTGGCATCGCGATGGGTGGTGGTACCGATGTGGCCATTGAGACGGCCGATATCGCATTATTAAAAAGTCGTGTTACAGACATGGCCCATCTGATTGCACTTTCGCGTGCCACCATGCGCAACATTCATCAGAACGTCATTTTCGCTTTAGGTCTCAAAGGCGTCTTTCTGATCACGACCGTATTCGGCATTACTGGACTATGGATTGCGGTTCTAGCTGATGCTGGAGCAACAGTGCTCGTTACTCTCAATGCGTTACGTTTACTGCGCTTTAAAGGCGCGCCTCCACTGGTAACTCCGCCTAAAGTAGTTAAATAAAACCCTTCGAAATCAATTAAAAACTAGAGATAGCAGCAGATTTCGGGGGTGGGTTCTAATAATAAAAATTCCACCGCTACAGTAAACTGCAACCGCATTAGAGTAAATAAGGTTAGACCGTATGTTGATTACAGAATTGGGCTATTTTGCCTTGCTTACCGCTTTTGTATTGGCGTTATTGCAGGTAATTCTGCCAACTATTGGTGTTATTCGTAACCAAGTTGCTTGGCAACGACTAGCCCCTAGCTTAGCTTGGGCACAGTTTGCCGCCATGATAACGTCATTTGGCGCTTTGATAGCAGGTTTTTATTATAATGATTTTAGCCTCAGTTACGTCGCGCAGCATTCCAATACGCTGTTGCCTTGGTACTATAAGTTATCGGCGACATGGGGCGGACACGAGGGCTCTTTGCTGCTATGGATGACCATCATGGCCACATGGTGTGCACTGGTATCATACTTTAGTCGCGGCTTGCCGTTATCAATGCGTGCGCGGGTATTAGTTATTTTGGCCGGTGTACAGTTAATGATGCTAACAATGCTGATATTTACCTCGTCACCGTTTGAGCGTACCTTACCCAATCTAGCGGTCGATGGCGCTGATTTAAATCCTGTCCTACAAGATTTCGGTCTGATTATTCATCCGCCCATGTTATATATGGGCTATGTGGGTATGGTAGTGCCTTTTGCATTTTGTATGGCGGCATTGTGGGAAGGGCGTTTAGATGCTGCTTGGACACGCTGGTCACGTCCATGGGCGCTCGCGGCTTGGGGATTTTTGACCATTGGTATTGCACTGGGCTCGTGGTGGGCCTACTACGAGCTTGGCTGGGGCGGTTGGTGGTTTTGGGATCCGGTAGAGAACGCCTCGTTTATGCCTTGGCTTGTCGGCTTAGCATTGCTGCATTCATTAGCAGTCACTGAAAAGCGCGGGGTGTTTAAAGCATGGACCATCATGCTGGCTATTTTCGCCTTTGCCTTAAGCTTGCTTGGCACGTTCCTGGTACGCTCTGGAGTCCTTACCTCAGTGCATTCGTTTGCCGCTGATCCGACGCGTGGTTTGGTCATCTTAGCTATTCTTGGCATTATCATCGGTAGTGGTCTATTAATGTTTGCCGTTCGCGGTTGGCGTTTAACCGTTGAAAGTCAATATCAGCTGATTTCACGTGAGTCCTTTTTAGTGATCAATAACGCCATCATTTTGATTGCAACCTTAGTGGTGCTGCTCGGCACCCTCTATCCTATTATCGCTGATGCCTTTGGTTTAGGACAAGTGTCCGTTGGCCCTCCTTATTTTAATGCATTATTTGTACCTTTAACGTGGCTGTTATTAATAGCTATGGGTATGGGCTCAAATATTCGCTGGAAAAAAGACACCCGTCCACTACTGGGTATAGGCATGGTCATCGCCGTTAGTAGCTTAGTATTAGCCGCCATTATTACTTACTTTGTTAATCCATCGTCTATGCTTAATATTGGTGTGACTTTAGCCGTTAGCTTTTGGGTACTGCTATGGATGGCAGTTGATTTTAAAGATAAAACTAAGAATGCGCCTAATTTTTTTAACGGTTTGCGGCAGTTGCGTCTGAGCTATTGGGGTCAACAGACTGCTCATATTGGCGTATTGGTTGCTGTCATTGGCATAGCCTTTACTAGTAGCTTGAGTATTGAGCGTGACGTAGCAATGGGTATTGGCGATACAGTCAATGTTCAAGGTTACGATTTTGAAGTAACTGAATTTTTTGAAATAAAGGGTAGTAACTTTGATGCAACGCAGGCGCAAGTCGTGGTATCCAAAAACGGTCGTGAAGTGGCGAAACTGAATCCAGAAAAGCGTACTTATATCATTAGCACTATGCCGACCACTGAGGCGGCCATTGATGCTAGCCTAATGCGCGATGTTTATGTCGCACTGGGCGAACCTATTGCCGATGGTAGTAACCAATGGGCATTAAGGATTTATGTAAAACCATTAATTCGCTGGATTTGGTTAGGGGCAATTATCATGGCTCTAGGTGGATTAATTAGCATGCTTGATAAACGATACCGCATCAAAAAAGTTAAAGCTCCATTGCTAGTTACTGGTGATCTGGCTACTGATGGAGTCAATGAGGTAGCTATTGAGCAGGCAATCTCAGCATCGACGATGTCGACACTAAAGGAGAAATAAATGACTATGTCGAATAATACTCCTGAGCAAAAAGATAGCCAAAACAGTAAGCAGCGTAACCCAAAGACAATGAAAAAAAAGCAGACGAAGCTATGGTTCTTAATTCCGCTTATCCTCTTTTTTGGTTTGGTAGTTATATTGTACATGCGCTTAGGTAAACCAACAGACATTGTGACCAATACCGCTCTTGAGCGTCCGGTTCCTACCTTTGAGCTGCCGTTATTAGCAGATACTACCCGTACTATCACCAATGATAATTTGCCAGATAAGCCGTTTTTACTTAATGTTTGGGGCTCATGGTGCCCAACTTGCGTTATTGAGCATCCGTTTTTAATGCAACTAGAAGAGCGCGGCGTTGATATCGTTGGTGTGAATTATAAGGATGAGATTGGTAATGCGCTCAGTTACTTAAACCGAGGCGGTGATCCATTTTCTATGTCTATTCAGGATTCATTGGGTCAGTTTGCTCTAGACTTAGGCATAACTGGTGCGCCCGAAACCTTTGTTGTGGATGGAGATGGCATCATTCGTCAGCATATTGTTGGTGAGATTAATGAAGCCAATTGGCAACAGCGTGTTAAGCCGTGCCTGACAGTACTTAATAAGGCTAATAAGAACAACGATAGTCCTGATCTCATTCAGGTTGAGGAGATGTGCAAATGAACGTTACTCGAATAAGAGCTCCTCAACTAAAACCCAATATAGTTTTAAAAATAGCAAGCTTAATACTAGCGTGTCTGCTTAACATGACGGCAAACGCAGCTATTGACGTATACGATTTTGACTCACCACAGCAAGAAGCTCAGTATCGTGGATTAATAGAAGAGTTTCGCTGCCCAAAATGCCAAAATCAAAACCTTGCAGCCTCTGATGCACCGATTGCACAGGATCTAAAGCAAAAAGTCTATGATTTAATTAAAGATAGACGTAGTGATGCTGAAATACGCGTCTATATGCAAGAGCGCTACGGTGACTTTATTAGCTACAAGCCGCCTATGCGACCATCAACATGGATCCTATGGTTTTTTCCACCACTATTATTGCTCGTCTTAATCATTGGTTGGTTTTGGCAAAGTAAGCGTCGCCAAGTTGTTGCCCGTGGTCAAAGCGGCGTCACAGTGAACAGTACTGCTGCCTTGACCTCTACGGAAAAGGCTGAGCTTGATCGTCTATTATCGCAAGCTGAGAGTGTCGACCACGACATTACTAGCCTAGAGGACAAAAAATGACTCTATTTTCTACTTTTGGCTTATTTGTAACTCTAAGCTTGCTGATTGCTCTTATATTTGCGCTGATTGCTATTATGCCATGGCTACGAGCACCGCGTTTGCAGTCCAAACCAATAGACAATCAACTGCTAGATATTAATGTTGCAGTATTTCGCGAACGTTTAGCTGAGCTACAAACAGATAAAGACAGCGGTACTATTAATAATAGCCATTATCAAAATCAAAAGCTGGAACTGGAGCGTCAGCTATTAGATGCGCAGCGTCAGATAACACCTATGGTCACCCCTGATGTCAAAAGCCGTTTAATTGTCGCAGCTTGGATCCCAATATTGGCTGCAATGGCGTATTTACTAATAGGCAATCGTACGCCCGTGTTTGATTTGTGGACAGCTGAGGACAAAGTAGGACAAGTGGCTGACGACCTATTGACAGCTAAAATTGACAAGCCGCCATCATGGGCGTTTGAAGATGGTCGTCAACTGATTAGCGCCATGCAAACCAATGTTCATCGTAATGCTGATGATCCTAATCGCTGGATGCGCCTATCCGAGCTTTTCTTATCTATGGAGGCAACTGATTCTGCGCTGGAAGCCTTATCTCGTGCCTATCGTTTAGCTCCTGAAAATGAAGAAATCGCCACCACTTATGCTCAGACTAGCTTTTTTGTTAATGAAGGTCAGTTAGACGCTAATATTCGCCGTGTATTACAAGCTATATTAGCTAAAAATCCGCAGCATGAACGGGCTCAGATGCTCATGGCAATGGGTGAGACTCGTAGTAGTAACTTTGCCCAAGCGCAAGGTTGGATTAAACGCTTACAAGGCAGCATTGTGGCCAAACCAGGTGATCATACTAAAGCTTTAGCAAGCTTAGATGAGTTGAGTAACTACGTTAGCACGCAAGAAAAGCAAGCGCTAGAAGGTATTGACGTGACAGTGAAAATTAACGCTAATTTATTACCGTTAGTGAAAGCTGATGATGTGTTGTTTGTTGCGATACGTGACGTTAAAGGAGGTCCACCGTTTGCCGCCAAACGTTTACCCATTAGTGTTATTGAGCAAGGTGAGGCCAGTATCCGCTTAAGCAATCTTGATGCGATGATGCCAGATCGCACGTTAAATTCAGCTCGTAGTGACAAAACTCAGTTAGCAGTCGTTGCTCGTATTAGTCATAGCGGTAATGCCATAGCAGAGTCAGGCGACTTATCGGGTAATCCGATAGTGATTAGTGCTGAACAGACTCAGGTTAATGTTGAAATCAATCAACAGATTCCCTAATAAAAAATTATTACCGTAAGTTTCATAATACCAGAGCGGTAAGTGGAGCAGTTTTTAAAAGTGGCGCTATTAATAGTCGTATACTAAAAACATATACGTTTAACATTGTTCATTGTATAAACACAGATAAAGAAAACAACTATGACTGAATCTACCGACAGATTAGATAGTACTAAATTGAATAGCGTTGAATCGGCTAGTACTAATATTGCTGACAATAAAGTACCTATAGCTGTGAGTAGTACTCATCAATCAATTGACTCTAAAACCATGAATCATACGCCTAAAGCTATGTACGTAACTTCAGGCAACTCGATAACACCTAAAGGTAAGTTGAATAAAATGCCAAAAATGGTTGCCAATGGCAGTCGCGCTTTTATCTGGTATTTGTTGGCGATAATGGTATTAATACTTGATCAATGGACTAAGTGGTTGGCCCAAACCAAATTAGCGTTCAATGACCCCGTACCGGTCATTGAACCATTTCTCAACTGGACACTCGCTTATAACTATGGGGCAGCATTTAGCTTTTTAGCCGACGCTGGCGGTTGGCAGAAATGGTTTTTCTCAGGCTTAGCTTTTATAATGGCTATCTTTTTAACGGTTTATTTAATCAAAGCGCCACGTGCAGCCAAGCTATTGTCCATGGGGTTAGCCTTAATGCTCGGTGGTGCGATTGGCAACTTAATCGATCGTTTAAGAATTGGTAAAGTGGTTGACTTTATCCATGTGCATTATGCTGATGTCTGGAATTATCCTATTTTCAATGTTGCAGATATAGGTGTCTGTGTCGGTGTCGCATTGATTATAATTGACATGATATTTTTAGAAAGTAAGCGTAATAAATAAGCACATTGATGCCGATTATCACAAACAAAATGAACTAGCGTCGTAGTCACTCTATACGGAAAAATACTTTTTATACTTGAGTATGTTTATAAAATGTGAACTGGAAGGTAATGTATGACTGGTATAGGTACTCACTCATTTTAGGTCTTAAAACCCAATACTTAAAAGCTCTGCGTAGAGCCATTATTATAGAGACATTGAATAATCCATAAATTCTTTATTGATAATAACAAAAGGAAAATATAGTGTCACAGGCTCAGCCAACTATTGAAAAAATTCACAGCCTTAGAAAAAAACAAGAGACCGCGTTAAAAAGTCTTACCCTTATAGGCTACCTAGAAGGCACCTCTTTCTTATTATTGCTCTTCATCGCCATGCCACTAAAATATATGATGGACATTCCAGAAGGTGTGAAATATATCGGTATGGCGCACGGTGTACTATTCATTGTCTATATCGTAGTACTTGTAGGCACAGCTATCAAAGTAAAAATTCCTCGTTGGGCAATACCTGCGGGCGTACTCGGATCACTCTTACCATTTGGCCCGTTCATATTTGATCATTTACTAAAAAAGAATCTACAAAAAAGCGTAAGTAAAGAAGCCTAGAACAAGCTCTGCTACAAATGCTACAAACGTATATTATTACTCAAGATTATTTTTCCTAACTAAATTACAAGCCGCCATCACTCATCATGGCGACAAATGAATAACATTGAGCAGAAATTAATCACAATAAAACTTTGATTCAGACCCAATATGAATAGTCTCACACTCTAGTTACTTTTCGAACTTATCTTACATACTATCGACAAACCCGTCTTGTTTAAAAGCTAAACAGGTTTTGTCATCCGCGATGGCTTTCCTGTTATCGTAGGGTATATCCCAGCGGAACCATTTAAAAGGCATCAAAAACCGATTAATAGACCACCTAAAATAGACTGGTGTAGTGGAACTACTTATAACAGACTATTTTAGGTGTTTATGTTTATCAGAGCGTATCTTACTTAGAGCGTCAACCAAAGAGCAAAATGCCAAATGTGCCAAGAACAAGCTCATACAGTTTGCTACTGATCATGGCCTTAAAGCTGCTGTGTTCTATATAGAAAATGGATCAGGGGCGACACTAGTACTTACAAAACTAATATAGCTGATAACTATCATAGCCAAAGAAGCGATGTGATACTCAAATACTCAAATACTCAAAATTATTTTGAGCATCAGTATCCTTTGATACGGAATGTTTTAGGTATTCTGTTAGCCTAAATAGAGTCAAGAAAAATATCGATTACTTTTCAAGCTATGGTATATCAGCCGATTCTCTTATAGTCGAATCATCATCGCAACGATGATATTTATAATAGCTTAATTATCAAGGTAGACATCCTTGCATAGAGCGTGGTTTGCTTTACATATTTAAATTGAACAGCCCAATTAAGGAGTATCTGGGCTATTAACAGGTTTGTAGGTTGTAAAATATCCAGTCCATACTTTGCCATAGGTAGTTTTAAATAAGACCTTTTCGGTAGGATATATAATGATCTCTTTATCTAATCTATGATTGCATTCCTTGATGGCACATAATTTAACAAAGATGTATTTGTCATTAAAATACTCTATCTCGTAGTTCTTGGTTTTAAAATCGTTATATATTACTGCCTCTAAGGTTTTAGTGTTATATAAATCAGCAGGCAATATAAAGCTTGCACTAAATGCTTTGATTAACAGATAACAAATAAAGATGGCTATTGCTATGCCTGCTAATATTGACCAGTAAATAGGCTTTCTATATTTATCTACAAGGGTGCCCATACGGTCTTTAATATTATCCGAATTAATACCATCTTGAGCGTACTTCAATCCAATCAGCATAACAGCGTCAAGTACATAAAACATAAAGCCCGAAATAAAAAAACTTACAAGTAAAATGGTAACAATAGGGGATGTGGGGAACATACCTGCAAATAGCTCACTAATTAAATAAATAATAAGAACTAGCATTATAGGTATGACGATAAGCATCTTTTTTATGTGAAAATTTAAGTTTTTTCTAAGCTTTTTAACAAATTCTTCATCTTCAAGCCCTTTGACTTTGTTTTCAAAAGCACTTTTTAACAAACCTATTACTGCCTTCCCCATAACAATTATCAGAACGATTAAAAACAGTATAAGTATGCCGTCAACTGGTATTTGAGTGACAGAAAAAAACCTAATATAAGCAACATTTATACTTGATAATTCTAAGATCTGCCATAAAGCTCCTAAAAAAGATGGCAACAATAAAACAAGGCTTATGTTGTCCAGCACCCATTTAACCTGCTCCCTTAGTGTCTTCTTTGTGACCTCGGCTTTTTCATCAAGGCTATAAGTTTCTGGCACAAATAAGCCATTATCTTTTTTATGCCAGGCTGTGCCTTTAAACTCTTCTCTATTTGGGTCTGACATAGAGCACCTTAATCTCTTAAAATGAAGAAAATAAGGTTATAAGCGACCTTATGTTACTTCTCTCGTAGTAAGATTGATTCATACAAGAGGACTGGTAAAATGTTTACTATTCTAAAGTATTTCTGCCCAGTTTTTCTAGCTTTATCATTAGTGAGCTTAAAGCCTATGCGGCAAACATCCCAACCATAAGATACTGTGTTTTAACACGTCCACATAGTAAAAAAGTTGGTGTCTCTATAAATAAATATTTCTTACCTCGCGTGTAAAACCTTATATATCAGCTATTTATGAACGAAAATAAAATATAGCACTCATAATAATAATGATGAGCTAATATTTAAAATACCTCAGCTATTAGTCCTGCTTTAATACACGATAAACGGTAGCTACCCCAACACCAACCGCCTTAGCGATTTCCTCTTTTGTCATATTGGCTTGACTGTCTAATTCTCTAATACGATTGTGTTTCGTTGTATTAGGCTTCTTACCAGTGGGCTTATAGCCACTGTTAGCCAGTCCCTGCTTAATACGCTCTCTACGCTTGTCGTTATCAAGTTTTGCCATCGTTGCTAATAAGTCGATCAACATATGGTTAATCACTGTTAGGATATCACCTGTCATGCCACCACTCACCGTATACGTGGTTGGTAGATCAGCCACCACCAATCGTAAGCCTTTGTCTTTGATACGCTGCTTTAGAATTGCAAAATCATCTTGAGATAGCCGGCTTAATCTATCCACGCTTTCAACTAGTAGAATATCGTCTTTTTCAGCATCCTTTAGCAGCTTGGCTAAAGCTGGTCTATCGAGCTTCGTACCACTGAAATGCTCAACATATTCAATATAGTTATCATCATAACTTGTACTGAAAGCTACTAACTCAGCTAATGCTCTGGTAGCGTCTTGATCCTTAGTGCTGGCTCTCACATAAATACGAACGGTCATAACGCCACCTCTATTACTTAGACTTAATAATTAATGTTCATTAATAATAGCAAGATATTACTATCATTTAATAATACAAAAAAGTCTAATGATAGATAGATTATCATTTAAAGCTTTTATGCTTTAGGTATAGTGAAACGGTAGATTGTTTTAAGTGGTCTATTAATAGGTTTGAAGGGTGAAATATTTGGTTTTCTTGAGGTATACTTCTAATAATGAATATACAGATATTGATATTGATGACTATAAAGAGCAAGACATATAAGTTGAGATAGAAAATATTGATCAGTACACGCTTCCTTATAAGTCTTACACTACTTTATACCAGTTTAGGATTTATCTATTGTCAAACTAAGAATTCTGTAAAACGGCACAAATGAGAGGTCTAACGAACAGCATCAGCAATATTTAGCGCTGAAACGGCAAGAATCTAAAGTAGATGTAAGTGATGAACGTCCAAAACGCTGAGGTGGTTTGACTTCTTATTAGTATAAAGAATTAAAAATTAAGCGTAATATAGTTTGTGTCTAAATAATAAACAATAGGATGTAATGCAGAGATAAATCAGGTAAGAAGCACTATACAATATATGGGAGATAACTAGATGAAAATATTAATAGTCATTGCTACTTTGTGTATAACTTCCTGTGCGAGCATAACCTCTTTTGAAAATAAAAATTCGAGTCATGTTCACGGCTTGTCTTATTACATGCCTAAAAAAGATATTGTAGTTAAAGTTACTATAGAAGCTAGTAATATAACTAAGGTTGCGCTTGAAACGACACCATCATATCCTGATTTATCAAAAAGATATGTGCTAAACCACAATAAAAATATAATGGGTAAAAACCTTTCAGATATATCGATAACTGAAAGCGGATTATTAACCACTGTCACATCAAAGACTACTAGTAACGTTACAGATATATTCAGTAATCTAGCAACTAGTTATGGTAATTTTACCAAACCGCCTTTAGGGTCTGGTTTGTTTCCGCCGATCGGCTGTAATACTGATACAGAACATGTTTTTATATATAAATCGGAAGGTGAATATAACCCATGTGGTCTTTCAGTAACTATTAAAAAAGAAGGGCCGGAGAATAAAGGGGTAGAAAATACCGAGGAGGTGGAAGTATCTAGTTCTGGCATATTTTATCGACAAGACGAACCTTATAGAGTAACGATAAATAGTGGTAGTACGATTGGGGATCTAAATTTTTCATCGATAGTATTTTCACCATCGTATTCCACAACATCATTTCTTCCAATATCTAAATCATTTTTTGCCAATAATAGCGCAGAATTTACTTTTGAAAAGGGTATTCCAACAAAATATAAGCAAGATGTAGATGGTGAAGCTTTAGCAGTAGCAAAAATTCCGTCTGCAATTATAACATCAGTATTTACTGCAGTTGGTTCAGTATATAGCAGATCTTCAACTACCAATCAGAACGAAATTTCCGCCTTAGAACAGACGATTAAATTAGAACTCGTAAAACAGAAATATGCTGCTTGCTTAGAAGCAATTAAGAGTAAAGATACTAAGTTAGTGAGTGATTTAGGCTGTAATAGCAATTAAAAATATACATATTTGGTTTAATATTATTAGTAATATGTTCTTCAAAATACGGAATATATTTCCACGAATAAATCTAGTACTCAAGATATGAACCGCCCTGATTATATTAGAGGCTGATTGACGTGTGTCAAACAGCCTCTTTGCTTTATAGATTACTCAAAATTTCCCACCCACGCCTTTAAACTTCTCAACGAAAGCCGCAATTTTCTGCAAAACACTTTGCTTCTTGGTTAAGTACTGCGGATTCAGTGGACTCAGTTTGGGCAAAATAGCATTTAACTCTGTGCCGTTCTCACTGGCGTACTCACGCTTTAAAGAAGCGGTGATATAACGCTTAGCAGCATCTTCATTCAGGTTTTCAGCGGCAATCATGTCTTTCACTTCACGTTGCTGCTCTACCTGAGCATAGCTAAAGAAAGCATCGATAATGCTGGATTTATCAGGGATGCTATCTAAGTTGGTTTGATTGATGAAATCGACTACTAGGCTCTCTTTGGCACGGTTGCCAAGGCTTGCCCGAATCAAAGGACGTACTTCCTCAACTAGGGCAGACTTGTCCTTGGTGTTTTTATTATGCTCAAAAATTAATCCGAGTATGTAATCAAGATTAATTTCCTGTGATTTGAGCAGATCTATCTCGAAAACCACGTCGTCCCAATCAATCGAAGACTCTCCTTGCTGGTCAGCTGCTTTTTCACGACGTAACCAATCACGTAATCGTTATAGGTAGAACGGTAATCTTGTACGGTACGTTCAGCAGGCACTCTAATAGCTTGCATAGCGGCTAAGTCATCATCGTTTAGGTAATGCTCATCTTTAAACGTCTCAACAGCGTCAGCATCGGTCACATCCAAGTCTTGCAGTGCTTTTAGGCTTGCAAACTCATCATAGTTTTGTAATATATTCTCGACACGTAAATACTCCCCGAATAACTTAGCAAAGTCCTTCTTATCAGACTCTTTCACAATCTCATCAGGGTTAGGGAAGCGTTGTTGCAGCTCTTTGACCACTTCCAAATAACCGCGTCGTGCTTTGCCTGTGGCGATATCAGTAAAACCTTCTAAGTATTCTTTATAGCTCTTCTCTAGCACCACGTTTTTAGTGTTTCTATCACCAAACAAGGTGATGGCGTCAATGGTCGCTTTTTCTAAGTCTCGAAAGGTCACAATGTGGCCAAATGTCTTGGTAGCATCAAAACCCGTCAAGAACATGCCAACGACAACCAGTAAGTCCACTTCTTGATTAATGACGCGCCCTGCAAGGTCGCGGTAGTAATTTTGGAAGGATTTGCTGTCTACGCCATAGTTGGTTTTAAACATTGCGTTATAGTCCAATAATAGACTTTTCATAGCAAGTTAATCACTTTTCTGCAAAAAAGTATCTTTACATCAGTTTGCATATCTCGATGAGTATAATCAAAACTGTCTAAGTCAAAGATGGAATGACGCTTTGTATATCATAGAGTTCAAGCATTCTTATGATAGTATAATACCAAACAAAATTAATGATGCTGTTTTCAACATTATAAAGTGATGGCTACATCGTAAAGGTAGTCGGAATCATATCTGTATTGCATATGAAAATTAAACACAATTCATCATACAAATTAAAAGTATCACAAATAGAGATTAAAGAAACATGGCTAAAACACCTGCGAACAAAAAAGATAAAACAGACAATGGCAATTTTGAAGAAGCCCTTTGGGATGCTGCCAACAAGCTACGAGGTAGCGTCGAATCATCAGAATATAAGCACATCGTCCTTAGCCTAATTTTCTTAAAATTCATCAGTGATACTTTCGAGCAGCAGCGCCAAAAACTGATCGATACAGGCTATGAAAAGCATATCAACATGGTGCAAGCTTATACCAAAGATAACGTGTTCTACTTGCCAGAGGAGAGCCGTTGGAGTTTTATCCAGCAGAATGCTAAGCAAGAAGACATCGCGCTTAAAATCGACACGGCGCTCAGTACCATCGAAAAGACCAACCAATCATTGAAAGGCGCATTGCCTGACAACTACTTCTCACGTCTAGGCTTAACGGCCAGTAAGCTTGCCGCCTTGATTGATGTGGTCAATAACATCGACACTATCGGTAATCCAGAAGAAGACACGGTAGGGCGCGTGTACGAGTATTTCTTGGGTAAGTTTGCTGCAACTGAAGGTAAAGGCGGTGGTGAGTTCTATACGCCTAAGTCTGTGGTCAATCTGATTGCAGAAATGGTTGAGCCATATCAAGGCAAAATCTACGATCCGTGCTGCGGCTCGGGCGGTATGTTCGTCCAGTCCATCAAATTCATCGAGAGTCACCACGGCAATACCAAAGATGTGTCTATCTATGGGCAAGAGTACACCAGCACGACCTACAAGCTCGCTAAGATGAACCTTGCCATTCGTGGTATCTCTAGCAACTTGGGTGATGTGGCTGCCGATACTTTCTTTAAAGATCAGCACGAAGACCTAAAAGCCGATTTCATCATGGCAAACCCACCTTTTAACCAAAAGGATTGGCGCGCCTCTGATGAGCTGGTCGATGACCCACGCTGGGCAGGGTATCCGACACCGCCTACGGGCAATGCCAACTATGCATGGATATTGCACATGATATCCAAGCTCTCTGAGCATGGAACTGCTGGTTTTGTACTTGCCAATGGTTCGATGTCTACCACCACCAGTGGTGAGGGTGAGATACGCGAGCAAATCATCAAAAACGATCTGGTCGATTGTATGATTGCGCTACCGGGTCAGCTGTTTTATACCACGCAGATTCCGGTGTGTTTATGGTTTATCAGTAAAGACAAACAAGCTACGTCAGCTGATAGTAAGGCAAAGGGGTTGCGTAACCGTAGCGGTGAGACGCTGTTCATTGATGCCCGTAATATCGGTGCGATGATTGACCGTACGCATAAAGAGTTTTCTACTGATGATATCGAAGCGATTGCCAAGACTTATCATGCATGGCGCGGTGAGAAAGAAGCGGGCGGCTATGAAGCCTACGCAGATGAAGCAGGCTATTGTAAATCCGCCAGTCTAGACGATATCAAAGCCAATGACTATGTGCTGACGCCTGGGCGTTATGTTGGGGCGGCAGCTATCGAAGATGATGGCATTCCGTTTGAGACTAAGATGCTGGAGCTAAGCCAAACGCTATATGCACAGATGCAAGAGTCCGAAAAGCTAGATGCGACCATTCGTCAGAACTTGGAGGTATTGGGTTATGGCGAGTGATTGGGTAAAAACAACTCTTGGAGAAATAGTAAAGCTGGGCAATGGAATAATTCAGACAGGACCATTTGGTAGCCAATTGCATGCCTCTGATTATGTTGATGAGGGGATTCCAGTAATTATGCCTCTTAATATTATCAATAATAAAATAGATTTATCTGGTATAGCTAGAATAACTAAAGAAGATGCAGAAAGACTATCAAAGCATTTAGTGAAAAAGAACGATATCGTATACAGTCGCCGAGGTGACGTAACTAGAAAAGCGTTGATTACTGAACTTGAAGAAGGGATGTTTTGTGGTACTGGATGCTTACTTGTAAGACCTGGTAATAGCATAGATGCTCGTTTCTTGACCTATCACTTAAGTTCGCCTATAAATCAAGAATGGATAATCAGACACGCTGTTGGCGCTACTATGCCTAATCTTAATACAGGAATACTCAAGCGCGTTCCTTTGAACATACCAAGTTTGGATACTCAAAAAGCAATTGCCCATATTCTTGGTTCTTTAGACGACAAAATCGAGCTAAACCGCCAAATGAATGAAACGCTAGAAGCGATGGCACAGGCATTGTTTAAAAGTTGGTTTGTTGATTTTGATCCGTTGATTGATAATGCGCTGGCGGCTGGTAATGCTATTCCTGATGAATTTATCGAACGTGCTGAACAGCGTAAGAAGATTGAGAAAAAAGACAATTCAGATATTCAGGACTTATTCCCTGATGCGTTTGAGTTTGCGGAAGAAATGGGTTGGATTCCGAAGGGGTGGGAAAATGGAATACTTGCTGATATTTGCTCGTACGGAAAAGGCAAAATAAATACATCAGAACTCACTTTAGAAAACTATGTTTCTACTGAAAATATGAATAAAGAGAAGTCAGGAATTTCTCATGCAGCGAATATCGCGAGTACCAATCAAGTTCCAAAGTTTTCTGTAGGACAAACCTTAATCTCTAATATACGTCCATATTTCAAAAAAATATGGCTTGCTAGTTTCAGCGGTGGTCGGTCAAATGATGTCTTGAGCTTTCAAGCTCATAACTCTGTAGCTAATGAATATTTATTTAATCTTCTTTATCAGGATTCCTTTTTTGACTATATGACTGCAACATCAAAAGGAACCAAGATGCCACGCGGTGATAAAGCAGCCATTATGAGCTGGTCAGTAGCAATACCTTCATCAAGATTAATGGAAGAGTTTTCGGAATTAGCAAAACCAATGTATCTCGCAAATAATCTTCGTTCATTACAGACTATTGAATTAGCCAAACTCCGCGATACCCTCTTGTCTAAGTTAATGTCAGGGGAGTTGTGTATCCCAGATGCTGCCAGACTTGTGGATGAAATAATATAGCTTTTGACAGTAAATATTTCTCTCAAAAATATAGTAATTAATGGAGTTTAGCATGAAAAAGCTTTTACTTAGTTTGGCGCTCAGCCTAAGCGTTCTATCTGCGACTCCTGCAATAGCTGCCGCTCCCGCTTTTTCTGTCAGCCAAATGGCTCAGGTAAAAATCAAAGACTTAAGCTTTAAAGAAGTCATGCGTCAGTTTTATAGTGGTCAGATGAGACCTACCTCCGTCAATGATGAATATATTGAATCGATGCCAAATATCGGTTTAGGTCAAGTTGACAGCAATGGAGCAAGAATAGTTGCTTTAATGCATCCTATGGGACTTTATGATAACGCAAAAGGTGAACCACGTTATTTAGTGACCATTGAAAAGGTTATCGTTTATGATGAATCATCTGAATACTGTGAATCTTGCGGCTCAAAGGCAGATTTATATAGTTTTAAAAGACTAAATAATGGACAGTTTCAATTGATAAGCAGAACACCGGAGAGCGTAGCTTTTTATGACAGATGGGGCACAATGAACCTTCAGGACAATGACATTCAAAAAACTATACAGCTGTTAGGGACAAACTTAGTAGGCAGTGTTTTTAAGAGCGGTTATATGACTCTTGGCGAAACGAACAGTTGGTGGACAGTACTACACCTGCCTGAGAATGATTTTATTAATGTTTATGCTTTGGGTGATGCTGGTTCAGATAATGACGGTCAAGACGATGAAGATTCCCCTTTATATTATAATTATGAAGGGATCGTTAAAGTAATGCCTGAAAACGCTGCTTATTATCCCATTATATTGACTTATAAAGGCATACCTCCTGATGATCCTGAGCGTCCTAACTTCGTTAATAAAAGCTTCGTTATGAAGTTCAATCCAGTAAAAAAAGTTTATGAGACGACATCCAGCTTTGCAGCTTTGTAGGGTTCACATTGCCGTAAGCGATTACTAATGTTATTGAAAGATGCTCTATTTATCTAAAAAAGGACTTATAGTTGAAATTCACCGAAGACAGGCTTGAACAAGCCATTATCGAGCTACTATCTGCTGAGGGCTATCCACATACGCTAGGTGAAGCACTCGACCGTAATCTTGACGATGTGCTGATTAAGTCTGATCTTCGACAGTTTCTAGCGACCCGTTATAAAGATGACTTGATTACAGAGTATGAGATTGATTCTATCATTCATAAGCTTGAATACCTTCCTGCCTCCGACCTTTACGATACCAACAAAGCCATTATGAAGTTTGTCGCTGATGGGTTTTTCTTGAAGCGTGAGGACTATACCCAAAAAGACTTATACATCCAGCTCATTGATTATGAAGCACTCGATAACAATCGCTACCGCATCGTCAATCAAATGGAGATACAAGGCTTTGAGTGGCGTATTCCTGATGGCATTCTTTATATCAATGGCCTACCACTGGTGGTGTTTGAGTTTAAGAGCAGCATCCGCGAAGATGCCACTATGTTTGATGCCTATACCCAGCTGACCACTCGCTATAAGCGCGATATTCCAGAGCTGTTTAAATACAATGCCCTATGTATCATTAGCGATGGGGTCAACTCAAAGATGGGATCGTTCTTTGCGCCTTATGAGTTCTACTACTCTTGGCGCAAAGTGACAGGCGATGAGAAGTTAGAGAAAGACGGTATCCATTCCTTACTGACCATGATGAGCGGCTTATTTGATAAAGCTCGTTTGCTTGATGTTATTCGCAATTTTATTTATGTACCTGATAAATCAAGCAAGGAAGAAAAAATCGTTTGTCGTTATCCGCAGTATTATGCTGCCACCAAGCTATACGACAATATTAAGCAGCACATGAAGCAGCTCGATAGTCATGGCAACTTAATTGACGATAATGGCTTACGTGACGGTAAAGGTGGTACGTACTTTGGCGCCACTGGCTGTGGTAAGAGTTTTACCATGCTGTTTCTAGCACGTCTGCTGATGCGCGACGTTGAGCTTGGCAGTCCAACCATTATCTTAATCACTGATCGCACCGATTTAGACGGTCAGCTGTCTGAAACCTTTACCAATGCTAAGACCTATATCGGCGATGACAATATCATCAGTGTCGAAAGTAGAGCGCATCTGCGCGAACAGTTAAAAGGTCGCAGAAGTGGCGGTGTGTTCTTGACCACCATTCATAAGTTTACCGAAGACTTAGCCCTACTGACCGAGCGTACCAACGTCATCTGTATCTCAGATGAAGCGCACCGTAGCCAAATCAATCTACAGCAAAAAATTACCGTCACCGAAGACGGTGTCAAAAAGAGCTACGGCTTCGCTAAGTACCTACATGATTCATTACCCAATGCTACTTACGTCGGCTTCACAGGTACACCAATTGATGCCACCCTTGATGTCTTCGGTCCAGTCATTGATAGCTATACCATGGTTGAGTCGGTATTCGATGAAATCACGGTACGTATCGTCTATGAAGGCCGTGCTGCCAAAGTACTACTCGATAGTAAGCAGCTTGATGAAGTAGAGAAATACTATCAAGAAAGTGCTGACGCTGGCACCAATGAGTATCAGATAGAGAAAAGCAAAAAAGCCATGGCGAGTATGTCCACCATTCTTGGTGACCCTGATCGCATAAGAGCCATTGCTGAAGACTTTGTTCAGCATTATGAGGCGCGAGTAGAAGAGGGTACGACGCAAAAAGGCAAGGCAATGTTTGTCTGTAGCAGCCGTGAAGCTGCCTATCAGCTCTATAAAGACATCATAGCGCTGCGTCCTGAATGGAATGAAGTGCGAGCATGCGAGGAAGGCTCAACCTTGTCAGAGAGCGACAAGAAAAATGTCATGCCCATGGAGCGCGTCAAGATGATCATAACTCGTAACAAAGATGATGAAAAAGGCATGTGGGACAATCTGGGTAACAAAGACTACCGCAAAGAGCTAGATCGTCAGTTTAAAAATAGCAAGTCTAACTTTAAGATCGCCATCGTCGTTGATATGTGGCTCACAGGCTTTGATGTACCGTTTCTAGATACCATCTATATAGATAAACCCCTACAAAAGCATAGCCTGATTCAGACCATCTCACGGGTCAATCGTAAGTTTGAAGGCAAAGAAAGCGGCTTGGTGGTTGATTATATCGGCATCAAAAAGCAGATGAATCTGGCGCTCTCGTATTACACAGGCGGTCAGGTTCAAAACCTAGACGATATTCAAAAGTCAGTCGTGGTGGTCAAAGACCATTTGGATCTACTAGATACCGTCTATCATAAGTTTGACTCTAGTCTTTACTTTAACGGCACGCCATTAAAGCAGCTCAATTGCTTGAATGCAGCGGCTGACTTTGCGTTGCAATCTAAGAAGCTAGAAAAGCGTTTTATGGATTTGGCCAAGCGTTTGAAGTCTGCTTATGATATTTGCGTGGGCAGTGAAGCGCTCACCAAGACTTATAAAGACAAGATTCATTACTACCTAGCCATTCGTACCATCATCTTTAAAATCACTACTGGCGGCGCACCTGACGTCGAGCAGATGAACCAAAAGGTACGTGACCTAGTGAAAGACGCACTGATGAGTGATGGCGTTGAAGAGATCTTTAAGCTGGGTGATAACACCGACGGTGAGATCGATATCTTCGATGAAGACTACCTGGCCAAGCTTGAAGTGATTAAACAGCCGAATACCAAGCTAGAGCTACTACAACAACTACTGGCTAAAGCCATTGGTGAGCTGAAAAAGACCAACAAGGTAAAGGGTGTTGATTTCAGTAAGAAAATGAATGCGCTCGTTGAGAAGTATAACGACCGTGACGAGCAAGACATACTACGCGCTGAAGTCATTGGTGATTTCTCTGATGAGATCATCAAGCTATATAACGAGCTACGGGTTGAGATGGCATCGTTTGGTGAAATGGGTATCGACTTTGAAGAAAAAGCGTTTTACGACATTCTGCTGTCACTGGCGCATAAATACGATTTTACTTATCCAGAAGATAAGCTGGTTGAGCTGTCCAAAGAGGTTAAAAAGCTCATCGATGATAAAGCTAAGTATATTGACTGGAATAAGCGCGATGATATCAAAGCGGAACTACAGTTTGATTTGATGATATTGCTTGATGAATGGGATTATCCACCTGTTGATTCAAAAGAGGTCTATAAAGAGATATTTGAGCAGGCTGAGAACTTTAAGAAGAATAGAGTGGTTTAGTTATAATTATACGGTTTTTAACAATTGAAACTTATGTCGTTTTTATACTAATGTCTAGAGTGCTATTTCAAAGCTTGGTTATCAACAATCAAGCTAATGAAAACTAAAATGATAAATAAATTTTTGAACATGGAGAATATTAGGGTTGATTTTTTAAAGGTGTCTGCTGACACCGACTGTTAAAACCTTCAGGATATTAATGTTTTATTTGCTGCTAGAACTACTTTTATTATGTAATCATTTGCATATAAGTTTAAATCAGGATGATTCTGATTAAGAGGGAAATTATGCTTAAAAACGAATACTTACGCTTTATGAACACTATAAAACTAACTGCAGCGCCAAATGTATCAAAGATGGCTAATTTAATTCTCGCTAATTTTGATGAGTTGGCGTTATTGGGCACGCATCAAGGTCAGCGAGTAAGAAAAATAGTAGAGCTAACAGTTACAAGCTGGAATCAGTTATCCGATGAAATCTCACAATCACCAAAAGGTAGTTCTAAAGCTAATCCACTTATAAAGAGAATAGTTTCTGTAGAAGTGGGTCCATTTCGGGGTTTTGCTAAAGAAGAGGTATTGATTCTTGATAGCAATATAGTTCTTATATACGGTCCTAATGGGACTGGGAAAACGAGTTTCTGCGAAGCATTAGAATATGGGTTACTTGGAAGTGTTGCTGAGGCTGATAACAAGAGATTTAAAAATCAAGATAAATACTTTGAAAATGCCCATACAGAAAGCTTTACTCGTCCCATTCTTTTAGGTCGTAATGATCAAGACGAAGAAATAGAAATAGAATTTGACCAAGAGCTTTACCAGTTTTGTTTTATTGAAAGAAATCGTATTGATAGCTTCTCACGTATAGCAGCTCAGCTACCAGCTAAGCAAACAGAGCTTACCTCAACCTTATTTGGTCTTGATGCATTTAACGATTTTGTAAAAGGTTTTTCATTAGCAATTGATCAGAAATATATAGACTTGGTTGGGAAAAAAGCAGAGGAATTGAGAGTTAAAGAGCGAGAAACTGACATTCATGTTAGAAATAGACATCAGTATCTGGCTGATCTACAAAAAATAAAAGAAGATGAGAATAGCCTAGCTAGAACATATAAAGACGGTTATACCTTTTTGCAGATGGATGATGAGCTTAATGGAAAACAGGGTAGTAGTGGGGAAATAAGTCGTATCGAAGCAGAGCTTCAAAAGCCTATAACATCTAAATCTAACCTGAACCTAGACTCTATGAATAGCGTTCGACGAGAAATTAGAAATGCTTACTCTAGAATTATGATAAATAATCAGGAGTTAATAGACAACTCAACACAAATTTCATATAAAAGGTTGTATGAATCAGTACGTGTATTGCAAGATGAAAGCGCTGATAAGTGTCCTGCTTGTGAGACTCCAATAAATTTATCGACTAGAAATCCCTTTGCTAATGCCATTCTAGAGCTAGAAAAATTAGAGCACCTTGCCAGAATTCAAGATGAAATACATCTTGAAAAAAAGACACTTAGCGATTCACTAGTAAAGTTAAATAGTATTATTACAGTTTGTGATAACTATTCCGATAATGATTTTTTAAAAGAATATTTAAAGGAAAATTCTTCAGAATTAGATATTGAATGGTTTCATAGCTTAGAAAATTCCAACTCTAGTGCTCATGCACCAATAGTCTTAATAGAAAGAATAATAAAGAATCAAATGTTAGAAGATTCAAAGATCACTCAGAAATTAGAAGAAAAACGAATAAATAACAACGGTTTAGAGAAAATAAGGGCTATATCCAATCAAATAATAAAACTTAAAGTGAATAAAGAAAATATTAATGAGCAACTAAAAAAAGCTGATGATTTTATAGCTAAATTTGAAAAAGATAATGCTGAATTAATCGAAGATGTTAACTCAGAAAAAGAAGTGATAGCTAATAATATTCTGATTGCTGAATCTTACAACTTATTGATTATATCTCTAAATGATTATAAGAATAACTTACCTATTGATTTAGTTGCAGATTTGGGTGACATGACTACTAAATTATATAATGCCTTTAATAGATACGATCAGCCTGAGGAGATGATCGGGAGGATAGATTTACCACTTGCACAAGATGAAAAATTATTAATATCTTTCCAAACAACACCTGCTAAGAAACATGATGCATTACATGTACTAAGCGAAGGACATATTAGGTGTTTAGGTTTAGCCATCTTACTCGCAAAAAATATTAAAAATAATTGCCCTTTGATTATATTTGATGATCCTGTAAATTCTATAGATGATGAACATCGGAAGGCTATTCGTGAGACATTATTTAAAGATAGTTTTTTCAAAGATAAACAAGTTATTTTAGCGTGCCATGGCGAAGAGTTTTTCAAAGATATACATCAGACTATTGGAAAAAAAGCTGCAGAAGAAACTGAATCATATATTTTCTTACGTCAAAAAGGTGAAAATCATATACAAGTCACCTCTAAACATCGTCCTAAAAATTATATTCTAGCAGCATCGGAGTTATACTTTAATGGTGAGTATAAGGATGCCTTAATGTCATCGCGTCGTGCTTTGGAATACTTATGTGACAAAGCATGGTGGCACTACAGCAACAATTGTCATATAAGGGATCCGGCTATCAGTGTCGTTAGACGAAACCCTAAAGCACCTTGGGATTTAAACGCATTAGCTGCAAATATATGTTCTAAAATTAAAAAAGCTAAAGTAGATGTTCCAAATAAAGATGAAATAATTATAAGTCTCGACTTACTGCTTGGTCTGGGTAAGGATGAAGGTGGTTTACATTGGGCTTATCTAAACAAAGGTACTCATGAAGAAGAGGATCGTGAAGAATTTGATCACATTACTGTAAAAGAAATAATTGAATCATTAGAAAGAATAGATTCCTCTTTACTGTAGTAATGATAGTATGTTGAAAGCTAAGTATATTCTTGAGATCATCCCAGATTCTGTGTAACTGCCGTTTAGATTAAATGCTTACTGATACGGTCATCAAACATAATCATAAAGCGATTAAGGGCAGACGTCCAGTTACGAATGGGCATCGACCACTTTTTAGATGCCTGCTGGGTTGCTAAGTACACCACTTTAAATGCCGCCTGATCAGATAGGAACACCTTACGCTTATTCACCGCCGTTCGAATCACACTGTTTAGAGACTCTATCGCATTGGTGGTATAAATCGCTTTTCTGATGTCTTTAGGGTAACCAAAGAACACTTTTAAGCCTTCCCAGTTATTGCGCCAAGACTTGACCACATGTGGGTACTTATCGCCCCATGTTGCGTCGAAGGATTCAAGATTGGCCTCTGCTATCTCATGCGTATCAGCGCCATAGATGGCCTTTAAGTCAGCGGCTACGGCCTTCTTATCCGTCCAAGGCACAAACTTCATTGAATAGCGCACCATGTGCACGATACACAGCTGAACCTGAGCATTGGGGTAAACGGTATTGATGGCATCAGGAAAGCCCTTTAAACCGTCGACACAGGCGATTAGGATGTCTTGTACCCCGCGGTTTTGCAATCCAGTGAGAACCCCTAGCCAGAACTTAGCGCCCTCATTCTCTGATAGCCACATACCAAGCAGCTCTTTTTTACCGTTAAGAGCGACACCTAACGCTAAGTAAATGGCTTTGTTGATGATCTGCTTATCTTGACGGACTTTAACGACAATGCAGTCTAGGTAGACAATAGGATAAACACTGCTCAGCGGCCTATTCTGCCAAGCGGTGATGTCCTCTAAGATTTTGTCAGTGACTCTTGAAACCAAGCTGCTTGAGATATCTACATCGTAAAGCTCTTTAATGGTTTCGACGATTTCATAGGTTTGTCTGCTTTTTCATGCTTAGGGTAGCCAAGATGTTCTTCCATCTCAGCTTCTAGGGCAGTGTCGATGAAGGATTGCATGAGCTGCTTCTGAAAGTCTTTGATGTCATCGAAGCTATTCATGCTACCAGCCATTTGCTCGGCCAGTTTTTTAAGGTCAGATTGAGTAGTCATTGCTTATTCTCCGGTTAGTGAATTATAAGCAGTTACACACTTTTTAGAAAAGGCTCTTTTAGGTCTTTGTTAGTATCTTAAATATATTTATTCTAAACCTATTTAGTCTTTATTTCTCATTTCTCTAATAATATGAGGTGCTATAATTCTTTCAGTGCGAACTGATGTCTTACTATTAACCTCTTTAATAATTGCTATTAAAGTCATTGTATTTTCAGAAAGTCTATCTTCGAGATTAGCGATCTTCTCTTTTAACCTAGCATTCTGTGAAACAAAAGCCTCTCGAGTTCTCCCATTAATATACTGCTGCTTCTCTTTATTCTTTAAATTTAAAGGACTTAATTGCTTGTCTATATAGTATGAAATTAGATTGTGACGTTCAAGCGATGTACTTTTGCTTAAAGTGCTTAAACCGCCTCTTATTATACCTTTGCATACTAATCTCTGATGTAACGCCGAAGGGGAGATAGGCGAATTTTCGAAGCCTTCTTCTAACATGGTAAGTAATTCCTTCTCAATAGCATCATCTAATGCTCTACCACGTAATGTCATTTGCTTAACTCCTTCTGAGCAAGATGTTCAAACGCAAATAGATCGGCTAAAGTGCTAATATGCCTAGATTCAATTTTGTTATTGGTTCCAGCATAGATATTAATTGTATTTTTATTTGAAAGAGATTTTTTAGTAACTTTTTCAAGATGTATAACGTGATCTAACTGGTTACTTACTTTTTTAAGAACCCCTTTACGCTCATGGTTTAATAAAACTATCTCTTCTGCTTCAATTAAAAGTCGCTCTAATTTGTTTTTTAAAGCAATTATCTTATATATTTCATCAGCTCGCCCAGTGAGTGTGAAGTGGCTACAAGACTCTCCGCTTTGGCATTTCACTCCATATGGACAGCTCCATAAACCAACATCATAAGTGCAAGATCCAAGTTTTAATGGATGTAAATTAGTATGTCTAAAAATCATTTCTTCTGCTGCAGAACTCCCTTCATCATTTTCAATATCATCAAACGCAGCTTTTAAATCTTCAAAAAGATCTTCTTGAAATGACATCTTAATAAAATTAGATTTTTCATACTTATTATCGAATGTGTGTAAATTAGCTTTAAGATTTAATTCAGTGTCTAAGTTCTGTGATAAATGAATAGAGCCTATTCTTTTAATTACTTCAATTGGTGTCAGCTCAGACAACTCATCATTTATTGTTCTATCTTCTTGAATAGTATAGGGTAAGACAGAAGCACCAGTTTTAAGGTGTTCAATAGCTAAATGCTTGTAGTGCTGATTTTGAGTAATATCTATACGGCCCATCAACATAGCTTGTAAATGGTCGGCTATCTCAGCTATAGCAAGAAAGGTATTAATATTGTGCCTAGGAATATGACTTGTCAATCTTGTATAATCACTATTAGATTCCTTTAAGTCGTATTTCTGGAAAATAGATACAGATTTACTAGCACCTAAAAAATCATTTATTATTTTATTGTCAAATGGTATAGGAGTCGATTTATATACTAATGTTCTACGAATATTGGTAGACCCGCGAGCATGAATAAACAGTAAATCTTCGTAAGGGATTTTATTATTTTTCTGATTAGTATTCCATACAACAGTACATAGATTAGTAGTCTGATTTTGATCGTCAATAAAGCTTTGAGCGACGAATTCGTTAAGATTTGCTTTCGAAAAAAACTCTTGTCTATCTTTTTTTATAGAAATTAACCTAGCATTCCTTAACGTCTTACGTACCTTATCACGACGCCCCCCTCGGCCTCTATTATCTGATTTTGTGCCAATTATAAATCTATCTATATCGTCTAATTCCACAAAATCAGAATTTATTAGCTCAATTTCTTTAGGTAAATAACTGGAAAATTTATTAACTCTTAAGTAAATCAGATGTTCACGTAATGGTTGTGTCAAATCTTTAACAGTATCAAAAATAGTTTCGACCAAAGGTACTGAAGAAGGCTCCAACCAGTGAATTCTTTCGCCAGCACCTTTAGCACCAATATATTTAATTCCTAGGAAGTAGGGGCGTAACCCTTTATTTATTAATCTGTTTTTGGTATCTAAGTCTTCAATCTCTCTTCTAATAAGGCTGTCTTTTCTTAAATTGATAGCTTCAATGGATCTAAAGCCTGTAATGATGAGTAGGATAACTAAGTTTAATAAAATTCTTTCACCACGGTCCTCACATTTATGAATCAGATTAACTATGTTCAGAAACGTATCAATAGTAATTAATTTCTGCTTATCTTCAATATTTTTATCATCAATAAAATCTTGTTCTTTAAGGTTCTGTAGCTCCTTTGCTTTTCTTGTGTAATTAGAATTATTTGAATATGTTGTACTATTTTGGAAATTCAATGGGGTTAGACAAAAGGCATAACGATTTATTAGGTTTTGTAAACTGACACATCTGCCTAAGGTGTCAGCTACATTAGAATCGTTATTTTTAGATGAGATGGTATACAAGTCCATCGCATGATGGATAACCTCTGTATTTAAGTAAATCGGATGCTTTCTATCTGTTAATTCTAGCAATGAGTTATACCAACGTTTTAATATTATTAGATTAGCAACTGCCACAGTCGTAGATATAGATTGCTTCTTGCGATAAATAGCAACAATGATTGATTTCATAAAATCTTTATATTCTTTACTATTAATAATTATTTTAGATTTAATGCCTTTCATTCGATCACTAATGTTGTCAAAAGTTAAAATTCCTTTGCCACTTCCTTTTAACCACCCTGTACCATATGTTCCTATATTCCAGGCATCGTTGTCCCAATTATGATGGAAATCTTTAGAGAGGTTTGATTCAAAAAAAGTTTTCTGCTCACTAATAAAAGAAGCGTAGTTCTGAAAAATATTATCCATTTATATCACTCCACATTAGTTAACGTAATAGCATTTGGATTTATTGCAATGCTTTTACATCGTGCGATAACTGATTTAATTTCTTGGCTAGTTGCTTCATATACTTGAATTAACGGATTTTTAGAGTTACCGACTGAGTCAGATAACTCTATTAAGTCAAGATGCTCTCTTTCTACACTTTGCAATACTGAATTATGATTACCTTCTTTGAAGGGGTTAAAATATAAACACCCGTAACATGATCGAACTTCAGAGAAGGGGCATTCATCATATGAACGATTACAACCGCCTAGTTCTGAGTAAAGGGTATTGTGCACAATCCCACTAACCTGATTACCTTGCCATTCAGATTTTGAGACAATGGCACCAGTTAATAGCATTGAGATCATATTTTGCCATACAGGGTTATTCCCTAAAGATTTTTCTCGAACTAAAGCTAGTTCTGGTGTTGCCAAAATATAATGCTTAGCGGCCACTAAAGAGTTGTGTCCCATTATATGAGCAACTTCTTCTGCACTTGCTCCTGTCATTGCCAAAGAGTGTCCTACATTGTGACGGAAATCAGAAGAGGTGTAATGAGGCTGTACCATATTATTACTTTCAATAGCTTTACGAGTTTCCAGAGGTGCGAACCTCACCATTTGTCTGTTAATAGCTTCATTAACAAATATAATGGCATTGCTACCAATATTGAACAACTGGTCTCCTTTATTTCTCTGAGTCCTAAGTTCATATTCCAACATAATTCTGGCTAACTCAGGTGGAATGGCAATTAGGATCTTATCAAGTATGAGTTTTTGCTGTTTTGCATAAGGTATCGCTATGCTGTAACGCATTAGGTTGCTTCTTTTTGATTTGGAGTCTAAATTAATGTCTCCGACGGCTAGTCTAGCTAACTGTACAGGTCGGATACCACAAACATAACATAGGCCTAATACAGCACTGTCTTGTAATTCACCAATTGGCACTTTATCTGAGCTATTACTTGTAATACGAAAAGATAATTCATGTATGCCTTTAATTATAAGGTTTTTATCATGATCTTTTAGAACTGCATCAATATTTTGATAATTACTCCATGAGTTATTAATTGGTCTCGGTATAAACTCTAGATCTTCTAGATTATCAATATCGAACTCCGGAAAATCAATTCTACAAAGAGTTTTAATAAAGAATAAGAAAAAGTAAAACTCTCTACTGTTAGTAGTTCTCTTCATAAAATCCATAGATTTTGAATAGGATATGGAGCTTGACTTTATGTTAAACGAGAAAAATAAGGTTAAAATATTATTAAGATGACTCAGGCCTATTGGTGAGTTCTTACTTACGAAACAAGCTAGTATATATTTTTTTAGCAAAACCTCATGTTTACCACCTATGAACTGAACCGAGGCTTTTTGACCAGAAAAAGTAAACGTCCATTTATCTTTTTTTGTATTTATATATTTATCATCAAACTCAGATGCCGTTTTAAATAATAGGGCAGTGGGTATATTTAATTTTTTAATAACTGTAATTTGCTGAGGTGTAAATGTATTTCTAGGGTCAAATTTAATATTAGTGTAAACAGTCCTATTAATAGTCATTTGACGTATCCTCAAAATAAAAATCTGATTCAATTGTGTTGTTTAATGTATGGATTCTTCTTAAGTTTTCCTTATTAGCATTTTCGGAAATAAATCGTTTTGCATATAAATCTGGCATTATGCTATTAGCATGCCAACCGGCAAGCATTCGAAGCTCATCCTTAGCATCTTCCATAATTCCATTGTTAGTAAAATCAATATTGGATCGCCCTGAAAGCCTTATAATCTCATTATATTTTTTGTTGTAAGTATTTTTTAGCATTGAGTAAGCCCATGTGTGTCGAGCCGTATGAGGGGTAATCTTTTTCATACAACCTAAATATTGAGAGTCTGTGAATTGTGGAAAGTGAGTAGTAAGGGCCTCATCAATTTTTTTGAATATTAGATAAATAGCATCATATGATAAAGGCTTATAAGGCTGTCTAAGTGTCGTGAAAATAAGCTGATTATTTTCTTTAGAGTTAGGTCTTACTTTACTAATATATTGTAGTAAACATTGATAATCTGTCTTATCTATAGCTATAGACCTGATGGAGTCCTTAGTTTTAATTGAAGGTTTACGGTATCTATTATCTTTTGAATTATCAGACATCGTAGTGATAATTAAGTAAAAGCTGCTACCGTCTTTACTGGTCTTGATAGAGGAGTTCTCGAGGAGCATTAGTTCAGATACACGTAAGCCGTAATTTAATAAAATACGTACAATAACAAAGTTACGTATTTGATTTTCAAGAATTCTGAAGGGGTTTAATGGATTAATTTTTTTAGATGAACTAGGCATTATTATTTTATACAACATATTTACCATCTCATCTGTAAGGCTATCGAACCCTTGATGGCTATTGACCTCAGTCGTAATTCTACTTTTTGAAATCTTCTTATAATTATCAGTATTAGACTTTAAGGAAACTAGAAGTCTATTTTGATGCCTTAATATTTCTTTAGGGCTTTCTTTGTAATGATAGGAATTAACGTATTTAATAGATATATACTTAATAAAGCGTGCAAATGCACGGACACGCTCTGCGTTGGTAAAAATATTTGAAACAGAGCTATGTTCTAGCGAAATTAGATTTGGTGAGTAAATGTGGCCGCCATTAAGATAATGGAAAAAGTCGTCAAGCTCATTGATTGCAATTGAGGGGTCGTGATTTGACTGATTGAAGCTATAGCAGAATGTACTATCAAACTTTTGATGCCAAAAATTATAAAAGAATTTGATTGCTCGCAAAGTAGATTCTTGGGTAGATACTGATCTCAGATTAAGCCTGTCTATTGAATACATCAAAGGGTAGAACAGAGGCATTTTTGTCTGTTCATCGAATAAGATTAATACATTATTGTCGTTGCCTACGGCAATCCTAAATAGTTCAAACATACCATTAACCGTATAAGCTAAATAATTATGAATAATTTAACTTATAAACATTGCGCGATTACTGGAGAACTGTTCTTTTATTTAGATCCCTTGATAAATAAGGCTGTTTGACATATTGATGAACTTATTAACTGATAGACCTAGTTTAACATAATATACATTATGCGAAAACAAACCAACGGTTTTATAATTTGGGCACATCATATTTTGTATAATGCTATTTGCTAATCATCCCATTGATTTCTATCAGCAGTTATTTGATGTCGATATATTGGTTTCTAATTAAGGACAGTTTTTAAGCAAATGCGCTCGTAAAGATGTTCCATCCTCATCTAAGATTACATCCGCCACTTGGCACGCAGAATTATCACAGGACAATTCATAATAAACATCATGGCCATGCGCTAAGCTGACTTGGACCAAGCCTCTGGTTGTCACTGAAAATTGCTTGTCTTGTGCATAATCAGGATCTTGAGAATTCCACAAGACATCATAACCCACATGACAGGATGTTTGCGCTTTAGCAAAGTAATCTTGCTCACGCTGCATGGCAGCCTTCAGATCCGGATTGGCATATTGTTGTAATACCACTGGGTTATCCATTCCTTCATTATTCACATCCTGCTGGTACATCTTAGCGACAGTATCAATTTTCATGGCAAAAGCTGTCTGTAACGGCTGCGTTAGATTAGCAGTAGCCGTGATAGCAGAAAATCCTATTGCGAGCATCATTATAGAAAATATCATTTTTTGCATGGCACCCTCCATGAAATATGACGTTTTAAGTGTTATATTCATTAAATCATATATAAACTACTACTTTACTGCTTAATTGTGTCTATCGAGTTTATTAAAAATACTGTTTACACAGCACCATTATAAACTTTGATGCGTTATTAGTACTATTGACTGGTAAATATACATTGGATCTAATATGTGTTTTGGAATGACTTAAATAAGCTACGATAAGGATATTGTTATGATGCCATCTACTCGTTCTAATATTTTTCAGTCTTATCTTTATAAGCTATCAACCGCGGCGGGTTTTGGTTTAGTGCTAGCAAGCACAGGGTGCCAATCTTCTGCTGAATCCAACGCCAGCACTCCAAATCAATCAACTGGCAACCCATCTGTACCTATAGTCTCAGATATGAGCCAGCAAACGCTCAAACAGCAAGCACTGCGTATCCAGCGCGCTCTTGCCAATAATGATTTTTCTAGAATCACAGATGATATTCACCCAACTCGTGGCGTACGTTTTTCGATGTATGCTTACGTAAGGACTGATACGGATAAAGTCTTTAGCCGCGAGCAGTATGCTCAGTATCTACAACAATCGAAAATTCGTTTTACTTGGGGCGAAAAAGACGGTACTGGCGAGGCATTGGTAGTACCACTACCAGAATATCTAAGAACTTGGATTGATGCTAAAAAATATAATAATGCGCGTATAACTATCAACGAGTTTGAATCTCGAGGCAATATGATTGATAACGTCAATGAGGCTTATCCAAAATCGGATGTGGTAGATTTTCATTATAAAGGGACAGCTGAATATGATGGTATGGATTGGCGTGGTATGCGCTTAGTGTTTGATGACTATCAAGGGAAACGCTACTTGATTGGTATCGTCAGCGATAGATGGACGGTGTAATAAAAAGATTAAGCGTTTGATTCATTAGAAGTATTTTATGATATTAGGGCAATGCATCGTTTATGATGCACCGCCCTTTTTGTTTGCTTCAACTATTATATATTTACTTTTTGATATACATAAATCTTACGGTCTTGGCTCAAGTGGCGTTTGCCGAAAAAACTTCACCATTATCTCGTAAATATCAGGATAAGCATCAATCAGCTTTTGCGGCGTTTCAAAGAACACTTCGCTGAGCACCGCAAAAAATTCCGCAGGATTGGTCGCGCCATAGCGATCGAGACCTGATTTATGATGACTTTGAAAATTTTCAAAGTCGCGGCTCATAATTTCAGTCCAGCGCGCAGGATCCATATCCGGTTGTAGCGGCGGAAAGCCATTAGCGCGACCATTTAGCATATCAAGTTTATGCACAAACTCATGAATGACGACATTATGACCATCGCGCTCGCCTGAGTGTTTGGCGTCCTTCCATGACAGAATAACAGGACCACGCAGCCACGCTTCGCCGCTACGGTGCTGACTGCCCTCATGGACGATACCCAATTCATCTACGGTGGTGGTTTCGCTTTTGTAAGAACCCGGATAAATAATAATGGCCGACCAGCCAGCGTACCATTCAAGGCTTAGCTTTAAAATAGGCAGACAAGCTTGCAAGGCGATAGATTGCTTGACCGCATCGGTAATCTCGAAACCCTGCGCGCCAGTAATCGACTTATCCGCTAAAAACAACGTCGCCAGCTCAAACAAGCGTGTTAGCTCATCTTCGTTCAACCTATCAAGTATCACAATCCGCTTGGCCGCTTGCATCCAGTCAGCATGGGTAAACTCGCTGTTGTCCAATATGCGCTGCTCGCGCCAGTCTTTTATCATGCTAAACATATTGAAGTTCCTTTAATTTTGTCGTTAGAATGTGCTTTTTATTGTTGGCGTTATGTGTTTTTAAGGGGTTAAGTGATGCTGACAATAAGCCTATTTATCAAGATTCTAATGACAGCATATTCATAATCAATTTAATCAAGGTTTCTTTTTGGTTGGGGTCAGACTCGGCAACCAACAAGGTTAATGCGGCAAGCCCGGTGTTATTAATAACCATGTCACCTTTATCATTGAGCAGTCGATTATTCCGATGCAGAAAATCTACAAACAAAAAAGCGCCGCTGCGTTTATTACCATCGGTAAAAGGATGGTTTTTGACCATAAAGTACAGTAAATGCGCCGCTTTACTCTCGATGGTCGGGTATGCAGGCTCGCCAAACACCGTCTGCTCTAAATTACCCAGTACACTGTCCAAACCATCACCACGAGGTTTGGCGAATAATTCAGTCGCCTCGCCCCTTGCTATCAGCTGCGCTTTCAAATCCGTCAGCGCTGCCATTGCCTCAGTCGGACTGGGTAAGATGCCGCCCTCTTGCCCTGCGGGATTATCAAGCAAACCTTCATCATAGCGCTGTAACCATAAGAATGTCTGTGTATAACGACTGATAATTTCAACCAAACCGCGTCCTTCATCGGTTTTAAGCTCGGGACTTTGCGCAGTCTTTTTGATTAAATTTAATGCTTGTTGTAGCTCGCTTGAGTTTTTATCAAAGCGCTCTTGGTTGAGCGTATAGCCTTGGACCAAGTATTCACGTAAGCGCTGGGTTGCCCATATACGGAACTGAGTACCTTTTTTGGAATTAACCCGATAACCCACAGAAATAATAGCATCTAGATTGTAAAAGCGAATGTTACGTCGAACCTGTCGATTTCCCTCTTGACGAACTACCGAGGATTGCTCGGTAGTTGCTTCTAGGTCTAACTCACCTTCTTTATAAATATTCTTTAGATGCAATCCTATGGTATCAGAGTCTTTTTCAAACAGCGTCGCCAATTGGGCTTGCGAGAGCCATAGAGTATCGTGCTCTAAACGTATCTCTATCTGCGCCTTTCCATCGGCGCTTTCATAAATCTCTACTTTTGCTGTTTTAGCATTCGTAGCATCAGTCATCTTGGTTTTTCCTTAACTTAATATACGCGCTTATGCTCAATTCATAAATCATACAGCGACTACGTGACAGAGTACATAACAATGACTATCCTGTACTTGGAGTATCTCGCGGCGTATAACCGAAATGCTGCTTATAAATGCTTGCAAAGTAACCTTGGTCACCATAACCGACTCTATGCGCCACTTCATCGATGGTTACGTAACTTTTGGTTTTTAAAATATGATTGGCCTGCTTTAAACGCAATTATTTTACCCATTCCGAAAAACTATAGGGCAACTCAACAAACAGCTTATGCAAGTATCTGACCGATATATGACAAGCAGCAGCGACCATCGCTGGGGTTAAAGCGGGGTTTTCTAGGTGCAGATGGACGTAATGCTTGATGCGCTTTAGATGCACCGACTGTATGGAGGATCTGGTACTCATCATCACCTCTTTCGGGGCGCTCAATGTCAATACAATAAGGTTAAGCAGCTGTTGCTCTAGGATTTTAACCTTCAATGAATGGGAATGTCTTGCCCTTGCAAAATCATCTCAGGCAAATGATCAAACAGCGCATTACTGTAGTCATGGGCTAAGTTGAAGACACTAGAGCGGGCGGTTTTTTCTAAGGTGGTTGTCATCTCACGCTGCGCCGTTTCTAGGGCGCCACGTACGACAGACAAGGTAATAGGATCTATAGAAGGGTGAGCGTTGCTCATGAAAGACTCTTTGTCGAGAAATTTGGGTCAGAATAAGCGCATTTATATAAGAGAAATAAAAGAATATACCGGTCTATATGACCATTTATCCTTACCCTTCAGCGCGCGCTTTATCTGGCTTATCATCTATCCTAATGATCAAGCTTTTTCACTATAGCGAGGTTTTGGCAAAATAGATTGACTGTGCGTGCAGAGTTTTTGACTGTGAGTGTACAGCTGTAGCTATAAGCAGCCTGTTTTCATCTTTATCATAGTGGGATATAAAGCGTTCAGAATAAAAAAAGAGCAATGCCTCATATGTGATGCACTGCTCTTTTTGTCTATTCTTACTAACCCTATAAGAAGCTATAAGTTATTTACTACTATGCGTGCGCAGACTTCCCGCCTAGGCCCATCTTCACATTTGCCAATATCAATCCAGATAAGATGAGCATCATCGCTAGCATCTTCCACCACGTCACCACCTCTCCTGTGAACAGCACTGAGGTCGCCATACCGAATATGGGCACCAGTAGAGCAAAGGGCATAACCTTGGAGGCGATATTTTGACTAAGCAAATGCGCCCATAGTCCAAAGCCGATCAGGGTTGAGACATAGACGATAAATCCAAGCGATAACCAAGATTGGAAGGATGCCTCAGTAAATGTGGCGAGATGCCATGCTTCGGTTTCGAATAGTAGAGAAGATAACGTCAAAATCACACAGGCGATCAGACCGCCCCATACCACTAGTGATAGCGCAGACAGTGCCGATGTCTTATTTGAAGCTTTGTTGTTTCTATTGCTATTGACAGGCAAGGCAGTAGCAATATTACTAGCGCTTTGCTGTGTTGAGGCTTGTTTTGAAGCAATATTGCCAAAGCTCCAACCTATGGCTGCAATCAATATGCAGATAAAGCCAACCAAGGGCATATCACCACCAAGGTTAAGCGCAATGACACCCAAACCTAGTACACCGACCATCATACCGATAATCTGCATGCGACTCACAGACTCACCTAATATGATATACGCCAGCAAGACGGTAATAAAAATTTGAACTTGCAACAACAGCGCCGTCAACCATGCCGATGCACCCAAATGCATGGCGGTGAATACAAAGGCATACTGCATAACAAACGTACCAATAGCATAGATAAATAGCGTACGGTTGAATTTGGGCGGTTTAAGGAACAAAACCAACGGCACAGCAGTAAAGAAAAAACGTAGCGCGGTTAACATCAGTGGCGGAAAGCTTTCGAGCGCCCATGCAATAAAGGTAAAGTTTACACCCCAAATAAAGGCAACCAATACAGCTAGAGCGACGTGTAGAAGGGTCATAGGCTTTATCCTAGAATAGCTATTATTAGTTCTGAGTTGTTATTAATGTTTGAATCTTAAGAATCAACTATAGTTTAAATGCCCATAACAGACCCGATACAGTTTTACTAATGGCGAACAAAGTGTATAGTTACTCTTAACGTTACAATTAATCATGACATTGAAGAGATAAGCACATTCATTATGGTCGAAACCTATACGCTCAATCCAAATTTAACCAAGACTGCCGCCGTCGCTGAATGGTTACAGCAGCGTATTGACTGGCAGATTTACCTGCCCAATCAGCGTGTGCCCTCGGTGCGAAAGTTAGCGAAACTATTAAATATATCAAGCTTTACGGTGGTACAAGCTTATGAGCAATTGGTAGCTACCAGTGTGCTAATCGCTAAGCCCAGCTCGGGCTACTATGTCAATACGCAAGCAAAAGTAGTTCAGCCAAATAATGATAAAAGAGTGGTCGTTAAGCACCCAAAGCACCCAGTAATAGACACGCGCTGGCTGGTACAGCAGGTCTTTAATGATATTCCGCATCATCGCTCGCCAGGGGTGGGAACATTACCGAGAGACTGGATACGTAATGATAAGATGGAATGGGCCATACGGCAGGTCACTCAGCAAGCCGATAGCTTTATCTATGATTATGGCAATGTTCACGGCTATCTGCCGCTACGTCAGCAGCTGGTTCAACACCTACATACGCTAGGCATGCAAACTAATGCTGACCATGTGATTACTACCGCAGGAGTGTCGCAAGCCGTGACCATGGTGGCGCGGCTGCTTACTCAAGCTGGGGATACGGTGGTCGTTGATGGGCCGGGCTGGTATTGGCTATCAAGCTGTCTGCAACAACAAGGATTAAACGTCGTCTCTGTAGAACGTGACCATCAAGGGCCTAATATTGAGCAGATGCAAAAGCTGTTTGCGACGCATCGTCCCAAGCTCTATTTGACCAATAGCGTGCTGCATAATCCGACCTCTTGTAACCTGCATCCTGCTCGCGCGCACCAAGTACTCAATCTTATTCATGAGTACGATGCTTATATTTTTGAGGACGATTTATACGCTGCATTCGTACCGGGTGGTCAAGTGCTGCGTTATGCTAGCCTTGATCAGTTTGAACGGGTGTTTTATGCGACTGGGTTTTCAAAGTCAATGGCGTCAGGCTGGCGCGTTGGCATGTTGGTCTGTCCTGATAACTATATCGATGATGTATTACGTATGAAAACCTTGAGTAATTCAAACACACCAGAATTTGGTGAACGGGTTTGTCATCATTTATGGACGCATGGTGAGTATCGCCGGCAGATTAAAAAAGTGCAGCAGCATTTATATAGCGCTCATGAAAGAATGCGCCAAGTATTACCAAGGATAGGACTTATCTACCCTGAGCATACACAAGCAGGTCTCTTTGTTTGGGTAGACACGGGGCAGGATACCAGCCAGCTGGCACTAGATGCCTATAAAGCAGGCTGGCTGGTCGCACCGGGGCAATTATTTTATCCCGATGCCCGCACCTCAACCCATCTGCGCCTAAATGTATCAACAACAAGCGATGAGTTTTTGCAGTGGTTAGGTGATTATTTGCATAAATGCGGTCAATACGGATAAAAATGCTATCACCCCACCACCAGTCGCATCATCTGCGTACTGATATAACCGCCAAAAGTGCCCACAGCATAACCTAAAATACCCAAAAACACGCCAACCGGTGCTAGTGACGGGTGAAATGCCGTCGCGACAATCGGTGCCGATGACGCGCCGCCGGTATTGGCGTTGGAGCCGACCGCCAAAAAGAAAAACGGCGCACGAATCATTCTAGCGACCGCAAAAATAATCACGACGTGAATGCTCATCCACAATAGACCAATGAGTAGCAAACGCCACTGCGAGACAATACCGGCAAGATTGATTTGCATACCGATAGCGGCAATCAAAACAAAGATAAATACCGTCCCGATTTTTGAGGCGCCAACATGATCAAGGCGGCGAATTTTGGTAAAGGAGAAAATCACCCCTATTAAGGTGATAATCACCACCATCCAAAAGAATGAGCTGGCAAAGCTATACTGTACCGCCCAACTGTAAGGGGCAAAGAAGCCTGCTATTTGACCGCCTACGAAATGCGCCACCCCAACCATGGCGAAACACAAGCCAAACATCACCATCAAATCATTTAAAGTGGCTGGGCGCGCATTGTCACGCTCATAGCTCTCAACGGCTTTGACAACCTTATCAATGCTACTGCTATCTGCCCGTAAAAACTTGTCAATCTTCTCACTGTGTTTTGCCATGACTAAGATGGCCAATAACCATAATGAAGCATTGGTGGTATCGACCAAAATCATCATCCCAAATAAATCATCACTGACGCCAAATAGCTCCTTCATCGCTGCTTGGTTAGCAGCTCCTCCTATCCAACTACCAGCAACCGCTGAAAAGCCGCGCCATAGCGTGTCATCGGTAAACATCTCAGGCGACACCCATTTAGCGATACCTAAGCTAATAGGACCACTAATGACAATAGCGATACTAGCAGCGAAGAACATCGCAATCGCTTTCCAGCCTAGACCCAATATCTTCGGTACATCCATCGACAAGGTCATTAAAAGCAAACTGGCTGGCAACAGATAGGTAGCAGTAAAACCATAAATCTGCGAGCCAATACCGTCAGCGAAGACACCTAGACTATTTAGCGTCGCAGGGATAAAACAGCACAGTACGATACCCGGTAGCACCGCATAAAACCGTTGCCAAAACTTACCAGGCAATGCTTGGGTATAAAATACCAAACCAATAATCGCCATAATGATGCCAAACGCTAATGGCAAGCTTTCAATAGCTAAATAAGAAATATCCGGCATCAACTGGCTCCACAGCACACGATGAATAAAAGTTTGTCAGTATAGACAAGGCAAAAAAAACGCGCAAGTAGCTATCGAGTACAAAGCTTAATTTTAAAAGCTTTGAATAAGCCAGAGTTTTTAAATAGCTGCATATACTTGGGTCATATCTCTACGTGGTGGTTAATATCAAACTATTGGACACAAAAAAGCCAGATAACAAGTATCCGGCTTTTTTTGCAATATCTTTAGACAATTAAGGCATGATTATCAAAAATCATTAATCGTTTAAAATAAGGCTATTACGAGTTGTTACCACGGTTGCCGCCAGTTGGACGACCTTGACCACGGCTGTCTGAACGACCAGCTGGGCGACCTTGGCTGCCACTTGGACGACCACGACCCGTTGCAGCACGCTCGCCACGTGGAACGCCAGTGCTATCGCCACGACTAGGAGCACCAGTACGCTTGCCTTGATACGGCTTGCCACCTGAACGCTCATTTGGTTTGCCAGATGCGTCACGTGGCTTACCTTGATAACCGCTGTCATTGCTTGCGCGTTGACCGGTTGGAGCGCTGTCACTTGAGCGACCACGAGCATTAGCAGGGTTACCTTGATAGCCACCACCCGCGCGACCACGACCTTGACCATTACCGCCGCCGTTTGAACGACCACGGCCGCGACCACGACCATTACCTTTGTTTTCGCTAGGTACATAAGTCTTCTTAGGCTCCATGCCTTCGATGATACATACTTCCATTTTGCGATCTAAATAACGATTGATAGCGTTTAGCTGTGGACGGTCATCCATGCTACATAAGCTGATAGCGATACCAGTACGACCAGCACGACCACAACGACCGATACGATGGACGTAATCTTCAGTTTGACGTGGAAGATCATAGTTGATTACGTGCGAAATTGCTGGGATGTCTAGACCACGAGCGGCAACGTCAGTCGCTACTAGGATTTTAACTTTACCATTACGCAAGTCTTGAACGATACGGTTACGCTTGCTTTGTGGCAAATCACCATGTAGGAAGCTGGCTTTATGACCCGCTTCTTGTAGCTGTTTGGCCAGTTTTTCAGTGCTACGTTTGGTAGCAGCAAAGATAATGATCTGTTCCATATCTTGCTGGCAAACGATTTTATCAAGCAAACGGTTTTTATGATCAAAATCATCACAGTAGTACACTTTTTCTTCGATGTGTGCAGATTCTACTTTGATTGAGACACGCTCAGGGTTCTTAGTGAAGCTGGCAGCAATTTTACCTACTGGGCCATCCCAAGTTGCAGAACACATGATAGTTTGACGATCAGTAGGAGCAGCACGCAAGATGTCACTGATGTCATCAGCAAAACCCATGTCTAGCATACGGTCAGCTTCATCAAGTACCAAGATTTCTAGGCTTGATAAGTCAACGCGACCAGCATTTATATGGTCAAGTAAACGACCTGGGGTCGCAACGATAACTTGAACGCCTTTTTTCAAAGCAGTGATCTGACCGTTGTATGGTGCGCCGCCAACTAATGGTACACAGAACAGGCCGCGCATATCTTTAGAATAAGTGCGTACGCTGTCATGTACTTGCTGAGCAAGTTCACGCGTTGGCGTTAGAATAAGTGCTTTGGTTAGTTTGTCAAAGCTAGTAGCGCGGCTCAAACGATCAAGTACTGGGATAACGAATGCTGCAGTTTTACCACTACCTGTTTGCGCTGACAATAATAAGTCACGACCTGCTAGAGCAAAAGGAATCGCTTGTGCTTGGATAGGCGTTGGGTTGGTATAACCACTGCGATCAAGTGCAGTTAGAATAGGCTTAGCGATGCCAAGATCAGTAAAAGTAACTTGATTTTCGTCAGAAGCGTCAGTAGAAGCTGCTTCATTAGTAGTTGTATTTTGAGTGGTGTCTTCGATAATGCCGTTTTCAGCAGCGATTGCAGATAAGATGTCAGTCATGAGTATCCTTGGTAAGTATAAGCTGCTGTAAATTCAGCAAACTTGATGCATACCACTGATAACCGTTCACCACGCTACCCATATAATCTGATTATCAAAATAATGATAATTACATGCCAAACCCATAAGGCTTGTCAAAATTATATAAAGGCGTTCGTGCTGTCTGACGTATTTTGGTGGTAGTGCCGAGTGTCTCATCTTTGTCTGCTAAAAACTCGATATCAATGCTTATTCCAAAGCAGATAAAGGTAAATAACAACCAATCTAGCCCCTACAAGGGTCCGTAGATAAGATATGAGTCAAAAATAATAGGATTATTTAAGTACACAAAATCATCGGCAACAATTACTTTCGGTCATCCTAGACCCAAAATCGCAGGCGATGTTATCAATCTCATAATTCACATTAGACTATGCTAACGTGGCGACGCAGTATAACACAACAAAATCGTAATCAGTAGCTGTTTTTACGATTATTGTAGAAAACAGCTATAACACAAGAGTTGATGAGCTATACATGACTAATAATATAGGTATTTTTGCATTAAATATTTTTATCGTGTGCGCCGCATTTACGCTAAAGAATATCGAATAAATGATCATTACCGCTTTAAAAGAAAAGCAAGCAATGAGGCATTGTAGACATTGATATTAACGGGATAGTTTCACATCAGTGACGTATAGGGGCATCTGCCAAGCACCGCCCGCTCCAATCATACGGCACAGACCAGTGCTACTCTCATGACTTTTCTCAAAATCCTTACCCGTCCATAACCATTCGGTTTTAGAGATACAGTCGCCAAGACCCCGACCTTTTTGTACAGAAGTGATCTGACCCTTGTCGTAATCGGTAGCGTTGTTTGTGATCAGCTTTGGCTCATATGGTTTGGTATCATTGATTACCCAGACACCCTTACCTGCATTATAAGCACCTGTCCAGCAATTATGCTGTACCAACAGCTGCTTGCTGTTTAGGCGATTGACGTTCCATGACGATTTGTCATATAGGCTTGGGCAGTCGCTACTGATATCTTTTATGGTGCCTTTCATCAGATCTGATAACTGAGATGAGCGCATGACGAATTTTTTCTTATTACCAGAGGTGGCTTTTGGATTGGGCATCACCATCCGTATCTCTGGTATTGACGTAGGCGATAAAACACTACTGTTAGATTTGCTGGCACCCTCTGTACGAACAAAAGCACTGGCTGTGCCCACTCGACCTTGTGCTTCATCCGCTTTTAGCATGACCGCACTCGCCCCTTTATCGGACAAGCGCCAACGCGTATTACGGATAACCAGCTCGATCTTGCTTGATTTGGTCAGTGCCTCTAACAGCGCTGTGACTTGCAGTGAAGTGAGCTCAGCATAACCAGCAGCACCTGAAAAAGGCTTGGCTTCGCCATAATCTCTATCATTAATAAATAAAGATATCCGGTGACGGTTACCCAATTGCATCAAGGCTTTGGCAGAATTTTCTCTTGCACCGCCAAGCTTGACCCGAGCATCAACCGTGGCATTGGCACCTGCACGGCGTATCAACAATAAAGACACTGGCAATTCGATATCATTGTCTGCTTGATAACCCGCCAGTCTGCAAGTACGTGTATTGTCACAGACCACTTGCCAATCTTGACTGGTAAAATCTATAGGCGTACCAGCACTAGCTGCGGCGCTGTATAACGCGGTACTGATAGCAGTAAGGAGGGGTAATAAAATTCTTTTTGACATGGTTTTTTTTATCTTTTTTGTTTTTTTAGACGGCGCTTTGATATGAGAGTTGTTTGAGTATTTAGGTTTGACAACATCACTCTGGCTACTAGGACCATTTGCACTCAATAAGAGGGTTGGTCTATTCCTAAGCATATCATTCTCCTTCATAATCATCATTCTTCAATAGAAGAGGTTTAAGCGCCTACCCTTTTTGGGTGGAGGCTGCTATCTTAACGTATCCATGTTTCTATCTGTTGTACTAATGTACCATTATGTAATTAACAAAGTATAGCTCAAATGCTTATATCTATATGTATATTTGGAATAATGAATATTTAAAATAGAAAAAGGTTAATAAGACAGGTGCTTATTAACCTTTTTGTTCGTCAACATACAGAATTATTTTATTTTTTACCTTTTATATCAAACATTTATGGATAAATAAATGAGCCACTTAGATGAATTATCGTGGCAATTGGCCTAAGCAATAGGCTCAAGGACTAAGTCCACCGCGCGTTTAACGGCTGGACGTTCAGCAATTTTTTTCGCCCAGCGCTGTAGATGTTGATACTCATCAACCTGTAAGAACTCAGCAGCATCGTATAATTTGCCAAGTGCCAATTGACCATACCATGCCCAAATAATCATATCGGCGATATTATAATCAGACTCCTCGTCTCCGCCCATATATGTATTGTCTTTTAAGTGGCGGTCAAGAACGTCAAGCTGGCGTTTAACTTCCATAGCATAGCGATTGATAGGATACTCCATTGGCTCTGGGGCATAGGCGTAAAAATGCCCAAAACCGCCACCTAAGAAAGGCGCACTGCCCATCTGCCACATTAGCCAAGACAAGCATTCTACCCGTGCCTTACCTTGCTGCATCGGAATGAATTTGCCAAATTTCTCCGCTAAGTACATTAATATAGCGCCAGACTCGAAGATAGCTAACGGCTCGCCAGCCTCGCTAGGACTATGGTCGACCAAAGCCGGTATCTTCGAGTTTGGGTTAATAGCGACGAAGCCCGAGCCAAACTGATCGCCTTTCGAGATATCGATCAGATAAGCATTGTATGCGGCTTCCTTGATATCAAGCTCAGCAAGCTCTTCTAATAAGATATTTATCTTAACACCATTAGGCGTATTCAATGAATATAGCTGTAATGGCGCATCGCCTACTGGCAGTGCCTTATCTTGTCGTGCACCAGCGGTTGGACTGTTGATACTTGCAAATTTGCCGCCGTTTTCTTTATCTTGTGTCCAAATTTTGGGCGGTGTATAGCTCTCTATCTGATCGTTCGTAGAATTGTTATCCTGACTCATAATGTGACCTATTTTTTGTTGTATTGATTGTCATATTTTAGAAATGGGGGTTTCTACTATATACCTCCCACTATAACGGGGACTGATCCTGCTATTAAAGTCCTGTCTTGTAATTTATATGGTAGAGATGTTTAAGTGAAATAGTATTAAGTATATAAGATGATGACAGACATTTTAAAAATTTATTAAGCCATTTCTTTTAGCTAAACCATTTCTTTTAGATAGCAACTATTTAGATCAGTCCTTTTGAATGGTTACTATGCTGCTCTTTAACTACTCGGCAGTTATTTTTATACTACGCATAATATAATGGCTTTGTTGAAAATTTACTGTCGATTAAGGTAAGTTTCAACGAGCCGCTGTTCTAAGATATGGTGAAAGCAAAATGGTAGCCCTGACTCCAACGCAAGATAAATACCTACCCTATGTACTGGCGGTAGCGTTATTTATGCAAATTTTAGACGCTACTATTTTAAACACGTCCCTACCACAGATGGCACAAGCATTGGGCGAATCGCCACTACAAATGCAATGGGCAGTCATCAGCTACGCGCTTACTCTGGCGATTTTTATTCCTATTAGCGGATTTTTAGCCGATAAATATGGCACACGCCGCGTGTTCTTGTCCGCCATTATCATATTCTGTATCGGCTCGCTATTATGTGCCGCTTCTCCGACACTAGACTTCTTAATAGGCTCACGTATTGTACAAGCTATCGGCGGCGCGATGATGACGCCGGTTGCACGCTTGATTTTGGTCAAGTCTTATCCGCGCAATAAGCTCTTAACGGTGATGAACTTTGCGGTAATCCCTGCTTTGGTTGCGCCATTGGTCGGACCAGTATTGGGTGGTTATATCGTACAGTACACCAGCTGGCACTGGATATTTTTAATCAACATACCCATGGGTGTTTTTGGTTTTATCATGGGCAAAAAACTGGTACCAGCATTGTTTGAGGACACCAAGCGTCTAGATTGGACAGGGTTTTTGTTGTTTGCCGCTGCCGCTTGTGGTTTTACCTTGGCGGTAGAATTTGGCGCACAAGTCGGGCGTGGGTTTTATGGGCTGATGCTTGGATTGCTGGCAAGTCTGTTGCTTGGTGCTTATATTTGGCACGCAAAACGTCGTACAGCTCCGCTATTTCCATTGAGTTTGTTTGATATCCGTACCTTTCGCATCGGTATCACGGGTAATTTGTTTACCCGATTTGGCATTAGCGCTGTGCCATTTTTGCTGCCGTTGCTTTTGCAGGTGGTGTTCGAGTACTCTCCCTCGCAAGCTGGCTGGCTACTTGCCCCTATCGCCGTAGGTGCTATCGGCATCAAGCCTTGGGTGAGTAAGATTATCCAGCGTTACAGCTATCGCACGGTATTAGTCTATAACACGACTTTTATGGGTATCTTGATTATCATCTTGGCGCAATTTAATGATGCGGCGCAGTGGATGTGGTTTATACCTATTTTAACTATCATGGGCGCATGTAACTCTATGCAGTTCAGTGCGATGAACACCATTACCATTGGCGACCTGCATGGTACTCAAACCAGTAGCGGCAATAGCCTGATGGCTGTCAACCAACAACTCGCCATCAGCTTTGGTATTGCCTTTGGCGCTGCGCTGCTCACTCTGCTACGTGAGCGCCTACAAATGGATACATTGACCGCCTTTCAAACCACCTATTGGATATTGGGTGTCTTTACCATTCTCTCAGGATTGCATTTTTTACGCTTAAAACCTGAGGATGGTCGTGGTTTATATTAAAAGTGAGTATTGAAAGGCTGTATTTGAAATATAAAAAGTAATATTTGATAAAAAATAGACCAAAAAAAGCCAGCCTATGCTTGGGTTATGAGCAAAAAATAGGCTGGCTTATTGTGATTCAACGAGAAATGCTAATATCTAATCATCATTCATCTGCGATTGGATATAGTTTTGAATACCGACATCTTTGATTAAGTCTTCTTGCGTCTCAAGCCAGTCTTGATACTCTTCATTACCGTCTTTTAGAGTAACCAATAGCTGACGTGATACATAATCTTGCTGCGTTTCACACAAAGTAATCGCATCGGTGATGATGCTAAACTTTTGCTTTTCTAAGCGCAAATTACAGTCAATCATTTCAGGCACATCTTCAGCGATAAACATCTTGCCATAATCTTGCAAATTGGGTAAACCACCTAGCAATAAAATCCGTGCAATCAAATCATCAGACCATTTCATCTCTGCGATAGACTGTTTATAGAAATTTTCGTTTAATGATTCTAAGCCCCAATGGCGAGCAATACGTGCATGTAAAAAATACTGGTTGATGGCTATCAACGACTGACCCAGCACTTTATTCAGTGCGCGGATAATGTCTTTATCCCCATTCATATTCTCTCTCCCTATCTATTGGATATTTGATTTAACTATATAGCGATTATTATCCGTTACTATCAAACAAGATTTGAAGAGACTTCAGCCATCTGACTTTGCAAATAATTTGGCAGACCAATCATATCAATCAAGCGTAGCTGCTGCTCAAGCCAATGGGCATGATCCTCTTCCGTGTCTTTGAGCTGCACGACCAACATCTCGCGTGTGACATAGTCATGCGCTTCTTCACACATTGCGATACCGTCTTTAAGATGTTTTTGTACCTGATATTCTAAATTTAAATCAAGCTGTAGCATCTCAGGTACAGTAGTACCAATATTAATCGCGTCGACGCTCATTTTAGGCGTGCCGCCTAACATCAAAATACGACGAATAATTGCCTGTGCATGTAAGGTCTCATCTTCCATCTCATGGCTGATACGATCATACAATTTACCGTAATGCCATTCTGCATACATCTCAGAGTGGATGAAATACTGATCACGAGCTGCAAGCTCGCCACCTAACAAAAAGTTTAAATAATCAATCACTTTAGGGTTGCCAATCATCACTTACACTCCTGTATGTATCATTGTTTGTTATATACATTCATAATTTTGCATATATATAAAGTGCCATTAGTCAACCAATCAGTAAAGATTAAAATCAACGAAGGCCCTTACATATTAAGAAGGATATAGTAGCATAGAGAGAGCTTAACGCTTGTAACGATATGAACTGAGAATCATAACCAACCACTATTTGTATTAGCGTATCAGCAACAGGTGCGATAGCAAACTCCCAATAGAAGTAGCTAGATTCAGTTTTGATGTGGAGTATCAGTGGAGTTATATGGACGCTTGCAACCTACTCTTTAGGTATAATGCTAAAATAGTAAATGCATAATAGTGAATATAATCCTGTTTTATCAAGGCTTATACACGATTAGGATGCACAAGCTCGAGCATAAAGCCTTATAATTATTTAGCGCTTAAACAGCATAAGCCAATACTTCGAGCTTAGCATGATGCTCCTCTAGATAATCATTTACCATAGGCTCACAGCAGCCGCAGCAGGTGGCGACATCTAACGTGTCTTTTAAGCCATCTAACGTATCGATACCAGAAGCGATAGCAGCTTTTATTTGCTTTTCTTTGACATCATTACAGATACAGACGTACATAAATGGGTTCCTACTGTGATTGACTAACGTGTTATTCGCTATAATAACGATAATTATTAGCATTTACAATAGTGTTTGGTGACTTTTTCAGTCAGGTTAATGACAGATTTATGGTTATGTTGATCCTAATCAATCTCTGTAACTGAATATAGTAATCCATGTAAACCGACGGTATCAAAGGTAGTAAAATGGCGACGAACTGTAAATTTGCTCATTTTTTAATCGATTTTAAGGATAACTGCTGTTATATTGTCCTCCTATTAACTAAATATACATTGGAATTGACCCATGTCTAATAATAATTCTATGATACAACCACTTGAGTTGTTTAAAGTATTATCTGACCCTACGCGCTTGAAGATTTTCCAAATCCTATATAATAAAGAATCACGCTGCGTCGGTGAGTTAGTAGAGATACTTGATCAACCACAGCCAACGATATCCCGCCATCTCAATCATTTAAAAAAACTGGGCATCCTAAATTGTGTTCGTGATGGAACTTGGATGTGGTACGAGGTCGCAAATGACTTGCCAGAATGGTGTCAAGACATCTTGGACACTACCTATAAGCAGATATCAATCAAAGAAAGAGCCATGCTAAAACTAGCCTAATGCTAATAGGCAGTGAAAATTTTGCTTAGATAACTTTGGCTTATATTAGCCGCATAAAAAAGACCTCATGATGAGGTCTTTTTTATGTGCTATCGCTAGCACTCTTGATTGAACTTTAAACCAAGTCTAAGAAATCACTGACAAAGGCATTGGCTGGATGATGAATCAGCGCCTCGGACGTCCCTACTTGCTCGACACGACCATGATTCATCACGACAATTTCATCAGATACTGCCCTTGCCTCTTCTTGGTCATGAGTCACCATGATGCTGGTGATACCAAGCTCATGATGTATGTCTTTTAGCCAAGTTCGCAGCTCTTTACGCACCTTGGCATCCAGCGCCCCAAATGGCTCATCTAATAGCAGTAGTTTTGGCTTAACTGCGAGTGCACGAGCCAGCGCAATACGCTGCCGCTGGCCGCCTGATAGCTGATGCGGGTAAGCGTTTGCCACTTGTGGCAGCTGTACCAAATCTAATAGCTCAGCCACGCGCTTATCAATATCCGCTTTACTGGGGCGCTCGTTTTTTGGTAGTAATGTCAGACCAAAGCCTACATTGTCAGCAACATTTTTATGTCGAAATAACGCATAGTGCTGAAACATAAAACCAATGTGGCGCTTTTGTACCGGTGTATTGGTGACGTCTAGCTCATCAAATAATATCTGCCCAGAGTCTGCATACTCAAGACCGGCAATGATACGCAGCAAAGTGGTTTTACCGCAGCCTGAAGGACCTAATAAAGTCGTCAATTTGCCGGTAGGTACTGTGATATTGATATCATCTAAGGCAGTGAAGTTACCAAATTTTTTATTAACGTTACGAATCTCGATGCTCATAATGGTGTCTCTTATTATTTCTTTTATCGTAGCAGATAGTTTCAATAGTATGGCGTATAGCAATAGTGGCTTCTATGAACCGTTATGATTTGCCTGCCGATTCTGTAACAGTATCATTAGCACTGACTGGCAGTTCAGGCGCACTTATCAAACGTTCAGACTTGGCAAATTTGTGATCTTGTAGTTTGGTCATGATTTGCTGAATAAGTAACGTGACCAAAGCAAGTGCGGCAAGTAAGCTCGATAAGGCAAAGGCGGCGGTAAAGTTATAGTCATTATAGGCAATCTCAACCAGTAGCGGCATAGTGTTGGTTTCTCCGCGGATATGGCCTGAGACCACACTCACCGCACCAAACTCCCCCATCGCCCGTGCATTGGTCAAAATCAAACCATATAGCAGCGCCCATTTGATATTGGGCAGTGTCACATGCCAAAACGTTTGCCAACCCGTCGCGCCTAACGTTAATGCTGCCTGCTCTTCGCTATCGCCCTGCGTTTGCATCAGCGGTATTAACTCACGCGCCACAAAAGGAAAGGTGACAAATAACGTTGCTAAAATAATACCGGGTACGGCATAAATTACCTGAAAACCCATGCTCTCAAGCCAGCCACCAATCGTAGAATTAAGTCCAAATAATAGAACAAACATTAAACCGGCTACAACGGGAGACACTGAGAATGGTAAATCAAGCAACGTCGTCACCAACTGCTTACCTTTAAAATGATAACGCGTTACTAGCCACGCAATGGCAATACCCATCACCATATTAATCGGTAAGACAATCGCAGCAGTAATCAAGGTTAGCCTAATCGCCTGCAAGGCTTCAGGATCAACGAGAGAGGCAATATATAATTCCCAGCCACCCTTAAAAGCTTCATAAAACACAGCTAGCAGCGGCACTACCAACATAATAACCATGAATAAAACCGCAATGATAATAAAGGTGCGGCGTACCCATGGCGTATCTTTGGTTGCTGGGTTGCTTTGGTAGTCGTAGCTATTAGAGATTTGCATTAGCGAGCTCCTACACGGCGCGACAGCTTCCACTGTACGATATTAATGGTCAATAAAATCACAAAGGAGATAAGCAGCATAAATAATGCAACGGCTGACGCGCCTTGAACATCAAACTGCTCAAGCTTACTGATAATGATTAATGGCAAAATCTCAGACTGCATTGGAATATTACCTGCGATAAAAATAACCGAGCCATACTCGCCGGTCGCACGGGCAAACATCATGCCAGCACCCATCAGTAACGCAGGCAACAGCTCTGGTAAAATTACCTTGCGAAATGTCGTCAAGCGATTGGCACCCAATACCGCAGACGCCTCTTCGAACTCAACCGATAACTCCGCAAGTACGGGCTGTACAGCACGAACAATAAAGGGAAAACTGACGACCACCAAAGCCAACCAAATACCAATCGGTGTAAATGCCACTTGAATATCAAACTTGGCAAACCATTGCCCGATAAGACCATTAGGTGCATACAAAGTCGCAAGAGAGATACCAGTAACCGCTGTCGGTAGTGCAAAGGGTAAATCCACTAGGGCATTAATCAAGGATTTGCCCCAAAATTCATAGCGTACGAGCACCCATGCGACCAGTGTGCCAAACACCATATTGGTTAGCATCGCCAAAAATGACATCCATAAGCTGAGTTTGATCGCTGCCGTGACTTGTGGTTGGCTAATAGTCTCCCAAAATCCCGTCCAGCCCATTTGTGTGGTGGTATAGGCCATCATGGCAAACGGCAGTACTACCAACAGTGACAAACTAAAGACAGTGATACCCATACTTAGCCCAAACCCTGGTAGCACATTGCGCTGACGCAAGCGTGTTAACCAGCCTTTTTTCGGCACGGGTTTGATGGTAGAAGGTGTTGTTGCACTCATAATAGTGTCCTATTGCCTAGCTGATGGTACTTATCGTAAGCACTCTATCGTATCGATATAAAGAGAAAAGTATGATAAACAGAGATGATGAATATGCTCATGGTATAAAGGACATAGCGTTGACGGCCATGTCCTTTATGAGATTGACATAATTTCATGATGTCGTGCGTTACTGATTAATAGTCAAATAATGCAGTCGCTGTACTCAAATAAATTCTTGAATAAGTAACGGCTTTTATCGTCGGTTACTCACAGTACTACCGTTGTTACTGAGGCGCATTAACCGCTAACTTATCAAACAAACCACCATCACTGAAATAGGTGCTCATGATCTCATCCCAAGTGCCAAAAGCGTCATTCGGACGGAAGGTGTCGATAGGTGGCAATTTATCACTGTTTTTATCAAGAACACTCTTCACACTTGGGCGCAAGTATAAGTCAGCTGCCAATTGCTGGGCTGCATCGCTCCATAAGAAATCAAGATAGGCTTTGGCGGCATCTGTGGTGCCTTTTTTATCAGTGACGGTTTTTACAATAGCAACTGGGCTTTCAGATTTTATTGAGTATTTTGGATAAACAATATCGACTTGACCGACGCCAAAATCTTTTGCCGCAAGGTTGGCTTCGTTCTCAAATGTTACCAAGACATCACCGATACCACGTTGTACAAACGTCGTAGTCGCCGCACGTCCGCCACTTTCATAGACTTTGACGTTTTTTAGCATGTCTTTGACGTATTTTTCTGCTTGTGCTTCATCTTTATTAAAAGCATGTAAACCATAACCATAAGCACCTAAGAAGGCATAGCGACCGTTACCCGTCACTTTTGGGTTTGCCATGACAATCTCAACACCCTCTTTGGTCAAATCTGCCCAATCATTGATGCCTTTTGGATTGTCTTTGCGCACTAAAAAGACGATGGTACTGGTAAAAGGTACGGCATTGTCTGGGAATTTGCTTTCCCAATCTGACTCAACCAAGCCTTTTTTCTCAAGCAGCTCAATATCAGAGCCTTGGTTCATGGTTGCGACATCGGCTTGTAAACCATTCGCGACCGACAGGGCTTGTTTACTCGAACCACCATGCGACTGCTTGATAAGAATATTGCTGTTTGGGTGCTCGCTTTTGTAATGATCAACAAATAATGGATTGTAGTCTTTATAAAAATCACGGGCGACATCGTAGGAGACGTTCAATATTTCGATGTCCTGCCCTTCTGTCGCTGCTGGCGTGCCCTCTGCATTGGCAGCTGGCTCAGTTTTTTCGTTGTTGCTACAGCCTGCAATACCTAAAGTGAGCGCCACACCGGCGATACTTAGGGCGCTAAGTGTCTTATTTTTATAACCTGCGGTATATGATGTCATGGCTGCCTCAAAAAATGTCTGATAAGTAATGTAAGTATGCTAACAGTGCTATCTTATTATGTTTAATGATGAATATGTGTATGTTATTGCCAAAATGGAATAAAGAAATGAGAAATATAAGATTATCAATAACTTAAATTTATCCGTAATGCATAGGTTAAATATTTTCAATGATCATTGGCTATCCGCTAATAATTTAGCCATTTGATTCAACCTTTCATCTAAGCATGAATGTCTGAATCAAATGGCTTATAACTGAACAACTTGATTACCTTTTTTATTACCTTTACTGCACGCTTGCCAGCTTATCAAAACGCCCGCCATCAACAAAAAACGTCTCCATAATCTGTGTCCAAGGACCAAAGACACTGACTGGCTCAAACGTCTCAATATCAAGCAAAGTACCTTTATGGGCGGCAAGTACTTGCTCATTACTAGGACGCATGTACATCTGTGCCATCAGTTCTTGCGCTGGCGTGTCCCATAAACTCTTTAGATAGGTGTTTGCCGCTTCTGTTTTGCCCGCTTTGTCAGTCACCGCATTCACCACTGCAACAGGATTGGCAATCAACACTGAATAACTTGGATAGACGATATCGACTTGTCCTTTGGCAAATTGCTTGGCGGCCAAATGCGCTTCGTTTTCGGTCGTGATAAGCACGTCCCCTAGACCGCGTTGGGTAAAGCTGGTCGTTGCGGCGCGCGCGCCATTGTCATAAGTGACGACGTTTGCCAAAAGTTGTTTGATAAAGGTATCTGTTTTGGTAGAGGTTTCGACAGTTTCTTTAAAATGATGCAGACCATAACCGTAGGCACCTAAAAAGGCATAACGCGCCGTACCACTGGTTTTCGGATTGGGTATTACTATAGCTACGTCACTACGTGCCAAATCTTGCCAGTCTTTAATACCCTTTGGATTGCCGCTGCGTACCAATAGAACCATGGTACTGGTATAAGGGACCGCGCCGTTTGGTAACGCTTTCTGCCAGTCAGCAGCAACCAAGCCTTTTTCAACCAATAGATTCATATCGCTTTCTTGGTTAAAGGTCACCACATCCGCTTGTAGACCATTAGCAACCGACAGGGCTTGCTTACTCGAGCCACCATGTGACTGATTGATATGTACTTTGCTGTTGGGATGCTCTTTTTGGTAGCCTTTGGCAAATAAAGTATTATAATCTTTATAAAAATCGCGTGAGACATCGTAAGAGACATTCAACAAATCAATATCTTGTGACGGCGCTGCTGATTTTTGGGCGCCGTTTTGGGTCTCACTTTGCTTAGATTCAGTAGGGCTACAGCCCGTCATGAATACCGCCATTGTCAGCACACCACCCATTATCAAGGTACGTGGTGCTTTATTTTGAAGCACTTGATTATCAGTCATTGAGGTATGACGCAAAGGCTGATTCTTGGCTATATTGGTCGTTTGCATAGACGCTCTCGATAATGTCATGCTGCCACTTGTGGACCTTACTATTTTATTAATTCTATAAATAAGGATAACAAAGGCAGTGATGGTAAGAATTTTGGGAGATACATTGGTTTTTTTGTTGATGAGAGATATGCTAGCAGCATAGATAACAAATGCTTAGTGACGAATACGCTTATCGAGTGGTGAACTTGGCATAAGCACGATGATTAGTAGCGCTATTATTAGTTATTCTATAATGGATATTTTTAGGAGCTATTTGCGATATAGAGATAAGCCATCACTTTTGAGTAAGTGATGGTATTGTTTGCCCAGTAGACGAATATTTGTGTAAGCTGTATCATCGCTGGCGCTGTATAGTCAGTCCTTAATAAAAGAAATACAAATATTATCAATCACTACTGGGGTTAATTTTTCTTGCTTGCTGTGCCTACGCAGACAGAGGCTGCAAATAATGAACCCCAGTAGTTCCGTACTCTTTTAAAAGTGGATTAGCTATAATGGCTGCAAATAAACAACTGCTACCTAAAACTGTTTAATTCAATCAAAAATAGCCATTTTGCAAAGCCATTTTTATCACTTACTCACTTACCCAAGGCAACTTAATGATTACTTCTTTCTCTTGTTACTCGCGTTTTTTTGCCGCCCTCTCTTTAACGAGTGCAGCGCTGCTTGCTTTGAGTGGTTGTAATAACACTATAAAAGCCAATGTGGATAATCACAGCGTTACGCAACCTGCAGCGACACTCTCGCCTGCTGTAAAAGTCATCGTTGGTGACTATGCTTCTGAGGGTTATGCTAAGCGTACGCAAGGCGATGACTGGGTAGCCGTGATGGTAAAAGCAGACGGTGATAAGCAGATTGACATTAAGATACGTGCGCGCAGCGATGTCAAAAAACCGACCTGCCATTTTGATGGCAAAGCAACATTGATGGGTCAAGATGATGCACACGGCATTATTTTTCAGAGCAAGGTCAATGACAGTACAGCTTTTTTTCAATTTAAAGATGATAAATTGACTATTGATAGCCAAGATAAATACGCGCTTAACTACTTTTGCTCTGGCGGTGGCACATTGGTTGGTGACTATCAAAAGTTGGCAAGTGGTTTAGAGCTCAGCTAACCACGAGATGTTCAAAACGTTCAAATAACAAAAAAAGGGTCAGACTTATCATCTGACCCTTTTTTATCTTTCATATTGAATATAAATTTTTATACCGCAGAAGCCCCGACCAATTTAACCTCAGCACGCTCATCAAAAGCGATACCAGCATAATAATCACGCAAAATCTGCAACACTTCTGGACGGCTAAAGTTCTCTGGTACATCAAGGTCTTCTGAGAGTGCTTTGCGTAGTTTGGTTCCTGATACTTTGACATGTTCAGACGCTTCATGCGGGCAGGTTTTATCTGACGCCATGGCATTACAAGCATTACACCAAAACGTCCAACCAATCTTTAACGGTTGGGTAATCAAATCATCTTTACCGACGTGGTCAAAAATGGTTTGGGCATCAAAGGCACCATAATAATCACCAACACCGGCATGGTCACGACCAACGATCAAATGGCTACAGCCGTAGTTTTGGCGGAATACGGCATGTAATAATGCTTCACGCGGTCCGGCATAACGCATATCAAGCGGATAACCTGCTTGAATAACAGTATCAGCTCTAAAGTAATTGTCAATCAAGGTTTTAATGGCTTCTTGGCGTACGTCTGCTGGGATATCACCTGGTTTTAACGCACCCAATAATGAATGTATCAGTACGCCATCACAGATCTCAATCGCAATCTTGGCAAGGTATTCGTGTGAGCGGTGCATGGGATTACGGGTTTGGAAAGCCGCGACCGTTTGCCAGCCTTTATTGTCCAAAATTGCGCGGGTTTCAGCTGGTGTTTTATAAATCTCAGGATATAAGGTTGGAAACTCGCCTTCGCTTAGGACTTCAACGCTACCTGCAATGTTGACTTCACCTTGCTCCAGTACTTGTTGGACACCAGGATGCTCAGGATCTGTGGTGGTAAATACTTGTTGGCACTCATGCTCTTTATCAATGGTGTAGGTTTCTTCCACCGTCAAGATACCCATAATCTCGCCATCTTGCGCTACCAAAGCAACTTTATCACCTTGATTTAGGCTATCCGCTGTCGCTTTCGGTGCTGATAAAGTAATAGGAATCGGCCAAAACAAGCCCGCATTGTCACCACTTTGCAGGCGCATATTATCAACCACGCCCTGCCAATCGGCTTGATTCATAAAACCATTTAACGGCGTAAAACCGCCAATACCAAACATAATCAAATCACCGCGCTCACGTGAGCTGAGCGTAATGGCTGGCAAAGTACTGGCAAGTTTTAATGCTTGGTTGCGAGCCTCACCATTCAATAGTAACGGCTTAAGCTCAGCACTACCGTGCGGAGGCACAAGTTTTGAGGGTCTTTGATCATGGGTGATAGATGTCATAGTAATTTTACAACCTTAAGAGATGAGAGAAAGATGAGTAACTGTAGATAAAGGTAGTAGAGAAGCAATTGGGCGAACAAAGGGATAATGGCAGTACGTTAAAGCTATTTATTAAATGATTAAAAACTGCTCATTAAAATCAGGTATTGAATTCGATAAGCATAGGCTACCTAACTTTCGTTATGAAAATTTATGCTGTGTTTGGATATGTATATGACTGAAAGGAATTTATGTTTTGAAGTACAAGCTTATATGATGTAAAGCTGAACGGTACACATTACGATCGACAACAAAATATATTACACACGCAAATCATTTTCGTCGCTGCTTTTAAGACTAAAAACAAAATTGAGATTACGTCATGTATCAATATAACTACGCTGACCAAACCTTGGTAGAAGAACGAGTCGCCCAGTTTCGCGACCAAACCGAACGGTTTTTGGCGGGTGAGCTGCCAGAAGAACAGTTTTTGCCACTGCGTTTGCAGAATGGTCTTTATATTCAGCGTTATGCGCCGATGTTACGTATTGCTATTCCTTACGGCCTACTAGCCAGCTATCAACTGCGTAAACTGGCGGAGATTACCCGTAAGTACGATAAAGGTTACGGACACTTCACGACCCGTACCAATATCCAGCTAAACTGGCCAAAGCTAGAAGAAGTGCCAGATATTTTGGCGGAGCTAGCATCGGTACAGATGCATGCCATTCAAACCTCAGGCAACTGTATTCGTAACACGACTACCGATCCTTATGCCGGTATTCATCAAGAAGAGATTGCGGATCCACGCCCTTATTGCGAAATTATCCGTCAGTGGTCTACCTTTCATCCTGAATTTGCTTTTTTACCGCGTAAATTTAAGATTGCTGTCGTTGGTACTGCCAATGATCGCGCGGCGACGCAAGTACATGATGTTGGATTACATGTAAAAACCAATGACACAGGCGAGATTGGTTTTGAAGTATTGGTAGGTGGCGGTCTTGGCCGTACACCAGTGATTGGTAAAGTAATTAACGAATTCTTGCCACGTCAGCATCTGCTTAGCTATCTAGACGCTATTTTGCGCGTTTATAACCTGCATGGTCGCCGCGATAATAAATACAAAGCGCGTATCAAAATATTGGTCGAGAGCATGGGCGGTCCTGCCTTTGCGAAATTGGTCGATGCTGAGTGGGAAGCCCATACCAAAGACGGTCCACTGACTTTGACCGATGCCAATTTTGACACTGCTATTGGCTTCTTTAGTGAGCCTGATTATGTTGGCTTTGATGCCTTACAAGTACAGTCTGACTTGCAACAGCAACTCAATGCGAATAAAGATTTTGCCGATTGGTATAACCAAAATACAGTCGCGCATAAAATAGCAGGCTATCGCGCCGTCGTAATTTCTCTAAAAGCAGGCTTGGTCGATGGAACCTACGTACCATCTGGTGATGTCAGCGAATCACAAATGGATGCTCTCGCGGATCTGTCAGACAAATATAGCTTTGGTGAATTGCGCGGTACTTATCAGCAAAATCTCGTATTCTCTGATGTGCAAACCAATCAGCTATATGAGCTATGGCAACAGCTGTCTGAACTGCATTTAGCGCGTGCCAACATAAACACACTAACCGATATGATTGTTTGCCCAGGTTGGGACTATTGCTCACTCGCCAATGCTACGACTCACAACATCGCTGAGCAAATCGAGAAGCAATTTGATGATCTCGATTACCTTTATGACTTGGGTGAAATTCGCCTAAATATGTCTGGCTGCATGAATGCCTGTGCGCATCACCATACAGGTGATATCGGTATATTGGGTGTTGATAAAAAGGGTGAGCATTGGTATCAAATCAGCCTTGGCGGCAACTCTAGCAACGATGCCAAGGTCGGTAAAATATTGGGTAAAGCAGTACCAGCCGAAGATGTGGCGATTACCCTACAAAAAATACTGGACGTCTATTTAGAGCAGCGCGTGAGCAATGAGAACGACGTAGAAGCTTTTAGTGACTTGGTCAATCGCGTTGGCGTGGCACCTTTTAAGGAGAAGGTCTATGGGTAATCATCATGTGTTAAACAGCAAAGGTATTGATATCGGTCAAAGTGATACGTGGTTGGCGCTTAATACCGATGAGCTACCAGATGGCATTGCTCTTAGCCATATATCGCTGCTTGAGCTATTACATAAACAAGAAAAATTCGATATCGTATTGCCGCTCACGGATTTATTGAATGCTGAAGGCAAGCTTGCTGGCGGGCTATTACAGCAGCTGAACGAGCTATTGACTGAACATGCCAGCCGTGTTGGCGTTTGGGTTACGTCAGATAATGACACCGATATATTGGTTGGTTTGTCAGATTTTTTATTACAACAAGATTTGATTGTTATTCATGTACCGGCCTTTACCGACGGACGCGGTTTTAGTTATGCGCAAACCCTGCGTCAAATAGGCTATCAGGGCGAGATTCGTATGGCTGGCAAGTTTGGCCGTGACCAAATTGCTTACCTTTTACGCGCGGGCGCAGATAGCTTTGTGCTCAGTGAGCATGATATGAAATCTATCTCTGATATCAGTCAAGCATTTAATGCGCTTGCCAGCAGCTACGATGGACGCGATGCTAGCGCATTACCGATGTTTGCAGGCACTTAGTTTTAGAATAAATCATAAGCACTTATATTAGTTACTTTTCACTCAAATCATTTTTACATGAACTTTCATCAAGGAATCTACCATGAGCCAATTACACCCAAATCTAGATATCGATCAAGCCAACCAAGACTTGCAAGGTCAAACACCAGAACAAATCGTAGAATGGGCATTAAGCCAAGCGAAAAACCCAATCATTACCACTAACTTCCGTCCTTACGAGTCAGCGATTTTGCATTTGGTCGCATCGCTGCGCCCTAACATCACCGTATTGTGGGTAGATTCTGGCTATAATACTGACGCCACTTACCAGTTTGCCAATAAAGTCATTCGTGATTTAAATTTAAACGTGATCACCTATATTCCTAAGCAAACTGCTGCCCATCGTGACGTGACGATGGAAGGCATCCCTGGTATTGATAACCCACTACATGATGAGTTCACCGATCAAGTGAAGCTTGAGCCATTCCGCCGCGCTTTAGATGAGCTAAAGCCTGATGTTTGGTTCAATGCTATTCGTAAAGATCAAACCGAATTCCGTCAAGGTCTTGATGTCCTGAGCTTGTCTAAAGACGGCGTGTTAAAAGTCGCACCGTTATTTGATAAGACAGATAGCGATTTGGATGTTTATCTTGAAGAACATAACCTACCGAATGAGTTCGATTACTTCGATCCGACTAAAGTAGAAGAGCACCGCGAATGTGGCTTGCATACGCAGTTGTAATTGCTAAATACAGAATTGTGATTTAATAAATACAATGCATAAAAATCCCGCTTAACCGGTTTATACCGAGTTAAGCGGGATTTTTTTAGTATCATAATTTTATACTGCTATTCCCTTTCTCAACAAAAACTACTTTTAATATCTTAAAAACGAATATACTAATGCCAATACATTACGTGAGCCTGCGCAACTGATAACTCATAATAGCAGTATATATTCAATTGAATGACTGGTCATACTATGAATACCTTTCCCCTATTTTTTAAATTAGAAGATCGTAAAGTACTGATTGTTGGCGGCGGTGATGTGGCATTACGCAAAGCTGATTTGCTGAGCCGTGCTGGTGCGTGTATCACTGTCCTTGCGCCAAGCATTAGCCATGAGATACAAGCATTGCTCAGTGATAGTAAGCACGCGCTGATTTATGAGAATTATAATAAAACCTATATGACAGACTCGCGCGTTATTATCGCCGCCACTGACGATGAGACGCTCAACCATCAAATACATTCCGATGCGACTGCATTAAATATCCCTGTCAACGTCGTCGATACGCCACATTTATGCGATTTTATCTTCCCTGCCATTGTCGATCGCAATCCCATCGTGATTGGTATCTCGTCCAACGGTAAAGCGCCGGTGCTGGCACGTTTACTGCGGGCACGCCTTGAGACCTTGATTCCGCAAGGTTATGGTAAATTAGCCAAGCTTGCTGGCGAGTTTCGAGGTGACGTTAAAGCCAAAATTCCAACATTGACTGGGCGTCGGCAATTTTGGGAGCAAGTATTTGAAGGTAAAGTCAGTCAATTGATGTTTTCCGGTAATGAAAACGAAGCCATTGCCCAATTGCAAGCTGATTTAGATAACACAGCGGCAAATATCACTGCAAAAAATGCTACAGATGAATCAACAGAAGCCCAAAATACGATGGGCGAAGTTTATATCGTTGGTGCCGGTCCCGGTGACCCAGAATTATTAACCTTTAAAGCATTACGCTTGATGCAGCAAGCGGATATTGTCTATTATGATGCGCTGGTATCACCGCAAGTATTGGATTTATGCCGTCGCGATGCCGATAAAGTATTTGTCGGCAAAAAACGCAGTAATCATGCCGTTGCACAATTGGGCATCAATGAGCTGTTGGTTAATAGCGCAAAAGAAGGTCGGCGTGTGGTGCGTCTAAAAGGCGGTGACCCGTTTATCTTTGGGCGTGGCGGTGAAGAGATTGAAAGCCTGCGCTCTCACAATGTCCCTTATCAAGTAGTGCCGGGCATTACCGCTGCCAATGCCGCTGCTAGCTATGCTGGTATTCCGCTAACCCATCGTGACCATTCGCAGTCAGTACGTTTTGTGACAGGGTTTTTAAAGGCAGGCGCGCCTAATAATAACTTCAAAAGTTTTTTGAATACTGATGAAACAGTCGTATTCTATATGGGTCTGCATTCGCTACCGCGCTTGACTCAAGGTTTGATTGATGCCGGACGTAGTGCAAAGACCCCGATTGCCATCGTCTCTAACGCCAGTATGCCCAATCAGCAAGTATTAACGGGTACACTTGCTAGCATCGTTGAATTACAAGCACAACATCAACTACCTACGCCTGCTCTACTCATCATGGGTGATGTCGTAAGCTTACATCATGATTTGGCTTGGTATAATAATAAAAAGACCTCAGAAAACGATAATAACTGGTTACGAGGCGGTACTGCTACGACACCAAAACCAAATCCTAACCAGCAAGCGCATGCGCTATCTATGATTGCTAATTTGGCAACAGAAGATGGTGGTCTTGAGCAGTTAGTGATTGATTAGAAAGCGCCCTAAAAGCCCCTTTTTATTTAAAGCCCTGCCAATCTAGTGGTAGGGCTTTTTTCTGATTGCAACAGAGCAAACTTCTCTAATCCTTGCTAGAATAATGGCTGTCTTTTTATTCACCACTAAGCCTCATTATGCCTGTATCTGCTGTTACGCCTCTGACTATCCTGCACACCTCTGACTGGCATTTGGGACGCAGGCTTTATGGACGTCTGCGCTACGATGAATTTTCTGCATTTTTAAGCTGGCTACAAGACACCATTAGTGCGCAGCAAGTGGATGTACTTATTGTCGCTGGTGATATCTTTGATACCATGACGCCAAGCAATAAAGCCCAAGCGCTGTATTACGAGTTTTTAGGCAAGGTTTCAAAGTCATGCTGTCAACATATCGTCATCGTCGCTGGCAACCATGATTCACCGACATTTCTAGATGCCCCAAGCAATGTCCTTAAGTTTTTAAATGTCCATGTCGTTGGTACCGCTTGTGATGACTTAAATGACGAAGTGATGGTGTTAGATGATGTAGATGGCACACCGCATTGCATTATTGCCGCTGTCCCTTATCTGCGTGACCGCGACGTGCGTAACAGTAGTGCTGGCGAGTCAGCTAAAAGCAAAGACGCCAATGTCATCGCTGGTATCTGCGCGCACTATGATGAAGTCGCAGAGATTGCCAACGCCAAACAAGCTGAATTATTAAAATCGCATAAGCGCCATATCCCTATTATTGCCACAGGGCATCTGTTCGCTGCCGGCGGCACCACTACTGATGATGATGGTGTTCGTGAGCTATATGTTGGTTCACTTGGTAAAGTCTCCGCTGATATGTTCAGTGAAAGCTTTGATTACGTGGCGCTTGGGCATTTACATGTGCCGCAGCGCGTCGGTGGGCGTGAAACCATTCGATATTCAGGATCACCCATTGCAATGGGCTTTGGTGAGGCGCGCCAGCAAAAGCAAGTATTGCTCATACAGTTTGGCACGGTGCTAAAAAACAAAGAGCTAACACTGGAAAATACCTCTGAGAGCAGCCCTCATCAGCTGAACAACACCCTTATTAACACTGATAAGACCGTAGAAAAAACCGTTAAAAAAGCAGTCAATCAGGCGGCAAGTTTTATGGATGACCTATTTGCTGATGTCGAGTCTCTAGAAAGTGATCAGCATAGTGAAACGAGTATTGAAGAACCCTCTGAACAAACAGAAGTTATTCTAAGCACTCCTTTCACTTTACCCGCCACGCCACTGCATCATGATACTTCACGTCAGATGCAAGTTATCTCAATGCCTATTCCAAAGTTCCAAAACTTGGCGCAAGTATCAGGTGATTTGGAGACTATTAATCAAAAAGTTGATAATGTTATTGAAGCTCTGTCTGATACAGAATCGGTCTGGTTAGAGATTATCTACACTGGTGATGAGGTGATTAGCGAATTGCGTGAAAGCATTCAAGCGATGGTAGAAGGCTTGCCGTGTGAGGTGTTAAAAATAAAAAATACGCGCACTTATAACAAAGTACTTAATCAGCAACAAATCTCTGAGACGCTACAAGACTTAAATGAACATGAAGTATTTGAGCGTTGTCTAGCCACTCATAACATCCCCGATGAGCAAAGATTAACCTTGCGAGAGGCTTATGAGCAAATCGTTTATGACCTACATCATGCAGATACTCAAGCTGAATAATAGCTAAAACTCATCAGCCTGATACAATTAACCGCAAATTATCATTGATATCTATAAAAATAAGACCCTGCCATGCGCCTAATTGAACTCAGACTTAAAAACCTCAACTCCTTAAAAGGCGAATGGCACATTGATTTTAGTGACGCCGCTTTTCTTAACGAAGGTATCTTTGCTATTACCGGGCAAACAGGCGCTGGCAAGACCACTATTTTAGATGCTATTTGCTTGGCGCTCTACAGCCAAACGCCACGACTCGGTGATATTACTGGCTCTACCAATGAGATCATGACCCAAGGTACAGGAGAGTGCTCGGCTGAAGTTATTATCGAGATTGACGCCAAGCAATATCAGTGTTCATGGTACCAACATCGTGCCCACAAAAAAGCCAAAGGTAACTTATTACCGATTAAGCACGAGATTAGCGAGGTCAAGTCTGGCAAGATTTTAGAAGAGAAAAAATCCAAAACCTCAGCTTATATTCAAACGCTTATTGGCATGGATTTTAGCCAATTTACCCGCTCCATCATGCTTGCGCAAGGTAGTTTTGCCGCGTTTTTAAAATCTGATATTGGTGATAGAGCGGCGATTTTGGAGAAAATAACTGGTACCGCTATCTATGCCAAAATCTCACTCAATGTTCATGAGAAAAAACGCTTGGAAGAAGATGTGCTCAGTAAGTTGCAGGCAGGCGTTGATGGCTTGTCTTTACTAAGTGTTGAAAACGAAAACCTATTGGAAGCCGATCTAAAAGTATTGAATCAGCAGCAGAGTACGCAGCGACAAACCTTTAAGACATTAAGTGAGCAGCTACAATGGCTAAATAACATACAACAGCTACAAAGCAACCTGTCTATTTATCAGAGCGAGTTTGCAAGCGCCCAGCAAGCGCAGCAAGCTTATATTCCAGAGGCTAAGCGTTTAAGTATTGCAAACAAGGCATTAGAGATTGATAGCCAGTTTCGTGAGCTTAGCTATCGCCGTGATACGGTCCAGAAGCTTGATATTGAGCAACAGAGTTTGATGAGTCAAATCCCTGCCCAGCAAGAATCGCTGACGCAAGCTGCTCGCCATTTAGACAATGCCAATACGCTAGAAAAGCAAGCATCAGACAACCTTCAAATAAATTTGCCTCTCATCGCACAGGTACGCGAATTAGACAGCAATATAAGGCAACAGTCTCAATCCTTAGGGGAAGATAGTCAGCGAAAGGAATTATTGGCAGGCAATGTACAGATATTAAGCCAAGCCATCCAAAGTCATCAGCAAACCGCCGATAGCACCAAAACTCAGCTAAATAATATCGACAATTACTTTGACAACTACCCAGAGCTGAGTGACCTTGATACCGATATGACAATCTTTGATAGTAGCTGTCAACGATTAAGGGCGCTACTAGAAGATAATGCTAAACTTTCAGCCGCTAGGATGAGTCAACATAGCCATGCCCGCCAGCTACAAGCGGATTTTGAGATATTGTCTAAACAGCAAGATACTGATCTTTCATTGGTAGCGCAGCGGCGCGAGCAACTGCTAAATCTCCAACAGCAGCAAGCAGTGATCATTCAAAAGCAGCCGCTTGCTAGTATGCGCGGTGAGCAAGAACAAATCGATCCAATCATCATACAAATTGAGCAGGTGAGCTTTAAGATTACACAGCGTTCTCAGCTGATCAGTCAAATCCATAAAATCAATCTCACGCTACCGGTATTGAAGCAAGAGCTGATGGTCTTAGAAGATTTAGTTGCCACTCATCGCACCGACATTCAGAGCACTAAGCTTAAAAAACAAGACAAACAGACGCACCTTCATTTACTGCAAAAAATTGCAAGACTTGAAGATTATATCTTGGAGCTTAAAGACGGTACGCCCTGCCCGCTTTGCGGCGCGCATGAGCATCCTTATGGTAAGCATCATCCGCTATTGGATAGCCAACTTGACAATAAACAAGCATTGCCACTAACACAGCAGACCCAGCAGCAAATAGCTGAGCTTGATATACTCATTGAGCATCTCGAACAAGCGTTATCTAAACATCATATCGACCATGCTACTAAAAATGAGACCATTAGCAATCAACAGCAGCAGTTAGTAACATTACAGCAGCAGTGTGAGATGTTGAGCAACGACATTCAAGATAGCCTACTTTCACTTTTTAACGCCAATCAAAATTGTTCCAAAGCGATTGCAGGGATTATTCATCCGCTTTATCAACTGAGTAAGGATATCAATGCGATTGATAATGACGTTGAACGCACATTACCTTTACTAAACAGCGTCAAACAAAAGCTACTCGAGCAAAAGCAGTCTCTTAAAGACTTATTGTTTCAACATGATGACTTGACACAAAGCATATCAGAGCTCTCTATTGCTATAGAGAGTGATGAAAAGCAGCATCAGGTATTGATGAGCAAGATCAATCACCTGACGACGGATATCAAGCTACACTCGCAGAAAATAGACACTACTGAAGATAAAATAGCCACCAACTTTTTGGCATTAACCTCTCTTACTAGCAGTATTCTAACTTTGGCAGATAAGTATCCGGCGGATAACTATGCAGAATACTTAAGTATTGATTTTAAAAAAGCAGACATTCAAAGCGCACTTAAGCAATTGGATGCTAGTACTGATGAGAAAACCGTACTAGATAGCAGTAACTATGAGCGTCATATTGACAGATTACGTCAACAGCGCAGCATGCTAAGTCAGCTAAAAAAATATTTTAACGAGAGAAAAAACAGCCAGCAACAGCTAACCAATACATTAAGTACAGTGAGCGCTCAAATTGACACTAAGCAAACACAGCTTTGCACGGATGAAAGCGCACTAAAGAATCTCGAACACTTAATAGCGGACAAAAAGATAGATCTTGAGATGCTCAAGAGCAAAAGAACAGAGCTTTTTTCAGACAAAAACCCAGAGTCAGAAGACACTCTACTGCGCCGCACAGTGGATGAGGCAAAAGCCAAACAAGCAAATGCTCAAAGACAGCTAGACAGCACGCAGCAAGTATTAGAGCAATTGCAAAACAGACAACGACAGCTATTGGCAGAATTGCAGTCTGCTACGACAGCGCTAAATACGCAGCAAGCTGTATTTATGGAGCATCTAACAGCGGCGCAGTTTGTGGATGAAGACGCTTTTACCCGTGCGCGCCTGCCTAAAGAAGAGCGTGATGCTTTACATACTCGTAAGCTTGCGATTGACAGCGCCTTGCAGCAGGCAAAGTCACAGTTAGATAGCACCCAACAATCATTAGAGCAGAACCTATCTCTTGCTATGACGAATGTCAGCCAAGAAATGATTGCCGCCCAACATCAGCATATTCAGATGGAGATTGATCAGCTCAGCCAACAGATTGGTGCTATTGTTCAAAAGCTCAAAGACAATGAGAACCAAAAAGGTCAACGAGCAACGCAGCTTACCGCCATTAATACGCAAAAAGAGAAGTTACAAGTTTGGCAGCAGCTGCATACTTTAATTGGTTCAGCCGATGGTAAGAAATATCGTACCTTTGCTCAAGGCTTAACCTTTGAAGTTATGATTAGCCATGCCAATAGCCAACTACAAAAAATGAGTGACCGCTATTTGCTGATTCATGATGACAGCAATCCGCTTGAGCTTAATGTGATTGATAACTATCAAGGCGGCGATATTCGCAGCACCAAAAACTTATCTGGTGGTGAAGGCTTCATTATCAGTCTCGCGCTCGCTCTTGGACTATCTCAAATGGCCAGTCACAACATCCGTGTGGATTCGCTATTTTTGGATGAAGGTTTTGGCACGCTTGATGAAGAGTCGTTAGATATTGCTCTAGATACCTTGACAGGCTTGCAACAAGAAGGGAAATTGATTGGTATTATCTCTCATGTACAGGCGTTAAAAGATCGCATTTTGACCCAAATAAAGGTCGAAAAAATATCGGGCGGCTTTAGCCAAATCAGCGGTCAAGGATGTCGGCGCGTTATGAGTGATAAAGTATGATAAGTTAGCAGGATTGATGACGACATATGATAAAGAAGTACGTTTAAAGGCATTTATTAAATGATACTGGCACGGCTATTTAGCATAAAAACATAAAAAAACCACCGTTAACGAATAACGGTGGTTTTTTATAATCAAACTATCTATTTACTTACTTGATTCGCTATTTGGTCACTAAACCACTTAACTCACTCATCAAGACGGATAACGTTGAGAGGCTGATTTGGCTATCATTATTGCTATCAAGTTTGTTCATCTCAGCAGTAACGCCGGCAAGCTGGCTAGCATGACGCGATTTCCAATCACTGAAGGCTTGAATGGCATCAGGTTGAGTCAATAACGTCTCCATCAGCATACGTAAGCTGCGCGATACATCATTGGCAAGCGCATGACGGGCACGGCGATCCCAGTGGTCTTGCTGCGGCAAGATAGCAATATTATCAATCATCCAATCAAGCTGCAAAACGTGATAGGCCTCAAAGTATAAAGTGGCAATCTCATCAACCGGACGTTCGTACTGCTCTGCTAAGAGGGCAGCATCAAGGGCATCAACATGGTATGGCAACATTGCAAACATCGATGCATCATTGATAGAAAGACCATCTTCTATCAAGCTTGTGGTATCGGCTTGCAAGTATTGTGAAAATTGCTGCTCAATAAATCCGCCTGATTTGGTTAGCTTTTCGACACTGTCTTCAAAACGGCTAATCATATCGGCCACTTGCAAATCTTGTCCAAAGGCATTGATAAACCAGACTACTCCGTTTTCGAGTGCATCGCGCAGACGCAGTTCAAGCTCAAGCAGCAAAGTGGCATCGACTTGATTGTCAAGTGCTTCAAGTAGCTCCCATGCTTTTGAGACATGGAACACATCACGCGCAATGGCATAGCCGCGCACGATAGTGGCAAGCGTTTGTCCTGTTTCTTCATGCAGACGGAATAATGCTTCGATACCCAGACGGTTGACCACACTATTGGTCATATACGTACTGATGATTTCACGGTGTAAACGGTGTTCAGTCATCTCATCAAAGAATTTTGATGCCAGCTCATCGGGGAAATATTTGCGTAATTCATTAACGAAATACGGCGCATCCGGTAAATCTGAGAGCAGTAAGTTGTCATAAACCCACATTTTTCCGTAAGCCATCACAACGGCTAGCTCAGGATTGGTTAGACCTGTGCCAGATTTTTGGCGTTTAGCAATCTCTTCATCTGATGGCAAATACTCAATCGCTCGATCTAGACGCCCTTCTGCTTCTAACATCTGAATAAAGCGCTGATGATCGCTTAAGTTTGCAGCTGCCCGGATTTGACTCAGCTCAATTGCTTGCGGTTGCAGATAGTTTTGACGCAGCACCAATTCGCTAATGGTCTCGGTCATGCTTTCAAGAAGCTCATTACGCTGCTTCAACGTCATATCACCTTGCTCAACCACTTTGCCAAGTAAGATTTTGATATTGACTTCATGATCTGAGCAGTTGACGCCGCCTGAGTTATCGATAGCATCAGTATAAATACGTCCACCAGTTTGGGCATACTCGATACGACCTCGTTGCGTGAGGCCTAGGTTACCGCCTTCACCGACGATAGCCGCACGTAATTCGCCACCGTTGACACGTACGGCATCATTGGCACGATCACCTACGTCAGCATGACTCTCCTCACTACTTTTCACATAAGTACCGATACCACCATTCCAAATGAGATCTACTGGCGATTTTAGCAACGCGCTGATAAAGTCATTTGGTGCTAAGCTGTCATCTGAGATATCAAAAACCGCTTTCATTTCAGGGCTGATAGCAATGGTCTTGTCTTGACGTGAGAAGATACCACCGCCTTGGCTAATGAGAGACTGGTTATAATCTTCCCATGACGAGCGAGGTAAGTTAAATAAGCGCTCGCGTTCTGCAAAAGACGCTGCTGTATCTGGATTTGGGTCAATAAAAATATGCAGATGGTTAAAGGCAGCAACCAGTTTGGTATGGGTTGATCTGAGCATACCGTTACCAAAGACGTCACCACTCATGTCGCCAATCGCCACGACGGTAAAATCATCGCGATTTTGAATGTCCATGCCGCGCATACGGAAGTGGCGCTTGACCGACTCCCAACCACCGCGGGCGGTAATGCCCATCGCTTTGTGGTCATAACCAACCGAGCCACCAGAAGCAAAGGCATCATCTAGCCAAAAGTTATATTCAGCAGACAAAGCATTAGCGATATCAGAAAAGGTTGCCGTACCTTTATCGGCAGCGACCACCAAATACGGATCATCTTCATCATGACGTACGGTATTGGCTGGCGGGACAATCGCACCATCGACGATATTGTCGGTCACATCAAGCATACCGCGAAGGAATGTCTGATAGCAGGCAATACCTTCAGCTTGGAATACATCACGACCATCCGCCATCGTTTTGGTTTTAACGATAAAACCGCCTTTTGAGCCAACCGGTACGATAACGGCATTTTTGACCATTTGTGCTTTAACCAGACCAAGTACTTCAGTACGGAAATCTTCCATACGATCAGACCAGCGCAGCCCGCCGCGAGCGACTTTACCACCGCGCAAATGCACTGCTTCAACGCGTGGTGAATAGACAAATATCTCAAACATCGGCTTAGGTTTTGGCAAATTTGGAATATCTGCTGCCAAAAATTTAAAGGACAAACGATCTTTACGCTGCCCATTCGCCTCTCTTTGATAAAAGTTGGTACGGACCATGGCGTTAATTAAATCCAAGTACCAGCGGAAGATACGATCTTCATCCAAGCTACTGACACCTGCTAATGCGGTGGTAATCTGTGCTCGAATCTGGCTGGTTTTGCTGGTACGTTCCTCTTCACTATAGTTAGGATTCATTCGTGCATCAAATAAACTGCCTAATGCGACACTGATGTCACTGTTTTTGACCATAGTTTGTTGAATATAGACATTTGAGAACGGTGCTTTCGCTTGCATCATATAGCGTGACAAGGCGCGCAGTACCACCACATCATAAGTATCTAACTTGGTGGTCAATACCAATTCGTTAAGCGAATCACTCTCCACCTGTCCTGCCCAAATTTGCTTTAAGCTGTCCTCAAATTGTGCACGCACCACTTGCATATCAATGGTATCAACGTGCTCTAAGACCAGCTCATACTCCTGCATCCAAATAGGTTGCTCAGGTAAATCAAACTCATAGGTCTGCGCTGAGATAACTGATACCCCGAAGTTCTCTAGTACGGGTAAGACTTTAGATAAGATAACTGCTTTTTGACGACCATATAGCTTTAAGTGCAACTGATTGCTTGCGTCACCTGTCGATTGATACAAGTGCCAAATCATCGGCTGCTCATCGCTAAGTCCAGCCAAACGCTTGGTATCTTCAACGGCAGTACGTGCATCGAATCGCTCTTGGTAAGCGGCAGGGATATAACTTAAAAATCTGCGCGTCAGAGCATTGGCATGCTGCTCACCGACATTATCCAGCAGCATTTTTTGATAATTATCACTCCACGACTGCATCAAAAAGGACAGCTTGGCTTGGAGCGCAGCGGTATCCACCTCATGCACTTGACCTGGCACTGTACGGACATGCACATGGACGCGGGCATGTTCAGATTCATTAAACTCCGTTGTAAAGCCTGAAGATGTACCACCATAAGCTTCTTTTAGGACGTTCTGTACCTTGATGCGAAGTTCGGTATTGAATTTATCACGCGGAATATAGACCAAGCAGGAAACAAAACGCTGGTAATGATCGATACGGCAAAATAAGCGCAGGCTTTTTTTGTCCTGTAGTTGGCTAATTCCTAGTACTGTCGGGTAAAGATCTTCAATGCTGGCTTGAAACAAGTCATCGCGCGGCAAGGTGTTAATGATATGCATCATTTTATGATACGCATGACCATCACGTGGTAGTTTTGCCATCGCCATGATTTTATTGGATTTTTCGCGTAATAATGGAATTTGTTGCACGCTTAGTTGATAAGCTTGCGCTGTAAAAAGACCAATAAAACGATGCTCACCGATGAGTTTTCCATTATCATCAAACTTATGAATGCCCAAAAAATCCATATAAACTGGGCGATGTACTGGCGATACTCGGCTTGATTTTGACAATACCAATACTTGCGGCGCTGTTAGCAGTCTTTTTAGATTGCTTGGCAGCTCGTCAAAGCTTTTTGAAAGCTGATCTTCACTACCGCCACGTAATAGCCCAAGCCCACTATTACCAATAGAAAATAAATCCAAATCACTACGGTCGTCTTGGTTGGCTGTATTGCCAACACTATTAACCTCGATTCTGTGCCCGTCTTCCAAGCGGTACTCTCGATATCCCAAAAAGATAAAGTGATCGTCCAAGACCCAATCTAAAAATGCTTGAATCTCTTGTTGAGAGTAAAATACTTCCGGCAGTGTTTTTGTAGCAAGTTCCGCTTTTATATCGGTTAGCTTGGCACGTATCTGCTGCCAGTCATCAACGACGACATCAAGGGTGTCTACTTTTGCCAGCAGCATCTGTTTTAATGCCGCCAATTCATCATTGTCTTGATAAGAGATTTCACAATGAATCAAAGACATGTGTGAGGTGCCACTTTCTTGAGCGCTTTCAACTTTAGTGATCGCGCCATTTTCATCGCGTTCGACATTGACAATGATATGATAAGTACGATGCACATCGATGCCTTGCTCTTCAAGACTCATCAATAGCGTGTCGACCAAAAATGGTCGATCATAGGCAACGATTTGGATAACGGTATGTGAGCTGTGAAAATGCTGCTCTTCTGCAATGGGGTTTAATATGGCAAGCTGCGGATGGCTACGATCATAGGCTTTTAATAGCGTAAAATGATGCAGCGCCATCCCAGCCAAATCAGCATTACTGATGTCCTTTGCAGTCTCTTGATGTAATGGCTGATAGTAGCTATGAATAAAGTGGTCAAATAATGATTTGTCCGCTTGTACATAACTGGTGGCAATATCGCTTATCTGGCTGATCCGCTCTTTTGCGATATTTAGAGAGTTTGGCATATCCTTTGTCCTTGCGCTTTTTTATAAGCTTCTTATTTAGGTGTTATGTCTTATGTATTGTGAATAATTAAGTTTGAACTTATTGATCATTAGCAATCATGGTTTGTCTGACTCCCGCTATACGAACTATTTTGTGAGGTTTAACAGGTCTATGAGTAAATAATTTCACTCAAGGCTATCTCTCAGGTGGAATTGTAACGCACCTGCTGTCATAGCTAAAGCGTACAACATCATTTCATGAATCAGTGAGATGTCGATAACATTTACTAATGAGACGATTGTGATTTGATACGGCTGAATATAGACGGACAGGCGCATAGCTATGACACATAGTCATGACAATGGCAGCATTTTTTTGTTAGAATAGCGCAGAATATTGGACAGTATTTTGCTGGCTCGCTATTAACTCACTTATTATGAATTTTAATGCTAAGGGCAAGAGGTATGATGAATATTTTGGTGATTGGTTCAGGTGGTCGTGAACACGCACTAGCATGGCAGTGCGCAAAAGATAATAATGTAAAAAATATCTATATCGCGCCTGGTAATGCTGGCACCGCCCTTGAACCCAAATGCCAAAACGTCACTTTGGAAGACGCCACTGATGCAGGCGAGCACAGCGCTGTTATCAAGTTTTGTCAGAATAACGCTATCGACATGGTCATCGTTGGTCCAGAAGCACCGTTGGTAACAGGCATTGTCGATGCTTGTCGTGCTGCTGGCATCAAAGCTTGGGGTCCAACAGCGTATTGCGCGCAGTTAGAAGGCTCAAAGACTTTTGCCAAAGAATTCATGGAACAAAACAATATCCCAACGGCGGCTTATCAGGGCTTTACCGACGCAGTAGCGGCAAAGGCTTATATCGATGGGCAAGGCGCACCTATTGTAATTAAAGCGGATGGTCTTGCTGCCGGTAAAGGGGTCATTGTTGCTGAGACGATCGAACAGGCGCATGAAGCCATTGACGATATGTTGGCAGATAATAAATTTGGCGATGCCGGTAGCCGCGTGGTGATTGAGCAGTTTTTGCAAGGCGAGGAAGCCAGTTTTATCTGTATGGTCGATGGTGAAAATATCCTGCCAATGGCAACCAGCCAAGACCATAAGCGTGCTTTTGAAGGTGATGCGGGTCCAAACACAGGCGGCATGGGTGCATATTCTCCTGCGCCAGTTGTCACTCAAGAGGTTCATGATAAAGTCATGGCACAAGTGATTCAGCCTGTTGTAGATGCGATGAAAGCTGCCGGTTATCCTTATACCGGATTTTTATATGCTGGACTCATGATTGATGATGCGGGCGACCCGTATGTGATTGAGTTTAACTGCCGTTTTGGCGATCCGGAGACGCAGCCTATTTTGATGCGTTTACAATCGTCAATGGTTGATTTGGTTGCACAAGGACTTGAAGGTAAATTACCGAGCGAAGCCAACTGGGATGAGCGCCCTGCCCTTGGTATTGTCGTCGCCTCAAAAGGCTACCCTGAAACTTCATCGAAAGGTGATGTGATTGCAGGCTTGCCAGAATTAAATAATGACAATCAAAATTCGGTAAAAGTTTTTCATGCGGGCACGGCTTTTTCTCATGAAAATGCTCCTAGCAATGAGAAAGAAGTCGTGACCAATGGCGGGCGTGTATTATGTGTGACTGCATTAGCAGATAGCATCTCAGATGCACAGCAAGCAGCATTAACGGTCACTGCTGCCATTAGTTTTGATGGTGCTCATTATCGCCGTGATATCGGTCATCATGCTATTGCCCGTGAAAACATTTAAATAGTAGTGATAAGTAGCACTTACCTATAGCGACTTTTGATAAATTCGACCTAGCGTGATGCTAGGTTGAATTTTTTGATTGGTTATAGTTTTTAAAGGCTGCTAAAACTAACAGGCAAAAAATGCTTAAGAATTTCAGTATGCTAGCCTAAATTACAAAGTAAATAACGTCGCTTGGCTAAGCTGCAAAACCTGCCTTCTTTATATGATACAATTCTGTACACTCATAGCACATCTCCCTTGTATTGTAGGTACATCACCCACAAATCAATACCAACTCGATGAAATGACGATATCTATGGCAAACAATACCTCTAGGTCTTCTAATAACAAGCAGTCTATCGATAATTTAAAAACATCGGGGTTTGATCGTCGTATGTCGATTGCCAAAACCTCATTGAACATTGGTCGACGTTGGGCAGGTAATAGCGTGTCTGGTATGTTTCTTAATAAAGAAGCACGTACAGCACGTAACCAGATTTTTATGGAAGAACAGGCGCATTATTTGGCAGAAGAGCTTGGTAAATTAAAAGGCTCTGTCGTGAAAATTGGTCAAATGCTAGCGATTTATGGTGAGCATATCTTACCACCTGAGATTACCCGTGCCTTACAAACGCTTAATGATGATACAGCGACACTTGCATGGCCAAAAATCGAGCAGAATTTACAGGATTTATTGGGTAATAAGCTGCAGGATCTTCAGGTTGACCCTGTCCCTATTGGTACAGCATCCCTCGCCCAAGTTCACCGTGCAACCGTCATAGCCACGGGTGAGCAAGTGGTATTAAAGATTCAATATCCGGGTGTAGCTGATGCGATTAACTCTGATTTGGCTCTATTTAAGAGCCTATTAAAGGTTAGTAATATCGTTCCACAAACCCGTTCACTCGATGCATGGTTTGAAGAGATACGTGATTTATTACATCATGAAGTCGACTATGAGGCGGAAGCTGACACAACAGAGCGGTTCTATAACCGTTTGATTGACGATGCACGTTATGTTGTACCGAGAATTAACCGCCATTATTCGACCAAGCGCTTACTTTGTATGTCTTATGAGCCGGGTATCAGTGTGGTTTCTGACGCATTGCAACTACTCCCTCTTGAGCGTCGAAACGCCATCGGTCAGGCGGCTATCGAAATCATGATACAAGAGATTTTCGTTTGGGGTGAGATGCAAACGGATCCAAACTTTGGTAATTACCTTGTCCGTGTCGCACGCGACGAAACTGAAATTGATAAACTGGTCTTATTAGATTTTGGTGCGATTCGCCAGTTCGATAACAACTTATTGACGATTGCTCATAATTTATTACGTTCCGGTTATTATCATGATCATCAATCTATGATGAGTGCCATGACTGGTTATGACTTTTTTGATACCATGAGTGATAAAGTACGTTCAGATATCGCCTCATTGTTTTTGTTGGCAACTGAACCTTTTAGTGAGCCTGTGATAAACACTGATATGCCTGCTAATTGTCTAGATGACCAACAGCGCTATATTTGGGCTAACAGTAAGCTGCATACTCGCCTCTCAAATGATGCGACACAAGCGATGCAGTCTTTCGAGTTCAATCTACCACCTAAAGAGTTTATGTTTATCAGTCGGAAATTTATCGGTGCCTATACTTTTTTGACTGTGCTTGATGCTCGTACGGATTCTAATAATTTAGTAAAACCGTTTTTATAAACTTATTTTAACGTACTTACTCGACGGATTTTTGAACTGCCTTTCTGGGGCGGTTTTATTTATTACAATCTTAATTGCTTAGGCTATTTTATAGTTTTAACTTAACCTTAGCATTTTATAGCAAATGTAATTCTTTTATCTTTTACTTAGGCTATTATCTTAAATACTCACATCAGCTATCATCCACTTATCGAATCTGGTTTGATAACCTTCAGGTTTCTTCATGTTCAATTCCCAACAGGTTTCTTGCCGTGCTAAGTATTTAACTTCAAAATGTGTACGCTGACTACTGCTTGCAACCTGACTACGCGTATTGGGCAAACACCATACTTCATTTGCTTGATGCTCAGCATTGTCCATATATGTTTCGATGTTGGTTGCCAATATTATCTCCCCGCCTACCTGTAAGCGTGACAGTAAAAACTCAAAAAACGGCATATTAAGCCATTGTTGATTGGGATTGTGCTGTTCAGGATTGGGATATAAGATATAGATACTATCGATACTGTTTGGCGCAATTGCATGTACGATCCATGCAATTGCATCAGCATGAATAGCGGTCAAATTGGCAGAATTCTGCTGCGCTGCCAATTTTTTAAATGCCTCAAACTTATTGCGAGTACGCTCAATCGCAATCAGATGCTTATCAGGATTTTGCATGGCAAAGCTTAAGGCATGCTTGCCCTTCCCTGCGCCAATCTCCAAAACGAGTGATGATTTAGGTTTAAGTGCTGCGTCTGGCATCAAAAAATCACGTGGTGCTGAGAGTCGTTGAGGTTGAAATGCCCGCTCTTGCTGATGTGAAAGCTCAAGGTTGTCAGTCATTTGCTGTCCTTAAAGTATTTGTCATTTGTCATTATTCGGCTGCATGCTATTATATAGTCAATGCAACCCAATAGTAATATCGCGATATCGATTACTCATCGACAGATAGCTTTCTCAATCAGATTAATAGAGCAATGATTTGAAAATCAATTACTGCTTACTTTTTGAGGATACTTTGTTGATAAAACCAAGGATCTCTCTACTTTTATTATGACCGAATCTACTTCTAACGCCAGCCTTTCACCTAAAACGTATCCTTGTCCAGAATGCGGTAAGCAAACCACATGGCAAGATAATAAATATAAGCCATTTTGTAGTCATCACTGTAAACTGATCGATCTTGGCGCATGGGCAAACGAAGACTATACATTGCCTGCTGAGTCGACGCCGTTTTCTGATGAGCTATAACATTAAGCGCTTTACCCTCTTACTTTTATCACTTTATGATTCCAAGGATGCTGTACATGTCTGCTACTTACCTGATGCCCACTTATCTTCGTCAACCTATCAGTTTTACCCGCGGCTCAGGAAGCTGGCTCTATACTCAAGATGAGACGCCTTATCTAGACGCATTGACTGGTATCGCGGTATGTGGTTTAGGACATTGCCATCCACAAGTAACCGAAGCTATTCAACAGCAGGCAGCAACATTGGTTCATACCAGTAATTTATTTGGTATAGACTGGCAAGAGCGTGCTGGTGAAGCATTATGTAATGCCGCGCAAATGGACAGTGTATTTTTTGCCAATAGTGGCGCTGAAGCAAATGAAGCAGCACTAAAATTGGCGCGTCTATACGCACATCAACAGGGTTTTAAGCGTCCAAAAGTCATTGTGATGGAGCAATCTTTCCATGGTCGTACCTTATTATCATTATCAGCAACTGCCAACCCCAAAGCGCGCGAAGGCTTTTACACTTTAGATAATGATTTTATCCGTGTGCCATTTGGGGATATTGCCGCCATTAAACAAGCAGCTCATGACTATGAGGATATTTGCGCGGTATTCGTAGAGCCTATTCAAGGTGAAGGTGGTCTTAATACGGCAGCTAACGGCTTTACTTACCTTGAGCAGATACAAGCCGTATGCGATACACATAATTGGCTGTTCATGCTTGATGAAGTACAGACAGGCAATGGACGAACAGGTAAGTATTTTGCTTATCAGCATAGCAGCGCACGCCCTGATGTATTAACGACGGCTAAAGGCTTAGGTAATGGCTTTCCTGTCGGTGCCTGTATGGTACGTGGTCGCGCTAATGGCTTATTTGGAGCTGGTAGTCATGGCTCAACCTATGGTGGTACACCGTTAGCCAGTCGTGTGGTACATAGCGTATATGACGTATTGGCGAACAGTGATATCATGCAAAACGCCGTCAACGAGGGACAGTTTATTCGTGATAGCATGGTTGATGCATTTGGACAATATGGCGTCAGCAGTCGCGGCGCTGGGATGATGATTGGCATTGCCCTACCAGAAGACATGGACTGTAGCAAGCTTGTCGATCGTGCTCGTGATGAGCAGAAACTTATCATCAATGTTACAGGCGGTCATGTAATTCGTTTGCTACCACCACTTAATATGAGCCGTAATGAAAGCTCACAAGTAGTTGAACGCTTGGTTAATTTACTAAAACCTTCGTTTTAAACGTCTATTTAACCAAAATATAAAAAGCCTATAGATAAATTATCTATAGGCTTTTTTCATTATTAATCATTCAGCTTTGTTAGCATTTAAATAAACTAAACCTTAGTTTGCATGAAAGTATTTTTTTAATACCTCTAAGCAACGCGTGATTTTTGCAGGCTGTTGCTCACGATTTAAGGTTACAGCATATAGTACAAAACTTGGCATCTGATAGCCGGTTAGAACTTCGACCAAGTTACCCGATTCTAGCTCTTTTTTGACATCCATTTCCATCATTCTAAGAATACCATGACCTTCTTTAGCGATGGTCATTGCCATAAAGACGTTATTGGTATGGATACGCGACGTCATTTTGATACGTGTTTTTTTACCAGTCTCAGTCTGAGTCAGCTCAACATTATTTGTATCCTTCATGATATCAATACAGATAAGATGATGATCCGCCAAATCTTTCGGTGTTTCAATTTTCTTATGTTGACGTAAATATTGTGGTGAAGCGACCAACATTTGACGCACATCAGATAACGGATGATTGCTCACAGTTGAGTCGTTGATATTGGGGCTCATACGTATCGCAATATCGATTCGCTCATCAATCATATCAATATAATTATTATCTGCAAAATAGGTAATACTAAGATCATCGTGCGCTGACATCCAAGTCGATAGTGCTGGCAAAATATGATTGACACCAAGCTCTGGGGTCGTTGCAATACGCAAACTACCTGCCAATTCATCACGTAATTGATTGACTTTAATTCGACCTTGCTCTGCCGCACTTACCACATCTTTTGCCGCTTCATAAAAGCTAGCACCCGCTTCTGTTAAGCTGAGCTTACGGGTTGAGCGATGTAATAACACCACACCAAGCTCGTTCTCTAAAGAACGTATTTGCTGACTGACGGCGCTGGTGGTGATACCAAGCTCACGGGCTGAACCACTAAAGGAGCCGTGTCCGACCACACTAGCAAACACAGCCATACCACGTAAATTATCTAACATATTCTCATCCAAGCTGCTTTTTAGTTGTTAATATAACTTAACCATTATAGCGGATAATGATAAATCTTACAGTTTTTTAATATTAAACTCAGAGTAAGATGTGAGTGTTCCTTAATCAATAAAGGTAAAAAAAATCAAGATGATAGATAAATATCGCCTTGATTTTTCAATAAATACAATATTTTTAATAAAGTGCTAATTTTTATAAACTATCAATCAATTAATAAATGTATGACTGTTTAATATAACTGAACCTTGCCCATTTTTCCTTCGCCGCGCTCGGTTAAATATTGCATCACTGGCGTATTAAACAATCTTGATTCTGCCACTGTTTTAGCCTCAACGAGACGTTTTTGTTGACGACGCTCTGGGGTTTTATCATCGGCTTGCGCGATACTGCTATCAATTCGTAAGCTGATGGCAGCATCAGGGAATTGTACCTGCATCTTTGTCGCTAGCTGCTCAAAGGTTGCCTGCAAATGCTTACTATCGACTGCTGTGACAAAGATGGCTTCGGCATTACAGCTGCCTGTCATCATACCTTGACGGGCAAGCGCCAATTCATCTTGAGCCAAACTAGCGGCTTCACGAGCAGTTTGTAGCCAATAGTCCCATTTTTCTGGTGTCCACTCACCTATCAATTCTTGCGGCGGACAACGTAGAAGCGCCCGAGGGTCTTCAGATTGAATTAATAATTGAGAATCATTTACCTCGGGTTCAACAACGGGTTCAACAACGGGTTCAACAACGGGTTCAACAACGGGTTCAACAACGGGTTCAACAACGGGTTCAACAACGGGTTCAACAACGGGTTCAACAACGGGTTCAACAACGGGTTCAACAACGGGTTCAACAACGGGTTCAACAACGGGTTCAACAACGGGTTCAACAACGGGTTCAGGCTGATTATTGGACAATTCTAGCGTGTCATAAACGCTAGAATTGTCGTACTGGTTTAAATGACTAGCCTCGTCATTTGAGTAATATTGCTCATGTTGAGTAATACTATTATCAGCACCAACATCCTGTTTATCATTGACACTTGTATCAATATTCTCATAAACGATATTATCAGATTGAGTTTGTAATTCTAATGATGATGACACTGGCTCAGTGATTAATGTAGCGCTAGAGACAGTGGTAGTAGGTTTTTCTATAGCCATTACCGTACTATCAAGTACATTGGCTAATATCTCATCAACCGGTAAGGGACGAAAAGCTAAGAGACGTAAAATACACATCTCAAGTGCTTGCATCGGCGTACTGGCAAGCTTGACGCCTTCCCGTGCTTGTACCACAATTTCATAATAAAGCTGTAATACGTCAGGGCTCATATGCTGGGCAAGCTGATCGATATGCTGTGCTTGCGCTTCATTGACATTGAGAGCGACTTCGGGCAGCAGCTGACACAATGCCAACTGATGCAATAGCTCAGCGAGTCCGTCAAACATACTGCTAGCATCAACCATTTGCGCACGCATCTGCTCGATATGGGCAGCGACAGCAGGCTTATCATGATTATAGATATCTGTAATTAAGCTCACTAAGTCGGCCGCATCAATCAAGCCGAGCATCGAATTAACGGTCACATCATCAAGCGCACCTTGGCCAAAAGCAATGGCTTGATCGGTCAAGGATAAAGCATCACGTACCGAGCCTTTTGCCGCACTAGCCAATTGCCAAAGTGCAGGCTGTGTATAGCCTACTTGTTCTTGAGTTAGAACATTGGCTAAATGCTCACTGAGCAAGCTTTGCGACAAAGGACGTAATACGAACTGCAGACAGCGCGAGATAATAGTAATCGGCAGCTTTTGTGGATCCGTAGTGGCTAATAGGAACTTGACATGCTCAGGAGGCTCTTCCAAAGTCTTAAGAAGCGCGTTAAAACTGTGTGTCGACAGCATATGCACTTCGTCAATCAGGTAGACTTTATAACGGCCTTGGCTTGGCGCATACGGCACATTATCCAGTAGCTCGCGCGTGTCCTCAACTTTGGTACGAGAAGCCGCATCAATCTCAATCAGATCAATAAAACGCCCTTGATCAATCGCCACGCAATTATCACACACGCCACATGGGGTACTGGTAATGCCAGTATCACAGTTCAAACATTTAGACAAAATACGGGCGATGGTCGTTTTACCGACACCGCGCGTACCCGTAAATAAATAAGCATGATGCAGACGATTGTAATCAATCGCATTGATCAACGCCTGTGAGACATGCGTTTGCCCAATCAACTCGTGAAAGTTTTTGGGGCGGTATTTGCGGGCTAAAACTTGATATTGCTGCGTCATAATGAATGCCAAGGTAAGTCGTAAAAATATAAGTAAAGCATCAAATTAGCAATTTATCTTAAAATCAGTTATCGAAGCTAAATGTCAAAAATAAGTGTCGAGCCTAACTATTGAATCTAACTATCCAAACCAGCTATCAAACTTAAGTCTCAAAACTAGGCTATGATTGAGCTCTCAATTGAGCCAATTGTTGATATAAACGCTGCGTATTCGCATCGATAAGCGATCCATGCTGATGGAAAGCATCAAGATATACTTCGGTATTCACGCTATCTTCACAAGGTCTGACATCGATACCAATTAAAAATAGCTCTTGCATAACGGGCTGCTGCATTTGGGCGTTGAGCTCAAATAGCAAATCTTGATGACCAGCACGAACTTTATCTGCACTTAACGAGCTATTGCTATCTTGCGCATAAAATACCATTAAATAATGGCGACCAAATACATTGTAAGAGTGCTCATGGCGCACATAACCTGTCCAGCGCGATTTTTGGTCAATTGTTCTATGGGCCAATATTTTTTCTATCAAACACGCATAGGTGTACATGGATTCATCGACCAAAATATCAACCTGCTCTTTTGGTAGTGGGTTACCCGCTTCATAACAGCTTTTGATTAAACTATTAAAAAGCTTGTACCACATTCGAGTATTCTTCTGAATCTCTGCCATCAGCGCTGCCGCAAACTCAGTTTGCTCAGGCTCTGCTGCTTTTAGCAATCGTGGTTCAATCTGTGCTATTAACTCATGACTGAGCAATTGCTCTTGAACTTCAATCGCTCTATGATGAAAATCTGGCGATTGTAAGAACCGCACAAGCAAAGTCGATTCATCTGCAAACGTCTCAAACCCAGTCAGTTTACTACGATGAAACGCTAGATAGGCGGTCAAATCACTTGGCGTCACCAACTGGTTTAATATCTCAGCAAAGTTCTGGTAGCTAAATACTTGTAGAACGCTGTGTTCATCGTCCAAATCTAACACACAATCTTCAGCAAAGAACTGACTGCCATACTCATAACCAACCGCATAAGATGGCGATGATGAATACTGGTTTTGTAGATTATTATGATCGTAATCTTGATGCTGAACTGAAAGTGATGTTAATCCAATAAAATATACGGGTTTATTAGATGTCGCTTCATTTTTATGAGTGATAGCTTTATCGTTTTTGAGATAAAGATGTGCATGTTGCTTGATAAGCTGATTGACAACTTCTTTTCTCCATGTACGAACTTGACTAGTATCAATGCCTTGCTTACTTGCCTGCATCACGACATCATTGACAATAAGATAAATCGTCGCATTAGAGAACCTGAAAACAAAATCATAACCCTGAAAATATTCAGGGCTAGTGATTTTATTTTCTGATAAGTCATACAAAGACAAAAAACTCTGTTGAATCATCTGTTGCCAAATCGAGGGCGTTACTTGCTGATTGTCCATAGTATGCATAATGTCCCTATTAATTAAGTACCAAAAAACCATAGAAGGCTATTCCATCAAAGCGGAAAAGCCTTCTTATGTTCAGTTTAGTACTAGGATAGACTTATGGCAAGCGAACTATCTTTCTTTATCCTTCCAGCTTACGGCGCATGTGTGGGAATAAAATCACATCACGGATACTGGCAGAGTCTGTCAATAACATCACTAAACGGTCGATACCAATACCTTCACCTGCTGTTGGCGGTAAACCATAAGACAAAGCTTCGATATACTCTGCATCGAAATGCATCGCTTCATCATCGCCAGCATCTTTTTCAGCCACCTGACCAAGGAAACGCTCAGCCTGATCCTCAGGATCATTGAGCTCACTAAAGCCATTTGCCAACTCACGACCCCCAACAAACAGCTCAAAACGATCCGTAATCTCAGGGTTGTCATCACTACGGCGTGCTAGCGGTGAGGTTTCAGCAGGGTATTCAGTGATAAACGTCGGCTGACGCAATTGGTGCTCAGCGGTTTCTTCAAAGATGATGGTTTGCAACTTACCCACACCAAAGACATCCTTTACCTGTTGCTTTAGCGTTGTCGATGCGTACTCTGCAAGATACTCACGATCGTTAATACGATTCATATCAAAGTTTTCTGCATATTTGGCAATCGCATCAGACATAGATAGACGTATAAATGGCGCTTTTAGGCTAATGGCTTCTTCTTGGTAAGTAATCTCAGTCGTTCCCAAGATATCCGTCGCCAATTCATTAAATAAGCGCTCAGTCAAATCCATCAAATCATGATAATCCGCATACGCTTGATAGAACTCAATCATGGTAAATTCAGGATTATGACGGGTTGAAACGCCTTCATTACGGAAGCTACGGTTAATCTCAAAGACTTTTTCAAAACCACCAACGACCAAGCGCTTAAGATAAAGCTCAGGAGCAATACGCAGATATAATGGCATATCAAGCGCATTATGATGGGTCACAAACGGACGTGCCACTGCACCACCTGGGATCGGATGCATCATAGGCGTTTCAACTTCCATAAAACGCTCATTTAGCATAAACTTGCGAATACCGCTAATGACTTGACTGCGCACCATAAAGGTATCACGGGTCGTCTCATTGGTCATCAAATCAAGATGACGATTGCGATAACGAGCTTCTACATCAGCTAGTCCATGAAATTTATTTGGCATTGGGCGTAATGCTTTGGTCAATAACTCAATCTCTTCAATATGTACGTACAAATCGCCTTTGCCTGAACGACCGATATAACCTGATACACCAACGATATCACCCAAATCTAGCGATTTGATGTCTGCTAACGTCTTTTCATCTAACTCTTTGCGTGCCACATATAACTGGATACGACCTGTCATATCTTGGATAACAATAAACGCCCCACGGTTCAGCATGACGCGACCGGCGACATTCACCTGTGTTTTTTCGCCTTTAGCATCATTGTCAGCAATTTCTTGTTTTGAGATACCCTCAAAAGCTGCCTGCAAGTCTTGAGCATAATCTGTGCGCTTAAACGTATTCGGATAAGGCTGTTTACCTGAAGCGACGATATCATCCAGCTTGGCTTGCAATTGGGCAATCAGCTCATTAGCGTCTTCTGGAGCTGGCTCTTGATTGTTTTGCTGATTTTGATTATTAGGCTTTGACATAACACTCTCAAAATTATTAGATAATTAAAGGAATAAACGAAAACGATAAACTTAAATTAAGGGATTAAAACAAAAAATTCAAATTAGGCAGCTGCCTAATGATTATGTGGCTTTAGTATTAAAAATAAATAGTAAATTAATCAACACAGATAGCAGGCTGTGCCACACCTTTTTCTATGGTTTGATAACAGCCAAAACCGCTGCTGTCACTAGCGCATTGCCCAGACTGGTTTTTAGTACCACTCTTAATGAACTTACCGGTATTTTTGCACTTACCTTGGCAGTCGGTACTGTCTTGGCAAGCTTTTCCTGCATCGGTATAAGTCACCACACATTGATAGCAGCCAAGGCGACCTCGCTGTGAAAACGCGCCACCCTTCGCAGTACACGCTTGTACAGTCTCATTAGGCGGATAAACACACGCTTGATAAGAAAACAGGTCATTTTTATTAGTCGTTACACTACTATCGCTCTGGTCTGGCTGTACGACTGACGTTGATGAAGGCGTGACGCTACAAGCAGATAACCAAAACGCCATCAAAATCGCGACAATAGTCATCGCGATTTTATTAAACGGTAATAGTAGCGATGAGTTGGTTATCATATGCATGGCGTACGCCTCTTATATTATTGGCTGATGAAGTGCTTATTAAGCACCGCCAATACTTGCCATCAAGTCCGCTTGATGCTCACGTAACAGCGCATCAAGGATTTCATCCAAGTCACCTTCCATAATCGAGTCAAGCTTATATAAAGTCAGGTTAATACGATGATCCGTCATACGTCCTTGCGGGAAGTTATAGGTGCGGATACGCTCTGAACGATCGCCACTACCGACCAAATCGCGACGTATCGTATCAGCGGCATCTACCTGTGCTTGGACTTTGACTTGCTGAATTTTTGAAATCAGCATTTTCATCGCTTGCGCACGGTTTTTATGTTGACTGCGTTCTTGTTGACACTCTACCACGGTACCCGTTGGTATATGCGTCAAACGTACAGCAGAGTCGGTAGTATTCACGTGCTGACCACCAGCACCGCTTGAGCGGAAAGTATCAAAGCGAATATCAGCTGGATTCAAATCAACCGTATCATCAATTTCAACTTCAGGCATCACAGCGACAGTACAGGCTGACGTATGTACGCGACCTTGGCTTTCTGTATCAGGCACACGCTGAACACGATGTACACCAGACTCAAACTTTAGACGACCATAAACGCTATTACCAGACACACGAGTAATGATTTCTTTATAACCCCCATGCTCACCCTCATTGGCTGACAAAATCTCTAAAGTCCAGCCTTGGTTCTGGGCGAATTTTTGGTACATGCGGAATAAATCACCAGAGAAAATCGCTGCTTCATCACCACCTGTCCCTGCACGAATCTCAAGGAATGCGGGCACTTTATCGTTAGGATCTTTTGGCAGCATCATGAGATTAAGTGCTTCTTCCATCTCTACGATAGTATCGCGAGCACTGTCAATCTCTTCTTGCATCATCTCTTTCATGTCAGGATCTGATGCTTCTTTTAGCATCGCTTCTGCATCAGCTTGATCCTTTTCTGCACCAACATAGTTCTGCCATAAAGTGGTGATATCCATCAAGTCGCTGTGTTCGACGGACAATTCACGGAATTTATTGTTATCACTGATGACACTCGGGTCTGATAATAAGGCAGTGACCTCTTCATAACGGTCTACCATTTGGTCTAAACGCAGGCGTAAGGATTCTTTCATAAAAGGACTTTTAATTGAATAATTGAAATAAGACCGTGATTATAGCAAATTTTTGCGCTTAAATTAAAACCTCTCAGCAATCTTGTCAATATATGAACAAACTTTTCTACTGCTTGCACCATATCGATGCTTTTTTCTGATAATTTGAATGCAGCATCAGCTTCCCTTAAAATTTAAATAAAAAAATAGCCAAGAATATTCTTGACTATTTTGATAATAATTAAGACTCAAGGCTTAAAAAAATTAGACCTTGCGGACGATTACCGACCCAATAGAGTAACCAGCACCAAACGAGCAAATAACACCCAAATCACCGGATGCAAGGTCATCTTTATAGCGATGGAAAACAATCATTGGGCTTGCTGAGCTGGTATTGGCGAATTCAGCAATGACACTCGGTACAATGGCTTTGTCTGCTTCTTTACCGATGACCGTACGCAAGATTAAATCTAGCATGTTGGCATTGGCTTGATGGAGCCACATCATTTTTACATCAGAGGTTGCGATGTTATTCTCTTGTAGATGCTCAGTAATGACTTCTGACACTTTTGGACAGACTTCACGGAAGACTTTACGACCATTTTGTAAGAATAATTTATCGGTTACTGGCTCTTTAATATCCGGATACATCTCTGTTTGCGCGGCCAAAAACTCTGAGCGATCCATAAAACCGTATTCGTTTTTGATATTGGTCGAAAACTGAGTAAATAGCTTAGAGTTTAAAATCTCATAGCCTTTAGGCGTATCGAGTTCTTCGACAATACAAGCGGTTGCGACATCACCAAAGATAAAGTGACTGTCACGGTTACGCCAGTTTAGATGCGCTGAAGTAATTTCAACGTTGACCACAGCGACGCGCTTAGCAAGACCTGATGCGATAGAACCATGTGCTTGTGATAGACCAAAAGTTGCGGCACTACAAGCTACATTCATATCATAAGCAAAGCCGCCCACCATACCGATCGCATTTTGAATCTCGATAGAGACAGCTGGATAAGTACGCTGAAAGTTTGAGCAGGCAAGGATGATACCATCTAAATCATTGGCCTCAAGTCCTGCATCAGCCAAGGCATCATTTAACGCGGCCACACCCATTTCTGCCATGATAGACAGCTCTTCGCCCAAGTTACGATAAGCGATAACAGGTGCCATGATGTCAGGATTTAAGATGCCGTCTTTTTCCATCACATAGCGTGATTTGATACCAGATACTTTTTCGATAAAAGCCGCTGATGAAGGTTGAAGAGCCGTGAGTGTGCCTGCTTCAATGTCAGCCGCATGTTTTGTATTATATTTTTCAACATACTGATTAAAGGACTCTACCAGTTCTTCATTACTGATGCTAAAAGGCGGGATATACAGGCCGGTGCCTGTGATACAAGTCGTCATGATACGCTTCCTTGTCTACTACTATGGTGCTTGAAATAAGCATAAGGTGAAGTAAAACAACAGTCGTCTAATTTTGGGTGAATGACTGTAAACTTAAAATAAGTGCCTTTATTATGCCTGAATATTATTATTTTTCTAATACTTTGTTACAAATAATCAGCTTCTTGCCAAGAATAAGCAAAGATTGGCTTCATTTTGCGGCAGCTGCGTTATAATCAGCCTTGCTTACTCACGTTATTTGTATAAATAATTGATCTGCATTTTGATTGTCTACATCTCTATTAAGAAATATCAAACTTATTATCTATTTTGGAATGACAATGGTGGAACTTTTGAATTGGTTGTTTGGTCAGTATGCCGACTATCCGACCTTGTTTATCGGGTTGGAATTGATTGCGGTTATCTTTGGGGTAGCCAGTGTACTACTCGCCAGTAAAACCAATATTTTGGTATTCCCTATTGGCTTGGTCAGCACCGCTATATTTGTCTATCTGTTATGGGAATGGCAATTATTTGGTGATATGTTTATCAATGCTTATTATACCATTATGAGTATTTATGGCTGGATAAATTGGTCAAAAAATAAAGAACTTACACAGCATCGAGACCATATAAACCCCACCGCTCAACAACATAACCAAGAGCTTAAAAACACTGATGCGCCAAACCTTATCCAAGTAGAACGTTTAGATAAAAATGACGTCCCTATATTGGCACTATTAGCCGCGGCAACTATAGCTTTTGTTGGTCTGGTTTATTATTTTAGACCAGTTATCAATAACAACTTCAGCTTCGATGGCGCTGAGCTTGGCATGCATCTATTTACGTGGGTTGACTATACTGACATGCTGACCACTGCCCTGTTTTTGATGGCGATGTGGCTGATGGCACGGCGCAAGATTGAGCATTGGATACTCTGGATTGTCGCTGATGCTATCTCAGTACCGCTCTATTTTTATAAAGGTCTAACCTTTACAGCATTACAATACGTAGTCTTCACTCTCATCGCAATTTGGGCTTATTATGAATGGCAACAACGCTACCGCCTTCAATCTCACGCAGCATACGCCTAAATCCGTCATCAAGGTCGCAGTTTTAGGCGCAGAAAGTACGGGAAAAACCACACTGTGCCGTGATTTAGCTACCCATTTTGGCTGTCCTTGGGTGCCAGAGTATATGCGCACTTACTTGCAAGCTAAATGGGACGACGAGCAACTGACCTGTACGTGGGAGGATTTGCTACCTATTGCACAAGGTCAGATACTGCTTGAGAATAAGTTGGCAAAGCAAGTATCACAAACGTCAAACGACCATCATTATTTATTTTGTGATACCAGCTTGTTTGAACTGATGGTTTATTCCAATTGGTATTATGGCGATTGCCCTGAAACGCTTACCCAAGCAGCATTGGTACATCATTATGACTTAATACTATTAACCGACGTTGATACACCTTGGGTTGCTGATGACTTGCGTGATAGCCCACATCAGCGCGATGAAATAAGCGCTTATTTTGCTGATCAGTTAACAGCTTATAACAAACCATTTCAATCAATTGGTGGTGATAGAGAGGTGCGGGTTCAACAAGTGATAAAATTGCTAGACGCATCTGAATTAAATAATAATGCTTAGGCTATTTAATAAACACTGTCAAACCTTGCACCCATTACTACCTCACGAGCTTAGTGTTTAAAGCTTTTGCCCAATTCCGGCAGTTATCTTCACAGCGCTCGCATTGCTGGTTGGCATCAGAGATAAAGTCCACGTGTCCGCAGTACATACAAGCGTAATACGTTTGTGATTCTACCTGCTCAACCGCCTGATACTGTTTCGGGAAAAGTGGCAGACCATAGCCGGTGTCATCAGGTGGGTATAATAACAGGCTAAAATTGCCATCGGTTTCAAGCAAACCGGTACGAACCTGACCTAAATGCTCGACCCCCTGTTGGCGCATTTCCGCAAAAAACTCATCATGTGACATTTTCCCTTCTGCTATTTTGTCGTGTACCAGCATGCCATCTTCGACGATATATAAGGACTTACCTTCTAACAAATCTTCAAAAGGCTGATATTTCATCATGCCCCATGTACAGAGCCGGTAAAGCAGTATTACCGTACTCATGATTAGTACCGCTTGAATAATCGGTAAATCCTCGGTAAACATCGGGTCACCTGCGATAGATCCCAGTGACAAGATGATGGTCAGCTCAAAGATGGAGAGCTGTCGAACGCCGCGCTTGCCGGTAAAGCGCAAAAATGAAATGATGAGCACAAACATGACAATGACACGTATCAGTATCTCAGCAGCAAATGTCCATGTTGTATCATGAATGAAAATACTTGCCCAGTCCATATTTTTTTCCTTGTTATTATTTTTAATGATGGCATCAAAACCACTCTATTTAAAGCTGCTCTATTTTATGCAAAAACTTACTTATTAATTGTAGGAATTATTTTTGAAAGTCACATTGTATACGCTGATTGCGTTAATAGCCTTTGCTGCAAACTCTCTGTTTTGTAGGATGGCCTTAGCAGAGGGTTATATAGACGCTTGGAGCTTTACCATTGTTCGCCTATTAAGCGCTGCTGTCTGCTTGAGTATGATCATGGCAACTCAGTCCTACTACTTAAGACATCGCAAATTGAGACTTAGTCATTCTTTCAATGAAGAGATATTAAGTGAAAGAGGTAATTGGCTGAGTAGCATAAGCTTAGTTATTTATGCGCTGTGTTTTTCGATTGCCTATGTAGAGCTTGAGACTGGCACTGGGGCGCTGATTTTATTTTCAGCGGTTCAGCTCACTATGATTGGTTGGGGGATTTATAAAAAAGAGACGTTGAGTCATTTGCAATGGATTGCCTTTGTTATTGCTATCACAGGGTTTGTATATTTGATGCTACCATCGGCCTCAATGCCTTCATTACTCGCTGCCATGCTCATGGCAATCAGTGGTGTGGCATGGGGTATCTATAGCATACGCGGCAAGACCTGTCTCTCACCGCTGCGAGCCACAGGTTTTAATTTCATCAGAAGTTTGCTAGCGATACCGATATTATTAGTCGCTGGTTTTATATATCAAAACATTATGGATGTGCAACTCATTCATATCGACAGTATCACCATGGAAGGGATATGGTTGGCGTGTGCATCAGGGGCAATTGCCTCTGGCATTGGCTACAGCATCTGGTATATGGCAATGCCTTTATTAAAAAACACACAGGCTGCCGTTATACAGCTTTGTGTGCCCGTGCTTGCAGCCTTACTGGGCGTGGTAATTTTGTCCGAGCCGATCACTTTAACTTTTATGATAGCAAGTACTGTCATCTTGAGCGCAGTATTGGTCTTTATTTTAAATAAACAGCCATATTAGTCACAATATAAGGCGCTTATGCTGAAAAGTTGTCTATAATGCTCATTTGAGGCGACATCGCCATAGTGATAACAGGGTTTTATAAATATCGCAGGCGATGGCCGTTTTTATCAGGGCTTTTTATTGAAGGAATTTTATTAAATGACAACCACTACTCGCCAAGAATACGACTTACTTGGTCATCGCGATGTGCCAGCTGACGCTTACTACGGCATACAAACCTTACGTGCTTTTGAAAACTTCACTGTGAGCGGTGTGCGCTTACATCAATTCTCTACCTTTATCCGTGCCTTTGCTACCGTCAAAAAAGCCGCTGCCATTGCCAATAACAAAGTTGGTGTATTAAATGATACCGTCAAAGATGCGATCGTCGCGGCATGTGATGACTTAATCGCTGATAAATATCATGACCAATTTATCGTCGATATGTTTCAAGGCGGCGCAGGCACCTCAACCAATATGAATGTCAATGAGGTCGTTGCCAATCGTGCTTTAGAGATATTAGGCTATGAAAAAGGGCAATATCAGCATGTGCATCCAAATAATCATGTCAACCTTTCGCAGTCGACCAATGATGCCTATCCAACGGCGCTTAATGTCGCATTGGATGACTATTGCACGCGTCTATTGGATAAGATGGCGGTGCTGCACCAAAGTCTAATTAACAAAAGCATCGAATTCGCCGATCAATTAAAAATGGGACGCACCCATCTACAAGATGCGGTGCCGATGACAGCAGGTCAAGAATTCAACGCTTTTGCAACGATGGTCAAAAAAGAGATGGCGCGTATCGAGTCAACTCGCGCACTTTTTCATGAGATTAATATGGGCGGTACCGCTATCGGTACTGGCTTGAATGCACCTGCTGGGTATTCAGAGCTGTGTGCTGAGACATTACAAGAGCTAACTGGCAGACCTTATTATATCGCTGAAGATTTGATTGAAGCCACACAAGATACCAGTGCTTATGTTGCTTTGTCTGGCAATCTGCGTCTATTTGCTGCTCGTCTATCAAAGATTGCTCATGACTTACGCTTGCAATCCTCGGGTCCTCGTGCAGGCTTGGCACAATATCGCCTGCCTGAGATGCAGCCTGGTAGCTCAATCATGCCGGGTAAAGTAAACCCTGTTATACCTGAAGTGGTCAATCAAGCGTGTTTTCATGTAATGGGTATTGATACCGCTATCGTCATGGCATCAGAGAACGCTCAGCTACAACTCAATGTCTTTGAGCCAGTCATTGCTTTCAACTTATTTACCGGTATGAGCATGATGGCAAATATCTGTGAGATATTTGCCACGCGCTGTATCGATGGCGTAATGATGAATAATGAAGCGTGTAATACTGAAGTATTCAACAATATTGGTCTGGTAACCGCATTAAACCCACATTTGGGTTATGAGTCGTCTACCTATGTGGCAAGAAAAGCCCAAGAAACCGGTGGTCGTGTTTATGACATCGTTCTAGAAGAGAACCTGATGGATAAAGAGACGTTAGACAATCTACTCTCTCCTGCTAACATGGTATATCCAAAGGTCAAACTAACCCCTTAGTTTTTCTTTTTTAACGTAAAAAGGCTGGGTTAGCAATTGCTAATCCAGCCTTTTTTTATTTTATTCATACCTGCATTATTTGGGGAAAGCCTATAAGCTATATCTACGCACTGTCTAAAGATTGTGAAAATTAAAAATTAGTGCGTGGAACTTGCCCTATATATTTACTCTAAAACGCTTAAGCCTGCGAGAGCAATACTTACATCTTCATTGCCATGTGCGCCGCCCACACCAATACCGCCAGCCACAATACCATCAATATATACAGGAATACCGCCCGGCATTATCAGTATGTTTTCATCAAGGTATCTGATGTCGGCAGCAATACTACCGTCCGCAACGCCTCTAGCGATAACTGCTGTTTCTCTTTTTTGCGAATTGGCTGTATAGGCTTTTTTATAACTTGAGCGAATAGTATGCACACCCGCTCGATGATCCTTTAAAAAGGCCAGTATTTGCCCAGAACGATCAACCACCGTCACCGATACCATTAGACCATGCCTTTTAGACTCTATAAATGCAGCATTCACCATATCTTGTGCCATCTCGCCTGTAAGTAACGAGATTTTTGTATCTTGTGTTTCAGTACAAGAGACGCTATCCATAGCTGTAATTCCCATCTTCAATCCTTGATTTGATTTTATGAATAATTCATTGTCTTTGCTTAACTCTCAGGCGCACGCTTCATAGTAATAATCAGCATGCTCACCAATGTGATAAGTAGCATCAGCCAAACGGCTTGAAAGCTACCTGACCACTCACGCAAAAATCCGGCAAAGTACGGAATAATTGCGGTAATAACAAACTAATACCTTGTACAAATGCGATCACAGCACCAGCCAATGTAAGAGATGACAGAGATTCAAATACGACTGTTAACGTGAAAGAGATGCATCAATTTTATAAAAATGATAACTGAAACACTGTAGAGGTTAGCAATCGGTGCATGGCGACTGCTTGAATATTTATTCCTCTAGAAAGGCTTGTAAGGTATGAGCTTAGCAGCCAGTGTCATGATAATGTCTAAGATATCTATATAAGCGGTTGAATAAGCTTTTTGATAATACGGACAAGAGCGTCATGCTTTTAGCAACTAGCAACTAGCAACTAGCAACTAGCAACTAGCAACTAGCAACTAGCAACTAGCAACTAGCAACTAGCAACTAGCAACTAGCAACTAGCAACTAGCAACTAAAAGCATGACCATAAAAATTTGCGAACGGTTACTGAAGTACTTACTTTTATGCTAACTCATTTTATCCCATATCTTACTTAGACGCTTGGGCGATACCGCCATACGGGTTTTCATCGGCTGAGCAAACAGTTGAATGCGGTACTCCTCGACCATCCAGCGGTAATCGCTGATGGCTTTATCATTAGCACGTCCTGCAAGTCTTTCCATATGTAAGTCAAGGGCATAGACGCCATCGAGGTCAGCTTCGACATTGTGCTCAAGGCGGTCGATACGAATCTCTAGCGCTTCCAGATAGCGTGGATACTGCTGCCAGTGGCTATAATCCATACGATAAACAAAATCAGCCAAATGCAAATCTGCTAACTGATCTTCAATATCTTCAATAGACTCGCCAAATATCTCTCGATCAAGCATTAGCATGCTTTGGCGAATACGTTGCCAGCGGGTATAAACGCTTTTGAGCGTTTTTATAACCGTTTGACCAATCAGCAAGAAGTTACTTAGTAGCACATCGAGCGTTTGGCTATACTCTTCAGGAGTAAAGGGTAGCTCCTCACTGAGTCCAACCGCAACATCATTAGCACTCTCAGGTAGGTCTGCCGTATGATCAAACAATACATAGTGCTCTTCGAGTGTTGCATCTAAAGTCGCATCAATAATGATAGTCTTAAGCTTTTCCATATCGCCAAGCGGTGCGAATGCCAGTTTAAATATGTTATCAACTTGACTGGTCAGCTGTTTTTTCTTTGAGCCAAGTCTGCTTTTGATTAGCGTTAACACCCCGATACGGTGCGCCTGCAGTGCTGCATTAACATCGGTATATTGATGGATAGATACCGCTTCACCTGCCTCGTCAGCAACCAAAGCAGCAAACTGCTTCATAACCACACCTGCGCTATGATGGTTTTTACTAAAGGCAAAGTGCTCAGGAAATTCTGTATGCGCGCCTTGCTGCTCATTCACCGCTTGGCGCGTCTGAGAAGCATGGCGAATCTGTAGCGTTTGCAGATCGCGTCCTTTTTCGATGATACGGTTCTTATCATCGACCACGCAGATTTGTGGCTGCAAATAACGATCAATACTAGACGGATTAAAATGCTCTGTAGTAACTGACATAATGCCACGGCGGTTAAGTGCTTGGCAAAGCTGTTTTAATAACCCCTGTCCACCCGCAGGCTGCAATTCATCAAACAAGCTATCGGCAGTATCAGGAATAGGTACAATCTGACGACGAATGTCTTTTGGTAATGATTTTAATAACTGTAATACCAGCTCATAACGCCAACCGGGTACACCCCATAACAGCTCAATCGCATCAAGCTGCGGTAGCGCGACAAGTGGCACACGGATGGTCACCCCATCATCATCGCTCGCTGGATCAAAAATATAGCGTAGTGGCAACTTTAAATCGCCAAGTTTCCACACTTCTGGGAAATCGCCTGTCGTTGGCGCTTGGCTATTAAGCACGTCTTCATCGGTAAAGAACAGATACTTAGTATCGGTTTTTTCAACTTCGGCACGCCAGTCTTCAAACGTTTTGCGGCTCGCAATATGATCGGGGATTTTTTTATCATAAAACTGATACAAGGACTCTTCATCGACCAATAAATCACGGCGGCGTAATTTATCCTCGATGCGTTCAATGTCAGCAATTTTATCCATATTATGCTGTAAGAACGGTGCTTGTCTACCTAAATTTCCAGTAACCAGACCGTCACGGATAAATATCTCGCGCGACTCGCTTAGATTAACTTGCTCATAGTTGGTCAGTTGCTTACTGATAATAATCAGCCCGAATAAACTGATCTGGGCATAAGCTTTGACACGCCCCGTCTTCTTCGACCAATGTGGCTCAAAGTAGTGATACTTTAATAAGTTACCGGCGGCTGAGATAATCCATTCTGGTTCAATCTTGGCAACGGTACGCATAAAGACTTGTGAGGTTTCGACCACTTCAAAAGCCATGACCCAAGGTGGTATTTGCTTAAAAACCGTACTGGCTGGGAATATTTTGGCTTTCTGCTGGCGAGCGGCTAAGTATTCACCGCGATTTTCAGTTTTGTGAGCAATCGTAGACAATAGACCTGTTAATAATGCGCGATGTAAATTGCCGTATTTAACAGCTTTGAGTTCTTCATCTTCAATCGCGGTAGGGTCACTGTGAGTCACTTCTTTCGAGGCATTCTTGTCAGCAGTTTTTGCCTCGTTAGCATCAGTCAGCTTAAGCTCAGTGACCATTTGTACTAACTGACGATGGGTTTGACTCCACTCACGTACACGCGGGAAGCTTAGATAGTTTTTCTTCGTAAACTGCTTACGCTGATTGCCAGACAACTTATTGCCATCTTCGTCTTTCTCAAACAGGGCTTTCCACAGACTTAAATAGAATAAAAAATCAGAGTCATCTTGGCGAAATTCAGCATGCTTCTGATCCGCTTGCTGGCGCTTATTTACTGGCCGCTCGCGTGAATCTTGGACAGCAAGCGCCGCAACGACAATGAGCATTTCTCGGATACAGTCAAAATCGCTACCAGCTACCAGCATACGTGCCAGCCTTGGATCGATTGGCATACGTGCCATCTTTTGACCAGTCGGTGTCAGAACCAGATGATCCAGACCCTGTTTTGATTTTGGCTTGTTAGTTTGTTTAGCTGAAGGTACGTCGTTTTTAGCAGTAATCGCGCCTAACTCATCAAGCAATTTATGTCCATCAGTAACCAAGCGACTGTCAGGTGGCTCAATGAAGGCGAAATCATCGACGCTTCCTAGGCGCAGATTTGCCATTTGTAAAATAACGGATGCTAAGTTAGTGCGTAAAATCTCAGGTTCCGTAAATTCAGGACGACCAGTAAAGTCCTCTTCGCTATATAAACGAATACAAACACCCGGCGCAACACGACCACAACGCCCTTTACGCTGATTGGCAGCAGCTTGCGAGATGGCTTCAATTGGTAAACGCTGTACGCGCGAACGATAAGAATAGCGTGATATACGCGCAAAACCCAAATCAATCACATAGCGAATGCCGGGTACGGTCAATGCCGTCTCAGCGACGTTAGTCGCGATAACAATACGTCGGCCGCGACCTGATGGCTGAAAGATACGCTGTTGCTCTTCATAAGTCTGCCGTGCAAATAGTGGCAACACTTCTGTATGTTTAGGTCCATGACGCTCAAGCACCTCTTGGAGCTCACGAATCTCAGCTTCAGTTGCAGCAAATATCAAGATATCTGCTTGATCGGCATGACCTTTATTTTGTGCATCGCTAAAGCATTCTTCCACTGCAGCAACCACCGCACGTGGCAGATTTTCTTCAAAGTCATCATAGCTATCATCGTCTGAGCTGGTTACGGGCTCATCTGTTAACGGACGATAACGCACTTCGACAGGGAAGCTTCGTCCTTCGACATTAAAAATAGGCGCAGGAATTTGCCGTTTAAGCTTATTATCGTAGCGACTAAAGTATTCACTAAAGCGTTTAGTGTCCAGTGTCGCTGAGGTAATAATGACTTTTAAATCAGGGCGCTTTGGCAGCAGTTTTTTTAAATAACCCATAATAAAGTCAATGTTTAAACTACGCTCATGGGCTTCATCAATAATAATAGTATCGTATTTACTCAAAAAACGATCATGACCAAGTTCAGCAAGCAAAATACCATCAGTCATTAGTTTAACGACAGATTGCGCCGTGCCCTGCTCGTTAAAGCGAATCTTGAAGCTGACCGTATTACCAAGCTGCTCGCCCAATTCTTCAGCGATACGGTTTGCCACACTGCGTGCCGCCAGTCGTCGAGGCTGTGTATGCCCTATTTGGCCACGTATACCGCGCCCTGCTAACATTGCTAACTTAGGCAGTTGCGTAGTTTTACCGGAGCCTGTCTCACCTGCAACGATAATCACTTGGTTATCGATGATTGCCTGAATCAAATCATCACCACGTTGGCTAACAGGGAGATCCTGATTCAGTTTTTCTGCCAGCCTATCTGGAATGCTCTCTATACGCGCTTGCACCGCTTGCTGCGAGCGAGCCTTTAATTGCTCATATTGGGCGTGTTTTTTATCCAAATCATTGCTACTTTTAACGTTGTGTTTGCCATCCGTATTGCTATTTTTATTAGCAGACGGTTTTGCCCGTGCCAGCTCACGCTCAAGGCGACTGAGATAATACTCATCCTTCGCGAGCACGGGTAAATTAGCAACAGAAATAACCTGTTGAGCATTCACACTCTCTTTCTGCGTATTTTTTGTCTCGGCGTTCAGATTTTCGGCTTGTACAGGCTGGATTTTTTCTTGATTTTCTGTTGAAGTATCAGGCATATTTACTTAGGCTATTTATTATTTAGGAGTTGTTAGATTATGGGGATAATTGAGCTGCGATTCAAGTTACTCGTGTATGGCCTAGACTTGAGTTGTTGCTTATAGAACGTATCAAATTTCTAAAATAACCAAAAATCTCACAGAGATAACGAGTGATTAGACGTATCTCTTAAAACTCATAAACACGTAAGCGACAATTAATATTATCACAGTGCTAATTTTTTAAGATTTTTAATACTTAAATATCCTACGTATTTTTTATCTTCTATGACATTTATACTTTTATCAAGCGCTCTGGCAAGAGGCTCGATAATGATTTTAACATTTGAGATAAGATCATTGACGTTATATATGTTGTCTATATCTACTTCAAACTTGTCATCAATATGTGAGGCAGCGTTAAAAGGCGATGCTTTATCTTTAAAAGTAAATTGTTTATAAAATTCGCTCTGTTTTGCTTGTTTAACTGCATCTGCTTGGCTATCAGCCACGATAAGTAGCTTATAATGAAACTCTTCAAAACTGCCCTGCTGATAGCCGCCTAAATTGATAAAGAATAGCTTTAAGTCGTTGGCGCACTCTGCTTGAATATTGGATTCCACTAATTTAATCGCATAATTATCAACTTTGCTAATAGCGCGGTATGAATCAATATGCCACTTATTTTTCACTTCAGGCCAATGGTTATTGATATCTGCTATTAATTCATTAACCTGATTGGCCACGCCAAAAAATATATCGTGTTGTTCAATCAACCGTCCTTTGGGACGACCGCCTAATTGAATCATATATAGGGTTGGCATTTTAGAGATTCCTTAGACATCTTATATGTTCCTTGTTAGATAAACCTAGTCAGTTAATAGTCATCCCAATCTGCTTTGAGCAGCTAATACATCAATGATAACAAGAAAGAAACGATAAGTATTTTATACCGACATTATGACTACTAGTAAATGAAAAACCCAATGTTTAAGAATCACTTAAACATTGGGTTTGTTCGGTTATAACTGTTTTCACTCATAGATTATAGTAAGAAAAAATATGCCCACAAACCTATGATAAAGGTAGAAATAACATTCAGTATGACACCAACACGTATCATCTCTGTCTGCTTAATAAGACCCGTCCCAAAGACAATAGCGTTTGGTGGCGTGGCAACTGGTAGCATAAATGCGCAAGAAGCACCGATACCAATAATCATGACTAATACTGCAGGTGGTAGACCCATTTGCTCAGCAATAGCCGCAAACACAGGGACTAACAAGGCGGCAGAAGCCGTATTAGAAGCAAATTCTGTCAAGAATATAATGAATGCCGCAACTGCCAGTACCACGACGATAAGCGGTGCAGAGGACAGTCCATTAGCAACTGCTTGACCAAGAACCAACGATGCGCCTGAAACTTTTAACACTGTTGATAGCGCAATACCACCACCGAACAACATGAGCACACCCCAGTCGGTATTGTCAGAAACTTGCTTCCATGAAACCAACCCTAAGCTGACCACCGCTGATGCTGCTAACAGTGCCACAATAGAATCAACATCAGCAATATTAAGTGCAGCACCAATTTGTTTCGAGAGTATCCAGCTTAGCGCTGTGACGATAAAAACAATAATCGTCAGTACACGTGGCTTATTCCATGCAATAGCCTCATCATCTTCGTTCAGCGTGACCTGACGATTAAGATTGGGCTTGAGGAATAAATACATCGCACCGAGCAATAATGGCAGCAGCACCAACATCATCGGAATACCAAACTTCATCCAATCGACAAACGCGATATCCAGTGCTTTTGCAGCAATAGCATTGGGTGGTGAACCAACGATCGTACCCAAACCACCAAGGCTCGCAGAATAGGCAATACCTAATAGTACGAACACAAAAGTGCCACGGTCTTTTTCGCGGTCAACCTGCGTTAGAATACCAAGCGCCAGTGGCAACATCATCGCTGCAGTAGCCGTATTTGATATCCACATCGATAAAAATGCGGTGACCCCAAATATTAGGAATACCGCATTCCTCAGATTGCCACCTGACATTGATAGAATCTTGAGCGCTATTTTCCTGTCTAATTGCTGCACATGCAATGCCGCCGCTAGTGCAAAGCCACCAAAGAACAAATAAATAATTGGGTTAGCAAAGCTTTGTAAGCCAATTTCAGCATCGAAATCCGGTAAACCAATTAGCGCTCCTACGACCACCACCAATATCGCTGTAATCGTCACATGTACCGCTTCAGTTAACCATAAAACGCCGATAAAGAACAACATGGCGAGGCCTTTATTGGCACTGATATCATACGGCAATACGTTATAGATAAACAGACTGATAACCGCCGCGATAGCGACAACTATCAATCCTTTACCGGTACCTTTTGGGAAGGTATCTGTAAATAAATACTCGTTGCCATCATTAGGAAGATGGCTATCTAGTTTTTTCTCTGACATATAATGTCCTTATTGTACCCAAAGACGGTGTTAAAAATTATAAATATAAAGACGTCTTTCAGCTGTTAACCATACCTTTATAATCGTACTTAATAACAGTACTGACAAAAACAAGGTGCCATCATAGCAGAAATATTATCCACCAAATTATTATCAATATAGACATATTGAAAACCTTGTCAGAAATATAATCTTTATTTCATCTATCCAAAACCAATTGGCTTTATAAATATGGCTTTAAGTCTATTTTGAAAAACCAGAAGTCAGTTTGATACAAAGTTACATACCGTCACTAAATATGTTCATATCTTCCCTGTACAACTCATAAGCTGTATCACATACTGAGTTGGTGAAGAACGTTAATAAAAACAAATAGGAGATTCTCATGGCAGATGACAACAAAACTGACTCAACGACGAAAATGGCACCAAAAGACATCAACCAAGATGGATTGGCTAAAGAAGATCAGCAGCGTACTGACGATTCTGCGTTAGATATGATGCAAGGGTTGCACGAACATGAAGACCATAAAGAAGACGATCAGTAGTCTGTATGGATTCGATTGAAATAAAATTTAAAAATGAAAAAGCGTTTATCAACCTGATGGGCGCTTTTTTCTTGGCTGTCTTTTTTCTGGTAGATTGTCTGATACATAGTTGTATACGAAGGCTGCGCTCAAAACAATAGTAATAGGCAAAAACAACGCACCATAGCCGACTCTGGCATATAAAAAAGCACCTACGGCACTGCCAGCGCAAAAACAGTACCAAATAATCGCCTGAAAACCTAATGTTGGCTTACTGATACGACGACCCGCCAGCCAATTACCGATGGCAGCGCCCATATCTGAGGTTAGTCCTGTTAAATGCGTGGTACGAATCACTGCACCGCTATAAGTTGCAACCATTGCATTCTGTAAGCCACATGCCATAGCAGCGGCAAGCTGTCCTAGATAATCATGCTGCTGGTATAACCAATAGCCTATTAACAATAATGCCGCTTCAATGTAAAGCGCATTGCCATAACGTCGACCAAGCTTCAATGACGTCTGACCGATAACAAAACCACTTAATACAGCCCCTGCCAAAAAAGACAGCAGTAACGCGCCGATAAATAAAAGGCTTCGAATGTCTAAATAAGCGATGGCAGCGGCAAACAAGCTTACGTTACCTGTCACATGCGAAACAGATAAATTGGTAAAACCCATTAATGCTGCCGTATTGACACAGCCTGCACTGAATGCCAATACGGCGCCACCCCACAATATCCATCTTGGTAGTTTGGTTATCATATTCGTCGCTTAATGGCTTATCAGCAAAAAACCCATAGTATAGTCAAAAAAGACAGCCGATTGGCTGCCTTCCTTACTTCTCATTATATATCGTTGAGGATTGCCTTTTAACTATTTCGGCTCATCAAGCATCATTAGCTGCTCGCTGATCGCAACCGTATTGAAACCGGCATCAACAAACATAATCTCGCCAGTGATACCAGATGCCCAAGGCGACAATAAAAATAGCGCGGCATTACCGACTTCAGCTTGAGTAATATTACGCTGTAGAGGTGCAATCTTTTCACTGATATCGAGCATTTTACGGAATGACTTGATGCCACTGGCGGCAAGCGTACGAATAGGACCTGCCGAGATCGCGTTGACGCGAATACCCTCACCGCCCATAGAAGTTGCAAGGTAGCGAACACTGGCTTCAAGACTCGCCTTTGCCATACCCATGACGTTGTAGTTTGGCAATACTGAAATACTGCCTTCATAAGTCAACGTCAACATTGAGCCGTGGCGCATAGCAAGTAGCTCACGCGATGCTTTTGCCAATGCCACAAAGCTATAGCTTGAGATATCATGGGCGATATGACTGCCTTCACGGGTTGTCGCATTGACAAAATCACCATCAAGCTGATCCATCGGTGCAAAGCCAATCGCATGTACTACGCCATTGATGCCATCGCCCCAATGGGCAGTGACTTGCTCAAAACAAGCCGCAATAGACGCATCTGATGCCACGTCACACTCAAGGACCAAGTCCGCCTCAAATGCTTCAGCCGCCATATCTACCCGTTTTTTGATTTTATCATTAGGATAAGTCAAAATTAACGACGCGCCTTCACGATGTAGTGCTTCAGCGATTGCCCAAGCGATAGATAGTTTGCTAGCGATGCCTGTAACGACAAAACGCTGTCCTTGTAATAGCATAATATTTCCTTTTAAGTCAATTTAGGTCATTTAAATGATCGATTATTTTTAATAGTTGGCTAACAAATAGCGAGTGGAAGTACCAATTGAAAGATGAGTTATTATACACGAATTGATTTAAGTAAACAGTCGTAAACTGTATTTGCTTACACTGTATTAATGCCTAATCCCGCTCAATAATACCATTTAATATTGATAAAACGGTGAACTACCGGCTACAGCAGTAGGAAGTTAAGTAGATTTCGAGTATAATCACAGCCCTCCCAGCTTGCACAATTTTTATAATAATCCTTTACAACCATTGTTTGTAACTAAGGATTTAGCGTTAAGCTACACCCACATTTTGGATGGCTGCCAAACTTATGAGCAATACTGCAACAATAGCATCAGACTACCAAGAAAGCATCGAATCCTATCGCCAGCTCATCGCCTCAACGGGTGAGGACTTGCATCGTCCAGGACTTGAAGACACCCCAACACGTGCTGCCAAAGCATTTGCGCATTTGACCAAAGGCTATCATCAAAGCTTAGATGAAGTCGTTAATGACGCTTTGTTTCCATCGACCAACCGTGAGCTGGTATTGGTGCAAAATATTGAGTTTTATTCATTGTGCGAGCACCATATGTTGCCTTTTCACGGTGTTGCGCACATTGGTTATTTACCAAACGGTCAAGTGTTAGGGCTGTCTAAATTTGCTCGTATCGTCGATATGTTTTCTCGTCGCTTGCAAGTTCAAGAAAATTTAAGCGAACAAATAGCGCAGACGATTATGGATGTGACAGGTTGCCGCGGTGTAGCTGTCGTGATGGATGCCGCTCACATGTGTATGATGATGCGCGGTGTCAATAAGCAACACTCTACTACGCGCACAATGTCGATGTTAGGTGAGTATGTACATGACAATCAAGCGCGCAATGAGTTTTTAGATGCTGTACCGAAGCGTAAACCTGCTTTTTAATGTTGAAGATTAATATTACCTAGTTATAAAAAGGACGCTCATGCGTCCTTTTCTTGATTATCTTTTTAGTATTTCAAATATAGTTCACTGGCCATAATCCATTCAATAGTGATAAGAACATGATTAGACTTCATAAAAAAACCTGCCGTATGGCTACGACAGGTTAAAAAAACTAAATCAATAAAATGACTATCGACCAAATATGTACGACATACCAACTCGGCCGCCGAACTTTGAATCAGCAAAACCAAATGCACCACTGACTGACGTGCGACCATTATCTAACATTGTAGCGGCACCAATAGCTAAAGCACTTTCACCCTCATAATGACCCATACCACCAAACACAGCAACCTTGCCTGGTTGGAGATTGGGGATAGCCTGTTGTGTTGCTAAAGAAATAGCCACGCCACTATTGGCTGTTTTTTCCACATCATCGACTCGACGATTTATGCCGTTAGAATAATTCTGAAAGCTGTTATTCAAAACGTCATACTTAGTATCAGTATAAGTATTGGCATCAGTCACTGCTTTGAGCCTAGCCGTATTTAATTGTGTGACATTAACCGCATCAGAACCCTGTGTACCAGCTGCCACATTAATTATCTGACGCTCACTACCTACTGAGCCAACTGATACTGTGTTATCACGGTTTGCTGTGGAGTCACTTCCAAGCACAACTGAGTTATTCACACCCGTACTGATGCCGTTTCCTAAAACTACTGTGTTGTTGCCAGTGACCGTATTATTATTGCCGAAGCTATAGCTACCTGAGCCACTTACTGTGCTTGGATCGCCAATTGCACCAGAGTTTTTACCGGTTACTAAATTGCCCACACCAATACTAATAGATTGGCTGCCTTCAGCTACTGCGCCATTACCTATTGCAATAGAATCTTTACCTGTGGCTTGGGCTGGTGTCGCTGTACTATTAGAGGTCTGTATAGCAACATTGATATTAGCATCCTTACCTGCCTCACCTTTAGCGCCAGTCAAACCTTGGATGCCTTGTTCCCCTTGAGCACCAGTTAGACCGATGTCGCCTTTATCACCCTTGGCGCCAGTTTCGCCTTTGGCACCAATTTCACCCTGTAGGCCTTTAGCACCAGTATCACCTTTAGCACCGGTCAGACCTTGAATGCCTTGTACGCCCTTAGCACCAGTTAGACCGATATCACCTTTGTCTCCCTTGGCGCCAGTATCTCCTGTAGCACCCGTCAGACCTTGGATACCTTGTTCGCCCTTAGCACCAGTTAGACCGATGTCGCCTTTGGCACCAATTTCACCCTGTAGGCCTTGAATACCTTGAATACCTTGATCACCTTTAGCGCCAGTTTCACCCTGTATGCCCTGAGCACCAGTATCACCTTTAGCACCATCCATACCAGCAGGACCCATAGGACCTGGCATTCCAGAGTATCCACAATCCCATGGATGCATATCGCAATAAGGATCATATGCCATGGCAGACTCTGTTGTTAACCATATGCCGCTAACTGCTAGCATACTGATTGTTAAAAATGATATTTTTATATTTGCTCCGCGCATTTTATTATCGGCAGAATTTACTACTACAAGACCCGACACTGTATTCAATTCTCTTTTTAACATAACTCTTCCTTGTAATTTACACACTAAGAAATTCCAATCTAGCCATCAAAAATAACATTAAATTTCAATTATTACTAAACTGATACATTGTACTAATAATTATGACATGAAAATTTAAGAAAATATATTCATTTTTTTGATAGATAGATATGTTCTCTATTATGTTCAATAAGACTATATAGCATCACATACAAAAACCGCTTATCATATCAGTAGTTAACTACTGATATGATAAGCGGTTTTTGATTTCTTATGACAGTAAGGGAATTAGCTAGCTGATTTTACGTCATTGATCCATCTACCATAGCCAGCCGCTTCCATCTGCGCCAGTGGGATAAAACGCATTGCTGCTGAGTTCATGCAATAGCGCTTACCCGTCGGTGCCGGACCATCGTCAAATACATGACCGACGTGTGAATCTGCATAACGGCTACGAATCTCGGTACGGGTGCCAAATATTCCTCGATCTGCCTTTTCTACGACAAAGCTAGCATTCAGTGGACGAGTAAAGCTCGGCCAACCTGTACCGGACTTGTATTGATCACGAGACGAATATAATGGTTCACCTGATACTACATCGACATACAGTCCAGGTTCTTTATTATCCCAATATTCGTTATCAAAAGCGCGCTCAGTACTATCTTCCTGAGAGACTTTATATTGAATGTCACTTAGTGATTTTTTAAGATCAGCTTTTGTCGGTTTTACAAAGGTATCTGGGTCAAAGCCTGCACTTGTCTTAACTGTCGACGGCTTTACTGCAGCTGACGAGGTATTCGACATTGCTGACTTTGCACTGGTTACAGTCGGTTTGAATTGGTTGAAATCTAACTCATATTTTTTGCCATAGACACTTTCAATGAACTGGTAGCGACCAGAGTTAAACGTATAGGCCTTATAACGTAGTGGATTCTTTTTGTAATAATCCTGATGATACTCTTCTGCTGGATAAAATTCGCTAACAGGCACAATCTCGATTACGACTGGCTTTTTATAGACGCCAGAGGCTTGCAGCGATTGCTTGGCAGCTTCGGCTATCTGTTTTTCTTGCTCACTATTATAAAAAATAGCTGGGCGATACTGGGTGCCTCTATCTACAAACTGACCTTTATCATCAGTAGGATCAGCGATTCGCCATAGTGCTTGAACGATACCATTGTAGGTAATCTTGGTCGGATCATAATAAACTTGAGCCGCTTCCGTATGACCCGTACCACCTGCTGATACTTGTTTATAAGTTGGGTTTTTAGATTCGCCACCTGTATAACCTGACACCACCTCTACCACACCAGGAATCTTTTCATAACCCGCCTCGACACACCAAAAGCAGCCACCAGCGACCGTCGCTACTGCTAAATTAGGGTCAGTAGGCGCATAAGGATTGTCAATGGAAACATCTTTTATGGTAGGCGGTTTTTCAGTGGAGGCGCAACCGACATAAAAGACACTGCTCGCTACTATCGCCATACCCACGACTTTAGCTGGTAATTTATAATTCACTAATAATCGGTGTGTCATGAAAGGCTCCTAAGGGTAATATCATGTAACCATCGTAACCCTTAGGTCTCACAGAAATATTCCTAAAGTGTTGTTTATATACACCATATTTAATGAATGGCCATAAAAAAAGCTTATTACCTTTCGATAATAAGCTTTCTATTAATTCATGACTAGGTTATTCATTTAGCAAATCATCTATGCAACTTTATCGCTCTTAACATCAGTATCGGCATGCTCATCACTGGCTTGCTGAATCTTCGTTAAAATGCTCTTGATTTCAGATGCTGACAGATACGTTGGCACCGCATAAGTATCGCTGACTTCTTTAGCTGCGGCTTTAGCAATGCTATCAAAGTCAGTGGTTTTCATACCTTTAACCGTTGGATCAATATTTAAAGTAGCGATCAATTCGCGAACTTGCGCAATCAGATTATCTGCAATCACAGCATCACTCTTGCCGGCTTGACCATCCTTAACCATACCCGTTTTTCTAGCCAGATCTGCTAGTCTCTTTTTGCTTGCTTGACGATTGACATCAAGTACATAAGGTAACACGATGGCATTGGCGCGACCATGCGGAATACTATAATACGCACCAAGCTGATGAGCGATGGCATGGACATAGCCAAGGCCCGCTTTATTAAAGGCAATACCGCCGTAGTGAGCGGCAATACCCATTGCTTCTCTGGCTTTGAGATTGCCGCCGTCTTTATATACTACTGGCAGATTCTGCATAACTGACTTCACCGCAGAAGCCGCATAATAGTCGGTCTCGACGCTCGCATTAGCACTCATCCAAGCTTCTAAGGCGTGGGTCAACACATCGATACCCGTATCCGCTGTGATATGAGCCGGCATCCCTTTCATAATAACTGGGTCAATAGCGGCGGCTAATGGCACCATTCTTGGGTCGATAGATAGTGCTTTTTGATGGGTTTTATCATCTGATACAACTGCACCAAGTGTCGCTTCCGAACCAGTACCCGCAGTTGTAGGCACACAGTACAGCGGTACAGAAGGCTTTCGTGCTTTAAGAATGCCGATAAGTTGCTGCGGCTTGCAGTTGTTACCTTGTGACATAGCAATCATTTTAGCTGCATCAATCACAGAGCCGCCGCCGATAGCAATAATAGAATCGCATTTAGCATCAACGGAGATGCGTAGCCCTTCTTCAACCACTTTAAAAGTAGGGTCTGGCGTAATACCGTCATAGACTTTATAGCGGATATTTTTGCTATCTAGATAATCAGTGACTTTTGCAGGTATACCAAGCTTATTCAATACCGCATCAGTGACGATAAAGACATTGGTGCTACCTTCATTAATAAGCATGTCGCATAGCTCATCACAAGAGCTTTCGCCGACGAATAACATCGGTCTTCTAATCGGGATAACATAAGCAAAGGCTTTTAGTACTTTGGCGCGTGTCTTGGCAACGGCTAAATAGCCAGCATGCTGTAATCCATCGGTACTTACTAACTTATTACTTACTAATTTAGCAATACTATTTTGTTTTTTCATGGGTATAAAAATCCTTTTTTAATGATGCTTTTAATGGTAATAATGACCGTTTGAACTAACCGAATAAATCAAGGTTCAAATAATATACATAGGACTAGGTTCTATATAAAGTAAACTACTGTCCAAACTTATTGTACCATTGCGATTTTTGGTATGTCGCTATTAGTATGAACTGCTATGTTCTGAGTATTTAATATCATTTACTTAGGCTATATCACACTCGCCTGAAATAATTGCTTTGCATACGGATGTTGTGGATTATTAAACACGTCTTCGGTACGCCCAAACTCAATGCACTTGCCTTCTTTTAACACTATAATTTGCTGACACAAGGCACGGACTACTTTTAAATCATGACTGATAAACACATAGCTGATTTGCAGTTTCTCTTGAATTTCACGTAGCAAATTTACTACAGTGACTTGCGTAGTGCTATCAAGCGCAGACGTTGGCTCATCCAATATTAAGAGACTTGGCTGCATAATGAGTGCGCGCGCAAGCGCCACCCGTTGACGCTGACCACCTGATAGCTCGTGCGGATAACGCTGCGCAAACTCTAACGGTAAATGCACGGTAGCAAGACTGTTCATTACTGCCTGCTGACGTGCTACTTTAACAACGCCTTGTACTAACAGCCCTTCTTCGACGATTTCCATGACAGTCATACGAGGGTTGATACTGGCAAATGGATCTTGAAAAACCATTTGAATCTGTGAGCGGAAGGTGCGCAAATCACGTTTTGATAACGCCGCAATATCTTGATTATTCACCACTACCTGACCACTGACACGCGCTTGATTGCTAAGTAACTGACTTAACGCAAGGGCAATTGTTGTTTTACCCGAGCCTGACTCACCAACGATGCCCAATGCCTGACCTTTTTGCAGGCTCATATCGACGTCTTTAACAGCCTCGAACCAGCGTTTGGTACCGCCAAACAGACTTTTTTCAATTGGAAACTGTACGTGTAAATTGCTGACTTGCAATACGGTTGATTGCTGAATTTTATCATCATTAGAGAAGTTCAGCGCTTGGCCAAAGTCTTGTTTGATTAGCGAGCGGGTATATTCTGCTTTAGGCTGACTAAATACCGCTGCAGTTCTACCCTGCTCAATAGTCTGCCCTTGACGCATAACGATGACTTCATCACTGTAGCGCCTGACCAGATTGAGGTCATGGCTAATCAATATCATCGCCATATCGTGCTGACGTTTAAGATTATCTAATAGAGCGAGAATCTCATGTTGCAAGGTTACATCAAGCGCGGTGGTTGGCTCATCAGCGATTAAGATGTCAGGTTGCTGCGCTAATGCCATGGCAATCATCACCCGCTGACGCTGACCACCCGATAACTCATGCGGATAGCGATTTAGCTTATCAGTAGGATCGGTGATATTGACATCATTTAACAAGGCGATACTTTTTTCATGCCATTGATTTTTGGATACTCCGATTAGACGGAGCGATTCTGCAATTTGTTTGGCAACTGTATGCAATGGATTAAGCGCTGTCATTGGCTCTTGGAACACCATGCCGATGCGCTGACCACGTACATCACGTAGAGCTGCATTACGTGTTCTATCGTTGGCTATCGGTAATGTAGTCATTCCTACTGTATCTGCTAACTGCACTTTACCAGTAACGGTCAAACTATCTGGGAGCAAGCCTAATAGCGCGAGACTTGCGATCGATTTGCCAGAGCCTGATTCACCAACGATGGCTAGTGTTTGACCTTGCCTGAGCTCATACGTTAGCTTATCGACTAAAACAGTACCCGAAGTGGTTGCAATGTTAAGCTTATCCACTGTCAGCATGAGCTTATTTGATAAATTGCTATGATTGTCATTTAAAAGACTATTTTGCTCAGTAGCAGTTGTCATATTCTCAGTTGTCATATTAAGAGCGCCTCGGATCAAAGGCATCACGCAGTGCTTCGCCAACGAAGATGAGCAACGACAAAATAAAGGTTAAACTAAAAAATCCCGATAAGGCCAGCCAAGGCGCATCAAGGTTGTTTTTCCCTTGTACCATCAGCTCACCCAGCGACGGTGACCCAGGCGGTAAACCATAACCTAAGAAATCTAGCGCTGTTAACGCAATAATATTGGCCGTTAAAATGAACGGCAGCTGTGACAAGCTTGATGCTAGGGCATTGGGCAAGATGTGCCTTAGCATGATTTGGCTGTCGGAAGCCCCCAGATTGCGCGCCGCACGCACATAATCAAAGTTACGCGCGCGCAAAAACTCTGCCCGTACCAAACCAACCAATCCCATCCAGCCAAACAATAACATCATCGCAAATAGCATAAAAATACTAGGGCTAAATAAGCTGACCAAAATAATAATCATAAACAGCTGCGGCATACCGCCCCAAACCTCCATGAAGCGCTGACCAGCCAAATCTATCCAACCACCGTAATAACCTTGTATCGCACCGACGATAATACCAATTAATGCACCGGCAAGTGTCAATGCCAGACCAAATAATAATGACACTCGCATGCCATACAGTATACGCGCCAGCACATCGCGACCCAAGTCATCCGTACCAAGCCAATTCTGGCTATTGGGTGCCGCTGGATATGGAATACCTAGCTCAACGTTTGGCGTCTGATCAGCAAACGGAATGATCGGCATCACATAATAACCCTGCTCAGTAATCAGCGTCTGTACCGCAGGATCTTTGTAATTGGTCTCGGTCTCAAACACTCCGCCAAAAGTCGTCTCAGGATAGGCTTTTAGTACGGGGAAGTAGTAATCGCCTTGATACTGTACAAGTAGCGGCTTGTCATTGGCAATCACATTGGCTGCCATACAGATCACAAATATCAAGGCAAAAATGAACAGCGATATGACACCAAGACGATTTTGACGAAAGCGATTAAGTCTTGCCTGCCAGATAGGATTTAGGCGACGTTTTTTTTCTATAGCAATAGCAGATGCGCTTGAGTGCGTTGAAGGTAATGGATGACTTGACATTAGCGCCCCTCAAAATCGATACGGGGATCAATTAAGTGATAACTTAAATCACTGATTAACTGTAATAACAGTCCGACCAAGGTAAAAATAAACAGCGTGCCAAATATCACGGGATAATCACGCTGCTGAATGGCTTCGAAACCTAACAAGCCCAAACCATCAAGCTTAAAGATAATCTCAATAAGGAAATTACCAGCAAAGAAAATGCCAACGATAGCCGCTGGAATACCGGCGATAATAATCAGCATGGCATTACGAAACACATGTCCGTATAGCACTTGACGCTCAGCCAAGCCTTTGGCACGAGCAGTAAGCACATATTGCTTGCCGAGCTCTTCTAAAAAGCTAAACTTGGTCAAATAGGTCAAGCCAGCGAAACCACCAACCGTACTTGCTAGCAGCGGTAGCGCCAAATGCCAAAAGTAATCTTTGATTTTACCCAGCACGCTCAATTGATCAAAATTCTCAGAGGTCAAGCCTTGCAGTGGAAAGATATTCCAGTAGCTACCACCTGCAAAAAACACCAGTAATATAACGGCAAATACGAAAACGGGAATCGCATGGCCGATAGCTAGTAGCATGGCTGTGACTTTATCAATCCCTGAGCCATGATGCATGGCTTTATAGACCCCTAGTGGAATCGCTATCATATAAATCAGCAGCGTGCTCCAAAGCCCAAGCGAGATTGAAACGGGTAGCTTCTCGATAATCAAATCAGTGACCGATTGCCCTTTAAAAAACGACTCCCCAAAATCCAGCTGGGCATAATTTTTTAGCATCAGCCAAAAGCGCTCAGGCGCGGATTTGTCGAAGCCATATTGTGCATTAATCGCCGCCACCATCTCTTCTGATAGGCCGCGCGTGCCTTGATACGTACTATTATTACCTGAACTACCCGCACCAATATTACCACCCAAGGCATTGTCTTTTGCACCTTGCTCAATCATGGCGAATTGCTGCTCAACAGGACCGCCGGGCGCTGCTTGTACAATGACAAAATTCGCCAGCAATATCAAAAATAGCGTCGGTAATATCAATAACAACCTTTTTAAGATATAACGACCCATAATGGCGGCTTCCTAATAGTAAGAAATATGGCAATAGAAATAATGCGCAGCTAATAACTCTCAAAGCGTCAGTCGAAGCATTGATTAGAATTTAAAAGTTATTTTTAAGCTCACGTAGAGCTGCAAATACAGTCAAAGATTTATCATCATCGATATTAAACTGAGCTTTTACACCTGCAATCACACTCGGCTCTTGCGTCCGTAAAAACACATTGATCGCACGTTCATGTCCTAAAGTAACAGGGAGCGTCGGAATGCCTTGTGCGGTTTTGTCTTCTGCTTGTGCCAAAGCTTGCTGCATCGCTTCATTATCAGGCTCAATCGACAACCCAAAACGTAGATTGCTAGCAGTATATTCATGTGCAGGATATAACAGCGTCTCAGCTGGCAGTCCATTTAGACGCTTAAAGCTGTCATGCAACTGCTCAATCGTTCCTGTAAACACACGTCCGCATCCAGCACTAAATAAGGTATCGCCACAAAAGCAATGCTTAAGGCCATCGATATCTAATATATAAGCCATATGGCTAGCGGTATGACCTGACACATCCCAAACTTGTGCAGAGCAGCCCCACGCGCTTACTGTACTGCCATCTTTGATGGTCTGATCTTCATCGACATTATGCTCGGTATGCGCAACCAGATGCGTCATCGGATACGATTCTTGTAACTCTGCAACGCCGCCGATATGGTCATGATGATGATGAGTCGTCCAGATAGACGTCAGCTCTAATCCATTTTCCTCTAAATAAGCAACAACTGGTGCCGCTTGACCCGGATCAATAACAATGGCTTGCTTGTTACTCTCATTGATTAGTGTCCAAATATAGTTGTCATTGAATGCTTTAATTGGGTGAATACGAATACTCATACTAAATCCTTACCAGTGGTTATCTTTATTGCTAATGTCTATTAAATTCTTTCAAATTACTTTTAATGTCATTGTCACTGTCACTGTCACTTACTGTTTTAAATATTGATTAACGCGTGCTTCTGCTTTTTTATCCGTCCACCAGTAATCAATACCGATGGCATTAGATGGCAGCTTTTCAGTATGACGGTATTGATTCCAATACGCGACATTGGTACTAGACTTACCATATAATGGCACCAAATAGTGACCTGCACGCAGCAGGCGATCGAGCACTTGAGTATAGAGTACAATCTCATCACGGTTTTTAGCATTGGCAAGCAACGCTGTCACTGTATCGATAGCAGTATTTTTTATGCCAGCCGTATTATGATTACCAGGCTCATCAGCCGCCGCACTGCCCCAAAATGCCGCTTGCTCAGCACCAGGCGATAAGCTCTGGGCGAATACATCGACTACCATGTCATAATCGAAACGACGCACACGCTCATAATATTGTGCACCATCCACTTGGCGTAGCGTCACATCAAAGCCTAAACGCTTTAGATTACGAATATAAGGCAACAACACTCGACCCATGGTTTCGCCTGTCATTAAAATTTCAATCTGAGCAAGCTTGCCATCCGGCTGATACAGCTTCATATCTTCATAATAAAATCCAGCATCTAGCAACAGCTGCCGCGCTTTTAACAACCCTTCGCGATTAAAGCCACTACCATCACTGGTTGGCAGCTGCCACTCCATTAATACTGCTTTGCGCTGCATTGGTTCAAGTTTAGATAATAATGGAATTAGCACCTGCATCTCTGCATCTGTCGGCGTGCCAGTGGCGGCAAGCTCTGATCCATGAAAAAAGCTTTGCAAACGCTCATACTGCCCATGAAATAAGGTTTTATTCATCCATTCGAAATCATAAGCTGCGGTTAAGGCTTGACGGACACGAATATCTTGAAAGATGGGCCGACGCATATTCATGATAAGTGCTTGCATCGGCACTGGATTTTGACTGCTTATTGATTCTTTACTAATAAGACCTGCTTTTACTGCGGGGAAATTATAACCCGTTGCCCAGTTAGACGCTTTATTCTCTGGGCGAAAACGATATTGACCCGATTTAAAACCTTCAAAAGCAATCTCATCACTCTGATAGTAGACAAACTTAATCATATCAAAATTATAACGACCACGATTGACCATCAAATCACGACCCCAATAATTGGGATCACGCACATAACTGACTGCCCGTCCCGCATCAACACGCCCTAATTTGTAAGGACCGCTACCCATCAATGGCGTTAGGCTAATTTTTTCAAAATCAGCATCGATAGAAGACTTGGCAAAAATAGGAAATTGACCAACCGTTAATAAAATCTCTTTATTTTTATCAGAGGCAAAAACAAATTTTACTTGCTGTTTATTAATAATCTGAATGTCTTTAATATCCCCCAAATAGCTGCGAATATACATCGGCCCTTTGTTCAGTATCGCGTCGTAAGTGGCTTTTACATCATGACTGGTCACCAATGATCCATCCCAAAAGCGTGCGGCAGGATTGATATGATAAATAATCCAGCTGGTATCATCAGGGTCATAAGTGACCTTACTTGCCAGCTGCGGATACATGGTAAAAGCTTCATTTAATGAGCCAGTCATCAAGGTATCATATAGATAGTCGGTGCCAGCCATTGCTACCCCCGTCGTCATCCATTTATTAGCCGCATTAAAAGTACCGCGCGCATCAAGCGACAACGTGCCACCGGTGGGCGCATTTGGATTGGCATACGGCATAAATGGGGCGTCGATATATTCAGTAGGACTATTATGACCAAGCGCAGTAGTAGTGATCGGCACCGCGATACTGGCTGGTATCCAGCTCGCCATGGTCACTAATAGGACAGTTTTTAGCATGGTATTTTTTAGCATAATAAAGTTATAACAAACCCCTGTGCTAGCCCAATGAATATGGTGATAATTGACTAAAGTTCTGCTCTATAATGGAAAGCAGTAAGTGCCGCAAAATTTTATCATAACAAACTTAGATTTTTTAACCTAATGGTTTGCAGCGTGAAAGTGACTCTATGACACATTATTCACCAATGATAAGCATCAATGCTCATAAAAAAAGACGCAACTCATAAAAGTGCGTCTTTTTTCCAAAAACTGTACTGACTTAGGCGTGCTTCTTTTCAAACGCAATCATAAAGTCGACCAGCTGCTGTACCCAGTCTAGCGACACCGCATTGTAGATGCTAGCACGCATACCGCCAACATCGCGGTGACCTTTTAGATGCAGTAAACCTGCTGCTTCTGACTCTTCTAAAAATACTTTATCAAGACTGCTGTCAGCCAACGTAAATGGGACGTTCATGATAGAACGATACTTAGTGTCGACTGGATTGCTATAAAAGCGACTATCATCAATCGTTTTATAGAGCAAATCCGCTTTTTGTTGATTGATTTTTCCGATAGCAGCAACGCCGCCTTGCTCTTCTAACCAATCAAAGACCAGACCTGCCAAGTACCAAGAGTACGTCGCTGGCGTGTTTGACATAGATTCTTTTTCGGCTTGGTGTTCATAGTTCATGAGTAGCGGGCACCACTCACTTGCCTGCCCTAATAAGTCTTCGCGAATGATGACAATAATTAGCCCAGCTGGACCAATATTCTTTTGCGCACCAGCATAAATCATCCCAAATTTAGACACATCAATCGGTTGTGACAAAATGCAAGATGACATATCAACGATAATAGGCGCATCAACTTTCGGTGGCTCAAATACTTGCAAACCATGAATGGTCTCATTGGCACAGTAGTGGAAATACGCCGCATCTTCGCTCAGGTTCCAGTCACTTTGGTCTGGCACGTCGGTAAAGTTACTGTCTTTGCCTGTTGCCACCAGATTAACCTCACCAAGGCCTAAATTAGCATAACGCTGCGCTTCTTTAATGGCTTTTCCTGACCAAGCACCAGTAGTGAGGTAGTCACCGCGTCCACCATTTAACAGATTTAATGGAATGGCTGAAAACTGTAAGCTGGCGCCACCTTGCAAAAACAGCACTTTATAATTGTCTGGAATATCCATCAATGAGCGCAGTTTGGCTTCAGCTTTTTCAGTAATCGCGATGTATTCTTTACTACGATGGCTGATTTCCATCACCGATACGCCGCGTCCTTGCCAGTCTAGCAACTCTTCTTGAGCACGTGATAACACGGCGGTCGGTATAGTAGCAGGTCCTGCTGAAAAATTAGGTACACGGTTAGGAGCGGCTTTGGTAGTCATAATCATTATCCTAAATATGATAAAATCATCGTTGTTAGTTGGGTTTTAAAAATTATGGGATTTAAAAGTTAACCATTGAAATACTTCTTACGTTTTTATTTTATTGGCTAACGACTATGTTGCTTATACAAAATGATCAAAACTTTCACTGTTGATCAGCCGAACCAGAAATCATCTCCCAAAGCGTGCGCTTTAAGCGACTATCAGTAAGCATTTCATCTAACGTTGGTGCAGCAGTCAAATCGGGATGCTCAAGCCCTTCAGGTAACGCAGTCAACGCCAACACCTTTATTTCTTCTTCGCAGCGTCCAATTTTAAAGACATGTCCAGCAAAACTGGCATTGGCAAGCTCAGCCGTATCCATGCCCTCACAGATAGGGAATGATGTTGTCTCACAAGAGATTGATAGCGCTTGTGTGATATTTTGCCACAGTTTTTGGCTGTCATTATTAAGCGCTTGAATATCAGCAATGATTACCCAATCGCCATAACGACCACCTTGTAAGTCGAACGGTGCTACCTTAAGGGCATGGTCATAATGACTGTCATTAGAAAATACCTGCTCATCAAACAGGGCAACGTCTTGTTGAACGACCGTATTTATCTTAGAACCAACTGCGGTATCAGGGCTGACTGCATCAAAACTATAAGTAACTGGGCTTTGCTGGTTAAAGGTATGCGCGCTTATATCTTGGAGGTCGTCAGTTCCCGCTTCATTATATGGATAAGCAGAGACATTATGGTCAGCACTGCTATCTAATATTTCAACGTTTTCTTCATCTGGATTTACGATGCTGACAACTGGCTGTTCATTATTTGGCTGTGTCTTGACGTTGCTAGAAGTAGAATCAGACTGAGTCATACTGGGCATGACAGTAGATGCTGCAATATCACTGATATTAAGAGTTTCTGAGCTTGGCTGCACCCACTGATTGATACCCATCATCGCTAAAATCTGACGCTGCTGTACACGGTGCTGTAATACCAGCTGCGGGTCTTGGATATCACTCATGCGACTCTACTATCCTACTTATATAAAATGGGTTTACAGGCTTTTACTGTCAAAAACGATGTTAACCATTACTTGACGCACTAACTATAAAATCGTCCAATCTACCTAAAAAAGCTGTCTAACACCAAGCCAGTGCTCTGCCAGTATCGTTAAGCAATCATATTCATCTTGGCTGACTATCGTATCGTGTAACATCACTGTATGCAATGTACTTAGCCATTGACGATAATTGCTAACTATATATAGATTATCAGTAATGACATCATCAATATGGCTGTTTTTTATAGCGCTATTATACTCTATTTGACCATCACTCTGCTGCCTGTCTTGATAATTATCACCAGCCTCTTCACTGTCTATGCTTGATGATATAAAAACAGGCACTGCTTCTATCAATGCCAATAATTGCACACTATTTAAATTTTGTGCAGTCAATAGTAGCCATTGTAAATTTGCATCGCTCACTGCTGTTAAATCAATATCAATCAGGCGTGCATGACGGCGTACATATACAACATAATTGGACACACTAAAACTTCTATCCCTCAGAGCTGATGCTACCTGACCTTTGACATCTTTTGATAATCGGTAGGCTAGTAGCGTTAATATTGTTTTTTCAGCGTTGCCAAGGCTGTTAAAAACCTGACCTGATGGATCAAGCTGGGCATAAATATCATCTAAACCAGCTCGTAACTCCAGTTGCCATGATTCATTGGCGCTTGATAAATTATGGTTTAAAACACCAGACAATATAGGCAGTAGTTGCTGTAAGTGCAGCGCCTGCCATAATGACAAAATTGACGGTGACCGAGAGATTGTATTCTCTGAGCGCGTGAATACTGGTTTAGGCTTATCAATATAACTATCATCGTTGGCTATATTATCAGCAAAATTTCTGCTCAAATCGACGATTAACTGGCTTTTAAACAGCTGAGTGATGCCATGCTGATAGCGCATCAGCATGGTACGAGATTTTGTTTGCTGTTTATAATATAGATGGCTTTGGTGGCTATGACTACTTTCACTTTTTAAGCGTAATTCATTTATCACGCTTTCGGATAAATTATGCTGGGATAGTTGCTTTATAGCCAATATTATCAAAGCACTATCTAACCGCCGATCAATACCAGCAACCACCTCTAGTAACTGCTGATCTATGGCATGCAACAATATTTTCTGATCACTCATTGTATCAATTCGAGGTTTTACATTAGACGTAGAGCTACTATCAGTCGTAGTCACTACCCTATCTTTAGGAATACCACTCCAGATATCTGATAAATCATAAGTGGCAGTGGTAGACAATATGCAACCTTGATGGCATAACATCACCGCCTCAATCAAAGCCTGCGCACCCCGCGGATGATAACTGTGATTAAGCACATATTGTGGCAGTGACACCTTGTTTATATCAGCAGTACTGATTAAATTTTTTGCCAGCAGGTCGCTATCATGCTTTGCTTGCCATGGCCTTATCAGCTGACGTGTACCAATAGAGATTGCTTTTACTTGTAAACGCCCATCAACTATCATATCCTTCTCTACAGCGAACTCAAGACCTGAGTCCGTGTCTAACTCACTACTTATCTCTGTATCATTGTTCTTATAAATACTAGGTGATGACTGAGATTGAAGTATGATTTTTTCTGGCGATTCTGTACTTAGGCTATTATTTCTTCTTTTTAGGCTATTTACTGTTATTACTCCCCAATCACCCAGCCGGCGCTGCTCATAAACTTCTTGTACTTTCTTCTGATTAATACGTTTTTCTTTGGCAACTTGTATGGCAAAGTCGTGATAAGTATTGGCATTAATGGCGCTCATACGCTCACTCAAACTTGGATGAGTAGCAAACCATGAGACATCACCTAGGTCGGCGCCGCTACTGGCAAAGAAAAAATGACTAAGTCCATTAATATCGGCGATACCTGTCAAGCGCGAACCCAAGGAATCTTGATGAATGGCTTGCAAGGTTTCCATAATTGCTGGCGAGCGTGTGAGCTGTATACTGGTCGCATCGGCTAGCAATTCACGCTCGCGGTTAAAGCTGTGCTTGATTAGTTGGGCACTTGCCATACTAGAGAAGCTCAACCCATGTATTAGTAATGTCCAGATATTACGCGGTGCTTGTCGATCTATTACAGGTCTATTTTGCAACCATTTCGACTGACGCTTGGCTGAGGACTGCTGTTGTTGTGATTGCTGCTGCCAGTAAGTGACCCACTCACTATGAGTGGTAAAATGGGCGGTTTGCGCCTCTGTACTGCGTGCAAAATGATCAACTTGTCTCTGTGATAGAGACTGATGGGAAGTGATATCAGTATCAAGAGAACGATGATTGGAAATTGGATCACTCCAGTCATAGAGTAATTGTAAGCCTGCCAGCACAACCATTAGTTGTAGATTAAACTTGGCATCACCATGTAATAGATGACCATATTCGTGCCCTATCAGACCATATAGCCCCTCATCAGACAGTTTATCAAGTGCGCCTTGAGTAACTACAAGCGCCATATCTTGACTATGACGACCTGCAATAAATCCATTGATGCCTTGCTCGTTAGGCAACACATATAATATTGGCATACTAAAACCTGAAGCAATCGCTAGCTGCTGGGCAATCTCATAATAGCGACGATAAACAGGCGGGAAATCACGCTCATCACGTACCGCAATTTGGCGTGCACTGAAGCGAACCTTTGGTACAGGCTCATGCTGATGGGCAATCCCTTGACTATGCTCCCACGCATCTTGGCTGTGGTCGATAAATAGGCGAACCCCGCCCACACGCTGAGCAATAGCGCGACCACCCGCTTCTAAACGTCTGTACTCTAAAAAACTGCCAATGACAAAGCTACCGATTATCCAGACCACAACCAGTATCAACACCCAATGATCAATGCCACCAGTAAATATCGTCAGCAGCAGCGCCATGATACCCAGCGCTACTGCCAGATGTGCAAAGACAATGAGAAAAAATAGCCCATAGAGCAACAGACTTCGCTGAGTACGGGTGCGCTGTTCACCAAAAAAATCCATCTAGTTGCCGACTTAAAAATAGCTAAACGCATTTAGGCATCCGAACGTAATGAAACATCAGCCCATATTGACGACAGGTGCTTGTGCAATCACATTTCTGTCTTCAAATACTAGCGGGCTTAACGGGCGAAAGCCAAAAGTCGTGCTAATCAGATTATTGGGAAATACCTCGCGGTCATTGTTGTAGAACATCACGCTGTCATTATAGTGCTGACGGGCAAAGCCAATGCGGTTCTCAGTATTGGTCAGCTCATCCATTAACTCTTTAATCATGCTGTCTGCTTTTAGCTCAGGATACGCTTCCACAACCGCTGAGAACTGTCCTAATGCTTTGGACAACATACTCTCAGCCTTGGCAAATAGCGCCATGTGTTCAAGCGAGTCTGGCTGATGCTTGCTAGAATCCTGCAGACTCTGAGCATGGTTGCGCGCACTAATAACGCGTATCAGCGTCTCTTCCTCGTGAGACAAGTAACGTCTTGTAGTTTCGACTAGGTTTGGAATCAAATCATGACGACGTTTTAGCTGTACATCTATCTGCGCAAAACCATTTTTTGCTTGATTACGGGCGCGTATCAACTTATTAAATATTGATGCACCAAAAATCATTACAAATACAACCACTACAATGAATGACCAAACAAACACTTTCATCGTCAGACTCCAATACGCTTTGTATTAATCTTATTGTTAATAAAAGTTACTGTATTGTATTTTAACTTATATAGTTTACTAAAAGTTCAAAATAAGATAAAAGACAGGCGAAAAAAAAGCCCTTTATAATGAAGGGCTTCTTATTAGGATTCAATATTTGGGCTTATTTATATTTTATTATCAAATTTTGGGCAAAAAAAAGCGACCCCATCAGCACATCCTCGGCACACATTATAACTATTACCGTTGCTACCTTCCGGTCCTGGCGGGATTCATAGAACAATGTTGCGAGGCTACCAATGGGGCCACCAGCTGCAGATTATACAAGAATTTTTTATTATTACAACCCCAATCGTAAAACTGTTCGCTTTTTATACTACATGCGCCTGTAACTTAAGTGACAAAATTCTCACAGCGATACTTTTAAATTTTGCTATTTTAGCTAAGAAGCTTAAATGCTATAAAAAATGCCAAATAAATAAAATGCATTTTTATGGCTTTCAAATTAACTTCTTCAAACACAATTACGTCATTCAGGAGATTATGATGAAAAACATATTAACTAGTAAAGCTGCTCTCAGCACTGGTACAGCGCTTTTATTAACAGCGATGATGGGAAGCGCTCATGCAGCACCAACTGGCTACGACCAACTTACTTTTCAGGCAGAAGTAAAAGAAGAGATTCAAAACGATGAGGTCACTGCCAGCTTATATAAAAAAGCACAGGCAACTGATGCAAAAGCATTAGCAACCACATTAAACACTTCGATTAATAATGCTTTGAAAATCGCTAAACGCTACCCAACTGTCACCGTCAGTACAGGGCAACAGCGTACCTACCCACGCTATGATAAAAATAATAAAATCATTGGATGGACAGGACAGGCAAATATAGATCTAAAAAGTACGGATTTTACCGCAACTAGCCAGCTGATTGCTGATTTACAAGAAACCTTAGTGATGGAAAATCTCAGCTTTGGTGTTTCAGATATCAAAAAGAATGCGCTAGAGCAAAAGCTAATGACCGAAGCTTCTCGCGCCTTTCAGCAGCAAGCTAAAAATATGACCCGTGCTTGGGATGCACGCGGCTATCGTGTCGTCAATGTCAATCTAAACACTGGTAGCAATTATCCGCGCCCGATGTATAATGCAATGAGTATGAAAGCTGAGAGTGCTGATGCGTCTGTACCAAGCCAAAACTTTGAATCTGGTAACAGCACCATCTCAGTCACTGCCAATGGTACGATTGAGTTGACTAAATAAAATACAGTCAAAGTTATATGAAAAGATGAGTATGAATAAAGGCAATCGCTGATATCAGTGATTGCCTTTATTTTTTAGATAACATTATTCATCATAGGCTACTTTATAGCTGGTTGCTCAAGAGTCATAGGTGTGTCTACTTGTGGTTTATTAAAGGTTTGCATATTAGGCTGTTTGCCATCTTGACGCAGTTTTAACAACACCTTTTGATGCCAAGGCAAGCGCTGATAAGCCAAAAGCTGCTCAGCAATTTTTTTATTATTTTGCAATGTCTGCGTATTTTGAATCACATAAATAGTGCGTGATATCTGCTTTAACGTCTGCCCTTTCGCGTTTTTAATCACAGCATGAATAACATGAGAGCCCGGTAGGATATCAACCGTAGAAATTGAGGCACTTAAACCTTGGGCCATCTCATTACCATCAAGCGTAATACTCACACTATCTCTTACTTGTAGTGCAGGTTTAATTTGTAGAGTGACCACGATACTTTGCGCCGGACGACGATAGGCACGCTCTTCGCTAGGCTCAATCATCGTCAATTGATAACTGACGCGTGGTGCTTGAATTGCGATTGAAGCACTTGCCATCGCTGGCGGTGTTGCATTGCTAGTGACCATTGGCTTAGCAGGTGCAATAGGATTACTATCTACTGCGGTGCTGTTATTAGTAGCATTATTGGATGTAGAGCGAGTGTCCGTTATCACAGAAGTTTCACTAATTTGCTTGCCCGGTTTATTTTCGTAGTTCTGCGGGCGATCGGTAAAGGTGACTTGACCCGTTTTCTCATCAATGACTTTATAAATAGCAGCGGCATTTGTAACAGGCATCCAAAGACTAGCCGTGCTAACTATAAAACCCGTCAGCAGGCTTAAAGTCACACTTTTATTCAAAAGATTACTTTTTGATAATAGAGTCATAGTCAGTCAGCCTAATAGATACTTATTATTAATATACAGATGAAACTATTATGCGTTACTTTTCATATTAAAGCAGTATCGTCTGCACAGAAATTTTGTCAGCTCAGTCAACACACATATTCAAGAGCAAAAAAAAACCAGCTAAGATCTACTTAACTGGTTTTTTATTAAAATCATTGAGCGTATCAGCTATAAATTAGCAGCTGTAATACAAGTCAAACTCAACTGGATGAACAGTAATGTTGACGCGCTGTGCTTCTTCTTGTTTTAGAGCAATATAAGCCTCTAACATCTCTTTAGTGAATACATCGCCTTTTAATAAGAACTCATGATCATCTTTTAGTGCTTGTAGCGCCACTTCTAAGTTTTCAGCGACCGTTGGGATTAGTGCTTCTTCTTCTGGTGGCAAATCATATAAATTTTTGTCAGCTGCTTCACCTGGATGCATTTTGTTTTGAATACCGTCAATACCAGCCATCAACAACGCCGCAAACGCTAGATATGGGTTGGCTGCTGGATCAGGGAAACGTGCTTCAACACGCACTGCTTTTGGGCTACTAACGTGCGGAATACGGATAGACGCTGAACGGTTAGATGCTGAGTACGCAAGCTTGATAGGCGCTTCATAATGTGGCACAAGGCGCTTATAGCTGTTGGTTGATGGATTGGTAATCGCATTAAGTGCACGAGCGTGTTTAATGATACCACCGACAAAATACAATGCCGTTTCAGACAAGCCCGCATATTCATCACCAGAGAAAGTATTGACACCATCTTTTGAGATTGAGATATGGACGTGCATACCAGAACCATTATCACCAACGATAGGCTTTGGCATAAAGGTTGCGGTTTTTCCAAACTGATGAGCAACATTATGTACGGCATATTTGAGTTTTTGCACTTCATCTGCTTTGCGTACTAGGGTGTTAAAAGCAACGCCAATCTCTAACTGACAAGGCGCAACTTCATGGTGATGGACTTCGATACAACCTTCACCAATCATATCTTCAATGCGATCACACATGACGGTACGCATATCTTGTGCGCTATCAACCGGTGGCACTGGTACATAACCGCCTTTGACACGTGGGCGATGACCCATGTTGCCCCACTCGTAGTCTTTGTTAGTTGACCAAGCGGCTTCTTCAGCGACGATTTCATGACTGACACCAGACATGCCCACAGACCATTTTACTTCATCAAACACAAAGAATTCAGGCTCAGGACCAAAATAGGCAGTGTCACCAATACCGGTAGATTTTAAATACTCTTCAGCACGGCGCGCAATAGAACGTGGATCACGGTCATAACCTTGTAGGGTTGATGGCTCAATGATGTCACAAGTCACAACAACCGTAACCGCATCAAAGAATGGGTCAATAAACGCCGTATCAGGATCAGGACGCAATATCATGTCTGATGCTTCAATCCCTTTCCAACCAGCAATCGATGAGCCATCAAACATTTTGCCATCTTCCATCGATTCTTCATCAACGCTATGAGCTGGAAAGCTCATATGATGCTCTTTACCGCGGGTATCAGTGAAGCGGAAATCAACCCATTTAGCGTTGGATGATTTGATCAGATCAAGTAGTTTATTTGACATAGATAGTTTCCCTAGTGATTATCATGGTACTGAAATTATAGTAATGGCTTTGTATTACTAAACAGTGCTGAGGTTGAAGATAACGATTTTTACTCGTTATTCATACTAATAGCCAGTATCTGTCTTTATTATTAATGACACATTTTTATCAATCAGACAAATGCAATTGCTATATTAGCAATATCTCGCTAATAATGTTGCACTCTTCAGACGCCGATTGATAAATAGTTTGTGCTGCAAGGCAATACAAGATACTTGTATGCTAGGAAGATGCAACAGCCATGCCAACCTAGCTAGTTTCATTACTCTAGATCATCAGATTTTTAGTTTATTACCAATAAATACAGTCGGTTAAATAAAATACAGACTAATCTTCCAGAAAAAATATTGTCTCACATTTGCTTCTGACAATGAATATCGACGATTCAATATCATAATATTAGCATCATAATAGTGCATAGATAAGAATATATTTAGTGCACGTGCACCATAGTGGAACATTTACAAATATTTTTTGAAAATATACTTTTTTTAGCCGCGGTAATGGTGCCAAGTTGCCGTTCCATTAACGATTAAACATCCTTTTATCTATCGACATTCAATCTATAGAATCATCACATTTGATAGACGACAAAATAATGTTAATATAATGATGCCATAAAATCTTTAACATTAAGTGACATAGCAAACTGCCATACAAATTTATTAATCAATGCCAACAGTAAACATCTCAATAAGTTGAAGCCCTCATGATTCTGATGATCGATAACTACGACAGCTTTACATATAATATTGTACAGTACTTCGGTGAATTGCAGCAGGACATCACCGTTTGTCGTAATGATGAGATTAGCATTGAGCAAATAAAAGCGCTTGCGCCTGACGTCATCGTTATCGGTCCTGGACCTTGTACCCCTGATAGCGCTGGCATCTCACTTGAATTGATTGATACTTTTAAAGGCATGATACCAATACTGGGTATCTGCTTGGGTCACCAAGCTATTGGACAGGCGTTTGGCGGTAACATAGTCAAAGCAAGCGAAGTGATGCACGGACGCTTATCCGCTATTTACCATAATGGAGAGGGTGTGTTTATGGATTTACCCAATCCTGCACAGTTTACCCGCTATCATTCACTGGTCATTGATAAATCAAGCTTACCAGAAGGCTTTGAGGTCACTGCTTGGACACAACATATCGATGGCAGTATAGAAGAAATCATGGGTATTCGTCACCGTGACTTTGCCATTGAAGGGGTACAGTTTCATCCTGAATCTATTTTAAGCGAGGCTGGCTATCAGCTGCTTAATAACTTTTTACGAGCGCATCATTTGGCTGTTATAGACACCGATAACTTGCCACAGGTAGGCTAGCCGCTAGAAATTATCTAAAAATTTAAAATAATAATAAGTGAGAATATGATGACCACTGCTCCTTTGCAGAATGTACTTTCAAACGTAACCCGTACGCCAGAAGATATCCATCAGTTGTCAGATGACAGTATCCATGAGCTACTAACCACCGCATTAGGTAGGATTTTTCAACACATTGATCTGACCTTTGATGAGATGTATCAAGTGATGCTAATCATCATGCAAGGCAGATGTAGTGATGCCATGATGGGTGCTATTTTGACCGGTCTGCGTATGAAAGGCGAATCAATCGATGAGATTACTGCCTCAGCAAGTGCTATGCGTGCATTAGCGTCAAATATCGCCCCAAAAGACTGTGACTATATGGTCGATATCGTTGGTACAGGTGGTGATGGTGCCAACTTATTTAATGTCTCTACAGCGGCAGCGTTGGTAGCAGCAGCAGCAGGTGCACAAGTTGCCAAACATGGTAACCGCGGTGTGTCAAGCAAATCTGGTAGCTCGGACTTGCTTGAGCAAGCTGGTATCAGTCTATCGCTGACGCCTGAGCAAGCGCAAGCCTGTATCGAAGACCAAGGTATTGGCTTTTTATTTGCGCCAAACCACCATAGCGCCATGCGTTATGCCAATCCAGTACGCCGTGAGCTAAAATCTAGAACGATTTTTAATATTTTAGGTCCACTCACCAACCCTGCTGGTACGCCCAATTTGGTGATTGGCGTTTTTACCGCGCAATTATGTGAACCTTTAGCAAAGGTCATGAAAAATCTAGGCGCGCGCCATGTGATGGTCGTCGGTGCAAAAGATGGTTTGGATGAAATAAGTCTCGCAACCTCGACCACGGTGGCTGAATTAAAAGATGGTGAAATTTCTGTCTATGATATGATGCCAGAGGATGCAGGTATTGATTCACAAACCTTGATTGGGCTTGATGTTGACTCACCAGCGCAAAGCCTTGAGCTAATACGTGCCGCTTTGTCAGGCACAGAGACACATGAACGATCAGTGCTTAAAGCGCGCGATATGATTGCGTTAAATGCAGGCGCAGCGATATATACTGCAGGACTTGCAAGCAACTATCCAAACGGTGTGAGCCGAGCACAAAAAATTATCCAAAATGGCGAGGCTTTAGTGAAGCTTGAGTCTTTGGCACAATATACGCAGCAATTGGCAGCCAATGCTTAACTTATAAGTACATAAACCTAGCCATCATAGACTATTTATCTTTAACCATATTTGGATACCGCCATGACTACTAACAAAACAGTTGGCTCACATATTCCTTCAGTATTACAACGTATCGTTGCTACCAAACATGAAGAGGTTGCTGCTGCTCGTAATCTGTTATCACTTGAGGACTTACAAGCGAAAGTCGCGGCAGATAAACAACCTCGTCGCGGTTTTGCCAGTGCCTTGCGCGCCGCTAATATCGGTATTATTGCTGAGATAAAAAAAGCCTCGCCTTCTAAAGGTATTATCAATCACAACTTTGCGCCGGCTTTATTTGCTAAGCAGTATGAGCAATCAGGCGCAAGCTGTCTGTCTGTATTGACAGATCGCGATTACTTCCAAGGTGATGATAGCTACTTGGTCCAAGCACGTGAAGCTTGTAATCTGCCGATATTACGTAAAGATTTTATGATTGATCTCTATCAGATTTATCAGTCATATCTACTTGGCGCAGATTGTATATTACTGATTATGGCTTGCCTTGATGATGCACAGGTGCAAGAGCTACATGCGCTTAGCATCGAGCTTGGTATGGATGTGTTGATAGAAGTGCATACGGCAGAAGAGCTTGAACGTGCCCTACAACTGCCACATTCAGAGCACAATATCTACGGTATCAATAACCGTGACTTAAATACCTTTGATGTGGATTTGCAGACGACACTTGATTTAAAGAACGCCCTATTACGCGAGCTTGCCATTGATGATGCATTTTCTGCTAACTCTAATGATAGCTTGCTACGACCGCTTATCGTGACCGAAAGTGGCATTCACAGCAGTAACGATATCCGCATGATGCTAAGCCATAATATTCAGCACTTTTTAATCGGGGAGCAATTTATGAAAACCGATCATCCTGGACAAGCATTACAATCCTTACTTGCGAGCGTCGCAGCACAGGCGTAAAGTAAGTGAGATAGTTTAGATAAAGCCAATATGAAAATAGTCATTATCTTTATTACTTACTTAATTAATCATTTATTCACTAACCAACGATACATTAATTATTATGTCAAACTCTCTATTTTCAAAAGAAATGCAAGACCAACTTAAAGAGCTTAAAGGTCAATTGAGTAAAGGTCGTGATACCGTGTCACCTGATGGCGACGACGGTAAGCCCACTGAGCCTGTCTCGCTATTGACTCAAAAGCAAGTTAAAAAAACCGTCAAACAGATGGATAGCGAACATATCGATGATGATAAAGTCTTGTTCATGCAAGCGATGAATGGTGTCAATCAACTCGACGATAAAAACGTACGTTCACCTGCCAATGCAGCAAAAGCCAAGAAGCCTGATGCAGCGACACTGTCTAAACGTGCAGCCGCTCAAGGTGGCGAAGCAAGCGACTTGGGCGCTGGTTTATCAGATATGCAGGCTTTATTGAACCCTGTTGCTGGTGAAGCCTACTTATCTTATAAAAACCCTACCTTACAAAACAAAATTTTTACCCAGCTCAAACAAGGTAAATTACGTTGGTATGATGCTGTAGATATTCATGGCTGCACTATTGAAGAAGCGCGTGTAGCAATGACTCAATTACTCAGCCAAGCAAAGCAAAACAATGAAACATCGGTAAAAATCGTCCATGGTAAAGGTAGTGAAGCGATTCTAAAAACTTGCGTCAACGGTTGGTTACGTCAATTACCAGAAGTGTTGGCATTTTGCTCAGCCCCGCCAAAAGATGGTGGTAATGGCGCTGTATTGGTATTATTAAAAAAGAATAAGCCTGATAGCGAGTAAGCTCTTTGGTTTAGGAACAAAAAAGGACTGCAAATAAGCAGTCTTTTTTTATAGCTGTATTTAACCTATATTCAGTAGGTAAATTTAATTATTTAGGACAAGTCTCTCATGGACGTACAAAATACTGAAATAATAAAAACCGTTCAAACAATTGAAAATAATGAACAGCTAAAACTTCACATCGATGCACTTATTGCTATTGAACCAAAATTTTCTTCTATCTATGAGCAAGTAGGTGCTCCAGACTTAAGACGTAATACTGGCGGCTTTGAGCAGCTAATGAGAGCGATAATTGGTCAACAGCTATCTGTAGCGGCGGCTTCCAGCATTTGGAAAAAACTGCTTAATGCTAACCTCACCTCACCGCAAACGATTATTCAGGTAGAAGACGATATATTGCGAACACAAGGGTTATCTAAGCAAAAAATTCGTTATACGCGCTCATTGGTTGAGCATGATATCGACTTTGAAGCATTAACCACCATAAGTGATAAAGAAGTGCTTGAGATACTCACTGCCGTCGTTGGTATTGGCTGTTGGACGGCTGAAATGTACTTATTATTCTCTTTAGGACGAGCTGATGTACTGGCGGTCGATGACTTGGCGATTAAAGTCGCAGCGATGGATTTGCTAGGTCTAGCAGAACGTCCAACACCAAAACAATTAAAAATGGCGACCAAAGATTGGTCGCCACATCGGAGTGCTGCTAGCTTACTACTATGGTCACATTACGGCTGGCTAAATAATAGAAAAGCAGTGCCTTTATAATAGGCTATCTTATTAAATGCTTCATATCTTAGGGAATCTAAAGCTCTTTTTAACCTGCTTGAACTTTAGTTTTGCTAAATTATACCCACGATTTTTATGAATGCGTTTGTATCTATTGTCGATCATATCCTTTTTTAAGCCATCTTTGGGTTTATCTGCGGTCTGCTCATCATCAATAGTATCCACATCTTTGCTTAAATTAACGGCTTCAGGCTTATCAGCAGCAGCATTTTTTTTATCAGCTTTCTTGTCAACCGTCTCGCCTTCTTTACTTTCATGATCTAATTCAGCCTGAAGCTCTGGTTGCTTAACAATCAGCTGCTGTGTTGGCAGGGCATGCTCTACATCATACTTTCTAACTTGCATTAATAGATCAACAAATAACACATCTTGTTTTTCATAGAATTCGATGATACCAGTGGCATTGATATAGGCTTGCAATTGAATAATATAACAATCTTGACGCAACTCTAAGATATTGACTTGGTTCCATTCTTGATTGGTTAATTCATGCTCATCCAAAAACGTATCCAAGTGCTTGACCATTTTAAACACAACATCGATATCAGCGGTACGCTTGATATATAGCTGATGCAAAAAGCGGAACATATCACGCGAGGTAAAGTTTTCAATTTGCATCGATGAAAAATCACCATTAGGTACTGTGACGATAGTGCGAGTCAAAGTACGCACGCGCGATGAGCGAATACCAATATCAATAACAGTACCTTCATAGGTACCAAACTTGCAATAATCACCGATACGTACGGGCGAATCTGCCACTACTACCACACTACCGACTAAGTTTTCGATGGTCTTTTGCGCACCTAATGCTAACGCTAAACCACCGACACCTAGTGCCGCAATACCCGTCGTTAAGTCAAAGCCCAAGTTACCAAAAGTGACAATGACTGCAAATATCAATAGCAGTGCTTTGACGACTTTGCGTAGTAGCCCCAAAATTGAGACCCGTTCAGTATAGTTTTTCTTATAGCTTAAGTTCACTGCACGGGTAAATAATGCATCGATAATGCGTAATAACAACCACGTTATCGCCACCCACGAAGCAATCTCGGCGAAACGGTTGACAGGCTCGCGCAGGGTCACTGACACGCCCGCATAAACCATCACCTCAGATAAAATCAGCGCCATAATCACCACCGCTAGCGGCAATATCACTTTATCTGGCAATGGTAGCGGTACATCACGGACACGAGGGTAAGTGATTTCTAATAAATGATACAATAGCCATACTGCGATGTACGTGAACAAAAAACTACTGATAGTAATCATTAAAGCGGCTACCAAATCAGCCAACTGATAACCAAAAAGCTTTTTGCCTTCCAACGAGTCAATGGTATAACGAGAAACCAAAGTCGGCTCATAGTTCTCTATCGCCTCTGGTATTGAGCTGAGTGTATCGGTAGAAAACTGCCAATATTGCTCACCTTCTTTTGACACCACTCTTTCAAGTAATAGAGGAATGCTGGCATCACTGACTTTGATGACACCTACATTTTCTTGGCTTGGCGGTAGCTGATCGGTCAAATTGCCTTCAGGCGTATTATTAATCTGTAGATCAGCCTGAAAACGACCACCTGCATCGAGGGCTTGCTTGAACTGTCGTACAATGGTTGTGGGATTATCAGATTTAGATAGATTTAAGTAATTACTCGCCAGCAAATAATCATTTTCACCCAATGCTGCAATAAATCCTTGCACCGTATGCCGAGGCGTATCGCGTCCGAATGAATCAGGTATCGATGTGCCATCCCCTTCCTCAGTCTTAGTCCCACCCACACCCAGTATGCTCGTCTCAGCTGCCAACGCACTAGGCTGCGAGAGGATACTAAGTGCCATAGCAACGAGTAGTGTTATCACGATTAATGGTAATTTCATCAATGACATCGATAAAGATGGCACGGTAGTGGTATTCAGACGATGTTTAATAAACAAAACAAACCTCATGGCTTTATGAATGGCATAACGAAAAACGGGAAAAATCTGCCCTATAATAACAATTATGATGGTCAAAAATATCACTAGTGAATAAAAAAATGATAAATAGCTTGTCCCTTGCTTAAAACAATCAAAGATAGCTAATAGTGAATAATATTCACCCTATGATGAATAAACATTAGGTGAAAGTGGTTTATAAATGAGGTGCTTTTATAGATAATAACGCCATGTATTTTATTTATTACTTTTTGTAATTTTTAGCTGCTCAGATTTCACTTCTGTAACTTCTTTATTTGATTAATTTGGAATTCAACATGGTTTTATCACGTTCATCTTCAACCACTTATCTGCGGTTGTGTATTTTAAGCGCATTTGGCGCATTTGCTATGAGCGCTAACGCCGCTACTGACGTCAATGTCATCAGTGATAGCGAGCTACCACAAGTTGAGCTTGATAAAATTGTAGTCACCGCCACTCGTACACCGACTAAAACCAGCAATGTCATTGCTCAGACTCGCGTCATTGATCAAGAAGACTTGAAACGCTTCCAAGGTCAAAATGCCCTTGATATCATCAAACGTCAGCCAGGTATCAGTCATTATACCAATGGCGGGCCTGGTACCACCTCAAACTTTTATATGCGTGGATATGATAATAAGCAAATATTGGTGCTTATTGATGGGGTACGCTATAGCTCAATTAGTGCTGGCGGCGCAACATTAAGCTTACTGCCTGCTGATCAAATCGATCGTATTGAAATATTATATGGTGCTTCTGGCTCTAGTATTTATGGTTCAGACGCAATCGGCGGCGTGATTCAAGTGTTTACTAAAGGCTCAAACATTGAAAAGAGTCAGGTTTCTATTACTGCAGGTATAGGCTCACATAATGAATATCTATATGGCGCTAGTGCTCAACTTAACAGTGGCAATGGCACGACAATGAGTTTATCAGCCAGCCATAATGAGACGGATGGCATCAATGCGACCTTACCAAATGCCTATGGTTATAATAGCGATGATGACGGCTTTAAAAGCGATAACGTTAGCTTAGCGTTAACTCAGCGTATCAATGAACAATGGTTAACCGGTGCAAGCGCCTTATATAGCAAATCGACCACAGATTATGACGATGGTGCAGCAAACGCCTATTCAAAACAAGAAAACGGTTCTGCGCAAGCGTTTGTTGATTGGCGTTATATGCCTGGTTCTTCTGTCAAATTACAGTATGGTCATTCTATTGATAAGAGTGATAACTACGGTAGCTTCCCTGGTGTTTTTGATACCAAACAAAATCAAGTTAGCCTAGTAGGTCAGCATAAGTTTCAAGTTGGTCAAGGCATATATGGCCTTGAATACCTTAACCAAGGGCTTGATAGTACTGCCTATACCGTTGATGACCGTGACGTGAAAAGCGCATTCTTAGGCTATCTATTGGCCAAAAATCAATTCGATGCTCAAGCCAACGTGCGCTTTGATGACAACTCACAATATGGTGGTGAGACGACTTACAACCTAGGTGGTGCCTATCACATTAATCCTAACCTACGCGCTGGTGCCAACTACGCCAAAGGCTTTCGTGCGCCTACTTTTAATGACTTATACTATCCGGGTTCAGGTAATACTAATTTGAAACCTGAAACCAGCGATAACTATGAAGCTTTTGTTGAATACGATACTGTATTACAGTCGACACGTCTAACAGGCTATCACAACAAAGTTGATGATCTAATTGGCTATGTTGCAAAACCTACACCTGGCAATCCTTGGGGCGGTAGCAGTGAAAACGTTGATAGAGCTAAAATTGAAGGTATTACCTTAACTTCAGATTGGGTTGTTGATAGCTATTTATTTGGTGGTAGCTATGACTATCAGCAAGCAAAAAATGCCAGTGGCGGTGCGAGCGATGGTAATTTCCTTGCCATTCGTCCTGAACATAAAGGTCTGGTATATGCAGGCTACCGCTTACCAAGCTTAGATGTTCGTGCAGAATACCAATATGTTGGTGATTATTATAGTGGTGTCGCTAATACAGACTCACAGTTAGTCGATTCTTACGGTTTATTGAATATCAGCGGTAACTATAAACTCACTGATAATCTATCTATGACTGCTCGTTTAAATAATATTGCGAATAAAAAATATATTACTCTACCGGGTTATAATACTGATGGTATTAACTTCTTCACCTCTTTAACCTATAATTGGTTCTAGGGTGATTTAGAATCACACTGAACTGGTATTATTCATTTAAATGAGAAAAGGTCATCCAACGATGGCCTTTTTTATGGATGTCAATCACATAAAACGATATTGCGTGTCATCACTACTTACCATTTATATCAGTCAATAGGTGACAAATTACACATCATCTATTACAATAATCACCCTCCGAGAGGTGTTGCACCATAATATCTGATCTTGCAAATAGGCTTTAGAGCCATGCTAATCAGTGGTTATGTTAGGCTCGGCAACTGTTGAATAATCTTTCTCATGATTGTTGACAGCGCAAATAACGGCACCTGCGTTATTATTCTTTTTATCATACATTAACCACTGATAGGAGCATATTATGGACGCAGTGTCTAACACCCCATCTGCCCATACGATCGACCCCTCTTTCACTGACTATAAAGTCGCCGACATCAGCCTAGCTGATTACGGCCGCCGTGAAATCACTCTAGCCGAAGCCGAAATGCCTGCCCTTATGGGTTTGCGTCGTCGCTACGAAGCCGATCAGCCGCTTAAAGGCGCAAAAATCGCTGGCTGTATCCACATGACCATCCAAACCGCCGTACTTATCGAGACACTAGTCGCGCTAGGTGCTGAAGTACGCTGGACATCATGTAACATCTTCTCAACTCAAGACCATGCTGCTGCTGCGATTGCTGCTGCTGGTATCTCTGTTTACGCTTGGAAAGGCGAAACCGAAGAAGAGTACGAATGGTGCTTACGTCAACAAATCCACGTTGGTGGTGAAGAATCAGGTCAGCTTTGGGATGCTAACTTAATCTTGGATGACGGCGGTGATTTGACTGCTTTGATTCATAACGATTATGCCGAGCTTCTTGATAACATCCATGGTATCTCAGAAGAAACCACCACTGGTGTCCATCGCTTGGTTGAAATGCTTGGTAAAGGTACGCTTAAAGTACCCGCTATCAACGTTAATGACGCGGTTACTAAGTCTAAAAACGATAATAAATACGGCTGCCGTCATAGTTTAAATGATGCCATCAAACGTGCTACCGACATGTTCCTTGCTGGTCGCCGCGCCTTAGTTATCGGTTATGGCGATGTGGGTAAAGGCTCTACGCAAAGTCTACGTCAAGAAGGCATGATTGTCCGTGTCTCAGAAGTCGATCCTATCTGTGCCATGCAGGCTTGTATGGACGGCTTTGAAGTATTGTCACCTTATATCAACGGCGATAACACTGGCGGCGCAGAAAACATCAATACGCGTCTGTTAGAAGATACCGACATGATTGTTACCACTACTGGTAACTACCATGTTTGTGACAGACATATGCTTGCAGCATTGAAGCCTGGTGCAGTCGTTTGTAACATCGGTCATTTTGACACCGAAATTGACACCCAATTTATGCGTGACAACTGGCGCTGGGTTGAGATTAAACCACAAGTGCATCAAATCTTCCGCTCAGACGACGAAAATGATTACTTGATTTTGCTTGCTGAAGGTCGTTTGGTAAATTTGGGTAATGCTACTGGTCACCCATCGCGCGTGATGGACGGCTCATTTGCTAACCAAGTATTGGCACAAATGTATCTGTATGAAGAAAAATTTGCTGACTTGCCAGCTGATACACGTACTGAAAACTTATACGTCAAAGTGTTACCGAAAAAGCTAGACGAAGAAGTTGCCGCTGCGATGGTTGCTGGCTTTAATGGTACGCTAACCAAGTTGACTGAAAAGCAAGCTGAGTATTTAGGCGTACCTGTTGAAGGTCCATTTAAGCCTGACGCTTATAAATACTAAAAGGAGTCAGACTGTGACTAAGCCTGCTTTCTCCTTTGAGTTTTTCCCAGCCAAAACCGAGCAAGGACACGAAAAGCTCCTCAGCACTTATGATGAGCTGAATAAGCTGTCACCTGCGTACTTTTCGGTGACCTATGGTGCTGGTGGTTCAACTCGTAGCCGCACTTTAGATATTGTCCAAGCCTTATGCGCGCGCGGTGAGACTGATATTGCGCCGCATATGTCTTGTATTGGCGATGATAAAAGTGAAATTGCCGAGTTACTTGAGCATTACAAAAGCTTGGGCATCAAACGTTTGGTCGCATTACGTGGCGATTTGCCTTCAGGTCAAGTAGGCATGGGCGAGCTGCCGTTTGCATTAGATTTGGTCAAGTTCATCCGTGAGCATTCGGGCGATCATTTCCATATCGAAGTAGCCGCCTATCCTGAGATGCATCCACAAGCGCGTAGCTTTAAGCTTGATGTCGACAACTTGGTCAATAAATATCAAGCTGGCGCCAATGCTTCGATTACCCAGTTTTTCTACAACGCTGATAGCTACTTGTATCTGCGTGAGAGCTTAGAAAAACGCGGTATTGATACCGTAGCACAGCCATTGGTTGCTGGCATTATGCCCATCACCAACTCTAGCAATCTGATGCGTTTTGCTGACAGCTGTGGCGCCGATATTCCGCGTTATGTACGTAAGCAATTGGCTGACTTTGGTGATGATAGTAAGGCGATTCGCGAGTTTGGCTTTGAAGTGGTCTATCGTCTGTGTGAGCGTTTAATTAGCGAGGGTGTACCTGCCATGCATTTTTATAGCATGAATAAGGTTGAGCCAAACAAGCGCTTAATTGAAGCCTTAGGCTTGATTGCTTAAATATTTACCGAATGTATTGCTTAATGACTGGCGTTCCTAGGAGCGCCAGTCTTTTTTGGTATGGGAATTGCAGTTATGCGAATTCCATTATTGACAATCCCTTTACCCACTCAAATGATATTCTGCTAAGATATTTAAAAATATCATGACCCCCATTATAGGAATAAGTAATTTTGCGACGTTTCTTTTATGCCACTAATAGCAACATTAGTAATGACGTTACCAATGAAAAGGCTGCGACCTACCCTCAGCTTAGCACCTTGCCTATCGGTGCCAGCGTCGAATTAACCGAAAGTATCATCCATCATTGGTGCCGTGTATTACGCGCTAATATTGGCGATAAAGGTATCTTATTTGACGGTTTTGGCGGTGAATATCAGGTACAGATACTGACCATCAGTAAAAAAAACGCGACTGTGACCCTGCTTTCTCACACAAATAATGATAATAGTGCACCAATATTTACCAAAATCGGGCTGGTAATGAGTCGTGGCGAACGGATGGATTACGCCATTCAAAAATCTACCGAGCTTGGCGTCACTGCCATCCAATTGCTAAGCAGTCATCATGGCGAGGTCAACCTGAAGCCTGCCCAAGTCGAAAAAAAGCTTGCTCATTGGCAGCAGGTTGCGATTGCTGCCTGTGAGCAATGCGGTCTTAACCGTCCACCGCTTATTATTGCGCCTATTCCCATTAACGATTGGCTTAAGCCTATCACAACGACCACGCCTGTGAAGATAGAAGCGACTATCAGCTCTATGGTTACCACCCTTAGTCAGGATGCTTATTATCAAGTATTACAACAACCCGCTGATTTGCGTCTACAGCTTAGTGTACCAGCGGCAGGACAACCTGCTATGCCTGATTCGCTACTATCGGTATTACAGCAACCAGTGCCTTATATTGAATTGTTGATTGGTCCTGAAGGTGGCCTAAGTGCTAACGAATGCGCTCAAGCAGCAGACGTTGGTTTTGAGCCTTGGCAAATTGGCACAAGGGTATTACGAACAGAAACTGCGCCAGTAGTCGCCTTGGCAACATTGCAAGCGCTGTTGCCACGTGTCAATCCTTAGTAGCAGTGCAAAGCGTTATATAGTCAGTTCACAATAAAAGATACAAATGAAATAGCGTTTTACTGAGACAAATTTCGCTTGCTGTGCACTATGCGTATGAGCACCACAGTCTTCAAAAATTTGTCCTAGTAGCACTGTATCTTTTTAAACTGCACTAATTACATTAAAACAGCGCTAATTGCCAATACGAAAAGCTCTCTTTATCGATTTACCTCTAATTTATGAGTTCATTTATGACTGCTTTTACACCAATGCCACTGGCGGATAAACAGCAATTATTGGTCAAACTTTGTGAACAATATGAAGATGCTATCTTTATATTGGATGCAAATTTGTATTATTTATCGGTCAATGCAACTTATGAGCGCATGATCGGTTATACGGAAGATTTTTTACTTGGGCGTCCACTTGGTATATACGCGGCTGAATTTTTATCAGAAGAAGAAAGATCTATTCTAGTAGATATTGCTGAACACTTAGACAGTCAAGGTTTTTATGAAAACGACTTTTCAATGCCAAATCGCTACGGAGATCTTCTAGATTGTTATATGACCTATCGAAAAATAAAAATAGGTCATACTATTTATTACGTTGGTATGGTTAGAGATATGTCTGCCGTGGTAAAAAATAAAAAACAAGTAGCACACTTGTTAAACTACGACCAATTAACTGAACTGCCTAACCGCAAAGTATTTTTGAGCCAAACTAGCGACTTGTTACTGGATAGCTATCAAGAAGTTATCATTGTACGTTTAAATATTGATCGCTATCGCAGCCTTGCAAGCTTACTGGGTCCCGATGGTATCAATAGCTTAATAAAAAAATTTGTGACACGCATCAAAGACCTAAAACTCGGTTGTTTGCGCTGTTTCTCTCATTTTGGCGGTGATGATTTTGCTTTACTGTTTGAGTGTAGTGATGCCAATATGGTGCGCCATCAACTAGATATTTTAATGCAAATGTGTGAGCGTCCTTTCTTTATTAGTGATAATGGAGCCACAAATACCGAGGTGTATTGTCATGTCTCTGTCGGGGTCAGTTACTATCCTGAAAATGATAATGAGTTTATCGGCTTATTAACCAAAGCTGAAAGAGCATTAAATTATGTCAAGCAGCAAGGTGGCGACGATGTCTTTTGGTATAACAACTCCCTTCTTGAGCTCAATGCTGATCATTTACAATTAGAATATGAGCTTAAAAAAGCCACTAACGAAGGTCAGTTTATCGCCTATTATCAACCCAAATTCGCCCTAGATACAGGTGATATTTCAGGCTTTGAAGCTTTGGTACGCTGGCAGCATCCCATTCGCGGATTGCTGCAACCTATTGATTTTATTGATGCCATTCTCTCTCACAAATTATCGCTTGAGTTGTTCTCTCAAGTTGCAACCCAAATCGCTGAACAATTAACCATTTGGCAAAAACTTGGCTTTGACCAACATATCTGTATCAATGCCGATGCCGCTGAATTCAGCAATCCAGAATTTTTTGATGTGGTCAGTAATTTACTGGCACAGCATCAAATTGCCGCGCACCAATTACATATTGAGGTGACAGAATCTTCTTTGATGAAGCGCCACTCTAATGTTAAAGAACAGCTAAATTCGTTAAAAGCGCTAGGGGTTTGCTTGGCTTTAGATGACTTTGGTACCGGCTATGCTTCTTTGAGTTATCTGCAAGAATATCCCTTTGACTTCATTAAAATCGATAAAAGTTTCATCTCTAAAATTACCGCAGACAAAACTCAACGTGCCATTGTTAACGCTATTTTGGCATTAGCAGAAGCACTGGATATGCAGGTCATCGCAGAAGGTATCGAAAATGAGCAACAGCGCGATTTGCTCTTGGCTATGGGTTGCCAGTATGGTCAAGGCTATTGGTTTGGCAAACCTATGTCTGCTGAAGTTACAACCAACATGTTAATGCAACAACATTTGTCTAAAAATAGCAATGATTAGAGAGCGAGTATAAAACACCCTCATATCGTTCCTCTACCATATCGATAAACGCGCTTAGCGTGTAGGCTATATTGTACATAGGATGCAAGATAGGTTGATGACTTATCAGTATTGTCTCCAAACTTGTATATTTTCCAGTGAACGCCTATCTTTTACCAAGAATTTACAGATACGGTCTTAATTCTTTTCTCAATGTTATTTCATATGATCGGTATCGTTGTTTGTTAATAATGCAGACACACTCCATGCCAGCAAGATACTAGCAACTCAGACTTACAACAGTCATCCCATCGCTGTCGGTCATATACCAAAAAAGGACAGGAAGTTATGCAATACAAAGCACCCTTACGTGATATCCAATTCGTGATGCATGAGTTACTTGACAGCGAAAGCCATTATAAAACCTTACCAGCATTCCAAGAAGCAGATCGTGAGCTAATGGACAGTCTGTTTGAGATGGCCGCAAGCTTTGCTGAAAATGAGCTATCACCATTGAATCAAAGTGGTGACGCTGAAGGCTGCCAATTTAACAATGGTCAAGTTACCACGCCAAAAGGCTTTAAAGAAGCATACAAAGCGTATTGTGAGCTTGGCTTCCCAGCCCTATCTGCTGAAGAAGACTTCGGCGGTCAAAACATGCCGTTTTCATTATCGACAGTCATTAATGAAATGGTTGGTACGGCTAACTGGTCATTCTCTATGTACCCTGGTTTATCTCATGGTGCCATTCAAACCATCGAGCATCACGGTACAGACGAGCAAAAACAAACCTACCTAGAAAAAATGGTCAGCGGCGAATGGTCAGGCACCATGTGCTTGACTGAAGCACATGCAGGTTCTGATTTGGGTATTATCCGAACCAAAGCCGAGCCTAAAGAAGATGGTAGCTATAGCATCACTGGTCAAAAAATCTTTATTTCAGCTGGTGAGCATGACTTAACGGATAATATCATTCACATTGTATTGGCTCGTCTACCAGGTGCGCCTGCTGGTACAAAAGGCATCTCACTGTTTATCGTTCCTAAGGTAACGGTCAACGAAGATGGCAGCCTAGGTGAAAACAATAACGTCGTTTGTGGCTCTATCGAACACAAAATGGGCATCAAAGCCTCAGCCACGTGCGTGATGAATTTTGATGGCGCAACAGGTTATCTGATTGGCCCAGAAAACCGTGGTCTACAGTGCATGTTTACCTTTATGAACGTGGCGCGTATTGGTACCGCAGTGCAAGGTTTAACAGCAGCAGAATATGCATTCCAAGGCTCATTGACTTATGCCAAAGATCGTCTAGCGATGCGTTCATTATCTGGTGTTAAAGCCCCTGAAAAAGTCGCTGACCCTATCATTGTACATCCAGCGGTTCGTAACATGCTGTTGACTGAAAAAGCCTTTGCTGAAGGTGGCCGTGCTTTAGTCTATTACCTCTCACATTTTGCCGATACTGTCGCAAAAGGCGAAGGCGATGCGCTTAAATTTGCTGACCAAATGCTGTCATTATTGACGCCTATTGCTAAAGCGTTCTTGACAGAAACTGGTCTAGAAGCAGCCAACCATGGCGTACAGGTTTATGGTGGTCACGGCTTTATCAGTGAATGGGGTATGGAGCAAAACGTCCGTGATACGCGTATTGCATGTCTTTACGAAGGTACTACTGAAATCCAAGCGCTTGATCTATTAGGTCGTAAAGTATTGGGCTCACAAGGCAAGCTGCTAGCAAACTTCGTCAAAATCATCCAGACATTCTGTGAAGAAAACAAAGAAAACGACGAGATGGGTCAATTCATTCGCCCACTTGCCAAACATCTTAAAGAATGGGGTGATTTGACTGCACGCATCGGCATGCAAGCGACTGAAAACCCAGATGCGGTTGGCGGCGCGGCGGTCGATTATATGTATTTCAGCGGTTATGTGACGCTAGCCTATTTATGGGCACGCATGGCATTAGTGGCACAAACTGAACTTGCTAACGGTAGTAGCGAACAAGCCTTCTACGACGCGAAAGTAAAAACCGCACAGTTCTACTTTGCCAAACTGTTGCCACGTACCACCACTCACGTACAGCGTATCAGCACTGGTGTTGAGCCGTATATGAGCATGGATGTTGATCAATTTGCGTTTTAATTAACACCAAAAAATATTGATTGATCATTTTTTTGTAGCGCTAAATAATGTATTTTCTATCGGCAACATACTAAGGTGTGTTGCCGATTTTATTTACTATCACTTAACATCTGCCATAGTCATTTTTTAAATAAAATAATCCATACTTTTGGTGTACGCATAATTCACGAACAAATACACCCGTGCGCAAGCTAATTTGCTAAACTTTAATAATGAATATTAATCCCAACTCAAAAGATCTCTTATAAATTTGTTCAACTCACTGTTATTTATTTGAACCAAAGGAATGTTTATGGCTGTTTATAATGCCCCTCTTAATGACATGCGCTTTATCTTAAATGATGTGTTTAACGCGCCTAAATTTTGGCAAAATAACGAGAATCTTGCTCATGTCGATATGGAAACGGTCGATATGATTTTGGAAGAAATGGCAAAACTGACAAAAAACGTTTTGTTACCTATCAACCGTAGCGGTGATGAAGAAGGCGCAACCTTCCAAGGTGATGGCGTCGTTACGACTCCAACTGGCTTTAAAGAAGCTTATAAGCAGTATGCTGAATCTGGCTGGGTTGGCTTAAGTGGTAATTCTGAATACGGTGGTCAAGGTTTCCCAAAAATGGTGACTATGCTGACTGAAGAGATGGTATTCACTGCCAACCAATCATTCGCTCTCTACCCTAACCTGACCGTTGGTGCAACATTGTGCCTAAACGCGGCTGCCTCTGAAGAGCAAAAGCAAACTTACTTAGAGAAAATGTACAACGGCGAATGGGCTGGCACCATGTGCTTGACAGAGCCACATGCTGGTACTGACTTGGGTATCATCAAAACCAAAGCTATTCCTAATGATGACGGTAGCTATGATATCTCTGGTACCAAAATCTTTATCACTGGCGGTGAGCATGACCTAACTGACAATATCATTCATCTGGTACTGGCAAAAACACCGAATGCACCAGAAGGCTCAAAAGGTATTTCACTATTTGTCGTACCGAAATTCTTGGTCAATGAAGATGGCAGCTTAGGCGAGCGCAACACCTTAGCAGTCGGCTCTATCGAGCATAAAATGGGTATCAAAGCCTCTGCCACTTGTGTGATGAACTTTGATAGCGCCAAAGGCTGGATGGTTGGTGCAGAAAACACGGGTCTGTCATCAATGTTCATTATGATGAACTATGAGCGTGTCACCATGGGTCTACAAGGGCTTGGTGGTTCTGAGCTTGCTTATCAAAATGCGGCGTTATATGCCAATGACCGTGGTCAAGGTCGTAGCGATACCCAACTGCAAAGCCCAGAAAAACCAGCAGATGCCATCATTCATCATGCCGATGTACGCCGTATGCTATTGAATGCCAAAGCCAACACTGAAGCGTCACGCTGCTTTGCGATGTACGTTGCCAAAAACCTTGATGAAGAGAAATTTAGTACCGATCCAGAGGCCGCTCAAGCTGCTGCCGCACGTGTTGCTCTATTGACGCCAGTGGCTAAAGCATTCTTGACTGACAAAGCACTAGAAGCCACTATTGATTGCCAGCAAGTATTTGGCGGTCATGGCTATATACGTGAATGGGGTATGGAGCAAATCGTTCGTGATACGCGTATCGCCCAGATCTATGAAGGTACCAATGGTATTCAAGCGCTTGATTTACTAGGTCGTAAAGTGGCGAAAAATAACGGCAAATACGTTACCCATTTCTTAGGTGAAATTCGTGATTTTGTCAATAATATGCAAGCAGAGCACGGTATCAAGCAAGCGACGCTAGATGCTGCTGATACAATTGAAGCACTAACCACAACGGTGCTCAATAATATTGGTGAGCGTAAGAATGAAATTAACGGCTGTGCGGTTGATTATATGCATGCCTTTGGTTACCTAGCCTACTCGTATATGTTTGCGTTGATGGTTGAGGCGGCCAATGGCAAAGAAGGTGAGTTTTACACCAATAAAGCCAAGCTTGCTGATTATTTCGTTGGTCGTATCTTGCCACGTATCGATGCCCATGCTCAGATGGTTGAAGCTGGTAGTGATCCGATGATGAACTTTGACCTGAATTACTTTGACGTACCTGCTAGCTAATTGGTTACTTTTATAATAAAGTAAGCCCTGCCGCACTATGATTAAGGGGACAGTCACGCTACTGTCCCTTTTTTTGCCAAAAATATCTTCATAAAATTGACACAATAGTCATCAAAATACCTGCTAACAAAATAGTTGACTATTGATGAGCCGTTACGATTAAAATAACGCAAAACCAGATGCCTTAAACTTAATAAAAATATACTAAAACTTATAAATGAGGGCGCAGTAAATTAACAAGCGGTAAATTAATAAAGATATGTACCGCCACAGTGATAATTACAGCCAGTCACTAAAAGAAGAATATGTCTTATTTCACATACTACATAATAACGATGATTGAAATAACTACCATAAGGGATACGATGTGTCAGAGATAAAACACATTTTACAACAGATTACTGCCTTAAGTGATGTACCAGATCCCGCGGTACTTAAGCGCTTAATCGATGAGCTACGAGTAAGTGATAAAGAGCCTACTTTAGCCAATCAGAATATTCAAAATCTTATTGAGGTTTTACGTCAGCATCCAGAATATGGCGATGGGCTGTCGAGTTTCGTCCTAAAACTTATTATCGAATACCGCCAGATCGCTCTTTATACCGATACTGGCATTATGTCAGATCAGGGTTTCTTTTACAGTTTGCGCCGTTTGATTGGTCATCGTTTTTTGCCACTACTGCCACAAGAAGATTCTGTCGTAGAATTGGTCGGTTATTTATTTGATAAACGCTCTGATGAGCGCTGGCTTGCCCATATCGAAAAAGAAAAATGGGATGAGCTGGTCGGGCTACTCAAAGTCCATGAGCAGCATCTAAACTTAGTTGCGACGGCAAAAAACAGTATTTTGAACGCGATTATCATTTTATCGTATCGTATCAGCGGTATTGGCTTGCATCCAGATTTGATGGAATCTTACCCGCAAATGCTGAATTATTCAGCGTCGTTTGTGGCACAAAATCAAGAAGCAGTCTTGTACGTCAATCAGTACCGAGAAGCACATGAGCTCGACACCTTAACTGATATCATTCCCGAAAAAGCTGTGGATCCAGCGCCTCTATTGGTCATGATTGAGCAATGCGAAGACATCGTTGCCACCATACGCAAGCGCATTTACAAAACCGGTATCTCTATTCGCCTAACCAACATGATGCTACGCTTAGATCAAAGCTTACAGCGCATGCGTATATTGACTGAGCTGGTAGCAAACAACTACGATAAGCGCGATCGGGCAATAATTGAGTTGATTCAAGCGCTGATTACGACTGCCAGTCATCGTTATAGTATTGGCTATTTGATTGACAATAATACTAAGCTGCTATCGCGAAAAGTCACTGAAAACGCCAGCCGCGTTGGCGAACACTATATTAGTACTGATAAATCCGGTTATCAGAAGATGTTTAAAAAAGCCTCTATCGGTGGCTTTATCATTGCTTTTATGGCGACGACTAAGATATTGGCATATCACTTAGCTCTCGCACCAATGGGTCGCGCCTTTGTCAATAGTATGATTTATGGTTTGGGCTTTGTTTTCATCCACATCGTCCATGGTACAGTCGCTACCAAACAGCCTGCCATGACAGCGGCAGCTATCGCCTCAACCATATCAGACAGCTCGGGTAAAAAGTCCCATCAGTTAAATAAGCTGTCTGAATTGGTGGTCGATATTTTACGCACCCAGTTCATTGCCATCATGGGTAATATTATGATGGCTATACCAGTCGCCTTGATCATCTCTTTTGCTTGGTTGCAATATACTGGCGCGCCGATGATTGATACCGATAAGGCGGCTCACCTACTTCATGATCTCGACCCTTTTCGCTCACTAGCTTTGCCACATGCTGCCATTGCTGGGGTATATTTATTCTTATCGGGTCTGATTGCTGGCTATTATGATAATTTGGCGGTCTACAACCAGATAGGCGCCCGTATTCAGCGTCATAAGCTATTACAGTATTTATTGCCCAAAGCATGGCTACAACGTTTAGGCGGCTTTATAGAAGCCAATCTTGGTGCCATCATGGGCAACTTTATCTTTGGGGTTTTCCTAGGAAGTACTGCAACGATTGGTTTCTTATTTGGCTTACCAATTGATATTCGCCATATTGCCTTTGCTTCAGCGAACTTGGCTCATGGCTTATTTAATATGTCGTCCAATCAGCTAGAGTGGCAAGTGGTGCTGCTTTCTGTCTTTGGCGTCTTACTTATCGGTATGGTCAACTTGATCGTCAGTTTCTCACTGGCACTTCTTGTCGCTTTACGCTCAAAAGAGGTGAAATTCGTTGATTGGAGTCGCTTAACTAAGCAACTCTTCAGCCACTTAATGACGCATCCTTCTGACTTTTTCTGGCCACGCGACAAACCGATGAAGTATGCACGTATTGATAGCCAAGGTCAGATGATTTTCGATGATACCGCATCACAAAATAGCAATCAGCCACTTCCTAAAAACTATGTGGTAAGGCGCTTATCTGATGTCAAAGTGCTCCCAAAAGCCTTGCAGAAGAAAATAGAAGGACAGCAGGCGGTCACTGATATACATTATACTAATCCATCAGCAGAGCATCAGCTGAGTCCTGAACTAAACAACCGCGAAGCTCATATTACCGTCAATAAACCAGCCATACATAAAACCATTGAGCTTGATGATGGTCTGACAGAGGAAGCACTTAGCAGCGTCCCTTATAGTCAGGATATTCAATATGGTAAAACGCATGCTGCTTTTGATGAGAATAATCAGACGGTATCTGATGCGATTAGTCAAGACAGCACTGCTGATAACAAAGTTGCAGGCGACGCCAAAACGCCACTACCTAAACCAAAAAAGCCACCAAATCTACCCAGTTAATGGGTTAATTTGATGGCTTGATTGGTTTTTGGAATCACTAAAAAATTAAGAAGATATCGGCAAGCACTGCGCACTTGACGTGATGGTCTTGCCATCACTTAAGCGATAGGCTAGCAAATGATTACCCCAAACACAGCCACCATCTAGTGCACGAGCATAAGGCAGATCAACTTCACCTTTGAGCGCGGCCCAATGCCCAAATAACACCTTACGAGTGCGCGGCACTTGCCATTCAAACCAAGGTAAAAAATCCTCTGGCATGCGCTCATCTAGCCCTGATGTAAAGCTAAATTCAAGCAGCCCATCCTGCTGACATAAGCGCATGCGAGTAAAATAATTGGCAATCGCTCGCATTTTCGTAAATCCATGAATGTCTGCATGCCAATTATCTGCCGTCTTGCTATAGAGATTTGGCAACAATCTATCAAGCTGTTTTAAATGACTTCGCAACTGCGACTCTAACTGATGTGCATACTTTTCGGCGTCTTCAATACTCCAATGCGGCGGAATACCAGCATGCACCAGCACCGTATGCTTATCAGGATAAACCAATAATGGCTGATGACGTAGCCACTCTAGCAACTCATCACAATCATCAGCTGCAAAAATCGGTGCTGTCTTATCTTTTTTCTTAATTTTCGTCGCCCCACGCCATACGGCTAGCAAATTGATATCATGATTGCCAAGTACAGTCGCGGCTGCCCCTTGCTCACACAAATCTTTGACATGACGCAAGGTATTTAAAGAGTCCTCGCCACGTGCCACTAAGTCGCCTGCAAACCATAATTTATCTTGTTCTGGATCAAAATCCAATGTTTTAAGTAGCTGAAGATACGCAGCATAGCAGCCTTGCAAATCACCGATAACATACTGATGACGATAACTCATAAGCTCTCAATCTTTCTTGTGAATATTGTAGATACTACTTAGCAATGAATGATATCTACGGTATGAATAGCACTGATAAATCAGCCTTCTACTTTACGCGCTTGATTGCTCAAATTGACAAAATCTTTCACGCTTAAGGTTTCAGGACGGGCTTGTGGATCAATGGCGCAAGCTGCAAAATCGTCTTCGCTCAACGTTGGCAATAACGTTGATTTTTTGAATATAGCGCGCAACGTTTTACGGCGATGATTAAAGGTTTCGCGCACTACCAATGCAAAATACTCTTCATCTTCTGCCACGACTGGCTTAATAATGTGCGGCGTCAGACGAAATACGGCACTGGTCACTTTTGGCGGCGGATTAAAAGCACCACGTGGTACGGTGAGCAAATAATCCGTATGGCAGTGGTACTGCATAATGACCGATAGGCGACCATAGGTTTTGCTACCGACGTCAGCGGTGATACGTTCAACCACTTCTTTTTGCAGCATAAAGTGCATGTCTTCAATCACATCGGCATAGCTGAGTAAGTGAAAGAGTATGGGCGTTGAGATGTTATACGGTAGATTACCCACCACGCGTAATTTGCCGCGCTCATCGCTATAAAGCTCCCGATAATCCACATGCATGGCATTGTTTTTGATAATCTCAAAATTTGGATGACTATTAGCCCCGATACGGATACGCAAGCTATCTGCCAAATCACGATCCAACTCGACTACAGTCATCGCATCTACTTCTGCCAATAACGGCTCAGTCAGTGCGCCCATCCCTGGCCCAATCTCAATCAAATTGTCATCACGCTCTAAGCGAATGCTCTCAACAATCTCACGGATAACACTACGGTCATGTAAGAAGTTTTGACCAAAGCGTTTACGCGGTTGGTGTTTGGCAGCACGTAGGCTGTTGGTAATAGATTGAGCATCAAATGTAGTTTTTGACATAGAATAGTCTTAATGAGTAAGAGGTAAAAGTGAGCAATGACGATAAAATGAGTGTTTTATTGGGATGAATTATATCACAGCTTATTATTTGACTGTGTTTTTGAGATATTTGATCCGTAAACTACCCATACCTTGGCGCAACCGACACAGTAGCTTTTTTGTTCTAAACCATTTGCTATAATATTGGTTATATATACGGTACCCTAGTGAGGACTTGAACACTAGGCTGTAGGCTACTAGTATCAATGTTTTAACTCGCTGAAATACTCACAGGGTACTTCATGATGTACTTACCATACATATTCTATTAGTGATCGGTGCGCTATACAGGCATCGAATGTATTTCAACAACGCGTCTTATGATAAAGAGAGTATAGAGTTATTTGTAATTAGTAAAAAACATAGCCCCTCAAGAAAGGCTTTTTTTGCTAGTAGACTAAGTTTTTTAGCAAATGGTATGATTAACGAATAAACCACAGTTAGTGACGCGACTCTATGATCTTTTCTAAGTCTAAAATGACAACTACCCTTCTTTTTCTTTTATCTTCACCATTTTTGTTGATGGGTTGCCAACAAATTCAAAGTGCAACTAATCAACAAGCTTTACAGACGCAATTGAAGGTTAAGAAAGAAAGTGATGTTGCAAAGCTACAAAGACTGGCAGAACAAGGCGATGTAAAATCGCAGTTTAATCTTGCCGAGAGATATAGAGAAGGTATAGAAATAAATATAGATTGTGACAAAGCAACCTATTGGTACAATAAAGCAGCTAATGAAGGAGATATAGCGGCTCAGTCCAACTTAGGCGTCATGTACAGTCTAGGTTACTGTGTATCTCAAGACTATAATAAAGCAGTATATTGGTACACGAAAGCAGCTGATCAAGGAGACGTAGCGGCTCAGTTCACTCTAGGTGACTTATACCACAAAGGTTATGGTGTGCCGCAAGATTATAATAAAGCAATTTATTGGTACACAAAAGCAGCTAGTCAAGACTATCCATTTGCTCAATATGCTATAGCCACTATGTACGAAAAAGGTCAGGGCGTACGTCAAGATTATGCTATTGCTAAAGAATGGTATGACAAAGCATGTGATATTGGATTTCAATCATCAGGTTGCGATGAATATAAGACTAATTATAGTAAATAATTTTGAATAGAGAAGAGTTGACTTAGATTAATTTTCCTGAGGTATACCCCAATGGAACCAGCTATTTCACCCTCTAAACCTATTAACAGACCACTTAAAACAGACTGGTATAATGGAACCACTTATATTAAGGCGTGTTTGATGATTCATAAATAGGTATTACTGACGGTAACGTTATCCAATACTGAGTGACAAATCTCGCCAAAGTATCGACTTATACAAGAAGTCTATCAATAAGCGATTTATCGGCCATCTCATTTGCCATGATGAGTGCTTGGTATAGGCTGGTGGCACTAGCACCGCCACGTCCTGCCAAATCAAGCGCAGTACCGTGATCGACAGAAGTACGAATATAAGGCAGTCCCAAAGTCAAATTGACTGTATCACCAAAGCCATGTGACTTGAGTACAGGCAACCCTTGGTCGTGATACATGGCAATCACTGCATCGCAGTTGGCTAAATGTCTCGGCGTGAATAAAGTATCCGCTGGCATCGCCTCTGATATATCTATCCCAATATTGATAAATTCTTGTAGCACTGGATTGATAATCTCAATCTCCTCAATGCCCAAATGCCCGCCCTCGCCCGCATGCGGATTTAGACCGCAAACTAAGATACGCGGCTGCGTCAAGCCAAATTTCTTACACATATCATCGATAACAATTTGCACTGTTTGGCGTACGTTATCGGCAGTGATGGCTGCAGGCACGTCTTTTAATGCCAAGTGCGTTGTAACAAGTGCCACCTTCATGGCTTCATTAGCAAGCATCATGACGACTTTATCACAGCCACTTTGCTGCATAAAAAATTCCGTATGCCCACTAAACATCGTGCCATCTAACAGTTTAATACCAGCATCTATCAATGCAGATTTTTGTAGTGGTCCGGTGACGATAGCGGCGACTGTTTTGTTGGCTGCCAGTTTATGCGCTATTTCCAACTGCGTTACCACCATTGCGGAGTTATTGATATCAATTTTCCCACAAGCGACGGGCGCAGCACAGGGAATATTTAATAAGATAAAAGCATTATCATTATTAATAGCGCCACTGTTAATACTCTGCTGTGACATTTGATTTAAAAAATCATCGTCTTCTATAATTGCCTCATTTGCATTGATCGTTTTCCAAGGTGGGCAGCTTTTTAGTATGCCTGCAGCAATGAGCTCATCGGCACGTTTTTGCATTGCCGTGCTATCTGCTGTGACCCAAACTGGACGATCAAAATCCTGTAACTTACCCTCAGCCGCTAGCAGCAGTACGATATCCATACCAATACCCGCAGGTTCACCAGTCGTGATTAATAATGGCAATTTTTCTTGCATAGCACTAACATCCTATTATTATATTAAGAAGCTGATTCTATTGTATTTTTTATGATAAATGAGCGTATTTTAAGCTGTGTTATATGCCATGAACTTCATTTCATAGAAGCAGGCATTTTTATAGATAATTACTTATCTGGGCTGAAAAAATCACATAATGTGTTAAACTTTCGCTTTTGATTGTAGCATTTACTGGCACGCGTGAGATGACGTTTTGGTACTTCTCTCATCGAAATGCATTGCGCTTGCTTTGCTGTATCATTACTAAAATAAATACTTACAACAATACCCATCTATACCGACTTTTGAAATATTAGGCACTCATGGCAGATACTGAAAAAACCGACGACTTACTCAATCAAACACCACCGCACAATATCGATATTGAAAAGGCGCTGCTGGCGTCTTTGATGAGTATCGAAGAGGCATACGATAAGATTGCAGATATCGTTACCAAAGACGATTTTTATGCTGGGCGACATCAGTATATTTTTGATGCTATTGCGCATTTAGCTGCAGTCAATGAGCCTTATGACACGGTTATGGTACATGATTGGTTAGAGGCACAAAAGCTGCTAAAAAGCGCAGGCGGCGACAGCTATTTGGCGGATATCTTGAGCCAAAGTCCAGCAACTTTGTTTAACCTGACGGCTTACGCCCAGCGTGTACGCGAGCTATCTACACTACGTCAGCTGATTACTACCGGCAATGATATGTTGACCCTAGCCTATAATCCCAAAGACCAAACCGTCAGCGATATTTTGGATAACGTAGAAGCGAAGATATTTAGCATCAATGAGCAGCATAATAAACGTGCAGAGCAGCGTGGACCTGTCGGTATTACTGCCGTATTGACCAATGTCATTGATAAAATCCAAGAGCTCAAATCAAATCCAGATGGCATGATTGGACTACAAACCCCATTTGTTGAGCTCAATAATAAAACCCAAGGCTTGCAAGCAGGCGATTTAGTCATTGTGGCTGCGCGTCCATCAATGGGTAAAACCACCTTTGCGATGAACTTAGCAGAAGGGATTTTATTTAATGAAGATTTGCCTGTAGTGGTATTTTCGATGGAAATGCCCGCAGAATCTATCGTGATGCGTTTGCTATCATCTTGGGGCGCAATCAACCAAACACATCTGCGTTCTGGGCAAATGAATGAAGATGAATGGGCAAAAATGATGAACGCCATTCAGCATTTGCAGTCAAAGCATCTATATATTGATGACAGTACTGCCCTGCCACCCTCTGAGCTGCGTTCACGCTGCCGCCGTATTGCCAAAAATCATGATGGCAAACTTGGCGCTATCATTGTCGATTATCTACAATTAATGAAAGTACCCGGTCTAGATGGCAACCGTGTTGGGGAAATCTCTGAGATTTCTCGAAGTTTAAAAGCCCTAGCACGTGAGCTTGAATGTCCAGTTATCGCCTTGTCGCAGCTTAACCGTAGTCTAGAAAATCGTCCTAACAAACGTCCTATTATGTCGGATCTGCGTGAATCTGGTGCGATTGAGCAGGATGCCGACTTGATTATGTTCATCTATCGTGATGAGGTTTATAATGAAAACTCAGACCACAAAGGTGTGGCTGAAATCATTATTGGTAAGCAGCGTAACGGCCCTATCGGCACCATACGTTTGGGTTTTGAAGGACAATTTACCCGCTTTATCAATTTGACGCCAGAATACTATCAAAATGTCAGTTTTGAGAACGACGAATAATAAAACTGACAGATAATTACTCATCAAAATTGCTCATAAAAATGGCCAGTGACTCATCAACTCAATTGATGAATTACTGGCTTTATAAATTTATTCCTTCATAACTTTGCTAAATAAGAAGCTTATTATGCGCACAATTACGATCAAGCCTGCCGCCATTACTCATAATCTTAATCAAGTAAAAGCGTTAGCACCAAAATCTAACGTCCTTGCGATGGTAAAAGCCAATGCCTATGGACATGGCGTCGCCGCCGTCCTACCAGCGTTACAGCAAGCAGATGGTATCGGGGTCGCTACTTTAAGAGAAGCGTTAGAAGCACGGCAATTGGGCTGGGATAAAACCATTGGTCTTATTGAAGGGGCCTTTACTGTTGATGAGTGGCAACAAGCCATTGAGCATGATATCAGTTGCGTGATTCATCATGCGCCGCAATTGGACTGGGCATTAGAGCAAATACCACCTGTTGATAGCGCCACTAGAATGGTTTGGATAAAGTACAACACGGGTATGAATCGTTTAGGTTTTAATAACCAAACGCTTAGTTCAGCCGCAAAATCTCTGCATGATGCTGGCTATCAGCTGATTTTGACCACCCATTTTGCCAATGCCGACAATCAAGATCACCCATTAAATGCCATACAAATCCAGCGTTTTAATGACATGCTAAGTACTTTACGACAAACAGTCAGTACTAATATTAAAGGATCGTTGTGCAACTCTGCTGGTATCGTTAATTTCCCAGAGCATCATCATGATTGGGTACGTCCAGGCATTATGTTATATGGCAGTGCGCCTGTTATCGACCAAAGCGCGTATACGCTAAATTTGCAGCCAGCTATGGAATTTAGCGCACAAATTATTGCCTTGCAGACCGTACAAGCTGGCGACGCCATCGGTTATGGCAGCCGCTGGATAGCCCAGCAAGATGTTAAAACAGCTCTCGTTAGTATTGGTTATGGTGATGGATATCCCCGCGTTGTCAATGGGGATGCTTATGTTTCAGTCATTGACGCCGTAAATCAGCAACGCTACTCATGTGCAGTGATTGGGCGTGTCGCAATGGATATGATTGTCATCGATGTGAGCGCTGTACCAGAGAGTAGCGCTTTAAATAGCAAGGTCATACTATGGGGTGATGCGCCGCATGTTGATGAAGTTGCCACCCATGCTGATACGATTGGCTATGAGCTATTGTGTCGTCTAAGCGTACGCCCAAATCGTATACAGATGTAATCGCCATGTCAGATAATGTCTCATCGAATGCAGCTTTGCATGACTGATAAATCATGGCAAATTGGATATTTACATTGAGAGTAATTGCGCTATACTAAAAGTTTGTTGTCATTCCAGTATACGCATTGACGCGATATCATTGCCGGCTGATAACGTATCATTTTCATTGACTTTGTTCGACTGCTAGGATTGCTATGAGTTTGCGCCATTTTTTGACCTTATCTGATTTAACCAAACAAGAACTAGAAAATCTTATCAAACGCGCCAGCGAATTGCGTCATATGCAACATGCAGGCGAGATATACCAGCCCTTTGTTGGTCGTACGCTCGGTATGATATTTGAGAAATCATCCACCCGCACGCGTATCTCGTTTGAAACCGGCATGGGACAGTTTGGTGGTAGCGCTATCTTCTTATCGCCAAATGATACCCAACTTGGACGCGGTGAGCCAATTGAGGATTCCGCGCGCGTTATCTCTAGCATGGTCGATATCATTATGATTCGCACCTTTGGTCATGAAAAAGTCGAAACCTTTGCAAAATACTCAAGCGTACCAATCATTAATGCCTTAACGGATGAATTTCATCCATGCCAGCTATTAGCTGATATGCAAACTTACTACGAGCATCGCGGTAGTATCGAAAATAAAATCGTCACTTGGGTCGGTGATGGCAACAATATGTGTGCATCCTACATGCAAGCTGCCAATCAGTTTGGCTTTGAGCTACGAGTAGCCGCGCCTTATGGCTTTGAGCCTGACCCTGAGCTGATGAAACGCTTCTCACATTGCGTGAGTATCGTTGAAAACGTACAAGAAGCGGCAAAAGACTCTCACTTAATTGTCACTGATGTGTGGGCAAGCATGGGTCAAGAGTCTGAACAAAACACGCGTGCGCGTCGTTTTTCCTCTTATCAAGTGACACCATCACTGCTAGATAAAGCCGATTCTGAAGTAGTCTTTATGCACTGTTTGCCAGCGCATCGTGGTGAGGAGATCTCTCATGATATGTTAGATGACCCACGCTCAGTGGTATGGGATGAGGCTGAAAACCGTTTACATGCGCAAAAAGCCTTGATGGAGTTTTTGCTAAAAGACAAAATCAAAATATAGGTACCATTTTTCAAAAGCTATTTATACAGTCATAAATATCAAAAAGGCAGAGCACATAACTTGTGCTCTGCCTTTTTTAATATGTGATAACCAAGTTAGTGTCTAATAGACAAGCGCTTATTGATTATCGAGTCAGCACTTCAACCCCATTACTGCTGGCTTTTAACAACACATCGGCTTGATTGGCAGCAAAGATACCATTACAGACCACACCGACGATATTATTAAGCTGCTGTTCAAGTGCTATTGGATTACTGACATCTAAATCATAAGTATCCAAAATCACATTGCCATAATCGGTGACAAAGTCTTCACGATAAACAGGCTCACCGCCCATTTTGGCCAACTCGCGCGCCACATATGAGCGGGCTTGTGGCAATACCTCTATCGGCACTGGGAATTCGCGCCCTAGTATCTCGACACTTTTACTGGCGTCAACCATACAAACAAATTTGTTCGATGCCGCGGCAACGATTTTTTCACGCGTGAGCGCACCACCGCCACCTTTAATCAGTTGCAAATGCGCGTTTACTTCATCAGCACCATCAATATATACATCGAGCTGACCGGCAAAATTTAAGTCAACAATTTCGATACCAAGTGCACGCAATCTATCTTCTGTCACCTGTGAACTTGCAACTGCGCCAGCGAGCTTTACTGTTGGTAATAACTCAATCAGACAGTTCACTGTACTTCCTGTCCCTACGCCAAGTATCATATCATCTTCGATATAGCGTAAGGCGGCGCGGGCGGCGGCTTGCTTTTGTGCTTGCTGATCACTCATCATAAGTCCTTGGCAAAATAAACGTATCGCTTTAAAAAAAGTAAAGGGTAAAAGAGGTAAAATGCGCCGCTATTATAACCGATGAATTTGATGGATGTCAGCGTAATAGCACCTCTAATAATAAGATATGACGTTAATTTTTACGACTAAGACAAATAGGGCAACCAAAATACTAAAGCTAATAAGGTGACTAATAACACTGGCGGGGTGATAATCAAACCAATTTTCATATACTGCCCCCAGCTGATTTTATAATCTTTTTCTGCCAATACATGCAGCCATAGTAAAGTCGCAAGACTGCCCATAGGCGTAAATTTGGGTCCTAAATCATTGCCAATAACATTGGCATAAATCATCAGCTCACGAGTGGCGGTCGGTACTTGGGCGCTATCAATCGCTAGTGCGCCTATCAAGGTAGAGGGCATGTTATTCATAATAGATGCCACGATAGCGGAGAGGAATCCTGTGCCCAAGGTTGCTATTAGGGTTCCTTGTTGCCCTAACCAATTCAAGATTTGAGCGCCGTAGGCAGTCAATCCTGCATTGCCCAAACCGTAAACAACCAAGTACATACCGATAGAAAATAAAACAATCTGCCAAGGTGCTTTACGGACAATTTCAGGCACGGACATCACCGCCCCACGACCGCCTTGCCAAAATCGCCCTGCAATCGCCATGAGCAGTAATGCAGCTGCGCCAGTAACGAGCGAGATAGGAATACCAAGCGACTCTGTCGCAAAATAAGCGACAAGCAACAAAGCCAGTAGCGGAAAGGCAGCTTTAAAAACCAAGGTGTCTTCGATCGCTGACTCAGGTGCACTAAGGTCCGCCATCGAGTAGTGTGTTGGAATGTGGCATGCATAAAATATCCATAGCACCACTAGCGTCGCTAGTACAGAGACAATATTGACCGGTACCATAACCGCAGCATAACGTCCAAAACCAATATCAAAGTAGTTAGCACTAACGATATTAACGAGGTTAGATGTGACCAATGGCAAACTTGCAGTATCAGCAATAAAACCAGTCGCTATGATAAATGCCAATGCAGATGGCGGCGAAAAATTTAACCGTAATAAAATCGCAATCACAATCGGGGTCAGTAATAATACCGCCCCATCATTGGCAAAAAACGCAGAAATAAAAGCGCCTAATATCACAATCATAGGGAACAATAGACGCCCTTGTCCATTACCCAATCTCGCTACATGCAATGCTGCCCAAGCAAAAAACCCAGCCTTATCTAAGATAAGAGAGATGATAATCAGGGCGACAAAGGTAAAGGTAGCATCCCAAACGATGTCCCACACGACACCGACATCAGATAATTGCACCACACCAAAAGCTAGGGCGACCAACGCCCCGCCCATCGCACTCCAACCAATGCCCAAACCTTTAGGTTGCCATATTACTAGCCCTAAAGTAACGATAAAAATAATCAATGCGAGCATGAGCAACCTTAATTAAGCAGACTTACTTAAGAAAACTTAGTGACATTTATTCAAGTAGGCTTCATGAAGCCTACTTGATTTAGCCTATTTTATTGAATAAGTATCCAATCGATATTAGGTCAATTTAGAATTAAAAATTAAATCGATTTTTGATTAACGCGTTTTGATACTTCTTCAGCACTTTCAACCCGTTCAGAATAGCGATCAGTCAGATAGGCTGAGCGGCCACGAGTAAGCCACGTGAACTTCACTAACTCCTCACAAACATCAACAAGGCGCAGATATAAAGGCGATTTATCCATGCGATTATCATCGTTAAATTCCAAAAAGGCTTTTGGAATAGACGACTGATTTGGGATAGTAATCATGCGCATCCAGCGCCCAAGAATACGCAGCTGATTGACCGTATTAAAGCTTTGACTACCTCCGCTGACTTGCATTATCGCTAAAGTCTTGCCTTGGGTTGGTCGGACGCCACCCAATGACAGCGGGATCCAATCTATTTGCGCTTTCATGATACTGGTCATACTTCCGTGACGTTCGGGACTGACCCACAGCATACCCTCTGACCACTGCGCAAGCTCACGCAGCTCTTGCACTTTAGGATGGTCTGCATCAACAGCATCCGGTAATGGCAAGCCAGATGGATCAAACATCTTCACCTCACAACCATACCAGCGCAATAGACGACTCGCCTCCTCGGCTGCTAGCTTTGAAAAGGAACGCGTGCGCAATGAGCCGTATAACACCAGTATTTTTGGCGCATGGCGTGGGTCATTTGCGCCTATTAAAGACTCAATATCGATAGGATGAATAAGACTTGAATCAACATTAGGCAAATTATCTAAATCGACCACATTCAAATCTGCTGTATTATTTGCCATGATAAATCACTTCCCCATCTTCCTTAGTGAAGCTACTCACGGGGTTCTCCAGTAACTCAAACACTCGCTCCGATGGTCGGCACAATGCTGCGCCCTTATCTGTGACTACGATAGGCCGATTGATTAAGATAGGATGGTCAATCATGGCATCGATAATCTCATCATCAGATAGCGCAGGGTTGTCTAGACCCAGCTCATCATTAATCGATTCTTTACTGCGTAACAGCTCTCGTGGTGAGAGAGCCATTTTTGCCAACAGCTCAACCAAATACTCGCGACTCGGCGGTGTTTTAAGGTATTCAATCACCTCTGGATTATCCCCTGACGCTTGCATAATGGCTAAGGTATTACGAGAAGTACCGCATTTTGGGTTGTGAAAAATCAAAGATGTCATCGTAATCTCACCTATTTTTTATGAATATAGAATTGGGATGTTTTTGATTGATAGCAGTTTAACAATGGGGGTGGTTTTCAACATCATCCAGCTCATTAATGCCACCGCGACTATCGGTTGAACAACCATTTAAATTATTAACAAGAGCCGCACACAGCTCTGGATGTCCAGAGCAGCAATCTTGTAATAAAAACTCAATGACGGTCTGCATATGTGATAAAGAAGCACGATAGATAATCTGGCGACTTTGGCGCTCTGATATCACCCATCCTGCTCGTGCCAGCACCGAAAGATGTGTGGACATCGTATTATGTGGTACAGACAGTTGGCGCGCAATTTCACCCGCAGGTAATCCTAAAGGCTCGTGACTGACTAGCAGTCGAAATGCCTTTAAACGAGTTTCTTGTGAGAGGGCGGCAAAACTTATGATAACTTGAGTCATTTCCATATGTCCAATAATACAGACATATGGAAATGACTCAAGTTGTTTTTGGATAAATAAGCAAAAAAAAGCAGTACTTGCTCTAATTTATCTTTGTTTGATGAGCATCAACGACCAAACCGCCGCAAAAACTGTAATTGTGTCTTGCAACATGTTTAAAATCAGCATAGGCTAATCTATTTGATTTTTATCATTCTCTGCATTTTTTGTCGCTGATAGCGACTCGCTTGTTTACTTATAATTCACCGCACTTTTTCATACATACTCTAGTTTAGGAATCATTATGCTGTCACATTGGGTACGAGCCATCTTGCAAGCCACCGTCTATGACGTTGCTATTCAAACACCACTTGAAGCGGCACCCAAACTGACCCAACGTTTTACTAATGACATTCGTTTTAAACGTGAAGACCTGCAACCGGTAAAGTCCTTTAAACTGCGCGGCGCTTATAACCGCATTAGCCAATTAAATGATGAGCAAAAAGCACGTGGCGTGATTTGCGCATCGGCAGGTAACCATGCCCAAGGGGTTGCCTACTCTGCTCGTAAACTTGCTCTTAATAACATTATCGTTATGCCAACTACTACTCCTGATATCAAAGTAGATGCCGTCAGAGCACTTGGCGGCAATGTCGACTTGTACGGTGATAGCTTTGATGAAGCCAATCGCTATGCCATTGATCGCGCTGAGCGTGAAGGTCTGACTTTTATCCCACCATATGATGATGAGCTGGTGATTGCTGGACAAGGTACCATCGGGCTTGAGCTCACCCAGCAATGGCGCAATATGGATTACGTTTTTGTAGCAGTTGGTGGTGGTGGTCTGATTTCTGGCGTCGCTGCATTTTTGGGCGAAGTTGCCCCGCATGTCAAAGTCATCGCTGTAGAAGCCGACCAATCAGCGTCACTAAAAGCGGCGCTTGAAGCCAATGAGCGAGTCAAACTTGAACAAGTAGGACTGTTCGTCGATGGTGTGGCAGTTGCCCAAATCGGCGAATTACCGTTTGATATTGTTCGTATGCAGAAGAGCGATAAGTCCGGTCCTGTCGTCGATCCTGAAGTCGTCACTTGTACCAATGATGAAGTTTGCGCTGCTGTCAAAGATATCTTTGAAGAGAACCGTAGTATCGTTGAGCCTGCTGGCGCGCTGCCAGTTGCTGGTATGAAAAAATACATCGAGGCTCATAACCTACAAGGCAAAAACTGCGTCGCCATCATTTGCGGTGCTAATATGAATTTTGATCGCTTGCGCTACATCGCTGAGCGTACTGAGATTGGTGAGAAAAAAGAAGCCATCTTTGGCGTAACGATCCCTGAGCAGACTGGCGCTTTCTTAAACTTCTGTCGTAGCCTACACGGTCGTAATATTACTGAGTTTAATTACCGTGCTGATAGTAAAAAATCACCTGATTCTATGGAACCTGCGGCGATATTCGTTGGGATTGCATTAAAAGAAGGTGACAAAGAGCGTCAAACCATCCGTACGCAATTGGTAGCTGATGGCTATACAGCACACGACTTGACCGATGACGATGTCGCCAAATCCCATATCCGCCATCTGATTGGTGGCCATGCGCATGTTGAAAATGAGCAATTATTACAAGTCACTTTCCCAGAACGTCCAGGTGCTTTATTGACCTTTTTAGAAAAATTGGGTGACGATTTTAATATTACCTTGTTTCATTATCGCAATCATGGCGCTGCTGAAGGTCGAGTATTGGTCGGTTTACAAGCTTCTGAGGGTAACTCTCGCCAGCTACAAGATGCGCTGCTCGATATCGGTTACGACTGCACCATGCTTAATGATAATGTTGGTTATCAGTTGTTTTTGAAATAAAACTAAACATAGACTATCAATTCATCAGTGGCCGAAAGCATTGCTCCCAAATGACATAATGCACAGAAGCCACTTAAATCTTATAGCACTGTCCTAATACAAAAATGGATGATAACCATGACGGCATCCCCTGTGAACAGCAGTGGTGTCAATAACTTCAATGACAAAAACGATGTTAATCGCTCAATGCTCTTTTAATTATTAAAAATACCACCATTATAATCTTACGTTATTGATATCTATGAGGTTTTGATGAGTAAACATAATAAAAACCACAATCAGCCCAGTCATAGCAATCCTGATGCTGTTCGTATGCGTCTTGATAAATGGTTATGGGCTGCACGCTTTTACCGCACTCGCACTCTTGCCAAAGAAGCCATCGAAAGCGGGCGCGTACATTACGCAGGTAGCCGCGCAAAGACCAGTAAAGAGATTACCGTTGGCGATGAATTGCAGATTCGTCAAGGATCAGCCACTGCCATGACTGAAAAGACAGTCGTTGTTGAAGCACTAACGGCGCAACGCGGTAACGCAACAGCAGCTGAAGTATTGTATTCAGAAACCGAAGAAAGCATCGCTCGCCGTGCCTATTATGCTGAGCAGCGTAAACTTGCCAACCTTGCCCGTCCAGACAACAAACCCAATAAAAAAGAGCGCCGTGATTTACATCGTTTTAAGAGCAATCAAGATTAGCTCTGTTGGTAAGATCAGCAATAACATCGCCTCATCTTAAGTAATAATACGGCTAGCGGGTATGCATGAAGTGCTGACCCTATTGTTTACTCTCTGCCCTTGCCATTCAAGGTATTAACCGTTACGCTATCACCCATTAACTTACACTCTATAGCATGCTTATAAATCACATCTCTAATGTTGATTTTGATAGCATGTTTTTTTATTGCGACAAAAGGTCATCATATGCCCATCAAAGCGTCTACTCCGTCATCTGTATTATTGGTCTGTTTGGGGAATATCTGCCGTTCACCAACTGCTGAAGAGATTTTTCGTCAGCAAGCAGCGATTGCAGGGCTGTCGATGAAGGTAGATTCGGCAGGCACTGGGGATTGGCATATTGGGCATGCACCTGATGAGCGCGCGCAGCGTCACGCTAAAGCTCATGGTTACAACATCAATAAATTGGTCGCGCGCCAAGTCAGTGCTGATGACTTTCGCGATTTTGATTTAATATTGGCGATGGATGCACAAAATTTAGCAGACTTGCAGAGTATTAAAAACGGTATAACAAATACCGATAAAAAATTAGCCAAATTGGCTTTATTTAGTGAGGAAGATCCCACTTACGGCGGTGATGATGTGCCAGACCCATATACTGGTGATGGCGATGCTTTTGAAGAGGTAATCGAACGTATCGAATCAAGTGCACAAGCTTGGATTGAAAGCTGGAAGATATAGTAATCATAAGGCGCTATATTTTTGCTACCTTTATACCTAGCATCCTTTATAATAAATACCATATGACTTTTTGTTTACTTGCCCCATAGGCTATGTTATGACTTCAGCTTTATGCTCTAAACCCATTGCACCACATACTCTATCTGATGACTTAGCTGATTTGTCTTATAGCAATACTATGGCTTTGGCATGTATGGCTGACTCTGTAGTTACCTTAACGGATGAGGTGCAACTTGATGAGTTTATGGCATATTATGAGCAAGATACTCAACATAGAAAGCCATTATTTGTCTTGTCCGGTGGTAGCAATGTGCTACTACCAGCAAAGCTCAATGCGATTGTCTTACGACCACAAATGCGTGGTATACAGGTGACAGCGCAAACAGACTTTCATGTCGATATCGAGGTAATGGCAGGTGAAAACTGGCACGACTTGGTGGTACATACGGTCGCTCAAGGCTGGTATGGACTCGAAAACCTTGCACTCATACCTGGTCTTACGGGCGCCGCTCCCATACAAAATATTGGCGCTTATGGTGTTCAGCTAGAAGACTGCTTACAGTATGTACGTGCTTACCATCTGCCAAGTCAAACGTGGCATGATTTGACCGCGGTCGACTGCGAGTTTGGCTACCGTGATAGTATATTTAAACGTCAGCCGAATACGTGGCTAATCAGCCGTGTGGGTTTTAGATTGCATACTGATGCGACAAAGGTGCTGGCAAGCTATGGCGATGTACAGACCGTCGCACAGAGCTATGCGACACAGCAAGGTCGCACCAAACCGATGCCCGCTGACGTAATGCATGCCATCATTGAGATTCGTCAGCAAAAGCTGCCTGACCCGAAGCAATTACCAAATTGCGGCAGTTTTTTTCAAAATCCTATTGTCCCTCAAGATCAATTTGCTACGCTGCAATCATCTTATCCGGCTATCGTTGGCTACCCAATGCCTGACGCAATGACTAAAGTGGCAGCCGGCTGGCTTATCGAACAAGCGGGTCTAAAAGGCGGCGGTATAGAGCCTATTTTTACCCATCAGCAGCAAGCGCTAGTATTGACCAATCACGCGCCGTATATTGCTACCAAACAAGATGTCGCCGCTGCTCAAAAATATATTATAGATACTGTCTATAAGAAATTTGCGATTCAACTGTCGCGTGAGCCAGTATGGGTAAATGCCGATGGCTCCATTGGATACGATGAGCATGTGGTCTAAGCAGTCATGGTCTAATCGCCTATGGCGACATTATTTACGTTCAGCTGAGCGTATGATCAAGCTGTTTCGTATTATCAATGTCACGTTTTTGCTGGGTGCAACGACAGTTATTTTAGTCCTCATCAGTTTATTCACGCCGCTATTTTCTCAAGCAGTAGTCTATATATTGGCTCATCTGCCGCTACCAAAAATGCCACCTGTTGCTATGAGCTCGCCGCCTACCGCTTATGTGGTATTGGGTGGCGGTCTAACCAATGATAATAACAATCAAATTATCCTCAATCGCTATAGCCTTAATCGTGCCCGTGCTGCCGCTACAGCCTATCACGACCTTCCTCTGCCCATTGTACTCAGTGGTGCTGAAGCGCCTTGGCTTGGTCAATGGCTGATTGAGCATGGTATTGATGGGTTAATCAGCGAAAACGCCAGTATGAATACTTGCGAGAATGCGCGATTTACGGCAAAGCGTATCCCTCTGCATCATGTCTATCTCATCACCGACAGCTACCATATGGCACGTGCTCGCAGACAATTTGCCTTAAACGGTATCAATAGCACGGCGATTAATGCCCCCTTACCCGTCATACGTGACTGGATGGAGCCAGCACAAAACTTAAGCCATTCTAGGCGGGCGGTTTATGAGGTTGCCGCCTATCTACGCGATGTGATACGACCTCAAGCAAATTGTCGCCAAGCTAAAGAAGTGACGTCGCAGCAGCTGTTGACTCCAAGAGGTAAAGTTGCCAAAACTGCTGACGACTAGAGTCTATACCTCAATTTTAGAAACATACCCTCATAATAACCTACCTTTTTCCCTTTATCCTTACAGGTCAACCATCTCACTAGCAACAGGTGTATAATAGTAAAAGAAACTGCGATTAAAGAGATGTGCCATGCTCAGTATATTTTTACTAATTCCATTAAGTCTCATGCTGTTTGTGGTCGCGATTTGGGCAGTACGTTATGCGGTCAAATCCAATCAATTTGAGGATTTAGATAACGCCTCCCAGCGCATTATTTTAGATGATCGCCAAGAACGTCGACAAGTCATACAAGCTCAAGAAAATGTAACACCTATTCAAGAAGTAAAAGAAGTGAGCGCTACTACTTCGATTGAAAAAGAATCTAATAAGCTAAATAATGCGCATATTGTCACCCCTTCTCTCTCTGATACAGACAAGCACTCAAAAACATAGCCTTGGGCTATTTTACTAATGCGTTACCCACTTATTCTATCTGCATAAGACAGTGGTAAGTCGGTACGCTTTTTACCATTTTTAGGAGTACCTTCCCATGACCACAGCTTTACTCGTTGCGGCATTATTAATGGGTTTTTTTGGTTCGCCGCATTGCTTAGGTATGTGTGGCGGCTTAGTAACTGCCTTTGGTCTGTCGATGAAGGATGTCAGCCCCGCCAAGCGCCGTGCATTGGTGGCGACCTATCATTTCGGTCGCTTAACCAGCTACGCATTTTTGGGTTTGATCGCAGGACTGTTAGGTACTGCCGTATTACAACCACTGATGCAAGGCAATAGTGCACCACGTATTTTGCTTGGTTTGGTATTGGTGTTCGTCGGCATGACCATGCTTGGTGCACCATTTTTAAAGAGACTTGAGCGTTTTGGTATGCGATTTTGGCAATACCTAAGCCCTATTCGTCAAAAAGTATTTCCACTCAACACTTTTCCGCGAGCATTGTCTGCCGGCCTTCTATGGGGATTCTTACCTTGTGGCTTAGTCTATGGCGCCCTACTTATCGCTGTGGTCGCGCACAACCCTCTCAGCGGTGCTGCCTTGATGTTCGTCTTTGGTTTAGGAACCGTACCGATGTTAGTCGCTACTCATGAGACCGTTGGTTGGTTACGGGATAAGATTGGACGTTTTCGCTTAAGACAGCTTAATGGTGCTGTGATGGTATTATCAGGTTTGGCTGTGGTCTTCGTTCCTATCGCCATGTCCAGTATGCATGGTAATCATGGCAGCGGTCATAGCATGGGCATGGCGCATGGTGATACTATGATGATGACTGATACGGATAATACGACTCACCATGATATGAGCCAAATGGATCACAGTATGCACAATATGAATAATGACTCGGAGACGATGGAATAGCATTACTAATCAATGATAATTGCTTAATGTTATAACCAATATTACATGCATAAAAAAAGCCCTTAATGATTTATCAAGGGCTTTTTACTGTCTAAAGACTTTAGAGCTTAATTAAAAAAATCTGATTAAGGCTGCCACTGCTCAAGCTTAAACTTCGTATCCAAATGCTTCTCTAATGCTGGTATATTAAAGGCATCATCTTCGCTGACAAAGCTAATACTAATACCGGTTTGCCCAGCGCGCCCAGTACGACCGATACGGTGTACATAGTCATCTGGCTGGTCTGGTAAGGTATAATTAATCACATGACTGACATCATCAACATGAATACCGCGCCCTGCTACATCGGTCGCGACCAAAACAGAGGCATGCCCGTCTTTAAAGCGCTGTAGATATTTCTCGCGTTTTTGCTGAATCACATCGCCTGATAACATGACAATTTTATGTCCCTGACGCAGCTTATGATATAGGCGCTTTACTTGGTCTTTACGATTGGCAAAAATAATCACTTTCTCTACCGTACTATCCGTGATAATACGCTCAACCGCTTCTAGCTTCTGATCTTCGGTTAAGAGATAAAAATGTTGGTCTACCAGCTCACTGGTTTTATGCTCAGGCTCAATTTCGACAAACTCTGGCTCATGTAACCAGCGATAAGCCAAACCCATCACATCTTGGTTAAAGGTAGCAGAAAACAATAAACTTTGACGGTCGGTATTGGGTGGCATGCGACCGACTAAGCGTTTGATATCAGGTATAAACCCCATATCGAGCATGCGGTCTGCTTCATCTAATACTAATACTTCTACGCGATCAAGATAAACCATACCTTTGTGCATTAAATCAATCAAACGACCAGGTGTGGCAATCAAGATATCGACGTATTGACGCTCAAGCTCATGCTGCTGGGTTTCATAATTGGTACCACCCATAATACAGACGCTATGCAAAGAAGTATATTTGGTCAAAGCGATACAATCATCGAATATTTGCTGAGCAAGCTCACGGGTAGGTGCCATAACGACAGCACGTGGCTCACCTAAATGACGTTCTTCATCAGCAGCAAACGGACGCTTAAGTAACGCCTCCATAATGGTCAATAAAAATGTAGCCGTCTTGCCCGTACCCGTCTGCGCCTGTCCGATCGCATCTTGGTTTGCCAGCGTATGCGGCAGTATTTTTGCTTGAATCGGCGTCAATTCAGTAAAACCTAAGTCACTTACTGCACGCAAGGTCGCTGCTGAAAGTGGCAAATCCGTAAACGTCGTAAAGTTACTCAAAAAAATATCCTTTTATATAAATCGCTTGTGTATCATAAATAAATGAGAGGCTATAAGGCTTAACGGTTTATAGCAACGATTAGTCAGCAGGCAAGCCCCATAAAACTGATAAGCATAAAAAAGCCAAGCCCCATGTCGATGCTTACCAAATATGCTGCGTTAAAATCAACATAAGTAAGACAGGACGAGCTTGACTCAGTAGTATATCAGTAGTTTGTACAGACATTATAGCTAAACTGCACGAATGACTGTTACGATTACTCTTCTACTTTTCTGACTTCTTCAGCTTGTAGGCCTTTATCACCTTCTACTACACTGAACTCAACTTTTTCGCCGTCTTTTAGAGAGCGATAACCATCACCTTGGATCGCGCGGAAATGCACAAAAATATCTTCTCCGCTATCACGTTGAATGAAACCAAAGCCTTTTGAGTCATTAAACCACTTAACGATACCTTGCTCGCGAGCTGACATAATATTACTTCCTAAAAAGTTTACTTAGTCCCAAATTCCTTTGCATCATTGCATATAAACGGGTACCAAGATGATGAAATCAAAACTTAAAAGTGACTATCTAATACAGTATTAGCGACATATGAAAGCCTTATACTTACTTTTAGTATTTAGCATATAGTCATTTTACTGCCCCTAGTCTTTTCTTTGATAGAAATTAAAACTACTTTATCAAAAAAGCGTTAATTATCTACCAAACTAGAGTTAGCAACAAACATGTAATGTTTATTGTGTAAAAAATATCATAACACGGGTTTTTAGCAACACAAAGGCTTTTAATATGATTTTTATACCTCGATCTATTTTTTAGAATTATTTTTTTATAAGTTAGCTTGCAAGCTGTTAATATAAAAGGATAGAGAGCGCTATGTTTCCTAACACCTGTTATTGTAGTACGCTTATACTCACCAATAATTTATCTAGACATATTCATTGCTACTCATAGAGACCATTATGACCGCCTCATCTCAATCAGCAACGACCAGCACTGCTTCCCATAAAAAAGCCAATAAAACCCTTACTCATAAGCTATTATTGATTAATGGTGTCAATCTAAATCTACTCGGCAAACGTGAGCCTGATATTTATGGTCATATGACGCTTGCTGATATTGAGAGTGCTTTAATCAAGCGCGCCGCGGCACATGGTATTGAGCTAATTTGTAGTCAGTCGAATCACGAAGGCAAACTGGTCGATGATATTCAGTATTACGGTCTATTGGCAGAGCCAAGCGCACAGATCGATGCCATAATCATCAATCCTGCTGCTTTTACTCATACGTCTGTTGCGATACGCGATGCGCTACTTGCTACCCAAAAGCCATTTATAGAAGTGCATCTATCGAACGTCCACGCACGTGAATCGTTTCGCGAGCATTCTTATTTATGTGATGTAGCAGTTGGCGTGATTTGTGGTTTGGGGCATTTGGGCTATGATATGGCATTGGATTATTGGCTGACCCATACTTATGCAATAACACTGAATAAGTAGTTTAATGACGTTAAGGTTTTTATCTAAACAATACTGCCGAACACATGACAAAAATTACTGCGACAAGTACTACACAAACCGTTATCGCGATACTTTTAGCACAGTAGTTAAACAGCATTCATTCGATTAAAATAATAATATTAGGGGTTAAATAATAACCCACTAAATACCCCACTATATGGTGATAGGCATGGCAAAATCGTCCGGAACGCGCTTTATGAAACTTGCTGGCATGACAGCAAGTATTGCTGGAAAAGCAGCTAAAAACTCCTTAAAGCATCTCTCAAGTGACGAAGAAAAACGCCTACAAGCGCGCTCAGAATTGATGCAAGATGTCGGTATTCAAATCGCTGAAACTTTAGGTGAGATGAAAGGTGCGGTCATGAAGGTAGGTCAAATTGCCTCGCAGTATAAAGATGTGTTTCCACCTGAAGTTGCAACCGCATTAGAGAAACTGCAAAAAGATGCACCGGCGATGCCCTATGCGCAGATACGCACACAAGTTGAAAGTGAGCTCAAAGCACCTATTCATGAATTGTTTACTGAATTCGAAGAAATGCCATTTGCTGCAGCTTCCATCGGACAGGTACATCGCGCAATTTTGCCATCTGGGCAAAGGGTTGTGGTTAAGGTGCAATACCCTGATGTCGACAAAAATTGTGATAGCGACCTAAAACAAGTGCGTATGGCACTAAAAATCGCTGGCGTGCTCAATATGAGTAAGCAATTGCAAGAGCAGTTATTTCACGAAATTCGCCAAAGCTTACATGATGAGCTTGATTATATTAAAGAGGCGCATAATCTGCGGGTATTCGGCGCTTTTCATGCCGAAGATACGGGTCTCATCATCCCAAAAGTGATTAGCAGTCACTCTTCTAAAAGAATCTTGACCTTGACAGAAGAGAGCGGCGAAACCTTAACAGTGGCAGCAACGTGGGATAATGATATTAAGCAAAAAATCGCAGTGCGCTTGTTTCATTTTACCGCAGGGCAGCTGTTTGGGTTATATCGAATGCACTGCGACCCTCATCCGGGCAACTTTGCGTTCCGTGCTGATGGCAGTGTAGTTGCCTATGATTTTGGCGGGATTCGTAGCTATAGCGACAGCGAAGTTCAATTATTTCGCCGATTTGCCAAGCATGCCTTAAAAGGTGATGTCACTGCCCTTGAGCAAGATTTGGTTGCTCTGGATATACGCCGTGAAGACGATAAAATCGTACCGGGCGAGTTTTATGGAAAATGGTTAGAGATTGGGCTGAAACCCTTATCTATCAAACCCTATCAAGACGGTAATTTTGATTTTGCAAGCAGTCAAACCCATCATGAAGCCATCGCCCAAATGCGCACTTCTTTGAAATACTTTGGACAGTTTCAACCATCAGCCTCTACGATGATGCTCGATCGTACTATATCAGGACAATACTGGAACCTAGTCAATCTAGGAGTGACGATAGATTTGTCGCCACTGGTACATGAATATATAGGTTTTTAGAGCGTTAAATGGCTATAAATATATAGGACAAGTTTTAGTATTGATTATACATGCAAGGCATGTCCACAGCGGTCACAAAAATCCGCACCTACTGCGTGACCAAATTTACCACAGTTCGGACACGTGACAGGATTGAGCTGCGGGCGCATATTACGTGCAAGCTCTGAGGTGAAAATCCCTGTCGGTACAGCAATGATTGAGTAACCTGTAATCATGACCATGGTTGCAATGGCTTGCCCCAATGGTGTTTTTGGTGACATGTCGCCGTAACCAACCGTCGTCATAGTAACAACTGCCCAATAGATAGATAGCGGAATACTGGTAAAGCCGTTTTCTGGTCCTTCTACGACATAGATAATCGAGCCGAAAATGGTGACCAGTAACACCAGTGATAAGAAAAATACCGTGATTTTTTGCTGACTGGTTCTAAGCGCAGACGCCAAAAATCCTGCTTGTTGCATATAGGCTTCAAGCTTAAGTACCCGAAAGATACGCAAAATACGTAAGATACGAATGACAAGTAAGTACTGTACGCCCACAAACATTAAGCTTAAGTAGCTCGGTAGTACGGACAATAAATCCACTATCCCAAAAAAACTAAACACGTAACGAAAACGATTGGGTGCTGAGAACAACCTGAGCATATACTCAATCGTAAACAAAATAGTAAAAAACCATTCTGCATACAAAAACAGCGTGCCATACTGCAAGCGCATATAGAGCACACTATCGAGCATCACGACCGCCACACTGGCCAAAATCGCGATCAACAATACAATATCAAACAGCTTACCCAAACGAGTATCTGTACCTTCAATAATAATATGAATGCGGTTACGCAAATGAGTAACGGCTTCGGTATTCGGCTGCTTCATAAAGTCAATCAAATCATAGGATCAATGGATATCTAAAACCGGACAACTTAGGCGTATATGCATAAGCTAAGATTGGTCAAAATACGTGAAAGTGGTTTATAATATTGAAAGTAATGTGGTTATTGGCTGCTATCCGTCACTACGAAAATAATCGATGACGGGTCAAAAGCCAGAACATAGCAGTGTAGCAAAAAAGCGCTATTAACAACATACAAATCGTTAACTTAGCGACAGATCACTTACCTGAGCTTAACAGCGCAATCAGGTAATAAAAACTGCATTAACTATAAAAAATTTTTACCAATAAATGTTTTAGCTGTACAATACATCACTCGTAATACTTAAGGACGTCATATGGCAGGCCATTCAAAATGGGCAAATATCAAACACCGTAAAGCCCGTCAGGATGCGGTAAAAGGTAAAGTATTTACCAAAATTATTCGTGAAATTGTTTCTGCTGCCAAGCAAGGTGATCCTGACCCTGATAAGAATCCGCGCCTACGTGCGGTTATTGAAAAAGCCCTCTCCGTCAATATGACAAGAGACACCATCAATCGTGCGGTAGCTCGTGGTACAGGCGGTGATGACAATGACAATATGGACGAAGTCAGCTATGAAGGTTATGGCATCGGCGGCGTCGCAGTATTAGTCGAAACCATGACTGACAATCTCAATCGGACAGTCAGTGAAGTACGCCATGCTTTTACCAAAAATGATGGCAATCTGGGTACTACTGGCTCTGTGGCTTACCTATTCAATAAACGCGGTGAAATAAGCTTTAATGACACAAGTTTAGAAGATGAAGTTATGCTAGTGGCATTAGATGCAGGTGCGCTTGATATCGAAAATGATGGCGAAAGCTTGCTTGTCATCACTGAGTGGGAAAATTTCGGTCATGTTAAAGACGCGCTTAATGCTGCTGGTTTAGTCTCTGACAATGCTGAAGTAACTATGTCGCCATCAACCAGTGCTGAAATAGACAACGTTGCAGATGCCGAAAAAGTCATGAAGATGATTGATATGTTAGAAGATATTGATGATGTGCAAGAAGTTTATAGCAACGTCAATTTCTCAGACGAAGTCATGGCGCAACTTGAGCAGTAATTTTTGTGCTTTGTATTAAAAAAGCCAAACGTTTTTAGCGTTTGGCTTTTTTGTTCAACAATATGTGACATGTGACGAGCAATTACTTCAAACTAAGCTTTGCACGTGACGCCTTCAAGCGCTAACAAATGCGTTTTCTTATCTAAGCCGCCTGTATAACCACCAAGTTTGCCGTCGCTTGCAATAACACGATGACACGGAACGATAATACTAAAAGGGTTTTTACTATTGGCATTCGCAACCGCACGAAAGCCTTTGGGACTATCGACATTTTGTGCCAGCGTTGCATAGCTAATCGTCTCACCATAAGCAATATCTTGTAGTGCTTGCCAAACTCGCTGCTGAAACTTAGTTCCTAAGCTTGCATCTAGTGGCAAATCGAACGCTTGACGCTCACCGTTAAAATACTCCGTTAATTGTGCTATAGCCTCTATTAATAATGCTTGAGTAGGTTCATTTTTGCTTAGGCTGTCTTTATCTATGAATGTGAAGCTTTGATCGTCAATACCATAATGCTTTTTAAGCTTGGGAATAGATTTTGAGCTGTGCCAAGAGTCACCTGCCAGCAGCCAATTGACCTCAACCAGCTTAGGACTGCTATGCTCATTGACACTCGCAATTAATGTTAACTGATTAGATCCAAAAGCGGCTGTGGTGACTATCATAACTACTCCTTTCAAATCGTTGTATTTTCAAGACTTGAGTATTGGCTAAAATAAACTGTTGAGCGCTATTCTTTGTCATCAGTTTCAAACAACGCGGCGACAAATTGTTTTGGACTAAAGGCACGCAGATCATCAATCGACTCACCTACGCCAATATAACGAATAGGTACATCCGTCGTTTCGGCAATATTAAAGACCACACCGCCTTTTGCAGTTCCGTCTAGTTTTGTAATCGTGATTCCGGTTAATGGCACCACTTTATTAAATAATTCCACTTGATTAATGGCATTTTGACCCGTGCCAGCATCAAGCACAATCATACCTTCATGTGGCGCGCTTGGATCCGCTTTGCGCATCACACGTACGACTTTTTCGAGCTCTGCCATTAGATGGGTTTTATTCTGTAAACGTCCAGCAGTATCGGCAATTAACACATCAATATTTTTTGCTTTAGCAGATTGCATGGCATCAAAGATAACTGATGCACTATCAGAGCCATGACCTTGCGCCACAACTGGAATATGATTACGCTCACCCCAGATTTGCAGCTGTTCAGTAGCAGCTGCGCGGAAAGTGTCCCCTGCTGCTAACATCACAGACTTACCCTCGCCTTGCAAACGTTTGGCAAGTTTACCGATAGTCGTCGTTTTACCTACGCCATTCACGCCTACGACCAAGATAACAAATGGTTTTTTGCTGCTATCAATAATAAGCGGCGCAACTTTTGGCGTTAAGATATCGACCAATTCAGTCTGTAATGCCTTGTATAGTGAATGCGCGTAGATTAAATCACCGCGATCTGTCTGCTCAGTAAGGCTTTTGATAATACGATTGGTTGCATTGACACCGATATCAGCCACCAACAGTTGGTCTTCAACCTCTTCTAATAGCTCATCATCAATCTCTTTGCCACCAATAAGGATACTGACCATCCCTTCGGCTAAGTTCTTACGCGACTTACTTAAACCGGTTTTCATCCGGTTAAACCAGCTGCCTTTTTTGCTGCTTTCTTGTTCCTCTTGCAACGCTTTATTTGCTTGCGACTCTACTGGAATCGTTTGCTGTGGCTCAGAGGACGCTTGATTACTACTACTATTAATGCTACTTGCATTGCTAGGCGTAACGCTTGGCAAATCGCCTAATTGTGCTTGTAAGGGCATAGTGGGGATTTTTGACGCAGAAACAGCTGGTGTTGTATTCTCTGTATCATTGGTATTTGCAAAGCTCTCTGAGGTATTGTCTGTATGAATCTGCTTTTGCGTCATGAGGATAGGCGCGCCTAGGGCAATGCTCTCAGCTGCATCGGTGCTTGATACTTGCTTATTGACTGTAGGCGTTACTGGCTCATTGCTATTACTTACCCCATTTCTTTCAGGGGCATCGATAATAGGGACAGATTGCACTGGCAGACTGGGTAAGGTAATATCATCGTCATCTAATTCATCAAGTCCGCTGTCAAGATTAATGACCACACGATTGCTATTATTGGGGTTATTCATAAGTTTGCCCTAAAGTTCATCAGTATGAGTAATATGTTTATGGTAAAACCGGATCTGTATATCGTTGTATTGTCCGTTTTCTATGATTCAATGCAGAGATTATTTTTAGTCTAGTTTAGCATAATTCAAGTTGAGCTCAGCCTTTCGCATCCTAGATTGCTTGTAAATGGCAAAAATCATCAAGTGATACAAAAGCACTATTAAACCTTTAGTGTGAAAAAGATGATAAATAAGATCGCTCATTGAGCAAGTTTCGCTTAAGGTTTGGACACATAAATCTGACCTTTGCGATGGCAAACTTCGCCTACTCTTAGCAAAGCTAATTAAATACCTGTTTATACCCTTTATCTCCATGCTTCTTACTTATATTAGGAATGTCTTATGTTGTCTTTATCCAATCATTATAAAAACATTACCCATATCACTGCTGCTTTATTACTGGCGACGATGGCACTATCAGCGACAGGTTGTAACACGACTCAAGAATTCAAGCCGACTGCCAGTGTCATGGTTGGGGCGCACAAATCTTTATGATGGTATAAGTATCAGTACCATGATGAAAATAGATATATAGTCAATTCAATTTAAAAAGAACACAGTACTGCTGGGATAAATTTTGCGAAGCCTCTGGAGTGCGAAGCGCACAGCAAGCGAGAGAAATTTATACCAGCATAATGCTATTCTGAACGTAACTCTTTTACATTGAACTTACTATACGCTCTCATCCATTTATAAGCTGCCCGTTTAAAAGTCTCCCTTTTATATAAGTAGAACATATCATGTCTGTCCCTTTATACCGAACCACATTTTCTCTACGTCTTGCATCTGCCTTAGCCATGGCGACCACGCTTGCTGCTTGTCAAACCAGTGCCATTAACGCCAATCCTGTGACTGCGGTCAAGCATCCAGTGCCTGAAGACATAGTTACCAAGGACGCTCAGCCATCATCAGCGCTGACTATGGATATGTCTGGTCGCCATGAATATCAGCTGAAAAATGGTCTAAAAATAGTGGTAAAAGAAGACCACCGTGCGCCTGTGGTGATGACTCAGATTTGGTATCGGGTTGGCTCAGCTGATGAGCCGGTCAATAAAGGTGGTATCTCGCATGTGCTTGAGCATATGATGTTTAAAGGCACTAGTAACGTTTCAAGCGCTGATTATGAACGCTTAATTGCTAAGTTTGGTGGCGTCAATAATGCCTTTACTAGCTATGATTATACGGGTTATTACGAGCTGTTCCCTGCCAACCGTTTTCCTTTAGCACTTGAGCTTGAAGCAGATCGGATGAAAAACTTAGTATTTAATGAAAAAGAGTTTGTCAAAGAGCATCAAGTTGTCATGGAGGAGCGTCGTCAGCGTACTGATGACAATCCACTTGCTAAAGCTTATGAATCATTTCGTTTGCTGGCATTGCCAAATAGCCCCAAAGGCGAGTCAGTCATCGGACCTATGAATGAGCTTGAATCGATTACGCTCTCAGACTTAAAAGACTGGTATAAAACATGGTATGCACCAAATAATGCCACCTTGGTTATTGTTGGCGACGTTGAGCCCACTGAAGTCTTAACCCAAGTAAAGCGCTACTTTGGTGAGCTAAAACCGAGTAAGCTGCCAAAACGTCCTGAAGTGAGTCAAAAAGGCTTTCGCGGTTATCAGCAAGTAGAATCTGAGCAAGCAGTACAAGTGCCTGTATTGCTGATGGGTTATAACGTACCAAGCCTTGTGACAGCAGGCGCAAGTAACGAAAAACAAGCCTACGCGCTATCCCTTGCGCAAGACGTATTGGATGGCGGTTTATCAGCGCGCCTTGAGAGTCGATTGGTACGCGAGCAAGGGCTCCTGACCACGGTGGGTACGTCTTATGATCTATTAGATCGTGGCGACGGGCTATTTTTGATACAAGCGACTCCGCGTGAAGGCGTCAGCTTAGCGCAAGCGCAGCAAGCCATCATCTCTGAAATAGAAAAGCTTAAAACCGATCCAATTGCCACCGATGAAATTGAGCGCGCCAAAACCAATACGGTCACTGGTCTGGTATACGCGCAAGACAGCATGGAAGGTCAAGCGCGTATAATTGGCTCACTACAATCTATCGGTCTCGATGATAGGTTACTTGCTCAGCTACCCACCAAAATGAATACCGTAACGGTTGAAGACATACAAGCAGCTAGTAAAAAGTATTTGGTCAAAGACAATTTGACGGTCATGCATATTATCCCACCTAAAGAACCAGTCAAAAAGGTCGTTAAGAAAAAATAAGGTTAATGTAATATCAGATGATGTTATCAAATATCATGACCAAAACTGCCAACGACTAAAAACGCTATTAATAAGAAGAAAGCTATGACTCAAAATACCATTTTAAAAGCCAAAAAGAATACTGCTCTGGTGTCATCAATAAAGCCGACATTTAAGCGACTACCCTATTTGAGTATGGGGTTATTTTTGGGGCTGACTACTTTGACCATGACCGCGCAGGCTGATGGCATTACTGGTGAGGATTATCGTACTCAGGCATCTGCAGTTGATGTCAATGCGCCTATTGCTGCTTTGTCTAAGTTGACTAGCCTTGATAATGCCAAGCCTTTAAAAGTCACCGTTCCAAAGATTCAACAGTTTAAGACCAAAGCGGGTGTGCCAGTACTTTTTGTACCGACGACGGCATTACCCATTGTCGACATCGATTTACGTTTTAATGCTGGTAGCGCGCGCGATGGCAGTATCAGTAGCACAGGTTTTGGTATCGCCAATATGACAGCGACCATGCTTGAACAAGGCTCAAAACGTTTAGATGAAAACGAATTTACTCGCGCGGTTGAAACCTTAGGCATCAATCTAGGCAGCAGTGCCTATAAAGATATATTTACGGTCTCATTACGCAGTTTATCTGACGATAAACATCTATTACCTGCCATCGATTTGATGACCCAAATGCTCATCGAACCAAGTTTTAATGAACAAATTTTAGCCCGCAATAAAGCCCGTTTATTGGTCGGCTTGCAGCAGCAAAAACAAGACCCAAACAGCCTTGCCAGCCTTGCTTTTGATAAAGCACTCTATGGCGGCCATCCTTATGCTCATCCTTCTGTTGGCACCCTTGAAACAGTACCTAATATCACAAGACAACAGCTGATAGATTTTAAAAATCGCTATCTGGTTGCCGCCAACGCTAGCCTTTCTATGACAGGTAATCTCACTTTAGCGCAAGCCAAAAAACTGGCAGAAAACATCACGGCGGGTTTACCTACTGGTCAAGCAGCGCCTATTCTGCCTGAACCAAAACCATTGACGAAGTCTCAGCATATTCATATTCCCTTTCCTAGCACTCAAACGACAGTACTGATGGGGCAACTTGGTGATAAGCGTGCAACGGATCCGCAAGCGCAGCAAAAGCAAACCAGTTTTGCCGTTGGCAACGAGGTGCTCGCAGGGGGCGATTTTAATGCACGACTGATGACGGAAATCAGACAAAACCTTGGCTATACTTATGGTATTTCAGGCTCGATGAGTCCGATGCTGACACGTGGACCTTATCAGATAGGTTTTTCGACTCGCAATGACAAGGCTCGTGCTGCGATTGATGCTAGCTTAGACGTTATTAATAACACGTTAAAAAATGGCATTACTAGTACTGAGATGAAGCTGACCACGGACAATTTAAAAAACAGCTTCCCAATGGGTTTTGCCAGTAACGCTGGTATTAATGGTTTGCTTGGTATGATGAATTTTTATCAGCTATCAACAAGCTATCTTAGCAACTATGTCAATCGTATCGAACAAGTCAAATTAGCAGAGGTGAATCAGACCCTGCGTGATACCTTAAAGCCTGATGACTTCTTAATTGTGACCGTTGGTGAGGTCAATCCTTGGGATAAGAAGGCGGCTAAATAGTTAATTTATCTTTCATAGTGCTATAAAAAAGCTCAGCCCATTATATATACGGGCTGAGCTTTTTTTCTATCTTAGAATTATCGTCAGTAGCGGCAGGCAGAGCTGCTACTGGCATGATTAAAGCCCCATTTACGATAACCATCGGTATCTAAATGTATAGCACCTGTAGAATACAACCCTAGACCAAAATTGTGCGACTGACCCTGATATTGCCAAAACTCACATAAGCTGTCTTGCATTCGGCTCAGCTGCCATGGACTACTTTCATAATCTGGCACCCAAATATCAATCGCGCCAGCTGTCATATGCTTACTACTACTAGCTCCGCCTGCACAGTCATTTAATCCAGGACTACGATATACCGAGCGTATCTCACTGTTTGCTGGCAGTATCCCTTGGCTTTTCAGCTGACTATATAGCTGCAATGTCGGTACAATGTTTGACCACAGCTCCTGAGGAGGCAGTTGATACGGCTCATAGCCACATTTGTCCCAACTGCGAGCGGTGGTCAGTAGCTGTGACAAAGGCGGTACGTTTCGAGCGCCGACACGCGCGCTTAAATAGCGCTGATAGTTTGCTACTTGGCTTGCGCGATAGCTATTACTATTGAGCCAAGTATTAAAATCCATGCTGATAAAATCATTGTAATTGTTATTACCCGTGCTATAGGTGGTGTTATAACGCGGCGTACTTCTATTGGTAATGACACGTTTATTCTCTTCTATTGATAAGCTGGCATCAAATTCAAACTCACGCTGCTTTTGCTGAATCAGTCCTTGCATACTATCGCCGCCCGACCCACTTAAGATAGTGACCCCTGCATTATAAGGCGGTCTTTGTGCAGATGGCGTGATATAGGTATTGGCATTGCTGTTGTTCACACTGCTACCCTGACGTACTTGGATACGGCGCTCACTATTATCACTAATAATAGCGGCATGGGCACTCATAATGCTGGCACAAATACAGAGTGCAATAATAGGCTTGTGGATTTGCCTGTAAACTTGTTTTGTTATTTCGATCATTGCAACAAACACCGCTAAAAACGTTTTATCGATACTATCAAATTTTAAGCAAGCAAGCTAAACTATCGTCACCAATTGGCAGCGACTTATTCGTTATTAACACTTATCCTCATTATTTTTATATTGACGTTACTTTATTACCGACAAGTTACTTTTTTTATCATCTAATCGGTTAAATGCCCTATAATTATCGATTTTCTTAAGTCTTCTGCTAAATATAGCCCTTCTTCCACGCCAACTGCCAGTCACACTTTGCCTATGTCTTCTAACCCGCAATATCGTTTTTCCCGACAGAGCCACCATTTCGGTCAAGGTCAGACACCGACCTTTTGGCAACGTAGTCATATTGACCCTTGGTTGACCCTTTTATTATTGACCGTTTGTTGTATTGGGCTAACGATTTTATATAGTGCAGCCGCTCAAGATACGAGTATGGTGCTACGACAAATGGTCAGCTATGGTGTCGCTTTTACCGTTATGTTTATCATGGCGCAGATACCACCGAGCCTTTATCGTACTTTTACGCCCATCTTTTATGTATTAGGTCTGATACTATTGGTGTTGGTTGATATTATCGGTGAAGTACGTATGGGGGCGCAGCGCTGGATTAATCTACCAGGATTTGGTAGTGTGCAGCCCTCAGAGTTTATGAAGCTTGGCATGCCTATGATGTGTGCGTGGTTTTTGTCTAAGCGTGATCTGCCCCCTTCACTACCCAGTATCGGCATTACCTTGGCGTTAATTGTGGTGCCAGTCTTATTAATCGCTAAAGAGCCAGATCTTGGCACTTCATTATTAGTCGCTGCTAGCGGTATCTTTGTGCTGTTTTTGGCAGGGCTATCGTGGCAACTGATAGCTGGTGCGGTTGCTTTGTCGATCCCGCTTGTTGCCTTTGCTTGGAATTTTTTGTTACACGACTATCAGCGTACCCGTGTACTCACACTATTCAATCCTGAGGCAGATGTGCAAGGTGCTGGCTGGAATATCATTCAGTCCAAAACTGCTATCGGCTCCGGCGGTCTAACGGGTAAAGGCTATTTAGAGGGTACGCAGTCGCATTTGCATTTCTTACCAGAAGGTCATACCGACTTTATTATCGCGGCTTTCTCTGAAGAGTTTGGCTTGCTTGGCGTCATACTATTGATGTTTATTTATGCATGCTTATTGACCCGCGCCTTATATATCGCCTTTTCTCATCCTGATACTTATAGCCGACTATTAGCAGGCGCGATTGCGATGTCATTTTTTGTGTATGTCTTTGTCAATGTTGGTATGGTCGGCGGTATTTTACCTGTCGTTGGCGTACCTCTGCCTTTTATCAGTTATGGTGGTACTGCCATTGTTACTTTAATGGCAGGTTTTGGTTTACTGATGTCCATTCATACGCACAAGTCAGACTAAGTATCTCTGTTTTTATATCTAAAGAGACAATATTTTAATAATACGGTCTCTTTTTTTATACCCCCTATAAGCTATATCAAGGTGCAATGGATTTTTCAGAAATTAAGTATTCAATAGCTTATGTCAGTATCTAAAATAGTAAAAATGGCGATGATACATAGATGGCTGAATACATAAAGAAAACATAACATAGCATGTTTCAAAATTGAATCGATTAACAAATAACCGTACAAATTTGACTTAAAATCTAATTACTAAGTAACTATACGTAAAGATAGAATGTGCAAAAATCTTAGTAAATAAGTTCATTTTTGCCCATCTTATTTGTAATCAATTATGCATGAACTGTGATAAAAACTATAATTTTATTACTCCCTATAAATATATAAGATTATGATTTAATTACTAATATTTTCAAATACCATTCTTGCAAATTATACCTAATATTCAGTATTTAGGATTGAATACCAGTCTGTTTTATTCCTTGTCTTTTACAATTATTTGCGTTAATCTCGTCTTAGTGTCATTTATACATAACCCGTACAGACCTACTAAGAAAGTTAGCATTTAATTATATTGTCGTTGTAGCTCATCCGTATAGTTAGCAACTTGTAGATTTTAGACTTTCAAAGTCACTACTTAATTAACGGTTTAATAACAAACTCATACGTAAAACTCTCGAAACCCTTTATTAACTTAGCAATGTTAAAAAGGCTGTTTATCGAATATTAGTATCTGATTTTAGTTGTTGATGAATATTTTAATTAAGATTGTTAACTATCATTTGAGCGTGTCATAAGTGGATTATTTACAATCATCAATCCAGTTATGATCATGAATTAAAAATTACCATACGTTAGAACTTATAAAAGCCGAATGATAAAATCAGTCATTATAAAGAAGATAGATTGATATCGGTTTTGGAGTTTGCGGTATTGTTAGATTGGTCTAACACTATCTCGCTCAATCTAAGATGTTTTTAGAGTTAGGTTCTAAGGTATAAGTCATAGAGGTATTTATGAATAAGCGTTTATCTGGTTTACTTACAATGTCAGCGGTACTATTTGCTGGCTCTGCAATCGCTTCTAATGCAAATGCTGTAGAATCAAGAACCTCCCTTGCTATGATCTCGCAAGATAACGCCTCCCATATCGACCGCGTACTTGGTGAACTTAGTCGTCAACATGATGGCGCATCAAGCTTAGTCAAGTCTGCACGCCAACCTGCTTCATTAGCGCTTAGCAGCTCACTGTTAGCCAGTGATACCGCCCAAGTCAGTAATGATGAAGATGTGTTAGAGCGCTTAACAGCTGTTGCCTCTAACTCTGTCAGTAAATTCAAGCAAACCGGTTTAGCTTCTTGGTATGGTCGCCAGTTTCATGGTCGCAAAACCGCCAGTGGTGAAACTTTTGATATGAATGGTTTAACGGCTGCACATCGCTCATTGCCATTAAACTGCTATGTTAGAGTGACTAACAAAACCAATGGTAAAAGCGTCATCGTTAAAGTAAATGATCGTGGTCCGTTCCATGGTAATCGTGTGATGGATTTATCTTATGGTGCTGCCAAAAAACTTGGTATTACTGCTAAAGGTGTCGGCAACGTCGCTATTGAACGTGTTTCAGGACCTTCTTCTTAAACCATTAACGTTTTAGACCATTCGCGGTTTAAGCCTTTAACGGTTTTGTACAAATATTTTTAGATTTAACTAAAAGCGCCTAACTAATTGATAGTTAGGCGCTTTTTCGTGTCTTAAATTTATAAGGTTTATAGTTATAAATGTTAGATCAACAAACTATAACTCGAATGCACTCGCAATCGCATCATCAAGACGTTCGACTGCAATGACATTAATGCCTTTAAACTGCGGCGCATCTTTGGCAGGCGCATTGGCTTTAGGAATAATGGCATGCTTAAAACCATGCTTCATGGCTTCCTTTAAACGCTCTTGTCCATTGGGTACAGGACGAATTTCTCCTGATAACCCCACTTCACCAAAGACCGCCAACGACGATGGCAAGGCTTTTTCTCTAATGCTAGATGCACAGGCTAATAATACTGCCAAGTCTGACCCTGTTTCTATGACTTTGACACCGCCAACAACGTTGACATAGACATCTTGCCCGCTGGTATGGATACCGCCATGGCGATGCATCACTGCTAACAGCATAGACAAGCGCTGAAAGTCTAATCCTAATGCCATACGTCTTGGTGAGCCTTGCGAGTCATCAACTAAGGCTTGTACCTCTACCAATAGCGGTCTTGTGCCTTCTCGGCTGACCATAACCACAGAACCCGCCACGGGCTTATCATAGCGGCTCAAAAATATCGCTGATGGATTGGCAACCTCTTTTAGTCCCATATCCGTCATGCCAAAAATACCTAGCTCATTGACCGCGCCAAAACGGTTTTTAACGGCACGAATCATACGAAAACGCGAATCAGACTGACCCTCAAAGTACAATACCGTATCGACCATATGCTCAAGAACGCGTGGACCAGCAAGCGTGCCTTCTTTGGTGACATGTCCCACTAGAAACAGCGCTGTACCTGTTTGCTTAGCATAACGCGTCAAAATCGCCGCTGACTCTCGAATTTGACTGACCCCGCCTGGTGCAGAGTTAATCGCATCAGTATAAATAGTCTGAATAGAATCAATAATAGCAATTGCTGGCTGCTCTTGAGTCAAGGCAGCACAAATAGTCTCGACATTGGTTTCAGCAAGCACACGAAGTCTGTCCGCAGGCAAATCCAAGCGCTTTGCCCGCATAGCAACCTGTGCCAATGATTCCTCACCAGTCACATACAAAGCGCTTCCTGCCAGTGAATCCGCTTTTGCCATATTGGTCGCGGTTTGCAATAGAATGGTCGATTTTCCGATACCGGGATCACCACCAATCAGTACCACAGAACCTGCAACCAATCCACCGCCCAACACACGATCAAATTCACTAATACCCGTCGGCAACCTAGTATCTAAACCTACGCTCACCGCATTGAGCGGCATCACAGCACTATGCGTTCCTGCATAATTGCCCGCCGGTGTACCAGCACCACTTGCATTACGAGGTATGGCGCGACCAGCATTGGGCTTTGCTACGTTTTTATTATGATGTGGCATACTGACGTTAGGCGCTTCAGTCAAGGTATTCCATTCGCCGCAATCACTGCATTGCCCTGCCCACTTGCCAAAATTAGCACCGCAAGCTTGACAGACATAACTGGTTTTATTTTTTGCCATAATATAGAAGCCTTATGCAGGTGTTCAAGTTTAAAAGAGAGAGTATATGAAAGGGAATGACGCTTATAAGCGTATTTTTGAAGATAAGAACTAAAGTATAAATATTAAGATAAACAAGCAGTTGCTGTAAGAAGCAATGTTTTATAGAAGGATTTTTGCAAACGGCACAATATAGAGATGGCTGACTAAGAATGCAAAGTAACAAATCTTATGTCAGCATAATTCAGTAATCAATCAATTAGTCTATACCTGAAAATCTTTACCAAGATACACAGATTTCACCAGCTCATTTTCCAGAACTTCTTCTGAGGTACCCTCAGCAATGATAGCGCCTTCTGATACGATATAGGCTTTTTCACAAATCGCTAAAGTCTCACGAACATTGTGATCAGTGATTAACACACCGATACCACGTCGTTTGAGCGCTAAAATGACATCTTTGATATCACCGACAGAGATAGGATCTACACCGGCAAAAGGCTCATCTAATAAGATAAACTTGGGGTCAGCTGCTAGAGCGCGAGCAATCTCACAACGACGACGCTCACCGCCTGATACGCTCATACCTAGAGATTTTCGTACATGTTCTAAGTGAAAATCACCAATGAGCTTTTCAAGCTCTTGACGCTGCTGGTTACCATTCAAATCTTTACGAGTTTGTAAAATGGCTAAAATATTGTCTTCAATGGATAGCTTACGAAAAATAGAGGCTTCTTGCGGTAAATAACCAATACCGGCACGCGCACGCTCATGCATAGCATATTTAGATAAGTCCATATTCCCCAAGGTGACACGGCCTTTATCCATATTGACCAGTCCGACTACCATATAAAAACTGGTCGTTTTACCGGCTCCATTTGGACCTAGCAATCCAACGACTTGCCCTTGCTCAACAGAGAATGAGACATCTTTGACGACCCAGCGCTTACCATAGCGCTTACCCAAGTTTTGCATCGACAAACGAGCGACCGGCTCAACAGCATCATTCGCTGTTATGGTTTGATTCTCTACTAAAATGGCATTATTTTTATTATCATTCATAACTTACTCATAAGGTGGTCGCATTTAAATGGATAGCAACCACTGAAATGTTTAGTCGTTGGTTTATATTTATCACAGGATATATGACTTAAGTCGTCATATAGCCTAACGTATACCGCTCTGACTGGTACTATTGTTAGGCGGGAATACCAATTCGACGCGCTGATTGCCGCCAGCAGTCGCTTCCACATCACCAGCTTTGAGGCTATAACGAATGACATTACCTGCGAAGCTTGCACCATTTTGTACCAATTTTGCATTGCCCGTTAGTGTCACGATACCCGTCACAGCGTTATAGTCAATCTTATTTGCCTGACCTTTTGCCAGACCTTTTTCTTGCGTCACAACTTGCTGCATCGTCGCTGGACGCCCTGTTGCTACTGCAGAATTGATACTTCGACCTTGTGATAAATTGACCGTAATATTATCAGCGGTCATCTTAAACGTACCTTGAGTAATAACTACTGTACCAGAATAACTTGTAATACCACTACGCTCACTATAAGTGGCTTTGTCTGCCAATAATTTAATAGGCTGATTGGCATCTGACGGCAGAGCATGGCTGTATAGTGGGAGCGCCAACAGCATAACTACTGGCAGTGCACGCAATCTATGCGACACTTGAATAGAGCGTGTCGATAGCAAGCGTAAAGTAGGCAAAGAATTAGATTTCATGAAAATTACTCGTTTTATAATGGGTAGTAGAGTTTGCAAACTTCCTGCTATAGTTAAAATATCTCAAAAACACTACAGTGCTGCTGGTATAAATTTTTTGCAGCCTCTGTCTGCATAGGCACAGCAAGCAAGAAAAATTAATATCAGCAGTACTTGATGTATCGATATTACTTTTCCCTGACTATAGATGCTTCACTAAATAATATGCTAATTAAAACAGGGCTTTGTCTTGACGGTCAGCGGGCGTAAAAGAGACAGCCACTTGACCAAATTCATAGTCGCCCGTTTCAAGATTGGCTTTCATACTCGATGCCTCAAAACGGTTCATACCTTGTTCAACCTTAACTGGCTCATTACTATACACTTGACCTGACTTAGTATTGCCTTTCAATGTAGCACCAGTGACTTTAATAGGTTCAACTTCAGGATTAGCTGTTTTGCCTTCACTGATTAAAGAAAATCCACCTGATAAGCTCAGCTCGCCCGTCTGCTGACTGATAGCCGCTGTACCCGCTTCGATACGATAACGCTGCTTATCTGACGGCTCCCAATTCATGGTGATGCCTTTCATCTCATCTTTATTGGTAACCGGATTGTGCGTCAATGACTCAGCGCTCAGCTCATATTCGGTCTCGCCTTGCTCATTCGTTTGTACCGCCTTAATATCTGTTGCTTCATAATCGACATCAGAGGTTTCAATATTGACTGGCGGCGTGATTTCTCCTTGCTGCTTAAAAAACCAACCAGCAAGACCAGCTATGATCAAGGTAATGACTATTAAAACACGAGTATTCACGATAAGTCATCCTGATTTTTTACTTCATCAAGCGTATAGTGCGCGATAAAGTCTTGGTAATGTCCATGACCCTTTAAAATGAGATCACATACTTCACGTACGGCGCCTGTACCGCCGGCTCGCGTGGTTACCATATCACTGCGATTGATAACCTCTGCTTGGGCATTTGGCACAGTAACAGCAAATCCTACTGTTTGCATGGCTTTGATATCTGGCAAATCATCACCCATATAAGCGCAATCAGCAGCTGTGATATTAAGCGCCGGATCAAGGCTTGCCAGCAGCTCGTTTAATGCTACTAACTTATCATCACGTCCTTGGACAATATAATCTACGCCAATTTCAGTGGCGCGTTTATCGACCATAGGACTGCTACGACCGGTAATAATCGCAGTCAAAATACCATAACGGGCTAATGACTTGACGCCTACACCATCATAGACAGAAAACGCTTTGGTCTCAACACCATTGGCATCATAGATAATTTGACCATTTGATAAAATACCATCAACGTCCATGACCAATAACTTCACTTGTCCGGCTTTCTTGATTAAGTCTTGCATCAGTCATCTCTTTTATTAATAGATATTCTAATATAACGCTTATTTTACACCAGCTTGTAGTAAATCATGTACTGTAATAATGGCTTCTAGGCGCTGGTCATCATCGATAATAAGCAATTGACTGATAGCATTCTCATTCATCACGCTAAGCGCATCTGATGCTCGCATAGATTTACTGATACGACGAGGGCTACTTACCATCAGCTCACGCATCGGGGTCTGCAAATCAATGCCTTTTTCCAATCCTCGCCTTAAATCACCATCGGTAAATATACCGACTACTTTTTTCTCAGCATCTGTGACCACCGTCATGCCCAATCGCCCAGCTGACATGATAAATAATGCTTCTTGTAACGGTGCTTGCTGATTGATGAGTGGCAAGTCCTCTGTTTTAGTATGCATCAAATCTTCTACGCGGGTCAGTAATTGACGACCCAATGCACCTGCAGGATGCGATAACGCAAAATCTTCTGAGGTAAAATTGCGGGCATGCACTAAGGCAACTGCCAATGCGTCACCGAGTGCTAGAGTTGCTGTGGTACTTGAGGTAGGAGCAAGATTGAGCGGGCAAGCTTCTTGCGACTTACCAAGAGTCAAGATAATATCCGCAGCATGTGGCAGCATACCTCGTTTATCTCGACTGATACTAATCAGCGGAATATTTAAGTGCTTGACCACAGGCAAGAGCATTTTTATCTCATCTGACTCGCCAGAGTTAGAGATGGCAAGCAACACATCCCCTTTGACCAACATTCCGAGGTCACCATGCCCTGCTTCACCAGGATGCATAAAGAACGATGGCGTACCAGTGGACGCAAATGTCGCCGCTATCTTACGACCAATCAATCCCGACTTACCCATTCCTGTCACAACCACACGGCCTTGACATGCCAAAATGATGTCACAAGCCTGAGCGAATCTATCATCTATTTGCTCGGTCAGTAATGCTAGTGCCGCCTTTTCAGTATTGATGGCATCAATAGCGGTACTAATAAATTGCTCATGGGTTAGATTGCGTTCAGGACTATTCATACAGTGGCTCTATATTTTATTAATTTTTTGTTTGCAATGACTCTATGTTTTTGGCTGTATATTCTTATAATTTGATGAATCATTTTACTATACATTTTATAATACTATGAACCATATTAATAATTATGGTCAATATTAATATGATGCTGTAGGAATACAGCCATAAGGCTATCTTGGACACATTAAAATGTTATTGCTTATAAGAATATCAATACAAAAAAACCCACTATAGTAGTAGGTCTCAATATGATATCTCATGTCTTAGTAGGAGGGTCTAAGAGTTACTATCATCAGACTCGTCATTAGGTTTGTTGTCATAACCCACATTCTCTAACGGCGCTTCAAAACCACGATCTTGACCAAAACCACCACGCTCAAAGCCGCGCTCTTGACCTTGACCAAAGCTACCGCGCTCAAAGCCGCGCTCTTGGCCTTGACTAAAGCCACCACGATTAAAGCCACTACGATTGGCAAAACCACGTTCTTCAAAGCCGCCGCCAGTAGCTGGATTTGCGCTACCGCCACGCTCAAAACCACCGCTCACACCGCCACTTTGACTCGGATAGCCCATCGGTGCTGCGCCTTGGCTTTGAGTAGTCGCGCTTGGCGTTGTACTGCTACGAGGATTACGTGCTGGGACGACTGTTGAGATAGCATGCTTATATACCATCTGACTGACGGTATTTTTCAGCAAAACCACATACTGATCGAATGATTCTATTTGACCTTGCAGCTTAATACCATTGACTAAAAAAATAGAAACAGGAATGCGATCTTTGCGTAGTGAGTTCAAGAACGGATCTTGTAAAGTTTGTCCTTTTGACATGAAATCTCTCCTAAATATTATATAATTATTGTTAGCGCCAATTATTTTAAGGGTTACTGCAATTATAATGGCTAAGGGTAGATACAATAATAAGTTTTATTTATAAAACGTATCTAAATAAGTGCTAAAGCTTGTTAAATCATTCTACTTTATCGTGAATATGTCGTTATTTTCATAAATTAAGTAACCAAGTGTTGCATGGGTCACCTCTATCACCAAATGTTGATGAATAATCACTAAAAAGCAGTTAACGCTTGCAACAGTTAACACTTTCATATAATCAAATTATAACAGTTATATACATTATACTTTGAAACTAATTGTCATTACTTTGGTATCTTTGTATGATGTTATACGGTCATGCTGTGTTTTTATTACTACAGCTCGACCATTGATATTACAGAACACTAATGGTCTGGCAAATCTAGATATAGGCAAACGACTGATATCATTCATTAAACCAAATACGCTCTCGCCTGCTCCATAGTGCTAAATGAGTGCAATATTAACTTATTTTTTTGAAAATCTGTCACATCATCAGAGCCAACAGTGGATGTCGACGACGCTGTTATTGATTCTGTTGTAGGCACTGCTGCCGTATTAGACAGTTGCATCACTTTTCGCAGCCACGTGTATTGGCGCTTTGCTAACTGCCTTGTAGCATATAATGCCTTATTTTGCATTTGCTGACAAGCAAGCGCTTCGGTTTGGGCAGTTGCCATTGGTAGATGCGTCTGAGTTATGCTACTTTGAATCGTGGTATCTTGCTCTTTACTTTCGTTACTTGATGGTTCCGATTGAGCAAAAGCATCATAAAACTGCGCTTTATCCAAATGAGGCTGTTCAAATACAGGGTGATTAGTCTGTACCAAATACTCTAATACTTGTCGATAACCAACACAGCGCATCGAAGGTAAGCCTGGGGTCAAAGGATAATGCTCAAGCAAACTGATAACCTCTGCTACTAACCCTTCACGCCACATGATATCTAATCGCTGCTCAATACGCGTATGCAACCATGGACGATCTGGCATAACCGCCAAAGCATGCCATTGCTGATTGGGATTATATGCCAATGCTTGCTTGGGCTGACGCTGCCAGTCACTAATAGGAATATCAGTTTGCAAATATACTTCAACAGCACGGGTAATACGCTGGGTATCAGTTGCATTAAGACGCTCATGGCTGATAGCATCAACTTTACCAAGATAATCATATAGCGCACTGATACCCTCATCTTGGCGCCACTGCTCAACGCGCGCGCGAACACTGTCATCACTATCAGGCACTGGTGAGAGTCCGTCGAGTAATGCCATGTAATACATCATCGTACCGCCGACCAACAAGGGTATTTTGCCATTCTGATGACAGCTATCAATCAATCTTGCCACATCGTTGACAAACTCAGCGACACTATAGCTTTGCATAGGATCAATGATATCGACCAAATGATGAGGGTATCGTGCCAGCTCAGCAGCGTTTGGTTTTGCGGTACCGACCGTCATGTCACGATACACCAATGCTGAATCTACCGAAATCAGCTCATAACGACCGCTATTATAAAGCTCGTAAGCCAAAGCAGTCTTACCACTCGCGGTTGGTGCCATCAAGCACACCACGCTATTGTCCGCCAAATTGGGACTTAAGTAAGAAGATAGGCTATCAGACGAAAGTCGCATATACTTGCCTTTGATGGTCATGGTTTTAAGAACAATAAGGTAAATTATTGATAGCTCAGCGATATGTCCTAACTATAGAAAATACGTTATTTTCACAATAGCGCTATTTAAGCGCAGATGATAACATCAATGTGACTAATTGATGACTATCTATAGAGTGGATAGCATATTTGCTCAGTATAGCTTCCATATCTGATACAAAAGCTTGTACATCTTGTGATGACATCTGCTTGATTATCTTCGCCAATTGCTGATTAATAGTAGTGCTATTTAATTCTTTGGCTTTGTCATACATAGTGCTGCTAAAGACACTTGACTCAAACAATACTTTTAATCTTGACTGCCATCTCTCAGCACTAATTAGCGCACACTGTCCTTGATAATAAAATAGCAACCAAGGCAGCGCTTTATCGTCATTGCTATATATAACTGAAGAAGCTACCAGACCAGTGACACTATCTATAACTTGTAAGCAAACTGGTAAAGGTGGTGTGTTTACAGGGTAACTGTTAACAGCATGACGACTGTCTTCTACAGGCTCATCAATATGTAAGTCTTTAATACTTTCGAATAACGACTCATTTTCTGACAGCTGATATGGTTGCTTAGGAGCTTGAACTTGCTGACTTGCCGTTGCATTGTTGGTATATGATGCTATTGCGTCTAACGCATTAAACGACTTTCTTGTGGAGATATTATCATTTGGTGCTCGCTCTTTAGAGCGAACAATTTTCGCGGTATTAAGCCCTCTTAACTTCGCACGAATCGCATGACTTAAATGCGCCATGATATTGTTCAGTGGGCTAATCTTGATACGCTGCTTGGAAGGATGAACATTAACATTGAGCCACTGAGTTGGTAACTCAAAATAAAGCGCATAACCCATACCTGCTAGCTGTACACTTTGAACCATTTGACGAAGCTGATTGCTAATTAATGCCTCTTTTACCAATCTGCCATTTACATAAATGAGCTTTGGTAAACTATGGTTGGCATCATAACTTGCCCACAACCAACCGCCAATACTCGCCGCTTGCATAGTGCGTACATTATCAGCATATTCACCATTAGCATTAGTAGCAGAAGAACTTCCAAATTGCTGCGTTAGGCTAGATAAATCAACCGCGATTTCAATTGCCTGCTCTGCAAGTGCCAATCCAGTCGCTTGTTCCAAACGTGATAACGGCAGATACTTTTCAGTAACTTTATTTATAGTGTTTACCGATAGTGATAGCCGTTTTTTATTATCATGAAAAAGCGTCAGCGCCACATCAGCGCGTGCTAAAGCCACTTCACGGACAATCGTTTCGATATGACTGAACTCAGTCGCGATAGATTTCAAATTACCGCGGCGTGCTGGTACGTTGAAATATAAATCTTTGACTGTAATAGTAGTACCGCGATGATGCACAACGGGTATTAATTTTGGCGTATCGCCCAATATACCGGCAACTTGCAACTGACGACCAATACCGCTGTCATTATGACTACTGGTTAAGGTCAAACGGGAAACAGCAGCCGTCGCTGCCAGTGCTTCCCCGCGAAAACCCAACGTTGTAATACCATGCAAGTGTGCCACATCAGCGACTTTGCTAGTGGCATGACGCGTGACTGCCATGACCATATCATCAGGATGAATCCCAACGCCATTATCAATCACCTCAATCATACCCATGCCACCTTGGGTAATGCGGACCTCGATATCTGTGGCATGAGCATCAATTGCATTCTCGAGGAGCTCTTTAACCACCGCTGCTGGACGCGTCACGACTTCACCCGCCGCTAATTGATTAATAAGCAGCGGTGATAGTTTTTTAATGCGTGTATTGGTGTGGCTATGTAGCATTGATGGGTATCATATATTGAAAATAATAGAGGCGGATTTTAAGCCTTTAAACATCTGTAGCACGATTTGGACTAAAGATTTAGACTGGATAAGTCAAAACCTTGTACTTGTCCTGCCTTTGACAATCGTATTGCAACTTGGCGAGATTCTTTATCATCATTGCTATTACTTTGAGTCATATCAATAAACATAGTAGGCAGCGGCAAATAGCTGTCCGCACGGCTCGCCCATTCAATGATAACCAACGCATTTGGCTCATCCAAATACTCATCAAAGCCAATAAAAGACAGCTCTTCTGGATCTTGCAAACGATATAAATCAGCATGATAAACAGGTTTAATTGAGCCGTCATTTTGGGTAATACTATAAGGCTCAACCAAGGTATAAGTCGGACTTTTTACCGCTCCTTTATGCCCTAGCGCCTGCAACCAATAGCGAGTTAATGTGGTTTTACCTGCACCCAAATCTCCTGCCAGCCATACACTACCTATCAGCGGCAAAGCTGCCAATTGCTCAGCCAAACGCTGGGTATCTTTTTCTGAATGCAGCGTCAAAGTCTGCAAGTTCTTACCACTTATAGCTGCGTCTTCAATCGTTTGATTATTATTCATTAAACTCAATCTACCTGTACTTGCATTGTTACTGCTGGATTAACGAAACTCTCACCACGTATCAGTTTGGCATATAGCTCAGGGTCATGCCACTCTGCACATACTTGCTCGCTAAATTCGAAATCCTTTAGCACCAACTTACCCATTTGCTCATTGCTCACATCATCAGCAAAACACTGCGCGTAACCAGTCGCAGTTTCGTGCGCAATCACTGAATATACGCTCACATCCGCTTCGCCATTTTGCATTTGTGTCTGTTGTAGAATCTCTTGCGCCCAAAAGAATATCACCCGCGAGAATTGCTCTGCTGACGGCGATACCGGCAAGCTGATCCAGCGTGCACTGAATTTCTTACAGGCAGCGATGTATTCAGGATCGTCTTTACTCCAAAAACAAATCGCATGATCAAAGCTGTCGATAATGTCTTTAATAGAAGATTTTAATAAGCCAAAATCATAGACCATCTGCCCATGATCTAAACGCTTGGCCTCAAGTATCAGCTCAATCTGATAGCTATGACCATGAATCGAGTGTTTGCAGCGCTCAGAGCTACAGTTACGCACAATATGGGCGTTTTCAAATTTAAACAGTTTACGGATACGCATAATAATTAATCAACCAAAACAGTAAGCATCATTGTGCTAAATAATAATAGGATAAAGGTTTGCCGCGATTTATCGGCTTGATGCTCATTATAGCAAATCGTGATGTATTCGTAAGTAAGCACTTATTAACGCCAGCGTCCATTTGCTTGAAGCTAGCTATTAATCACTCTTAGGGCTATACTGATTTTAATAAGTATTAAACGGTCACATAAAAGGAAAACATCATGAGTAAAGGTCAAGATAGTAAGAAGAATGTCAAAAAGAAGCCGCTGTTAACGGCAAAAGAGAAAAAAGCGGCTAAGCAATCAAAGAAAGATGATAATGGTAGCATCTTAGGAAAGCATTAATAATAAATGCCTTAACATGCCAATCAAGCTTAATGGTTTGATTGGCATTTTTTTATTTATATGATCAGTGAAAAGCAATATCGATACCTTATTGTACTGCTGGTATGAATTTTTCTTGCTTGCTGTGCCTACGCAGACAGAAGCTACAAAAAATTTATACCAGCAGTACCGTAACGTTTTTAGGGTATTTTGACTGTATATTGAATTTACTAAATCTTGAATTAATAAGCTTTAATTTGCGCACTTTGACTCATAAGCTAGGCACTGCGCGGCGCAAACATAATAATTGCCATGCCCAGTAAAGCAATAGCAGAACCTACAATATCCCAAGTCGTTGGACGTATCCCGTTCACTGTCCACAACCATAAAATCACCATCGAAATATAAACACCGCCATAAGCGGCATAGACCCTACCGGCAGCAGTGGGATGTAATGACAGCAGCCATACAAAAGCTATCAAACTCAGGGCACCAGGTATGAGCAACCAAACTGACTTACCCTCTCGTAGCCACAGATAAGGCAGATAACAACCTGCGATTTCAGCCAATGCAGTAAGAGCAAAAAGCCCCACTGTTTTTAATTCAGACAAAACTTACTCCTCGACCGTAATAAATCCCGTCAAATAATGCACAGCATGACCGGAGATAAGCACTCTATCTCCTGCAACCACACAGTCTAGTACCCCGCCACGTTTTGACGCTTGATAAGCAACCAATGTATTTTTACCCAGTCGCTGTGCCCATAATGGCGCTAGTCCAGTATGAGCCGAACCCGTAACTGGATCTTCATCACCACCATTGGCAGGCCAGAAATAACGTGAAATAAAATCGTAGTCTTTGTAGTCAGCAGATTTAGCCTGACAAGTGACAACCACATCGAGAGGCGCAAGTTGTTTTAGCGCGTCATTATCACGCTCTACATTTAACACGTCAGATTCCGAGTCATAAATCACAAAATATGCCTGTGAGTTTTTATAGACTTCAATAGGGACAATAGACAATCCTGCCAGCAAACTATCAGGGATATCACTGACTTTCTCAGGCTTAGTATTGGGAAAATCCATCTGTATTTTATCATGATCGGTTTGCTTGACCGCTAAAACCCCAACTGCTTCAGCTGAAAACTTAATAGACGTCAAAGTAGGGTTTTTCTTAAACAGTACAAAGGCAGAAGCCAAGGTCGCATGACCACAAAAATCAATCTCCGTAAGCGGTGAAAACCATCGAATATGATAAGTACCTTTATTATCCAAGACTATAAAAGCCGTCTCTGATAAATTATTTTCAAAAGCAATAGATTGCATGAGTTTCTCAGACAACCAACTTTCTGTGATAATCATTGCCGCTGAATTGCCTTTAAACACAGTATTAGTAAAGGCATCGATAACATTGATTTCTAATTGCATATTACGCTCTTATTTTTATGATAGGGATATCGCTGATTTACGGTAAAAAACACACTACTGTTAATAGAAGTAGAATGAAATTTCACAGCCTTTATAAGGCTCTATCTAAAGGATTGTCGCATCGGTTTGAAGAGCTTATATTTGTAGAAAATAACTTGGTATTTATCATCCTCTGTATTTTCCTACAGACTCTCGAGCTTATCTTTTGCACATCAGTATACATCTTTGAAAGATTTGCATTTACTATTTGGCGATTATAGACAGAGTACAATCATAGCTAAGGCAATATCTGAGGCGCGATATAATCGGTCAAATTAATAGTGGCTATTTTCTCAGCCCAATCTGACTCAGTTGGATGCGGTAAACTATCTAAAACCGTCAAAGGCTTCTGATAAATTGTTTTAAAAGCATCCATAAACCCAATTGCGGTATCGCCGCAAGGTACGATGATAATATCAGGTGGCGCTTGCTCAAGCACTTCAGTTAATCGGCTCACAAAGTCTTTAAAAATACCGTTTTTCTTCAAATCCACAGGTACTTTATTCGGATTACTTTGATTTAAATTTTGTTTGATAGCTGCCAATTCATTTACTTTTGCTAAGTCTTCACTATTTAAAGCGCAAGGGTAAAACGCTTTATTCAGTGGCAACGTAGAGCAGTTCAAAATACCCAGTGGCTGATAATTTAGTGCTTTGATATTACAGCCTAATGGCAATTGGGCATCAAAATCCTTTAAATACCCTTGAGTCATCAAAAATTGAGTAAGCTCAAGCGCCGACTCGCCTGCCGCTGGATGCTGATGGATATATTCATTGATATAGGGAGATTCTAGAATAAATAACACTTTTAACTTTGTCATATCCTCAATCAAGTTAAATACTTTATATTTTTCTAAAGACATAGCCATTCTTCTTATGCCATTTATAGCTATCAGTTTTATGATACTCGTTTTTATTATAGAAGCAGATACGTAAAAAAGCACCCTATCGAGTCTGCCTCAATAGGGTGCTTTTTATTTAACGAACAATAAAAACCAACACGATAATTTAGATATCAAACTCAAGCGCTCTATCGCCCTCGCTATCTTTGATGCGCGTAGGCAGACCAATTTTATTTAATAAATTGATAAATGGCTTGGCATCAAGCTCTTCAACGTTGACCATTTTTCCTGCATCCCACTCGCCTGTTGCAACTAGCATCGCCGCGGCGACTGGTGGCACGCCTGCGGTATAAGAGATACCTTGACTACCAACTTCATTATAGGCATCTTTATGGTCTGCGATATTATAGATAAATACCTCACTATCGACACCATTGATCTTGCCTTTGACCTTGTCACCGATACAGGTTTTACCCGTGTAGTTCGGCGCAAGTGAGCTTGGATCTGGTAGGACCGCTTTCACTACTTTTAACGGTATCACTTCTTGTCCTTCAGCAGTCATCACTGGCTGCTCAGACAATAAGCCCAAGTTTTGTAGAACGGTAAAGACATTGATATAATGCTCACCAAAGCCCATCCAAAAACGAATATTGGGCACGTCTAAGTTGGCTGATAAAGAATGCACTTCGTCATGACCACTTAAGTAACTGTTTTGCACACCAACAACAGGCAAGTCATCTGTACGCTTTACTTCAAACATCTTGTTAGACTGCCACTTACTGTCCTGCCAAGAATAAACCGTACCAGTAAATTCACGGAAGTTAATCTCAGGATCAAAGTTGGTGGCGAAGTATTTACCATGACTACCAGCATTAATATCAATAATATCAATATCAGTCACTGAACCTGCATCCATCATGTCATAACCAAGACGTGCATAGGCATTGACCATACCAGGATCAAAACCTGCACCTAAGATCGCAGTGACATTATTATCGGCACAACGCTGTTTGCGTTTCCATTCATAGTTGTCATACCATGGCGGCGTCTCGCAAATCTTGCGAGGATCTTCATGAATAGCGGTATCAATATATGCTACGCCAGTCTCAATACAAGCTTCCAATACGGTCATATTCACAAATGCCGAACCGACATTGATAAGGATTTGAATACCCGTATCTTCAATCAGCTGTATCAGCGCTTGGGTATCCATGGCATCGACTTCATGCGTGTGCAATACCGCTGGCTGCTTAAAGCTGTTCTTTTCTATAACGCTCTGAGCGATGGCATCGCATTTATCTTGGGTACGTGAAGCGATATGAATCTCGCCAAGTACGTCATTATGCATCGCACATTTATGCGCGACTACTTGAGCGACGCCGCCAGCACCGATAATAAGTACATCTTTTTTACTAGGCTTAACTTGTTGGTTTGTGTTCAAAGAACAATCCTCCTTTGTGTCCCTGTCGATACCATTGATATTGGCTATGCAAAACAGAAACGAGTGAATGATATGCGTGAATTAAAAAGGAAGACCGAGGAAAACCCACGCACCCGTTAGACAAATCCTACTGTGTTTGCCAGTAGCAATTATAACAATTTTTACTGACTTTTCGGCAAAAATTACAACATAACTTAAAAACGTCAAAGCGAATAAAAATTTATAGATAGTTGTTTGGCATTACCATTTGGTCATGCCGAATATGCGTCTAATAGCGTTATGACAAGCTTGCCTTATAATCTTGATAATCAAACTCGCGTTGGATATCGATACTGCCATCTAAGCGGCGAATGACAATCGCTGGCATATTCACGCCATTAAACCAGTTTTTCTTCACCATGGTATAGCCTGCTGCGTTGCCAAAAGTAACGGTGTCACCTACTTTTAGCTTATTTGGCAAGGCATATTCACCAAAGATATCGCCTGCCAAACAAGAACGACCATAGATAATCGTATTATCAGCTGATTTAGCGTTCTCGCTTATGGGTGCAATGTTGGTAGGATCGATATCAAGAGAGGCGATATTAATTAAATCACTATTAACAGCCGTTATCGGCGCTGACTCACGATAAATCAGCAAATCAAGCATATGTGCTTCAATGGATGAATCTACTACTGCTAGATTTTTTTCATTGTGCATTGTATCTAAAACGCTTGTGACTAGCGTGCCAGCACCATGAATACTTGCCTCACCCGGCTCAAGGTAGACTTGTACGCCATATTTTTCACTAAAGCCTTTTAACCTGTCAGCCAGTTTTTCTAGTGGATAATTAGGAGCAATAAAATGAATGCCACCGCCCAAACTGACCCATTCAAGCTGCTGCAAAACATCACCAAATCTGGTTTCAATATCAGCTAAGCTTTCACTAAATGCCTCAAAACTGTCATTTTCACAGTTGTTATGAATCATAACACCGCTAATATCACTCAACACGGCTGCAATTTTATCTTTATCATGCTCGCCAAGACGACTAAACGGACGCGCAGGATCGGCAATAATGAATGACGAGTTGCTGGTCTTTGGATTTAAGCGCAGCCCAACCGGTATGTTTTGCGCTGCTGCTTGATCTTTAAACACATTTAACTGGGAGATTGAGTTGAAGATAATCTTATCGGCGTAGCTGAGCACTTCAGGCATCTCATCCGCGCTGTAAGCCACGCTATAGGCGTGAGTTTCTTTTTTATCTTTGCTACTAGCATTGCTATTTTTACCAAAAGTCTCATAACCCAATCTGACTTCATTGAGCGAAGATGACGTCGTACCATGCAGATAGGGCTGCATGATATCAAAAACGCCCCAAGTCGCAAAACATTTGAGCGCAAGCAGTGCTTTTGCTCCCGACAACTCGCACAGGCGCGCGATAATCTGCATATTGGCGACGATTGCGGCTTCATCAAGCAAGTAATATGGCGTTGGTGGTAATGATGACTGAGTGTTTTGTAGCGAATTTTTTGTATTCATAAGGTTTACCTAATAGCTGCTGCTCGTATCATGACAGACATAAATATTTGCGCTATAGTAGACTAAATCTATCATAATTAGAATAGCTTATGTCTCTCTCAACCGATTATTCCACCTCAAAAAGCCATGCCAATTTATCGTCACTTGATCCAAAAAACATAAGTTTAGAGTATCTCGATTCAGAGGCGCGTGCCGTATTGGATTTTTGGTTTGATAAGGACAATGAACAGTATTGGTTTGAACAAAGCCATGAATTTGATCAGAAAATAAAAGAGCGGTTTGGTGAAATTTGGCAAGCAGCAAAGCAAGGGGAATGCGTCACTTGGCGCATTTCAGAAGCAGCAACCGACTGCAACAGCTCCATTACCGCTTTGGCTGGGCGTCTGGCAGAGATCATCGTTTTAGATCAATTTTCACGCAATTTATGCCGCAATAAAGCGGAAGCCTTTGCGCAAGATGGTATGGCGCTGGTGTTGGCTCAAGAAGTCATATTGCAGCCACATTTTTCTACCTTACCAATAACATGGCGCAAATTTGCTATTATGCCGTTTATGCATTCAGAATCTTTAAGGATTCATAGTCGCTATCTGCCATTGTTTGAAAAGCTCGATGATGCCATTACGTTAGATTTTGAGCAGCAGCACAAAGAGATTATCGAGCAGTTTGGGCGTTACCCACATCGCAATAACACGTTAGATCGTGAGTCAACGGATGAAGAAGAAGCCTTTTTGCATCAGTGGAACTCGTCGTTTTGACGTGATAACGCTTTCATAGTGGATTGACCATTATATAAAACAAGGGCTGAATCAGATAACTGATTCAGCCCTTGTTTTATAACTTGTTCTATAATAGGTCTTCTAGATCACGCAATTAATTGTTCACAGCACCAGTTTTAAAGGTAAAGCTCTCACGCTCTATGGCTTTGCTATCAACTAAGATATCAAAGCTGACACGGTAATCACTATTGCCATGTAAACCACAATTTTCGTCTTTTTTACTGGTGCTTGTACAGCTTTTCAAATTGTCCGTAATGGGCAAGATGAACGCTTCGTTCGCTGGTAGCTCATATATGGTATTTTTATGGGGATCTTGGCGATAATCTAATAGCTCAATGGGCACATCCATATTACGCTGTATATCATGGAATTTAACATTGCTGATATCAATCGTTTGAGCAGACGGCATACTGACATAAATAGGCTGTCCGATAGGATCAGTTTGTAAGTCACGACCTGTTCCTTTGACCGGACTTGGCGTTTCGTTATACAACGCAGTGACGGTACCGCTGACCCCTTGGCATGGATAAGTGAATATTCCTGCTACCGTATTATCTTCGGTCGCCTGCGTGGCTGAGGCATGGTTGACTAATACATAACCTTGATTATTAGCCGTATCCTTACCAAAAGTCTTATAGGTGACCATGCCCGTCCCTGTCAAACTTGAACCTGGTAGCATCAAAGAACGCAGATGATAAGGCGCTGCCAATAACGACTTAGCCATTGAGCCTGCCACTATATCAGAGCCTATAATATTGCCTACCGAGCTATAGTAAACCGATTGGGCAATATTCTCAGTCACCCCATATCGGGCGTTGCCATATTTTGCCTTTAATAACCGGTCTGTGAAGCTAACGCCCCTAAAGAACGGGTTATTATCACCTGTGACGTTTGCGATATCCGCAATCTTATTTTCATAATGTGGACTAAAAGTAGTCGGTGTACTGTTAGCAAATACGTGCTTGATATATTTGGCATGTTGAATCGCAATATTATCCAGTGCGGTGTCAGCGGACAAACCTCCAAGACCACAGCTGGTACGCGCTAGACTAAAGGTATTACTTGCGATTAATGCTGCTTGTGCCTCATTGTCGCTTGCTACATTATCAGTTTGGTCATCGGGCTTATCAGTCGAGGTATCATCAGAGCTAGCAGCAAGTGCTGTTGGCTTTGGCGTAACGTCGTTAGCGCTATTGTCTGAGTCTTCGCCACCGCCACAGGCCGTCAAAAAAGCCGTTAATAATATGATTGCAGCGAGGTTTTTTTCTGGCAATTTGAGGGTCATCTCTTATCCTATAAGATAGTGGCGTAGTTATTATGAACAATACTTTGGGTATAACGGATATTATCGAATACTTATTCGGATGTCATTTAATAAAAAGTATAAAACTTTAAATCATGATTACTAAAAAACTAACAAGTATTTCGCTTAGGCTATTTATTTAAATAAATCAGCCAATCTCTACCCACTCTTAACGCTTTAACGCCTTTCTAACGGGTGCAAAGCTGCGTCTATGCGCGGCTAATACGCCATAAGTTTCGATTGCCTCCATATGTGCGCGTGTTGGATAGCCTTTATGCTTGGCAATGCCATATTCAGGATGCTGAGCGTCAAGCGCGTACATGGTTTTGTCACGGCTAACTTTTGCCAAAATACTGGCGGCGGCAATACTGGTATGACGAGCATCACCCTTGATCCATGCTTGACAGTCAACTTTTTCTTCGACACCAAGTTCTACGAGCCTTGCATAATTCAATTCAGGACAGCGATTCCCATCGAATAAAACTTCAGCATGCAGCTGGTGTACGTCTTGTGCCATGTCATTCAAATGATAAGCAATGACCTCTAACATTACCTCAGTACATAAACGCATCCCAAGCATGGTGGCTTGTAAGATATTCACTTGGTCAATCACTGCCGCTGGAATATCAGCAATGACATAACCAATGGCATGTTGCTGAACCAAGGGATACAGCATATCGCGCTTTTTTTCGCTCAACTGCTTGGAGTCCGTCAGTATCGATAAGGGCGTATCTTTGAGAGGCTGCCCTTCAATCAGTCCTGACCAAGCACGTGGTAATATTGCCGACGCAACATTCACACTGCCCAACAATGGTCCACGCCCTGCTTCATCGACACCAATCTGAAGCACTGAACTCGTATCACTCTGTGCAATATTATTCGAATATTGCGCAAGTAATTCGTTGATATTAAGTTGACCAGATAAATAAATGGGAGAAGCCAAATTAATATATTGTCCTTTTATATCAATCTGTTCGATACTGCGTTCAATCTGTAAAAGATTACTCTCTATATGTAGCATGCTATTCATTAATTTTATTGTCTTATTTTATGAAATGAAAAGGTATGTAATGAATTTTCTTACTAGATCTGCGGCGTTTTCGACGGATAATTTTGCAGATACCATTGTTCAATCACGCTATTGGCAGGTTGATGATTGCTTTGCTGTTGCAAAAGATGCTTGGTCTGAATCAGCGCATTCAATTGCTCCGCATAAGCACGTGGCTGCAAAAGGCGCATGACGGTACGGCAGATATTGTCACCACTTGCTTGCTCTTGAATAAGCTCCGGTACGATCGCGGTAGCTGCCAAAATATTTGGCAAACCCACATAGGGCACTTTGACCAGACGTTTAGCAATCTGATAGGTTAGCTGATTCAGCTGATAGACGACGACCATCGGACGCTCAAGTAGCATCGCCTCAAGCGTTGCGGTACCTGAGGCTAACATCACAATATCTGATGCCGCCATCGCCTGCTGACTAAAGGTTGGCTGGCTATCATCATAGACCACCACGATGGCGGCACGCAGCTGCTCTGAGCGCTGATCAATCACGTCTTGGACGATATACTGATGGTTTTGATCGACAGTTGGGATGATAAAGCAAAGCTTTGGGTCCAATAAAAGCAGCTTTTGGATACCGTCTAGCATCAAGGGTAAAATAGCCGTTATTTCACCGCGGCGTGAGCCCGGCATCACACAAATAAGCTGACTGACTTCATCAAAGCGTTCGATAAAAAACTGCTGTAAGCCATCGTTGTGCCAGACCAGCTCACTACGGCGCTGATTGATTGGTATGTCGAGCAGTGACTGGTCAATGGTATGCATCAGTGGATGCCCAACGCATATCGCCGGATGCTTATAACGCTCGTAAACAGGCAGCTCAAACGGAAACAGGCACAATACCAAGTGGGTTGCCGCTTTAATATTATGAATACGTGACTCGCGCCAAGCCCAGATAGAAGGACTAACATACTGCACGCAAAACACGCCTTTAGGCTTTAATTTTTTAGAGACTCGTAGATTAAAATCAGGGGCATCTATGCCAATAAACCAATCAATATCCGCCTTTTTAAAAGCAGCCAGCAACTCACGACGCGCCCTAAGCAAATCAGACAACTGTCCTATGACTTCTACCAGACCCATCACTGCCAAACGAGACAATGGAAAAATACTATTAAGCCCTTGTGCCTGCATTTTGGTACCGCCTACTCCAACCCAAACGATGTCATCACGTAGATTGTTCATCTGCTGCATGAAGTCTGCACCCAGACTGTCTCCTGATACTTCACCAGCGACGATACCGATAACGAGCGGCTCACGCGCTACATTAGCGATCTCGTAAGTATCAAATGGTACAGTTAAATCAGGCTGAAGCGTATGGTTATCGGTCATGACAAGCTCTTAATAATAAAGTGTAACAGTGAAAGTCGTACAAGGGAGAAAACATGGATATTATAAAATATAACATGGGGTATCTATTATAGGATACGCACCATCATAATCAGCGGCGTTTGTGGTGCTAAAATTCAGCTATTTATACTGCCATCATACGTGACGATGATAAAAATAGCGAAGCTGCCCGAAGAAATCCAGTGGCATAAACGTCTCTTTATCCTACCTATAATCATCAAGTATAACCAAGTTTTCGCATCAGCATTCCAGTTATCAGTCAATTAACTGCTCGACTCCCCTTGTCAACTGGTACTTTTGTCCGCATAATGAAAGTCCCTATAAATCAGCTAGACGATATATAATCATGATAACAACCGCTACCCATAATGCAGAAATTGACGACGTGAATATTGAAAAATTTATTCCATTAATCACACCCAATGAGCTAAAAACCGAACTTCCTTTATCAAACGAAGCCTATAAAACCGTTTTAAATGGTCGTCACACTATCCAAAACATCTTGGATGGCAAAGACAAGCGTTTGTTTGTGGTTATTGGTCCATGCTCTATTCATGACATCAAAGCCGCTCATGAATATGCTGATCGCTTAGCCATATTGGCGAAAGAGATTGAAGACAGCGTATTCGTTGTGATGCGTGTCTATTTTGAGAAGCCGCGCACGACCGTTGGCTGGAAAGGCATGATTAATGACCCTGATATGAATGACAGCTTTGATATCGAAAAAGGTCTGCGTACAGCCCGTAAGCTACTGCTTGATCTCAATGAAAAAGGACTACCTTGTGCTACTGAAGCGCTTGACCCGAATACACCGCAGTACATGCAGGACTTGATCAGCTGGTCAGCGATTGGCGCACGTACGACCGAGAGCCAAACGCATCGTGAGATGAGCTCAGGCTTATCATGCCCAGTCGGCTTTAAAAACGGTACTGATGGTGGCATGACTGTTGCGGTCAACGCCATGCAAGCGGTAAAAGCGGGTCATAGCTTCTTGGGTCTGTCCTCAGATGGCAAAGTGTCTATCATCAAATCTAAAGGTAACCCTTATGCTCACGTGGTATTACGCGGTGGCAATGGTAAGCCTAACTACGATGAAACAGCAGTCGCTCAAGTAGAAGACGCGCTTGCCAAAGGTAAAACTAGTAGCAAGATTATGATTGACTCAAGTCATGCCAACTCTGGTAAAGACCCTTATTTGCAACCGATGGTGATCCAAAACGTTGCGGAGCAAATCAGAAATGGTAACAAGTCCATCATTGGTATGATGATTGAGAGTCACTTAAAAGGCGGTCGCCAAGAGCTGACTGCTGATTTGGATGCGCTCGAATACGGCATGTCAATTACAGATGGTTGCCTAGATTGGGACAGCACGGTCACAGCACTACATAACTTACGTGATATGGTCAAAGACATCCTACCTAACCGTTAATAACTGCTTATCCAATAATAGCTGCTTATTAAAAAAGCCCGTTTGACACTATATTGTCAGACGGGCTTTTTTCATGTTTAAGATTATAATTTTAGATTTCTAAGAAAGCTCTATGCAGTCACTGCACCCAGCACACTGCTTAGACTCTCATGCACATGCTTAGAGGATACTTGCTGCTGCACATCGAGCAGCTGCGAATGAGCCATTTGACGGCGTGGCTCAGCTAACGTATTCCAACGTGCCAATACTTGTAGTAGGCGCGAGGCTATCATCGGGTTAGAATCATCTAGCTTCTTAATCACGTCTGTATAGATATCCAAACCTTGTTGCGTCCATAATGCAGTTGGCTGCGAGGTAAAAGCGCTGATGACTGAACGTACGCGATTGGGCGTATTCCAATCGAAATCTTCATGTGCTAATAGTGATTTAATAACATCAGCATTGACGTTGTCAGCAGATGCTTGGACACTAAACCACAAATCAATCACCAAATCATCGGCTTGAAAACGCTGATAAAAATCTGCTAAATACGCATCAGCATTTGCCACTTGATGATTGACCATGGCCTTTAGTGCGCCAAAACGTTCCGTCATACAGCTGGCATTATCATACTGCTGCTGTGCCCACTCTACAGCGCCTTCCACGTTCGCGCTCAATGCCATATCTAGCACCACATTACGTAGTGCCCGTTCACCACGAGCTTCTGCACTGTCTTCATAGGAGTGCAATGGCAGTTGCTTGTAAAGCATTTCCCATTGATCTTTTAACGCCTCTGCTAGCTGCTGATACAAACCTTCACGCTGCGCTTTGACCACTTCTGGATCATAATCTTCAGGAATAGCAGCCGCCAACTCTTGAGCTGATGGAATATCAAGTAAACGCGCTGCTAGCATTGCATCTTCACCTGCGAGCACTGGCAATGTCTGCGCCAATGCCGCTAGATAAACATCAGGATTGCTCTTTGTGCCTTGGGTGGGCAACAAAATACGGTTGACCAGCATCTGCGTCACTTGCCAACGATTGAAGCCATTGGTTTCATGTTTGAGTAAAAATGCCAAATCTTCATCTTGATAATCATAATTCAGCTGTACAGGCGCACTAAAATCACGTAGCAAAGACACCACAGGCTCAGCACTTACGCCTTCAAAAGTAAAGGTTTGTGTAGCTTGGTCTAATAGCAACATACTCTCAGCAATAATTTTGCCGCTTTCTTTATCAAATAATGCCGTTGCAACTGGAATAGGCAAGGGTTTTGGCGCATCAAAGCCGCTCACATGGCGGGTTTGCTGACTCAACGTAATGGTCAATGTTTGCGTGGCGCTATCATAGTCTTGATGACCGGACACCACTGGCGTACCTGGCTGGCGATACCAATCGATAAAGTCTTCTACTTTACCGTTAGTAATACTAAGCGCAGATAAAAAGTCTTCAACCGTGACCGCTTGACCATCATAACGACGGAAATACTCGTCCGTCCCTTTTCGGAAATCATCAGCGCCCAAGGTATTGGCTATCATACGGACAATTTCAGCGCCTTTTTCATAGACGGTGGTGGTATAAAAGTTATTAATCTCAACAAAACTCTCAGGACGTACAGGATGGGCAAGTGGTCCTGCATCCTCTGCAAACTGATGGGCACGCAAAGTCGCGACGTCATCGATACGTTGTACCGCGCTTGATTGCTGATCCGCTGAAAACGATTGATCGCGGTAAACGGTAAAGCCTTCTTTTAAACATAACTGAAACCAATCACGACAAGTAATCCGATTGCCCGTCCAATTATGGAAATACTCATGGGCGATAATAGCTTTTACGCTAAAGCTACGAGTATCAGTCGTGGTTTCAGGGCTTGATAATACACAGGCAGTATTAAAGATATTTAGCCCTTTATTTTCCATCGCACCCATATTAAATTGACTGACTGCAACGATCATATAACGATCTAAGTCATAAGCACGACCGTAATTAACTTCATCCCATTGCATCGAATCTTTGAGCGCCTGCATACCGACAGTACATTTATCGATGTCAGCAGACTTTGCATAGACTTCCAGCAAGACTTCTCGACCTTCACTGGTCGTATAGCTATCCGCTAATACATCTAAGTCAGCGACCACACAAGCAAATAGATAGCTTGGCTTATTGGTCGGATCATGCCAAATAGCATAATGGCGGTTTGGCGCATCGATCATCTCCCCCGCTTCAACCAAATTACCATTGGCTAATAGTGTTGGATAGCGCTTGTCTGCTTCAAGGCGAGTGGTAAATATCGCGAGTACGTCAGGGCGGTCTGGATAAAAGGTAATTTTACGGAAACCTTCCGGCTCGCACTGGGTGACAAACATCGTCTCATCACCACTGCCCGCCATATAAAACCCCTCAAGGGCAGTATTGGTCTGTGGACAGATACGCACTTGTAGCGCCAATGTCACCTCATCAGGAGCATCACTAATCGTAAGCTTACCTGCTGACAGCTCATAACGCTCAGCACTCAATGCCTCACCATTCATAGACAAAGCCAACAGCTCTAAATCTTCACCAAATAAAACGATATCGCCTGCGCTTTGACGTACCATCTTTAGAGTACTATCTACCTGTGCATGGTCTTCAAATAACTTGATATCTAAGCTGACAGTTTCAACATCGAAGCTTGGCTTTTGATAGTCTTTTAAATTGATTTTACTGGGCGCATGGAGAGGTACATCAGGCATTTCAGCATTGATGATTTGTGCATCGTTTTCAGCGGTAGACATATAGATTCCTATTGGTTTTTATGATGGTTATATTTATAACAGCCTTTATAGCAAGACTTAAGCGACACTTTGATACTGTCGCAATACCTATGTAAGATACCTAAATACATTGACTTAAAGCGCCAAATTTCAAGGTGACTACTAAATTAAAATAAGAAAGGTAACGATGGTAAGAATCCCTATATAATGGCGTAAATATTGGCGTAATGCGCATTATATCTATTTGTAAACTCTAGCATTATTTACAGTAATAGTACTTACATAAAGTAACATTTAGTATATTATAGATAGCAATTGCCTAAGTTTTATCGTAAGCAGTTTACAACAACAAATCTAATTCATTAAAATTTTTGGAGCTTATTATGTCAACCAGTTTTTCAAAAATCGCTGCCCTCGCTGTATTATCAAGTGCTGTTGTTCTAGCATCAGGTTGTGCCACTAAGCGTGCCACTTCTGAAGTCGTCGTTGCCCCTCTAGGTATCCCAGGCGGTCAAGTTGGCTACAATGGTGCTGTTATCGTAGACAACTCAAACGCAGTTATTACCGGTGCTGAGAACATCCAAGCCGTTGTATACTTTGCCTTTGACAGCAGTGCGATCACTTCACAATCTGCAGGTGTCTTAAACCAACACGCGGGTCTGTTAAAATCTAACCCAAATGCAGGCGTAGTTATCGCGGGTCACACCGATGAGCGCGGTAGCCGTGAATATAACATCGCATTGGGTGAGCGCCGCGCCCAAGCAGCACGTGATTATCTTGCAGCACAAGGCGTTGCAGCAAATAATATCCGTGTCATCAGCTATGGCGAAGAGCGTCCTGCTGCTGCCGGTACGAACGAAGATGCCTATGCCCAAAACCGCCGTGCTGAATTGTCTTACTAAGCATATAGCATAAGACATTATAAGCATTCAAAAGCCCAACAAGCCTATTGTTGGGCTTTTTGTTAGGCTAAGATAAATCGCGATATAAACCATAAGTTTCTACAATATACAGACTATGCAAAACTTAATGCTACACGATATTCTCTATACTCAGCTCGACCCCATGACAATGACGTGGTGTGCGACTGCTAAAGTGCGTGCTTCACATTGCGATATTAAAAAAACCACTACTTGCTTAGCTGCCCCTCAAATTGCTTATAACCAACGCCAGCAGCAACGTGCAGGCGTAAGGCTATTATTGCAGGCATTGCTCAAAAGACTGGATATCGTCGATCGTTTAGATGAATCAAATTTTCCTTATCGACTCACTCATAGCCAATATTATGTGTGTTTTAGCCATACCAATTGCAATAATAAAAATGCTACTCGAATGCTAAATGATATAGAAAAATCAGACATACCATACGTCAAGGTCGCTGTCGTTATCAGTCGCCATCGTGCCTCGGGTATTGATATCGAAGTCAATGCCGTGAAATGGCAGGTAGCAAAGCGGTTCTATCATCCAAAAGAGCTGGCTATCTTGCAAGCATTGCCAATGATACAGCGTAACTCTGCCATAAGATGGCTGTGGCAAATAAAAGAGAGCTTTATTAAAATACATCAATATACGCTTGCCCAAGGTTTAGGCATGGATTATTCCGCCATCATTTACGATTTACTCAATCAGCCTATAGAAACCCTACCCTTGCTTACTCTGACTGACGATAAGACTAATTATCAAATTTCTGTTATTTCCTCACAGCAAACTGTTATTGTTTATTGATAAATATCAAATACCTGATAATAAATGACATTTATTACTTTATTTTAGACATAAAAAAAACGACCCTCAAAAGGATCGTTTTTTTGTACTTATTCTTCTGTTAACAACAGTATTTAAACGGTTGTTAAATTAGAAGCGGTAAGTTGCACCAACTTTAACAATTGGCATCCACTCTAACCAGTCTTTATCTTCTAGCTCTTTTTCAGCATCAGCAGCAGCGACAGCGCCTAGAACTGGATTGGTACCATTAACGGCATTAACAGTAGCATCGGTCTTACCCATATATGCTGCACCTAACTCGCCGAACAAACCGAAGTTATTAGTGATATTAGGACGGAAGCCGATAGTAGCATAAGGTGCTAGTTTGTTACGATGCTCTAGATTACCTTTCAGAGTACCGACTTGAGTTGCATCGTAATCAACATTGTTGATTCTATAGCTATTATTATTAGCGTTAGCAGTCACGTCAATATCGTTGTCAGGAACGATGATACCAGCACCCATAGTGAACCAGTTTGCCATAGGACGTACTTGTACGCCTAGGTACGGGTTGCTAAAATCAGTATCTACATCGTAGTTTACGTCGTTAGCATCAAAGTCGCCGCCGAATAAATCAGCAGCATCGCCGCCTGCCCAACCAGCTTGAATTTCAGTTTTGTCGTTTAAGCCCCAAGCGATGTTAGCACCATAGCCTAAAGTACCAACTTCAGCACTGATCGCTGCTGGATGAGTAACAGTTTGGAAGAAAGTCTTAGTACCGCCAACAACTGCACCAGTGGTGTTACGTAACACACCAGCATCTGCATTATAGGCATAACCAGCGTCTGCTTGATAAGCAACTGCTACTGGCTCAGCTTCGTATACAACAGCGTCATTGCCATCAATAACGATAACTGGATCAGCTGCAAGAGCAGCAGTTGAGGCTAAAACGGCAGCAGTGATTGCTGTTAATTGAATAAGTTTCATAATTACTCTCCTAAAGTATGAAATAACGCGCCCATAAAAAAATGAAAATCTAACTTTTTTAAACAATCATTTTGATGCGAGGATTAAAACAATTTTGGCTCAAAAAGTCACCCCTAAAGATGCACTTTTTATTTACCATTATGTAAAGATTGCATAGATATTGTAATAATTACTACACCAGCCCGCAATACTTCGCCCTTTTGTTACACAATGGTATTAAAGCCACCGCGCAGCCTACACATGATTATTGGAATGCTTAACGCTCATGTAAAGGTATTACAAAATATGTCTGCATGATGAAGCATCTTGAGAAATAACGCAATAACAGTTATAGAGTTAATTACTACAGATTGTTGTACTTTGTGACTGAACGTATCTAATCTTGCTAAGAAAACCGAAAAATTCTCAGATAATTTTGTTATAAATTCACGCAATGTAAATACGTTACTATATAATGAGAGGCAGGCTTATCTAAGGGTTATATTTTGCTAAATTAGAGTCAGTAAGCCAATTACTGTATTCCTTTGCGCTTATTCATTTTTAGCCTTATCGCCTTGACTGTTCTGCTCTATTTTTAGAGGCGATTATATCCGTTATAATATAGCTACTTGCTTTGTTTTTTTATTATTACTGAGTCATTTATATGCCTAAAGTATCATCGATTACCCGTGTGCTAGAGATTATTGAGGCGGTATCTTATGCCTCAAAGCCGATTTCGCCACTAGAGCTATCGCAGGAGCTTGATATTCCGAAGCCAACCATTCATCGATTGATTCAAAATCTGGTTGATGAAGGATTTGTGACAATTGATATTGGCGGCGGTATTATACCGGGTAAACGCGTACGCAATTTGGGTGTTGAGCTTTGGCAGCAGCGACTGTTCTTTAATGAACGTCAAATGATTTTGCAAAAACTGGTCGATGAGCTAAAAGAAACCTGCGGTATCGGTGTTCCTTATCACATGAATATGATCTATACCAACCGCGCACAAACGACCTTGCCGATACAGATTTATTTACCAGTGGGCGCAAAGTCGCCAATGTGGTGTACAGCGACTGGGAAGCTGTATTTAAGTCAGTTGCCGAGTGCAAGCCGCGAAAAAATACTACAAAATTTGTCACTAGATAAGTTCACTAAAAATACCATCACTGATATCGAAAAATTAAACGCTGAGCTTGATCGTATCGCTGAAACAGGCATAGGTATCGATAACGAAGAGTTTATCTCTGAGATGGTGGCAATCGCCGTACCGATAAGGGATAGGAAATCACGCTACCTTGCTTCGTTATATCTGCATGCACCGACCATACGGGTGTCCTTAGATGACCTCTTAACCTATGTGCCACGACTACAAAAAGCGGCGCAAGATATTCAGTCTCTGGTCTACGAGCTGCCAAGTTAAATGCCTTGATATAAACTAGAAATAAGTCAAAAAAAGGTCTGCACTATTACTATAATGCCGACCTTTTTTATTTGTGTGCTTAATAATTTAAGACAATACAGAGCTGTCGTGACGCGCCATAATACTAGAAAAATCTCTATCACCATTCTCGATGGTATGCGCAGCATATAGCTCAGTTGCTTTAGCGCCCATTGGTGTCTCTACATGCGTGTCTTGAGCGGTTTGCATGGCAAGGTTAAGATCCTTTTGCATCAGCTTACTCATAAAGCCGCCTTGATAGCCATTGCTCGATGGGACATTTTCCATCACTTGCGGGTACGGGTTGTAGACCTCTAGCGTCCAGTTACGACCGGAGCTTTGTAGCATGATATCGGATAGTACCTTTGGATCGAGACCATTTTTGACACCTAGATTAATCGCCTCTGCCGTTCCTGCCATCAGAATTCCAAGCAGCATGTTATTACAGATTTTAGCTACTTGTCCTGCACCATGCTCGCCTGCGTGGAAGATATTTTTTCCCATTACAGCCAGTATCGGTTCAGCTTTGGCAAAGGCTGCATCGTCTCCACCAACGATAAAGGTCAATGTGCCAGCGATAGCGCCACCTGTACCGCCAGAGACTGGCGCATCTAAAAAATCAATACCAAGCTTACTTGCAACTTCTGCTACTTTCCTAGCATCAGCTGCTGCTATGGTACTGCTATCGATAACCAAAGTACCTTTTGGTAAGTCTACAAGTAGACCGTCAGAGCTACCTTCTCCTAGATAGACAGAATGCACGTGCTTGCCAGCAGGTAACATACTGATAATCACTTGGGCATTTTGAGCAGCATCTTTCGGACTCTCTGCTATATTGGCACCCGCTTGTTGCAAGCGCGCGGTCGCCTCTACAGATAAATCATAAACCGATAGCGTATAACCTGCCTTTAACAAGTTTGCTGCCATTGGACCGCCCATGTTACCTAGTCCAATAAAGGCGATATTTGGCTTTGCTGTATTACCATCATTATCAGTCGTAGTTGTACTACTTGAACCTGTATCCTTTGTAGCCATCTCATCGCTCCTTGATGATTGATTATGCAATTAGTTTTAATTTTTCAAATTTCACTTAATCTAGTCACTTAATCCAGTTAAGTTAGCTTAAATCAGATGCTAAATATCTGGTTAGCGAACCGCTTCATTACCCAATGCAGCAGCGCTAAGCCAATCGCCTAACGGATGCTCATCTTTAGCATAAGGATTGATAAAGTGCTGCTGTATGTACGCCTGCCCTTCGCTACTCAAGCAGTCTGCTAGTGAGCGTGACCACTGTGGATTACGATCTTTATCAATCAGTAGCGCACGTACGCCTTCTTTAAAGTCAGGATTGGCGGCACAATGTACAGCGACATTGGCTTCTAAATACAGAACTTGCTCTAGCGATAAATCCGTCACCTTATGATATAGCGCATAGGTCAATGCCGCAGTCACTGGACAGCCATGTCGATAGGTTGCAATGGCTCGTTGTGCCCAACTGTCGGTAGCAAAATCTGTATCAAGTTGTGTGAGCGCCTCATCATTTTGTAATAGCGCATCGATATCACCCAAACCGCCTCTGTTCATTAGTTGCTGAATAGCACACCAATGCTGTGCAAGCTTACTAGCAGGCAATTCAGCAACAGGCTGCGCCCCCAATGCCCGACTCACGATACTATGGGCGCTGTTGTTACTTTCTTTATTGTGCTTATTCTCTTTATTATTATCAGCTGCCGTTTGCCAGTCGCTCTGTGTTAAGCGCTGCATGATGGCATCATAATCCTGACTTCCAACCCCATATTCTGCTAAGTTGGTCAATAATGCATCGCTACCATTACACATCGCACCCGTCAATCCCAAGAACAAACCAGTTTTAGCCGGCATGCGCTGCAAAAACCAACTGCCAGAAGCATCAGGGAATAAGCCTATGGTAATCTCAGGCATGGCAAAACGGGTACGCTCAGTGACCAGACGATGACTACAGCCTGCCATCAAACCCATACCGCCGCCCATAATGATGCCATCGCCCCACAAGATTAATGGTTTGGGATAAAAGTGCATTTGTCGATAAAGACTATATTCATGACCAAAAAAATCCGTCGCATAAGGATTTGGCATAGGCGCTGTTGCTGACATACTGTCATATAACCTACGAATATCACCGCCTGCACAAAACGCTTTGTCGCCTGCGCCTTTTAATAGCAATGCCACTACTTGCTCATCACCTTGCCACTGCTCTAGTTGTTGCGATAACAACTGACACATCTCAACGCTTAAGGCATTAAGAGATTTGGGCATATTTAACGTCATTATCCCAATAAGGTGACCACAATCTGTCGGTTCGGTGCTGAATAATACCGGCGCCTCTAGTGTGCCTTCTATAGCTGCTGTCATAAATGTGACCTACAAATATTAAAAGAAAAATAGTATCATTAAGTTTGATTCTATGGCGTTTATTTATTTTGCCAAACAGGCTTACGCTTCTCTAAAAATGCTTGCACACCTTCGCGCTGATCTTCAGTATCGAACAATTTAACAAAGGCTTCACGCTCATGGATAAGGTTTTGCGCAGGTGGTGTGTGTCTTGCTGCTTGAATAAGTTTTTTGGAATAACTGACTGCAACTGGTGATTGTTTAGCAGCTTTTTGCGCCAATGCTTGTGCTGTTTGTAATCCTTCACCTTTCGCAGCAACTTCTTCGACTAAGCCAATGCGTAGCGCAGTCTCGGCATCGACGCGCTCACCGCATAATATCATACGCTTTGCCCACCCTTCGCCTACCAAAGCCGTTAGATTTTGTGTACCACCGGCACACGGCAACAAGCCAACGCCTGTCTCAGGTAGCGCCATTTGAGCATGATCTTCTGCGATACGGATATCACAAGCAAGCGCACACTCAAGACCGCCGCCCATCGCATAGCCATTGATCACTGCAATGCTAACGCCGCGATAGGCTGACAGTGCTTCAAATGCTTCACCAAACGCTATCGCCATACTGATTGCGCGACCTTTATCACCATCTGCAAAATTATTTAGATCGGCGCCCGCTGAAAAGAATTTATCACCATCACCATGAACGATTAGTGCATATACCTCATCATTGGCATTGAGATCAGTGACCAGTTGCTTAAGCGCCTTAAGACTGTCCATCGTCCATGTATGAGCAGGTGGGTTGTTTAGGGTTAATGTCGCAGTATGACCATCAATCGATAGTTTTAAGTTGGTATAATCCGTCATGATCAAACATCCTTATCATAAAATCATTTTATTCATATAAATAGGTTAGCGCAGTTGGCTCAATGCATCGTCTTGTAATAGCTGACGCGAGACAATCACGCGCATAATCTCATTGGTGCCTTCCAAAATCTGATGCACACGCAAATCTCGCACATGACGCTCAAGCGGATACTCATTGAGATAGCCGTAACCACCGTGTAGTTGCAGAGCTTCGTTAGCGACATCAAAACAAAGATCGGTCGATAAACGCTTTGCCATCGCACAATAAGTAGAGGCTTGCGCATCGTTATTGTCGACTTTGCTCGCCGCTAAATACAGCATTTGCCGTGCCGTGATGGTTTGAGTCAACATATCAGCAAGCTTAAACTGTACCGACTGTAAGCTGGCAATCGGGCTGCCAAACTGACTGCGCTCTTGCACGTAATTGGTCGCTGTCTCAAGCGCTGCTTGCGCTGTTCCTACTGCACAGATACCAATATTAATTCGACCGCCATCTAACCCTTTCATAGCGATACGAAAGCCTTGACCTTCTTCGCCGATGAGGTTCTCTACTGGCACTTTGACATCTTTAAAGCTTATCGTCCGTGTTGGCTGTGCTTTCCAGCCCATTTTATGCTCGTTTTTGCCGTATTCAATACCAGCACTATCGGCATCAACCACGAATGCTGAAATCCCCTTTGGTCCTGCAGCGCCCGTACGCGCCATAACGACCAACACATCGGTTGAGCCGGCCCCTGAAATAAAGGTTTTTTCACCGTTCAGCACATAATACTCGCCTTGCTTATCGGCTTTGGTACGTAATGATGCGGCATCAGAACCGGCATTAGGTTCTGTTAAGCAGTAGCTGCCAAGCCATTCACCACTGACCATATTTGGCAAATATTTTTTGCACAATGTATCACTGCCAAACTCACCAATCATCCAGCCTGCCATATTATGAATACTCATATAAGCAGCCACCGCGGTATCACCCCATGCTAGCTCTTCAAAAACCATGGCAGAATCTAAACGCGGCAAGCCCAAGCCATCATACTCAGGGTTGGTATATAACCCTAAAAAGCCAAGCTCGCCTGATTTTTTAATCACATCAATTGGGAAGTGCGAAGTGCGATCCCATTCAGCAGCGTTGGGCTTAAGCTCTTTTTGGGCAAACTGTCTAGCAGTTTGGCGAAAGGCAATTTGGTCATCGGTTAATGAAAAATCCATGGGGTCATCCTTGTGCTGAATAGGGTATATTAAGTCGTCAGTGCAAATATAGGTGATTCAGCGTTAAATTGAAATAGTCGTATTGACACCGCGACTTGCCTCATCATCAAACCAGCGTGCCGTAACGGTTTTAGTTTGGGTATAAAATTGCACCGCTTGCTTACCATAAGGACCTAAATCACCAAGCTTACTAGCACGTGAGCCTGAAAACGAGAACATCGGTAGTGGCACAGGAATTGGCAAGTTAATACCGATTTGACCGACTTGGATATCTTGCTGGAACTTATGCGCGGCAGCCCCTGACTGAGTAAAGATAGCGGTACCATTACCATGCGGGTTGGCATTGAGCAGCTCAATTGCCTCATCTAAGCTATTGGCACGCATGATGCACAGTACAGGTCCAAAGATTTCTTCTTTGTAAATTTGCATGTCGCTTGTGACGTTATCAAAGATAGTTGGACCAACGAAGTTGCCTTTCTCATACCCTTCAACCGTAATACCACGACCATCAAGCAATAGACTGGCTCCCTCTTCTACACCAGTACCAATCAAATGCTCAACACGCGCTTTTGCTGCAGGAGAAATCAGTGGACCCAAATCTTTATCGTGCTTACCGGCTGAGACGATTAAACCTTCTGCTTTGGCCTTGATGTCATCAATCCACTCACCAGCAGCACCGACAAGGACAACGACAGACAGTGCCATACAACGCTGACCGGCAGCACCAAATGCGGCACCTGCTAGCTGATTAAGAGTCTGCTCTTTATTGGCATCCGGCAAGATAACGCCATGGTTTTTTGCGCCCATCATACACTGAGCACGTTTGCCTGATTGACTGGCACGCTCATAAACATGTTTGCCGACATTGGTCGAACCGACAAAAGAAACTGCTTTAATATCAGGATGATCACAAATCGCATCAACGGTGGCTTTGCCGCCATGTACGACGTTTAGCACTCCTTCAGGCACACCCGCTTCAACCGCAAGTTCAACCAAACGCATGGTCACCATCGGATCTTGTTCAGAAGGTTTTAAGATAAAAGTATTACCCGTGGCAATCGCCATTGGAAACATCCACAGTGGAATCATCGCTGGGAAGTTGAACGGCGTAATGCCTGCACAAACACCAAGTGGCTGCCAAATACTGTAAGTATCAACACCTGATGCAACGTTTTCAACAAAGTCCCCAATCTGCAGGTTTGCAATGCCTGCTGCATGCTCGACTACCTCTAAACCTCGGAATACATCACCACGCGCATCAGCAATGGTCTTGCCCTGCTCTGCAGTCAAGATCTCTGCTAATTCATCCATATGGTCGCGAATCAGTGCTTGGTACTTTAAAAAGATACGAGCACGAGTGGTAATTGGTGTTTTACGCCACGTTTGAAAAGCCGTTTGAGCGGCAGCGACTGCTTGATTGATTTCATCGTCTGTCGTTTGCGGTACCTTGGCAATGACTTCTTGAGTGGCAGGATCGGTAATATCAATCCATTCGCTAGTATTAGAATCAACAAATTGACCATTGATGAGCTGCTTGACGTGGTGCATAAGATATCCTTATCTTGTTTGTAAGACCGCCATTAGGTGACGGCTTAGAATTTTGAAGACTTTGAGTTTTAAAACTCTAAATTTAAAAACTTAAAATTTATCATTCTGTCATATAATTTTAAAATGATTTATTTCGTATCGTTATTGACTATAACAATAAAACAATTTTAGGGTCAAGCTCTTTATGCTGCTTTTAGTAAAGTTAACGTTAATGTCCGATTTATATACCATAATCCATAAGCTATTAACGACAATAAAAAAGCCCATGAGCATTCATGAGCTTTTTTAGATAAAGGTAGTTTTAAAACGTGCCTGAAAATGCGCCTAGTAATCCTTCATAGATTGCTTGACCGCATCAATAGCCGTTGGATTATCAAGGGTAGACATATCACCAGTGGGTTTATCCTCTGCTAACGCCCGAATAGCACGGCGCAATATCTTACCAGAGCGCGTCTTTGGTAATGCTTGCGGGAAATAAATCGCAGCAGGTCGCGCGATACCGCCTAAGGATTTCACCACCGCACCGATCACTTGCTGCTCAAGGCGAAAGCGGTTTTCAGTGGTTGCCACCAGTTCATGATCTTTTAACACGCAAAAAGCAATCGGCAGCTCGCCTTTTAGTTCATCTTGAATACCCACGACCGCACACTCTGCGACCTCTGCATGCATACTGATTGCCTCTTCAATCTCTTGGGTTCCCAGTCTATGACCGGCGACGTTGATGACATCATCGGTACGACCAAGGATATGAAAATAACCGTCCTCGTCAACGACTGCATAGTCCGATGTCGAATATTGATTGCTATCCGCTAAGCTAAAGTAGCTGTCAATAAAGCGCTTATCATTACCCCAAACTGTGGTCAAACAACCCGGTGGTAAGGGCGCACGAATCGCCAGTAAACCTTTTTCACCCGCTTTACACGGCTCGCCAGTTTCTTCATTGATGACCTGCGCATCGTAGCCATACATAGGATAGCCAGGTGAGCCTTGTTTGTGCGGTTTATCAGCGAACCTAGGAGTATTACTCAGAATAGGCCAACCTGATTCTGTCTGCCAATAATGGTCTAAAATCGGTACACCCAAATGCTTGGTCAGCCAGCTGGCAGTAGACTCATCTAGTGGCTCACCTGCCAAAAAGAAGGATTTGACGCTTGAGACATCGTAACGGGTCATCCATGTCTCATCTTGCTTTTTCAGCATACGCACACCAGTTGGTGCGGTGAATAAGATATTGACCTTGTTGGCCTCCACAATACGCCACCAGATACCAGGGTTTGGTAGATGCGGTAAGCCTTCATACATAACACTGGTCATGCCAGCAAGCAATGGCGCATAAATGGTATAAGAATGCCCAACGGCCCAACCGATATCAGATATCGCCCAAAACGTCTCGCCTGCCTTACCGTCGTAGATATAGTCTATCGATGTGGTCAGTGCTACTGCATGACCACCGGTATCACGTTGCACACCTTTTGGTGTGCCCGTCGTACCAGAGGTATAAAGCAGATACGATGGCGTATTAGACTCAAGCCATACAGGCTCGACGATAGCATTGGCTTCACAGCTGATACGGCGTTCAGTGGCATAATCCACATCTAGCTCTTTTACGTCAAACGGCAAAATACCACGATTGACCACTACTACATGCTCAGGCTTAGTGGTTGCCTGCTCGATACCTTGATTGACAAGGTTTTTATAGTTGACGACTTTACCACCACGCAAACCTGCATCCACTGTGATGACCATTTTTGCTTCAGCATCATCCATACGAATGGCTAAATTATGGGCAGCAAAGCCACCAAATACCACCGAATGCACTGCACCGATACGCGCACAGGCGAGCATTGCATAAGCGGCCTCTAAAATCATCGGCATATAAATGATGACACGATCGCCCTTCTCAATACCGTAACGCTTTAATACATCGGCAAAATAATTCACTTCTTTATAAAGGTCGTTATAAGTCAGGCGGCGCTTGGTGTAGTCGGTATAGAACTCAACGTTATTACCCAAGTCTTTAAAAGCATCGACTACAGCAGGATAGGTTTCTACGAGTTCTTGATTAATCTCTGATGACAGCCAAATAAAGGCATCCTGTTCTGCACGTTCTTCAAGGTGACGATCGACACAGTTATAGCAAAGATTGGTCTCGCCGCCAACAAACCACTGCGCAAATGGCAAATTACTGTCATCAAGGATTTGCTCAGGCTCTTTATGCCAATAGATACGCTTGGCTTGCTCAGCCCAAAACTCTTCTTTATTTTCAATAGAAGACTGATAAATCTCAGCAAAGGTTTGAGTCGTATTTAGTGCTTGAAATGTTGGGGCTGACATTTGATTGGTCACTGCAGTGGCGGTTTGCGCGCTCATAATAGCTGTCCTTAGCATAAATGATGGGTAATGCGATGTGATTTGTCCGATAATATCATAATATAAGACTGGCTATCCCGGCCAGCTATCCTTACTAAATCAAAAAAACCGATACACTACGTATCGATTTAGTGTGTATCGGTTTAAAATGTAGCAGAGCCAATCATAAAGGTCAACTATTAAGCCTGTTATCTGCTTAATAGTTGAGTTAGTTCAAAAAAACTATACCTCGCTCTGATTGGCATACATCTCACGCATCACTTTTTTATCGTGTTTACCAACAGAGGTCTTTGGTAGTTCATCTACAAACTTAAACTGACTAGGTATACCGTATTTTGGAATGATACCACGGGCCACTGCCTGCTCTGCCAGCGCTTTGATGTCATCAACTTTGGTATCTTGGCAATTTGGTTTGAGTACTACTAATGCTAATGGACGTTCGCCCCATTGCTTATCACGTACCCCAATCACAGACACATCCGCCACCGAAGGATGTAGCGATAGAATCGTCTCAATCTCTAGTGAAGATATCCACTCGCCACCTGACTTAATCACATCTTTTAAGCGATCGGTGATTTTGATATAGCCATCAGGTCGTATATAAGCGATGTCTTGAGTATGCATGTAGCCGTTTTCCCACAGCTCTTTGCCAGCGTCATCATTTTTTAAATAGCTTTGGGTCAACCACGGTGCGCGTAATACCAGCTCGCCAGTATTATCCTGACCTGTACCAACTGGCTGATTGTTCTCTCCCCATACTTGAGCATCAACCATAAGTACAGGCTTACCCGTCATACAGCGGCGAGCAATATCCTCTTCTTCACTCAGCTGCGGCTCATTGAGGCTAAAGTCAGTCAGACTGATTAGAGGTGCGGTCTCCGACATCCCATAACCGGTATAAACTTCAATACCCTGATCCATCGCCGCTTTTGCCAAGCCTTCTGTCAATCGTGAACCACCAATAATCATTTTTAGACCATTAAAGCTGGCACCGCGGTCTTGCGCTTCTTTGAGTACCATTTGCAAAATTGTCGGTACACAGTGGGTGATGCTGACCTTTTCATTGATAATCAAATCCATCAACAAATCGGGTGCATAACGACCAGGATATACTTGCTTTAGACCTGTCATAGTAGCTGTAAACGGAAAGCCCCACGCATGGACATGGAACATCGGGGTCATTGGCATATAGACATCACCATAGCTGACGCCTTGTTTATTTGGCAACATACCAATCGACGCTGCTTCCGTCAGGGTATGCAGTACTAACTGACGATGGCTAAAGAACACGCCTTTCGGATCACCTGTCGTACCTGAGGTATAAAAAGTTGTAGCAATGGTGTTTTCATCAAAATCTGGGAAATCAAAATGGTCATCAGCAGCATCAAGTAGCGCCTCATATTCACCTTTGACACGGTTCTGGTTACCCCCGAATACGCCCTCAGAGGTCACACCATTATCATCTAACCAAATAATATGCTCAATGCTGGAGTTTTCAAACTGATAATCTTTGACCAACGGCGCAAATTCAGAGTTGAGTAGCAGCACCTTTGGTTTCGCATGATTAATGGTGTAAAGGATTTTGTCAGGTGATAGACGAATATTGACCGTCTGCAAAATATACTCTGACATTGGTACGGCAAAGTAGGATTCAAGATAGCGATGACTGTCCCAATCCATCACAGCAACCACATCACCAGCATCAAGGTTTAAGCCGTCTAAAACATTCGCCAAACGATTGATACGGTTAAACAAGTCTTTATAAGTAAAACGTTTTTTATCTGCATAAACGATTTCTTGATCTTGTGATACGGTTTTGGCGCGGTTTAATAACTGCTTAACCAATAGCGGAAAATCATAGGCGGATGGCGCACTGTGATAGATATTTGACATAAGTTTGACGTCCTTGTTTATAGTATTTTTGAGTGCAGATAAAAACCAATTGATTGGATATCAGTCGTGATTACATGGTGATGTTTTTATCAATAACCTCTTGATAGTAGGAAAAAACCAGCCTCATGTAAAGGCATGACACATAAGTGGCACAATACTCATCGTTCGAAAATAATCGTTTCTCAGTTGCTTAGCTTGTGATAGCTTATTTTATCTCTTCTGTTGGTTTGTCTGGTGTTAGCTTGTCTGGCATTAAGCAGGACGCGATTTTGTTTTTATCATGCCAAAACTTGCGACCAAAAGTGCCAATACTTGTACAAATAATAATAGCCAAACGGTTAATGACCATTGTCCACGTGCATAAACGATACCGCACAGCCATGCACCCATCGTGCCGCCCGCATAATAAGCCATGTAATATAAACCTGAGGCTAATGAACGTCCGTTTTTGACATTGACGGCGATATAGCTAATGGTTGCCGCTTGGGTAACAAAAACGCCTGACGACATAATGGCAAGCCCAATAATAATGCCCCATAATGGCGTGACCAGCGTTAATAACGCACCAAGCATCGAAAAAATTACTGCCACTCGAACGGTGCGTGCTGCCCCAAATCGACGTAATAATGTCGTCGACAATGGCGTGATAATCACTCCGATTAAATACACCGCAAAAATATTGGCAAGCGCGCCAGTGCTAAGCTCATAAGGCGTGCCAGCAAGATGTAGATTGATAAAGGTAAAGCAACCAACGAGCGAAAAAAGCACACAAGCGCCGAGCAAACATGCGGTTACCACATAACGATTGGTCAAATGCTCACCAAGCGTCTGCATCGCTGAGCGAAAATTTGGATTGGCTACAAAATGCCGCGACGATGGCAACATCTTGCCAACCCATAGTGCACCGATAAGCGTCATCGCTGCCATCACATAATAGCCTGCACGCCAGCCAATAAACTCGTGCAGATGCCCCAGCAAGAACCGCCCCATAAAGCCGCCAAGTACCGAGCCTGAGACATAGAATGACATAAGCTCTGTGACAGCTCGCCCCTCGAACTCCTCACCGATATAGGCAATGGTCACAACCGTAATGCCTGGGACAGACAATCCTTGCATAAAGCGCCACATACCGAGCCAGCCAATACTAGGACTTTGGGCGATTAAAGCAGTAGGTATCGCTAAAAACAACAATGCCCCAACGATAAAAGATTTGCGCCCGACCGCATCAGATAGCATCCCTAAAAACGGTGACATAATGGCAATCGCCATCACTGTTGCGCCAACAACCATCCCTGCCTGCACTTCAGTCGCTGAAAAATCTACCATCAATACTGGCAATACCGCTTGAATAGAATACACCTGCAAAAAGGCGAACATCCCAATCAGACCAATAGTTAACTTCAGCACCCATGAAGGCGAATCAAAGGGTATCTTTGTCGTGTTGTTATTTATATGATTATTCAAAAGAGTACTGACTATAAAAAGGCTCATTTAGCTTAGGCTAATTGGGCGTGGGTAATAGAAATATGGCAATAGTACATAAAATATCTAATCTAACAACTGTAAAAATCATGACTTAACATCAAAAAAATTTAATGAAGGCAATTTTAATCACAGTATTTTCCATTAAAGTCTTATTCACTAAAACAGCTGAGTTCCAAAGCCAATAATTCTCAAAAATTTAAGTTGCATTTTATCACAGCACATAACAAACACAGGTTGCGCTATGTTACAAAACAGCATTCAGCACCATAATGGCAGTAGCCTGCAAATATAAGCCTATAACTATAAAAACGGCTTATAAAGCGCTCAATAATAAACCGTGGATAAACTCAATCGTCTCTTGAGTCAGCGCAGGTAGGGTGCTATTTTACAGTCCCTTCCAATGTATGGCGTTCAGCAGTAACACAAATGATGTTAAAATAACGATTTTTCCGTATTTTACCTACAGTATTGCCCGTAATTTCAGCCATATGTTGCCTAAAACGCTATGCTTAATTTTAAAAAGGATGTAAGTCATGATTAACACCAAAATATACAAGTCCGTTTATACCTTGGCTGAAAAGCTACTAGAAGCCGATAGAAAAGGACATCAAGAAGCCTTTAATTGGCTATATAGCGAGTTAAAAGCGATTTGTATCGATAATGAAAATACCGATAAAGACCATCCAGAGCAATGGGAAACGCTAGCCGACTTCACTGCAGAGTTAGATGAAGCGTTGGTCATTTATGATAAGGCACTTGAAAAAGCCAAAGCTATCAACTCAAAAGACCATCTGTCATCCATTGCGTTTTCTATGGCAGTTATCCAAGTTGAATTGGGGCAAAAAGAAGCTGCAATTACCAGCCTGCAGAACGCAAAAATTACCGCCAATAAAATCGAAGATAAAGAGTTTAAAGCGGAAATAGATGAATTACTTACCAAATTGTTAGAAGAATAAACAACTCAAACTTTCGATCCGGTGCCAACACAACATCAAATCAATACATTTTTACATTCGTATATTGATACACATCCTGCTATCTTTTTTATGGCAAACTTTGTATATCTATAAATTTGTATATCTATAAATAGGCATAAGCGTTTATATATCAGCAACCGTATAACCACTAAAATAGTTAAAAAAATAAACCATAAGGACGAGTATTAATGAGCGATAAAATCATAGATTTGGGTGCAGGATTTTGGAACATTCGTGGTACGTTTCGTTTAGGCGGTGTGCTGAATATCGGTACACAATGCTCATTGGTTAAACTTGCCTCTGGACGATTTGTTTTTTTAGACAGCTACACCTTGACTGATGACGTGCGAGCGCAAGTGATGGCACTGACTACTAATGGGCAAGATGTCGAAGCGGTACTTAATTTGCACCCCTTTCATACTGTCCATTGCGCGCAAATGGCAAAAGACTTTCCGCAAGCGACTTTTTATGGCAGTAGTCGGCATCATAAAAAAGTGTCTGAAGTACAGTGGGCAGACGATTTGGTCGAAAGTGATGCGGTCGCTGAGCGTTATCCTGAGCTTAAATTCTCATTGTCACAAGGGGTTCACTATATCGCACCTAATGAGATGATTCATGCAGGTTCGCTGCTGGCATTCCATCCTGCTAGCAAAAGCTTACACGTCGATGATACTTTTATGAGTCCGCCGACAAAGCTATTAGAAGCGGTGTTACCTGAATTATTGCTACATCCTACTACCAAAAAAGCACTAAAGAATGAGCCGAACGCTGGTAAAGAGTATTGTGATTGGGCGAGCAACTTGGCAGATGACTGGCGCGATGTACGCAACTTTTGCGCAGCACATTCTTATTTGGTTAAATTTAAAGATGGCGAGTTTGAGAAGGCATTATTAAAAGCGATTGCAAAAGCACGACCTAAGCTTGAAAACGCGTAATTGTTGATTGGATAAACGATAAAAAAGGCTACCAAAATGGGTAGCCTTTTTTATCGCGAAACCCTGTTTGCAACGTCGGGGCAATTTGTATGGTACTGTCTTGAGTGGCGTTGCTAACCGTATCTAAACTTGAGCAACCTGTTAATAACATAACTGCCATAACAGCTGATGCGCTCATTTTGCAAACGCATTTTATAGTATGACTCTTTAATAATCTTGAAGTTAATTTAAATAATTCTCACTAGAATGGCATACTATTAATAGTAACTTCACAATGATGCTAAGTAGATCATAACATCCTGTCTTATTTAAATTGCCTTTCAAAATAGAGAAAATATGTTATGAAAATTATGATAATAACGCTGCAAGCTCATCCTTATTCTCGATAATGTCTGCCAATGTATAGCGTTCAAGCACGGCAATAAATGCTGTCAACGCTTCAGCAAGCACCTGTTTTAGCTGACAGACCGGACTGATAATACAGCCTGAAGCTATGTGACTTACAGTTTCATCAATCAGTTTTAATGACATATCGTTGGCGCTAGCGTTCTTTTCATCATTTATTACAGCACTATTAATATCAGCGATCGAGCTGTCCAATGAGTTTGTAGAAAAGCACTCAACCAAAGCAAAATCCGGCTCTATCTTTTTAATCAATTCACCCAAATTAATGTCTTTTGGCGCGTGCGCTAAGCGAATACCGCCATTCTTACCGCGCACACTATCGATATAACCAAGCTGTCCGAGCTGCTGGATAATCTTGGTCAAATGACTTTTAGATATATGATAACTATTGGCAATATCACTGATATTTGCCAATAGCGTCGGCTCGGGCTTAGTGGCCAAATATATTAACGAGCGCAGTGCATAATCACTGTAATTGGTCAATCGCACCTTAAAGTGCTCCTATTTCTAATGGGTTATTCATTTATTCTAAGGGCTATGCTAGATAAGTAAAGTGATTTAAAACCGCTTTATAAAAAGAAATGGATTGAATGTGGAATAACGCCCCAAGCTTATCGAATCAGTTATTATCCGCTCTCACAAAAACAGTAGAAATCTACTGCTTTCAGCGACTTAGACTATTCACGTATAAAAACCATCAGGAGTCTAAATGTCTAAAGAGAGAAATAGAAGTTAATGAATGCTATTCTGGCGACAAAAGCACCCTATCGTTGTCTATTTTGAAGTGCTTCAACTACAGTAGCTTAGCATAATAATGAGAACCAAAAAGGCAGCTAATACTGCTCGATGAAATTCCAATTAACCAGTATAACAACCTCACCCATATTCGGTTAAATTTGCTACAATACGCCCAATTTTGATTTACTATTTTACTAAGTCTTATATCAACTGATTTTATCAATATATTGAGAGCATGTTATGGGTTTTAATTGCGGCATCGTCGGTCTACCAAACGTGGGTAAATCCACCCTGTTTAACGCCTTGACCAAAGCGGGTATCGCCGCTGAAAACTTTCCATTTTGTACCAAAGATCCCAATACGGGTATCGTTCCAGTGCCTGACCCACGCCTAAAGAAACTGGCTGATATCGTTAACCCTGAGCGCGTACTACCAACGACGATGGAATTTGTTGATATCGCAGGTTTGGTCGCTGGTGCGTCAAAAGGCGAAGGCATGGGCAACCAATTCTTAGCCAATATCCGTGAGACCGATGCGATTGCGCACGTGGTACGCTGTTTTGATGATGACAACGTCGTACACGTTGATGGTCGCGTTAGCCCTATCGACGACATCGAGACCATCAATACTGAATTGGCATTAGCCGATTTAGAAGCGGTTGAGCGCGCGATCTTTAACTTGACCAAAAAAGCCAAAGGCGGTGATAAAGACGCTGGCGCTATGCTTGATATTTTTAAGAAAATCGAGCCATTATTAGCAGAAGGTCAAGCCGCACGCGCCGCCAATCTTGATGCTGATGAGAAAAAACTCATCAGGAGCTATGGTTTAATTACTCTGAAGCCTACCATGTATATCGCTAACGTGAGCGAAGATGGCTTTGAGAATAATCCATATCTTGATGCCGTACGCAACTATGCCACTGGCGAAGATTCTATCGTTATCGCATTGTGTAACCAAATCGAATCTGAAATTGCCCAGCTTGATGAAGATGATAAAAAAGACTTCTTGGCTGAAATGGACATGCTCGAGGCCGGTCTTGACCAAGTGATTCGCGGTGGTTATGATTTGCTTGATATGCAGACTTACTTTACCGCTGGTGTAAAAGAAGTGCGTGCATGGACAGTCGCTGTTGGCGCAACCGCACCTCAGGCAGCTGGTGTGATTCATACGGATTTTGAGCGTGGCTTTATTCGCGCTGAAGTCATTGCTTATGACGACTTTATCGAACATAACGGCGAAAAAGGTGCTGCTGCTGCCGGTAAATCACGCTTAGAAGGCAAGACTTATATCGTACAAGATGGCGATGTGATGCATTTCCGTTTTAATGTTTAATGCTTAACCTTTAATACTACACAGCATGTTTACACAGTCTTAGCATAGAACAACCAAAAGCCAGTCTTGATGCTGGCTTTTTTTATTATACTGGGAGCGATAACATTTAAATAATAAGAATAAAGGATTATGCACTATGATCGCTCCTATCAATAAATCACTTAATAGCCGTAGCCACTGGGCAAAACTATTTAGTGCCCAGCGTTTAGGCAGTCATAAAAAAGCTCCCGCTCAAGATACTGCGCGCTCTTCTTTTCATAAAGACTATGACCGATTGGTGTTTTCGCATTCCTTTCGTCAACTCAATCAAAAGACCCAAGTCCATCCATTGACCAATCAATTGGGCATTCATACCCGACTTACACATTCACTAGAGGTTTCTTGCATTGGGCGCTCTTTAGGCATCATGGCAGCCGAGAAGCTACATGACAAACTAGAAGGTGGTTTACCTGATGGTGTCACGCCCGCTGATGTGGGTGTGATTGTACAAGCAGCCTGCCTCGCCCATGATATCGGCAATCCACCCTTTGGGCATGCGGGAGAGTACGCCATTCGTGATTGGTTTATGCATTCTGAACGTCAAACCATTCTGCAAAATATGAGCAGCAATGAGCAATTAGACTTGCTGGCTTATGAGGGTAATGCGCAAGGATTTCGTATACTCATCCGTAATGAGCATCACCCTGATGCAGGTGGTATGCGCTTGACTTGTGCCACGCTAGGCGCGTTTATGAAATATCCTTGGCTTGTGACGCATAGTAATAATGACACTCAAAGCAGTCATCAAAGTACTCCGCACAGCAGGATATCAGCTAAGGCACAGAAATTTGGCTGCTTTTATAGTGAAGCCGTACAGTTAGAAGAGTTAGCAGCCTGCTTGAATCTACCTCGCTCAGAGCAGCATGACGGTTATGCTCGCCATCCCCTCGCCTATTTGTTGGAAGCTGCTGACGATATTTGTTATGCGCTGATAGACTTAGAAGATGGTATCAATCTAAATATGCTTACCTACAATGAGGTGGCTGCTATCTTCTATGAGCTGATTGGCGAGCGTCCTAGCACTATCAGCCTGCCTACACATATGTCCGTCAGGCAGCATCTGGCATCACTACGTGCACGGGCAATGATGCGATTGGTCAATACCGTCACCGATGCATTTGTTGATAATAGTGATGCGATGCTAGCGGGTACACTGCAAGGCAGTCTATTTACCCATTGTGATGCGACCGTTCAGCATGGTATTACCCAAGCCAAAGAGTTAGCACGTGAAAAAATTTTTAACCACCCAAGTAAAGTGCGCATGGAGCTAATGGCCAATCAATGTCTGCATCGCCTGTTAGATGCTTTTATGCCGTTAGCTTGGACAAATCAGACAAGCACACCGATGTCCTTTGAACAACAGCGTTTGCTCATGTTGCTAAAGCCACATCTTGATGAGCATCACCGTGTTTTAACAGATAATATTTATCAAAATATGCTCAATGTCTTAGACTTTATAACCGGCATGAATGACCATGAAGCTTATCGATTGGCTCAAGAGCTACAAGGACATTGGGGGACTGTCGTTTAAAAGCGACATTTAAGTGTATTTCATTCGTATTTTTGCAATGAAATGAGTATGATAGACATCTATCAGTTAATTTTGAAATATTATGAGCAGTCGCGAACAAAAAAAACTTCAAACTCGGCACGCTTTTTTTAATGCAGTGCTCGATTTATGTATGACAGGACAATCTTTTAGCTCTATTAGCCTCAGACAAGTCACGCGCGAGGTTGGTGTCGTGCCGACCGCATTTTATCGCCATTTTGATGATATGGAATCGCTCGGTCGCGCTTTGGTGATTGAAGAGCTAGGTGGTACATTAGCCACTTTGAGTGAGAGTTTGCATATTGGACGTAAACGCAGCTTTGAGCGTCAAATTGCCAAAAGTATCCAGCTATTCTTGCATATGGTCAGTGAGCAACCCTACTATTGGCAGTTTTTGGTCAGTGAGCGCTATGGTGGCTCAGACGCCGTCCGTAAAGCCATCAATGAGCTTATCAAACAGCATGGGGGAAGCTTGGCAGACGATTTGGCGTTACAGCCTGCTTTTACCCACATTAATACTTATGATCGTAGACTGCTGGCTGAGGCTGGGGTCAATATGTTCTTCTCTTGGATTATTGATTGGCTAGAGCTGACTTATACTGAAGATCATGATGATGAAGTCGACTTGGCTGAAATTGAACAACGAAAGCAGCTGATGCTACATAATTGTACGCGCCAAGCACAGATGTTGTTTTATGGCGCTTATAATTGGAAATCTACTGAAGAAACTCATTTAAGTGATTAATAAGACATATATTTGGTTGTTTTTGATGATTATCGTTTAGTGATAATCATCAAAAATTCGGTCGAAATGCCCAAAGTCGTTGCGTCAACACGCGAACCTCTTTGGGCTTTTTGTTATCAGCGTTTTTATTATTGCTATTAGCATTATCGACGTTATTGCTATTTTCCGTAACATCAGTAGCAGTCTTGCTAATCATGATGGTTGCATAGCGTTGTCTTGCTTGACCAACAGTTGCATTATCCGTAGCAGTGATAAGTGCCGTAAAAGCTTGGCTATCAACCGCCAAGAGTGGCGCTATTACTTTTCGTTGCTTATTATCCAAACTGCTTAATATTGGCAGCTGCCATATCTCATCAATAGATTCGAATACTTGCTTTTCCCGCAGGTCAACGATGGTTTGCATTTTCTGGCTAGTTGCGCCGTCGATTAGAGCAGCAAGTATCACCGGACTGGCTGTATTCATATTAATAGGTAAATAATGTGGCACTACTGTGATGTAAGGTCGTAGCACTGCCAATACTTCCGCATTGATGCCTTTTACATTTTGCAGCTGATCAATATTGACCAATCGTTGATTGGGCAAATCGTTATCCGCTGAGCTATTAGACTGCTGGTTATAAACCGTACTTTCATCGCCGCCATCTTGATAAACCTCACTGTCTGCATCTTGATAATCAAGAACAGCAATAGCAATATCTGGCGCCAAATTCAATTGGATTAATAGCCGTTGCAATACTGCCAAAGCATTACTATCAACTGCGCCGTTTTGATATAAATTATTGATATTAAAGCGACTGGCTTCATCACGTATTTCAATGCCAATACTATGTGTGCCCAAGGTATAAGGGGGTACAGGCTTTGCCCAGATATCTTGCGTACTATCAGTGTCATTTAGATTAGCATCGGCACGAATCATCGTAACCGCTAGTTGCTGACCGGCATCGATATCTTGTAAGAGCTGGTTTTGATCAAACAACAAACCACTGCGTCTAATCGCAATTTTTTGGCTGGCAAGTATCGCCCCTGCAACCACCGTAATACTAACCACTAGTAATAAAATGGTAAGTAGCGCGACACCACGCTGAGAGTCGACTTTCATGGGCATAACTGGCATGCTTGGCATATATTAAATTCCATTCCCTGAATTATTATCTACATTGCCATTGGCTGCATCATTGTTACTTGCGCCATTACTATTGCCGTTGCCGTTGCCGTTGCCGTTGCCGTTGCCGTTGCCGTTGCCGTTGCCGTTAGAATTATCAGGAGTATTATTTTTATTGGCACTATTATTTGGTATTGGCTGCGGAGCAAGCGCCCACTGCCAGGTAATCGGCATATCTTGATAAGTGAAAGTGATAGCAACTCCTTTCGGTAGCAGCACACTCTCAGGCTGAGCAGTGGTTGACGCCGCCCCTTGTCCAAATTGGCTATTCAAGCTGGCATTGTTACTATTACTGTCTTCATTGGGAAACTTTGTACTCATTTCTGGCAGATACGCTTGCCATTGCCCTGCTGTCACCCCTTCAAGCAAGACACTGTCCAAGCTGATGCTATCACTACCTCCGCCTATACTGGCATATTGACGGCGAATCAAACGCTCATCAGCAAAAATATATTCGACATGCTGCATACTAGGACTGCTTTGATATCGAGGATCAGGATCAGCAAAACGGACAAAGCTGATACGCGCACTATCCAAACTCATAAAAGGTTCAGGCATCGGCTGTAGTACATTTTCTTGATTGCTATTATTTGCATTATCAACATTTGAAGCACTGGCACTTTGAGTATTTACTGCTTGATAAGGAACGATTTGCCCCATATCTTGCTGTAGCTGCAGATAAGCATATTGCAAAACGGCTAAATTATCTGCATGGAACTGGGCACGTTCTCGAGCACGGTTGACGCTATCAAACACCTGCCAGCCTGCCACTGCTAGCATCGCAAATATTGCCATGGCGACCATCAGCTCAAGTAAGGTAAATCCATGCTGCGATTTCACAGACTACCTCCATTTGGGTTTGAGCCAGTCAAGTCCAAACTACCTATATCTTGCTTTGAGTTGCTCAGTATCACATTGATATCATTGACTGCGGTACGCGTCTGACCATCTATGATAGGCGCAACGGCGATATTCACTTTTTTTAATGCTGGCGTTATATCCTGACTCACAGTCATCGTAATTTGCCAGTCGCGACCTTGGGCATTGATTGTTTGGGTACTATTAGCAGTTAGCCAGGTGTCTTGAATACGTAAGTCAGCAGCAGCATTTTGGGCAACAAAATGTGCAAGCGTACGTGTCCGTAATACATCGACCGAGCTTAAATAAGCACTACTGGCACGGCTCGCAGCCACTGCCACAACCGCTAAAATCGCTAGAGCAACCATCACCTCAATCAAGGTAAATCCGCTCTCATGCTTTGGTAGTTTTGGCTTTCGGTTTACATGGTTAGGTTTGGCTCTGTCATTATTTATCATCGGTTATTGCCCTTGACCTATCGACACACTGCCATCGGGCATAATCGTAATGACCTCACCTACCAGACGCGAATTATGGCGTACTTCAATAGTCACCGGTGCTGCTTGCCCTGTACCAAACCATAATACTTGCGGCACTGTTTGATCTGTAAACCAAGGTTGCAGTGCTTGGATTTGTCCTCTATTTGACATATTACCAGCATCTAGGCTTTGTATGGCTAAGCTCACCCCAGCAGGCAGCTCAGGTAAAGTGACTTCGGACTCAAGCCCCCAGCTTGGTGTTGGTAGCTTGTCTTTAATCCCACTAGACATATTGGATAAATCAGCAGATAGCTCCATTGAATTCTTAGGCGTACTGTCTCCACTAGAAGACGCCGAGGTATCAGTTTGATAAGCCACATAAGGATTAGATAGAGTGACAATCACAGGGGTAATTTGACCTTGCTTATTGGCTTGCAGACTCAAACCCATCGGCTGCATACGTTCAGCCGATAACAGCCTAACATAACTCAATGAATCCGTCAGATGCTCATAAAAAGCACGATTTTTACGCGATTCACTACTACCTACTGATAAGCTCATCATGCCAGCGAATATAGACAAAATAACCACGACGACGACGATTTCAACCAGTGTAAAGCCAGCTTGGGTATGATGATGTGTCATTGATGATGAGAGTTTTGACATACAAAAGTCATCTTGAATGGCGTCATTCCATTAAAAATGACGTTATATTGGGTGAGATATAAAACGGGAGAGAGGATTGATTGTATCAAGTAAAGGTTAATGTGCTGCTATATAGCATATAACAACACAGATTTTTATAAAATAACGACTCATGGTTTTTAAGTTACAGTAAAAACCTAATAATTGGTATTGCGATGCTCTTCTGACTCAGTATCAATCTGTTCGACCAATTCCTGCATATCCTCATCCATCACTTCATCCTCAGCCGCCGGGTAATGGCTTGGCAGCTCTAGCATTTGTTGGACAAAGGCATAACGCAGAGTATCGCGGCGTCCCAAATAACGCTGATAAAAACTTGAGTTCAACAGCCCTGCACCGCCCTGACCCATCGCCCAGATAGATGATAGGTAATCACGCGTGCTTAAGCTACTGTGCTCATCCTTCAGATAAGCACTGATAATATCAATCAAGCGCTTCATGCGCTGACGGCGAATATCATACAGCTCACCAAATAAGCGATTAAGACCCGTCACTGATGCCGCCAAACGCTCTTCGATTTGATTGAGTAGCATGGCTTTTTGTGGATTAAATAATTGCTGGAAAATCATACGAGCGACGCCTGCTGATGGGCAATCGTCAATACGATTAATCTCAAACAGCTGCTCTTCATAACGAATGATAATACGCAGATAGAGCTCATCTTTACTAGAGAAATGCTTATACAATGTGCCTTTAGCCAAATCAAGCTGGTCTGCCAAGCTGTCTAAAGTGATGTCGCCATCGCCTGACTCAAGTAGCAATTGCTCTGCCATTGCTAAGATATTCTCTTCTCGTACCTTGAATTGATGCTGACGACTCATAACTTCTCCTAAAACTTGACAATATCATGCATATGACCACAGTTCGTATTGGCATATCGGCATTCGGAGTATCAAATACTTCAAAGACTGCTTGACGAACACAATAAAGAAATATGCGTATGTTTGCTAAATAATCATTTATAATCATGTACTTATATTTAACGCTGCAAGACGGCATGCATAAAACAGCTGCCACTTGCAAGAAATGACTGAGTGGTCATAGCATAACCATTTTAATGATACTGTGCTAGTAAATTCTCAAAGTTTTTTGCAGTCAGTGTACCGACCTCTTCGCTACTGCAGCCATACATCTCTGCAATACAACTGGCAACATAAGGCACGTAAGCTGGTTCATTCGGGCGACCACGTTTGGGGACAGGCGCTAGATAAGGGCTATCCGTTTCGATCAATATCCTGTCTCTTGGCATATTTTTTGCCGCATCTTTGATATTTTGCGCGCTTTTAAAGCTGACAATGCCTGAAAATGAGATGTAAAACCCTAAGTCTAAGGCATGTTTTGCGGTTTCCCAATCTTCGGTGAAACAATGAATAATGCCATGCTCAGCACCTTCTGCTTTTAAAATATCAATCGTATCTTCTTTAGCATCACGCATATGGATGACAAGCGGTTTTTTTAGACTTTGGCTGGCATGAATATGACGGGCAAGGCTGGCTTGTTGCGCTTTTTTATTTTCTTTCGACCAGTAATAATCAAGTCCCGTCTCCCCTATTGCCCACACATGGTCAGCGCTAGCCGTTTCTATCAAACGTTCAACGGTTGCAGATTGTAAAACGCTGATATCTTCACAAGGGTGAATACCAACGCTCATGCCAAGATTGAGCGTTTCATCGCCGTAGGTGCTGACGATATTGGCAATCTCATCATATTCAGCAAAATCACACATAATTGCCATCGCGCGAGTGACATTGGCTTCTTTCATCGCGGCAATTGCGCCAGACAATTGACCATCGTATTTGGTCAAATCTAAACGGTTAAGATGGCAGTGGCTATCGGTAAACATAAACAATCTCGTTATAGTCATTTTTAAAAATTATTAGGATAAAAATTCAATTTGTATCGTATTTATTGTTTTGAAGCGGGCACTTTTCAAGCACTGCTTAACAAACTTACTTTTAATGCAATGGCATCTTTTAATATAGCGGCTCTCTACTAATGCAAAGGTACCACGCGCATCACCTCTTCCATGGTCGTTACCCCTTCACTAATACGCTTCGCACCTGATAGGCGTAATGGCTGTACGCCTTCACGGTATGCTTGCTGCTTTAATACATCCAGATTGGCATCAGCAGCGACCAGTTTTTTCAACTCATTTGATAATGGCATAATCTCATAAAGACCAATACGACCTTGATAACCAGTATGGCGGCAATGCTCGCAACCCTGTGCCTTATAAATCTGCGCTGGCACGGACGCGCGCCACGGCTGTACTAATTCTTGCCATTGAATGGCAATCTCGCTATCTGCCGTAACATCCACGGCTTGCTTACAATGTGGACATAATGTCCGTAATAAACGTTGTGCCATGATGCCCAATATCGTTGCTGACGTCAAAAAAGGCTGAATACCCAAATCGTGCAGTCGAGTAATTGAACTTGGCGCATCATTGGTATGCAAGGTTGAGAGCACCAAATGCCCTGTTAAAGATGCTTGTACCGCCATGTTTGCCGTTTCAGCATCACGAATCTCACCAACCATAATAATATCAGGGTCTTGACGCATCAAAGAGCGAATACCATCAGCGAAATGTAAATCAACTCCTGGATTAACCTGCATTTGATTAAATGCTGACTCAATCATCTCAATCGGATCTTCAATGGTACAGACGTTTACTTGTTCAGTGGCGAGCTGCTTCAGCGTACTATATAAGGTAGTCGTTTTACCCGAACCTGTTGGACCTGTCACTAGAATAATACCGTTTGGATGCGCTGTCAGCTCGTGCCAAGTCTCCAGCTGCTTACCTGACAAACCAAGCTGAGCAAAGGAGCGTACTAGTACCTCAGGGTCAAATACCCGCATAACCAACTTTTCACCAAAGGCAGTCGGCATCGTGGATAAACGCAGCTCCGTCTCTAAGCCTTTTGGTGTACGTGTTTTTAGTCGCCCGTCTTGTGGTTTGCGTTTTTCTGCAACATTGAGCCGTCCCAAGATTTTAATACGTGCCGTTACCGCCACTATAATAGCGAGTGGCATCTCATAAACACTATGCAGCACCCCATCAATGCGAAAACGCACCTTGCCCGTCTCACGACGTGGCTCTAAATGGATATCACTGGCGCGCTGCTCAAAGGCATATTGCAACAACCAATCGACGACTTTGACAATATGTTGGTCATTGGCATCGGGGTTGGTATTGTCCCCTAGCTGTAATAGTGCTTCAACATTAGTGATATCAGATGCGGCACGTTTATGTAGTGAGTTCGCCCCTGCAATCGCTTGCGTGACTTGGTAAAATTCTTGCCGATAGCGATTGATTTGTTCAGGATTAATAAAGACTGTACGATAGCTTTTTGACTTAATGAGCTTTTCAATATTGCCATGCCAATCGGTATAAAATGGCTGATCGGTACCGATAACCACCTCATCAAGCGTTACTTCAATCGGCAAAATATGCTGCGAGCGTGCATACTCAAACGACATGAGCTGCGTCACTGCTGGTACATCGACTTTTAACGGGTCAATACGGACCAGCGACATATCTGCTTTGGCAGCCAACCATTGATTGAGCCATGCCAAAGTTAATTTATTTTCAGTATTATTATCAAGTGCATGACTATTAGGCAGACCAAACTCACTTATAGTCAATAGCGGATGCTGACCCTTACTGCGGCGGCTGGTAATGACGAGATTATAACCCCGTTGGTCTATCACTCGATCTGCCAGCAACTCATCAAGGCACCAACGCAAATCAATTACTATCGAATACTGTTGAGCAGGCATATTTTTTCTTCTTTTATGGTTTAAAGCATTTGCGCAATGTTGATATTCATCTTACCTATTAGACTATATTGTGTCGATATCCGTTATCTGTAATTCACCTGAACCTATCAATTGAAAACTCACATCAACAGATTTATAGCGCATGATAAATGAAGTATTAACCTCTTTCTGGCGATAAGCAGGGCGTGGGTCTTGTGCTATCAACGCTTTAATATTATCAAGATCAGGCATAAGCAATTGTTTTTGCATTTTATGAATGACCGATTTTACCGTTGCTTTTTCATTGTGAGCTATTTTTTCTGCTTCATTGTGAATATGTTGATTGTCTATAATTTGCACAAACTGCTCATAGGCAACTTTAGTGACAGTCACCTCCAACAAATGCGGCGCAGAGGGCGCAAAACCGCTTTGTGCATCAGGTAACGCATCACTATAAGCCACATAAGGCTTGATATCGATAATTGGTGTACCATCTATCATATCAGCACCGCTAATGATAAGTAGCACCCGTCCTTCTACAATCTCAATAGCTTCAAGCTTAACCACAGACAATCCAAGCGCTGAGGGTCGATACATACTGCGACTGGCAAACACACCTATCTTTTGATTGCCGCCCAAACGCGGCGGTCGCACTTGCGCACGAAAGCTGCTATCCGCTTTATTAGCCTGTTTATCTTTATACAAATAGTTGTGATGAAACTGCCAACTTACCCATATATAGCTAAAATCCTCCAGCCCGATAAATGCCGCTGGCGTATCATAAGGCGCAATCATCTCAATCACGCTGGTCAATGCAACCAGATTTGGCTGTCTTGGCGCGCCAAACTTCTGTGAAAGCGGCGCACGATGGTAGCCGATAATTGGTGCTATATGATTACTCAATGAAGAAGCAGTCTGACAAGACATAAATCAAATCCAAAAAAACAGGGTTTTATAGTTCCACATAAGCGCTATACAAGCCATCTGTGACTAATTATAGATTATAACTCACTAACGATATTCCATTTTATCATGCTATACCAAAGCCGCTTGACGGATTTTTATTTTAAAGTTTGTTATGATGAGCGAGAAATTTATTGAGAATGGCTTGCATTCATCATTAATGGCTTAAAAATCGCGGTCATGCGCGCCGCATCACCTTATAACGCCGAATAATAATGTTAAAATAACAGAGTGATGGCTTAATTAGCATTGATAGCATTCATCTTCTATTAAAATTTTGCACCATTTTGACTTTATCATGAAAAATGGGTATTCAGCATTTATTTAGATTGATACAGATTACCACTTACTAACGAGGAATTTATGTCAAAACTTCGCACCGAAACGGTTACAGAGGTTCATCATTGGAATGATGCACTATTTAGCATCAAAACCACACGCGACGACGGCTTGCGCTTTCGCAATGGCGAGTTTGCGATGATTGGTTTGGTCGTTGATGGCAAGCCGTTGCTGCGCGCTTACTCGATTGCCAGTCCTAACTATGAAGAGCATTTGGAGTTTTTCTCCATTAAAGTGCAAGACGGTCCTTTAACGTCTCGTCTGCAACATATCAAAGTTGGTGATGAGCTATTGGTCAGTAAAAAACCAACGGGCACTTTGGTATTAGATGATCTATTACCGGGTAAAAACCTTTATATGCTCTCAACCGGTACAGGTGTTGCACCATTTTTAGCATTGGCACGTGACCCTGAAGTCTACGAGCGTTTCGAAAAGGTCATATTAGTACATGGTGTGCGCGGTATTAGTGACTTGGCTTATCGTGACATGTTCGAAAACGAGCTGCCGAATGATGAAATTTTTGGTGAAGATTTCCGTAAGAAATTCATCTACTACCCAACGGTCACTCGCGAAGAATTTAGAAACACTGGTCGTATTACCGACTTAATGAAATCTGGCAAATTTTTTGAAGATATCGGACTGCCTCCGATGAACAAGGAAGATGATCGCGTCCTAATTTGCGGTAGTATGCCATTTAATGCTGAAGTCTCAGCTATTTTGAATGATTTTGGTCTAACAGTATCACCGCGTATGGGTGTTCAGGCAGATTATGCGGTTGAACGCGCCTTTGTGGGTTAAAATCTAAACTTTTATTCAAAATACAATAAATAATTCTTGACGCTCAAAAATAGGCTGCTATAATACGCAGCCTATACAGAGATAACCCTGTAGCCCAATTCGATAATGTTTGCAGTATATAAACTTTATCACCTAACACGCCGGTGTGATGGAATTGGTAGACATGACGGATTCAAAATCCGTTGCCTTTAAAAGCGTGTCGGTTCGAGTCCGACCACCGGTACCAATTAGTAGTACAAGCAAGTTCGAGAATGACTGATTAGCCCTTATGTTCAATAGCATAAGGGCTTTTTTGTGTCTGTAGTAGTCTGAGCAGGTCTATAGCAAACTGAGATTAATAACAGTAAACTAGATAGTAATTACACCTTTTACTGTTTAATCAAAATGGAATTACTGTCTAACGATCAAAGTTAAGATTGGAGACGCTGTTAGAAAGTCAGGTTCTAATATGGTCTAGGCGATAAACCATTACACTTTCTCTGTTTCAGGCTTAGATATCGCTCGCCATAAAATCACAAATAGCGCGTCAAATTCTGCGTTTATCGGCGTATTTGTCTGCCGCATAATATGCATAAAACCTAGACGGCTGATAAAACCCATAAAAACATCAAATAGGATATATAGCGGCACGCTGTCGTTTAATACCCCTCGTTTTTGCCCATCTTCTAATACATCCAAAAATGCACCAATCAGCTCTTTATTCTCATAGATAGCAATACTACGAATGCGGGATACCGATATCGAGGACAGCACCATCACTGCATCTGGATGGCTGTCGACAAAATCAAAACATACCCAGAGTGTCTTGCGCAATCGATCTTTGACGCTATCAATCCCTTGTAAATGATCCATAATCCGCGTCGCCAACCTACCAAGTACGATATCCATAATGGTATTAAACAAAGTTTGCTTGTCACCAAAGTATTTATAGAGCGTTTGCAATGAAACGTTGGCAGACTTTGCAATTTGCGCCATCGTTACTTCACTAGGGTCGAAGCCTGCGAACACTTTACGAACCGCTTGCTCAATCTTATCCAAGGTGGCAGGTCGCATATCTGATAAGGGCGCTAAATGTTGAGAGGTCTCAATACCATCCTTTTGCTTGACCGCCTTCATTGTCATTCCTATTTACTCCCTTGTAATCTGTTTGGACTAGAGTCAATCACTTTATTCAATGAGCCAATTTTGTCTAAGGTAAGATGTATTACCATTTATTTTAAACGTGTTGAATAAAGCATTTTGGTCATCTAGTATATCTTCTTCAAGTTTTTATTTTAAAGAGTTTTTAATACCGAACTAAAGGGTAATATAAATTACCCTAAATATTAATTTAAACACCATAACTATCAAGGATGAACCACATGAGTATTGAAGGCTTTGCCTCAAACTGGATGACCGAAGAACACAGCATGGTATATGACAGTGCTTTGAAGATGTTTAAAAGCTGGGAAGATAAAGACGAGCAGTGGCGTGAAAACGGCATGATCGACCGTGAAGCTTGGCACGAGGCTGGCGATATGGGCTTTTTATGTGCGTCAATGCCTGAAGAATATGGCGGTGGCGGTGGTGATTTTGGTCACGAAGCCGCGATTCTTTTGGCTCAGGCACAGGCTAACCAAGCTGGTTTTGGTGGTATGGTTCACTCAGGTATTGTAGCGCCCTATATTTTAAAGCACGGTACTGAAGAGCAGAAAAAAGCATGGCTACCTAAACTGGCTACTGGCGAATCTGTTGGCGCTATCGCGATGACAGAACCAACGACAGGCTCTGACTTACAGGCAATAAAAACCTACGCGGTGAAAGATGGCGACGACTACATTATCAATGGTTCAAAAACGTTTATTACTAACGGTCAGCATACCAACCTTATCGTTTTAGCTTGCAAAACGGATCGCGATCAGGGCGCTCAGGGTGTTTCCCTGATTGTGGTCGAAACTGACGCTCTAGAAGGTTTCTCACGTGGTCGCAACCTCAAAAAGACCGGTCTATCTTCTCAAGATACCTCAGAGCTATTCTTTAGTAACGTCCGTGTCCCACAGAAAAATGTATTAGGCGGTGTTGAAGGTCTTGGCTTTATCCAAATGATGCAAGAGTTGCCGCAAGAGCGCCTGATTATTGCGCTAAGTGGTTGCGGTGCTATCAAGCTGGCTTTAGAGTTGACGCTTGAGTACGTAAAAGAGCGTGAAGCTTTTGGAAAGTCAATTTGGAAGTTCCAAAACACGCGCTTTAAGCTGGCTGAAGTTCAGGCCGATTACCTAGCCGTAAAAGCTTTGTGTGACTCTGCTGTTGAAGCGATGATTAATGGCACCTTAACCGCACCGCAAGCGTCATTAATCAAGTATTGGGTGACCGAAAAACAGTGCAATGTCATGGATGAATGCTTACAGTTATTTGGTGGTTACGGCTATATGACAGAGTACCCAATCGCTCGTATGTATGCTGATGCGCGCGTCCAAAAAATCTACGGCGGCACTAATGAGATTATGAAGGAATTGGCTTCACGCTTTATGTAATAGCGTTGGGGAAAACCAAGCCGCTTTATGAAAACCGTTACATGCAAATAAATACATGCCAGCCAATATACGAATGTTATTAAGCCAAATGTTCTTAAGTATTTAATTGAGGAGAGTACGTTCTCCTCAAAACTTCATTATCTAACAAATATCCAATGAAATATTAAAGGGACTTATTATGACCCAGACCGCTTATATCTATGATGCCATTCGCACCCCACGTGGCAAAGGCAAAAAAGATGGCTCCCTCCATCAGGCGTCACCTATCTGGCTGATTCGCACGCTACTAAAAGAGATGCAACAACGCCATAATTTAGATACCAGTTTGGTAGACGACGTCATTTTAGGCTGTGTGACACCAGTCGGTGAGCAGGGTTCTGATATCGCACGTATCGCCGTTATCGACGCTGATTGGCATGAGAGCGTAGCAGGGTTAACGCTGTCACGCTTTTGTGCGTCTGGTCTCGAGTCAATTAACCTTGCGGCAACCAAAGTCATGTCTGGTATGGAAGACTTAGTCGTCGCCGGTGGTGTTGAGTCAATGAGCCGTGTACCAATGGGTATGGACGGCGGCGCTTGGTATATGGATCCACGAGTAAACGATGCCGTTCAGTTCGTACCTCAAGGGGTTGGCGCTGATACCATCGCAACGCTAAAAGGCTTTAGTCGTAAAGACGTTGACGAGTTTGCATCAGAATCACACAGAAGAGCAGCGGCTGCATGGGGGAAAGGCTACTACGATAAGTCAGTCGTTCCCGTAAAAGATCTAAACGGTTTATTGCTATTAGACACAGACGAAACCATTCGTCCAAACACTTCAGTGGAAACGCTAGCAGGCCTAAACCCATCATTTATAATGTCAGGCAAAATGGGCTTCGATGGCGTTATTCTTGATAAATATACGACGATTGAAAACGTCAATCATGTGCACCACGCTGGTAACTCATCGGGTATCGTTGATGGTTCAGCATTGTGTCTTGTGGGTAGTAAAGCTGCTGGCAAAAAAGCAGGTCTAAAACCACGCGCTAAAATAACGATGGCATCTGTGATTGGCTCAGAGCCAACCATCATGTTAACTGGCCCTACCCCTGCCTGCAAAAAAGCACTGGCTAAAGCCGGTATGACTGCTGCTGATATCGACCTTTGGGAAATCAACGAAGCATTTGCAGCTGTGCCGCTTAATACCGCTGATGACTTTGGTCTCTCGCTTGATAAAGTGAACGTCAATGGTGGCGCTATCGCTATGGGTCACCCACTGGGTGCGACAGGCGCGATGCTGCTGACCACGGTACTTGATGAGCTTGAGCGCCGCGATCTAAAAACAGCAATGATTACCCTATGTGTCGGTGGTGGTATGGGTATTGCTACCATTATTGAGCGTGTTTAAGCCTCAAATATTACCTATATATGGACAAACCTACGCATAGAAAATAAGGATATCGAATGAACGCAAACAGTGTAAATGCCATTAATGAATTAAACAGTTTTTCAGCAGAATCAGACAACGGTATTATCACGGTTACTATCGATCAAGCAGATCGTAAGATGAATGTCATCGGTGATGGCTTTAATGACGCCTTTGCCAAATTGACGGATGCTTTTGTCAACGACCAAGAAGCAAAAGGTTTGATCCTCACGTCTGGTAAATCAACCTTTGTAGTTGGTGCAGATATTGACCAACTGGCCACTCTTGAAACTGCTGAGCAAGCGTTTGACTTGGTTGAGGACTTAAAAACTAGCCTGCGTAAACTTGAAACTTCAGGTAAGCCAGTGGTTGCTGCCATTACTGGTACGGCACTAGGTGGCGGTTTAGAGCTGGCGTTAGCCTGTCATTATCGCATCGCTATTGACTCTTCTCCAAAGACCGCGTCTAAAACCAAGCTTGGTCTACCTGAAGTTAAACTAGGCCTATTGCCTGGTGGCGGTGGTACTCAGCGTCTGCCACGCTTGGTTGGTATTCAAAAAGCTCTTGAGCTGATGACGCAAGGCAAAGAGCTGCGCCCACAGCAAGCGGTTGACATTGGTCTTATCGATGATGTGGCTGATGATAATGATGGGCTTATCAGTAAGGCTAAAGCGTGGATTAATGACAATCCAAAAGCGCAGCAACCTTGGGACAAAAAAGGCTTTAAAATCCCAGGCGGTGACAGCAAGCATCCTAAAATAGTGCAAGTATTTTCGATTGCGCCAGCGATGGCAAATCAAAAATCACACGGCAATTATCCTGCCATTACCCATATCTTATCTAGCGTATTTGAGGGCTGCCTAACCGATATCGATAACGGTCTTAAAATCGAATCACGCTTTTTTGTCGCTTGTGTATTATCAGACGCGTCCAAAAATATGATAAATACGCTTTGGACACAGTTAAATAGCATTAAAAAAGGTCAGTCACGCCCAGAAGGGTTTGAGCGTTCTAAAGTAAGCAAAGTCGGCATACTTGGTGCTGGCATGATGGGTGCTGGTATCGCTTACGTCTCAGCTAAAGCGGGTATGGAAGTGGTGCTGTTAGATACGGCTATCGAAGGCGCTGAAAAAGGCAAAAACTATTCTACTAAGTTGCTAGATAAGGCGATCAGCCGTGGTCGTTCAACACCAGAGAAAAAACAAGCACTGTTAGACCTTATTAAAACCACAACGTCTTACGACGATTTAGAAGGCTGTGATTTAATTATCGAAGCGGTATTCGAAGATGTAGACATCAAAGCTGAATGCACGCGTAATGCTGAAGCAGTAATTCCAGAAAATGCCGTTTATGCGTCAAACACGTCTACATTGCCTATCACTGAACTTGCCAAAGCCAGCAAGCGTCCAAACCAGTTTATCGGTCTACATTTCTTCTCGCCAGTAGATAAGATGCCATTGGTTGAGATTATCGTGGGCGAAGAAACGGACAATGCAACGTTAGCCAAAGGCTTTGATTATGTTGGTCAAATCGGTAAGACACCTATCGTTGTCAATGACAGCCGAGGCTTCTACACTTCTCGCGTCTTTGGTACTTATGTCTCAGAAAGTATTGCCATGTTAAGTGAAGGTATTCATCCTCGTAGTATTGAAGTGGCTGGTATGAAATCTGGTATGCCGATGCCGCCACTCGCACTGCAAGATGAGGTGTCACTAAGCCTATCATTACATGTCATGCAGCAAACCAAGCGTGCCTTAGAAGCGCAAGGCAAAACCTTTACACCGCATCCAGCCATGCCAGTGGTAGAAAAAATGGTCAAAGAACTTGGCCGTGAAGGTAAAAAGGTTGCTAAAGGCTTCTATGATTATCCAGAAAATGGCGAAAAGTACTTATGGTCTGAACTCACTGAACTGTACCCAATAACAGATGAGCAGCCGACTCAGCAAGACTTGGTAGACCGCCTACTTTACGTGCAAGCCAATGAGACCGCGAAGTGTTTCGAGGAAAACGTCGTACGTACGGTAGCTGATGCAAACGTAGGTTCAATCTTCGGTTGGGGCTTTGCACCGAACCAAGGTGGTACGCTTCAGTTTATCAACTCAGTAGGCGTTGATAAATTTGTTGAACGTAGCCGCGAGCTTGCTAGCAAATATGGTAAACGGTTTGAACCGGCTCAAATATTAGTGGATATGGCTTCAAGTGGTGAGGAGTTTATAGATGGCTAATCAAGCTGATGCTATGAAAAACTGCCTACAGGGGCTGCGCGTTGTTGATTTGACGCGCAACCTCCCAGGGCCTTTTGCGACTAGACTACTTGCTGACTTGGGCGCGGATGTTATTAAGATTGAACCGCTTAATGGCGATCCTGCCCGCGCCTTTGGCGAGCTATTCACCGCGTTAAACCATGGTAAAAAGACTCAAAAAATTGATTTTCGTGATTCAGCAGGTATTGAAACAATCAAAACGCATCTTAAAGATGCCGATGTGATGCTTGATAGTTTTCGCCCAGAAGTGCTTGAAGGTATAGGGCTGGACGCTAAGACCCTGCATGCTATTAATCCAAAGCTGGTCATGGTATCGATTACGGGTTATGGCGTTGTTGATGGCGAGAGCATTACCCATGATTGGGCTAATAAAGCTGGTCATGACATCAACTTTATGGCGATGAGCGGCGTGCTTGATCAGCTCAAAACCGCAGATGGTGATCAAGCAATGCCTAATATCCAGTTTGCAGATTTGGCAGGCGGCAGTGATACGGCAGTCATTACCCTTTTGGCTGCCGTGTTGTCAGCACAGCGCACGGGTAAAGGTCGTCACGTTGCGGTCAGTATGACCCATAGCTTGTATCAGCATCTGGTCATGCCAAAAGCAACTGGTAAGTTGGTTGCAAGCTTCTCTGGTAAAAACCCAAAGCCGGAGCATGATTTTTTAGGTGGTCTACTACCCTGCTATCGTTTGTACAAAACAGCAGATGATCGTCATATGGCAGTCGGCTCTTTAGAGCTAAAGTTTTGGCAAGGGTTATGTGACGTATTAGAATTACCTGAGCTCAAAACTAAACATTGGCAAATGGGTGTCATGCCTAATACCAGAGACAGCCAAGAAACGGCGCAATTGGTCGCTGATACCTTTGCCAGATATGGTCTTGCTCACTGGCAGCAGGTTTTTGAATCGGCAGATGTGTGCGTTACGCCAGTTCTTACACTAGAGGAAGCGCGCGCGCACCCTTTATTTGCGCACCAAGATGAGCATGGTGCAACATTAGGCTGGCAGTAAAATGACATAGTCAGGACGCTATGTTAAAGTTAATCGTCAAAAACCAAAGAAGGTTTATGTTGGAAAAAATCGTTCATGATACCAACATTACAAATATCAGCAGCAGCGGTATCGACACGATGGACACAAAAGGCTATATAAAATCTTCGTCGTTAAAGCAGATCTAAGTTTGACTAAAGAGGAAGTCTTGCAATTTTGCAAAGAAGGTTTGACGGGATGTAATAGTTATCGCGGTGATAGCAATAAGACACCGCATATGAACCTAAAACATTATTTGCATTGTTGTTTTTAATTATCTTTATTCAAGCATTTTGAGACATCAAAATAACCACTAATAATTACTCTTTTAGTTAAGAGCAGTCGTTGTCAGTGCCATTGGCAAGTATTTAACACCTTTTAAGTTGCTCTAAGCGAATCTATACAGGCATTACAAACTTAGCCAAAACAAACACCAACGCATAAACAAAGTTAAAAACGATCCCAATAAGGATCATCGCCAAAACGCTCAGCGATAAAATCGATTAGATAACGGCAGCGCTGCGATAAAAATCGGTTTTTGGGATAAACAGCATAAGCATTTAAAGTCGGCAATTGATACTGCTGCATGATGGGCACAAGTGCACCACTGGCTAAGGTTTTGTAAGTAATAAAATTGGGCAAAAAAGCGATTCCATGACCTTTTACCGCCATTTCTCGTAAAAAGTCGCCATTATTGACCTTTATCTTTGAGTTGATAGCGACTTGGTGCTTTTTACCTTGCTCGTCTATGAGCTCTATCGTGCTGGATTTGTTTAGACCGTATTGTAAAAACTCATGCTTGGCAAAATCTTCTAGGGTAGTTGGTGTGCCCATTTTACTCAAATATTCAGGGCTGGCACATAAGGTATAGCGAATTAGCGCCAGACGTTTGGCTTGATAGCTCGAGTCCTGCAGTTCTCTAATACGAATCCCCAATTCAAACCCTTCTTCAACCAAATCTGTATGCCGATCAGAGAAATCGAGCTCAAAGTTCAAATTGGGATGCTGATTGGCATATTCATCAATGACATCATTTAGATGCATCAAGCCAAATGACAATGGCGCGGTCATTTTTAAGATGCCCTCGATACGCGTAGGCGCACCACTGGTTTCTTCGTTTAGGGCGTCAACTTCGCTCAGTATATTGTTCACCTTTTGGTAATACTGCTCACCGGCTTGGGTTAAGTTGGATTGGCGCGTGGTGCGGCTAATAAGTTGACTGCCTAACCGCGTCTCTAAATCCTTGAGGCGACGGCTAACCGCTGATTTGGCAATATTTAGTTGTTCGGCAGCCTTGGTAATGCTACCGGCTTCAACAATGCGTACAAACATTGCCATGTCTTCTAATTGTCCCATATAAGATGCTCCTTGACTGTTCTCTAAATAAGAACTGTTATTTGCGATTATTACGGTTTATCTATACATGGTCAACAATTAAAATATAATCATTACTTAGCGACATACAAACGATTTAGATCCACATTGTGACATTTTTGGAGAATTACTATGGATAAATTACAAGAGCTTAGCGCCCCAATTGGTCGCCTATTTTTATCAATGATTTTTATCTTTTCAGGCTTTACCAAAATCACAGGCTACGCTGCTACTCAAGGTTATATGGAGTCGATGGGCGTACCGGGTATGCTATTACCGTTGGTGATTGCCCTTGAGTTATTTGGTGGCATTGCTATTTTGCTTGGTTTTAAAGCACGCCTGATTGCGTTATTGTTCGTGGGTTTTAACATTATATCAGCACTGCTTTTCCATCAGTTCTGGATTGATGAATCACAAATGAACCCGTTTATGAAAAACATCGCGATAGCAGGTGGTTTCTTAATGATTTTTGCTCATGGTGCAGGCGCTTATTCGATTGATCACAGCAACACGCGTAGATAACTGCCTATAACTAAAAGTAAGAAAACAATGGTTAAACGTGTATTTATACTCACTTATACTTATGACAGCTCCTTATCATGACAACTAACGCTCACAGCCCATCTAAGGATAACTTACCAAGTTTTTGGCAGCGTCATCAAACGCCTGTGTTATTGACAGTAGTTGGCGGTGCTATTGATACCATTGGTTTTATCACCTTGTTTGGTTTCTTCACCGCACATGTCACGGGTAACTTGGTGATGGCGGGCAGTGGCTTGGTGAAAGGTGAAGCCGGTCTATGGATTAAACTTGCCGCCTTACCGTTATTTATTTTGACGGTCATGGTGACCAAGATATTTATTGACCATAGTAAAAATAAACAGCTAACGCTGAGCCATTTATTCTTAGCGGAAGCATTTTTTCTGACCGCTTTTATGATTGCCGGTTTGTACTATCAGCCTTTTGTCGATGCTGGTGATATAACCGTGGCGATAACGGGTGGATTAGGCTTAATTGCGCTGGCGATTCGCAATACCGCTAGTAAAACGGTGATTAAGCATATGAGTCCGACAGTATTGATGACGGGTAATACTACGCAACTGGGTATCAATCTGACCGATTACTTGGTCAGTCGCACAGCGGACAATCGCAAAAAACTGGCACACAGCTCAGTATTGGTATCTAGCTTTTTAGTAGGTGCATTAGTGGGTGCGTTGTTATATATGCAGCTAAGTTTTTGGGCAGTAGGCTTATTTGTTTTGCCCGTGCTGTATCTATCAGTTAGGGCGCGTGATAGAGACTTTTTACAACATATTGCGTAATGGATTTTTGGGCTTATAGCAACCGTTTATGCAACTGACCCTGTTATAGAATCCATGGTTCCACTATGAATATGTGGCGCTATCTCTGCCATCCAATTGTTCTAAAAACAAGAATAGCTAATTGCATTTAACGTTGTTTATCTATTAGCTGACAACAATTATAATAGACCCATTGTTTAAGCAAGTTAATTAATAATAAATTTATAGACATTTAACCTATTAATATCTAAGGATAAATTATGAAAACCATCTATCATGCAGCAGATTCTCGTGGCGATGCCAACCATGGCTGGCTCAAAAGCAAGCACACCTTTAGCTTTGCCAATTATCACAATCCAGAACGTATGGGCTTTGGCGCGCTACGTGTCATCAATGATGACTTCGTCATTGGTGGTCAAGGCTTTGGTAAGCACTCACACCGCGATATGGAAATTATCAGTATTCCTCTATCCGGTAAGCTCGGTCACGGCGATAACATCGGTAATAATGGCATCATCGAAACCGGTGAAATCCAAGTCATGTCAGCGGGTACTGGTATCACGCACAGCGAAATGAATGGCGATGACAAAGAAGAGGTGAAGTTCCTACAGATTTGGGTTATTCCAAATAAAATGAACGTTGAGCCTCGTTATCAGCAAGTTCGTATGGACGATATCCTAAAGCCAAATGAGTTCAATCAAGTATTGTCACCCAATGCTGACGATGCAGGCGTATGGATTCATCAAGATGCTTGGTTTAGCATGGGTGATTTCGATAAAGGTGTTACCCATACCTATCAGCTAAAAGATCCTAACAATGGTGTTTATGTCTTTGTCATTAGCGGTAAAGTTGTCGTAAACGGTAACACTTTGGATACACGCGATGGCCTTGGTGTTTGGGATACTAAGAACTTTACGATGGACGTCATCGATGATGCTAAAGTATTGCTAATGGAAGTACCAATGAGCTAATGGACGCTTCAACGCATTTTAATTTATCTATACTAAAAGATAATTATTGGAAGTGTAGATACTGGATATAACCATTAATAGTACCGATCATTTATTAGTTCGAATCAATTTATATTAACCATGTGGAGAAATACTATGTCAGACCTAAATACCTTACAACAACTTGCTGAAAAACGCCGTTCTATCTATGCGTTGAGCAATCAATTACCCGTATCGAATGACGAAGTCGTTAAGTTGGTTGAGCATGCAATCTTGCATACGCCGTCGTCGTTCAACTCACAATCGACGCGTGTTGTCGTATTGTTTGGTGAAGAGCATCAGAAACTGTGGAATATCACTGAAGAGACGTTACATGCAATCGTTGGTGATGAAGAGAAGTTTAAATCAACAAAAGACAAAATCGCGGGCTTTAAGGCGGGTGCAGGTACAATCATGTTCTTTGAAAATCAAAGTGTCGTGAAAAGCATGCAAGAAAACGCGCCGTTATATGCAGATAAGTTCCCCATTTGGGCACATCAAACCAACGCGATGCATCAGTATGTTATTTGGACGGCTTTGGCCAGTATCGACGTTGGCGCAAATCTGCAACACTATAATCCTATTATCGATGACAAAGTTGCTGAAGCATGGAATATTGACAAAGACTGGACGCTAAACGCTCAAATGGTATTTGGTGCTATCGAGCAGCCTGCAGGCGACAAAACGTTTAAGCCTGTCGAAGAGCGCATGAAAGTATTTGGTTAATATCGCATAGTTTTCAATACTAAGCTGCTCACAATATAGACAATAAAACCGCTATCGAAATATCTTAGCGGTTTTATTGTTTTGACATTCTTTTAATTTAATTGTGCTTACAAGGTATTTACCACAGCAACCCACTTGCTTGTCATAATTTTGTATTGGCTTAAAAAAGCCTCCTTATTGGAGACTTTTCTGTGTACAGATTTTGAGCATTATTGCGGTAACAAGACATGCTTGCTCTTTTGATAAGCCGATAGACCACCTGCGCCTAACTCTCGACCAATACCACTTTGCTTAAACCCGCCCCAGCCTGCTTCTGGCAATACTATTTTTTGCTCATCTATCTAAATACGACCTGCTTGGATTAATGTCACCTCAGAAGGTTTTAACAGTACGTTACAGCCTGCAGCCAATGCAAAGGCTAATTTCCAAGCAGTGGTTACCATTGGAAAATTCCACGGGACAATAAGCGCACAGATATCAACGGGTGTAAGACCGATAGACTTGAGTAGTGACATCCACCGCCATATCTACGTGGACTTCTGCGCTCAGTCTGGTCGTAGTAATCACCTCTCCTAAATTTGGGTCATATAATGCATAAGTATCTTTCTCATCATTTCGGTCTACCGCTTCAATAGCTACCTTTAATCAGGCAAAATCGATTGCTGGCATAGCATTACGCACAAGCACATTTTTTAATACAACAGATGCGCCACAGTAGTAATGACCACCAAACTGATCAGCGTGCGCAGAATAAAAATCATAAACAGCTCTAGCACATTCAGCTTAATATTTGATTTTAGAATCAGCGCGCCTACCTCAGACATATAGATAATCTGGGTAATAGAAGCAGCACCGACGATAAACCTTGTCATCTCACTCTCAATACTTTTACCGACCAAAGCAGGCAGATACATATCGGCAAAGCCCATAATCATCGCTGGAGCTGCCTCTGCTGCCTCTGGAATCTGCAATAGTTCAAGCAATGGCACGAGCGGCGCCGACAGCCAATTAAATACCGGCGTGTATTCTGCCAAACCAAGACCAATGGTACCGATAGCAAAAATTACAGGAATGAGGCCAAGGTAGATATCAAACAAATTCTTTAAACTGTGTTTGAATACATTACCCAAACTTGGCATAGAATGCGCGCGCGTAACCGCACGATTGACCGCCCATTGGTAGGTAGAGTACTCAGCAGGAATACCTTCATCCAGCATGCTTTTGCCCGAGTGATAAGTATCAGGTTTTAGCGATAGCGGCGGTATACGCGGCATAATAATAGCGGCAATAAAGCCCGTTAACGCAATGGTTAGATAAAAGAAAACAAAGTTATTATCGACGCCGATGGTTTTAGCAACGACATAGGTAAAGGCGATGGACGTTACCGAAAATGTGGTGGCAATAATCGCAGCCTCACGCAGACTATAGTAGCTTTTATTGTACTCTTGCATGGTAACCAGCAAGCCAATGGAAGCGGCACCAAACCAAGAAGACATCGCATCGACCGCAGAGCGACCGGGTAACTTAAACAATTTAACAAACACTTTGCTGGATAAAGTACCCAAGAATTCCATCAAACCAAAATCCGTCAGAAACGGTAAAGATAAAATGGCAAAAAAGAACAAAGGAATCAAAATAGGGATCAGGTCTTCAAAAATCACGCTGCCGGTATTACGGTTAATAATAAACTCAGGGCCAACTTGTAGGTAAATCATCCATGCAAACAGAACGCCCAAAAAGCGCGCGCCAAGCCAAAACCAGTCCACATCAAAAAGCTTTGCCCACATAGAGCCTTCGTGCAAATTGGGTCTTAATACCTTAACTGCCAGCGCTCCAATAAAGGATGTCGTCACAATTGCCAATACTGCGTAAACAACATAACCTCCCAGCACTGCTTGCAGGGTATCGGTTAATACGCCCAGTAAAATGGTGATTTTGCCATCCCACTGAAAAGGTATGATAAATAATGCCATACCCAGCGCTGAAAATAGCAAAAACTTCCACATGGATGCTTGCCACTGCGCCCCTTGCGGCGTTTCTAGATCGACAGGGTCATTTCCCAAAATCGGCTGCTGCGACTTATCGATATAATTCGTCATTTAATCCTCCTTGATAGGCGACGATCGCCAAATTTCTTCCTTCGCTGTCTGACCTATCCCTAGTTTTAGCGAATTGAGCAAATAGTTGAATGCCGTTTTATTAGTTATTTTTCATGTAAATGATGCTTGATTACATCAGCTAAAACAGGTAAAACTCTTGCCCATTTCAAGAAGAAACTCATCGGCTTCATCAACCTCATAAATAATCGGTTGTTTGCCTTTGATGTCTTCTTTTAATGCCTCGAGCAGCTGCTGCTTATCTGTGATTCGACGATAACCGGCACCAAATCCTGCGGCTAATGGCTCAAAGTTCGGGGTTTTAATATTGACCCCGATCAGTGGCAGGCCGCCCTCTTCCATATAGCGGCGAATCTCACCGTAACCTTGGTTGTTCCATAACAGCACAATCAATGGTAGATCAAGCTCGGCGGCGCAGATTAGTTCTGTGATGGTAAACTGAATGCCGCCATCACCAATCAGACTCACAACCGGCGCTTTTGAGCCAATCATGGCACCAATCGCGGCAGGCAAACCATAACCCAAGGTGCCAAAGCCAGTCGATGAGTTAAACCATCGACGCGTGGCTAAAGCCTCAAAACCAAGGTTGCCACTATAAACAGGCTGGGTTGAATCGCCAACGAAAATGACGTCTTTTACTTCATCTCGAATCAGCTGTAGCAGTGCGTTTTGACCAGCAAAATTTGGCGTCATTTCTTCTATCAACGCTTGCTTTACCTTTGCTACTCGCGGTGCGGCTTGATGATTCAGCGGTTGATTTTCTAAGCGCGTACATAAACCGCTGATAGCCATTTGCGCATCTGACAATAGCGCAATATCTGCTCTAAACGGACGCTGTAATTGCTGAGCATCGCAGTCGATACGAATCAGCGTGCCATTGATTTGGAACCCACCATTAAAAAAGACGTCATAATCAGTCTCGCCAAGCTCAGTACCAATCGCCAATACTAAGTCGGCCTCGCTAATGACAGCGCGACCAACATCCAATGACTGATTGCTACCCAAACTCAGCGGATGAGCAGGCGGCAGTAAACCTTTGGCATTGATGGTCAAAAACGTCGGTGCATCGATAAGTTCTGCTAATTTTTGTGCGTCATGATTAACATCAACGCAGCCACCGCCATAGAGCAATACTGGATTTTTTGCGCTTTTAAGCTGCTCAACAATCAAATCCAATTGCGCAGGATGAGGTAGCGGTTTGTTTGCTTGTAGTTGCGTCGAAATATTATTAGTAGATTGGCTGTTTAGAGAAGCATCTAGCTTATTTAGCTTAGGCGGCTTGGCGACATGACTGGCATCGGCGGTAATCACATCAATGGGCAGCTGGATATGTACCGGCCCTGGACGCGCGCCATTGAATAACGCAAAAGCTTCAGCGATGACTTTTGGTAATGACTCAGGCTGCCAAATCGTTTTACTCATGAGCGCAACCTTACTGACCATACCTTGCTGATCGTGCAATTCATGCAAGTGCCCTTCACCGCTGCCGGTATGCTGCACTTTATTGACGCTAGATATCACCAGCATCGGTATAGAATCCGCCAATGCTTGTGCCATCGCCGTCATGATGTTGGTCATGCCGGGACCGGTGATGATAAAGCATACTCCAACTTTACCAGAAGCGCGGTAATAACCATCCGCCATAAAGCCTGCGCCTTGCTCATGACGCGGTGTCACGTGGCGAATATCGGTATTGGGCAGGCCACGATATAGCTCGACCGTATGTACGCCCGGAATACCAAATACCGTCTCCACCCCATAATACTCTAACCACTGAACAAGCAGCTCACCGCAAGTTAGAGATGAGGCAGTTGGCGCGGAATTTGGCAATGAAGAAGGCGTTTGTAGAGAATGCGTCATGAGTTAATCATCCTAAAAAAATTCAATAGCAATTAAATAAGTCGTTCAATATCAAATCCAAGCTAAACCCAAACTGCCCTTTAATTCCCTATAAAGGACAGTTTGGGTTTATAAATTATTTTCAATAAATGGCTTTAACCTTATCGTCATAGCGCACGCCCGGTAGAATACATAGCATCTCAAATAGCAGGTTCGCGGCTAGTACCGAGGTGTTACCAAACGGGTCATACGGCGGTGACACTTCTACTAAATCACCACCGACCACATCAAGGCCACGCATACCACGAATGATTTCAATACCTTGCGTTGACGTCAAGCCACCAATTTCAGCGGTTCCCGTACCCGGTGCAAAAGCAGGATCAATACCATCAATATCAAAACTTAAATAAACAGGGCCAGCGCCTAATTTTTCGCGCACTTCTGCCATCAAAGGTGTCAGCGATTTATACCAACATTCTTCAGCAGGCACTACGCGAAAACCTTGCTCGGTTGACCAATCAAACTCTTCAGCACTATAACCCGTACCACGTAAACCAATTTGTACCACACGATTACCATCGATGAGGTTCTCTTCAACTGCGCGGCGGAACGGCGTACCATGGGCAATTTTTTCGCCAAACATTTCATCATTGATATCGGCATGCGCATCGATATGCACCATACCAACAGGGCCATGTTTTTTGGCGAGCGCACGCAAAATAGGCAGTGCAATCGTATGATCGCCGCCTAACGTTAAAGGAATAGCGCCATGACTGACGATTTTATCGGTATAGAATTTCTCAATAATATCGACGCTTTTTAGCAGGTTAAAGGTATTGATAGGAACGTCGCCAATGTCAGCGACTTGCAAAGACTCAAAGGGAGCGGCGCGAGTGGCGACGTTATAAGGGCGAATCATGCGTGATTCATCGCGAATCTGGCGTGGTCCCAATCTTGCACCGCTACGGTTTGATGCGCCAATATCTAAAGGCACCCCAACGAATGCTACATCCAGTCCTTCAGCATCGGCTTGGGTTGGCAGGCGCATCATAGAAGCAAAGCCGCCAAATCTTGGCATATCGTTGCCGCTTAATGGTTGATTGAATTTCATCACTTACATCCTTGTATCGATTGGTCAAAACAGACAATTTGTCTATATTACTTTTTGTCTATATTACTTTTTATCTATGCCACTTTTTCTATAGCTCTGACAATACCTAAATATCAGAGGCGAGACCATGGTAAAATTTAGAAGTAAACTTCTGATTTTTCGTAGTAACTTTGATTTATTCGTTATTTATAGAAGTTTTATAAAAAAATCGGTTAAGACAATAGATACGGGGACATGACTTTCGATGCTAGATGAATTGATAAAAATTGACATCAAAACCCTGCGGAGCTTTATGGCCATCGTAGAGTGTCAAGGTGTGACCGCCGCGCAGTCACGCTTAAATGTCACGCCGTCTGTCATCAGCGGTCATTTGACCCATTTAGAAGACCGCTTGGGTATGACGCTCTGTCATCGTGGACGCGCGGGTTTTAAGCTCACCGAAGATGGGGCAGCGGTTTACGAGGCTTGCTTAAGCTTTAATGAAGCAGTGGCCAGCTTTCAGCATCAATTGCATTATATTCGCCAATTAGATTCGGTGCGTGGCGGTCATATTCGATTATGTTTGATCGATCAGATGCCAACGGTTTTTTATGATGCGTTACGTCAGTGCTTAGCAGCAAGCTATCGTAATAATCCATTAATACATTTTTCTATCGATGTGCAAAGCCCTGAGAGTATGCTTGATAAGCTTTTAAGTAATGAAAGTGATATTGGCGTGGGATATTTTGGTAGCTTCCCACCCCTATTAACTTTCCAGCCAGCATTTATCGAAAAGCAAGTGGTTTGCTGTGGACGTGAGCATCAGCTATTTTATGAGGCGGAAGGGTTAACCTTTGAGGGTTTGGAACAAAACTATCCATGGATAAAACGAGGCTATATTACTGATTTGAGTATCAATCATGTCCGCCCAAAAACGTTAAGCGCCACCACTTACCATATGGAGGCGACCGCGCAATTAATTTTGGCAGGTCATCATGTCGGCTACTTGCCCAATGATTTGGCAAAGCGTTATGAAGAGATGGGGATGATGAAAATACTACTGCCCAATGAGGCAAGTTACGAGGTCAAGCATCATTGGGCTTATCGAGAAAACCTTCATAAGCACGTCGCTGATTTTTTAGAGCAGATGATTAGCCTATTACGAAAAAACCCCTTTAAAGAATGAATATTCTTTAAAGGGGTTTATGTAGCCGTTATTTAATTAACTGATTGCGCTTTTTGATGCTTACGGACGCTAGACCCATCTTTACGCGTAATCGTTATCCCTGTAAAGCCAAACAATATCGTCAGTAGCAATGATAAATAGCAGAAGAACGCATAAGGTAGATAATCAAGCACTGGTACGCCTAACGCTTGACTGATAAACACACCGCACACACTCCATGGTACAAGTGGATTGATCACTGTACCGGCATCTTCAATGGTGCGTGATAGATTTTTTGGATGCAAGTTCAAGCGCTCAAACGTCGGACGAAATGCCGTACCCGATAAAAGAATACTCAAATACTGCTCACCGATAAGGACATTGATACTGAGTGCTGACATGGCAGCGGCAAAAATGGCGCGTCCTGCTGTCGTTAAACTGTCTTTAATACCAGATAACAATGCTGGCAAGATACCCAACGCCGTCAGCAATCCGCCTAAACTCAGCGCCAATATCACAATCGCTTGAGTAAAGAACATACTTTGCACACCGCCACGCGACAGCATACCGCCCACTTCACCAAGCTCCAATGACTCTGCGGGTGTATAACCTGCAAAGAAATAACCGCCCAACTGCCCAACGTTTGGCGTGCTATGCATATAAGTAATGATAATTGCCACAGCAATGGTACAAATAATGGTGTAAATGGCATTAACTCGAAATAGAGCCAGCGCAATCAAGACCACAAATGGTAATACCGCATAACCATGTACCAAACCACTGTCAATCAATTGTCCTTTTAGCACCGTTACTTGACTTAAATCTGAGCCAGCTGTCTGTCCTGAGAAAAACCAAAATAATATAACCGTTAATATCCATGCCGGCACTGTAGTATACATCATATTGCGTATATGCTCGAACAAATCGATGCCTACAACCGCTGAAGCAATGGTACAAGTGTCTGATAATGGCGACATTTTATCACCAAAAAACGCCCCTGATACCACAGCGCCTGCCGCTATCGCAACGTTAGCATCAAAGGCATCACTCATACCAATGAAAGCCACGCCAAGCGTCGCAGCAGTCGTCAAACTACTGCCCAAAGCAATACCAATAATAGAGGTCAATACAAAGGCGGAGATATAATAATACTGCGGAGATATCAGCTCAAAACCGAAATACATCAGCGTTGGGATGGCACCAGACATCATTAAGGCGGCGACCATCAAACCGATAAAGAAGAATAAATAGATCGCACCAATACCGCGCATAACGCCGGATGCCATTTGCGCTTGCATGTCATCAAAACTTAATCCTTTAAATATACCAATGCCTAGCAGGACACAGATAGCGAGGATCAATGATAAATGCGGTACCCAGCCAAAGCCAATCATGGTAACGCCCATGATAGCAATGACAATGGCTGAAATCATAAATGCCAGTTGCGGTGAGATTTGGGTTAGAATTTTTGGAGGCATCACACATCCTTAGAGTGCCAGTAGAGTCTGGCAACAGGGTTTGATTTTAGGGTGACAAGTTTAATCAGTTGCTAGCAGTATTGCTACTCTGATTATTTGGTGAGCAAGCTGTCGGTCTTGGCTGCCATGACAAAGTCATTGCGATGCAAACCTTTAATACTGTGCGACCACCAAGTGACCGTCGCCTTGCCCCACTCTACCAATATGCCCGGATGATGCCCTTCTGCCTCAGAAATCTCAGCAAGCTCATTGGCAAATGCCATTGCTAAAACAAAGTTCTTAAATTTATATTGGCGCTGTAATTGCTTGATGCCATCGATTTCAATCAACGTCCACTCTGGAATTTGTTGTAATAACTCTGTTGCTTCGCTGTCGCTGACTGTCGGTGCGCCAATACGGCAGGCTTCACAGCTGGCTTGTGATAATGTCGTCATGATAATATCCTTTTATATTAACTATTGGTTTTTTAATGAATGTACGTCCGTGTTGACGTTGGTTCTTTTACTACTTATAAAAAATGCACTATCTATTAAGCCGTCTTAATAGCATATGTTGGCTCAAACAATCCTAAGCTCATCGCCTTTTTTACAGCGCCCATAATGTCGCTATTCACGATATCAAATAACGTATCCAAATCGTCAATTGCATAATAGATAGGCTGAATTTGATCAATACGGTAAGGCGTGCGCAATACGTCAATCAAATCAAACGCACGACAGTCCGGATCATCGCTTAGGGCATAGATGGTTTCAGACGGTGAGCTTAAAATGCCGCCACCATAAATCTTGCGGGTTTCTTTGGTCGCGCCCATTAGACCAAATTCGATGGTGAACCAATACAGGCGTGCTAAATAAAGACGCTCTTGCTTAGTCGCATTGAGACCAAGCTTGCCATAAGTCTCATTAAAAGTTGCAAAAGCAGGATGGGTCAGCAGCGGACAATGCCCGACGATTTCATGAAAAATATCTGGCTCTTCGATATAGTCCATATCATCAAAGCGGCGGATAAAGGTCGCAACCGGAAAGCGTTTATCAGCTAAGAGTTTGAAGAATTTACCGAAGCTGATTAACGCCGGTACAGCAGCGGTTTGCCAACCAGTACTGGCTTGCAATACTTCATCAATATCTTGTAGTTGCGGAATATGCGTTGCTGGTAGCTTGAGTTTCTCTAAACCCTCAAGATAGGCTGAACTGGCACGATTGGGTATTTGCTTGGCTTGACGTTCAAGCAGTGCTTGCCACATCGCGTTTTCATCGTCACTATAATGAATATGACCATGATTATCTGGCTGGCGCGATACGTAAGGTTGCTTCTTCTGAGTTAAATGATGAGTAGAAGCTTCAGTGCTTAACGAATTGCTACTGAGAGGCTTTATGTACGCAGTTGTCTGGTGACGGCTTTCCATGCCTAGTTTCCTTATATTGCAATGAGTCCAATACCTTGGTATCAGTCATTTGCTTTATTCACTTTGTCTGCCTCGCTTTTAACGTTTATTATTAATAGCCGAGTAACAAAGGTAATAAGGACAAGATAAACCCCTTTCATCTTGCCCTTTTGATACTTGTTTAAAAGTGCTTTTTTAAAGGCACTCTTAAGAAATCTCTGAAAATTATGGCGCTTCTGTCTCTATCTCTGTCTGACCAACCATGCCACGGCGTACTTGATCGCGCTCGATTGATTCAAACAATGCTTTAAAGTTACCTTCGCCGAAGCCTTCTTCGTAATCACCTTTGCGCTGGATAAACTCAAAGAATACTGGGCTGCCTAAGATGGTTTCAGAGAAAATCTGTAGTAGCAGACGCGGAACATCGCCCTCCGTCGTGCCATCTAACAAGATACCGCGCATCTGTAGCTCAGAGATATTCTCGCCATGACCTGGTAGACGCTCATCAAGCATCTTATAATAAGTATCATTTGGTGCCGTCATGAGTGGAATACCCATCTCTCGCAATTTGTCGATGCTAGACAATAAATCATCACTCAATAGCGCGATATGCTGGATACCTTCGCCATTAAATTGCATCAAGTACTCTTCGATTTGACCGCCGCCCTGCTTTGACTCTTCGTTCAATGGGATACGAATTTTGCCATCAGGTGCAGTCATCGCTTTACTGGTCAAGCCAGTGTATTCACCTTTGATATCGAAATAACGGATTTCGCGGAAGTTAAAGATACGCTCGTAGAAGTCAGCCCAGTAAGCCATGCGACCACGGTAGACGTTATGCGTTAGATGGTCGATGACTTTGAAGCCAAAGCCTTTTGGATGCTTATCAACATCAGGCAGATATTCAAAGTCGATGTCATAAATAGAGTTACCAGCGGTAAAGCGGTCGATAAGATAAATGAGCGAGCCGCCGATACCTTTGATCGCTGGCAGACGTAACTCCATCACCCCTGTTTTCACATCGACTGGTTCAGCACCGTTTTCGATCGCTAAATCATAAGCTTTCTGGGCATTTTTTACACGGAAACCCATGCTACAGGCGCCGGCACCATGCTCACCTAAAAAGTAGCTGCCATGGCTTTTTGGCTCACGGTTTAATATGAGATTGATGTCTCCTTGGCGAAACAAGGAAACATCTTTTGAGCGGTGATTGGCGACATGGGTAAAGCCAAGGTTGCGAAACAGCTCTTCGACAAGCTCAGGCTCTTGTGAGACGAACTCAACAAAATCGAAGCCTTGTAGACCCATAGGGTTGTCAAATAAATCTGCCATTGTCATCATCCTTAATTGCAATTGGTGGTATAAAGCGCTAAAAATTAGCAAAAAATAAGTTTCATCAATCATTCCTATTGACGATTCATTTATATTAGATTAGCTTGATTTATAAGACTAATCGTATTTTTTGATTTATTTATCAGGTTTACTTATGAATATCAGCATTCGCCAACTTACCGCTTTTATCAAAGTCGCTGACAACGGCAGCTTTACTCGTGCCAGCGACCAGATGCATTTGACCCAATCTGCGGTCAGTGGATTGATAAAAGAGCTTGAATCTAGCCTTGGCATTGTGTTGTTTGATCGCACTACACGCCAGCTGTCGTTGTCGGCAGTTGGACGGCATCTATTGCCGCAAGCTCGGCGCATCTTAAATGAGATGCAGCTGTTTGAAAATGAAGCCAGTAGCTTAACGAGCTTAGCGCAAGGTCAGGTCAGGCTCGCTGTATCACAGTTTGCGGCCTCCTCTATGCCAGCGGTTATCGCTCAGTTTGCCAAAGAATATCCTGAGATTAGCGTGTCTTTGCTCGATTGCTCAGCAGAAAATGTCTTAGAACACATTCAAAACATTGAGGTGGATTTGGGCGTGGGCACTGAGCTTGAATTTATGGACGCTGAAGATGACATCAGCGCCGATTTGTTATATCAGCTGCCATTCTGTGTGGTCATGCCTGATAGTCATGCTCTGGCACGTAAATCTGAGATTGTTTGGCAAGATTTGATTGATACGCCGCTCATTACCCTGCAAGGTCCATTTATTGAGCAAGTGACCGCAGAGCTTGATGAGCGTATCGCAAACCACATACAACAAGCACGCTATAAAGTAAATTTTATGTCGACAGCGCTCGAGATGACCCGTCAAGGCTTTGGTATTACCTTGTGTCTGCCTTATATGCCTGAGGTGATAGACTGGGTCAGCGCTAATGGTTTGCAGATGCGACCTTTGACGCAACCTGTCAAAATGCGCCGATTCTTTATTTACCAACGTTCATCGCGAGCTTTATCGCCGGCGAGTATCGCTTTTAAGCATTTTTTGCAGGGCTACTTTGCGACCCATTTTGATGATTTGCAAAATATTTAACAGCCAGCTTTCTACCCTTTATCAAAACAAGTCAGACGATGATTCAAGAAAATGGCATCACTAGGCAAAAAAATGCATGAATTGGTGGGGATAATGGAATCTAACATTGAGTTAATGCCCAAACTGGTTTATGCTTTTTAGCGCCTCAACTTATACCTTTGTACTTATATCCCTTGTAAGGAAAACACATGTTTGAACGTATCGATTACTATGCCGGCGACCCAATCTTAGGATTGATGGACAAATTTGCAGCCGATAACAACCCAGATAAAGTCAATTTGGGTGTCGGTGTCTATTATGACGAAGATGGCAAAATGCCAGTACTTGAGTGTGTAAAAACAGCTGAACAACGTATTGCAGACCCAATCTCTCCTCGCCCGTATTTACCAATGGCAGGTTTACCAGGACATCGCAAAGGCTGTCAAGAATTGCTGTTTGGTAAAGACGCTCAGATTTTACAAGATGGCTTAGTGGCTACTATCGCGACCATCGGTGGCTCTGGTGCACTAAAAGTCGGCGCAGAATTCATCCACGAATGGTTCCCGCAGTCTAAGTGTTACGTGAGCGACCCTACATGGGGCAATCACATTGCTATTTTTGAAGGGTCTGACGTCGAAGTCGGTAAATACCCGTACTACGATACTGCTACTGGTGGCATCAAATTTGATGAGATGATCGCGTTTTTTGAGACATTGAATAAAGATGATGTTCTGCTGCTTCATCCTTGTTGTCATAACCCAACGGGCGTTGATTTGACTCGTGAGCAATGGGATCAAGTCCTAAACGTCATTCAAGCGCGCGAGCTGATTCCGTTTATGGACATCGCTTATCAAGGCTTTGGCGAAGATATGGACAGCGATGCTTACGCCATTCGTAAAGCCGTCGATATGGGTCTGCCATTGTTTGTGAGTAACTCATTCTCTAAAAACTTATCGCTATATGGCGAGCGTGTCGGTGGTCTATCAGTTGTTTGCCCAACGGTAGATGAAACTGATCGCGTCTTTGGTCAGCTGAACTCTACGGTACGTCGTATCTACTCAAGCCCGCCATCACATGGTGGTCGTGTGGTTGATATCGTTATGAACGACGAAGCCTTGCATGAGCAATGGGTTGGCGAAGTATATGCGATGCGTGACCGTATCAAATCTATGCGTACCAAACTCAAATCAGTATTAGAAGAAAAAATCCCAGGTCGTAGCTTTGATTACTTGACCGCCCAGAACGGTATGTTTAGCTTTACAGGTCTGACGCCTGAACAAGTTGCACAACTACAAAGCAAGTATGGTATCTATATGGTATCGAACTCACGTATGTGTGTTGCCGGCTTAAACAGTACCAATATCGACTATGTTGCCAATGCGATGGTTGACGTTTTAAAAGATTAATTCCCTCATCGCTTTTATTAACATATAAACAAAGGCTAAGTATCGTTACTTAGCCTTTTTTCATGCGTTGGATTTCGTAGTGGGGATATTTTTAGCAAAAAAGGCAAATATAGTCAAAACGCTACGGTACTGCTGGTACAATTTTTTTGCAGCCTCTGTCTGCATGGGCACAGCAAGCAAGAAAAATTGATACCAGCAGTACCTAATGTGTTGATATGACTTTTCACTGACTATAGCTTTTAGTCTCGGTCAAAACTCAATCAATTTATAGGACGAGCACATAAAAAAACTTGCAATCGATTACACTATAAATTACATTATACGTAAGTAGTTAATTATAACGTAATTTAATATTCGCTTTAGCAAGGAGCCGATCATGTCAACGATTGACAAAAACCTCTCATCTTTCCTCGATATCGCAACCGATTCTGACTTCTCTATTCATAACCTACCTTATGGCATTTTTAGCGATACTGCCGACGGCAAACGCCGCGCTGGTGTGGCTATTGGCAAGCACGTATTGGACTTATCGGTACTTGAAGCTGAAGGGCTATTAAGTCTAGACGGTGGTCCATATTTTGATCAAAATACCTTAAACGCCTTTATTGATTCTGGTCGAGACAACTGGACCAAAGCACGTCAAACCATACAGACGTTACTTTCTAGCGACTGCGATACCTTACGTGATAACGAAGATTTGCAGCAAATAGCCCTATTTCAACAATCAGACGTCACTATGCATCTGCCGGTTCAAGTGCCCGGCTTTACCGATTTCTATTCGTCTAAAGAGCACGCAACCAATGTCGGTACTATGTTCCGTGACCCAAGTAATGCCTTACTGCCTAACTGGACTGAGATGCCAGTAGGTTATAACGGACGCGCCAGCACCGTCATCGTCAGTGGTACAGATGTGATACGTCCATCAGGTCAGCTAAAACCCAATGCCGATGACCGCCCTATTTTCTCACCCTGTAAGCGTCTGGACTTTGAGCTTGAAACGGCGTTTGTCGTTGGCAAAGGTAATAATATTGGTCAACCAATTGCCGTAGATAATGCTATTGATCATATTTTTGGTATGGTTTTGCTAAACGATTGGTCAGCTCGTGACATTCAAAAATGGGAATATGTGCCGTTAGGTCCATTTAACGCCAAAACTTTTGCCTCTGAAGTGTCTCCTTGGATTGTGACGATGGAAGCCTTAGCACCGTTCAAGATGCCATGCCCAACGCAAGAACCAAAGCCGCTTGCTTATCTAAACGAAAAAAACAGCAATAATAGTTACGATATCCATTTATCAGTAGAACTATTGCCTGAAAATGCTGAAGAAGCAACGGTGGTTTGCGAAACCAATTTTAAATATATGTACTGGTCAATGGCGCAGCAGTTGACTCACCATACTATCACTGGCTGTAAAGTAGAAGTGGGCGATATGATGGGTTCAGGGACTATCTCAGGACCGATGCCTGATTCTTATGGCTCGATGTTAGAGATTGCGTGGAATGCAACCAAACCTGTCACCCTCCAAGGCGGTGAGACACGCAGCTTTATCGAAGATGGTGACACGGTCATCATGAAAGGCTATAGCGAAAAAGACGGTATTCGTGTTGGCTTTGGTGAAGTACGCGGCAAAGTATTGCCTGCCCTTACCTTCGATTTTGACAAATAGTACTTATTTGTTGACCTGTATATAGTAAACGTTTATGTATAAAAAGGCGTGCAAACGATAGCGTTACGCTGTTAGGGGTTAATGACTTATATTCATAGTTACTAACAGCCAACCGATTGATACAAATTGTACGTCCTATCAAAAGGAGTTTGATATGAGTTTTAAAATTGAAAAAATCCATCATGTGGCCTATCGCTGCAAAGACGCTAAAGAGACCGTTGAATGGTATAAAAAATATCTGAATATGGAGTTCATCCTAGCATTCGCTGAGGATCATGTACCTTCTACCAAAGCCTTTGACCCTTATATGCATGTGTTTTTAGATGCGGGCAATGGCAATGTCTTAGCATTTTTTGAAGTGCCTAATCAACCTGAAATGGGCTTTGACCCTAATACCCCAAGCTGGGTACAACATCTAGCGATGAAGGTAAAAGACCGTGATGCCTTAATGGCAGCTAAAAAGCATTTGGAAGAAAACGGCATCGACGTGATCGGTGTGACGAATCATGGCATCTTCCATTCTATCTATTTCTTCGATCCTAATGGACATCGTATGGAGCTTACTTACGATGATATTACCTCAGAAGAAAAAGTTTCGATGATTACTAAAGAGATGAAATATGAGATGCTGGACGAATGGTCACGTACCAAACGTGCGCCAGCACATACTCAGTTTTTACATGCAGAGGAGCTGGCTGAAGCACGAGAAGTCGCGCCTGCCGGTGAGTAATATTTTTTAGCGTTTAGAGTATTCTTTATAAAATAGCTAAGATAATTCTTAGCTATTTTACGAGCTACACTATTTGATAACGTTGTGCAATTGCTAATATTTGCTCGACCACATTACGCTGATCACTCATGGGCAACTGCTCTGTGGTACCAATGATAGTAATGGCATACTCCAAAGACAAACTTTCAACAGATAGTTTGTCTTTGTCATATAGATTCGCAGTGGTTGAGAGCTGCGGTATGATAACGGGAATAGTAATCGCATTAATCCCCATTAACATATCACCAGTAACAGTCGCATAGCCTTGGGTTCGAACTTTCGCTCGCAACTGGTTAAAGTGCTGCCATTTCTCTGTTATTGCTGACTCTTGTTTCGCCTGCCATTCTGTGATGACCAAGGGTTTGATAATGGCGTCTGGCTGATAGCTTGCAAACAAATGACCTGTCGCAGATGTAGTCAGCGGCATACGCGATCCGATGCGAGTAATAATACTAATAGTGGTGTCTGGTTCAACGGATTGAATGATAATCGGTCCTTCGCTAAACCATTTAGCGATTTGTACACCGCAGTTAAGCGTGTCTTTGATCTCATTAGCAATATGCGTCAGACGATCCAAGATATTATTTTGATTAAACCCACTATGACCTACTGCTCCTAGCGCGCCCATTGCATGAACTCTATCACCAAGTCCATAACGTCCATCACTGAGCTGGCGAGCATAGTGTTTACGAATAAGACTGACCAAATAACGGTGGCACTTTGCTGGATGCATTTGCATGGCTTGTGCAATATCCTTTAGCATCATCGGCTCGTTACAATCGATGAGCACGTCTAATATCGACAGCCCAATCTCAAGCGATTGTACGCCGCCTTGGTTTTTATTCATCCTAGTAAGATTGTCTATCAGGTTTTCAGCTGCTGGCATGGTTTACTCTGTGAATGATTAACTGAATGCGTTATCAATACAATATTAGAAAATTGAAATAAAGACTTAATGTCATAATAGGTATCTTTTACTCTTTAAGACATTAATAAGCTCAGTAATTATAACCCTTTATCTTACTCACAACACAGCATAATAAAAGGAATGCACTATGATGACACTTTATGGCTACTTTCGCAGTAGTACCTCTTACCGTACACGTATCGCAATGAATTTAAAGCAGTTAGATTACGATTACATTGCGGTTAATTTAGCAAAAGATGAACAATTAGAAGCCGTCTTTCAATCTATTAATCCTCAAGGCTTGGTACCCGTCGTACAAATAAATGATTTATGGTTGTATCAAAGTCCTGCTATTTTGGAGTGGTTAGAAGAGGTCTATCCTGAGCATCCTCTATTGCCCAAAGACGCAGCAGGTCGCATGCAAGTACGGGCTTTGAGCGCTATGATTGGCTGTGATATCCATCCGCTAAATAACCGACGTATTTTGCAGTATCTGCGTAATGAGCTGTCAGTAGATGAGGATCAAGTCATGGCTTGGTGCCATCGCTGGATGAGTGAAGGTTTTGACGCTCTCGAAAAACGCTTGGCACAAGACAAAACACGCGGTAAATTCTGCTATGGCGACAGCCCTACTTTTGCAGATTGTTATCTGATTCCGCAGGTCTCTTCTGCCGAACGCTTCAAGGTAGATCTCAGTGCTTATCCAAATATCGTTGCGATCGACGCCCACTGTCGAACATTAAAGGCTTTTGCCGACGCTGACCCTATGGTGCAGCCTGATGCACCAAATGCTTGATATAAGCTGCAAAAAAGCCTCCTAAATTGGAGGCTTTTTTCTGAAAATATAGTGGTACTATTGCCATTTATACTATTTAACTTAAAGTATGAAAAATAGGCTATTCAAATATTCATATCAGATTGTGTTGCAGCCACTGTTTTTATGGGTACTGCGAACAGCCAAGCCGTACCACAATTACAGTAAAAAAAGCCATCTTTAAATTCGACAATATAAGCGGTAAAATCGTTACCACAATGATCCATCATCGCTTGTTCGTCACTGTCATCATCGACTGCGCACCATATTTGTTTGTCACCTCGTGCAAGCAATGCGCGTGTTAAATCGCTTCCTCTCAACTCATTATTCATACCCAGCTCCTTAACTTCTCTCACCATAGTTTGAGCTATTCGTCATGAAATATAGGGTTTTCTATACTGATATTTATTAATGATCTTTATCGTTGTTAAAGCGATGAGCTTGATATAAGCGATGCAAATCCATTTGCTACTCATCTGTACCCATCAAAAATTATGCCTATATTTAACGATGATTTACCTTTCTTGCTCTATTCTATAAACGCTTTGTATCCTAGCTGTCTTATTGTAACGCTATGCAAGCAAAAGTGTAACAACCAGATATAGTATTTCCGATGAATGGTCAAGATATGAATATGAACGGTCGGTACATTTAAAAATACTACTAAGTGTTATGCATATTAATCGGATTTGGCACCTTATAATCTAATAGTTCTTTGAATATTATCGATTAAATGAACGATGATGCACTATCGATATTAAATTTTTAGAATAGTTTTCAGTAGTTAAAAAAATCTAATGAAACTCTTGTTTTTTATTAACCTATGTAACACTTCTCACTTTTTGAGTGAGCATTAGAGACCAAAATCGGTGCGAAAAATCAGGTAAAATAGTTTTATGACAATACATGTTACAACAACAAACACTAAACCTGCCGTTAGCCAATCTAACCTTCGCAAAATCATTCATATCGATATGGATGCTTTTTATGCCAGTGTAGAACAGCGTGATTTTCCTGAGCTGCGTGGCAAGCCATTGGTGGTTGGCGGCGATCCCAATGGTCGCGGTGTGGTTGCGGCAGCAAGCTATGAAGTTCGTAAGTTTGGCGTACGCTCCGCGATGTCATGCTATGAAGCCAGAAAGCGCTGTCCTGAGGTGATATTTGTACCGCCGCGCTTTGATGTTTACCGTGCTGTTAGTGTTGAGATACGTCGTATCATGCACATTCTGACCCCACATGTTGAGCCGTTATCATTAGACGAAGCCTATTTGGATGTTACTGGATTGTCTGTTCATCAAGGCTCAGCCACATTAATGGCAAATTGGTTACGAGCGCAGATTTTAGGACAAACGGGTCTAAACGCCTCTGCCGGTGTCTCATTTAATAAAATGCTGGCGAAAATTGCCTCTGATATTAATAAACCTAATGGCACAGCGGTCATCACGCCAGCGGATGCTGATGCCTTTATCAGCGCTTTGCCTATTGAACGCTTCCACGGTATTGGTAAAGCAACGGCCAAACGCCTGCATGCAATGGGTGTTAGTAACGGCGCTGACCTTCGGCGTACGCCAGCTGCCATACTAGTCAATGAGTTCGGTAAGCGTGGACAGTTTTATCATGATATCGCTCATGGACGTGATGAGCGTGCGGTCAAGTCTGAGCGTACACACAAATCAGTGGGCTCTGAGACTACGTTTAGAGAAAACTTAACGGATGATAATGAACTAAAAATACAAATCTATGAACAAAATGCTGATGCCTTTAGTCAGCTGCACAAAAAACAGCTTATTGCCTATACTATTACTCTAAAGGTCAAATACTCAGATTTTACTCAAGTCACGCGCTCGCATACCTTATCGACGGCATTTGATAGCGCAGAATCCGCTCACTTTTGGTTAGATAAGCTATTTTTGGACATTCCGCGTACTCTTCCTATTCGATTGGTTGGTGTGACATTTTCTTCGCTCACATCTGCAACGCAAGTCACGCCACAATTAAATTTATTTGAATGATTTTTCGCCTGAATTTTTTAGAGAGTTTTCCTAAATAAATATCTCAATTTTTTACTTAGGCTATTTTATTTATATTTAGAGGTAAATAAAAAAGTACCACTTAGTAAAACATTCTTTCATATCCTCATTTCTGCTACAATTGCTCTCAAAATTCTCATCTATCGAAAGACTTTCTTATGACTGACTCTGAACCTCAAACCTTAAATAATAACTCTGAAATTACTGCCAGTCATAATGACGATATTTTAGAGTATCTAAGTGTTGATGATTATGATTATGAGCTGCCAGACCAGCTGATTGCCCGTTATCCATTGGCACAGCGCTCCGCGTCAAAGCTACTTTACTTGCGCGCTAACAATGCTAATAGTCAGGTTGAAGTTGAAGATAAGCTGTTTTCTGAGTTGCCAGAATTACTTAATGCAGGCGACTTGATTGTTTTTAACGATACCAAGGTAATGAAAGCGCGCTTATTTGGTCAAAAAGATACCGGTGGAAAGATTGAAGTATTAATAGAGCGTTTGGTCGCTCTCTCCGATTTAAATAGCGCGGATCTAGACACAATAACGTCAAACTCTGACATCATAGACATGACGGTTATTGCAGAAAAGCATATCGCTCTTTGTCATGTCAAAGCCAGTAAAGCGTTGAAGCTTGGACAAGGTCTTGTACTTGCTGATGGTCATATGACTGGTGTCATGATTGGACGCCAAGAGAACTTATTTATCTTGGCTTTTGATACGCCCATTCTGCCTGATTTAGAGCTATATGGTGAGCTGCCTATTCCACCCTATTTCGAACGCCATGCTGATGCGACCGACAATACTCGCTATCAGACTGTTTTTCATGATCCTGCTAAGCTTGCCAGCGTCGCTGCCCCGACAGCAAGCTTACATTTTGACGATATTGTATTAGAAAAGCTGGCGGCAAAAGGTATTCAAACCGCTTTTGTTACACTGCATGTCGGCGCAGGTACTTTTGCTCCGGTAAAAACAGAGAACCTGCTGAATCATACGATGCATAGCGAATATGCACACCTGCCTCAAGCCACTGCCGACCTTATCAATCAGACCCATGCCAATGGCAAGCAAGTCATTGCTATCGGGACTACTGTCACACGTGTCCTTGAAACGGCTTACCAACAAACCGCAGTCGATAGACAGCCACTCTCTGGCTGGGCAGGTGATACAGAGATTTTTATATATCCCGGTTTTGAGTTTGGCGTCGTGGATAAGCTACTGACCAACTTTCACTTGCCAAAGTCTACGTTGCTGATGCTAGTGTCCGCATTTGCGACAAAAAAATCTATCGAAGAAGCTTATCAACATGCCATCGAATCCGAGTATCGGTTTTTTAGTTATGGTGATGCCATGCTGCTTGATAAAAAAGTTGACTGATGTGTGTAAGTATTAAACATGCAATTGAACTATTGGTCACAACAGCAGTGGAATAAACTGGTAAACTAAACAGTATTTTGTTATAACAACACAGACAACTTTTACTCCAAAGGGCTGCATATGTCTTGTCATTTATCTTACCGCTTGACTAGCATACATCGCGCAGTATCGATGGCATTGTTTTATTCAATAAGTTATGCAGCCTTAATATCTAGCGCCCAAGCAGCGACTATCGGCAAAACAGTTGTTATTTCAGCTCAGCACGAACCTTTAGTTGCCAGTATTATGGTCACTGATATTGAAAACACTGACTTTTCAGCCAGTTTGGCAAATTCTGCCATTTATCAGCAAATGGGTCTAACCCCAACTGATTCCATGATCGTACGCTTTCATCCGACTTCAGCTACAAGTGGTCAAGTTTTTATTACCACCACCAAGCCTATGTCCAAACCCTTTGCCGATGTGGTTCTAGCAATTAATGATGGCAATCAGCGTAATGTTATCCCAAAAACATTACTGATGCCGCTTAATGATAGCTTGCCGATTGCGACTTCTAAAAATATCGTAACAGGCGCAAAAAAGCCTAATTTACCCGTGGTTTCTACAACTAACGCGCAGCCATTGACGGTTAGAAATGGTGCACCGCCACCTTTATTATCATCTGGTTCATCGAAACCTACACTAAAGGCTGCAACATTACCCGAGCGCAATGTTCAATCGCCTAATATACGAGTACCTGTTATTCAAACGCCAAGTATCCAAGCGTCAAGCTCACAAATACCAAGCGTTCAGGCAACGACTATACCCTCTGGCTTACCAACAGCAGTTGCAACAACGACACAAAGCAATATCACAACCTATGCGCCTAGCCGTTTAGAAAACGGTCGATTAAATAATCCTATTGATATAAAAAACGATAGTGTCATGGCGGTCGCAAATAATGACAATAATACAGCTTTAACCGTCTCATCAAATAGTACGCTTTCTGCTACTAGCGAGACTGATAAACAGCTCGATATTTTAAACATACAAATTACTCGTCAGATACAGCCGAAGAGTCAAAGCAATACAGATATGATGGTTGCTAGTCCTATGGCTCCTAAAACCCTGACGCCGAATGAAGCAGCTTTCACCAATAAAAATAAAGCTATTATTCCAAATGATAGTAATAATATGGTCGCTACAGCCCCACTCAACAATATTCCCCCTAACTCGAATGCTTGGCAGAAAGCAGTGACGCCTAAAACGTCGGCCGCAGCAAAAAACACTTCAAGGCAAGTATCAGATAATTCAGCTAGTAGCGAGATCAATTATACCGTGCAGCGTAACGACAACTTGTGGGTGATTGCCCAGCAAATTGCAGAGAAGAACAATATCGACGTTCAAACCGTCATGAAAGAAATTCAGACGCAAAATCCTGACGCTTTTATCAATAGAAACGCCAATCAATTAAAAGCAGATGCACAGTTGAGTTTACCTAATTATGATGCGCTACCTTCACAGCAAAAACTTGAAGCTGCTATCAGTGCTCAAAGGCAATATAGAGGCGCCAATACACCTGTCGCAAAAAAACCAACTGCATCAAATCCTGTGTCCAAAGGTGACAATACGCAAGCAACAAAACATACTGAAAAGCCGGCGACCACTAAGACTCAAATTTTACCAAAGGCGCAGTTTTCTGTCCTTGCTCCCGGTCATGAAGGCAGCGCAGATGGCACTAAAACCAAAGCAGGCATAGCAACGGGTAACGGACTTAGCATGGAAGTGTTAGACCTGCTTAAATCATCAAGACAAAGTACTGCTTCACAAGCGCAGCAGTTATCAAAAACTAGTGGTACGCTTGAGAGCTATACTCGCAAATTACAATTACAAAATCGAAAACTGGCTGAGCTGCAAGCTCGTCTCAAAAAATTACGCAATCAATAACTGCCTAACAGATCAATGCAAGCAGCTCTGATCGTAGGCGTGGGAGTAACTATGGACAATATGCTATATATCATCGCCGGATTGGTGGTTATTTTACTCGTTGCGGTCTTGGTCATGCGCAAAAACAAAGCGCAAAAGCCATCAGAGCATTTGAGTACAAATACTGGCAAAATTGAGCCCTTATCGAAGCATGCTGCTTCTAGAAGTACGCCTACTCAAACAGCTATCAATCATGAGAAAAAGTTTGATCATATTGAGATTGCTCAACGTTTTATGGATCAACAGCGCTATGATAAAGCGATTGAAACGCTCAATCGCGGCTTAAGCGAAAAGCCAAATGATAGCCAATTATCTCTCAAGCTCCTTGCGGTATATGCCACGATAGATGAGTCTGAGAATTTCAATAAAGTCTATGATGCTATCAAAGCAAATAATGATGACAAAAGTATCGCACAAGCTGATGAGTTAAAAGCTTTGCTGACTGAAGAACAAAACCAAGTCACTAAACAAACTATGTTAGCAGACAAAAGCGAAGATGCTGGATTTGAAAGTTTAGATTTTGATCTGCCGACCAATAAAGCGAGCAGCAATAGTCCAATCCTTGATACTAATACGGTTCAAAATGTTGAATACAAAAACGACTTGTCAGAGGCTACTAATGAAACCTTAGCAGCTTCGAATGCTTTTGATGATAATAATTTCGATGATATTGAGCAAGCGTTTGATCTTAGTCTGAGTGATTTAGAAGATGGCACTAATAAATCTGTCCATACTAGTAATAACTCGGCACCTGTCACCACGCTTGATGTAGTAGATGAAGATATTTTTGCGCCTGCAACTGTGGTTATAGACACTGATAATAGTCCTATTACTGACAGTGACAGTGATTTTGATTTTGATTTTGAATTATCTGAGCACAGTCTTGCATCTACAGAGACTCCCACCAATGACGCTACCGATGATAGTTTTAACAGCAGCTTAAATGAGCTATCATTAGAAGATGACTTTGTCTTAGATTTAAACAGTGACGCCGATACCAATAACGTTATCAATAATGCGCCTGTCACAACAGAGACAACTTATTTAGATGATGACCATCTGACCTTATCTTTACACAGTAAAGATGTGTCGAATGAGACGCCAGATCAAATAGAAATTCAGCATTCTATTGTCGAAGATAATTTTGAAGATTTTAGTTTCGAAGACGCAAATATTGAAGATACAAATATTGAAGGTATCAGCGCCGAAGAAACAAATAGCACAAAAAATGAGTCCGACGCTTCTAGCAGTGCCCCTACTACTCTGATGTTCGATGACGATACGGTAATAGACGATGATTTTGACTTTGATTCTTTATCTTTATCAGAGTCTACAACAGCAAGCACACCAGTTGAAGTTGATAGCGAATATGCCAATACTCATCTCGACAATGCTATTGATATAGCTCCTGCAGCCGACACTAGCAGTACTGAAGATTTTTCGTCACGGTTCGCAGCAGACTTTGATTTTGTTAAATCCTTAGACAGCAATCAAGTAACACTAGATTTAGCAGGTCAATACGTGCAGCTTGGCGAATATGATAGCGCCAAACGCCTACTTAATGAAGTCATTGCTAAAGGTAATGATGAACAGCAGCAGCAAGCACAACGATTGCTTGATCGCACTGCTTAAAATAAATGGTGTGATAGCGAGTATTCTAGCCACTTAGAATACTCGCTGCATTTAGAATAATGGTGCTTTTTCTATCTCTTCTCTAGCAATGATTTCTCTTTCAATAATTCTGCTCTATCGTCTATGTAATTTAAAACCAATACAGTGCACTCATCTATGACAAATACAATCCCTGTACCTATCCAACTTATTTATGCTGGCGGCACTTTTGGGAGTTATGGTCGTCCATTAGCGCCGCTATCAGCAGAGGTTTTTTTGCCAACTTTGCAGCAACTACTGGCAGAATCGGATAATGCGCTTAATCTATCGCCCATTGCTTGGCTTCACAATACTCTGATTAAGGACAGCAGTCAGTTTACACCCAGTGATTTTGTGCATTTTTACCAGCTTTTATTGTCGGCATATCAACAAGGCAGTAGACGTTTTGTGTTAATTACGGGCACGGATACACTCAGTTATTTGGGAGCGTTCTTAGCAGAAGCCTTTGCAGGTAGCGATATTTGTATTGTCGTTACTGGTAGTATGCGTCCGCTCCTAGATAGTGAGGAACTGCACTCTTATAAAGTAGATGCACAGAGTGATGCTTGGAACAACCTTACTGACTCGTTAAAGCTAGCAAGTGCAGGTGAATCTGGGGTGAAGATTGCCTTCGGCGGCGAATCATGGCCAGCGCAAACGGTGCAAAAAATACATAGCCATGACTTTATGGCATTTACTGGTCACTCTAGAGCGGCTTATCCTGCCAATAGCTATGTCAAAAGCTTACCAGATACTCGTCGGCAGCACTGGCTTGATGACCAACAAGATATTAGTGCTGATATTGCAGTTCGTGCCAAGCACGCTTACGTTCATGCGTTGTACTGTTTGCCCAATGCAACCGACGCTTTAAACCAACAGCTGCGCGCCTTATTAACACAGCCGCCTTGTGGCATTATTTTATTAGGCTATGGCGCTGGCAACGTCCCTTACTCAGTAAAGTTGGCAGAAGCCTTGCAACTGGCTTATGAAAAAGGTCATATGGTAGTGTGCGCTAGCCAATCGCCGTTTGGTGGTGTGAGCGACACTTATGCTGCGGGCAGTTGGCAATACGATTATCAAGTGGTTGCAGGCGGTCGTTTAACCATTCCGGCCATTTATGCACGCTTGCTATGGTTACTGCTACGCTACGATAGCCCAGCAAGGCGTCGACAACGCTGGTTAAATAACGTCCAGCAAACGGCCACCAGTATCAAAAAACGTTAAACTATCACTCACAAACTCTGTATAAGTTCCAAAATGACCATATCCATGACTGAAAACAACGAAGCAAAGCGCCCAATTTATACCTTAGCCATTGCTATTGAATTTTTGGGCACTCACTATCATGGTTGGCAACGCCAAAGAGAGGTACTTGGCGTACAAGAAGCGTTAGAGACCGCCATTAGTACTGTTGCCAATGAACCAGTAGAAGTGATTGCTGCAGGGCGCACAGACTCAAGTGTTCATGCTGGCAATATGATTGCCCATTTTGTTACTCATGCTTATCGACCCTCGCACAATTGGCTGCGTGGTGTAAATAGTCTTTTGCCTGATGATATCGCTTTACGCTGGGTTCAGCCGATGCCTGCTGACTTTCATGCTCGCTTTGCCGCTATTGCCCGTCGTTATCGCTACATTACTCTAAACCAAACTCAGCGTCCTGCTATCCTCAATCATCAGGTGACACATATTCATGAGCCGCTTGATCTAAAAGCCATGCAGCTCGCAGCAGCTGATATCGTTGGTACACATGATTTTAGTAGCTACCGTGCTGCTGCTTGCCAATCCAATCAGCCTGTGCGCCATATTAGCCATGCCAACCTATTTGCTCATGGTCAGTTTATCGTCTTCGATATTCAAGCTGATGGGTTTTTGCACCATATGGTGCGAAACCTGATGGGTACGCTATATGCCATCGGTAGACATGAATTAGAACCAGCTGACTTTTTAAATATCTTGGCTAAAAAGGATCGTACGATAGCGCCGCCTACCGCTTCTGGTGATGGACTATATTTTATTAATGCCTATTATCCTGAGCATTTTCAAACCTTACTGCCAAATGCGCCACTCACCCCTATTTGGCTCAACCTGCCCGATTAGATTAATATAATCTGGCATACATATCACTTACAGGCTGTCAAGTAAAAATCAGGTTCCGTATTGCTTTAATCTGCTAACTTACGTATAATATGGGCTTATTTTAAATTGATTGATGATACAAATTATGGCAAAAGACGAGATTATTGAATTTGAAGGCGAAGTCATTGACACCCTTCCAAATACTTTGTTTAAAGTTCGTTTAGAAAACGGACACGAAATCATTGCGCACATTTCAGGTAAGATGCGTAAGCATTACATCCGAATTTTGACTGGTGATAAAGTTAAGGTTGAGATGACACCTTATGATTTGTCTAAAGGTCGCATTACTTACCGTGGTAAAAACTAAATTCTTATCTACTAAGATAGTTATAAGAGCATATGTATAATGCTTGAGTGGTTTAACTGATAATAATAATGATACTGCTAACCTACTCATTATTGCCTATCATATTTTAGTAAGTTAATATGGTTTTACCATAAAAAATACCGCTAGATATCAGCGGTATTTTTTTGTCTAGAGTTTAGCCGTTATTTAAATTCAACAGTTGCACCACTTTGTATCACCCCAAGTAATGCAAGCGCATCCCAATTGGTTAGACGTATACACCCTGCTGATGCCTGACGACTGATACGAGCAGGATCGGGCGAACCATGAATCCCATAAGACGGTTTACTGAGTCCAATCCATACCGAACCTACAGGGTTGTTAGGACCGGGTGGCAAAATAGACTTGCTACCGTTCTCTGCTGTATAAGTATAATTAGGCTCGTGTACCTTAACTGCAACCGTATGCGTGCCTGTTGGTGATGGCGTCGCTGTACTTCCTACTGTGGTTGGATAGCTAGCAACCAAGATGCCTTTATCATCATATGCATACAATGTTTCGGTAGCCTTATCAGCAACCACTCGACTAACAGGTTTGATATTAGGATTGCCTGGATTGTAGACAGTGATGGTTTCGCCTAGTGCAAATTTAGCATTAGGATTAAGCGCCTTAAGATAACTTTCACTGATATGAAACTTTTCCGCCAAACCTTCAATGACAGTTTCATAGTACATCCCTTCAAGCTTGGATTTGGCTTCTGCTCCTGCTGGAATAACCGTGGTTTTTATATTGATATCTGCATCAGTGAGCTGATAGTTGACCAATACCGGTTGTGCCATAAGCTTATCATTCTTGGTCAATGCCTGCCACGTCTCAATATTCAATGTATCGGTCACTGCCAACCCATTTGCCATCTGAAAAGCCTGCATCGCCTTACGAGAGTTCTTTCCCCAATAGCCATCAACTGCACCAACACCGTTTTGATGCCAGTTTAATAGAGCTTGCAGCTTAGTGGTAGTATCACGATTTCTCTTCATACCTTGTTTCCAAGTAGCACTATTTACCTTTTGCGCCTCCATTGGTAGATTTTCAGTGGTATATTTTATGGTCGGTAAAAACTTATTCAACGATACTGCTGTCTTACTTTTACCAGCAACTTTTTGACTTACGCCATTGGTTACTGGGCTGACATCGTTGTTATTACTAGTTACTTGATTTTTACTATTAGACTCTGTGCTCTTAGTGGCAGTACCTTTTGCACTTCCTTCAACCGTGTCATTTTTGACATCGCTCGTTACTGCAATACTTTGCCCCATAAATAAAATGGTCGATAGACCAAGCGCTGCGATTGCCGTGCTGATTTTGGTCAATTGATACATGTATTACTCCAATTTGTTAAGTTATATTTTTTATTACAAACAATTTATAAGTAATTATAAAATTATTACCATTAATGCCTAATTAGGATTATATAATTAGTTCAACATACCATATGTCCATGTCAAAAAGCCTGTGACTAGTATAGGACTGATTTTACAATGTGGATTGAGCCAGTAGACATTGATTTATCTAAACCAGTTATAGATAAGCTATGGTGACATATTCCCATGTGAGCATATAACAGCATTGTGTTAATAAGCGCATTAGACTGCAGTATCTGTGTTAAAACAAATGCTTTTATGCAGCTTTCTGTTTAAAGACGTTAACATTAGCGAACGCTTCTCTTCTCTAAAAGCGAACAGTAAAAAACCCATAACTTGCTTAGCAAATTATGGGTTCATTATTATAAATTTTCAAAAATTCAGATTAGGATAAAGTAATCTCTATTAAATCAATTTTGCCAATACGGCTTGTCCCATTTGCTGACAACCGACTTGTATAAGTCCAGCTTCATTACGATCCAAGATATCGACCGTACGTAAGCCATCATCAAGCACATCACTGACCGCTTGTTCAATCGCTTGTGCTGCTGCTTCTTGTTTAAAAGTATAACGTAACATCATAGAAACCGATAAAATGGTCGCTAGTGGATTGGCTATATCTTGTCCTGCGATATCAGGCGCTGAACCATGACAAGGCTCATACATGCCTTTGCCCGCTTCATCAAGGCTGGCTGATGGCAGCATGCCAATAGAACCCGTCAGCATCGCTGCTTCATCAGATAAGATATCACCAAACAGATTGCCAGTGACCATAACATCGAATTGTTTGGGGTCTTTAATCAGCTGCATACAAGCATTGTCAGCATACATATGAGATAACGCCACATCGCTATACTCTGACTGCTGTAATTCAATCATCGTCTGTTTCCAAAGCTCAGTAACTTCCAATACATTGGCTTTGTCGATAGAGCAGACTTTGGCAGCGGTTCCTGCTGCTTGCGCGCGTGTTTGCGCCAATTCAAAAGCAACTTTGCCAATACGATTGATTTCGCTAGTGCTATACACCATGGTGTTATAGCCTTGCTGCTCACCATTTTCTAGTGTACGAATACCCCGCGGCTCACCAAAATAAATACCACCAGTTAATTCACGCACGATCAGCAAATCTAGACCTGAGATAATCTCAGGTTTAATGCTTGAAGCATTCACAAGCTGCGGATAAAGTTTGGCTACACGCAGATTGGCAAACAAACCAAGCTCACTACGGATTTTTAGCAAACCGCGCTCAGGACGTTTACTACGTTCGATACCATCCCACTTAGGACCACCAACTGCACCTAATAACACTGCATCTGCTGCGCGTGCACGTTGTAGCGTCTCTTCTGGCAAAGGTTCACCTGTTGAATCAACTGCCACACCGCCGATCAATCCAGACTCAAGGGTCAAACCTAACGCAAACTTATCATTGACAGCGTTCAGCACATCAATGGCCTGAGTCATGATTTCAGGGCCAATACCATCGCCCGCTAATGTTAAAATCGTTGCCATACTGGTCCTTGAGGTTGAGTAAATTTATATATCTATAACTTATTTTATACTTGCTTTTGTTTTTAGCTAATAACGATAGGATTTTAATAATTACACTTTGGCTTTTACCTTTACTTTTAATGGCACTGATGCCGCCTTAACGATACTGGCTTCTACAAACTCTCCTTGATGCTCAGTGCCAATCTGCTTGCAAAAGCGGCGCTGCACGGTATTGCCTTGATAAAGCTCAACACATAAAGGCTCTGGCGATGCTGTATCTAACAAGCTACCGGAGCTCTGGCCAGACTTTTTTTGATAAGCACGCAGCTGATAAGTGCCGGGGCCAGCAAAGTCATGAATCATAGCAAAACGCTCGACATAACCTAGATTATTTTCTGGATAAAAATTAACGTGCACTTCACGTTTAGCGGGTTTGACCCGAGCATAATAGTTAATAAGATTTGGCATAGCAGACGCTGATAATGGCACAATCTTAATGGCATTATTATGAATAAGCGGCGTCATATCCATCGTCATAGCAGCTTGAGAATGCTTACTTCTTGTGCGAGTTTTATTGTTTTGGCTCGCAGCATTCATCGCAACCACCATGGTGGCATTCACAGGTTTGTGATTTTCAGGCGATATCACCATCGTGCGATCTATCTTTACAATCTCACAGTGGTAGGTGCCGACACAGGCAATATTTACCTCGCCAGCGATGGGCTTAATAGTACCCGTCCATACCTTTGCGCTTTCTGCTTTATCTATCTGTTGATAGCCTGTCAATGCCTGACAACCAGATAATAAGGTTATGGCAATAGCCGTACTTGTCCATACCGCAAAACGTATTTTATTCATAATGGTGGCTACTATTTATCAGATGGAAATATATAATATAAGAATAGATTACCGTTCATTTTAGCCACTTAGTCGCCATAACTCAACGCTGTATTAGCGCTAAGCTCGTTTTTATGGCGATTCATATTCGTTATTAATCGTTTGCCATTAGCGGTTTTATTTCATGCTTAAACACTAGGCTCTGACTTCATTAAATATCCAAGGCGTTTTTTGCATCATTTTTTGCTCGTATTCTTTAATAGCATCGCTTTGCTGCAACGTCAGTCCAATATCATCAAGACCATTTAATAGGCAATGCTTACGGAAGTCATCGACTTCAAACGCATACTCTTCGCCAGTTGGGGTGATGACCACCTGACGCTCAAGATCTGCAGTCAATTCATAGCCTTCGTTGGCAAACGTGGCTTTCATTAGGCTATCAACGATTTCTTCATCCAATACAATCGGTAGCATGCCATTTTTAAAACAGTTGTTATAAAAAATATCGGCAAAGCTTGGTGCAATGACTGTACGAAAGCCATACTCTGAAAGCGCCCAAGGCGCGTGTTCACGGCTAGAGCCACAGCCAAAGTTACGGCGCGCCAGTAAGATACTAGCGCCTTGATATCGTGGTTTATTTAAAATAAAGTCAGGATTGATAACACGTGTGCTATTGTCTTGTCCCGGATACCCTTCATCCAGATAACGCCAATCATCAAATAAATTGACGCCAAAACCGGTACGCTTAATAGACTTCAAAAACTGTTTTGCGATAATCTGGTCGGTATCGACGTTTGCACGATCAAGTGGGCAAACGATGCCTGTTTGGGTGTTATAAGCTTGCATAGTATTTCCTATCAATATTGTGCTTATTGTTAAATGACGCGTAATATCTAAAAAGTTCGCACATCCACAAAGTGACCTGCCAATGCTGCTGCTGCTGCCATTGCTGGGCTGACCAGATGAGTGCGACCACCATTGCCTTGTCGACCTTCAAAGTTGCGATTGGATGTCGAAGCACAATGCTCTTGTGGCTCAAGCTTATCAGCATTCATTGCAAGGCACATCGAGCAGCCCGGCTCACGCCATTCAAAGCCTGCGTCCGTAAATAAAGCATCTAGACCTTCTGCTTCTGCCTGCAACTTCACTTGACCAGAACCAGCAACGACGATGGCTTCTTTAATAGTATCAGCCACTTTACGACCTTTGATCACGGCGGCGGCATCACGCAAATCTTCAATACGCGAGTTGGTACAAGAGCCAATAAAGATACGGTCCAGCTGAATATCGGTAATTTTTTGACCCGCCTCCAAACCCATATAGGTATAAGCACGCAACCAACCTTCTTCTTGTGCTTCATCAATCGCTTGATCAGGCGTTGGCACTGACTGTGTGATATCAACCACCATCTCAGGCGAGGTACCCCAAGATACTTGCGGTGCAATTTGGCTACCATCAATCTCAATCACGCTATCAAACACAGCGTCATCATCTGAGTAAAAAGTACGCCAGTAAGCTTCTGCTTGCTGCCATTGTGACTCGTTCGGCGCATATGGACGACCTTTAACATAGTCAATCGTCGTATCATCGACTGCAACCATACCCACGCGTGCGCCCGCTTCAATCGCCATATTACAGACGGTCATACGACCTTCCATGCTCATGTCTTCAAATACTTGACCAGCAAATTCAATCGCATGCCCTGTTCCGCCAGCAGTACCGATTTTTGCAATGATAGCAAGCACCACATCTTTTGAGGTTACGCCAGCGCCAAGCTCACCGGTGACGCGGATTTGCATATTCTTTGATTTCTTTTGAATCAAGCACTGGGTTGCCAATACGTGCTCAACTTCAGAAGTACCAATACCGTGGGCTAAACAGCCCAATGCGCCATGAGTGGCGGTATGTGAATCACCGCAAACGACAGTCATACCAGGCAATACCAAGCCTTGCTCAGGACCGACGACATGCAAGATCCCTTGACGAGCATCATTAATCGTAAACTCAGCGATATCAAATTTGGCACAGTTATCATCTAACGTCAGTACTTGTAAGCGCGAGACCTTATCCTTGATACCTGCCACACCTTCTGAGCGCTCTTTGGTGACTGTCGGTACGTTATGGTCAGGGCTTGCAATATTAGCCGACAGACGCCACGGCGCTCTATTAGCCAATTCCAAACCCTCAAACGCTTGCGGACTTGTCACTTCATGTAGCAAATGGCGGTCGATATAAATCAGGCTCGAACCATCATCACGCTTGGTGACTTCGTGAGCATTCCAAAGTTTGTCATATAACGTTTGACCGGCCATATTGCTATCCTTTTTAGTGGCTAATGACTATATTTTTCATTTATTAAACCCATAGTGTGCTAGGTTTTTATCTGTTACTTACTAATGGTTGCGATAATTGATGCCTAAAATAAGATTTATGGCGCAGATTATCAAGTAAATACAATAAATATGTCTAAAATACGTTTCGATGTCTTGTGATTATAGCAGGCTAATCCTATAATAATAATTGATGATTCTTTCATAGTTGCAAACTTTTATTTCTAATACATTATGATTGGGTCAGCCAACTTTTATTTATAGCTCGTTATGTAGCTAAGGACATCGGTGTGAATACCACAAATTTGACGACATTCGTGACTGTGATGAATACAGGTAGTATTTCGGGTGCAGCAGAAAAGCTTTTTATTACTCAGCCTGCGGTCAGTAAACGCATCAAAAACTTAGAAGATGAGTTTAATATCACTTTATTTGATACGGTGGGTCGTGGTATTGTTCCAACTCAAGCAGCCAGTGAGATGTTACCTCATGCCAAACGATGGCTTGAAGACTACGAAAACTTTAAAATCAATCTACAGCACTCTAAGCATATTGTATCCGGCAAACTTGTCATTGGTACTAGCCATCATATAGGCTTACACCATCTCGCCCCTGTTCTTAAGCATTTTATCCAAGCGTATCCTGCCGTACAGCTAGAGGTACATTTCGTCGATTCAGAAACCGCACATAAAGCGGTACTTGATGGTGACTTGTCTCTAGCATTTTTGACCCTGCCACCCGTTTATGACAAGCGTTTAACCTATCATACCCTGTGGTCAGATCCACTTTACTTTATGACTGGTACCTTATCACCTTTGGCCAGTAAGTCTAATGTGACACTAGAGCAATTGGCACGTTACCCTGCTATCTTGCCATCTGCCAATACCTTTACCAGTCAAATTACCTTGGCTGAATTTGCCAAACACAATCTAAAGCCTTATGCCACCATGAGCACCAACCCACTTGAATCTATTCGGATGCTGGTGTCTGTAGGACTTGGTTGGTCAGTATTGCCGCAAACGATGATTAGCCAAGACTTAGAGCGTATTGATATGGCAGATAATATCGAATTACAGCGTCATTTAGGCGTGGTAATCAACCCGAAACTGACCCAATCAAACAGTGTAACTGCACTATTAGATTTGCTAGCACCCATTGAATAAGGTGCTATTGAATAACAGATCATTCAATAAAAACTCCTAGTCTGGTGTGGTTGGATAGCTAAGATAAAATAACTTTCTAAAATATTACTTGCTGAAAGATACTGAGTTAGCATTTATGACGCTCATACGTTATAATGCCTCTGACGTTTTTTATAACATAATTTTACCCAACTGGCACTGATAATCATATATTGAACATCTCTAGTAATATATGATAGTAAACAGTAGGTTTAATGGTTTTAAATGATTGGTTATATAAGCGATTAATATTTGGCAAGTGGTAAAGAGATGATGGCATTTAACGTAGCAACACAGAAGTATATTTGCCCTTTTCTATACAACATTGTTTGATAAGTATTGGTCCTAAAACAGCATCAATCATATAAAACTAACAGAAGATATTGAATAAAAGCCATTATGTCCTACTTAATGGCTTTTTTTGTCTTTAGATATTGTTTCTAAACATCGTCTTGCAAGACTTAATTTTTCTCGTTAAAAATAATGACAGCCAACAACGTTGGTTAAGGACTATTTATATGAACGGAGTTTCTAGTGGCGTGCTGATATCACTTGGCGCCTATTTCTTAGTGATGATCGGGATTGGGGTTTATGCTTATTTTAAGCAAGCCAATGATACCGAAGGCTATATGCTTGGTGGTCGTAGTCTCGGTCCTGCGGTAACCGCTTTATCCGCTGGCGCATCAGACATGTCCGGTTGGTTATTACTTGGTTTACCGGGTTATATGTATGCCGATGGCGTCGTGAGTATCTGGATTGCCCTCGGTTTGACATTGGGTGCATTTTTAAACTATATCATCGTGGCACCGCGCTTACGTGTTTACACTGAAATTGCAGATAATGCCATCACATTACCTGACTACTTTGCAAATCGATTCGAAGATAAGTCGCATATGCTGCGTGTTATCTCAGCAGTTGTAATTATTTTATTCTTTACTGTTTATACAGCAGCTAGCTTAGTTGGTGGTGGTAAACTGTTTGAAAGCTCACTCAACTTATCTTATACCACAGGTTTGTGGGTGACTGCTGGTGTGGTTGTCGCCTATACTCTATTTGGCGGCTTTTTAGCAGTGTCAATGACTGACTTTGTACAGGGCATTATCATGCTATTTGCGATGGTTATCGTACCTGTTGTAGCCTTTACTGATCTTGGCGGAATTTCAGCCACAACTGAGGCGGTCAGGAACATTGATCCAAGCTTACTTAATGTCACCAGTGGTATGACGATCCTTGGTATTGTCTCGTTAATGGCTTGGGGTTTGGGGTACTTTGGGCAGCCGCATATTATTGTACGCTTTATGGCTATTCGCTCAGTCAAAGATATACCAACGGCACGTAACATTGGTATGAGCTGGATGATTGTGAGTCTAATCGGTGCATTAATGACTGGTTTTGCAGGTCGTGCTTATGTACAGAAAACAGCAATGACTTTAGATGATCCTGAAACTATCTTCTTAGTATTCACCCAGTTCTTATTCACGCCATTAGTTTCAGGCTTCTTGTTAGCCGCTATTTTAGCCGCGATCATGAGTACAATCTCATCACAGCTATTGGTCGTATCAAGCTCACTAACCAAAGATGTGTACAAGCTGTTTTTTGATAGAGATGCACCAGAAGCCCGCCAAGTAATGGTCGGTCGTCTTTCAGTTATCGTGGTCGCCGTCGTTGCTATTTTGCTGGCTTCTAATCCTGAAAGCTCTGTATTAAGTTTGGTCTCTAACGCTTGGGCAGGATTTGGTGCGGCATTTGGACCGTTGGTTATTTTCAGTCTTATCTGGCGCGGTATGAACCGAAACGGTGCGGTTGCTGGTATGGTCGTTGGTGCATTAACTGTCATCTTATGGATCTATGGTCCTTTCCAGATGAATGGTATGGCACTAAATAGCTGGTTATACGCTATCGTTCCAGGCTTTATCCTAAGTACTATTGCCATCTTTGCTGTAAGTATTATGACAGGTGGTCCAAAAGCCTCAGTCTCAGCGAAGTTTAAAGAAATGGAAATGAACTTAGATCAATAAGCACTTTTTAATTACTGCTGTTAAATTAAAAAACCTCGCTACTGAACTGACCCCCAAATGTTGGACGGTTTAGTTTATATCAAGGACTGAGTTCTGTACTTAACAGGACTCAGTCCTTTTAGTTTGAGTTGAATTCTTTCATGATTATAGTAGTGAATATACTCATGAATCTGTTTCTCTAAACCTTCAATCGAATTAGGCTTTTCAATATAAATCGTCTCACACTTTAGGGTACCAAAGAACCCCTCCATGAGCGCATTATCCAAACAGTTGCCTTTTCTGCTCATACTTTGCTTAATACCATGCTGTTTCAGCACCTGTCCAAACAGTCTCATTTGATAATGCCATCCTTGATCAGAGTGCAGCATTAACTTGTTATCACGGCACGCTTTCGTCTTTGCCAAAGCATCCTCTAGCATCTTGCCAACTAAGTCATAAGTGGGTCTCTTTGAGAGTGTATAACTGACAATCTCATTGTTATAACAATCAAGTATGGGTGACAAATACAGCTTATCATCACCCACCTTAAACTCAGTAATATCGGTCAGCCAGCGCTTATTTGGTTTATCTGCATGAAACTGGCGTTTTAAATAGTTCTTCGCAATCTTACCTTGTTGTCCTTTATAGGAGCGATACTTCTGACGTCTTATCTTTGCGCTAAGCTTCATGTCATGCATAAGCTTAGCGATGAGCTTATGGTTATGATGACAATCTAGCTGCTTTAATGCAGCCGTGACTCTACGATAACCATACCTGCCTTTATGCTGATGGTAAAGCTCAGTAATACGCTGTTTTAAGTCTCCATATTTGTCTTTAACGTCAAACTGACACCTATGGTAGTAAAAGACACTTTTAGCCATCTTAGCGATGTTTAGCAAAGCAGATAAAGGGTGCTCTTGTCTTAGTGCTTCGATGAGCCTTGCTTTTTGCCTGCTTGTTCCTCCGCTTTGAGCAAGGCATCGAGCTTTTTTAGGTACGCAACCTCTGCACGTAGGTATTCATTCTCACGCTTAAGCTCTGCTAAGGTTTTCTCATCATCTGGTTTGCTTGTGATAAATGGCTTGGTCATGGCGGCTCTACCTTTAGGCTTGGTTATTAGTCCAGACATGCCTTGTTGTCGATATGCTTTGTGCCAGTGGCTAATTAAAGCAGGTGAGCTGATATTAAATGTTAAAGCGACCTCGGATTGACTTAATCCTTGCGTCAGCATGGTCGTAATCACTTTGTATTTAAACCCACTGCTGTATTTAGCCTTACTTGTCTTTGGCTTGATCGCGTCTATACCACCGCTTTGATATTGCTTAACCCATTTTTGTACAAGTTTCGAATCTACTTTAAACTTCTCACTTGTGGCAAGTCCGGTATGTCCTTGCAGATAGTATGCGATGACTTGCATCTTAAAGTCTAGATCGTAACGCATAAAAATACCCCCATAAGTTGTGTCCAACTTATGGGGGTCGGTTCATACTGTTATAGTAACGAGGTTTTTTATTGTTTGATTAAATATCACTGGGTTATTTCAATGCTAACTGCCTCTATATCATCAATTTGCGTGATAAAAAGGCAGTTAGCAACCCTCTACGTCTATTACTCTGACAGTTACTACCTATTTATTTTTAAATAGATGCAGTATCACTAGGCTACTTCTTGCAAATCTCTATACTACCTAATAATAGCAAGTAGTAAACCTTTATATAAATAGCGTTCAAACCTCAATATTAACGTACCGTTTCTATCTATTTCTATCTATTTCTATAGCCATTAGGTTTTTCCTCGATTCATATATATAAGAAAGCGACCCTTAATGGATCGCTTTCTCATGTCTAACCTATTTGTCTATAATAGTGTTTTATTTAGCTTGATAAGATATTTTTACACCAGCCACATAACCATCGTTGTCTTGGAAGTCACCAACGATCTTATCTGTAGGTAGTTGACCTTGAGCATCACCAAACCATAAGTATTTACCACCTGCTGATACTGCCCAGTTCTCTGTAAGGTTATACTTAGCACCTAGACCAACACTGTAATAACCATCAATTGGACCTAATGAAGTCGTTGGATCACCAGCGCCACTATCCCAACCAACGGTACCACTAATGGCTAAAGCTGGGGCAATGCGTTTAGCAAGACCAAGCTCTACCTGCCATTGATCGTCATCATACTCAACCAGATTCAAACCCTCAGGGAAACGTTGTTTACTGACTTGATTGTATACTGGAGGAGTAATGGCAAAATCGCTCCATGGTACCCAGCGTACTTTTGCCGTCGCTAACGTAGTAGGATTAATACCCGTTTGGAAATCAAAGTTTACTGACTTAGGTGTTGTTATCTCCATATCATTGACTGCTCCATTTATCCCTACCACTGGATAATCCTCTGAAATCTGCGTGTTATGCTTAATCTCAGAACGATAAGTCAATGCCGCCTTTAACGCTATCTCAGGTTTGCTAAAGGCAACGCCAGCAAGGTACCCATAATCTTGATCAGGATTTACATGAGCGTTATAACCAGTAGCAGGACCATAGGCAAGGCCTCGCAACTTAATATCAGCTCGTACACGCTGTGCTACTGGACCACCATACACTTGAAAGTTTTTAGTGGCACCCAACTTCATTCCAAGAATGGCAGTAATATTCTCACTACGAACTTCAACGTCTGTGCCTTCACCTGCATCTGCATCTTGTTGTGCTACAATACGCGCCGCGCCGCCAAGAGTTTGAGCTTGAGCTTGAGCATTAGGATCATTCGGGTTAGCTGCTGCGTTAATTGCTGCAGCTCTAGCAGCTGCGTTAAGAGCTGCTTGATTAACTAACGGATTACCAGTTACTTCTCGAGCAGACTCATCTCCATTGCCACCTTTTGATACAAAGTTATTATCACCTTCATATTTGGCAGCAGCACCAAATGGCTCGTCATATAAGATACCGACACTAAAAGTATCATTGATGTCTGCCTTTACGCCATAACGAAAGAAGTCATAAGACTCAGCAATATCACCAGTGGCATTACCTTTAACATAGGTATTGCTTGTAGGGACATTGTTAGCACTATCAAAGCCACTAACGTCTGCGTCGATGTAGGTATAGACGGCCTCAGCATAGGTGCCATCTTGTAGGAATGCTGTAATATCTTGACCTGAACGATCAAGACCTGCAGCGTTAGCCATACTGGCTATAGAAAGAGTAGCTATCGCTACAGCAAGAGTTTTTAAATGAAAAGTAGCGCGCATTGGGTATCTCCAAACATCCTAGTTGTTAAATCATCTTCATAACTCATATTCGGCATTGTTGCTTAAAATATAAACTTATGTAAACGACGTCCTGAATGAATAGTAATCACTTTTTGACACTAAAACAACACTTAAAACACTTTATTTCTTAATAATGACTGTTCAGTACATTTATCTAGACCTAAAGCAAACGAACAAAAATACAAAACAAATATTCATAAAGTAACTCATAAATTGTAATTTTAGCAAACTTAAATCTAATAGTTAGTAATTCTAGATTTTTAATTTAATACATAAAAAAACGACCCCTTAAGGATCGCTTTTAAAATTGTTAAAACAGTATTATTTAAAGTAAAGGCATAAGCGCTTAGTTAAAGTTTTGCTTGGCTTGATAAGATAATTTTACACCAAGAGCAAAGCCATCATTATCTTCAAAGTTACTGACAACAGTTTTACTAGGTATCTGACCTTGGGCATCACCAAACCACAGGTATTTACCACCAGCAGAAATAGCCCAGTTGTCGGTCAAATTATACTTTGCACCAAGACCAGCGCTATAGTAACCTTCAATAGGACCTAGTGACGTAACTGGATTGCCAGCACCACTGTCCCAGCCAACCGTACCGGTCACTGCTAATACTGGCGTTAGACGTTTAGCAAGACCTAATTCAACCTGCCACTGGTCTTTATCATAGCTAACCAAATCTAAACCTTCAGGAGGAATACCAGGCTGACCTGCTAATTTTTGGCTAGTCTCATTGTATAATGATGGTGTAATCGCAAAATCACTCCATGGTACCCAGCGTACTTTTGCTGTAGCTAGCATCGTAGGATTAATACCCGTTTGGAAATCAAAATTCACTGATTCAGGGGTAGTGATCTCAATATTATCGATTCTATTTGGCGAAAGACCAACTCTCTGAGCGAAAGGATAGATTTCTGCAGCCTGTGTATTATGCTCAATTTCTGAACGATACGTTAGAGCAGCTTGTAAGGCAATTTCAGGCTTACTGTAAGCGACACCAGCTAACCAGCCATAGTCCTGATCAGCACTGATATTGGTGCTATAACCATTAGCGATACTATAAGCAGTTCCACGCAATTTCACATTGGCTTTCACACGTTGAGCTACTGGACCACCATATACCTGGAAGTTCTTATTTTCGCCAAGTTTTGCGCCAACAATGCCAGTGATGCTTTCAGTACGAACTTCAACATTGGTACCTTCACCATTTCTAGGTGAAAGAGGATTTTGATCTACAAAGTCATTCTTACCACTATAGTCAGCTGCTGCACCAAAAGGCTCGTCATATAAAACCCCAACACTAAAAGTGTCGTTGATATCCGCTTTTACACCATAACGAAAGAAGTCGTAAGACTCAGCAATATCATCAATCTCTTTACCTGACGAATCTTTACCAGTGACATCGCCATCAATATAGGTATAAACCGCTTCAGCATATACACCATTTTGTAAAAACGCCGTGATATCTTGACCTGAACGATCAAGACCTGCCGCGCTCGCGACACTAGCAATAGAAAGAGTAGCAATAGCTACCGTGAGGGTTTTAAGATTAAAATTTGCGCCCATTGTGTATCTCCAAACATCCACGTTGTTTACCGCTATCCCGAACTTTGTTAGGTAGACGGTACTTAAGGTGAAGGATACTAATGTTTTTAATACACTAAAACAACATTATTTCTTTAATATGACTGGATAGTCACTGCACAGTATATTTATTCGAAAATACACATATAAAGTCATTCAAAATAATTCAGTTTAGTCGCTGTTTATGTATGGCATATTATGGTTAATAATGGGGTGGTCTGTCTGCCATAACGTCAAAAGGTGCCACGCCTGCTTCTTCATCTTGGCTTTCAACTTGTTTATAAATAAATTGTAATTGTCGTTGTAGCGTTTGGATATGTTTGTCTTGACGAGTAATGACGTCGTCAAGGCGTTCTACGGTCAGCTCAAGATGAGACATATTCATCTGCAGTTCGACTAACTGCAATTGTAAATCAGCTTGTGTGGCTAAGCTGTCGATTTGCGGATTGGATACACTGTTATTTTTTGGATTTGCTTCATTCATATTTTTCTCAATACTAGATGCTATGGCTAACGATGGCTAACGATGGCTAACGATGGCTAAAGCCTTGATAAGATGTTCTACATTGCTTGACAAATTAATCGTCATAAAATCGTGCTGATAAATCTATTTACGCACGCTACAGTTACGTGGCAGCATGTTATACTGCTGCAAATTTTGCAACAACCCCTACCTCACTATTATATAAGCTTAAGATACTCTATGGCACTGATACATTTAAAAGATATTCACTTAGCCTTTGGCGTCGCTCCTGTCCTTGATGGTATTGACTTTGCTATCGATTCAGGCGAGCGCGTGTGCTTAATTGGTCGCAATGGCGAAGGCAAATCCACCTTATTTAAACTGATTAATGGCACATTGTTGCCTGATAGCGGCGAAGTTATTATTAATAATAGTGTACGCGTCGCTATGCTCGAGCAGGATGTACCTGAAACCAGCGGTAGAATTTTAGATATCGTTATGGGTGGCAGCAAACGCACTGCCGAGCTGCTGATTAACTATAATGCGCAAACTGATTTGTGTGCCAATGGTGACATGGATGCCTGCGAGCGTATGGCAGACTTGCAGCATGATATCGATGCGGTACATGGTTGGGATTTAGAGCGCGAAGCAACACGTCTTATCACGACAATGGGTCTCGATCCAGACGATGACTTATCGTCACTATCTGGTGGTCGTAAGCGCCGTGTTTTATTAGCACGCTCGTTAGTGACTAAACCTGACGTATTGCTTCTCGATGAACCGACCAACCATTTGGACGTTGATAGCATTGAGTGGCTTGAGCGCTTTTTATTAGATTGGCAAGGTCTGACATTATTGTTCGTTACCCATGATAGAGCATTCGTGAATAAATTATCGACTCGTATCATTGAGCTTGATCGCGGTCAATTGACCAGCTATGACGTCACTCAAGGTGAAGGTGGCTATGCACGCTACCAAGAATTAAAAGAGCTACAGTTACTAGCTGAAGAGAAGAATAATGCCAACTTTGATAAAAAATTGGCACAAGAAGAAGTTTGGATTCGCCAAGGTATCAAAGCACGCCGTACCCGTAACGAAGGTCGTGTGCGTGAGCTAAAAGCGTTGCGTGAAGAGCGTAGCGACCGCCGTGAGCAAGTCGGTAATGTCAATATTACCATGGGTCAAGGCGAGAAAAGCGGCAAGCTGGTCTGCAAGGTTAAAAACCTACATCTACAATATGATGATCATGTATTGGTCGATAACTTTAGCACTACCATCATGCGCGGTGACAAAATCGGTATCGTCGGTCCGAATGGTGCAGGTAAAACCACGCTTATTAAAGCCCTACTCGATATGTCAGACGATGATGTGATCAAAACAGGCAGCGTTGAATTAGGTACTAACTTAAAAATTGCTTTCTTTGACCAGCTGCGTGATCAGTTAGATTTGGAAGCCAGTGTGGCGCAAAACGTCTCAGAAGGCTCTGACTTCGTCGAAGTCGGCGGTCGTAAAACGCACATTATGAGCTATCTACAAGATTTCTTATTTGCGCCAGAGCGTGCCCGTACGCCCGTCAAAGCATTATCAGGTGGTGAGCGTAACCGCGTGCTACTAGCTAAGCAATTATTAAAACCTGCAAATATCCTCGTACTCGATGAGCCAACCAACGACTTGGATATGGCGACACTTGAGCTACTAGAAGAATCCGTCGCCAGCTTTGGTGGTACGATTTTGCTCATTAGCCATGATCGCTCATTTATGGACAATGTCGTCACTTCCACTTGGGTATTTGATACTGATGAAGATGGTAAAGGCACCGTCAGCGAGTATGTCGGCGGCTATCAAGAGTATTTGGTACAAAAAAACCGCGAAGAAGCTTCTAAAGCAGCTAAATCTTCTAGTAGTAATACTACTGCCAACAGCAAATCTGTTAATAAATCAGCGGCAGTAGCGAAACCTAATACTGCTGCTAAAAAGCTTAATTTCAATGACCAGCGTGAGCTTGATGCGTTACCAAAAGAGATCGCTGCTTTAGAAGCGGAACAAACGCAGCTAGAAGAAAAGCTAGCCGACGGTACTTGGTTTAATCAAGATTTTGATGCGGCAACAGCTGCTAGTGAGCGACTGCTTGCCATTGAAGATGAGATGATGATTAAGCTTGAACGCTGGAATACGCTTGAGAGCTAATCTAAGTCTTTGTGCATGTAATTATCATCACTTTATAATATAAAGTGGTGATAATAGCGTCACAGCGACTTACAAAGTAGTGATGTGCTGAAAGTTAGTGAACATTGTCGTAATTTCAAGTATCATTCGCTATTGCCGAATACCCTTATCATTTATAAGGTCATTATCTATAACATTTTTGTTGATATAAAGCCGGTGTTAAACAATGATGATCAAGATGTTATGTCTTAATTGTCTTGTTTAACGTTTTAGCGTGCCCTATCGAGGTTGCTTTATTTTTAACACAATAATTTATTTTATGACCAAAATAGCTTAGAATAGCAACAATTAGCAAAATTAGGCACAGCTAACGTGGCTTGATAATTGTTTCTATTCTAAGTCACAAACCCAGTGTGGGATAATCCCATTTCATTCACCTGGAGGAAGTATTAATGAGCCATGCCGAAGGCGTTAACGTACAACGCCGTAGAGTTCTGATTGCCTCGACTGCCGTAATTGGTGCAGCTGGGGTAGCTGCTGTGGCAACACCTTTTGTCCGCTCTTGGACCCCAAGTGCTAAAGCTGAAGCTGCCGGTGCGGCAGTGACCCAAGATATTGGTTCTATCGAAGCAGGACAAATGATTGTTGTCAAATATCGTGGCAAACCCATCTTTGTGGTTAAGCGTACTGAAGAGATGCTCACCCTGCTTGAGTCAGTAAAGCCATTATTGTCTGACCCTGATTCTAGTGCCTCTTTGCAACCTGAGTACTGTAAAAATCCTGAACGCTCTATCTCGCCAGAAGTATTGGTGGTAGAAGGCGTCTGTACACATTTAGGCTGTGCACCAAACTACCGTCCTGATGTTGGCGCAGCCGATTTAGGTGGTAATGACTGGTATGGCGGGTTTTTCTGCCCATGTCATGGCTCTAAATACGATTTAGCGGGTCGCGTTTATAGTGGCGTACCTGCACCGCTTAACTTACCTATCCCAGAGTACAACATGGATGGTACCATCTTGACGATTGGGGAGGCTTAATATGAGCATGGGTAAAAAGTTAATGCATTGGGTGGACGCGCGCTTTCCTGCGACTGAAACCTACGAATATCATATGTCAAAGTACTATGCACCAAAGAACTTTAACTTTTGGTACTTCTTTGGCGTGTTATCAATGGTGGTACTGGTCAATCAGTTAGTAACTGGTATTTGGCTGACGATGATGTATAACCCAAGTGCCGAAGGGGCATTTGCGTCTGTTGAATATATCATGCGTGATGTTAAGGGTGGCTGGCTCATCCGTTATATGCACTCGACTGGCGCATCTGCGTTCTTCGTAGTTGTTTACTTGCATATGTTCAGAGCCTTGCTATATGGTTCATACCAAAAACCGCGTGAGCTTATTTGGCTCATCGGTATGGGTATTTACTTAGCATTGATGGCAGAAGGTTTCTTCGGTTACCTACTTCCTTGGGGCAACATGTCGTTCTGGGGTGCTCAGGTTATTCTAAACCTACCTGCGGCTCTGCCTGTGATTGGCGATGGTCTTGCTGAGTGGGTTCGTGGTGATTATATTATTTCAGGTATCACGCTAAACCGCTTCTTTGCTCTACACGTTGTGGCGATTCCGCTTGTACTTGTGGGCTTAGTCTTTATGCATTTAGTGGCTCTGCATCATGTGGGTTCTAATAACCCTGATGGTATTGACATTAAGAAGCTAAAAGACAAAAACGGCGTGCCATTAGATGGTATCGAATTCCATCCGTACTACACCGTACACGATATGGTGGGTATTGTTGTCTTCTTTATCTTATTCTTTGCTGTGGTATTCTTCTTCCCAGAAGGCGGCGGCTTCTTCCTTGAGCCACCAAACTTTGAGACTGCCAACTCACTAAAAACACCAGCGCATATTGCACCGGTATGGTATTACACGCCTTTCTATGCCATCTTACGTGCCGTTCCTGATAAGCTTGGTGGTGTGATTGCGATGGGTGCTGCTATTGCCGTATTGTTCTTAATACCTTGGCTTGATAGATCGCCAGTACGCTCGATACGTTATAAAGGCATTTTATCTAAAATCGCTTTAACCGTGTTTGCTATTAGTTTCTTAGTATTGGGTTATTTAGGTGCGACGCCTACCACTCCAACAGCAACCATAATGGCTCGTATCTTTACCATATTGTATTTCTTGTTCTTCTTATTGATGCCGTTTTACACTGCCATTGAGAAGTGTAAACAGCCACCAGAACGCGTTACCGGAGGTCACTAATGAGCACGCTAATTAAATCCCTAGCAGGTTTGGGCTTAGGCGCGGCATTAACTTTGACTGCTGGTAGCGCTCTAGCAGCAGGTAGTGGCTGCGGTACGTTTACCAATGCTGAGGGCATTGTAGAGCATTTGGCTTGTAGTACAGCGCCTATTGATTTTACCAATAAGGGCTCACTACAAAACGGTGCTAAGACGTTTATGAACTACTGTGCTGGGTGTCACTCAGCCAAGTACGTTCGTCACTCACGCATCGCTAAAGACTTAGAGATACCACCTGAGTTGGTCGAAAAGTATTTGATGGTGACGACCGATCAGATCGGTGATCATATCGATGCTGAGATTGACCCTGAAGTACAAGCCTCATGGTTTGGCGCGGCTCCTCCAGATTTGTCACTTGAGACAAGACTGCGCGGCGATGATTGGGTTTACACTTACCTATTGTCTTTTTACGAAGATCCAAGCCGTCCTTGGGGTGCTAATAACTTAGTCCTCGCAAATGCGGCAATGCCTCACGTTTTGCATAACATGCAAGAAGAGCTGAGTCAGGAAGAGTTCGAATCTGAAGTAGGTGACTTGGTTAACTTTATGGCATGGATGGCAGAACCTGTTCGTCATGACCGTAAAGTGATTGGTTTCTTTGTGATTTTATTCTTACTTGTGTTACTGATTCCAGTTTACTTGCTCAATAAAGAATTCTGGAAAGATATCAAATAAGCGATATTGATAATCGAGCAAGATATTGGTATAAAAAAAGCATTACTTCGGTAGTGCTTTTTTATGCTTTAAACATTTATAAATCAGCCGCAAAAGCAAACTAAGCGCCAAATTTTTAAGCGACAGTGTTTACGTACGCTACCTTGATAAACACAGCAACATTGTTTACGATGGCAGGCTTTACTATTAACATTAGGCTTTCATGATTGATGCGAATGACATTCCAAGTAGTCAGCTAATTTTATATGCTGATGACGGCTACGACAGTCATGTGGTGCGCCTATTGCTTGAAGAAAAGAAGCTCGCTTATTATTTATCACGTTTGCATTCTGAGCGTCCTGAGGATTTAACCGAGCTAAACCCTTATCATACTTTACCTGTCCTACAGCAGCGTGAAATTGCGCTTTATGAGATTAACGTCATCTTTGAGTACCTTGAAGAGCGTTATCATGCCAATAAGCTCTTGCCTGAGACGCCACAAGAGCGGGCACAATTTCGCCAGTTAGCATGGCGTATTCAGCGCGATTGGCTCTCACTCGGTAAGCGATTGCTTATGCATCCAGACAGCTTTAATAAAGTCCAAGCGGTTATGGCTAGAAAACAGCTGAGCGATTCGCTCATCACTATATCACCATTATTTGCGCACAAGTCTTACTTTATGGCAGATGAGTTTGGCTGGTGTGATGTGCTGCTAGCACCTTTATTATGGCGATTGGAAGAGATGGACATTGAGCTACCACGTGCTATCAGCCGCCCTCTGTTTGACTATCAAAAACGGGTTTTTGAGCGAGATAGCTTTCAAAAAAGCGTGCGTTAATTAGACAACAGTCAAATGCTGCCTTAAAATAACAAATAATGAAGCGCAAATGAATTTCTGCAAATAATCTTTTGCCGCTGATACCTTTTAACCCTTACTTAATACCGTCAATATAGGAAGCCAAAGATGAGCGAAGAAACCACATCTATTACTCCAACACGTCCTTATATGATACGTGCCTTGTATCAATGGATAGAAGACAATGAGCTTACGCCGTATCTGATGGTCGATGCAACCGCCGATAATGTTCAAATTCCAAAAGAGCATGTGCAAGATGGTCGTATCGTGCTCAATATTGCCAGCCGTGCCACCGGTAATATGAGTATGGAGAATGACTATATCCACTTTAGTGCGCGATTTGGCGGTGTATCACAAGAGATCTGGGTACCGCTCACAGCAGTGCTAGGTATTTATGCAAAAGAGAATTCTCAAGGGATGTTTTTTGACCCCAATGAATATGACAATTATGTGCCTGAAGACGATGCCGTTGCGAGTAGCAGCTCTAAAACAAACGTAACAGCTCCTAAGCCCAAACGTCATAATAAAGCTGGTTTAAAAGTATTAAAATAACAAAATATATCGCATAAAAAAGCTGAGCATATTAAATATGTTCAGCTTTTTTTGTTGTCAGCCCAAAAGTGATTATAACCTTAAACGATTAGGTTCTTGGTAAGGTAACACCGCGCTGTCCTTGGTATTTACCACCACGATCTTTATAACTCGTCTCACAGACATCATCAGCATCACTTTGGAAAAATAGCATTTGCGCAACGCCTTCGCCAGCATAGATACGCGCAGGAAGATTGGTGGTATTACTAAACTCTAAAGTCACATGACCTTCCCACTCAGGCTCAAGTGGTGTGACATTGACAATGATACCGCAGCGGGCATAGGTTGATTTACCAAGACAAATAGTCAATACATCGCGTGGAATACGGAAATATTCCATCGTACGAGCCAATGCAAAAGAATTAGGCGGAATAATACACTCGTCACCGATGACATCAATAAAGCTTTTCTCGTCAAAGTTTTTAGGGTCCACAATTACTGAATGTACGTTGGTGAAAACTTTAAATTCAGGCGCGCAGCGTACATCATAACCATAGCTTGAGGTACCGTAACTGACCAAACGCTCACCGGCATCATTAAAACGTACTTGACCGGCTTCAAACGGCTCAATCATGCCATGTTCTTCGGCCATTTTACGAATCCAGCGGTCAGACTTGATAGACATTGTTATTCCTTAGCAGATATAAAATAAAACTTATAATATGAATGGTATTTTGATAGCGACGATTATACGGAATTGAGCGCTCAATTTATAGGCTTGGCTACGTTTAAAATAAATCTCTAGTCAAAATGATAATCGCCTACCATTTTGCATAATGATCTTCTGCCAGTCCCATCACATTATCAAGCTTAATCACCTCTTGTTTGATTCGAATCTCACCATTATAAAAACCAAGCCATTGCTCAAAAATACTGGCAACGATACCAAAGTTATCGGTCTTCTTATAAACCGTCATAGGGGTAAAGGTTAAATCAATATCAACATTGCTCCAGCCAAGGTTTTGATGATAGATGTGCCAAGGCTGCGGTGTGGCATCTAACCTATTAGCAACGTTGTCTTGCTGATTGGGTGGCAAATTTAGAGCATCACGAATAAACATAACAGGCGGTAAATAAAATATCTGCCCATCTAGCCAGCACGCATTTTCACTAGCGCCCGTTTCATTAACACCCATCGATAAGTTCAATGTGAAATGACGACCATCTAGCAAATAGCTATTGATACAACTCCAAAACCAATTGGTCTCATGACGCATATATCCAAGTGTCCAATCTAAATTGGCAATAGTGTCATCATTGAATGATATTTTCTGAACTTGTTGTCCATTATTAAACGTTGAATTGGCCTTAATAGCTAAGTGACCTACGATTTTGGTAAGCGGCTCTTTTTGCGTAAAAGTCCAGCCACGCCTGCCAGTCGGTGTGCAGACCGCCAATGGCTGCGACTGCCGCTGTAACGTTGTTTCAATAGCCAGATACTGACTGTCTAACACAACGTTGACTTGTGACGGGGTAAAATCTAACGTCAATGTCAGCTTTTTATGTTTAAATGCCATCTGCCCTTGATAGCAACTACCCTCTAAACGCGTATCAAGCGTCAAAGGCTGCAAGGCTTCACACACCTCTATCTCGTTTGTTTCATCATTATAAAGATAAACAAAAGCACTGGTCGCAAGCTTAATGGTCGCCAGTGCCAAGCAGACTCGATAAGGTGGTTGAATGATTTGAATAAAGCAGAATTGGTTGGCTTTTAAATCTTTACGCCAATTGGGCAGAGGTTTCTGTGAGATAAGGTGGCTGTGATAATCTAAATAGTTGATGTCTTTGATTTGGGCAAAAATACCAGAATGAGGCTGACCTTTTTGGATTAGTTGGTCGAGCACCGCTGGTTTCAATTCATTAGCGATATCAGAAAAAGGTTGATGATTGTTTTGAATCATAATGGCGGCATCCTAGCCAAATTTATACCAAGAGTTAAGCAGTTTGTTATGTAATGGCTATTGCTAACTAATACTTCACTATAATAGCAAACAATAGCCCATTAAAAATAAAACGCTGTGATTCCTAGTAGGAAACTATAACCATTAAAAAATACGCTTATCATTAACCGGTTTGGCAAACTTATTAATATTGGTTTCAATATTTTTGGCAATACTCAGATAGTAAGACGCAAACTCATCATCGACTAATACGCTTGGCTCACCTTTATCTACCTGTGCACGGATAGCGCTTGCCAGTGGAAGCTGTCCTAATAGCGGCACTTGATATTGCTCAGCGATCTTTTCGCCGCCGCCTGTACCAAAGATAGCTTCAGTATGATTGCAGTTACTACAAGTGTGCAGCGCCATATTTTCAACCACGCCAAGCACAGGAATATTGGTTTTATTAAACATCTCAATGCCTTTTTGGGCATCAAGTAACGCAATATGCTGCGGCGTCGTCACAATGACAGCGCCCGTCACCGGAATACGCTGAGCAAGGGTGAGCTGAATATCACCGGTGCCTGGTGGCATATCAATGACTAAGTAATCTAACTGTGGCCAATTGGTTTGATTATATAGCTGCATCAACGCGCCGGTCGCTTTTGGACCGCGCCATGCGATAGGCGTATTATCACCATCAAGCAAGCTGCCAATCGATAACATCGCTAGTCCATGCGCATTAATTGGCACAAACTGCTCATTTTCAAGCTCAGGTCTGACACTATTCACACCTAGCATCGCTGGCATACTGGGTCCATAAATATCAGCATCTAATACACCAACGCGGTTGCCGAGCTTTTGTAATGCCAAGGCGATATTGACAGTAGTGGTTGATTTTCCCACGCCGCCCTTACCAGAGGCAACGACAATGATATGACGAATACGCGGATGAGCGGACAACGACGCTTGGGTAGGAGCTTGCTTAGTGATAGGTGGTTCAGCATTTACCGTACTATCATCGCTTTTGGCAACAGGTTTACTATGACTATCCATCGCATTGGTGGTTTTTGGCATTGCTTTTGGCAAACTTGAGCCTTCACCTTTCATCGGCGCTGGTATCCGAACATTCATATGAATGCTTTGAATACCATGCGGCTGTAATAACTGCCCAAGCGCTTGCTGAATGGCCTCAGGATCGCTTTCATGTGGCAGACGCAACTCTAATGTCAGCTCACCACCATTACGCTCAAGCCCAGTGACCATCGTAGCAATACTGCTATCCCCAACATGATAACCCAGCAATACTTTATCAACAGCGCTATCAAGCGCAGCTTTCTGCTCTGGAGTTTCCTTTTGTGCGGTGGGTTTTTTCTTCATAAAATTAAACATAGCGACCGTGACTGCCTATACAAGTGGGTTGGTATGCTAAAAAGTATTATTAATACTATAACGAGAATAATTAACGATAGAAGCCATAAGCTTTTTAGCCAAACCTTTTATCGTGTCAGTGTAGCTCAATTGCAAGCATAAAAAAACCATGATGGCAGTAAGACAGCATTTTGCGTACAGCTTTGATCCTACGGTATCATCGATATCAAATAACATAGATGAATTACTTTATGACACGAGACAAGGTTGAGTTTGTTCAATACAAAAGGCAAGCTCGCAGCTTATCATCACCACAGACATCATACTCATTAACAATACCAATACCAATACCAATACCAATACCAGCGACCCTATGGAATCATCGCGAATACAGCACGAGGAATACCGAAGCAAACGTCCCCTGAATATCGGTATCTGGATACGCAAATATCGTCGAGCGATTGGGCAATTGCTGTAATAACTGCCTAGCAATTTTGGGCTTAATCAGCGCTGTGATATCGACAATATCACTAGGACGTAAAGTCTGCACCGCATCAATCGCGCGCTTAAAATCCTGTCTTTCAATAGTATCGCTTAACTTTACTGATATGTCTTTATTATTCATCACCTTATCCCTGCGCTCAAGATAGCCCAACGAGTACTCATAAAAAAGAGCCAATATCATTGGCTCTGGTCAATATAAAACTAAATCCTAGTCGATTGGTCTTTTTTAGGAAGCTTATAGCAATTAAGCTGACTGACCAAACAAGTTCTTAATTCGTACTATTAATTCATAAACCAGCCATGGCTTGCGACAATCGATTGTCCGGTAAAGACATTGCTTGGAAATGCAGCCAAAAATAAAGCCAGTTGAGCAATATCATCAACCGTAGTAAATTCTTTATCAACCGTATTAACTAGCATAATATCGTTCACTACTGACTCTTCGCTAATGCCTTTTTCAGCCGCTTGCTGAGGAATTTGCTTTTCGACTAAAGGCGTTTTGACAAACCCTGGGCATATCACATGCGAGCGTACATTATGGGCAGCGCCCTCTTTTGCCAATACGCGACATAGACCAAGTAAACCATGTTTGGCGGTGACATAAGGTGCTTTAAATAATGAGGCTTCATGTGAATGCACAGAACCCATATAAATCACTGTGCCACCTTTGTCATCTTTATACATATGCTGTACGGCAGCTTTGGTGGTCAAAAACGCCCCATCTAGATGAATGGCGAGCATTTTTTTCCAATCTTCAAATGCCATTTTATGGATAGGGTCAATGATTTGGATACCGGCGTTAGATACCAGAATATCAATACCGCCAAAGGTATCGACCAGTTTCTGAACACCGTCATTAACAGCAGTTTCAGACGTTACATCCATCGCAATTGCAACGGCACGCCCGCCTGCGGCTTCAATAGCATCGACAGTTTGCTGAGCCGCTTCAATATTAATATCTGCAATACCGACTACCGCGCCTGCCTTAGCATAAGTTTCGGCGATATCACGTCCGATACCGCTGGCAGCGCCTGTGACCAATGCTACTTTGCCAGTCAAATCTTGTTGTAATTGGATCGCCATATATTATCCTTAATAATAGGTGATGGTGTGTAGTGATGAATGAAGCCTATAAATAAGCCACTAAAATATAGTGGCTATTAAAAAATTTACTAATCAGTATTTGAACTATTAAGTGGTTTATCAAAGCTATTGAGCAATGCTCACTGGTGTTTTTTCTTGTAGCTCATCGAAGCTAACACCATCTGCTAACTCAACCAGTTTTAGACCATTATCAGTCACATCAAGTACCGCAAGCTCTGTGATAATACGATCAACAACGCCTTTCCCTGTCAGTGGTAATTCGCAATTGGCAAGGATTTTTGGCTCGCCGTGTTTATTAACTTGCTCCATGAGCACAATCACACGCTGTACGCCTGCGACCAAATCCATCGCGCCGCCCATGCCTTTAACCATTTTTTTGGGAATCATCCAGTTTGCCAAATCGCCCTGCTCTGAGACTTCCATCGCGCCCAATATTGCAAGGTTAACATGACCGCCACGAATCATCGCAAACGACTCTGAACTACTAAAATAACTCGCACCTGATTCGGCAGTGACCGTTTGTTTACCTGCATTAATCAAATCTGCATCGACGTTTTCTGCAGTAGGAAACTCGCCAATACCTAATAAGCCGTTTTCTGACTGTAGCCAGACATCGACGTCTTTAGGGATATAGTTTGCAACGAGTGTCGGTAGACCGATGCCTAAGTTAACATAATAACCGTCTTGTAACTCTTGTGCGGCACGCTGTGCCATCTGCTCTCTTGTCCATGCCATGATAGCTTCCTTAATTTTTACGATATTCTATTACTATAAATTTAATAATTTATTAATTATGCTGTAATCGCAATGACTAAGCGCCTTCGACCACTTTAGTTGTTGTCTTTTCGATACGCTTTTCAGGGCTGCTATTCAATACGATACGCTGCACAAAAATACCCGGCAGATGAATCTCATCAGGATTTAAGGTGCCTGTTTCTACGATCTCTTCAACTTCAACAATAGTAATCTTGCCCGCCATCGCACAGTCTGGATTAAAATTACGCGCCGTTTTATTAAAGATTAAGTTACCTGCTTTATCCGCTTTCTGCGCTTTGATTAGAGACACATCAGCGCGTAATGAATGCTCAAGCACATAAGTACGACCGTCAAATTCGCGGGTTTCTTTGCCTTCAGCAACTAAGGTACCAACGCCGGTTGCGGTATAAAATGCCGGAATACCTGCACCACCTGAACGTAGTTTTTCTGCTAAGGTGCCTTGCGGGGTCAGCTCAACTTCCAACTCGCCTGCCAAGTACTGGCGCTCAAACTCTTTATTTTCACCCACATAAGATGAGATCATTTTTTTAATTTGGCGCGTCTGTAATAACAATCCCAAGCCAAAGTCATCGACACCAGCGTTATTACTGATGCACGTCAAATCTTCAACACCACTATCCCGCAATGCTTCGATTAACGCTTCAGGAATACCGCATAGACCAAAACCACCGATCGCCAGCGTTTGTCCGTTACGCACAACACCACTCAACGCCGCTTCTGCGCTGTTATACACCTTTGATTGACTCATGCTTATCTCCTTGCACGTCTCATTTTTATTATTTACATTGATTCATTATAGGTTTTGCTTATTTAAGCAAACACTAGACTACCAATCAGTTTTATATTTAAAGCAATACAATTTATATCACTATAAAATCTAGCGTACAGCTGTAATAACTTAACATATAATTCTAGCAGCGACTAGACAATAATATAAAGCGCGTACAAGGCAGCGCAGCTTGAGCAATATGGGTGAGGTTACCATTCTAATTGTCTAAAATAATGTTTGATAAAATACGTTAAATTGCCCGTTACGTTTAATTTTATTGACGTATTTCCCTATGCCCTGCATACTCTCAGGCTTAACTTAGCCAAGGAGGGCGATCATGTTTAGCACACTTGCTATTATTATTACTTTATTACTTTTGATGTTCTTTGCTTATCGCGGTTATTCCGTACTGATTTTAGCGCCAATTATGGCTGCTTTAGCCGTACTGCTTTCAGGTGATTTTTTAAGCAGTATTCCTGCTTATACTGATGTCTTTATGGGCGCATTGAGTGGCTTCCTACTCAAATTCTTTCCTATCTTCTTATTGGGCGCACTCTTTGGCCGTTTGATGGCAGATTCTGGGGCGGCAACAGCGATTGCCAAAACGGTGGTCGAAAAGCTTGGTGCCAGTAAAGCAATTTTGGCGGTTATCTTAGTTTGCGGTATTTTGACCTATGGCGGTGTGTCACTGTTTGTCGTGGCATTTGCTATTTATCCAATCGCCAAAGACTTGTTTAAAGCTGCTGATATTCCTAAGCGCTTGATTCCAGCAGCGATTGCCCTAGGTTCGTTTACCTTTACCATGACAGCATTACCTGGCACGCCTGCCATTCAGAATGCTATTCCGATTCCTTATTACAATACCAACGTATTTGCCGCACCTGTCTTGGGGCTTATTGGTGGTACGATCATGTTTGTCTGTGGTTGGTTGTGGTTGCAATCGCGTGCCAGAAAAGCGAATGCCGCTGGTGAAGGATATGGTCAGCATGATGAGAGTGATGTAGGCGGTGTTGGTGGAGGCGCAGCAGAGACCAACTTGCTTAGTACCCATCATACCTCATTCACCGTTGCGATGATTCCTCTGATACTGGTCATCATTTTGAACGCTTTACTAACTTACTTTGTCTTCCCATCGATGGATTTTAGTGGTCTACAGACTCAGTTCCCAGATTTGAATATCGCAGGTTCGCTTGGTCTATGGTCGATCATCCTCTCATTGGTTGTAGCTTGTATCGTGCTAATCGTCATGCGTCTCGGTCATTGGACCAACCTACAAAAAACCATCAACCGCGGTACTTATGACTCGATGTTACCGATCTTTAACACCGCGTCGGAAGTAGGCTATGGTGCCGTTATCGCGTCATTAGCAGGCTTTCTTCTCATTCGTGATAGTATCTTGAATCTAACGCCAGACAATCCGCTCATCTCAGAAGCAGTCGCTATGACCACGCTGGCTGGTATTACTGGCTCATCATCTGGTGGTTTGAGTATCGCACTTTCAACCTTGGGTGAAGACTATCTAAGAATGGCAGTCGCAGCCGGTATTGATCCAGAACTCATGCATCGAGTGGCGGTAATGGCAGCAGGCGGTTTGGATACTTTGCCGCACAGTGGTGCGGTCATTACCTTGTTGGCCATTTGTGGTCTGACACATAAACAGTCCTACTTAAACTTGGCAATGGTCACTATGATTATTCCACTGATTGCTGTCGTCGTTGTCATTACCTTGGGCACGATGTTTGGTTCATTTTAATTGGGTTGAATCAGTAAAGCATATAATGAAGTCAATTTAAAAAACGGACAGCTTTACTGTTTTAAAGCGCTCATAAAAACCCCGCTAAGCAAAAGCTTAGCGGGGTTTTTATGAGCGCTTTATAAGGATTTACTATGTTGGACTTTTATCATAAATATCAATAAATACATTACACTTATTATAACGCACTACTGGTATAAACTTTTCTTGCTTGCTATGCCTACGCAGACAGAGTCTACGAATAATTAATACCAGTAGCGCTGCACTCTTCTAAAAATGAATCAACTATAGCGCTTATTACCGTATTAATTCGTAAGGAATATCACAAATTTAGCCGAATTACGGTATCATAGGCACACTTTTTCAATTTCTATTGATAACCAACCCGTTTATATAAGAATATAGGTGATGAAAGTGCGTGAGATTTTAGTAACCAGTGCCCTGCCCTACGCCAATGGAGACATTCACTTGGGGCATCTTGTAGAGTATATCCAAACTGATATTTGGGTACGGTCGATGAAGGCGCAAGGTCATAAGGTGACTTATGTCTGTGCGGATGATGCTCATGGTACTGCCATCATGCTCAAAGCCGAAGACAATGGCGTAACACCAGAACAGCAAATTGCCAATGTGCAAGCTGCTCATGAAGCCGATTTTGCTAAGTTTTTGATTAATTTTGACAATTATCATTCAACGCATTCAGAAGAAAATCGGGAATTTTCTGAGCTAATTTATCGCCGCCTTAGAGATGCAGGTCATATCTCTACTCGTGATGTGGAGCAGCTATTTGACCCTGAAAAACAGCTGTTTTTAGCCGATCGTTTTGTTAAAGGTACCTGCCCTGAGTGCGCCGCTACCGACCAATATGGTGATAATTGTGAAGTTTGTGGTACGACTTATGATGCGACAGAACTTAAAAATCCGTACTCTACGTTATCAAATGCGACGCCTATTCTAAAGACTTCAAAGCATTATTTCTTTGACTTACCAGAGTTTGAGCAATTTTTAAAGGATTGGACGCGCAGTGATAATCGCTTGCAAACCTCAGTTGCTAATAAGCTGCAAGAGTGGTTCGATGCCGGCTTGACCAGTTGGGATATCTCGCGTGATGCGCCCTACTTTGGCTTTCAAATTCCAGACACGCCAAGCGATGAGCCAGACAAATACTTCTACGTATGGCTAGATGCGCCTGTTGGCTATATGGCAAGCTTTCAGAACTTGTGTGATAAACGTGCAGGTACAGAAGAGGCTCTAGACTTTGACCATTATTGGGCGCAAGAAAACGAGCATAAAACCGAGGTTTATCACTTCATCGGTAAAGACATCGTTTATTTCCATGCGCTATTTTGGCCTGCCATGCTTGCTGGTAGTGAACTCCGTACACCAACTGGCGTCTTTGCTCATGGCTTCTTGATGGTCAACGGCGAAAAAATGAGTAAGTCGCGCGGCACCTTTATTAAAGCCGACACTTATGCTGAGCATTTGCATCCTGAGTACTTGCGTTATTATTTTGCGAGTAAGTTATCTGACAAAGTCGAGGACATTAACCTTGATTTAGAAGACTTTATGCAAAAGGTTAACTCTGATCTCGTTGGTAAAGTAGTCAATATCGCCAGTCGCAGCGCTGGATTTTTGGTCAAAAAGTATGATGGTATGCTGACAGACGTCTGTGCTGAGCCAAGCCTATTAGAAGACATCACCAAGACGGGCGATGAAATTGCTGCGGCTTATGAAAACCGTGAATTTTCTCGTGCCATGCGCCTGATTATGCAGTGTGCTGATAAAGCCAATGAATACATCGATGACAAAAAACCGTGGGCGCTTGCCAAGGTTGAAGGCGCAGAGCAAGAAGTTCAAGACGTCTGCTCAGTAGCAATCAATATCTTCCGTCAATTAATGGTATATCTTGCGCCTGTATTACCTGAGCTGACTGCCAATGCTAAAGAATTTTTGAACATTGATGATTTAAGTTTTGCCAGCCGTAATGAGTGGTTGCTTGGTCATCAAATTAATAAGTTTAAACCACTGATGCAGCGTATTGAAGAAAAAGATATTGCAGCGATGGTTGAAGATTCTAAAGCCTCATTGACACAAGTAGGTGCGCCTACCGCTAGCCAAGACGATAAAGCAGCAGCAAAAAATACCTCGCCTGCAGCAATGCCAAGCAGTACCGAACAAGCAGACTATATCGGTATCGAGGACTTTGCCAAAGTCGAGATGAAAGTCGCTCATGTTATCGCTTGCAACCATGTCGAAGGCGCGGACAAACTGCTTCAGTTCACACTAGATGTTGGTGAAGCACAACCTCGCAACGTCTTTAGTGGTATTCGCAAATTCTATGAGCCTGAGCAATTACAAGGTAAAAAGGTTATTTGCGTGACCAATTTGGCACCGCGTAAGATGAAATTTGGCATATCAGAAGGCATGGTATTGTCGTCAGGCGACCCGAAAACAGGTCTGGTGGTAATTACCTTACCTGATGAAGCCGTTATCGGTGATTCACTGGCTTAAAAACGTTAAATTAATCAAGTAATAATAAAAGAACAAAACAAAAAACGGTCTAAATAGACCGTTTTTTATGTTAAAAAGAATAGAAAGTAAGCTTGCTGTTTATCTGGTCAAAATATCAATGATCTGCAACGTATCATTAACGACCGTCACAATTTTATTTTCTGGCGTGCGAATACGAACATAGCGGTCATCATAACGGTCTAAAATTACCGAACGATCATAAATATCTCTATCAATGTTGCCGACTACTCTGTAACCGTATTGATCGAGATCACGCTTGAATGAGGCGTTAGAGTTAGCATGATGATAAGCATTAATGTTAGGCTGGGCATTGCTGCTATAACCATTTTTAAATTTATATTTTTCTAACTGATGCTGCTTAAGCTGTACTTGTTCATGCTTATCTTTACCGACATACGCAGATTTGCCCTTGCCATGATTATTACCGTGACCCTCTTTTGCCATAGCAGGTAAGGAAATCAATGAGATCGCTGTAATGCCAGCGATGGTTAATAACTTAAGATTAGTAGTGTTCATAATGTCATCCTTAAAATATTCATTTGAAAAAGATTAAGTAGATGGTAGAGTCTGTTGAACATTCACTAATGTCAGCATGATTAATAATGATATGGATTTCAGACTCACTGTAACTTTCGTATAGAAATTAGCTTGCGTTCATTATAAAGTGCGTTTGTAATCGCTGAATTGCTGGTTTGTGCGTTTTTTAAGCAGCGTTTTGCCGAATAAAGATGATTTTGCCAAATAAAACAGTCAATACTTGCTTTAATAACACTGGTGACGAATACGCTTTAATTTTTTATTGCGATAAGTTACATTACTGTCATAATATGAACATAATGATCAATGGATTGATTACTTTGATGTTAGCCCGTTATCTCAGCATTCACATAACATTGACTCGGGTAACCTGCACTTTCTAACCTACGAGCCACTATAAAATGATTTTTGCTACTACTTTACGCTTTAGCCTACTTGGTGCTGCGATGAGCGCCGCGCTTGGATTATCAGCCTGCTCTAAACCTGCAGATACTACAACGACCACCGATGACAGTACCACTACTGCTCAAAAACCTACCAAAACATTGGCAATCACTCAAATCGTTGAGCATCCCTCATTGGATGATATGCGTCGCGGCATTATTGATGAGTTGGCGGACAACGGTTATGTCGAAGGTCAAAATCTAAAGGTTAACTTTCAAAGTGCGCAAGGCAATACCGCAACCGCAGGACAAATCGCCAAGCAGTTTGTCGGCGACAATCCTGATGCCATCGTCGCTATCTCAACCCCATCGGCACAATCTATCGTCTCTGCAACCACGACCATACCAATTATATATACCGCTGTCTCAGACCCACTGGGTGCCAAATTGATCACTGCAGATGGTAAACCCTTTCAAAGCAATTTAACCGGATTATCAAGCCAATTACCATTAGAGCCACAGCTAGATTTGCTACAAAAAATCAAGCCTGACCTCAAAACCATTGGCTATGTATACAGTCCTGGTGAAGCCAACTCGGTATCATTGCGTGATGCGCTTAAAAAAGCGCTGCCGGCACGTGGCTTATCATTACTAGATATTCCAGCCAACCGTCCAACCGATATCGGTATGGCGACACGTAGCTTACAGGGTCGCGCAGATATTATTTATACCTCGTTTGACAATAATGTTGCCTCAGCCTTTGAAGCGATGGCACAAGCTGCCAATGAGCTAAAGCTGCCTATTGTTGCCTCTGATGAATTCAGTGTCCAACGCGGCGCCACAGCAGCACTTGGTGTCAATGATTATGATTTTGGTCGTACGACAGGTAAGATGGTTTATCGCATTTTAAATGGTGAAGCGGTCAGTACCGTTAAGCCTGAAGTCATGAACGAATTGACACTCTACGTCAGCCCTAAACATGCTAAAACGCAAGGTGTAGTACTGTCAGATGAGCTGTTGAAAAATGCTATTAATGTCGATGAAAAAGTAAAAACTGCCAGCAAATAATCGCTGGTAGATAAGAGTGAATACGCAGTAAATATCTTATAATTTATAACAAACACTGTTTATAACCGCAGTACGTAAGACCTTCTATCTATCTTTTATATAATGTACGGACACATTATTATTTTCAGGAGTAAGACCCATGTTGTATCAGAATCGTTTTGCCAAAGCTCTTTTATGGGGCGGTATATGTACCGCTATTTTGACTGGTTGTAATCAGCCAGCTAAAGAAGGTACCGCGACTGATGGTACTGCGGGCACCGATACCACAACAGAAATGAAAACGGTTGCTATTACTGCTATCGTTGAGCATCCAGCACTTGATGCCGTACGTAAAGGCGTAATCGATGAGCTAAACGATGCCGGCTTTAAAGATGGTGAAAACCTGAAAGTCAACTTCCAAAGTGCTCAAGGTAATACTGCTACTGCTGGTCAGATTGCCAAGCAATTCGTCGCCGACAATTCAGACGTTATCATTGCTATTGGTACGCCATCGGCTCAGTCAGTTGCTGCTGCCACCAGCAGTATTCCACTGGTATTTTCAGCAGTTACTGATCCGGTTGAAGCCAAACTGGTCTCAAAACTTGATGGTTCTGGCACCAACGTCACCGGTGGTTCTGATGCGCTTCCTTATGAGCCACAAATCGACTTGATGCGCCAAATTATTCCTAGTCTCAAAAACGTCGGCTACGTCTATAGCCCAGGTGAAGTCAACTCAACGATTATCCTAAAAAATCTAAAAGAAAAACTGACGCCACTTGGCATCAAAGTACATGAAGCCCCTGCCCAGCGTAGTACTGATATTGCGATGGCAGCACGCAGCCTAGAAGGTAAGGTCGATATGATCTATACCTCAACGGATAATAACGTGGTTTCAGCTTATGAGTCACTATATCAAGCCGCTAAAGAAAGTAAGATTCCGTTAATTGCTTCGGATACCAGCTCAGTTGAGCGCGGTGCTATCGCAGCATTGGGCGTCAACTATTATGATCTTGGTCGTGAAACTGGCAAAATCGTTGTACGTATCTTAAATGGTGAAAAAGCAGGCGCAATTCCCGTATACACGCCAAAAGTTCTTGACTTATATGTCAGCCCAAAACATGCTAAAGAGCAAGGCATCACCTTACCACAAGCGGTTATTGATAAAGCAAAAGAAGTGGTAGAGTAACTGCCTTTTACATAATCAGTATAAAACAAACAGTAGATGATAATGTTGATTGCGCAAGCTGCCATTATCGTCTACATTAGCTTTACCTTGCTATTTATTGGTACGAATTATTGCTACAAACAAAACCCAGCTATGTGTCAGTAGGCTGGGCTTGTTGTTTAAAGGCTTTCAATAAGCAAAGATTATGATCATTTATGACAGTGATCGGTTGCGCTTTACCCTAGCTGCAGATTATACAATCTGTTAAATTCACCGCCTAAGTGTTTGGCTTGTAGATGATGCTGATATATGCCACTCATCTCAACCTCATGGTTCTCTAAACACTTGGTTATGACTTACTGATCTCTTATGTCTTTAATTGCTTTTTTTGGTGCACTTGAAAGTGGTCTGATTTATGGCCTAGTGGCGCTTGGCGTCCTTATTTCATTTCGTACCCTCGACTTCCCTGATTTGACCGCTGACGGCAGTTTTCCATTAGGTGGTGCGGTCGCTGGCATCTCTATCATCGCTGGTGTCAATCCATGGCTTGCCTGCGCCTTTGGTATGCTAGCCGGCTCAATTGCTGGTATCGTCACTGCTTGGTTGCACGTTAAGCTTGGCATACTACAGCTCCTTGCCAGTATCTTGGTGATGGTTGCGCTCTATTCTATCAACCTACGTATTATGGGTGCGCCAAACTTGCCGCTATTGGGTGAAACGACTGTCTTTAGTACCTTAGTCAATGATGGCAATGGCTATTGGATGCGCTGTCTGATCATTGGTATTGTCGTACTACTGGCCATGTTATTTTTAAATTGGTTTTATAGTACTGAAACAGGTTTATCTATGCGAGCAACCGGCTCAAACCTACGTATGGCGCAAGCACAAGGTATCAATACCTCATGGATGACCATCATCGGTATGGCCATTTCTAACGGTTTGATTGCTCTAGCAGGTGCACTGTTTGTACAGACACAAGGTGGCGCAGATATCTCAATTGGTATCGGTACTATCGTTATTGGTTTGGCAGCGGTCATCATCGGTGAGACGATTATTCCCGCTAAACGCATTTGGCTGATTACATTTGCGGTGGTCGTCGGTGCGGTGTTATACAAGCTGTTTATTCAAGTGGCACTATCGAGCGATACGCTACGTAGTATCGGCTTTGGTCCGCAAGATTTGAACTTGATTACTGCCCTACTCGTGGTATTGGCATTGGTATTGCCGAAAGCTAAAAATAAATTCTTAAGTCGTAAAGTTCGGGCTTAATGTCAATGTGCACCCATAAGGAATAATAATTATGATGCAAGCTACAGATTTGCGGTTGACCTTTAATCCCGGAACGCCCATTGAAAACCCTGCCCTACGTGGTATCGATTTAAATATCGCTGATGGTGAATTTGTCACTGTCATCGGTACCAATGGCGCGGGAAAATCGACCTTTTTAAACGCGGTTAGTGGTACCACTCGCGTCGATAGTGGCTCAATCTTACTAAATGGCATTGACGTCACCAAAAAGACCGCGCACCAGCGTGCTCATTGGGTGGCTCGTGTATTTCAAGACCCAATGGCGGGAACTTGTGAAGCGTTAACGATTGAAGAAAACATGGCGCTTGCCTATAAACGCGGTGGCAAACGTGGTTTAAACTTTGCTCTAAACCAAAATAACCGTGACTTATTTCGCGAAAAATTGTCGGTCTTAAAACTTGGCTTAGAAAATCGTTTGACTGACCGCATGGGTCTGTTATCCGGTGGTCAGCGCCAAGCCGTTAGCCTATTGATGGCATCACTACAGCCTTCTAAGATTCTATTACTTGATGAGCACACGGCGGCGCTTGACCCTAAGACTGCCGCTTTTGTGTTAGAACTAACCGATAAAATTGTCACTGACAATCAGCTTACTACCATGATGGTCACGCACTCGATGCAGCAAGCGCTCGCTCATGGCACGCGTACCGTGATGCTACATCAAGGTCAAGTGGTATTAGATGTGGCTGGTGATAAACGTCAAGGCATGACTGTGCACGATCTACTCGATATGTTTGAGCAAACGCGCGGCGAGAAAGTTGATGATGACAGCTTAATATTAAGCTAACCGATAACCCGTATTTCTTTGAATATAGATAAAAAACGCCTACTTAATCGTAGGCGTTTTTTGCTTTTAGTTTACGATAAAAATAATATCTGATCGTTATTCCCAATTTAGAATCTAACGTCACTATAGTTAACATACCCTAAAAACGCTACGGTACTGCGGGTACAAATTTTTTTGCAGCCTCTGTCTGCGTAGGCACAGCAAGAAAGAAAAATTGATACCAGCAGTACATAATATGTCGATATTACTTTTCATTGACTATATCTTTTGAATCAGCTCGCTTTTTATATACCAAAGTCCTCTACTCATCAGCCACGCCTGATTTGCTTTGAGGTTTTTGTTATTGATAGGTAATGATATCGCCACTTTGCCACTAGCCATTATATAGTAAGCGTTTATACATCTGCTCTTAGTAAAATGACCGTTATCTATCAGCACTCGCCTATAAGGTTTATCATGCGCAAAATTCCTGTTTATATACACCCTGCAGCGGGCTGGCCTGCACTGATTGCCTCTACGCGTACCTTAATGGATTACAAGGCTTTTTTGCGCGGCAGTATCAGCGTCTTACATAGCAATCAGCCAAAGGACGGCTTTGATTGTCCGGGCTGCGCATGGCCGGATCACAAGTCAAATAAGGCCATAGATGTCTGTGAAAACGGTATCAAAGTCATCGCCAGTGAAACGATGAACAGACGAGCAGACGCAACTTTTTTTGCTAATAATACAGTCACAGCGTTACAAGGCTGGTCAGGCTATGAGCTTGAACACAGTGGACGCTTATCAGAACCACTCTATTATTATGCTGCTCAAGACCGCTATCTGCCGATTTCTTGGCAAGCGGCTTATGAGATTATCGCTGACCAATTAAAACAGCTTGATTCGCCAGATGAAGCACTGTTTTATACCTCAGGACGGGTGACCAACGAGCCTGCTTTTATGTTTCAACTATTTGTGCGCTGTTTTGGCACCAATAACTTGCCTGATTGCTCAAACATGTGTCATGAGCCAACGTCAGTGATGCTTGGTAAGCAGTTAGGCATCGGTAAAGCAACCGTAATATTGGAAGATTTTGAGCAGGCTAAATTGATTTTATTGTTTGGACAAAATCCTGCAACCAATCACCCACGTATGCTTGAGATGCTCGCCCATGCCCATAAGCAAGGCTGCCGAATTATTTCTATCAACCCCATGCGTGAACAGGGTCTAAGCAAGTTTAGAAACCCACAAAAACCCTCCCATATGGCAGCAGGTCAAAGTGATGAGATGGTCGATGAGGTTATCCAAATACAAATCGGTGGCGATGCGGCTTTATTAACCGGCATGGCCAAATGGCTCACCAAAAACGGTAAAATGAACAGTGGTTTTATTGAGCAGCATACCTCAGGCTATGACGCTCTGGATGCTTGGTTACATCAGCAATCTTGGACGGATGTAGAGCTTGGCTGTGGCATTAGTAAAGCAGAGATTATTATGCTCGCAAAGTTGGTTGCTGAGAGTCCAGCAACGATTTGTACATGGGGCATGGGCATCACTCAGCATGTCCAAGGCGAAGATAATGTTGCCATGATTACCAACTTGCTATTGTTGATGGGTATGATTGGTATCGATGGTGCAGGCGCATCGCCTGTACGTGGACACTCAAACGTGCAGGGTGATCGTACCATGGGTATTCATGAACGCCCTAAGCAGAGCTTGCTTGATAGTCTTGAGCGTGTTTTTAAGCAACCGATGCCACAAGAAGATGGGCTTGATGTCATCGCCGGTGCAAAGGCACTAATAAAAGGCGACATCAAAGCCTTTGTTAGTATGGGTGGCAACTATGCGGTTGCAGCACCAGACAAGAGTGCCATTCAAACTGCACTGACCTCTACAGAGCTGAACGTCTTTGTAGCAACCAAACTCAATGAAACCATGTTATATCCGGGCAAAAACAACCTTATCCTGCCTTGCATCGGTCGTACCGAGCGCCTCATCACTGATAAAGGTGAGCAGTTTGCCACTATTGAGGACTCAATGTGTCAAGTTGTGGCGACCAGAGGACGCATAAAGCCTATCAGCGACGCGCTAAAATCCGAAGCGCAAATCGTTGCAGATATGGCAACTCATGTACTTGGAACTGAATCCTCAATCCCTTGGCAAGCGATGAGTACGGATTTTGATATTATTCGTGATTATATTGCGCAAGCGATTGAAGGGTTTGAAAACTTTAATCAGCGTATTCGTGCCGCTGAGCGTGGTTTTCACTTGTATCATGCGGCGCGTCATCGGATTTGGAATACGGATAGTGGTAAAGCACAGTTTGAAGTACCGCAATATCCGATTACCTACGTTGCCGCGCAAATGGCACAAACGACATTCGATTATCAAAATAATTCAGTAAACAATCAAATCTTTGATATGAACCAGTCCGCTGAGCAAAACGTCTGGCAACTAACAAGTGTCCGTAGTCATGACCAATTTAACACCATGATATTCGGCTTCCAAGATCGCTACCGACAGACTGATCGTCGTGATGTGCTCTTTATGCATCCAGATGAAATCAGTCGCTTAGGTTGGCAAAAAGGCGATCAAATCATGGTATCGCGCCAAGACAGTCAAAATGCTGAGCGCACGTTAGGACCTTTGATACTAACAGAGATGGATATTGCAGCGAATGCAGTGGCAACCTATTATCCTGAATGTAATGACCTCCTTGATTTGGACAGTCATGCGCCGGAATCCAGAACACCTGCTTATAAGTCTGTTACCGTGGTATTGAAGTGTGTTGAACAAAGCAGTATGGCAACTGCCGTATGATGGGTATCTCGGCATTAGGACTTTTATTTTATTGATAACACAGGCTAATAAGCACTCACAATGGCAAACAAACCTCACTTGGCTGCAGAAGATAGCTTTAAGAAAGATGCGCCATTATCACGGCTACATGTGGCATATAAACACAGCTATGCATCAGATACATTTTTAGATGCTGCTAAGAAGGCGCCGCTGGATATTGATACCAAGTCAGGAATGTTGGCTGTTGAGGCAGCTGTAGCCATTGTAATTAATGGCATTCATTACGCTGTCTTGATGGCAAGTCCTTATCAGCTCGAATACCTTGCCATCGGCTTTTTATATAGTGAAGGATTGATTCAGCATAGTCATGAATTACTAGATTGGGATATTACTCAATTAACAGACGATGAAAGTTATCAAGACTTTACTCCTGATTCTTTCATTCAAAATTCTTCTAATAAAGATTCTCTTAATTCTAATGTGACTGATGAGCTTATAAGCTTGGATCAGCTCTCAGAGCAGCTACAAGACTATGATATATACGTGGTCGAGCTAGTCTTAAACCAGCGCTGTCATCAGCGTATTCAAGCGCAAAAACGCCAACTGGCAGGACGCACAGGATGCGGTATGTGCGGCATAACGGGTTTAACGCAAGCACTACCCGATCTAAGTGAATATCAGATAAACAAGCTATTGCTTAGTAGAGCGATGCCTAGTCTTGACGATTTACTGAGTATACAGGCGCAAATCAATGCAGCCCAGCATACCCATCAGCTCACAGGCGCTGTCCATGCTGCTGCAACCCTATACGAGCAGCAGCTGTACCTATTTGAGGACGTGGGGCGCCATAACGCCCTTGATAAGCTCATAGGATGGCAGTTGCATCATAAGGTAGAGGTTGACTATGTGCTAATGACTTCGCGTTTATCGATTGAGCTGGTACAAAAATCCATTCGTAGTCGTATACCTTGGCTGATTGGTATGTCTGCACCGACCAGTACCGCGGTACGTGTTGCCGAGCGTTATGGCTTAGGCCTAGCAGGATTTTTACGTGATAACCGCGTGACTTACTACGCAGGTTATGCCGACTCTTAAAATACATACACCCTCTTCTACTCTAATGTTTGAACACATTCTTTGTCTAACCACTTCCATCAAACTTTGTTTTTTAATATCTTCCTCATCTGTCGAACAGACTTTTCAATGATCAAATTTATATATCATTATTTATAATAATTAACCATAAAATTTGTGATTGATAGCAGAATAGGTTAGTCTTAAGGCACAAACATGTTACTAATATTTAACATTACTGTAGTTTTAATTATCAATGCTACATATGTCAGGTTAAATGCTTAGACATTTATCACCTGCCATCACGATTACGGATTATGTTTATTAGACCATAGATAAGTAAAGCAATATTCGATCCATGGTTATATATATCTGATACACGCTATCTAAACCTAGCATAAGTCAAGCAGTTGCGACTTACCGCTCATCCGTATTATTGCTATAGATGCTTGTACAAGCATTTATCAGCAGCCAGCTATATCACGTATGCATCATTCGTAGCGTAATGGTTCAGCCATTTACAGACGCATATCGAGCGTTGCCCCTATGATTTTTGACATATCCTTCATAATTTATGATGAAGTCATGCAGAGGCAAAAGCATCCGCTTTCAAATTTTTTTGTGACGGTTCATCTCGTTGCGTGCTACCTATAATTGACCTATAGGCTGAATAGGTCGTTTTTGCATACCTCATAGTCTAGGAGAATACGTTTTAATCTATATTTTACTTATAACAATTGCGAGGTAGGAATTTGAAAACTGAGTCATTGTTCCAATTTTCAGCATTAACCATCATTTTGCTATTACTGGCATTTTATGGTGGTACTTATCTGCTGTCTTTATTAATAAAAAAAGATAAGGAGACGACCTCAGGTTTTATGGTCGCCGGTCACAACGTCGGTTTTGGTATGGGCGCTGCTAGTATGACCGCTACTTGGATCTGGGCAGCGTCATTTTATGCAGCTGCCACATCCGGCTATAAATATGGCGTCTCAGGACCGTTACATTATGGTTTTTGGGGTGCCTTGATGATTTTATTCATCTACCCTTTTGGGATGCGATTTCGTGAACTTGCCCCTAATGGACATACCTTGGGTGAACTTATTCACGCCCGCCACGGCTCATCAAGCCAATTAATTTTAGCCATATCTAACCTTATGGGCAGCTTAATTAGCTTGATGGTCAATTTCACCGCTGCTGGCGCATTGGTATCAGTATTATCACCTTTGTCATTCCAAACAGGGGTGATTATCGCTGGCGTCGGAGTGCTAAGCTATACCTTAACTTCTGGATTTCGTGCTTCAGTGTTCACCGATTTTGCCCAATTGGTCGCGTTAATGGCGATTGGTGTCATCATTATCCCAGCGGTACTGTTTTCCATGGGTGGTCCTTCTGCCATGGTAAGCGGACTTTCAAATCTAACCTTGCAGCAACAAGACTTCTTTTCATCTGAAGCCTTTTTTCAGCAAGGTGCGCCCTATTTTGTCGCAGTATTGGCTTATGCCATCGGCAATCAAACCATTACCCAACGTCTATTTGCCATTGATAAAAGCAAAATTAAAGCAACCTTTATTACTGCTACTGTCGGATATGCCGGTATTGTAATTGGTCTCGGCATGATTGGACTTATGGCATTAACCATAGGTATTGAGCCGCTCAATGGCAATATGAATAATTTGATTCCGCAAATGGTCAGCACGTATCTACATCCGGTATTCATCGCCTTATTCTTTATCTTGGTTATTGGTGCCCTGTCCTCAACGGCTGATTCAGATTTATCAGCACTATCTACCATTATGATGGCTGACATCTATGGCAAGAATATTGCCAAAAAAGGCGGCGTAAACCCAAAAACCATGATGCTTGTCGGTCGGGGAACCATGATTGTCGCTACGGCTGCCGGATTGATTTTTGCCAGCTTTAAGCTTGATATTCTCGTGATGTTAGTCTTTGTCGGTGCGTTATGGGGTGCGATTGTATTTCCAGTGATTGCCAGTGTGTTCTGGAATCGCGTGACAAACACTGCCTTTACCTCAGCCGTCATCGTCGGATTATTGTTATTCTGTATCGCTCGCTTTGAGCTCATACCTATCATTGGTGTTACGGCGCTATTTTTTGAAGTATTGGCAAGCGTTGGTGCTGCTGTGGTGATTGGCCTCATGGTATTTGGCTTTTTAGGTCGAAAAATGGCTGTGGCAGCTGCTGCCCTTACACTGATACTGATGCTGATATTTGCCACTGGTTTCTTACGTCAATATATGGTGCTGCTTGCATCACTGACCGCTTATGGTGCCAGTACAATCGTCTGCGTCATTATCAGCCTTATGAGCAACGAGCATTTTGACTTTGATCTTATTAAACAGCGCGTTGGCGACTATGACAATAAACCCAACATACCGCCGACCACCAACGTTCAAAACTAGATTTATATCTTATCGACGTTTTGATGAATTTTTTAATGGCTTGATGTATTCATCATTCATTTTTAATACCTAAAATAAAGGAGTTAATATGGAAACCACGTTTTTTTATGGGCTTTATATCTTAATCTGGCCAGCAATCACGCTGGGTGTACTGATACTTATTTGTACTGCGACTTATAGAGATGTAAAAAAGGCCGTAAATAACAATAAAAGTATCGTTTAGCGGCTTAATTGAGGCTAGGATTTATCGTGATATGACGCTAAATACGCCTAACCTGATAAATAATCGGTCTTTATATCAAAAAGGGCTTGTAATTTAAATTATATTTGCTAATATAGGCGTCCTTGATTGGCTGGGTGGCAGAGTGGTCATGCAGCGGACTGCAACTCCGTTAACGCCGGTTCGATTCCGACCTCAGCCTCCAATTATTTAGGTTAAAAATTTATTAGGATTTATATTAATTTTAGCTTGCTTTATTAATGTAAATGCTTATAATAGCGACCACTATCTAACAAGTAGAAAGCTTACTTATTAGATAATACAAGTTTTGCCCGGGTGGTGAAATTGGTAGACACAAGGGATTTAAAATCCCTCGCTAGTAATAGCGTGCCGGTTCAAGTCCGGCTCCGGGTACCATTACATAGTCCTATACTAACTTATAGAACAGCTAAAGCCCCTGATATCAGGGGCTTTGTTGTATCTGGCGTTCTATACTGTCCTATGAATCTATCCTAATCCATGCACTTTGAGTATACTGTCAAGTATACCGAGTTTTGAGTCTACTCATGGAGACGTAGGATATGGAAAGAAAAGCGATCAGTTCAGACCGAAGCATTAGCAGTCATAAACCTGAAGATAAGAAGTACTTCGTTGCTGTCAAAAATCATCCCAAACTCTTCTTAATGGTGCGTCCTACTGAAACCAAATCATGGATGTATCGCTATTACCCACCTTCAAACCCCAAACAAAGTATTATCTCCATCGGTATATATCCAAGTATCTCATATGCTCGTGCCTGTGAAGTTTGGCGTGAGTATGAAGATCTTTTAAGCAAAGGCATTGATCCTAAAATCCACCGTGAAGATATAAAGAAAAGTTTTATTAGTAAAACTAAAAACTCTTTTAATCACTTTGCTTGGGAATACTTCGATACTCTTGAACAGAGTCAAAAAGGTAATACGCTCATTCGTAAGAAGGGTCGCTTGGAGCTTATATGCTCCTACATAGGTAATGAGCCAATTAGTGAAATTGGCTCTCCTAGAATGCTTGAAGTGCTTTTAGATATTCAAGCCAAGTCTTTAAATAAAGACGACAAGCCTACTGACAAAGCTGAACGCTGCGCAGGCATCGCTAGTGATGTATTTGTTTATGCTAATGCTCGTGGGTTTTGTAGTAGCAACCCTGCGGCGCTTATTAAAAGCCAATTAGCTAAATCTAGTTACGGTCATCGTCCAGCTGTTACCAAGCCGAAAGACTTAGCCAAGTTACTACGAGCTATTGAAACGATAGAGGGTGATCCAAACACCATTAACTCCCTTAGGCTATTAGCGCTTCTCTTTGTTCGCAATGGTGATTTAAGACGTATGTGCTGGATTGATCTAGACCTAGAGGCTGGCAGGTGGCGGTTAAAGCCATTGAAAGGACAAGGCAAGGTAAATATGGTCAAGGACATGGTTGTTCCCCTACCTCGTCAAGCCGTAGCTATATTGCGTGAGCAACAAAAGATTAATGGGCATACCAAGTATGTCTTTTTTAGCCAGACGGCAAAAAAGCATCAGATCATATCTGACGCTACTGCTAATAAGCGTTTAAAGGATTTAGGCTATAAAGACATACATTGTGCTCATGGCTTTAGAGCGACAGCGAAGACCATCCTACAAGAGCAGTTAAAGTATCCGCTTGTTCTTGTTGAGATGGCTTTAGGTCATACTACTAAAGACCCTAATGGAACTGCTTACGGTCGGTTTGAATACATCGACGATCGTAGCGACATGATGCAGAAATGGGCAGACTATCTAGATGCTTTACGAGAAGGTAGAGATACGGCAAAGTTTAAAGCAGATGCAGAAGATAAAGCTAATCCTACCACCCAGCTGCAAGCATTGATCGCCCAGCTAGGAAAGGATAAGGTTTTAGAGCTATTGTAGAAGAATAAATAGCTCATATTAAACTTTCTTTGAAGCACTCACTTTTAAAAGTATTGAATTATATATCATATACGAAAAGGCTATTTTCTATTTAGAACCACCAGTGACGAATATTTAAGCGATGAATTATGTCAGATCATTATTACGATATAGTCTAGTTACTTTAAAAACGATACAGTACTGCTAGAATGAATTTTTTGAAGCCTCTGGAGCGCACAGCAAACGAGGAAAATTCATACCAGTAGTACGTCGCTACTAACGTATCGATTTTATTTGGTACAGACTATACTATTAATAAACACTTTCGCCCATCTGCTTTTCCAAGCCCTGTCTAATAAGCCCCATTACATAGGGTAAATCAGAAATATCGCTCAGCCCAATCTCAGCATCACCATTACCCCAGCGACCAAGACTGCTAACATCTCTAGCCATTTCTTTAGGATCATTTAGCTCATGAAAACGTAGGTTAATAGATAATCTCAATTTGCTTTTTAGTGGCACTACATCAACAAAATTAGTTTCTGCTTTGAATGCGACATATAGCTTTAAGATATCTTCAGTAACGCTAGGATCAAGAGCCATTACTTCTTTACGAAGCTGCTGAAAGAGATCATACATTGGCGCATCTTCAGCAAGATGAACATGGTCTGCCAGCGTATAGCCTTCATGCTGTAAAGGTATATCAATATAAGCCTGTAATATACTCTCTGGTAAATGAGGTGCCACCCATACTTCAATAGCGCGATTGGCAAGTTTTCTAGCTCTCGCGCTAATTGCGCTTTCATTCCATACGCTACAGCTTCTTAGATCTTCGTTAAGTACAAGTGGACTATTTTTAAAACCACCTGTCATATCACGCTTTTCAATAAATGGGCGGTCACTGTACTCAGAGTTATAACCAGTTAGTGTTAGGTTGCCAAGTGTATGCAAATAGGTTGCATGCACTTGTTGCCAGTCAGCGCCAAGCTCTTCTTGCCACTGCTTCGAAAGCCTTTCATTCTGAGGCATGATATGCTCAATAGTATATTCATCTACTAAAACATGCTCTTTGCGCTCAAAATTCTCGAAACGACGTAACCAGTAAGTGCGGCTACGGAAGTTATATAAGTCACGAATAACGAGTTCACGCTTAAATTCATCGTCATTTGGGAATCTTTTATAAGAACGTAATCCGATCAAGTGAGCTTTGATACTCTCTAAATAACGATCTTTATCAAGCGCTTTATGAAAAGTTGCAAAGGTTTTATTTAATGAATTTGTAGGGATTGCACATACCGCACGACGGAAAACATACGATTCAATCAGGCGTACCGCATTATAGAAGTCATCTTTGCTAAGCTGTTCTAGACTATAGTCATGATAAAGTTCAAGTAAGAAAGGATAAGCAACATCAACTTTGAGCTCACGCAAATCTTTAAATGCCACTGCTAGTTGTTTATCAGTTTCTTTGTCTAGTGCCATTGCACAGAAGTATTTAGCGAAAGAGTGAATGTCGGCAACCAGTTGATCTACATTTGATCCTTTTGCTTCAAGTCTTTGAGCATGCTGTTTAAAGGCCTCATATACACCATCAAGCCTAGGAATATCACCTGTTTTTACCGTCAAATAGTGACGCATAAAGCTATCGAAGTAATCACCATAGCTCTCCTGACCAAACTCGACCTCCATAGGCCGCCAATGGTCATAATAGAGATCAGCTTGATGATCTGGCTCCAACCCCATCAATACAAAGTTGCGAATTAAATCAGCTTGGCTCAGTGCTTTGCCAGTAGAGTTCATGCTCTCAAAAATCAACTGTGGATTATCTTGATCTCGACTCAAAGCAATATCAACAATAATTACCTTTGCTAGACCACGGCAGAGCTGCTCTAAATTGCCATTTAGTTTTGCTATCTGTGTATCAAAGAAATCGAAGTTCTCTTTAATTCGTAAAGAGAACTTCTGTGGCAGTGACTTTTGTGTCACTAGGGATAAGAAACTATCTTTGTCAGTCTGCGTTAAAATCAGTTTATATCCACGCTCACCGTCTTCTAATGGATTTAGCAGATAGTAATTGCGCAGTTTTTTAGCAGAGAATCCCTCAACAGGTTCAGTATCGCCAAGGTGACGAGATAAAGCTTCTAAAAGAAGCATAGCTGTTGTTAATCTTTGCTGACCATCAATTACCAGTAAAGGTGACTGGCTAGAAACCTGATATAAGCCCTTCTCGATATAAACTACAGAGCCAATAAAATGAGCCCCAACAGCATCATTATTGCCTGCGCGCATGATATCATCCCACAATTGACGGCACTGCTGTTCAGTCCACGAGTAGGTGCGCTGATATATAGGAATAATAAATTGTGGTGATTTCTTTAAAAAATCGAGTAGTTTGGCTTCTGTTGCTTTCATAATAGTGATCCTATCCTCAAATCCAACTTATCCATTGTTTTTATAGTTGTCTACTTAGCTATTAAATTATTTCAGTGATTATTTTAAAAATCAAAATCACTACTAAATGAACGTCTTACTGTATATTTAAGCGATTTGTATTCTTTGTAGTGAGAAGTTCCGCCTACTTTTTCTTCTAGCTTTAAAATAACCTCTTGACCGTTAAGCTCATCGATCCTACGTGTGAAAATCAAGTTTACCTGCTGCTCACGCGCGCGTGGGTTTTCTGAGCGTAAATCGAATGTCATCTCATAGCTATCTGAGATCAACTCACCTGATTCAGTGTAGACACCTACTCTCAGTACGCGAGGCTGATTTTTTTCAGTGACAGGGGTACTTTGGTATAAGCTAACGGTAAGCTCCTCTGTAGTAATTAAAGAGTTCGATCCGCGTAAAATATCCACTTCAACTGCTGTAGTATCACTTTGCCTTTTTTTATTAATGCTAACGACGGGCACGACAACTTCCTGTAATGATGCTCCGCCATGTACAAATCGACTTCCCGAGCCACTAAGTCTTAAGCGATTAATCGACTTAGGTATCTGCACTTCAACATCACCAATTAAACCGAGCGCTTCAGAGCTAAACTTATGCAAGCTTGGTGAATCAACTAGCCCCTTACCCAGTATAAATCGACGATCTCGATATAGTATTTCTTTACCTTTGGGCTCTGCGCTCGAAAAGTCGCTCTCTTCTATGGCACGGTTTTGGTATATAAAGCCATGATCAGCCGTTATTAAAATGTTATTAGCATTAGCTGCTGCTAATTTCTTAATGATTTTCATCAAATCGCTAAGCGTCTTTTCTGCCGCTTCAAACGCTTGCCCTTCAGAGTGCATTTTATCGCCAGTATGATCAATCCGATTATGATAAATATAAATGACGTCATTAGCTTTTAACAGCTCTCGACTACCCTCTCTATTGAGCTGCATAAAATTATCGGCAGTGATCGCATCTCCTCGATCTTGCAACGCAGCTTTAAGTATCTTACTTCTGTTAGATGTCCCCTGAGAGCTTTGTCCATTCACAAGCACTGTGCCTGAAGTGTTGTCTGCTATGGATAATGTATCGTTCGGTAGGAGCGCTGCCATACCAAGCTGAGTATAGCTAGGTAGCATAGACAACATAGGCGCTATATCAGCACTGTAGCGATCTTCTTGACGTATTAAGCTGACTAGTTCATCCGCTATCTCATAGCGCATGGCATCTGAGATAATGACGTATATCTTGTTGTTGTTATCTAGAAACGGTTTCACCCAATGACCAAAAAAGTTATCCTGTCTGAGAATTGGCGCAGCATTCCATTGGCTTTCAGATTCTACGAATTCCTGAAAGCGATTACCTAACTTAAGCAAATAGTTATTAGAGTATATATTCTCTATTTTATCGTTGAGGTGGTTGAGAAGTGATACTTCTCCAGACTCAAGTTTGTGGTAGATAAACTTACGATAAAGTTGATCAAGCTTGTACCAAGACTGGGTATAACGCTCTACCCCTTGTACAAGGCTATCCATATCGATTTTGACTTGATTAAAAGTAGCTATAAACTGCGCTGCATTATCAAGGGCTTGATAGGTATGCTCAAACTCAGCGTACCAGTGACTCTGACGACGCTGGCGAATCCAAATAGCCATTTGTTCAGCGGTAAAGTCACTTTGTAAGACTGCATTAGCTAGCGCGCTAATTATCTTGTTATCAATTAAGCGGAAGTAGTCTATATCGATGAGCTGTTTAAAATCTCTACTACTAAGATCATCTCTAATATCAAGATCATCAGAAAATTTATCGGATAACATCTCAAAGCTGTCTTTATATTGTCTACTGTCTTTCCAACGTTTCAGAAATACCAAAGCATCATTGGACAGCTTTACCTGACCATCAGTTGCCATTGCATAGCTAGATTTAAAGAGTTCAATGGCAAAATCATGAATACTAGGCTCAGTAGAGTTATAGCCATAGTAGCGATTCATTTGCTCCCAGAAAAAGCCATCAAGAGCAGATCGACTAATCAGGCTCATTTTTTCACCTTTATCATTGGCCAAGTCCTGCAACAGACTCTCAACGACTGTGTCCATTTTAGGCTCGCTCTTAGCACAAACAGCCAGCATCTTTAGCTGAACCATACCTGAGCTATCACTGGGCTCTATAAGCTTACCTAGAGCATCTTTACGGCTTTTAGCGCGAAAGAACTCTGCATGATCTTTTAAGACCTCTGCAAACTCAATACCTAATGATAGCTCCGAGAGCCAGATAGCAACTTGGTCAGTACGAAATTCCCCGTGAGCCAGCTGTACATCCAATAGCCAATTATCAAATAGCGCAGGCTGAGCACCTGCACGATAAAGCAGAAACTTTTGATTAGGCTGCTCGCGTATTATTTTATATTTAACACTGAACTCATTGTTATCTAGGACGATTTTTTCAATATCTTCTAGTACTAGACTGTCAAAATCATCACGCAGCTCATGCTTGGCATCGTACCAAAAAACAATACGATGTTTTTTAAAGAGCTGCTGTAATGCGTTGATGATGCGATCATTCATTAGCTAAGCCCCGTTACTTTCTTTAATGCTTTACCAAATTTAGGATAGTTTACTTTTACGCCATCATCTAAGTCTATGTCGATCTGTTTGGTCGCTAATGGATAGAGTACATCGCGCTCATACTCTTCCATCTCAGTAATCATTTTGGTAGTAGTTTCTAGCTTCTTTATTGCCTTTGTTTTTTCACTTTGGCTTTGACTACTACTAATTTTGATCGTATCAAGCTGGTCTTTATAAGCATTAAGCTTAGTACGGAACTCACGTAGATAGTCATTGAGCACGATACTTACCGTATCGGGCTGATAGCGATGCATGTAGATAAGCGCACTGAAGTTACCACTGGTAAATAGCCAATATATTGGACGTTTCTTATAACGTTTTACGTGATCGTCATAGAAGTCTTTTAAGAAATAGTCACGAATATCACGTGGCTTGTCATTCTTGCCAAGCGACTGTTCAATGAATTGCATATTGCTCTCATACTGCTCTTCGCCAAAAGCTACCTTAATGAATTTACGGAAGCGCTCAACAATATCGTCGCTGAACCAACCATCGTCTAAGATAGGAATAACGTTGTTTTTATCAGGCATGAAGCTTGGATCAGGTATCTGTTCAAAGTACTGCTCTATTTTGTCACCTTGATTGGCAAGTATCAGCCCAGGCTTGTCTAAGCTATAGCGACCAAACATACAGCCGACTGCATAAGAGATCAGCTCACGCATGGTATCGGCTAGCAATAACGCCTCCAGCTCATCGTCTGTCTTGACGCCACCATAACGATAGTATGGGTTACTGGTCAAAGTCATTTCTTTTAGCGGAACATCTGGCGTAAGCTCATCTTGTAAGCCATAAGCGTCGATAAAAATGCGGTTATTCTCTTCTTCTAAGTGTTGCATGTCATTGGTCATTTGTTGCCAATGAGTGCGTAGTCCTTTATAAGTGTCTGCTAAATTTGACTTGCGATATTTTTCTTCGAGCAGTGTTAATGTAGTAAAGTCCCATGAGGTTTCGTAAGAATCCCAATCAAACTTGCTATATTCAACTAATTTTTTCACTAACTCATTTACTCTTTTACAATTCTCTTCATCCAACTGAATCCAAGGTAAGTTATTTATATTAACTACCTGAAAATTAAGAGTAGGATTAGTTGCTTTAAGAAATTCAAAACAAATTTTAGAACATAAATAACCTGCTGCTAAATAATAGTTATCACCTTCTGGAAAAATGCTTGATCCACCTACATCGAATATAGCCCCACCTAACGAACATCGAACACCAAAACTATTGGAGCTAATGAATGACCATGTTAATGATTTTTTAAAAAAATCTGACTCATTAGTGATTTTCCATCCTAGATTATCCCAGCTAAGCTGCGGATACTTGATAAGTGTTTCTTCTTTAATATCATAACCATCATTTTCCCAAAAAACTAAAAACTCATTGTTACCATACCAGCGACGAAACTCACCACCTTTGTTATAAGGAAACCAGCTTTTTGGTAGTTGAATATCTTGGTCAGAATTAAGATCAGAAAAGCTACATTTGATTAAAGATGTTTCATACCACAGTCGTAACCATTTGGCATTATCGCCAGTACGCATGCCTAGTTTTGCAGGAAAAACATCCTTAATTAATTCACCATTATCATAGCAGTCTATATATGGCTTACTGATCCAGTAAGTTATAGGTCTTCCTGGTATCTTCTTAAAATCGTTGGCTGAAGATTGATATAGGTTATTAAATTTCTTTTCCTCGCTAATTTCAAGTATCATCCTGTTTTTTTGAAATTCAGAATTACCATCAACTAAACGTAAGTAATTTCCCTTATAGTCAAGGTCACTCAATTTTTTCATAATAAAAGCTGTTGTTTGAACTACCTCTCCGCCAATACTATCAAATGCTCTCGAGCCTAAATGAGCCATAGAAGTTATCGTAACTTGATTAAGAAGCTGTTCTCTCAACTCTTTAAATGAAGATAAGAACATCCAACTATGCATAGTTATCATAGCTACTAACCCTTGATTACAAACTAAATCAAGACTTCGCTCAATGAACATAGCAAATAAATCAGACTTGCTATTTGGAAACTCTTTCTTTGCCCATGCCTTTAATCGATTATTCATGCCACTGCCACCCATATAAGGCGGGTTAGCAACAACGACATGATACTGCGGACTTAAATAATCTGCCTGCTTTAACAGCTTAAGCACTTTTTGATGCGTATGACCTAAAAATAACTGCCCTGAGACATCAGTCGCTTCCAACTGCTCTAAAATTTCAGCAACATTTTTTAGCTTTGGTCTGATCAAAGAACCAAAATTATCGACCTCATCAAACTGGCGCAGCGTTTCCTCTAAGTCAGCGGTAAATATATCACGGCCGATAAAGTCCATATACTCATCTAACTCATCGTCATCAAAACTAATGGGCTCAAGCACACAGATATTTGGACGCACATCTGTATTGAAGAATCGACGATGACGATCTCTTGCCTTCATAGTCAATGCAAAAGCAGCCAACTCACCAGCTCGTTCATCAATCTCAATACCGTACAAGTTATGCGTTAAGATAAGCGAAGGTATGTCTGCTGCACCATAGCCTTGCTCTTCATAGATCGCGTATAGCAGATCAAACGCATAAGTCAGCATGTGACCTGAGCCACATGCTGGATCGCAAATTTTAAGATCTTCTGGACGCGCTACCTTGAGATAATCAGAGTCATCATTATCATCAGCAGGCTTTATATAGTATTCCATGCTGTCTGCTAACTTGGACTCTGGATGATTAAGCAACCATAATCGCCCAAGCGAGTTCTCTACCAAATAACGTACGATCCAATGTGGCGTGAATAGCTGAGTAGCCGCTGGAATATTTTCTGGTGTCACTTTCTCATTTTTCTTTAATCTTGCAAATACATCATCTTTTTTATCTGATATGTAAAACTGATACAACCAACCAATGACTTCAACGTCTTTACAAGCGCTTGCTGGCATGGCTTCACGCATATCAGTTAATACTGAGCTACTGGACAGCAAGTCATCAGGCATTAGCAACTCTGTATAGTCGTCGATACGCTGGAATAAGAATGGCATGGACTCATGCCATTGATTACAGTATGCGACCAGTAGCAGACGATAAACTTCTGCTTCAGGATTTTGACTGGGCGCTCTGCCATTTAACAGATTGAGGATTTGCTCACGGACTGGTTCTGATACCACTCGCTCATCAATGTCTCCAGCCTTTGCCAGCGCCAGTACTTCAGGTTGAGTATCATCGGCAGCAGCAGAGACCACGAGGCTGCGGTTATAGCGATTCATATCCATGAAGCGAAGGGCACAGAAACGGTTGAACCAGATGTATGCGATACGCTCGACGATTTCCTGTTCGGACTGCTGCTTGATTAGCTCCTCTAGCTTTTTAACAGCGATAGGATTCTCACGTCTGGCTAAACTTTCTTCTGCGCGTACAAATTTGAGCTTAGTAGCGACTTGCTCAATCAAAGTGACACGTGCCTGTTGAGCAAATTTTTTGAGTTTGGTCGTTTCCATTAGATATAGATCCTTTTACCTTTACGTATTTCGCTGAGCAGTGCCTCACTCATCGCCTCTAGATAACGCTCTACATCGGTCTCGTTCTCTATCCAAGCTCGATCGTAATCCACCCTGATTTTGTTTGAGTTGATATACTCATTTTTAGGCTCACTCACCTGTTTAGGCTCAGATAGCGCAGACACTTGTGATTGGTCTTTATCACTCTTATCACCGTTGTTAGTACTTACCTTTGCAGGCGTTGGTGGTGGCTTGGGCGTTGCCATTACTACCATTTTCTGCAATAAAGTTGCATAGCCCTTGTCTTCAAAGTATCGCAATCTATCATTAATAACGGCAATCAACTTCTCTTCATTCACCTTATCAATCAGTTGTGTATAAGGAGCGTCAAGTTCTGCCTGTCTGATATCTGGAAGTTTTTTATACTCATCCATCTCTTGCATACGCGACTGCATTTGTTTAAGCGCTTCAATCGATTGGCTACGAGCTTCCTGTAGGGCATCATTGACCTTGTCTTTCAAGCTGCCTAATAGCACTTTGACCTGTTGGATCTTACTGCCTTTATATATAGAGGTATCGTTTAGACTGGCCTCAAGCACCCTCACCTGTTCTCTTTCGATATAATCAAAGTTCGCTGATTGATCTTTCAAGAAATTTTGAGTGTTATCATATATTTCTCTTTGAGAACCATTCATAAAATTGTAAATAGGATCTATCAGCTGCTCTTTGATCTTCAGAAGCTCATCTTCAATATCTTCGTTAAGGTCAGTTAAAAACCATGCGTAGGATGATTTTGAAAGCTTTTTGATTTGCTGAATAGCGGGATCTAATGCACTCAAGAAAGGATATCGTGCGGACTGTGCATACCAACCCTCCAAATCTTGTAACATCTCTTTGAATGCATCAATCGTTTCATTGCCTAGTGCTTTTGCCTCATTATTACTAGCAGGCTTAGCAAAAAAGTCTTCATAAAACTCTTTGAGATGACGAACTTGTGACGAAGAAAATTCAACTTGGGGCTCTAATACCAGGTTGCTTTGACGTTGACTATTTACTAAAGCGCGCGCAAGCTCACTGTCCTCTAATATGTTGCCATCCATTCGAACTTCGACTTTGCCATTTACACATAGCTTTGCAAGGGTGCTGAGCACAGCTGCGTATGACCATCCGTATGGTTTTTTTTCAAACTGTTCTAACAACCCTTTTACTGTCGTCCGTATAGCCGCACTAGCATTTCTTTGGATAAAAGATAATACATCACGCTCTGGCTCGGCTAATGTAGATATATCGGCACCCAACATGTCTTGTTGGGTAGAGTCGAGAATCTTGGCAACATCAGCCTCTGTGTAAGATGCATCGCGTAGCATACGTAGATGAGGGTATGATCTAGAAACAAGCTCATTGAAGCCTTTCTCAATACGTAATTGAGCGTCTTCTGAGCTAACATTTAGCTCCGTACCTGCTACGAGTAGTTTTGCCTGACTCATGAGACTTTTTATTCGCTGTAGCAACTCGGCCTGACGCTTAGTATTTTGTTGTCCTTTCTCGCCTAAGATACGTTTTACTGTCTCTTGCTGAGCAATAGAATAATTTTGTCTGACATATTTCTCTGTACGTTTGTACATCGTTATATCACTCATCAAGCGAGAATCGGCTGGCAAGATTACAAATAATTCATCGCTAGAAAAGTTAGATTTATTAGACATCATCTCTTCATTTTCAGCATGCTCATAAAATGGGCTGATGACATTGATACCTATCTCGTATTCACGACCATATAACTTATCATCAAGCTTTCGTGAAAAAGAATAGTCTTGTCCTTGGCTACCTGATGCGCCGCTACTGTAACGAATCTTGCGACTTTTAATCACTTGATCAAAGATTATGCTTTCAAGCTCACTAGCCACATCAGCTGCTTCTACTTCCGTATTTTTTATCTCTTCTTCAATATCTTTTTCTTCGTCCGTCAAATACTCGTACATATCTCCTGTACGTTGTACGTAGGTCTCGTCTTCTAGTAGATTAAGCGCCTCTTCAACACGCTGACGGAGTATAGCTACATCCTCACCAAAGCTACTCAGCATTAAGACACATATATTACGAATTGTTGATTTGAATCCATCAACATATTTCACTAAAAACAAGGCTTTTAATACCTGCACTGCAAATTTGTTATCTAAATGGGTTTCTGCATTGATGACAGCTCGTTGGATGTTGGACTTCAATGCGGTACGAATACCTTCAAACATTAAATCAAAAGTTGCTAGCTGACCTATGTCATGATCACCTACTTTTATTGCTACTTGTTGAAACACACCCAACATCGAACGCTCACCAACTGAGCTATGCTTACCCTCAAAAGCATTATGTAAGGATAGATCAGCAATTGCAGACTGAAACAAGCTGAACTGGTAAGGGATGAATGGATAGCTGTTTATAAAGTGTTCTTTGTCTTTAAAATTTCTATATGTCTGTGATCCATCAGCAAAATCAAACAGCGTTTTGAAATTGTTTGACTGATTATCATATATGCCTGATAACAACTGAGCGCCTTCATCAGTCTTAACGAGAAGTCGCTTTTGAATAACCTCTGCTACGTTGGCACTGGTTAGCTTCATCCGGTTAGCAAAGCGAGCTTGAATTTTTGAAAAGTCATTACTTTGTTGCTTGCCCATCTCACCAACAACAGTTCCCATATCTTCTTGAGCGGTCACAATAATCCAAGAACGCCCACGAGATTTGGTCGCTAAGCTCTCAGCGATCGTCTGAAGGTTGGTCATAAGCTTAACGTTTTCAGCTATATATTGCCCCACCTCATCAACAAAGAAGTTTAGACGAAACTCAGTGTAGCCATGTTCTTTAATCTGACGCTCAATATAGTCATCAACTTGAGAAGCAAAATCTTCAATCGATACATGATACTGACTACGGTATTTATCTAAAATACCAATAGCTAGTGCCTGATCTTCTCCAGTAACCTGACTATAAGCTTGAGCAATATTCTTTGCTTCAAGTATTGCCTGCTCACGTCCTTTTTCCCAAGGCTTATTAGCGATGGATTCATACGCCTCTTTGAAGCTACCATAAAGTTTTCGACTATCGAGATCACGTTCAAACTGAGCAATATGACCTTGCTTACCGTAGTAGCCACACATTTCATCGAAGACTTTAACAAATACTGCCAATAAAGCATCAACCTGTGTCTTACTAATGACGTCTGCTTTTTGATCAATATTAAACAAAATGCTTTTAGAGGGAATCGCAACCGCGTTTTTGATACCAGAGCTCAATACATCATTGTCACCACATTTAGGTAAGAATAACTCCAGTGCTGATGTGCTATCTATTTGACGATTCTCAAGTAATAGCGCCAACATTTTTAATAAGTGAGATTTTCCCGAACCAAAAAATCCAGAAAGCCAGACACCATTAGCAACCTGATAGTCATTGTAAGCATCGAAAAATGATATTAGACGATTTTCTACTTCATCTGTTAATACATACTCTTCTAACTCTAGGCGTAGGCTGGCTTCATCATCAGCTTTAATTACACCTTCAATTGGACGATTTACTGGTTTTTGAAATATTGTTTTAAGGGCAGTCATATCTGTCTCATTATGCTTCACAGTGATAAATATTAAATGCTCGATAGTATTTGTCATCATGCAGTCTGCCAAATAAATCAAGCGATGCGCCAGACTCTAAAGAATGAGTGTAGGCTCCTGGAAAAAAGATAACGGTTGGTTTTTCTTTGGCTGTACTTTGTAAGTTATTCAAAACGTTATGCGAACGTATATACGGGAAAACCTCACCAACACCTGATAGAAAAAGAACATCGTATTCTGTACTACTTAGCTTGCTGGCAATCGCTGGTGCCAAATGAGACTCAGGATCTAAGACTCCTTGAAGCAACTCTTTCAGCTGTTCTTTGTCAATCTGCTGTTCCACTTCTAGTATCTGATCAAAAATCTCGCGCTCTTTAAGTAGCTCTATAGACAGATCATACAAATTTATAGCCAAGATATTGATACCATTTTTCTGTAACTGCTTAGTTAATTGGTCTTCAAGACGTAGCATCTCGTTTGATTCTTCAGGCCTAAAAGGACAAATGAAAAATGGAACCTCATTCCCTAGACCTTGCATCTTAAGGAAATGCTCACTTGAAATGACAGAAAAAAGATGGTCATAACTTTTTTTATCACATGCTTGTACGTTGCTCATAGTCATGACAGCACTCCCTTATATTGCATTTTCAGAAATCGTGAAGTATTTGATATCTCTACTACCATTACGCTTTATCGTTTCTATTAGCCTTGAGCTCAACATAGTGGCTTGAATATTATTTTTTCTGTCTAAGAAATTGGCATCTCGAAGCATTTTAAATAACACCTGTCTAAGCTTTTTTCTCGTACTTATACTTAAACTATCAAGCTCACTATGCCAGTCACACTTTCTATTCAGAAACGTATCAAAATCTGAGTGTTGAAGATCTGGTTTGAAAGTGATAAAACGCTCTCGTAGCACTTCAGTAGCAAAATCAGCAATGAAGTGATAATAACGACAAATTGCAATCCACAGTATATAGGCTTGTTCTTGGCGCTCAGACTCTATAAGTAACGTAAGCTCATCAATATTAAGTGTTCTCAAGCGAGCTATAATTTCATGGCTCAGCCTTTTAAGTGTACTTAATGCTCTAGATTGAAGTAAATTCTCAGCAATCACTTTATCTTTCACTAAATCCCAGTCGCCTAATTCAAGATATAACTTGGCTATCGTTACTGACTCTGGCTGTAGCAGCGCACCAGCTGTAAATGACATATTGTATTTTTGGCTATTCATCTATTTTTAACCTGCTTAAAAAAACGCTTAACCTGCATTTAGAGGTTGAACGTTTTTGATAATGCTTATTGTTTATTGCTATAAAGTAACGCAGGCCAGTATTGTACATGGTTCTGTATATTGCTTAAACATTATGTATATAATTGAGGTATGCTGAAGAAACTGTAGAGCTAAACTTAGTAAACTAAGAACTCGACAAAGAGTTTACCATCACAAAGAAAATTAGAACTTATAGTACAGAATTTAAAGCAGAAGCCGTTAAGAAGATAGTGGACAATAACGGTAATATTTCAGCGACTTCAGAACAGCTAAGCACAGCCATGTAAACGTTATCCAACTGGCATAACCAAGCCAATCAAGACAAGCTTGTCGGTACGGAACAATATGATCCGCTTATGGCGGCTCTTCTGTTATCTGTTTAATAAGCGTACTGATCACAGCTAGGTTGATCGCCATTATCACAAGCTTTACTATACCAATCTCTTGACTGCTTTTTATCTTGAAGAACACCTCTGCCCTCAAAGTACATTAAACCAAGACTATTTTGAGCTAAGGCATATCCTTGATTGGCCGCCTTCAAATACCATTTGGCTGCTTTTACGTTATCCTTACTAACGCCAGCACCTTTTTCGTACATATCACCGATATTATTTTGAGCCCCAGCATCTCCTTGATAGGCAGCTTTTAAATACCAATCCATTGCCTGATCATAATCCTTTTTAATGCCTCTACCGTTATGATACATCCATCCAAGATTGTACTGCGCATCACCATACCCTTGATCAGCAGCTTTCCTGTACCATTCAACTGCTTTAACAGAGTCTTGACTAACGCCGTCAGCGTGCTCGTACATCCACCCAATATTAAATTGAGCCGATGCATTGCCTTGTTCTGCTGCCTTCTGATACCACTCAAATGCTTTAGCAGTGTCTTGAGCAATACCACTACCTTCGTCGTACATCACACCAAGGTTGAATTGAGCTGATGCCCTCCCTTGATTAGCTTGTACACTCGTCGTAGTAAAGTCTGCTGCAACAACAGGTACTTCAAGCCCTACTAACAAGCCTAAAACTATTAACCTGTAAAGAAACATCTGCCTTAGCGTTTGTAGATTCATATTTATTCCTTTTCAACTATCCAATATCTGGTCTGCTAAATAATCTGGCACACCTAAGAAGTATCCCTTCATCGTCATCCGATCAAAGCTATAAATATGAGCGTGAGGCGCTTCTTTACAGCGCCCTACCAACGGCGGCATTTGATCTGGCTTACCGTTAGCAAGCTCTATCAATCCTGAGCAAATTGGACAAGTTGCAGTAAACTCTGTGACTCTCGCTACATTCAGCCTATCTTTATCCCAATACATCTCAATATCCGCATTAACGACATTAATATTTGCAAAGAACATAGGCGCTTTAATAACACGGTAATAAGGCAGTCTATATAACGGCACAAAGAAATATCGCCAATTAAGGTAAGCCAAAGGAATGAATGCCACAAAAATTATGGCTTGCCAAAGCTTAAAATTTGGCAAATCGCTTAGTAATAAGATAACGAGTAACGAAAATATAGCAATAAGGATATCTACTAAAAAACTCAGCATCAGCAGAATCATTAGCAAAACGCCTCGAAAGCTTAAGATCTTTAGCTCACCCTTTTTGAAGAAAAGACGAGTGAATAAAGATGGCTTAATCTCAGAAGTCGCTTTGCGCTCATAAGTAATACTACTTAAATCCTCATCATCCTCATCATCCTTATCAGACTCAAAGACAGCAGATCCAGCTATCTGCTCTTCATCTACTTCCTCATTTTCAATAGCTTTAATGCTCATCCATACTAGGGTTCTGTTCTTAGCACCACCCTCTGACACAGATGAGATCACTTCTGGCAAATAACCTATATCATTAAACGCCTGTTCACAGTCTGGTTGTGACTCAATAAACCTTATTAACTCTACATTTAATCTATCCGTTTTTATTTTGTTTTTAGCAATTTCACTGCTCACAGTATTTTCATTTACGCCTCTAGCTTTGGCGTAAATAACTTGCCTCGATAACTTCTCAGGCTCAAAATCTTCGTCCGAATATTTCAGTTTGTTGAGCTGTGCGTCAACTATTATTCTTAGACAATGATCATAAAAAGTATTTCTTGGGAAATTAAGTAATTGTTTCTTGAGCTCTTCAAAGACATCTAAGTGTATGTTTTTCATAGGTAAGTACCGATTAAGACCCTATTATACCCCCAATAGCAGTCTGTTTTAGAGGCAGAATTCTTCTCATAATTACCTCACTCTTAACCAACTAACAAGAGGATGGTAACTATGTCAATGTCAATCGCTGTTAATGAGCAAAAGCAAATCGTCAATGTTAAGCAAGTCGAGCGAGGGCTGGCTTGTATGTGTTTTTGCTTTGAATGTGGTGAGCCTGTAGTGGCTCGTAAGGGTGACAAGAATGAGCATCATTTTGCGCATCTTAACAATAAAGAAAGCTGCACTATTCACCCTGAAAGCATCCTACACAAGTTTGCTAAGCAAGTCATTATGCAAGAGAGGTATTTAACGCTACCATCCCTACCTGATGATGAAAATAGCGAGGATAAAACTTGGGAGTTTGACCACCTAATCGAAGAGCAAGCTGTTAGCTGTATTCGACCGGATATAGTCGCAACGGTAGACGGGGAAATGATGTTTATTGAAGTTGCTGTGACTTCTTTCATCGATACTGATAAATCAGATTTTATTAAGCAATTGGGTATCAAGACCGTTGAAATCGATTTGAGGGAAATCATCGCACAAGGTATTGAGTTGCCGAGTGAGGAAGCAAAGGTTCATATTTTAGACTGTGCCAGTAATAAACGGTGGATATTCCCAGCACCGAAATCTTTAACAATACCAGTAGCCCCTACACCATTACCTGAGCCTCTCTATAATTGCCAGAGCAGCACTGATGAGAATAGCAATGGAAGCTTTGACAAAGGCTATACGATCTATCGCTTTACCATCAATCATGCTTGGGTCGACGTCAGAGTCTTTAATTCAGGCATGGTATCTATTAAGTGTGTGACCTACAACCATGATGTTATTGAAATACTAAAGCAATGGCGTAACGAAGGCGGTGGTCAGTACAATCAAAAATATAAGTCATGGAATTACTTCAAACCATTTTCAGACACCGTCTTTCAGCGACTGCAAGAAATGGACATGACCCCTACTGCTTAAATATGATTCTATTTGATAATACGGAGAATAAAACTATGACACTCACTACTATGCTACTAATTACAATACTGCTGATATTAGCCATGCTTGTATGGGCTATACAACGGATACAATTACAAAATAAGGCTTTGCTACAAAGTGAACGAGATGTTGCGCAAATTAGGAACGATATGCTCGAAAGAGAAGCAGGCTTTCAACAGCAATTAGCAAAAGACATTAAAGAGGCTCAAAAGCGTTCCAACAATATGCAGCGCAATGTGCTAAAAGGTCAAATTGGCGAACAGTTCACGCCCTTTATTACTGACTTTCCTTACAACCCTTCAGACTGCCGATTCATGGGTGAACCGATTGACTACGTCATCTTCCAAAACTTGCATGAATGCGCCGATGGCAACGTGCCTATCGAGGACGTGCATCTCATTATTGCAGAAGTTAAAACAGGGAATGCTAGGCTAAACCAACGGCAGAAGATTATTAAACAAGTAATCGAAAATGGGCAGGTTAGCTTTAAAGAGCTTAGGATAAAACACTGTGAAGATACGGAAGATATGCGTGTGAATGTTAGTGCCTAGTTCAGTCTTTCTATTCACTCCAACCTTTATATATACAGTCTCTATAATCTTCTTAAAACATATTTACTGGAAAAATAAAGACCATTCATTAATCTCTAGGGAGACACTTAAGTAATTGTTTTATATAGATATTTAATGATAAAAATTCCATTAATAGTCTTTTTTAATGAAAAGACTATTTTTGCAACAGCATTAATCCTAAATAAAACACGATACATTCTTAGTCAAAATGTATTAATCATAGAAGCATGACAGTTGCAAGTATATGACATTCATTACCAGCAAATTCAATTTCATATAAAGGGGATTTTCATCAATGATATATATAGGGGCTATTTAAATAGTACAAACAATCGTATAAAGTTATCCAAGGTAGAAGCTGAAAATTTATCATACTTCAATAAAATTAAACGACCAGCGCTAGATCTTATATCAAATCAAATACATGTTGAGTTGTTGGAAAAACCAGCACGTGAACAGTTATCTATCTCAAAGTCAGCTTAGTGACCTAATACTAAGGATTTCTATCTAACTCCGAGCATTCTACTATTAACTTGTCAGATTCTTATCTACAAGTTAATACATCTGAAACACCCTACAAAAACTCTTTCCAAGATTATATTGAGCTATTGCAAGTATTATAACAAAGTGAACCTTAATACACTCAATAATACTACATGTACATTAATATGATATATTATCATGGAAACCACAATATTTTGTTAAAAGTGACTTAATATGATTACTTATATTCGCTTTAATAATTTTTACTCTTACTCAGAGTCTACTGAGGTGTCATTCTCTTTGGGTAAGCAACCTACTAAGACTGACTATGATTTTTATGTTGATACCACGCAAGACCAGTATCGACTAAATAAAGTCACAGCTGTTCTTGGCGCGAATGGCTCCGGTAAAACGCAGCTATTAAAAGCCATTGCTTTTCTTCGTTGGTTTATGTGTGAATCTACTAGCAGCCTTGACTCAGAGCAACCTATTTCTTTTAGCCAATTTGCGCTAAGTAATGATGAATTTTCTGAATTTGAATTTGGTTTTTTACTTAAAAATGCTGATGGCATTTATGATGAGTATCGCTATGAGCTAACGTTGACACAGCATAGCGTGGTTAAAGAGGCATTATACAAAAAGACCAGTAGCCAATTTAGCTATGTATTTATACGTCATCATGACGGTGACAAGCTTAGCTATAAGCATCGTAACTTTGTCATTCCCTCTTTAGCTGATGATGTGAAAAAAAACGCCTCACTTATCAGCTATGCCAATTTGCTCGATGAGCCATTGGCAGAAGCCATTTTTGATATGTTCAATCACTATAAAACTAATGTAGTCTCAATGGGTAGGCTTGGTAGCCTTAGCCAATCTATACCTGAAATGACAGAATTATTTGCTAGAGATGATGGTTTAAAACAAACCGCTGAAAAGCTACTTTGTCAGTTCGATACGGGCATCGATGAGATTAATATAAAAAGCGTGATGATGGTAAACGAGGGTAAACAGCAAGAAGTACTGCTACCTTTTGGTGTTCATAAAGTGGGTGATGAATCATTTGAGCTTATGATTTATGAAGAGTCTAATGGTACACAATCAGCCTATAGCTTGCTTGGGCTCATATTGCCAGTGCTTAAGAATGGTGGTGTGGCCATTATTGATGAGCTTGATAATGACTTACACCCCCTACTGTTACCTGCCATTTTTGATTTGTTTCGCTCATCGCATCATAATCCTCATAATGCTCAGCTTATTTTTAGTTGCCATACCCCTGAGGTGTTCAACTTATTAAACAAGCATCAAATTTATTTGGTCGAAAAATACGAGCAAGCTTCAGAATCTTGGCGGCTTGATGAGATGGAAGGGATTCGTAATGATGATAACCTTTATGCAAAATATATGGCTGGCGCATTTGACGCGATACCAAATCTATAAGGGGTTAGATTATGGCAAAGCGCAAACCTACTAGATCCGTCAACAAAACCACCCTACTCGTGATGGGTGAAGGTGAGCATGACAAGGCATTTTTAAGTCACATGAAAGGTATCTATCATGAAAGGCGCTCTGGCAGTAAAATTACGCTTGATTTTTCGAGTGGTGGCTCTCCACACGATATCATCAAGGACACAGTTAAAAAGAGTCGTCACGTTGATTATGACCAGAAGTTTATTCTGATGGATAGTGATGTTCCTGTTGAGCAACAAGATATTAAAGTAGCTAAAGATTCAGGTATCACCATGTTATACTCAACACCACTATGCCTAGAAGGCATGTTGCTTAGCATACTGAAACAGAATATTCCTCATACCGCGCAAAAGTGTAAGAGTCTGTTGCATCCACAATTATCCGATAATCCAGCGTTACCGAAAAGCTATGATCCCTTATTCGCTAAGCCAGTGCTTGATGGGACCAATCATGCCACAGTCGTAACGTTACGCTCATTATTAGGCATTAAACAAAAAAAATAACCGTCTCACTTTTAAGTAAGACGGTTCACTTAATAACTAAGCTGATCTTGCTTCAATTTTTTCATTAATCCACTCTGCAATCTCACTTGCTACCCAAGCTACCCTCACTTGTGTCAGTTGCACCTTTTTAGGGAACGTTGGATCATATTGAGCAGAATTTACATCGGCCATTGCATAGATAGTCGAGCGGCTGATACCTGTATATTCTTTAACGGCTTTGAGGCTAAGTAGCTGAGGAATATGGTTGCATTGCTCAATAAATGGTTGTGCTATATTTAAGTTTTCCATGATTATCTCCTTGTGAGTGAATGAGAGCGTCTGTTCTCATACAGTTACGGAGTCCCATATTTATTTACGGCGTCCTATGCTGTCCTAACGCTTCCCTTATTTAAAGCAATAAAAAAAAGAGCTGGATCATCCAGCTCCCTCTTATGTTGCATATGAGCTTTAACCACTTCAGCTCACAACAGTCACGCTCTGCCGTAGACCTTGTTCAATGCTATTCACGTTATGAGTTACTAACCCATTCTGATAGCTACCCTGCTGATTGCTACTGACGTCATCTGTCTCAACTGGATAAAACTCTTCAGCGACTTCTGCTAGATCATCAGCATCAATCTCAAAGCATGAATTCACATAGCCTTGTCTTGCAGCCTGCTCTAATGCAGCCTGATCAAAGCCGTGTTCACTAAGCTCTGCATCTATCGCTTGCGCATCCTGCACCGCTTGCTTAAGTGTCACACCATCACGCAAGGTTAAATCCACAAAGTAAATTGGGGTGCGATAGCTTTGTGTCGTGCTTTTGCCTCTCAAGGTTAATTGCAGTGGCAAGCATGAAAGCTTATTACCGGATACTGCTGCAAAGTAGCTGAGCCTTGCTGCTAGTGTGCGAATACTATTAAAGCCAGTTGTCCGAAAGATGAATGTGCCCAGCTCATCGTCCTCAGAGAGATTGGCGTACAGTCTGCCATACGGCTTACAAGCACCGCCTTGCGCCAGTGGACAGCGATCAGGCGATGGGCAGGGATGGCTTTCAACGCCTTTACTGGTGCGCCGCTGACACTGCTCACCGTCACCGACGCATAGTGGGCGTCCGGTCTGTCTATCAAATAGCGTGTACTCAGCTCGTAGATTAAGCTCAGGATCGTTAAACAGCATGCGAACTGGTATTTGCCGCAGCTTGCCTTCATTATTTGCGCGTAGCTTTTCATCGAGTGGATGATTGATCCAGCCATCCTTGTTTTGAACTTGGCTGGTAATCGTAAATTGATCGTCTTTAGCAGGTAAGCGTTTGCCATCTTTTACAATGACACGCCCAATGCTGATACGACCTAAAACTGGCGGGGTAATAGTGAGACCTTTAATCATGGTGATATTCCTTTTGTGTTTTATTTTAGCCATAAAAAAGCCCACCTGTGATAGGTGGGCGGTTATGCGCGTATTTGATTGAGTGGATTAATTTATGGATTATGATTGATGACGGATTATTGGCTCAGTTATCGTTAAGGATGACAAAGCGACGACTGCCTTGACGGGTTTTACTAAACTGCTCGAGCAACTCAGGATGCGCTTTGGTTAGTGCTTTACTATCAAGACTGACACTGTCTTTAGAGCGCTTCCAAGAGATAGCGCCTTTCTTAAATACCGCAATCTCATTGTCTTGAATTAAGCTTTGCAGTTGATGCTTCACTTGGTCATGACGCTGCTCTAACTCTTGCATATAGTCACGGTAGCTAAGCAATTGCTCAAACAGTTTATTAGCACCGTCATCATCCGTTAGATCAACTTTGCTTGAGGGCTCAGGGGTTGGATAAAGCTGTTTTAATGCTCTTGCTGCGGATTCCGAATGATCAGGAGTTGGAGGCGTGTCCGTTGCTACGTATTGCCAGAACAGATGCTCATGCTCCATGATGGATGCAATCAAGTATTCATCACGCTCAACTTTATAAATCTTCGCTTCGTGTCCACAAAGCAGAACGCAAATATGCGCCGCAGCTTTACCCGTGACCGCCAGTTGATGTTGTACTTGGCAAGTGACATAGAGCGGTACGCCATGCTTCCATAGCTTGGCACCATGTTCACCAGCAGTTTTACATTCCAGTATCTGTACCTCGTCATTACCAGTGATTGCATAGTCTAAGTTCGCCAGCATAAATGGCTGCTCAGGATGCTGCAAGATGGCATTGACGCGGCGCACCTTATTGCCGGTATGCTCTTGATAGTATTTAGCGACCATCGGCTCTAAGGTATTGCCCCAATACAATGGCGAGTACCCTTCGATGCTCTCATCGATATCAGAGTCGATACGACCGGTCTTAATCATCCATAGCTCCAGCATAGACAAATAAGGATGGATACCACAAGCGGCAGCAGCATCAGAGCTGCCAATACCTTGTCTGCGTACTTGTAGCCAGTCCTCATGGCTCAAAGATTTGGTATTGACCAAACGTTTAGCAGTGGTTGATTGATGAGCAGACGGCTTAACGGGTTTGCTCTCTAGCTTGGACTTCGGCATATCTTCGATACCATGCTTAGTCTTTATTGGCGTCTTAATCTTAACAGTAGTGCGCTTGGTGTGTCTTGGCTGAGTCGTCGTGTTTAATGCGATCATGTTCATAGTGAATTCCTTCGTTAGATTGGTTATGGGTTAATACTGTTTATTAAAAAGGCGACATAAAAAAACCACGCTCAAGGGCGTGGTTGATTGTATTGTCAGGTTTTAAACGTCGATAGTTAGGCCAGCATCAGTAGCGATTCCTCTAAGCCCTTTTGCTTAAGCTTAGCGCCAGAGCCAAACCAAGCGCCATCTAATCGATGGTCTCTAGACATCGCCCTACGTTCATGATCAACGTACTCCGTAATGCTGCACAGCAAACCGTAAGCCGTATCACGAGCGGCGTCGAGTGTGGCACCGCGTCCTTGACCGTTAAACATCTGCATCACTTGATTCATCGCTTTAGCATTAGGCACAGCGTCTTTCTCTTTCTTAGCACGGTTAAATAAAATGATGTCATTGTCCTGATCATTGAATACACGGCTAAGATAATTGGCTGCTTCTGCTTGGGTGACACGGCGCTCTGATAGCTGCTTCATCTCATAAGCGTGCTCATCCCATTGTTTGACGGATACACCTAATTGCTGCTTAACCTTATCGGCATCAAAGGAGGTGGAATGCGGTACTTTCACCATGCCGCCATTGCCGTTGGCAAGGCTGATCGCTAGAGTGTTATTACAGACCACACGAATAGAGGTGAACTGAGCAGTAGTCGCTAACGTCCCATCACAAGCCGTTGCCAGCAAGAGATAGCCATTACTGACATCTTTACCTTTAAGCGTTGCTGACTGGCCTGTACGTGCTAATGCCCATAGCTTACGCCCGCCCTTTAGAACACCTGCGGTCTCAAGCTCAAAGTCCGATTGCTCGGTAAGATCACGATAGAATTCTAAAATCTCACGCGGCTGTACTTCCTGATAGCGCTGGCTAACAACAGATAACGGCTCAAAGTTATCGCTACGGTACAACACCTTTTGCTCAGCAAAGGGCAGAATCAGATTGTGCCCTTTATCATTACTAGCCATGTAGCTGACGTCCGATGATTCAATACGCCAGTCCATACCTGCTTGCTTTGCCCAGATCTCGATAGGCTGCTTGGGAGCCAGCTCGTTTCCAAGACCGTGCCAGGGCGTGTCACCGACGTAGGCAATTGATTCTAATAAATGTGCCATTATAATTTTTCCTTTTAGATTTGATTATGAGTATTGGTTATAGGGGTGCTTTAGATGGTGAAGGTTCTTGAGCAGGTATTGCAGGTATAACTAGGCTTTACTGCCAAAACGAGTAAGGGTGGCTGCTGTAGCTTGTCTTTAGCCAAGCTGATTGCAGAAGCAAGCGCCGTGCCTACGACCACACCGATTGCTGAATTGATTTTGTAGTACCTACAGATGCTTACACCAAGACCTGATAGGGCAGATTGTGAGCACAGTTGCTCGAAGATATTAAAGGGGCTGTCAGTATCCGTATTGCTTTTTACGTTCGCTGAATGACAGTGTGGGCAGATCGGTCTCATAAATTGCTCCTTTTTCGATTGCGCATAAAAAAGGCCTGCAATTAAGCAGACCTTTGATTAGGATGAATTAGGGTTAAACAGACAGGTAAGCTAGGCTTCATGTCTTATCTCATAGGGATAGTATATACCTGAGATTATTTTACTATGGGCGGTAGTCCGCGACGTTTAGAGGTTCTATAAATACCATGACCAAAGGTGCGCATGTTTGGTAGCCACAGTTTAAGTTGCTGCTCATCTTTACTTGGCTTAGTTAAATATAAAGCTGAAGCTATAGCGTTTTCGACTTCCTGAGGGTTATCACGATGAATCATGCCGATACCTAATTTGCCGTATTGTTGGTACTTCTGCTTACGCTCTGGATCGTGGTAGTTATAGTACTCACCTAAACCCGCTGTAATCATTTTCCATTTTTCACCAATCTCTTTAGCTAGATACCAGTCATTGTCCCTTTTCGAGCCATCGAACATCAACAGTAAATGACAGTGTAATCCACCGTTCACTCCTCCTTGCTCAACTGCCCAAGCATTGCCATGCAAATGCTCAAAGCAAGTTTTCTTATTACCGATAAGCTCCCGTAGCTTATTCATGTGATCATCAAAGTTCTCGATAGATACATGGTGGCTCGTCTGCTGTGCGTATTTTAAATCGATACGCACAAATAGTAGTCTTGAGTAGTGAGTAGTGAGATTACCTACGTAATTCGCTAAATTATTTCTATTTTGCGACTCCTGATAGCTAAACGTAATGCGTTCACGCTCAATATCATTTCTATAGCAGGATAACGTAGCGATAAACCGCTGGGTTTTATCATGATCCCAGACGACGTCAATTGGATATGATTCACCAACTATAGCGTTGGTGCTATATACAAATGCGACAACCGGCTGTGAATAAAATAGCTCAGTATTGAAGTGTGTCATGAACGGATAATACAATCCGTTCAGTTGAGTTTTGACATCATCAAAGCTTATGGTATTTGCCAATATGGCTGTGACCAGATTATGGACATTAGCAACAACTTGAGGTTGGTTGAAGTTTGAATACGGCATGATTGTGATCCTATTAAGTTAATGTTCATAGGGTCAGGTCAGTCCGTATTTTTATAATGTTGGCTGCTGAGAGGTCAGCTCTCAGCATTAGAATAAAGCACCTAGTATATTCAATAATATAAATAACCCACTAAGCATGAGCTGCTGTAGTGCAGCTATTTTCCAACTAGCATTGGAGAATGACGTAAGGACTAATTGGAAATTGCCTTATGCTACAAGCCGATGGTTTGAATGGAGTTAGCATTTTTAGATATGTAACATTTTAGGTATGTTTTATAAGCTCAAGCTCTTATTCTGTGGTAGGATACCTTGAGAATACAATACGTTTTAATAACGTTTTAATAACGTTTTAATTGCCATTTTTTAGTTAACTAAAGTCTGGTTTTTATTATTTTGGAGATAGAAAGATGAGTGAAGCTGAGGCTCGAACTGAAGTTAAGCGGTTAAATCGGACTCAAAAAAATGCAGAATATATCGAAAAGAAGATCAATAGTCTTAGTTTTTATAGCGCCTATTGGTGTTTATTTGAATTGCGATCTTTATATGCACTCTCTGAAAAACAGATTTTAAGAGACGACACTCGCGTTAAATCAAAGTTAATTCATATCTTAAAAAAGGCAAACTGTAACCCTAAAAAATTGGATGAAATCTTACAGACGAGCGCTGACGAAAGCATACCTCTATCCTACGTCAGATGGTTTTATGAAGACGACAGAGCGGCTTTATGGATAAATATGGTTTTGAAAAAATATAATGCAGCGAGCGATTATATACAAACAAAATCAGACATTGCGATTTTTGCCCATAACCTTATTTTCAATTCAAATATTCGTATTTCAGGAAGAGAAATTCATATAGGGTCTGATTCTTACAACGACGCTTTAGTACTGAATAAAAAACAAGTTTTAGGTTTTTTAGAACAAGCTTACGTTCGTAGTAAAGTTGGCTTAGGGAAAACAAAATGGATGGATAGTCGCAATGATATTCAGGTTAATCATTTATACCAGTATATGCAAAAACCCTGCGAACTTATTAAGCTAAACGTTGTTACGTTCAGTCCTAGCCAAGCTTTGATTTGTGCTGATACTATTGCTATAAAAGAATCAGATAGGGTTAGTAGGCTTAACCATATGCTGGCTTCACTAGATTATTGGATGTTTGATACTTATTGGTTTAATGAAGATGGTGTCGTGCTAGGCAAGGACAATAACAGAAGTAAGTTTCTAGAGATGATGAAGAATGTCTCCAATTCAAAAGCTAACCGTATTAACGATAAAAATATAAAGAAAAAAGGCTTAGTACTTACCAGTGCAAACAAGAAAACCCTCAGTCTGATTGCTAAAAGACAAGGTAAAACTCGAGCGCAAATGCTTAACGATATCGTTGCCAGCTACAACCAAACTTTTTTCTCCGAAGTACCTAAAACCACTAGAGCTACTGGTGCTTATATAACGGGCGACTATGGAAAACCATATACAGACACATTTGAAACGCAGCAAAGCCTAAAAGCTAAACAGGCTAGCTCTGAGACTATGTTAGTAGATAGTGATAGCGAGGAGAATACAGAAGATGTTCCTGGCACTGATATATTAGAACCAGCAACAGGCATTGAACGTAAAAACCGCAAGTGTGTTGAATATGCTGAGATTGATGAATGCGTTAAGAACGATGAGCAAATCGAGAATGACAAGCAAGTCAAAAATGCTAAACCAAAGGATTTCGATAATCGATGTAAAAACTTAGAAGACGCTGATAATAGTGCTACTGGCAAATTAACAGATGAACTCATTCTTGCTATCACTCCAAGCAAAAACATTGATACACCTGTAGACATCTCTACAATTGAAACTGTACAGCCTGTGACTAGCTCACATGATACTGAACATATTTCAGCTTCAGATGAGAATCTTCACAACATTGATGATAAAATATATGATGACGATCCTTTTTTGATAAACGCCAGGCTTATAAGCAAAAGGCTGGAAGAACATAAGCAAACCAATTAGTACTGATAGTAAAGCTATCAGATCTCTGTTACGAAATTACTATAAAACTGAAAAACTAATCTTAAGTATACTCACAAGTATACCGAACTATACTTCTAAATATTTATCCTTATATATCAAATACTTAATATCATACTACCGTTCCGGCTCCGGGTACCATTATATTGAAAGGCTTCCAAGAAATTGGAAGCCTTTTTCTTATTGTATATCATTAACTTTCTGTAGCTACCTCTTACCTCTACTATCAGCAGATTATGCTGTAATTCTAATGAGAAATTCAGGCATAAAAGTCAACAAGCGCTTTAATACTATCTTATTCTCTATCGTTACGTGTTCTATGAATAGACATAGATTATATCCTCTAAATTATTAATCGATTGAAATAGCATCACTTTATTTATTTAGAAAGTACTAGCTAATGATAGCCGTTAGATAACACAAAGCCTTATTCAACCTGCTTGTTTCATACAAGTTTTTTAGCTACAGTTAAAATTCCTATATTAAATAATGACGATGAACCGTCAAATAAAAACAATCTTTCATAAGCTGGAGTACATTATGGAGCTAAAGCTGAATGAGCTCTCCGATAAAAACAATTTAAATAGTCATCATGGCGAGCATATTATCCTGCGTCTAACTTATGTTAGCCGCTATAACACCGAAAATTCAAATATCGAAGTAGCACGTATTCTTGAGCAGGCGCAGCGTAATAATGAGCGCAATGGTATTACTGGTGCATTAGTAATTAATGAAAACTATTTTCTCCAAGTTATTGAGGGCGCAAGACCAGTTATTAACAATCTGTTAAAAAAATTGATTGAGGATAAGCGACATTTTTCTTTGCAAATTATTGAGTGCCGTGAAATTGAGGAACGGTATTGGAATAAATGGTCAATGAAATATTTAACGGCTAATGATCAGAATAAAGAATATGTTATGAAATATTCAGCCAGCAATGAATTCAACCCTTACCTAATGAGTACTTCTCAAATTACAATGTTTATAGACAAGTTATCAAAACTTCAAGAACGACAAGAAAAACGCGAGTCTAAGATGAAAAAATCTTAGTTTTTGACCAGACGATTAGAATGGGTATATTTTATAGGTAAGAACAACTTAATCGTCTGTTGTATAGCCTACTATATAAGACGCTATACCCCTATATACCTGAAAAACGCCCAAAATAAAGGGCTAACAGTCTATGACGGTCAGCCCTTTATCGTTGTTTGGTGGAGATGGCGGAAACTAAACTATAAATATAAGTCATTGATAATAAACGTTATTAATTATTTTAAAATAGACGATACCAACCATAATACCAACAATCGTTTTTTATTTTACTGTTATTCAGTGCCTACCCTATCAACTAAAGATTATTTTGTAATTATTTACCGTTTCAACATGCTAGGGCGGTGCTCTCTTACGATACCTGTGCATAAAGTCACTTTAACTTTTTAACATGGCTTTAACCTACTAATGATCGCTACAATTCATACGCCTACGTTACTTGTCGCAAAAGTCGCTTTAACTTCTTTTTGAAACGGTTTTTTTCTTGTGCGTGTGAATGGTGGCGGTGTCCTCTGTCGATACGCTCAGCACTCAAAATACTACCCCCCTCACTTGTCCGTAAATTACCCCTTTTATGGACTCCAAGTATTATCTTGGCTGCTCTCTAAGATGTCCGAAAACTAGCCAGCATTGGCATAAGCTGCACCTGTGCGCGTACTGTGCCCATAACTCTAACGTGTGTAATAACCTCCCTCGTACTTGTTAAGAAACTACCCCTTTTATGGACTCCAAGAACCCCCGTCATTGGTGCTTGCTTCGCGCGTGTGCGTACTGTTCCATAAAGTCATTTTTGACCCTGCTTATGATGTCCGAAAATTACCCCTTTTTATGGACTCGCAAAATTGGATAACCCCAAGACTGGGGGCATCTATTCCAGCGTTTAGCGGTGTGTGACTTGGTTTTCAATGTAAGGTTTTATAAGGTTTGCGATATGTGGTTTTCTAACGTTTCAATGTGAGGTTTTATGAGGTTCTACTATGTGAGGGTTCAGGTTTTCTCAGGTTCTCAATGTTAAGTTTTATTAAGTCGGTACTGTCTGCCAATGTTAACAAATGACAACATGCAAATTGGTTTTGAATGTACGGTTTTGACATGTTATAGACCACAAGTTTTGACAGGTTCATTACTTCGTGTTTTCATTTTGAATGTTGGGTTTTGTTAGGTTCTACGATGTCCAAAAACCTAGGGGAAACCTTAGTTTCTTTACACTATAAAAAGGGCTTGGTAGTGATCGCCTAACGTGTCCGAAAACTAACCCTTTGTATGGTCAATACGTCCAAAAGTGGACTTATCTATTTTGTTTGACGGCTCTATCCTGTTTTGGTGGCATCATGGCACTGTAGGCTAACGCTTACCCCATTGGGGGTTATGCAATCGGTAAAACGTGGTAAAAAGAATTATGCTTTTAAACCTTAACATTTATTAACATGCTGGCAGTCGGCAAACTGGTTTGAATGTTAACTTTTGACAACATGCAGACCGTGAGTATCGAGCGCAAAACCTTAGGGTTTCCTTAGGGTATCTTTACACTATAAAAAAAGGCAGACGATAAACGCCTACCCTTTGTTAAATCATTAATTAATTATGAATAATCTACTTCACTGCCAAACGGTGGTATTTCATTATCAGGATCAATTACACCCTGTTTTGTTGTACCTTGCTTTTTAGTGGCGGACAAGGCGGACAAGGGGACATCGCCCGTGATTACTGGGTTTGCAGCTGTCCCCCGTGTTTTTGGGTAGGCGGACAAGGCGGACAATTCATCTACTTGTGGCTCACTGTGTCCGCTGTGTCCGCGTGTGTCCCTTTGGCTGTGGACAGCCTCTAGCCCTTGATCTATATGGTGTGTCCGCTGTGTCCGCGCTGTCCCTGTGCTTTTATCAGTTTCATAACTTAGTATGTCGCTTTTGATGGCATAAACACGCGTACGGGCTTTGGGGTTCTTTGCTGTTGGTGCTGGGACTCTAAACGTCTTTTTGTTGGTTTCATTGGTAATTAGCAGACTAGCATCATCTAATACTTGCGTTACTTTTTTAAGCTCATACGGTGTGCACACCTCTTTTTCAAACGCATTAATATAAAAATAGTAATCATCGCTGCCTTGCTTACGATAGCCAACACGGTTAGTAACTTTCTGCTCACTATCAGCATAAAAAGACTTCTCACATGGTTGAAAGCGACTACTACCATGCAATTCAATAAATGCTTGAATATGTTTAATGATTTGGCGCTGCTCATGCTCACCATCACGCCCATAGTTATCAAGCCAATTATCTAAGCATGTCATAACGGCTGTGGTCGCTTGTCGTGCTTGCCAGCCCGTAATGTCTGCACCTGTTGCCATCTCACCAGCCGCGGCAACAATAGCGAACCGTTTAGCCACTCTATGCGCTTGCGGTGCTAGCTGTGGGTAATGGCTCATAAAGTCACTTACAAGCTGCTTGGCGGTGGCTGTGGTCGCTGCTTTGTCATTGGTGATATATTCCAGCCATGCTATGCCAGCTGATCCATAGTAAGTGTGTGATAACTCCTTGATCTTATCGGCTTGTGCTGCGCCTGTGTCTGCCAGTACCAAACTATCAAACGTCTTTAAACCTTGACCAGCATCAGCATCTATATGTGCTACTCGAACCTCAATACCTGCATTCGTTTTCTGTCCTGCTTGTGCCATAAAGTTTTGTAGCGACTCCTCACCATTAGATAAGAAAATAATGCGCCATGTCTTAGCAGTGCGATTATGTCCTGTGGTGGTGCTTCTACCTTTGCCTTTGCCATTAGCCAACATGTAAACGCTGTTACCTACTATCCGTGGATCACATTCGCTGATTTCATCAAGCGGTAAGAAACTATCGTTATGCTCGCTGGCTGTGCCCTCTAAGGCGTTATCAGTGCTGCGCCATGTCTTAGTATAGCTGTCAGGCTTGCCCCATACGCTAGACGCTGTTTTAAGTGATAATGACTTGCCCATGCTTGATGATCCTAAAAGGTGAAAGCCACCCCCATCATCATCTAACAGCTCTAACAATTGACCAGCAAACGCGCAAGCAATAGAGAAAACAAAACGGCTTTGATCTGCTAGTTTTTTGCATAGTTCATCACGCCATTGGGCTAATGTACCTTGCTGGGCTATGGTGCTATTGATTGCATGGGCAGACTGATAGACTATTAACTGCTTGCCATCGCCGCCTATTGCGCTGTCAGGTAATATATATTGCCCGTCATGCCAGCCTAGCTTATCCACGCATAACGCCCGTTTATGAATAGGATAGTCCTGAATATAGGTGTCTAAGTAATTGCGCTTTTTGCCGTTGGTGGTAATGTTCAATCCTTGACTGGCTAGCTCTCTACGATACTCACGGGCATCACCTTGTAGCAGTGATAACGGCATTGACCACGTATGTAGCACGCTATCATCATCACGCCATTGTAATAGCCGCCCCCATGTACCGCTGCTTGTGTCCCGTGTCTTTGCGATAACCTCAATCGGTGAACAAACAAAAGCCTTAAACTTAAAGGTTATGTTTGCTGGATCGTCATCGTTATACTTCACAAAAAACAGTCCATCATGGTATAGCTCAAAACGCCCATCACCATAAATCATCGGTTCATTCAGCTGTGAATCATCGCGCCATTCAGGATAGTAAGCAGTGTCTTTTAAACTTATTAGCTGGGTGTCATCAGCTGCCAGTATTGCCTCATAGCTATGATTGGCATGTAGCATCGTGACAATATCAGCCACAGTAAGCAATGCCCTAGCATTCACACCTGCCAATAGATTTATCATGCCTTTGTTATCTATAGTCATTGGTACGGTTAGCAGTGATCCGCTACTCCAATGCTGCACCATCTTTTTAAAGCATTGCTTTGTCTTTTGAGGGCTAATAATAAAGGTTGTTTTGTCGTCTGCCATACACTGATAGGCATCAATGCCATATTCTGCTTCATCAAAAGCGATTATCTCATTGCCTTTGTTTACCTCACCAATGACGATAGCGCCATACCCTGTAGGATCAATAACAATGGGCTTTGCTTTGCTGTTTGGTGTGTAGAATACCGCGCCTACAATATCGCCTTGTTTGTCATGCAATCGTAGGGCTATCGTGCCAGCTGTCGGTACTACTGACGCGTCATTTGTAGTAAGATCATCAGTAACGCTTAACAAGCTATTGGGCGGTAATAGCTCATGTAGTTTTATTAAAGTAGGATCGTCTGCCAGTCCTTGCCGTGTGACTGCATTAAAACTATTCATTACCACTGTAAAGCCTGTGCTAAATGCACGGGCTTTTTCATGGGTGGTGGTTTGTGGTGTGGTGGTCATTTAGTCCCCCTTGCTTGTGACTGGTTCGGCTTGCGCTGCTCTCTATATTTTTTATAGTAGCTTTTGCGCTTAGCGTGCTTACGGCTTTGCTTTGGTGGGTAGGTTTTCATTATTTACCCTCCTTGCCGTAACTGGTCATTGCTAGGGTTTCTTTGATTGAATTTACCCGTCTTAGTAATAAGTCGTCCCACGTTACAGTGGCATCATGCGTCAGTCGCGCCATTGATATAGCAGTGTGAGTGTCTATTTTTTTGTAGTGAATAAGGGCTAACAGCTTGCCAATGTCACTTATAACGATAGCAGCACTCTCTATGTCACAAGCAATATCTGATAACTCAAAGACTGACATAACAACAACTTCTTTATCGTCTGCTTCGGTTAGGTCTATTACTGTGCGTTGGTTTGATTGGGTAGTAGGTGCGCCACTGTATAGCGTGGCTATTGCTTGGCGGTTTGCTGGCGTGTCATGGAATAGTGAGGGTAAGACGTAGCAGTCATCATGATAAGCCCTACCATCAGCGCGATATAGGCACTCAACATTGCCAATATTGATGGTTAGGCAGTCTTTTGACTTTTGGACTAGCTTATATGTGCCATTGCCCACAGACGGACACAGAACGCTATCACCTGCCTTGAATGTGGCTGGTGTGCTGTTGGTAGTGGTTTGGGTGTTTGAGGTCGTACGGATTGATTTACCCATGATGGATAGCTCCTACTAATTTATGAGTTAATGCCACGCTATACGGTAAAAGTATAGGGTGACGGGTCTTACTCTCGGTCTTAGTAGTAACCGCCCTGCATATTCGCCTTACGGCTATTTTATTTTGCAGCGTCAACCCGTCATAGTCGGTTAGCAAGTGACTTGCTATAGATATGATGGTTTGCCCCCTTGTGGCGCTTAGGTGCGCTTGTGGGGCTGTGCTTGAATGGATAGTGACAGCTTGAGAGGCTGCGCTATTATCAGGCACAAAAAAAGCCAATAATTTACGACTTGGCACGTCGCTACTAATTTTCGAGAGGTCTATATAGTAACCATTGTTGGTATTGGTTGCAATCTGTTTTGCTTGTACTGGTTGGCAAGCAATTAATGATAGTAGCAAGCCAATACCTGCTACCCATGCCATGAATATGATAAAGCTAAGTAGTAAGCCGCGCTTATGTGGCTGTGTGCGATTGTGTGCCCCGTGGCTGGCTTTTAGACTGGTTCTGTTATCGTTGGTCATTTCTTACGTCCTCCACGTTGAAAGCGATTTCTGCAATGTTTTTCGATAGCTCTTTTAATGACTCCACTTGTCGGCTGCCTGTCGGTAACAAGCTGCCTAACATTTTTACTTCTATTTCTGCTAATTGGGTCATGGTGTTAATGATGGTCACATTGGCGTGCAAGGTAATGATGAGCTGGTCGATAAAGCCATCAGGCATCATCAGCACGCCTTGTTCTTTCAACCCGTCCATGACTTGATTTATAAAGGTGTCATCACTCATAGTCATTCACCTTGATTTCAGGCAGTAATATAAGCTGCTCCATGATGCCCTCGCTTGTTTCCTCAGCATGTTGGCTTATTCTGAATAAAGCGGACTGTACGGCTGTTAGAACGCCTTTACTGGTGGGGTCATCTGCTAATGCCGTGTTTAGTGCATTGAGGGCATAACCTAAGCTCTCACACTCGCTTGAGTAACTTTGAATATAGTCATCTACTACGCTAAGCATATGGCTATCTACTGCCACTAGGCATGGTTCTAATCTGTCGTTTGATTGGCTCATGATTGCACCCCTTTGCTGTCGTTATTGTTATCTGTTGGCTGGTCTATCCAGTACTCTTTGAACGTCTTACCATTGCGTTTGATGGTCTTATCTTGAATAACCACGCCTTGCGCTCTTAGCTCGCTGATCCGCTGTAAAAAGCATGTTATTTGCCATAGATCAAAGGCTTCATAAGTGGATAGGCTGTTACCTGCCAGCATGTGATTATGGATAATCTGCTTATAGCTTTTTTTGGGTTGCCGTGTGTTCATGATCTACACCTCGCTAGTGGTTGAGGTGTGAGAATTAAGCCATTCGTGAATGTCTGCATAGCTCCATGCGGTCATTGTAGGGCTTAACTTCTTGCCAGCTGGGAAACGTCCATCTTTTGACCATTCAAAAAGGGTGGTTTTGCTAAAGGGTAGGAACGGCAAAATGTCCTTTGCTCTGCCCATGCCAGTAGTAGGCAGTTGCATAGCTGGACTGTTTGCGTTGGTTGGTTCGGTATCGTGAGGGGTGTTATCAGTAAAAGGAATTACTGGGGTGTTTTGGGTTGGGTGTGTCATTGTGTGTAGCTCCACTAAATGACGCTACGGTATGTAACGTCCAGTGGTTCTACTTTAGGGGGTAGGGTTATTTGCAGCACCCTAGCTGGGGTGAAGTCACGCCCTAAATGGGGTATGAGTTTATTTTGGGGTGGTGTCTAATCATGGTTATATTATTTCTTTTTTGCATCACTCAAAATAGAATTAGCATCACTAAAGCGAGTTTCTAAAGTGCTTTTACCTTGTCCGTATATTCCTTTATCTGTAATTTCACTAATAATGACTGCTTGGCTTGAAAATGGTTGTTTATGGTCAATTCCTTTAGGCGTGACCATCAATTCTAATAATAAGCCTATGGTAGTCTGATAGCTTTTTTCGGTACGTTCACTCAATTGTTGATAGTCATCAGCTGGCTTGTCTGCCAGTGCTGCATTAGCTTGTGCTAATTGGTTCTCAAGGTCTGATATTTTGGCGTTTGCTGCTGTTAATCTTTTAATAATTTGCTCATTATTCGGGGGTTCAGTTTGCGTTACTGTGGGCGCTGGTATCTTGTCGGTATCGTTTGGCAGATTGTCATTAAAACCCCTAATAATGAAGTTGTAACGAGCAAGCCATAATTTTACTTGTTCAGCTGGTATCTGTTCTTTATCGTTAATAGGATTTAATGCTTTTGCCTCTATTGCGTTGCTTACCATATCTTTGTAAGCGTTATATTTATCATCATTATGGCTATATGCTGGGTTATCGTTAGATAATAAGCAAGTGACTTGGTGGGGAGTGAATAGAACATAACTAATAAGCAGTCTTTGGCTGCCAGTCGGCTCTATTAGGTCATTTCTTGCATTCATGTCCGCTGTAACACTATCTCTTATTGTTTTAGCAGCATTCATATAAAATTCAAACTCATTTTGTGCGTTATCGTATGATTTTTTGACGTTAAATAAATTGATTAACTCATTTCTTGAAAAACGCACCTCATCAAAATCAATATTTGAATATTTAAGGTCATCGAGCTTATCAACTTCTCCAATAGGGGGATTTTTAAACAAAAAAACTTCATCAAAAACACTATATGCCTTACTTTGCTGTTTAATAATTTTCTGAATAGTAAAAGGCGAATGTATTTCTATCCATTCGGGCACGTCAGCATCACCAAATGTTGAGTAACTCTCATAATTCCTAGTTTGGTGCATAAAAAAATCATCATGTGTGAAATAGGCTTTCATTTTGTCATAACGAATTGTTTTATAATTAATATCAGGATAGCTAACGTAACCACTGAACAAAAATACTGGGGTAAGCTTTTCAATATTGCTTAATTCCTCAAGGGTTGAACCATCTATTTTTTCGCCCGTTAATTCAAAAACAAAGTCAATGGCTTGCCGTATAGATAGATATTCTTGCACTAACATAACTCACACCTTTACACACCCTTAATTCAAAGTAGGTGCAAGGCAGTGCCAGCCTAAAGGTGTGTGAACGGCTGGCTTTCGGGTAATTAGTCCTAGCCTTGCATAGTCGTTACAGCATGATATTAGCCATGCTTTTGTTTTTGTTGTCTAAAGTTGGTATGTATGACGTTATCCAATTTGCCAGCATAAGCATCATCAATAAAGTTTGCCCATTGGTGCATCATGTCTATTCTATATGGCAAGTGCTGCGCCCCGTTGTAGGCTGCGCTGATCTTGTTTTCTCTATCATGTGCCAGCTGTAGCTCTATGGCTTCGTGCATAAACTCTTTTTCATGTAGTGTGGTACTGGCAAGCCCTCTAAACCCGTGCCCCGTCATCTTGCCTTTATAACCCATATTCCATAGGGCATTAATAAACGCGCTTTGACTGTATGGCTTACGAGTTGAGGTATTAAAGAAAACGTACTGATCGGAAAAACCTAGCTCTTTGATCTGTTCCAGTATCGCCATTGCTTGCGGTGCTAATGGCACAATATGCAAACGCTTGGCTTTCATCTTATCGGCTGGTATGCGCCATAAGCCATGTTTGTAGTCAATCTCCGACCACTCCATGAAGCGGATCTCATTAGTACGCACAAACGTATAGCATAAAAACCATAAGCCTAGTTTCACCAGTACATCACCTTGATAAGCATTGATGTCTGTTAGTAGCTTTGGCAGTTGCTGGCTAGTAATACGGTGGTGGTTGGTCGTTTTGTGTGGTTTGATTGCTTCGGCTAGGTCGGTGGCTGGGTTATGTGTGGCTAGTCCATTGCGGATAGCGTGCTTAAATATCTGTCCTACTTCTCTAATGGTACGCCTTGCCATTTCATTAGCACCACGGCTTTCTACTGCTTTGCCAATAGCTAATATATCAGGCGCGGTTATGTCGTTGATGTTCTTTTGACCAATAGAGGGCTTAACATCGCGCATATAGGCGGAATAGTTACGAGTAAAGGTGCTTTCTGCTAGGTAGGTTTTGCGTTCTGCATACCATGACTGGGCTATGTTATCGAAAATATTTAAACCGTCTTGGCTGGCTTGCTGCTCTTTTTTATGATCTTTGGGGTTCACACCATCAGCTATTAAGCGTTTGATCTCAATATTGCGCTGCCTTGCGTTCTGCAAGCTCATAACTGGATAAGTGCCAATAGTGAGGGTTTGCTGCTTACCTTGCCAGCGGTAGGCGCTGATCCATGACTTAACGCCCGTGTAACGAACCCATAATTGCAGCCCGTTACCATCACTATGTTTATCAGGTCGCTTTGTATCAATCGAGGTGCTACTGGGCTGTAGCTTATTGATAACGGTATGAGTTAAGGGCATTGGACTATCCTTTGTTGGTATTGAGCATATGTATAAACTCTAATACCAACAATAATACCAACATTCTATATAGGACGCTATACCCCTACATAACCCTCAATCCTTGAAAAACGCCCAAAATAAAGGGCTAACAGTCTATGACGGTCAGCCCTTTATCAATGTTTGGTGGAGATGGCGGGAGTTGAACCCGCGTCCGCCAGCATTACGCTCATGAATCTACATGTTTAGTTTCTGTCTTTGGTTTTAGTCCGCACCGATCCGACAGTCAGGATGGATAGGACGATTCTCTACTTTTAAACCCAAGCAATTGAGACAATCACTTGTGGCGCTTCTACATGCGGACGCTTCAACTTAGTTGACCAACTGTAGATGATCAGCAACCAAGTAAACAGGGTTTAAGCTGCTAGAGCGTAATTTTCGTCGTTTGCGACTATAACAATATATGTTTGATTAACGAGAGGACATATACTCTCGACATGCATCATTGAGTTTCATCACCAGCGTCGAAGCCAGAACATCCCCAATAAGGTCGATGATTATATAGCATATATACGGCTGCTTGCAACCTATTAGAGCTCTGTATTACATTACGTTACAGCTTAATCATCTAAGCCAGTATGGTATTTAACCATTTACCGATATTTTGAATCTGCGGCATACATACCTGATGGGCCATAGGATAGGTATGATAAGCAACATTATATCCTTTCTCTGATAATAACTGCTTTGCTTGTTCGCCTAATATAACGGGAACAACTGGATCATGCGTACCATGCTCGATCAAAATTGGCATATCTATGTTGACAGCGCTATAGCGAACGCTGTCATTGGTTGCAAAGTAGGTAGAAAGCGCCATCAAGCCAGCCAAGCGCTGTGGGTAACCGAGTGCCACATGATACGCCACTGCCCCGCCCTGCGAAAATCCTGCAATCACAATATGTTCAGGTTTCACACCGCGCTCGATTTCACGAGCAATCAAGTCATGGATTTGTTGTGCGGACTCTTCAATCTGCGCAATATCAACTTTGCGCTCAAGGCTCATCTCCAGGATATCATACCATGCGGGCATGACCATACCGCCATTGACCGTCACTGGGCGGTTGGGTGCATGCGGAAAGATAAACCGCACTGCCATTCCATCCGCTAAGCCGAGCTGCGGCACGACTGGCTCAAAGTCATGACCGCTAGCCCCCAAACCATGCAGCCAAATCACGGATCGATTAATCGCTTTGTTTGCATGATTGTGTTCGACAATAACGGCATCTAGATACTTATTCATTAATTATCCTTAATGAGAGTCAAAAATTTAAACAAAATTAATATTACAAAATGACTTTGGTTGTCATCATTCCTTAAACATAACCCTATATTTTAGGAACTAAGTCAGTAACCATAAAATTAGTAATGATGATTTATGCACATTTATGAGGATAGTTTACATGACAATTTCAAAAAATTCAGCGAATGAGCGGGCGCAGCTATACAACGCAGTGCTGAATAGACTCAGACGCCAAGGTTCTACCTTACCTTTAGCACTTATCAGCACTTTTTTATTAATAGGCTGTAATGAAGATGACGGTTCATCAGCGATCGTACCACCTACTCTACCGCCAACGATTGAACCTATACAGACGCTAGCTTATACCTATGGCGTTCGACCATTTTATCTGGTCAACGATATGGATGACAGCCCGCTAAAAGATGAGTTACTGGCATGTAAGGGTCAAACACCTAGCAAGACAGATTTCTCTATCGCCCATCGCGGCGCGCCTCTACAATTTCCTGAGCATACTTATGACAGTTACATGGCCTCAGCACAGATGGGTGCAGGCATTTTAGAGTGCGATGTGGCCTTTACCAACGATGGTGAGCTGGTATGTCGCCATGCCCAAAACGATTTGCATACCACTACCAATATTGTCGCCACGCCATTAGCGAATCAATGTAGTGTCCCACCTATAATAGATGCTAATGGAACTCTCACCAATGCGGCCGATATTGAATGTCGCACTTCAGATATTAGCGTCAGGGATTTTAAAAGCTTAACGGGAAAAATGGACGCCGCTAATCCAAAAGCCACCAGTATTAGTGCCTACATGAATGCGACTGCCCCATGGCGCACCGATTTATATTCACAAAATGGTGAGGTATTGACATTAAAAGAGCATATAGCACTTGCCAGTAGCTTGGGCATGAAGCATACACCTGAGCTCAAAGAACCCGTGGTTACTATGCCATTTAATGGATATAGTTTAGATACTTATCGTCAACAACTGATTGACACTTATAAAGTTGCAGGCGTGCCCGCCAGCGATGTATACCCGCAGTCGTTCAATCTTGCAGATATTGACTATTGGATTAATAACGAACCGAACTATGCCACCAATGCCGTCTACCTCATCGATGATAGCAACGAGAGCGCGGCGGGTAAAATATTTGATAAAAACGACCCAACGACGTGGAAGCATTCATTGGCTGAGCTGAAAGCGCGCGGCGTTAATATCATTGCCCCCGCAACTTGGCTATTGGTCACCAGCGATGGTAATGGCAAGCTGCTACCGTCGGCATATGCCTTGCAAGCCAAAGCCAATGGCCTCGACATTCTCACGTGGTCGCTTGAACGGTCAGGGCCATTAAAAAGTGGTGGTGGCTGGTATTATGGTGGGCTTAGCGACGCTATTAATAACGATGGCGACATCATGAATGTCATTGATGTGCTGGCGCAAGAAGTTGGAGTGAAAGGCATCTTCTCAGATTGGCCAGCAACGGTCAGTTACTATGCCAACTGTAAAGGTTTAAAATAATGTAAAGGGTCAACCTTACTCATGTTATAAAGACATAAGGACCTTAAGTAATCGATTGGACTGGTTGCTTAATATCGGCATTTTGACCACGATGACGCAGATAATGATCCAGTAACACAATCGCTAACATAGCTTCGGCGATAGGTGTTGCACGTACACCAACGCAAGGATCATGACGACCTTTAGTCAGCATCTCAATCGCCTCCCCCTCTGTATTGATACTCTTGCCAGCCGTAGTAATACTAGAGGTTGGCTTCAGTGCAATACTGACACGGATATCTTGTCCTGATGAGATACCACCCAAGATGCCGCCTGCATGATTGGCGGTAAAACCATCGGGTGTCATTTCATCACGAGAGCTATGCCCAAATTGTCCTGCCACTGCCATGCCATCACCAATCTCAACACCTTTAACAGCATTGATACTCATCATGGCATGGGCAATATCGGCATCTAAACGGTCAAAGACAGGCTCACCAAGTCCAACTGGTACACCGCTTGCAATAATCTCAAGACGGGCACCACAGCTCGTACCTTCACGGCGTAAACTATCTATCAAGGTCTCAAAGCGACTGACAGCATCGGCATCCGCACAGAAAAACGGATTACTATTCACAAAATCCCAATCGATTGTGCTCGAGTTTAGGACATCACTGTACTCATGACCAATTTGGGTCACATGACCACGGATTTGCACACCTAAGCGCTCTAGCAAGTATTTTTTGGCGATAGCACCTGCCGCTACACGCATGGCAGTCTCACGCGCCGATGATCGACCACCGCCACGATAGTCACGAAAGCCATACTTCATACTATAAGTATAATCGGCATGACCAGGGCGAAAGGTATCTTTAATTTCACCATAGTCTTTAGATTTTTGATTGGTATTACGAATCAGTAGACCGATAGAAGTACCTGTCGTTTTACCTTCAAAAACGCCAGAGATAATCTCGACTTCATCAGATTCACGGCGCTGGGTCGAGTACTTAGAAGTACCCGGTTTACGGCGATCCAAATCTATTTGCAAGTCGGCTTCGGATAAGGCTAAACCTGGTGGCACGCCATCGACGATTGCCAACAAACCTGCACCATGCGACTCACCGCAGGTGGTGACGGTAAAGACCTGCCCAATACTGTTGCCTGCCATATTTATCCTTAAACAAATGAAGTCGATTTTTGACTGTTTGAATTATAGTATCAACCGTGATTTATTGATTGCTATCTAGTAACTGTACATAATTGGCGAATAATGAGCGATAGCTCATAAGCTCATCATAGGTAATCGCAAAGATGCCATGACCGCCATGAGCAAACCTTAGCCAATCAAACTGAATCTCAGGATAAGCTTGTTTTAACGCCCACTCGCTATCGCCCACTTCACAGACTAGTAAACCTTCTGGGCTAAGATAATCTGGCGCTTCAAACAAGATACGATGTACCAAGTCCAAACCATCTTGACCAGCAGCGAGTGCATGCTCAGGCTCATATAAAAACTCTGGTGGCAAATCTGCCATGATAGCGGCATCAACATAAGGAGGATTGGTTACAATCAGCTCATATTGATTTTCGGCAGGGATTTTGGCAAATAAGTCAGACTCAATTACATTGACTTGATGACCAAGGTCATGATGATCGACATTAACCATCGCGACTTCTAGCGCGCCTTTATCAATATCTACAGCATCAACCAATGCATCGACAAAGCGAGTCGCCAGTGCGATAGCAATACAGCCAGAACCGGTACATAAATCTAAAATACGCTCAGGCTGTGATAGCTGTTTAATTTCTAACCCATGATCATAAAAAGCCGGCGCTTGATTATTGACACTTACGCCTATTGGTTTTGCCAGCTCGCTCACTTCAAAATATGGGTGGAACTGCTGACGAATCAATTCAGCAATAGGTGAACGAGGAATCAATACGCGCTCATCGACATAGAACGGCAAATCACAGAAATAAGACAGATTAATCAAATAGCTTAATGGCTTACGCTCAGCGATACGCTCTTCTAACAAGCTTAGAACCAATTGCTTCTCTGAGGTGGTCAAACGACAGTCCAGAATCTGATCATTGGCGGACCAATCCAAAGATAAAGAATGCAATACAATCGCAGATGCTTCGGCAAACTCATCGGTGGTGCCTTGGGCGACAACCACATCATAGTTACGTAATTGCGTCACTGAAAAACGAATAAAGTCACGAATAGTGACCAGTTGCTCACGTGCCTCTTCAAGCTCCGCACGCAAAGTCGCAAATTCATCGTGCTCACCGACCAGCCCTGTCTCTAAATCGTATTCCATATCATCATTGATACCTTGTGACTCATCATCATTAAAGTATTGATTTTGAAATTCTTCTGCGCTCATTACTTGGTCTTCTGACATATCGCACCTTGCTGATTACATGCTCACTGACTACATGCGGATGGGTTAAATCGCTTTCAATGATTTCACTGAACAGCCAATTTATTAAATAAAAATCTCGTTCCACATTATAGACGGAAACAAGATGATGCGCCAATGACTGTGTTTTTTACTTCAACAAAATCTCCAGCAGTATTTACAATTAAGTAGCTCATGGCTTTAAAAGAACGGTTAGAAAGGGTGATTTAGCATAGCCATATATCACTACCTTAAAGCTCATAGCGTATTGTGGTAACTGTTAATTGAGCGGAAAAGGCAGCCCTAGCCTGACTCAACTCTTGCTTAATTGTAGTGAATACGTCAACTGTTGACGTTTGGCAAGTCTTAAACGAAAAAATATGTGTCAAAAGTTTGCGAAGCATTCAAATTATGCGCATAATAGCCTCATTAGCAGCCACCACAAGTATATAAATATGATGAAAATAAAACCTCTTATCACCGCTATATCTATCGCTGTTGTTAGTATGAGTGCTATTGCTGCACCTACTGATGGTACACGCACTTTACCTGTACGCACAGCTGACTCGCTTCCTAGTATTGCGAAAAAAGTCAGTCTGAATGTGCAAGAAAGCCGTAGTAGCTCAGTCGTCGACTCTAGTACGACCGTAAAGCTAGATACGAATAAAGCCAAATCAGCGGACCGTATGACCCAGCTGATTGATGCCAAGCAGGACGCTGAAGTGAAAGCATCGGTCGCCGTTACCGCTGACAATATGACCGTAGAGGAATTGACTCGTAAGGATGAGCAATCAGACAGTGACGATATTAGCGAAGGTCAAGCGGTATCAGCACCTAGCTCTGCCATGGCTGATAGTGCAACGGATACTTCTATCAAAAGTATCGCCGATGTTGATGGTAAAAAACATACCACGCTGAATTTGTCTAATTATGCCAAACAAGTAAACGGTGCCACATGGACACCGAGTATGAAAGTTAACTCAGCTATGACTATCAAAATGCAGGCGCTGCTCGATTGGAATCATGCGTCTCCGGGTGCTATTGATGGCGGCTGGGGCATGAACAGTAAAAAAGCACTGATCAACTTTCAAACCATGCAAGGCTTGCCAGCAAACGGCAAGATGGATCAAAAAACATGGGATGCTTTAAATAAAAATATTCCAGCTAACAAGCCAGTTTTAGTGACGTATACCATCACTGAAGATGATGTGAATACCAATTTTGCTACTATGCCTGCAGACTCAGAAGCCAAGTCAAAAATGAAAGGCTTGTATTATCAAGATATCAAAGAGATGTTTGGTGAGCGCTTTCATATGGATGTGCGTTATTTAGACAAGTTAAATAAAAACAAACAATATAAAGTGGGTGAAACCATTACTGTGTTAAATACGCGTGCTCCGCTTAAGCAGCGTATTAACCGTGTCGTCGCCAATAAAGCTGATAAAACCCTTTATGCTTATAATGATGACAAGCTGGTTGCAACCTATCCTACAACCGTCGGTAGTGACAGCACGCCATCACCACAGGGCACCTTTAAAATTGTTAATAAAGTAAAGATGCCGTGGTATAAAGCAACTGTTGGCGAAGGCGCAGATAAAAAAGTACATATGTTACCACCAGGACCGAACAGTCCCGTAGGTGTGGTATGGATGGGCTTATCTAAACCTTCTTACGGTTTACATGGCTCACCTAAGCCAGAAGGTATCAGTCGCCAAGCATCAGCAGGCTGTGTGCGTTTGACTAACTGGGACGTTTTAGAGGTTTATGCCAATATCGAAAATGGCGCAACCGTTGAGCTAAAATAGTTCAATAGATAGTACGCAATAAAAAAGACCTTGATCATCGTATCAAGGTCTTTTTTATTATATTCCAAAAGATTCAGTACCAAAATTTTAGATGTAATAAATAAAATGAATAGCATATATAAAATGCTCGATTAAATGATACTACGATCTTTTTTACCGCAATCTATGCTTTGTAACCCTCTTCATTACCTGTAATGTTGCCAATTTTTTTGGTGAAAAATAATGCTGTGGGAATAGAAACTAAGAAACCGATAGCGACTGCTATTTGAATATGCGGAATCTGGTTAAAACCCATGACCAAAGCGCCGATCATAAAGAGACCGATGATGACAGTTGCTGCCATTGAATAGACAACAGAAAAAAGTGGCCAGTTCATAATTTATTCCTTACTTTTATTATGGGTATAACTACTTTATACACTATATCCACACTAATAGTAAGTCTTTTATTATTTATGCTTAGCCCAATCATAGTAAGTAATTACTATTGATAACCTTATTATAAGTATTGATTTATAATAAGTGTTTTTACTAATCCCAAACCGCCTTTTATTTAAAAGTTTTCCACCCTTTGTACTGGTCTAATTTTATTCAGGAAGACCTATGACTACGTGCTTGTTTATCCTTACTATTGAAATATTCGACTGACAATCTAAATAAAATTGTCTGGTTTATAGCAAAAAATGAGTAGGGTTTACCATGTATTTACTTAGGAATCTTCAACACCCTTGGCACGTTTGTGCTAAAATCGCTTGCAAAATTATTTTACTTATTCTACTAAATACATCCGTCAGTAAGGAGCCGCTGTGAGCCAGCCATTTCGCTCAGCCGATATTCGTCAAGCTTTTATCGATTTTTTCATAAGCAAGCAGCATACCCCCGTCGCCTCATCGAGTTTGATTCCGCATAATGACCCGACATTGCTATTTACCAATGCCGGTATGAATCAGTTTAAAGAGACATTTTTGGGTATGGAGCCACGTGATTATACGCGTGCAGTAACCTCGCAAAAGTGCGTAAGAGCGGGCGGCAAGCATAATGATTTGGATAACGTCGGCTATACGGCGCGCCATCATACGTTTTTTGAAATGCTTGGTAATTTCTCTTTTGGCGATTATTTTAAGCAAGCCGGTATTGGTTATATTTGGGAATTTTTGACCTCAGATGAATGGCTAGCAATCGATAAAAATCGCTTGTATGTGACCATTTATGAGACTGACGACGAAGCCTTTGATATTTGGCATAAAGACATCGGTATTCCTAGCGAGCGCATTATCCGTATTGGCGATAATAAAGGTGCGCCTTACGCCTCAGACAACTTTTGGACGATGGGCGATACCGGTCCTTGTGGTCCTTGTACCGAAGTCTTTTATGACCATGGTGCTGATATCGAAGGCGGTCTACCGGGCACACCTGAAGAAGATGGCGACCGTTATATCGAGATTTGGAACTGTGTCTTTATGCAGTTTAATCGTCAAAAAGACGGCTCTATGTTGCCGCTACCAGCGCCAAGCGTAGATACTGGCATGGGACTTGAGCGTATCAGCGCCATCATGCAAGGCGTCCATGGCAACTACGAGATAGATTTGTTTGTACATTTGATGGATGCGGCGGCTGAGATTTTAGAGATTGAAAACCAGCAACAATCGTCATTAAAAGTCATCGCTGACCATATTCGCGCTGTTTCATTTTTGATTGCTGATGGCGTCACCCCAAGCAACGAAGGTCGTGGTTACGTACTGCGCCGTATCATTCGTCGTGCAGTACGTCATGGCAATAAGCTTGGTGCTGACAGTGAGTTTTTCTATAAAATGGTCGCGCCTTTGGTTGCTGAAATGGGTACGGCGTATCCTGAGCTCAAAGATAAGCAAAGCGTCATTGAAAATGCCATTCAAAAAGAAGAAACCCAATTTGCCAAAACCTTAGCACAAGGTTTACGTCTGCTTGCCAGCGAATTGGAAGGTCTAAAAGATGGTGATACCCTTTCTGGCGAAGCGGCATTTAAGCTATATGATACCTATGGCTTCCCTGTTGACTTGACCGCTGATATCACCCGTGAGCGCGGTATTGTGATTGATGAAGCCGAGTTTGATGAACATATGCAAGCACAGCGTGAACGTGCGCGTGATGCAGGCAAGTTCGACGTTGATTACAGTAGTGTCATTCAAGTAGAAAATCCAACGACCTTTATCGGTTATGAGCAGCTTGAAGAAGAAGGTGTCACGATTGATGCGCTGTATCAAGATGGCAATCCAGCCGATAGCCTAACTGAAGGTATGGAAGGCGTTATTGTCCTTGACCGTACACCGTTTTATGCGGAAGGCGGTGGTCAGGTTGGTGAGCTTGGTGAGATTCGTACCGCATCAGGGGTCTTTGAAGTCCAAGATACTAAAAAATCTGGTCAAGCCATCATTCACTATGGTGTCGTGACCATGGGTGACATTAGTACTAAGCAAACCGCTGATGCGCAAGTATTGTCGAGTATTCGCGCAGCCAGTGCCAAAAACCACTCTGCCACGCATCTCTTACATGCTGCATTAAGAGAAGTATTGGGCGACGCGGTCACGCAAAAAGGCTCGCTAGTATCAAGCGAAGTATTGCGTTTTGATTTCTCCTATGACAAGCCCGTCAGCACTGCTGAAATTACGCGTATCGAACGCTTAGTCAATGAGCAAATTCAAGCCAACACCCCTGCTCGCATCGAGAATATGTCTATTGACGAAGCGATGAAACAAGGTGCAATGGCATTGTTTGGCGAAAAATATGGTAGTGATGTTCGCGTCTTAACCATGGGTACTGGCAGTATCATCGATGGTCAACGTAAGCCCTTCTCTATTGAACTTTGTGGTGGTTTGCACGTTAAACGTACCGGTGATATTGGTGTGTTAAAAATCACCAGCGAATCAGGTATCGCTGCTGGCATCCGCCGTATTGAAGCTGTTACTGGCATGAATGCGATTAAAAATATCCAGCAAAGTGAGCAGCAGCTGAGCGAGCTTGCCAGTCAGCTAAAAGTTAAACGTCCAGAGGTTGCACAGCGCGTGCGTACCATGGCGGATAAGCAGCGCGAACTTGAGAAACAACTAGAGCGTTTAGAGCAAAAAATCGCCAGCGCCCAAGCCGCAAACTTGCTTGATGACGTGCAAACCATCGCTGGTACGCCAGTACTTATCAGTACCTTAAGTGGTATCGATGGTAAATCTATCCGTACGTTGATGGACGATATCAAATCAAAACTACCAGATAGTGTGATTGTATTGATTGGTGATAAAGATGAGCAGTTAGCACTAGCCGCCAGTGTGGCAAAGTCTGTGACTGCGAAAGTAAAAGCCGGTGACATCATTCGTCATTTGGCAAGTGAGCTTGGTGGTAAAGGTGGTGGTAAACCTGACTATGCTCAAGGCGGCGCGCCAAAAGCTGCCAATACTAATGCTGTTGTCAATGCGCTACCTGCTTGGATTGCGGACCAGCTTGGCTAATACCTTAAGCTGAGCAATATTGTACTAAATCAGAGATAAGATACGCGATTGGCTATAACGGTTATAACCAATCGCCATGTATCTAATGTCTACTGATACTTAAAGTTACGGCTCGAATATGATATAAAGGTCAACGCTTAGACTTATTTCAGCGTATGAAGTCTATTGGCATAATAAGACAGTAAACCATCAAAAAGTAAAACAAAGGGCGCAGTTCTTATAATCTGGCTTTATCGTTATTAAAATCAATCTAGCACTTAATTTAGACAGTGCCATGACGAATTGATGTCTCTCAATAACAGATAACCATTGGTGAATAATAGGTAGATTTTTATGGCGTTAATAGTACAAAAATATGGCGGCACCTCGATGGGCAGTATCGACCGCATCAAAAACGTCGCCAAACGAGTCAAACGCTGGCATGACAATGGTCATCAAGTGGTCGTTGTCGTGTCTGCCATGAGCGGTGAAACCAACCGTTTGATTGATTTAGCACGCCAAATCAGTAGCCAGCCCGATCCTCGCGAATATGACCAAATGGTCTCAACCGGCGAGCAGGTGTCTATCTCACTGCTTGCCATGGCGATTAAAGAGTTGGGTATCGGTGCACGTTCATTTACCGGTCGTCAAGTCGCTATTAAAACCGATAATGCTCACAATAAAGCGCGTATTGAAAGTATCGATGATAAAAACATTCGTGAGCAGCTAGATGCTGGTAACGTCGTTATTGTCGCAGGCTTCCAAGGTATCGACGAAGAAGGCAATGCGACGACGTTAGGGCGCGGCGGATCTGATACGACAGGCGTGGCGATTGCCGCGGCTTTAGGCGCGGATGAATGCCAAATCTATACTGATGTCGATGGCGTCTATACCACTGACCCACGCGTCACCTCAAAAGCCAAAAAACTTGAAAAGATTACTTTTGAAGAAATGCTTGAGATGGCAAGTCTTGGCTCTAAGATTTTACAGATTCGCTCAGTAGAATTTGCTGGCAAATACGGCGTACCGCTGCGCGTATTATCTAGCTTTGATGAAAACAACGATGGTAGCTTCGACCAAGAATTTCAAGACAATGTCGGCACCCTAATTACGATAGACGAAGGAGACAATATGGAACAGGCAATCATCTCAGGTATCGCTTTTAATCGAGACGAAGCAAAAATCGTCGTACGCGGTGTCCCTGATCACCCTGGCATTGCTTCTGCTATCCTTAGCCCTATTGGCCGCGCCAATATCGAAATTGATATGATCGTGCAAAACCTATCTACCAACGGTATGACTGATTTTACTTTTACCGTTAATCGTACGGACATGGAAAAAACCATGAAAGTACTAGAAAGCGAAGTCAAAGATGAAATCGGTGCTAAAGAAATATTGGCCAATGATGAAGTGGTTAAAGTCTCATTGGTCGGCGTCGGCATGCGCTCGCACGCAGGTGTTGCTAGTCTTATGTTCCAAACCCTTGCGGAAAACAACATCAATATTCAAATGATATCGACCAGTGAAATCAAGGTATCTGTTCTTATCCAAGAGCAGTATCTGGAAAAAGCGGTAAGATCACTGCATACGGCCTTTGGTCTTGATCGTGAAGATGGTGAAAGCAAAATCGCTGGTTTATAAGAATAAGCATATAAATACTTTACTAAAGCCGTATAAAAATAATAGGCTTTAGTATTTATTCAATAAACTGCGATTTATTATTTTCAATAATACTTAATTAAATAGGGTCTTATTAAGACCCTATTTTCTTTTTTTATTATTGCTGAGGTTATTATAAAACCAATAGTTTTGTGAAAACCCGTGACAGTATCTGTTATGCCCCCTATAATGAGAGTTTCATTTGGGCTAAATGAATTTATCTATCATTATCGCTATTAGCATCCTATTTTGGGTAAAATCTATAAAACAATGTTTATGACATTTACTTTATAACAGCTGCCTATTTTGTGCAGCGATAATGTCCTGTAATTGAGACGCAATCTGATGAGTAATAATCTGTTGATGCGACATAAGGAGTGTGACGCATGTTAATTTTGACACGCCGCGTGGGCGAAACGCTAATGATTGGCGACGAGGTCAGTGTGACTGTCCTAGGTGTCAAAGGCAATCAAGTACGTATCGGCGTTGATGCGCCAAAAGATATTGCCGTACACCGCGAAGAGATTTATCAGCGCATTCAACATGAGCGCACGGTACAGTCGCAAATGCAGCATCTTGAGCAAGGCAGCTTTGCGCCTTCATTTGATGATGAAGACTATTTTAATCGCTAACCTGTTAGCTTCATATCCAACTATCAATAATCATTAAGCTTGTATCAAGCATGCTAGTTTTGGCTTTTTAACAGCTTTGAGGTCATTTATTTATGAGTATCCGCCAATCAGATGTATCGGCTCTACTTAATGGTTTGAATAAAAAAGCCATTGGATTCAATGATGTCATCAGTTTTATTGATGATTTTTATCGTTATGCGCCAGCGCCTTTTGTGAATGGCATGGCACATAATGCTGCTGGTGAAAACGAAGGCAGCGCCAAGATTTTTGGTTTTGCAAAGCATCACGGCTTAAATCAATTAGATACGCTAAAGTTGTTTGGTGAGCATTACCAAACAGTTCAAGCGACGCCTAAAGGAGTTGATCATCCCAATATTCGCAATTTTTTACATTGGGGCTGGCAAGGTTTTTTAATGGAGAAGAATCCATTAACACTGCGCCCTAGCGTAGATACCAGCACGCTTTAATGGTTTATGATTGACGATTATAAAAAAGCCACACTATGATGATAGCGTGGCTTTTTTTATGCTTCATTTTTTATCAGTGCATTTAGATAGTAAGTCTATTTATCACGAAACTTCACGGGCTGTACTGCGCCTTTCGGATTTGGCATATTGGGATAATGATGTTCATGTTCAACATCACATTCAGCGCCAACGACCGAACCATCTTCTCTGACCGGCTTATGAATATAACCAGTTCGCTCAGCAGGCGCCAGATGTTCATGTTCCCATACCATCACGGCTTGCATACAGGTCTCGCGCTGCTCAGCAGTCAGCTTACGACCGTCTTGCCATTTGCCAAGCTCAATTGCCATACGAAATTTATCGACCACTTCAGGTGTTAGGCTTGCTAATATCGTTTGTTTGTCCATCGTGCCTACTCTCCACTACTATTTTTATATCACATTTTTGTCTAATAAAGACGCTTATTCATCGTCCATGATATCATCATCAGCGTCGAGACTGAATTCCTCAGCATGCACATTCCAGTGTAACTTCGTCCGGCACGCTTCATAAAAGTCAAACCCTGGCGGATGTAGCAAGGTTAATTTATCCGGGTGCTTACGAATATATAGACGCTGCTCTTGTTCAAGCGGCGTGCTTGGTTTACCGTCAGCACTGACCATCGGTTGGGTGCGGTTGTCCTCATGAATACGAATACAAATCTCGCTGGTGCCACTGACCACAATAGGGCGACTTGACAGCGTGTGCGGGTGCATAGGCACCAAACATATGGCATCCATGCTTGGATGTATAATAGGACCACCACCAGAGAGCGCATAAGCTGTCGAGCCCGTCGGTGTCGCTACGATGAGACCATCACTGTGCTGCCGATAAACATCATGCCCATCGATTTTCATCTGAAAATCAATCATATGGACAGACTTACCAGCGTGCAACACGATATCATTGAGTGCCATGTCTTCATGAATAATCTTACGACCTTCACGAATCTCCATTGTGAGTAAAAATCTATGGTCTAACTGATAATCGCCCATCAGTACTTGGCGCAATTTAAACGCCGCTTCATCAGGTTTGACATCGGCTAAAAAACCAAGGCGGCCACGGTTAACCCCCAAGACAGGTACACGATAGCGCGCTAGTGCTTCGGCAGCATGGAGTATAGAACCATCACCGCCAACCACAATGACCAAATCACAAATCTCACCGATAAGGCTACGCTTAACAATTTTGACCCTCTCAATATCAGTGAGATTCAGAGTTGGCAAGTTAGCAGTTTGCACATCCATAATCAACGTAAGATTCATATCGTTAATTATTTGGGCAATCTGCCCAAGACTTTGGGTTACGCTGCGCTTTCCAGCACGACCCATCAAGCCAATACGGCGAAAAGCTGGATTTTTGATAGCGTGGAACAGCTCTGATTCATGTAGGTGCGGCAATCTTGCGGACTGCGCTGAGGTTTCCATAAAACGACTCGGCATGATGGTAAATTACAGAGTAATGATAACGAGAAATGGGCGATTAGACTAGCCTGTTTATCAATTATCGTTGTTAACGGTCGTAATTGACCCCATATAAAAGCCAACATGCGCTGTTTCGGGCGTATGTATTTAGCTATTTGATATCGCTGTGTATAGAAGCGAAATCGACTCAATAGTTGCGCAAAGCCTTATACGCTGTCACGTAAACACCGTTGACAATAATGGCGATTTTGCTAAAGTAGCTGACATAACTATTATTTATATTTTATTGAGGACAACTTTATGGCCAATCCTATTGTCAGTCGCGCAGAGCTTGCCGTCGGCGGTGCGCCGATGACAGTGAAGGGCGTGATTCAAAAAACCAGTTTATTGCTTGGCTTATCGGCGATTACTGGTATTGGATTTTTCTTTTATGCGTTGATGGCAGGTTTATCACAAGGTTTTATCACGATGGCAGCCTTCGGTAGTATGTTTGCTGCTTTCGGCTTAGCGATTTTCATTACCTTTAAACCGCAAAAAGCTAAGACGCTTGCCGTCCCATATGCACTTTTGGAAGGTATATTCTTAGGTGGTATTTCCCTGTTTTTCATGAGAATGTACCCAAGTGTACCAGTCACTGCAATGTGTGCAACCTTTGTAACAGCAGCGGTTATGCTAGGGCTATATCGCTCAGGCTTGGTTAAAGTGACTGAAAAGTTCCGTTCAATCGTCACCTCAGCCTTGATCGCTATCATGCTAGTTTATGTGGCGCAGTGGGTACTTTCTTTAGCCTTTGGTTCAAGCTTGCCTTTCTTGTTTGAAGGTGGCGCTATCGCTATTGGTTTTAGCTTATTTGTGATTGTTATCGCCTCTTTTACGCTTTTATTAGACTTTGATAATATCGAGCGTGGTGTGGCAATGGGTGTGTCAGAAGACTACGAATGGTTATTCAGTATTGGTCTTCTTGCAACGCTAGTGTGGATGTATATCGAATTTATGCGTCTATTAAGCTATCTACAAGATTAGTCAATTAGCTGTTCGATAGTCATTGAAATAAAAAAACCGTCTTTTATAAAGACGGTTTTTTTATGGGTAATCTACAGAGATTTTTTTAAATGAGTTTAAGCTGGTTTAAACTAAGCACGCTTTAGACGCAGGGCATTTAATACGACAAATAATGAGCTTAGTGACATGCCAATAGCAGCTAGCCAAGGTGGCACATAACCCAAAGCTGCTGGTATCAATACACTACCATTATAAATAAGTGCCCAGCGCAAGTTTTGTTTGATAATGCGCTTGGTTTTATCAGCGATACGTTTCGCTGCAATAATAGCTTCGATTTGTCCATTTAGGATAATACTGTCACTAGATACTTGCGCCAAATCTGCTGCACCGGCAATCGAGGTTGAAACGTCTGCCGCTGCCAATACTGGCGCATCATTAATACCATCACCAACCATCAATATCACTGCACCTTGAGCTTGTAGCTGTTGAATATGTTTGACCTTGTCCATTGGTGATAGACCGTTATACGCAGACTGCATACCCAAATTTTCAGCCATTACCAAGGCTTGCGGACTTGGGTCACCTGTGAGCATGACAGGCTCGATACCTAGTGCTTTCAAGCTATCCAGCATAGATTGAGCGCTATCACGTACCTTATCATTAAAATAAAAACATGCCAGTGCTTGCCAGCTTGCTGATTTATCCTTTTGACAAGATAAGACTACCGCTGAGCTGGCGCGCTCGGCAACTAGATCAATCATTAAATCGTTATCTGCATTGGTAACATTATTCATTTTGTCTAAAGAAAAATCTACATGACCAATACGATATAGCATACCATCCATCATTGCTTCAACGCCACCTGCTGGATGATGCTGTAAAGCTTGTGTCGCTGGCAGATGCAGTTGATATGCGGCGGTCAGTAGTGCATGAGCAATAGGATGACGACTGCCCACCTCTAACGCTGCCGCAATAGCTAATACATTGTCTCTTTGCTCATCTGCCTTTGTGATGACACTTGTATCAGTAAGTAGCTTAACGTTTAATAAATTGGGTTTACCATAGGTCAAGGTTCCCGTTTTATCAAATGCCACATGGGTAATTTCAGCAAGCGTTTGTAGGGTATGCCCGCGCGTCGTCAAAAACCCATAGCTGGCCAATCGATTGGTCGATACAGTAAGCGCAATTGGTGTCGCTAAAGACAGCGCACAAGGACATGTCGCGACCAATACCGCCACCGTTGCCCAAATCGCTTGGCTTGGATCCACGATATACCAGCCGATAAATACCAAGACAGACAATACTAAAATACGCGCAACAAACCAACGTGCTAGCTTATCTGCTTGCTGGGCGAGTTTTGGCTTTTCACTCATTGCCCGATTCATTAGCCTGTCAATCAAACCGATTTGGCTGTCTTCTGGTAGCGCTGTGACCAACATCTCAAATGGTTGGCTGTCGTTTTGTGCACCGCCGACGATATAGTTGCCTTGGGTCTTAGTGATTAAATCACCTTCACCTGTCAGTAGGCTTTGAGAAACTGTGGCGGTTGAACTGAGCAAGATACCATCACTGATAATCTCAGAACCTGCCTCAACCATGATGATGTCGCCCACTTGCAAGCTATGAGCGGTCACCATCTGCTTTTCTTTTGCCTCATCGTTTGTATTTGAGACAGTTAATCGTTGCTGACGAGTCTGCTGCCATTCTTGAGCAATACGTGATGTTAACTGATAGACATTAGCATCCATACTTTGCGTAAAATTAGGCGTAGCACTCACTGTATTTTGACTATTTACCTCATTACCAACTACGGTAACAGCCCCATTAACAGCTCTATCATCAAGCTTATTAACAGACTCTTCGCTTTCTTGTTTAAGCGCATTTTTCTGAACGCTATTTTGTTCTAATAGCTGCAAAACACTTGTAGCAGAGTCTTTGTCTTCAGCAATTTTCTGTACCAATACTGGCTCAACTACCACCAAATCGTTTGCCATAGTTGCCGCTTTTAGGCGCGCATTGTGCTCAATATAACGACCTGCCAGCAAGAAGAAAATAAACATACTGACTGAGTCGTAATAGGTCTCCCCTTGTCCAGTAATGGTGGCAAATAGACTGGCAAAAAATGTGACAATCAAGGCAATACTAACGGGCACGTCCATATTGACTTGGCGAGCACGAATCGCTGACCATGCTGACGTAAAAAATGGTACACCGGCATAAAAGAATACTGGCGTACTGACGAATAAAGACACCCAACGCAAAAAATCGCGCTGAAATATCAGCATATCGCTATATTCACCGAAATAAATTGCCACGGCATACATCATCGCTTGCATTGAGCCGAGTGCCGCGATGCCAAGCCTTATTAGCATTTGATTGTTATGACGTGCTAGCATGGCTTCGTGGGTATCTTGCCGATAAGGCTTGGCTTCATAGCCAATTTCATTGATAACCGCAAGAATCCGGCTAATCGGTAGCTTGGTTTCATCCCAAATTACCCGCATGCGTTGATTGGTCAAATTAACCTGACATTTACTGATGCCATCTAACTCATCAAGTCGCGATTCAATCAACCACGTACAAGCAGCGCAGCGCAGATTATTGACAGACAACTCTGCTACCGACATACCGTCTTGGGCGTAGACAAACTGTGATTTTATTTCATCATGATCATAAGCTTCAAGGCGGGTCATCTGAACGGGTAAGCTTGCCGTACGGTTAATCTCCGAGCGATCAAGATAATATTGCTCAAGCCCCGCTTCCACGATACTTTGTGAAGCTAACTGGCAGCCCATACAACACATCTCACGCGATTTACCTAATATATCAGTATGAAACGGCGGCTGCGGCACGCGATCACCGCAATGAAAGCAATGACCCGCCAGCGGCAATACCAGACCGTCAATAATAGAATTGTCTTGACAATGAGTATTGGTTTTTGATGACCTTGGTAATGTCGGTGATGTTGGCGGCATAGGAGATGGAATACTGGACATAATCGCACTTATTTCCTTTAGACAGAACATTGAGTAAATAGCTTTAAATCAAGGCTCTATCATCTGATCTACTCGATATCGAGAAAACCATTATGTTTGATGTATATTGGTTAACTGACTACTATATTTGGGGCTACGCGACATTGATGGTTATGCTTATTTAAAATAGTGAGTGTTAATGCAAACCATTACTCTTATTCAAAATTGAGACAGTGTTACGACAATAAGAGGTGGCGGATACTTTCAAATAACCATCATTGCTTTTATAAAGATTATACTATAAGCACAGGCTCTCAGCAGTATAACTCCTGAGCGCTGAGAGCAAATGAATGCCTGCGTTGATGATGATAGATTGAAAAATTTGTCAATTTGCGTCATTATGAGGCAGTTTTTCATCCCAAAATGGTGTGTCATCAGTGCAAAAATCTAATTCTAAGCAACCACAGTCCTCTAAGCCTGCTATCAATACGCTACCTTCCCAGCAGCGCGGTGTGGTGTTTAGTAGTATTTTATTAATTGTTGTCATCGCTGGCATGGTGCTATTAGCACTATACTTGGTCAAACTTGATCGCACCATTACTCACAAGTTTGAGGGTAAACGCTGGGATATTCCTGCCAAAGTATATTCGCAGCCATTAGAGCTGTATCAAGGGGCCAACGTCGATAAAGACACGATGAAGAAATGGCTTGAGCTACTTAATTATCAAAGTGATAAAGCCTATGATCGCACGGGTACTTATCATAAATCGGGTAATACCTATTTTATTCATACACGTGGGTTTACTTATAGCGCTAATGATATAGATCAAGAGCAAGTCATCAAAATGACTATTGCTGGTGATAAGATTGAGTCAGTACAAAGTACTGTGGCGGCGAAAACCGGCATTATCCGTCTTGAACCGGTGAATATCGGTGGTATTTACCCAGATAGTAACGAAGACCGTATGGTTGTCTCGTTAGATCAAGTACCCCAGCCGCTTATTGATGCGCTGATAGCGACAGAAGATCGTGGTTTTTATGAACATAAAGGGGTATCGATACGTGGTATCGCTCGTGCAGTTATCAATAACTTCTCTGGTGGATCACGTCAAGGTGGCTCGACCATCACCCAGCAGCTGATCAAAAACTTTTATCTGAATTCAGACCGCACAATGAAGCGTAAAGCCAATGAAGCCTTGATGGCTGTGCTACTTGAGCTGCATTATAGTAAAGATGAGATTTTGCAAGCATATCTCAACGAGATTTATCTTGGTCAAAATGGCAAACGCTCTATTAATGGTTTTGGGTTGGCATCACAATTTTATTTTGATAAGCCTCTCAATGAGCTGCGCCTAGATCAGCAAGCATTGCTTGTCGGTATGGCAAAAGGACCGAGCGTTTATAATCCGCGCCGTCATCCAAACGATTCAAAGGCGCGTCGCGATGTTGTGCTTAGCAATATGTTGGCCGTCGGCTCGCTCAGTCAAGAAGACTACGATAAAGCATTAAAAAACTCACTTGGGGTAGTTGATAAGCCTGTTGAAGGTAAAAGCCAATTCCCTGACTTTTTAGATATCGTCAAGCGTGAACTAAATAAAGTCTATTATTCCGATGATCTCAAAAATGAAGGTCTGATTATCATCAGTACGATGGACCCTATTGCCCAGTTGGCAGCGGACAAAGCGGTTGAGAGAAAGCTTGGCGAGCTACGCCGTAGTGGTAGCAAAACCAAAGATTTACAAGGGGCACTGGTCAGTGCCAATCCTGAGACGGGTGAGCTGGTTTCTGTTGTCGGTAGCGGCAGCGAGTTTACTGGCTTTAACCGTGCGGTCGATGCCAAACGCCAAGTAGGCTCATTATTAAAGCCGATTATTTATATGACTGCTCTCGAAAGTGGTCGCTATAATTTGGCAAGTTCGGTTGATGACTCCCCTATTACGGTCAGTCTAAGCGACGGTACCGAATGGAATCCCAAAAACTATGACAATCGTGATCATGGCTACATACCCTTTACCACAGCGCTGTCGCAATCGTATAACCATAGTGCCGTACGCTTAGGGATGGAGTTTGGAGTCGACACCTTTGCCAAGCAATTAAAACGTATGGGCGTTAAAGAGAAAATACCTCCTTATCCTGCGGCATTATTGGGCTCAGTCAATCTAAGCCCGATGGACATGCTTGGGGTCTATCAAGTTTTTGCAACGGGTGGTTTCCGTACGCCTATTCATAGTATCCGTAGTGTGATTGATGATCGCGGTAGTATTTTGCAGCGCACAGGCTTAAATACTCAGCGCAGTATTCCGCCTGAGACCAACTTTTTGATTAATTATGCGTTGCAAGATGTCGTCAAGAACGGTACAGCTAGACGCGTGCAATCGCTTGGTAGCAATCTAAATCTTGCGGGCAAAACAGGTACTACCAATGATTACCGCGATGCGTGGTTTGCCGGTTATAGTGGCAACTATGTCAGCGTGGTTTGGGTTGGACGTGATGATAATAAACCGATTGGGCTTAGTGGCGGTAGCGGTGCTTTGCCAGTTTGGGTTGATTATATGAATCGTCTAAAACTGACACCTGTTGCGCTACCAGAGCCAGAAGGCATCGAATGGCTCTGGTTAGAGAACAACTCAGGCAAGCTGTCTAATGAGCGCTGTGCCAGCGCACGCTACTTGCCTGTTATGTCAGCATATTTGCCCCAAGAAGCCAGCAGCTGTGCGATTGGCTTATACCAACAGGATCGTGCGCGCGAGCAAATGCAGTGGCAAAATCAGCAAGGCGATATCAATAAGCAACGTCGCCGTGAAGGATTAGACATACCAGATGGTGAAGTTATTGATAATAATAGCAATGATGCCGAGCAAGACGGTGATACACCCAATCGTGTAGATACTTGGTATGATCGTGCTGTTGAATGGTTTTAGTGAACTGCTTCTATTTCAGTCGTGATAGCTGAAAATTTGACTTTAAAAGGTTAGTAGCTGAACGATTTTAAGATTTTTAAAACTTAGAAAGGGTTTTAATATGGCGTTATCTATATTGCAAGCGTTGTTGACTCAGCAGACGATTGAAGCTCAGTCCAAAAAACAGCCAAAGCATTTGCATACAGCTCTTTTAATTAGCGCTTGTTTTGGCATGCTAAGCTTGAGTGCTTGTCAGACTGCACCAACTTCAATAAAAGCGCCTTCTGCTCAAACCTTCCCATCAACCAGTAGTCAAAAAACGACGCAACCTGAACAATCCACAATAGTGACGCAAACCCCTCGCACTGATCATAGTGGTTATGAAAGTGTTGAGAGTACTGAAGCTGATAAGACTGACGATAATTATCCTATCGAGCCTTATCATCCACCTGCATCAATAGAGTCGCCAACGGAATCGGTAACAGAAAAGCCACCTGTAATCTTGGGGTCTAATCAAAGCACGAGTCAAACTCCGTTCGTAACTCAGCCTGATACCGTGATCCTCACGCCTGCTCGTGAAGATGAATTGATATATGTGCCATCTATCCCGTCGCATAATGAGCTACTAGAGCGTGCGCGGCAGAACTCGCAGCGCAGTCAGAAAACCACCAACAATAATAGCAACTTGCCCGCCTTTCGTAACCTGATGCAAGTGGGCACTGAGCAATTAAAGGCAGGTAATCTCAATAGCGCTGAGAGCAGCTTCACCCGAGCTCAGCGCCTAGCACCCAAATCATCAGCGGTATATTTTTATCTTGCGCAAGTGGCACTCAAAAAAAACCAGCCGCGTAAGGCTGAAGCAATGGGACGGCGTGGGCTTAGTGTTTCTCAAGACAGCAGTCGCCGCCGTGCGCTATGGCAAATTATTCTACAGTCTGGACAAGCACAAGGTAATGCACGGGTGATAAAAGAAGCCAAACAAGCATTACGCTAACCGTATTATCTTTTTGATTAACCATGACGACTGACTATATAAGCGCTAAAATAGGCTTTTATAGTCGGTCGTTAATTTTTATTATCTATTTTTTATTTTGAAACAAGGTTACTTTTATGGCATGGCAACAACTTCACTTACAATGTGAAAAAGACAACGTAGATCTTGCTGAAGCGCTATTACTAGAAGCAGGCGCGCTATCTATTGCACTTGATGATGCAGGCGACCAACCTTTATTTGAGCCACTTCCTGGTGAATCACCACTATGGGACGAGGTAATTTTAACAGGGCTCTTCGATGCTACGATAGAGACTGGAACTCGTGATGTTATCGAGCAACTCAGTCATGAGATTGCAGCCCAAGTACAGGCGAGCCGTAGTTGGGTAAGTGCTGTCGATGACAAAGATTGGGAGCGTGAATGGATGTCCAATTACAAACCCATTGAGTGTGCCAATGACTTGTGGATTGTACCTAATTGGCTGACTCCGCCCAATCCTGAAGCGACAAACATCATAATGGATCCAGGCTTGGCATTTGGTACTGGCTACCATGCGACCACTCGCCTATGTCTTGATTGGCTAACTGAGCAGGACCTTACAGACAAAGTAGTGATTGATTATGGTTGCGGCTCAGGTATCTTGGGTATCGCCGCCTTATTGTTAGGCGCGCGTCATGTTTATGCCGTAGATATTGATCCTCAAGCGGTACTGGCAACCAATCAAAATGCGGCACGCAACTCGGTCGACAATCGTTTGCAAGCGTTTTTACCAGAGGATTTCACTGCCTTTTGGCAACAGCAAAATATAGCGCCTGTAGCAGTGATGGTTGCCAATATTTTAGCCAAGCCACTGATAGGTCTAGCGCCTTATTTTGTCACCTTGATGGCACCAAAAAGTCGCATCGTCCTTGCCGGTTTGATTGAATCACAAACTGAGCAAGTGACCGAAGCGTATCAGCCTTATTTTGCGCTTGATCCTAAGCATGCTTTTACTGCACAAGAAGATCAACATTGGCAGCGATTGTCTGGTACATTTACAGGCTAGCAACATTAAATTACATCTGTTACGATAGAGTAGTAGTTAAATGTTGTGTATTTGGCGCTACTCTAGAGTTGCCTGTAGTTTATAATTAATAATACTTCAACAATGACATTGAAGTAATTGGCAGCGGTTGGTGAGTGGCTATACGGTATTCCTACTGATACCTTTTTGGATTCAACTCTATGACCACACCTATTAAAACCCAGTGTCCTCATTGTCATACCATTTTTAATATAAAAAATACCCAGTTAAATCAAAAAACCGCGACAGTCTGTTGTGAACATTGCCAGCAAATGTTTTTGGTGAATAACAATCTTATCGTCACTGCTGATATAGACAGCAATCATAAGCTGACAGGTACAGAAGTTTCTAGCGAGCGTGATAAGAAAATTAATGACAGAACCTCTCATAAGAAACATTCTATTTTAGCTGCTGCAAACTCAAATGATACAGATATCCTAATTCATGACGATATGATACATGATGACATGATTCATGACGATATCGATATTGATATTGAGGCATCTGCTGACAAGAGTCTAGAATACGACTCACTAGATAGTATGGATGCGTGGCTTACACAAGCCACTGATAACAATAACGCTACCCAAAGCGCTCTATCAGCAAGAAGTACTGCGAAAAAATTAGATAAACATTCAGATACATCTATTGATTTATTTGAAGAAACTTCTACCTCTACTAAGCATTCAAACCGTTCTCCTTCATCCGCAGAAGTGGCTTTAAGCTCAACGGCGGCTAACAGTATTCATGCCAATATTGATAATGATGCTGATGACTCGTGGCTCGAAAAACTGCTGAAAGAACAGCACCCACCCGAAGATACGCCAACCAATGATACTGATTTATCGCAATTACTCATTAGTATGGGCGTCGACTTTAAAGAGGAAGACCGTAGTAAAGCGGCATATGCCAAAAGATTACAAGCGCAAGCCAAATTCTCACCAACACCATCCCATCGTTCAGTAGCTTCATTACTATGGACAGTAGGCTGTTTGGTGCTAGTACTACTACTTTTTGCTCAGTACATTATGTTTAACTTAAATAACTTAGTTAAAAATCCTGCACATGCTCAGCGCTTACAGACGATATGTACGATTGCAGCTTGCAGCCTGCCCAGTGCTGACTTGACTGCATTAACTCTGAGTGATATCAGATACCGAGCCGGTCAAATAAACAGTGCAGCTGATTCTAGTGATATAAGTGCTACTCTAAATAACCAAAGCTCACAAGCACAGCTATATCCTAATATAAAAGTCAGTGTATATGGTGCCCATGCGCTGATTGGTGAGTTTATCGCTCCACCAGATAAGTACTTGGTTGGTAAACAAAGTCAATTAGCTTCTAATGGTCGTAAGCAGTTACTCTTTACGGTACCTATTGCCAATGCTCAAATTAGTAAAATTGCTATTAATCCCATTTACTGATGTTCGCTGACTGATATTAGCTCATTACCTCATCTTCTTAAGATGATCGCTGCTGATTTTGATATAATAGCCAACGAGAGCCTCATGGTTTTACTCTTTAACCCCAAGGACATTATCTTATGACACCACAGGCACAGTACAATGCCAGTCATGTTAACAAAAGCGCTGGTAATCTTGATTATTATGAAGAGGACTACCATCGCTCAATCCGTAATGTGGAATCTGCTTTAGATGACACAGGTCATGCGCATGAGCCATTACGGATACATGTTGAACGCGTGGTGCGTCAATATTTTGCAATGTTAGGTGATGAGATACCAACTGACTTATATGAGCTTATTTTAAAAGAGATAGAGCAACCTTTGCTGTCTGTGGTACTAGAAAAAAGCCGTGGTAATCAAACCAAGTGTGCACAGATTTTAGGTCTAAATCGCGGTACACTACGCAAAAAGCTCAAAATATATGGTTTAATGTAATACTATAAATAATGTTTTTGATACATCTGACTTATTAATAAGTACCATCAATCCTATTTATGAAACGCTTACCTACCCTAACTGATATTATGTATGGCAGTTTGTAGTTTATGATCTTATCACTCACGATATGTTCTATACTGATTGTCATTGTTACCTTGCCAGACGTTTACGTCAGGCTTTTTTTATGGAAATTTTTTTATGAGTAAAGCCCCACTAGCACTACTGTCGGTCTCCAATAAATCCAATATCGTTGAGTTCGCTCAAGGTCTGATTAAAGCAGGTTTTGGTCTGTTATCGACTGGCGGTACTTTCCGTTTGCTAACAGAGCATAATGTCGCTGTCACCGAAGTATCAGACTATACGGGTTTCCCTGAGATGATGGATGGTCGGGTTAAAACGCTTCATCCCAAGATTCACGGTGGCATTTTGGGACGCCGCGGCACAGATGATGCGGTGATGAGTGAGCACGCGATTGAGCGTATTGATTTGGTAGTCGTAAACCTTTATCCATTTGCAGAAACGATTGCCCGTAGTGACGTTACCATGAATGATGCCATCGAAAATATCGATATTGGCGGACCTACGATGGTGCGTTCAGCGGCAAAGAATCATGCACACGTTGGTATTGTGACTGATCCAGCTGATTATACGCGTGTACTTGAAGCATTAGGAGATGGGACGACATTAACCCATGCCTTACGCTACGATTTAGCGGTCAAAGCGTTTGAGCATACGGCACAATACGACGGGATGATTGCCAACTTCTTAGGCAGCCGTGTTAACGAGAATCAAGAGCCGGAAGATTTTTCACGTACCTTTAACGTTCAGCTAGAAAAAGTGCAAGACCTGCGCTACGGTGAAAACCCGCATCAAAAAGCAGCGTTCTATGTTGAAAACAACGCTTTAAAAAGCAAGCAAGCATCTATTGCTACTGCTAAGCAATTGCAAGGCAAAGCATTGTCTTATAACAATATCGCCGATACTGATGCCGCGCTTGAATGTGTGAAAGCTTTTAGTACGCCTGCCTGTGTGATTGTCAAGCATGCCAACCCTTGCGGCGTTGCTGTCGACACTGATCAAGTAGCAGCATATCGCACTGCCTTTAGCACCGATCCTGAATCTTCTTTTGGCGGCATTATCGCTTTTAACCGCCCGTTAACACTTGCCGCTGCTAAAGCCATTATCGACAATCAGTTTGTTGAAGTCATTATTGCCCCAAGCATTGAAGACGGTGTCCTTGAAGCGACAGCTAGCAAGAAAAACGTTCGCGTTTTGGTCTGCGGCGACTTGCCAGCACCTGAGTTACGTGACCGCCAGCTTGATTATAAGCGCGTCAATGGGGGCTTACTGGTGCAAGAGCAAGATTTAGGGTTAATTACTGCCAATGATTTAAAAATCGTCACAGACGTACAACCAACTGAAGCACAAATTGCTGATTTACTGTTTAGCTGGAACGTTGCAAAATACGTTAAATCTAACGCCATCGTTTATGCTAAAGGTCAGCGTACCATTGGTGTCGGCGCAGGTCAGATGAGCCGTGTTAACTCAGCCCGTATCGCTGCTATTAAAGCGGAGCACGCCGGACTTGCAACCGAAGGCGCGGTTATGGCATCTGATGCTTTCTTCCCATTCCGTGATGGTATCGATAATGCTGCCGAAGTAGGTATCGCAGCGATCATCCAACCAGGTGGCTCTATGCGTGATGATGAAACCATTGCTGCGGCAAATGAGCACGGTATCGCCATGGTATTCACGGGTATGCGTCATTTCCGTCATTAATTCATTATCAATTATTATCAGTATTAAAAATGCTTACCCTTGAATAAAAAAAGCCACTGTATGATTACAGTGGCTTTTTTAATGGTTAAAAATAGCTTTATTTAAAATGGATAGCGCACAAAGTACTTATCGCCCTTGAGCATTTTCCATATTGGCTTTATTAATCTCAACCTTATACACCAAACGCAAATAGTCTAAGTAATCTTGTAGCTGATCTTGGCCTAAATTATCACGGATAATCGCTGCCGTTTGCGCTCTTTGGGCGGCAGATAATGGTGATTGCTGCTCTGTTTTGATACGGTCACCAACCAATACCGTTGCGCCCATTTCTGTTTTACTTGCTACGGCAACCACACCGTTCTCAGGTGCTTGCTTACTAAACGCTAAGCCGCGCTCTTTTTCTGTCAGCTGCGTAGTCTGACGATTGATCTCACCAAGCGCTTGGAATGTTACCCCTTGCTTATTGATATCAGCGGTAGTCTTAATACCAGCCGCAAGTTTTTTCGCATCATTTAATGCCAATTCACTAGCCTTTTGCTGACGTAATAACTGCGTGATTCTAGGCGTCGCAGCAGTTAAGGACAATGTTTTGGTAGGACGATAGTTACTTGGCTGTACCCATACTGTGCCATTACCAACTTCGATACCAGCGGTGACCGCTTGGTCTTGAATGGTAAACTCATCAAACGCTTGTTTAATCACCGCTGGCTGGGCAAGGACAGATTTATTGTTCTCTTTGCGATAATCTTTAAGACGTTTTAATGACACATTTTCTTGCTGAGCAATATCTTCAATACTAAACCCATCTGCGGCTAAATCGTTAATCGCCGTTACTTTGTCAGCGTAGATTTCTTGACGCTTGTACTCTTTTGCTTTGGCTATCAAATCATCACGCATACTCTCAAGGCTTGGTATCTTGTTACCATTATCTTCAGTCACCGTAAATATCTGATAACCAAAGCTGGTCTTCACCGGTACGCTGATATCGCCTACACTCAAACCTTCTAACGCTTTTTCTACTGCTGCAGCGTCATTGCCAAATACTGAGGGATTAAAGCGTCCGATATCGCCGCCTGTTTCGCCGGATGGATCATCTGACTCAGCTTTAGCAACCTTCGCAAAGGCTTCACCTTTGGCAAGACGCGCTTTAATTTTATCAGCACGTGCTTTGGCATCGCTACCAGTTAATAAGATTTGGCTGATCTTACGCTCATCGACGACGGCAAGGCTTTGCTTATAGGCTTCGTACTGCTGCTGTAAGTCCTCTTTAGTGACCTCGTTTACTTGGATGGTCTGAGGGCTAAGCTGCAAGTAAGCCAAATCGACCATAGCAGCGCTCTTTAGCGTGTCTTTATTGGCATCATAATATGCTTGAATGTCATTTTTACTCAATTTAACTTTTGACACATAATCTTGCCAGTTAAAACGATGTAGCCAAATATTGCGTGCCTCTAGCTGCAAATTAATCAGTTGACTGACTGCTTTCATCGGATAGGCAGCAGTACCAACGATACTAGCATTCAGCTGATCTAAGCTCAACTGATTGCGGAACTCATCAAACAGCTGATTTTTTGTCATATTGCGTTGACGTAAAAAGCTTGCAAACTGATCATTTGAAAACTCGCCATCTGCACCTTTAAAGATCTCTTCTTGACGCAACAGACGATTGATGGTGTCATCAGAGACGGTCATACCAAGCTTGCCAGCCTGCTGCTCTAGCAAGGTGCGGTCAATCAGACCTTTTAACACTTGCTCATGTAGCACATCTTCATTTAATAAACTGGCATCATCAACTTGGTCTAAAAGCTCAGTACGGCGATTGTTTACTGCCGTTTGATACTCTGATAGGCCGATACTCGCTTCCCCTACCTGAGCGATCTGATTGGGATCGACATTACCCCCAAAGTAACTTTCGACGCCCAATAGAGCGAGCGGCGATAGGCATAAAATCAATAAAATGCGACCCGGCCAGCTTTTTAAGAAATCGCGCAATTTATCCATAGTTATCTCTGCTTTATTAACCTATATTGATGAAAAACCATTGTAATACTATTAATAATATCAACGCTCTACAAGCTGGCAATGGTAAGAAAATGGTAAAACTAAGAAAGGGTGCATTTTATTATCGTTGCTCAAGGCGGATAACACCGTCTTTGTTCGAACAACATCTCTGTCGCGCGCCCTATGATACGTGATTTTTGATGCATACTCAAAATATTCAGACGATATAATACAAACCACAGCACTAAAAAAAGCACCTATTATCTAGGTGCTTTTTTGATGGGTCGCTCATAGCTGTTATGAGCCATCACTTTTTATCACTTTACCGTCAACAGACGCCGTTCTTATTCGTGTATCACGCCATAAGGTGCGACTGTCTTTAAATAGATACGGCCTAGTTCAAGCGTTCTTTTAGGTTTTTACCAGCTTTAAAGCTTGGTACTTTGCTGGCTGGGATACTTAGCTCTTCACCAGTCTTAGGGTTACGGCCAGTACGTGCTTTACGGTCTTTTACGCTAAAAGTACCAAAACCAACTAGTGAAATGCTATCGCCAGCTTCTAGAGCTTCGCCAACGCTTTCCATAACTGCGTTCAATGCATCGCCAGCTTGAGTTTTATTTAGACCACTTTTCTCAGCAATGCTATCAATTAATTCTGACTTATTCATAAAATTTCCTTCAAGTTTTAGGGGGTAAAAAAACGCTCACGCCAAGCATTGTATCGCTCTCAGAGCACTTAAGCAATAAAAACCACTTGGCTCATGCATAAACAGGTTTTGCTTTGTTATCGCCTTTATAGCAAGGCAACATAAGGAGCGCAAGCAATTTTACATATTTTTGTGCACTCTACAACGTATTTGACACCCAATGTTACCTAAAGCTGCTGCAATATGATGACAAAAACGCTATTTTAGCTTTCAATTTGTGTCTTAGCTTTTATTTACTGAACGCTTATCTAGACGCTGATGTTTATCAACGTCAACTATAAACTGTGATAGTTAATGCATGAAATAAAAGAATTATTGTCAGGTAATAATTTTGCAACTGACAGAAACCCGCGTTACTTTTTATCATAAAGGCGTTACTATAAGCGCAATGTCATTGCACACTTTAGGTCGGTTTCAACCCTTACTTATCTTATTATGTTTTATTTGAACAATAAAAAACGGATTATCTACATGAAGCGTTCTACGTTGTCTCACTCTTTTCTTAATGTCATTTTGGTGTTTATCGAATCGGCGCTGACCCTATTGTTACGTTTAGATCCAGAACTCCGTAAAGCCGCTTATCCACTTGCTAAGCAAGAAACTGTCGTTGCGCTTAGATTATATCTACCACACGTAGAGGTGTTCGCTACTTTTAGTACCAAAGGCGTGTTATTAGATGACAGGCTACCTATTGGTCGCAGTGAGCCTGATGTCGTGATCAATGCTTATAGCCTGCAAGTGATTAATGCTATTACCACGCATGATAGTGAAACAACTGAAAAGCTGCAAATGCGTGGTGAAACGGTACAGGTTCAGCTGGTTAAGCAATTTATTATGCAGCTTGGTCTAGGTAGCTTAATTCAAGGCTTAATCAAAAAGATTAAGGGCGGTAAAAGCAAGCCCAAGCCGACCGAAGCGGAAATGGCAGATAAAAAAGAAAGCTATAAGCTACGTATTAAAGAACAGCAGATCGAAATTACTACTTTGACCATCAAAAATCGTGAGCTCGAAACCGCTGTCAAAGAGCTGCAAAGCAAACAAAAGACTTTTATCATCACGACAATAATTGCTTCTATCATTGCTCTTACTGCCATCATTGCACTCTTTGTAATGAATTAATGTTCAAAAAATAATCTGATGTATAGATGATTTTTTGAAAATATCTCTTAAAAGCGTTTGATATGGCCTATCGTCTATCAAGCGCTTTTTTCGTTTTATCACCAATCATTGTTTTTATCAATCATCGTCATTAATATCACTAACCATTCAACCACACTTTAATCTTGACTAAATTACTCGGGATTGAGTATAATTACCTTATCGTTGCACACATCGGGTAAACCATCTGTTGTTTAATAACGATAATACACACTTAGTCGACAGATGATTTTTCTTATTAGCAGCATAGCTATTTATATGTGACTGGCTATCTCTTAACCATCTGACCGATACTAAGATCGTTGTTAAATAAAATTATCCTTAAAAAGTTTGGAGATAACACATGCGTTTAACTACTCGAGGCAGATATGCCGTGACCGCTTTGCTAGATTTGGCATTACAAACCAGCCAACAAGAAAGCGCGGTGTCTTTATCCGATATTGCCAAGCGACAATCCATTTCTATATCCTACCTCGAGCAGTTATTCTCAAAACTTCGTAAGCGTGGTTTGGTCACTAGTATTCGCGGCGCAGCAGGTGGCTATTATTTAGCAAAGCCACTTGATCAGATTGATGTGATGAGTATCATCTCTGCTGTCGATGAATCGGTCAATGCCATGCAGTGTGAAGGACGCGGCGACTGCCAAGGTGGTACAATGTGTCTGACCCATGATTTGTGGTGTGCATTATCAAATCATGTAGAGCAGTACTTGAAAAATATAACATTAGCGCAATTATTAAACATGGAGCACGTGCAGTCTGTATCAGATCGGCAGCACAGCGATGCTCTAAAAGATATTTCTATAAAAGACATTAACACTATTACTTTATCGACCAGCGAGGCAAACCCAGCATGAGCCAACATAACACCCTTATATATTTAGATTATGCCGCCACGACGCCAGTTGCTAAGTCAGTCGCTGCCAAGATGAGCGAATATCTGACGGTAGATGGCATCTTTGGTAACCCAGCATCACGCTCGCATGGCTACGGCTGGCAAGCAGAAGAGGCGGTAGAAACGGCTCGTCAGCAAGTTGCTGAAGTCATCAATGCTGATCCTCGCGAAATCGTCTTTACCTCTGGTGCGACAGAATCTGATAACTTAGCCATCAAAGGTGCTGCTCATTTTTATCAGTCTCGTGGTAAGCATATTATTACCAGTAAAATTGAGCACAAAGCGGTATTAGATACCTGCCGTGAACTTGAGCAAGAAGGTTTTGAAATTACGTATCTTGAGCCGCAGCCAAGCACTGGCATGATTTTACCAGAGCAAGTAAAAGAAGCTCTGCGTGAAGATACTATCTTAGTGTCTCTCATGATGGTGAATAATGAGCTTGGTACAATTACTGATGTTGCAGCGATTGGTGAAATCACACGTGAAGCGGGTGTTGTTTTTCACGTTGATGGCGCACAGTCTGTTGGTAAAGTACTTATCAATCTTGCAGAGATGAAAATTGACCTAATGAGTTTCTCAGGTCATAAGGCTTATGGTCCTAAAGGTATTGGTGCTCTATTCGTTAGTCGTAAGCCACGTATTCGCCTAAAAGCCGAGCAGCATGGTGGTGGTCATGAGCGCGGTATGCGTTCAGGTACTTTGCCGACTCACCAGATCGTAGGTCTTGGCGCAGCATTTGAGTTAGCTAATCAGCGCTATCAAGAAGACCATGCCCATGCGGCAAAATTACGCCAAAAACTGTGGGATGGTCTACAAGATATCGAAGAGATTTATCTAAACGGTGATTTAGAAAACAGCGTACCTAATATTGTAAATATCAGCTTTAACTTTGTTGAAGGCGAATCCCTGATGATGTCGCTAAAAGACTTAGCTGTCTCATCAGGTTCAGCTTGTACGTCAGCGACTCTTGAGCCATCTTATGTCTTGCGCGCTATTGGTCGCCCAGACGAGTTGGCACATAGCTCAATCAGATTTAGCTTTGGTCGCTACACTACTGAAGAAGACATTGATACGGTTATCACTCAGATGCATCAAGCTGTTGATAAATTACGTGCGCTATCGCCACTTTGGGATATGTATCAAGAAGGTGTTGATTTAGACTCAGTAGAATGGTCTGAGCACTAATACTACATTTAAGCTTTATAATTTAAAAAATAATGGCAACAGCGATATTTTTATTTACTTTTTCTACTAAACATAAAAATATCGCCATAGCTAATGAATCAGACAATTATACATTAAGTGTTTGACCCCAATTATCGATGAGCCAGTAACCCATTAACAACGACAGTCATTAAATGACAGCTCATCATCTAACCAGGAGAAAACCCCATGGCCTATAGTGACCAAGTTATTGATCATTACGAAAATCCACGCAACGTTGGCAATCTTGATAAAAATGCCAAAAACGTCGGCACTGGTATGGTCGGCGCACCAGCCTGTGGTGATGTTATGCGTTTACAAATCCAAGTCGATGATAACGGTATTATCGAAGATGCACGCTTCAAAACTTACGGTTGTGGTTCAGCCATTGCGTCAAGCTCGCTCGTTACTGAGTGGCTAAAAGGCAAAAGCTTGGATCAAGCTGGTGAAATTAAGAACAGTCACATTGCTGAAGAATTGGCATTGCCACCAGTAAAAGTGCATTGCTCAGTCCTTGCAGAAGATGCAATTAAAGCGGCTATTAGCGACTATAAAGGCAAGCATGTTCCTGCCTGAGCCCAGTCGTCGTTAAAATGACCAGCCATATTAAATAGTGTATAAGCTGTTTAATATATATTGTTTAGCAACTTGTTCTCTGTATGAAAGCGCAAGCTGCCAAAAAGCGGCTAACGCCAAGGAGGTGACAATGACGCTTATGTAATTGTCACCTTTTATTTATTTCGTTATTTATTTCGTTATTTATTTTGAATTTTTATCCCTATTATTGATAGTCAATGGGAGTTGGCATGATTGAAATGACAGAACGCGCCGCTCAGCATGTGCGTGAGTTTTTGGACAATCGCGGTAAAGGCGAAGGCATACGCGTGGGTATTCGCACGGCAGGATGTTCAGGCTTGGCTTATGTGTTAGAGTTCGTCGACACCCCTGATGAAAACGATACTCGCTATGAGAGTCTTGGTGTCAGTATTTTTATTGACCCTAAAAGCTTGGTATATCTCGATGGTCTATTAATGGATTATGAAAAAGAAGGTCTCAATGAAGGCTTTAAATTCAGTAATCCTAACCAGAAAGGCGAATGTGGCTGCGGTGAGTCTTTTACGGTGTAACCGTTTTTACTATACAAAATAGAAGTCCTTAAAATAATAAATAAAATAAAGGCAGACGATATGACAGACAACGTATTAGAACCACAGTTTGATAATTTTTTTGCCTTATTTGAGCAGCCTGTACAGTTTGAGGTTGTACAAGACAATTTGGATCAGCGTTTACGTTTTTTGCAAAAACGCTATCATCCTGACAATGTCGCAAAAAATATAGCCAATATTGCAAAAGCACAGCAGCAATCTGAGCAAGCATCAGCGCTTATTAATCAGGGCTATCAAACTCTGAGTTCGCCTGATAGTCGAGCCAGCTACTTGTTAGATATGGCAGGTCAAGCGCAAAGTCTAGAGCATTCCATCGCAGATCTGGACTTCTTAGAAGATGCTATGGAAATGCGCATGGATTTAGACGACGCTATTGGTGCTCAAGATATAGCAACGCTAAAGCAGTTACATCCACAGATTACAGAACGTCTAGCAAAGCAGTCAGCAAACTTTAAAAACGCTTATGAGACTCAAAACTGGCAAACCGCCATTGATTCTACCCAAAAGCTGAAATTTCTGGTGAAGTTAAATGCTGACGTCGTGACAGCCATTGATGGAATGTCGGCAGCTACACATTTAGATGATGATGATTTATATGTGTAATTAATGCGCTTATTAGTAGCGTTATTATTGAATATAATAATAACGGCTCAATTTATAATACGTTTCAAAAGTTTTAAAAAGCGACGGTTAAAGTAAGAGCAATTATCTCGTATAATCTTGACTCTAAAAGCCTTTAATGGCTAGTTTCTATATCCAAACATTTATAGAAAAACTATTTTATGTTGTACTAACCATAGTCTATTTATCGTCTTTGTATCATTTCACTTATTCATTTTATCTTTGAGTTATCTTATGTCCTTAATGCAAATTGCTGAACCCAATCAAAGCACCCGACCTCACGAGCATCGTTTTGGCCTAGGCATTGACCTTGGTACCACGCGATCATTGGTCGCCGTGGTACGCTCAGGCAAAGCTCAAGTTTTGCAAGCAAGCACAGCGACAGATACCTTGTTGCCTTCTGTGGTGTATTATCCAAGTGAAGGTAGCCCATTGGTTGGTTCGGACGCCCTCGCCCACGTAGTAGATGATCCAAAAAATACCATTATTTCAGCCAAGCGCTTTATGGGTCGTAGCCAAGCTGATATCAAATTCTCTCATCCTTATGAGCTAAGCGGTGGCAAAGATGAAATGCCAGCTTTTGTCACTGCGCAAGGAGCCGTATCTCCTGTTGAAGTGTCAGCGCGTATCTTAGCAGCGCTAGAACAGCGTGCTGCTCACGCATTGCCTGAGGATAGCATTCAAGGTGCGGTCATTACCGTGCCTGCCTATTTTGATGAAGCACAGCGTCAAGCTACTAAAGACGCCGCTCAAGCAGCTGGCATCAAGGTACTGCGTCTGTTGAACGAACCTACTGCAGCTGCGGTTGCTTATGGACTCGACCAAGCAACTGATGCAGGTATCGAGAAACATTACCTTATCTATGATTTGGGCGGCGGTACGTTTGATGTGTCGATTTTGAAACTAAACGATGGCGTTTTTGAGGTGCTAGCGACAGGTGGTAATAGTGCACTTGGTGGTGATGATATCGATCGCTTATTGACCAATTGGCTGATCAAGCAGTTAAATATTGATCCTAAAGACGTCAGCCTGCATGACAAGTCGATACTCGCCCAACAAGCCAAAGCTTATAAACAAGCACTGACGGATACTGAGCAAGTCGATATTGATATCGTCGTGAATGAGCAATCTTTTAAGGGCATATTGCGCCGTGAAGATTTATTAGTCATTGTAGACCCAGTGAGTCGCCGCACCTTGAGCGTTTGCGAACAAGTATTACGTGATGCCAAAATTTCAACATCTGACTTAGATGAAGTTATTTTAGTTGGCGGCTCGACCCGCATGCCTGCTGTTAAACAAGTGGTTACTGATTTTTTTGCAAAGCAGCCACTTTGTCGATTAAATCCAGATGAAGTCGTTGCTTTAGGTGCGGCACAAACTGCACATCAATTGGTCAACGGTGATAGTGATAATAATTTATTGTTGTTAGATATCACTCCGCTATCGCTTGGTCTTGAAACCATGGGCGGTTTGGTTGAAGTGCTTATCCCGCGTAATACCCCTATTCCAGTTAAGAAACGCCAAATATTTACCACTTATCAAGATGGCCAGACTGGCATGGTGATTCATGTGGTACAAGGTGAGCGCGAGACTGTCGATAACTGCCGCTCACTGGGACGCTTTGAGCTATACGGTATTCCGCCTATGAAAGCGGGATTTGCGCGAATCGAAGTGACTTTTAGCATTGATGCTAATGGGCAACTGACAGTGAGTGCACAAGAAACCACTACCAAGACCGAAAGTAAAATTGAGATTGTGCCCTCTTATGGCTTGTCTGATGAACAAAAAGAACAGTTACTCATTGCAGGATTTAAATACGCTGAAGAAGACAAAAACGCGCGCTCATTGATTGAAACCAAGGTTGAATCAGAACGTGAGATACTGGCACTGCAATCGGCATTGAAAGATTTTGACGCTTTACTTTCAGAAGATGCTAAGCAGTCTTTGGCACACACTATGCAAGACTTGCAAGCTGCGCTTGATACCAATGACTTAACCCTTATTGATGCAAAAAAGCTGGCGCTTAAACCGCATAGCGACGCCTTTGCTGCTCTTATCATGAATCAAAGCGTCAAGACCAGTATGGCAGGTACCAGCGCCAAAGACTGGTAAAAGAAATGCTTTACTATATTACTGACGTGTCGAATTAAGCATATTTTTATACTTTTAGATGTTATTTTAAATGGATTAGCACCGGATAGACTACCTTATGCCAAAAATCACTGTACTACCCCATCATGAAATTTGCCCCAAAGGCATCGAAGTTGAATTAGCAGCAGGCGAAAACTTATGTAAAGCCTTACTCGAAAAAGGCATCAAGATTGAACATGCTTGCGAGATGTCAAAAGCTTGTACGACTTGCCATGTCGTAGTGCGTAAAGGTTTTAATAGCTTAGATGAGATGGATGATATCGAAGCTGACTTACTCGACCGTGCTTGGGGGCTGGAACCTGATTCACGCTTGTCTTGTCAGGTGATGCTTGAAGATGACGATTTAACCATCGAAATTCCTAAATATACTTTAAATCATGCTAAAGAAAATCACTAATTATTAATGACTTTATACTCATTAAAAAGCCAACTATGTCTTATAGCTGGCTTTTTCCTATTCCAATATCTGATACTTTAAATAATCACAATCTATTCATGAGCAAAGAAAATTATTTACTATCATTATAGTATTGCTATAAATTATTTATGCTTTCCTTCTTTTTTGCTGGCTGCGTCAATTTTAACAGCGGCAGATTTTTCTTCTTGCTCAATACGTGCAAGTGCAAGATTAAGACGACTTCTAATATCTTGATAATCATTATCTTGCATATCTCTAAAGTTCAAATGCAGATTAAAACCTGGAAGCGTATGGTCTACCCATTTAGATAACTTGCCTTTATTTTCATCTGGATCCAATACTTTCCAAGCACTTACTTTATCATCGAAACCTTTTAGCGGGAAAGCACCTGCATATTCGCAGTCAAAATCATGAGCGATATAGTCGTGAGTGCTCTCGCTAATGTATATTTCACCCTTACCAGCGACAGCTTCAAGCCTTGAAGCCAGATTGGCCTCTTTGCCAATCAGCGTATAGCTCAGACGATTATTACTACCAAAGTTACCAACATGACAGTAGCCTGTGCTAATACCTACGCGTATATATAATCCCTCAAAGCCCATCAGTCGCCATTTTTGCCTCAATGTGCGCATTTCACGGCGCATATCTATTGCCATAGCTACGCAATCTAGGGCATCTTGACGCGGACCGCGGCTATTTGGCTCTCCAAAAAAACACACCATGCCATCACCAATAAACTTATCTAATACTGCCCCATGTTTATTGGCGATCAAAGTCATACAATGCATATAAGTGTTTAAAATATCAGCCAAATTATCCGCACTTAAGCTATCAGACAGCTCAGTGAAACCAACGATATCTGAAAACATAATCGTCAGTTTAGCGCGTTTATTAGCAACAGTAACTGGACCGTCCGCTTTGACAATAGGCTCCCATACTTGCGGTGGTACGAAACGTGTCAACTTATTGATTACCGACACCATCGTACTTAAGCGCCCAACCACTTGCTCAGCCCGTGCCTCATAATGGATATACTCATAATATATATGGCGAAAGTGACAAAGCATTACCATCATCGTTGCTAGCAAGATGATAGGAGTTATCCAAGTGGTGTGACAATCTATCTCGGCACTACTCAAAATGACACTAACGTAGTAAAAAATAATGATGGTCACGATGGATACAGAAACCAGCTTTAGATGATTCTCAGGGCTGCTAATAATAATACGCAATCCGATCAACGACGCTAAACTTAATGAGATAATAGGACAAAGCTGAATGGAACCAATAACAGAAGACAATAAAATAATAACTATATTAGACGTCCAAAAGCTTTTTTGACGACGAAAGTTATAAACTAAAATCATGAGGCTAGGTAAGCAGACGACGATTAAAAGTGCCATCGAAGTTGGACTGAAGTCAAAATGGATAGCGAGCAGTATCACGCTGAGTATGAGAACAAAGATTTCAGGATAATCAAATCGACAGACATCTGTACCCTGTATAGATTTTTTTGGGCTAAAGGTGTCCAAAAGTGCCATGAGAGCTATTCGCTTAAATCAGTAAAATCATTGAAAGTACTCATAAAGATAGTATAGATAATGTACCTTATCCTTATAAAAAATATTTATGCTTATAAATAATATAAGAGAAATTAAACAGTTAACTTGCATATTATACGTTTTAATTTTATTAACAGCTATGTCATTGAGTCCTCAAAGTATACCGTTTGTCATTTATTTTGTTACCAAAGCCAATGAAATCATCATCTCAAGACCTTTGTACTAAACATAAATATCAAGTTCGAGCTAATGGCAAAAAAGCCAGATAATATATCTGACTTCTTTTAATTGACATGTACCAAGCAATGTTAAACCTATCACTAAGTAGTGAGTTACATCTGCCAATCAAACGGCATTTGATGATGGCCGCGCAGTGCCATCATCAAAGTCTGTTGCATTTGCGCCAATACTTCTTTGCTATAAGGCACTGCAGGAACGCCCCATACCGGATTTGGCCACTGCATATCGTTTTGATAGCGGACAATATGATGAAAATGAAGCTGTGGTACTTGATTACCGAGTGCTGCCACATTCATTTTATCTGCCTGAAAAGTTTTAGCGAGCTGACTTGATAACCAGCTCGATTCACGCAAAAACTGCGTTTGGTCTGCCTCAGACAATTCATACAATTCTTTGATGCCTGATACTCGTGGCACCAATATCAACCATGGAAACTGGCAATCATTGATTAAGCGACAGGTTGATAGTGGAAAATCACCCACTAAAAAACTATCGGCAGCAAGTTTATGATGAAGTTGGAACATAATGGCGGTTCTCTTGTTATGAAACTCAAGTAAAAGAATAAGGAAGAAAGATTAGGCTTAAAATTTAAAACAGATATTTAAGGTAAAAATACAGTTACGCTATTTTATCAGTTATCCAATCGATAAAATAGCGTCATGATTTATTGTCTAAATGTCCTGCTTTTTAAATCTCTTAGTCTATAAGGTAAAGGTTAAACAGCTATTTTCCATGGTATATAGTGATGATTGAATATCCTAAACCGACTCTACCACCATATGCTTGCTAAAATAGCTTAATAACTCTTGAATCACCGTGACACGCTGCTGCGGTGTTGCCAATTTATCAGCATCCTGATAGCGAATGCCAGAAGCACCATTCATACGATAGTGCTGCCCATTTGCTTGAATTAGTTTAATAATCGCCAAAGCATCGACCGGGGTATCGGGTGCAAACTCTAATGTCATGCTATTACTATTGGCATCAATTTTATTAATTTTCAAAGGCTCGGCTTGTATGCGTAGACCATGAACCGCAAATAACTGCTTGGTCTGGTCTGGCAAAACACCAAAACGATCAATCATTTCAGTTCGAATATCAGTCAATGCTTCTTTATCATCGGCATTGCCAATACGTTTATAAAATAACAAACGCTGATGCACATCATGCAGATACTCTTCTGGTATCAGTGCCGAGCTATGCAGATTAATTTCGCTGGTTAGCGATAATGGTGTACTTAAATCAGGCTCTTTACCGGCTTTAATCGCCTTCGTTGCTCGCTCCAGCATATCCATATATAGACTGAAACCAATTGCCTGCATATTACCACTTTGCTGCTTACCAAGTATTTCCCCAGCACCGCGAATCTCTAAATCTTCACTTGCCAGCATAAAGCCTGCACCTAATGTGTTAGCGCGCTCAATAGCATGCAATCGGCGCTTGGCATCCCCTTTAAGCCCCTTAATAGACGGTACAAGTAAATAGCAATAAGCTTGATGATGACTTCGACCCACGCGACCACGCAACTGATGTAATTGAGCCAAACCAAACTTATCCGCGCGCTCTATAATAATGGTATTAGCATTCGGTACATCAATACCGGTTTCGATAATGGTCGAACAAATTAGCACATTGAATTTTTTATGATAATACTGCTGCATGACTTGTTCTAGTTGACGCTCTTGCATTTGCCCATGAGCGACCCCTACTCGCGCTTCAGGCACCAGTTCACGTATGGTCTCTGCCATGCGCTCAATACTCGCCACATCATTATGCAATAGATAAACTTGTCCACCACGCAACAGCTCACGCAAGATAGCCTCTTTCATCAAAGCGTCAGTCTTCTGCATGACAAAGGTCTTAATCGCAAGACGACGGGCTGGTGGCGTGGCAATAATCGACATATCACGCATACCCGAGAGCGCCATATTGAGCGTTCTCGGGATGGGCGTCGCTGTCATCGACATACTATCGACATCAGTCTGAATCGCCTTAATACGCTCTTTATGGCGCACTCCAAAGCGATGTTCTTCGTCAACAATCATTAGACCTAGATTAGAGAACTTTACATCGGGCTGTAATAACTTATGCGTACCAATGACGATATCAACCTTGCCTGCCGCCAGGTCTGTTAGCACAGTGTCTTGATGTTTTTTACCGCCAAAGCGCGAAAGCGTTTCAATACGTACTGGCCAATCAGCAAAACGATTGCGGAAATTGTCTTCATGCTGACCGGCTAGCAAGGTAGTCGGCACCAGCACCGCTACTTGATAACCAGCACTGACCGCAATGAATGCCGCGCGCATGGCTACTTCCGTTTTACCAAAACCTACATCACCACAGATGAGACGATCCATGGGCTGATTCTGCTTCATATCTTCCATGACTGCATGAATAGCGCTGGCTTGATCCGGTGTTTCTTCAAAGGCAAACTGACTAGCAAACAGCTCGTATTGCGAGATATCTATTTTAAAATGAATACCGACCTTTGCCTCACGCCGTGCTTGTATATTAAGCAACTCAGCTGCGACATCATGGATTTGCTCGAGCGCTTTTTGCTTGGCTTTGTCCCATTTTCCACTACCAATCTTGTGCAATGGTGCAAGCGCTGGGTCGCCGCCGCTATAGCGATTAATCATTTGCAGATTGGCAACCGGCACGTAAATACTGGCATCATCAGCGTATTTTAAGTGAATAAATTCTTGCTCACCATCTCCGACATCTAAGGTTATTAAACCATTATAACGTCCAATGCCATGCTCAATATGGACGACTGGACTGCCATCAGTTATTTCAGTCACGCTTTTAACCAAGAATTCTTCTGATACACCGCTTTGGCGACGACGGCGCGTTTGCAGCACTTGCCGACCAAATAATTGTGTCTCACTAATCAACACCAAGCGCTCAGGAACATAGACGCCACGTTCAATAGGTGCAACCGTTAGACCAACCTGTGGCAACTTGCTATCTTTAAAACCAGTGCTTTTATCGGCGGCTAAAAACGTTTCAAAGCTGTCATAAGCCTTGATGTCGATTTTACCTTTAAACAGCTCAATAAGAATCTCACGGCGACCCGCTGTTTCAGCGACAATCAATACTGGTGTTGCTGTTTGCGCTTGTAGCTCTAAAAACGCTAGCAGCTCAGTAAGTGGCTCTGCTTTTTGATGATTGACGGCCAACTGTGGCGGCTCTTGCGCACTTAAGGTGACCAAGCCTTGTTGCTTATTCTGAACAAAATCTAACTGTGGTTGCTCAGATAACTGTAATGGACTCTCCAATACTGTCTCGTCAATCGCAGATGCATCATTCATTGTCGACAGTTCATTACGTGCACTGAGTATCACCCGTGGATAATGATTGAGATGCTCGTTAAGAGTGTTTGACAATAGATACAGCAACTCAGGGGCGACAATAGGTTTATCAATATCATGACGGCGCTCTTCATAGCGGCGCTGGATTTGCGACCAATAATCCGCCTGTTTCTCGTTAATAAGCTCATCAGTGATGAATAGCGTATCGCTTGGCAGATAAGCAAATAAACTACTCTCTACCGTCCAATCTTTTAAATCAAAAAACAGTGGCTGATAATATTCCAATCCGCTACTCGCAATGCCTGCCATCACATCTTTATGTAATTCGAACTTACGGCTATTGCTATTGGGGAACAGGGCAGCAAAATTGGTGCGAAAGGTTTCACGCCCTTCATCAAGTGGAAACTCTTTTGCGGGTAGGATCTGAAACTGTTTAATAGGCTTTGAGATATCTGGCAGTTTATGCAGTAGCGACAATGACTCTTTGCCCATACTACTATCGTTGCCACTCATCATGACTTTTAGGTCATCGACAGTTAATGTCCGTTGGGTCTGCGGATTAAAGAAGCGAATCGTTTCGATTTCATCATCGAATAAGTCCAGACGTAGCGGGAATGGCTGACCCATGGCAAAGATATCAATGATACTACCACGTACCGCAAATTCCCCCGGCTCAAAAACGTTGTCTACCGCTCGATAACCTGCTTTTGCTAATAAGGTACGTTGGGTATTGATATCAAATTGATCGCCAACACTTAAATCAAAATGCTGTCCAATTAACCAGCTTGGCGGTGCGACGCGGTGCATTAATGCTTGCACAGATATCAATAGCACGCCTGACGTTGGCATATCAGTTAATAAATTGATACGCTCGCTGACAATATCTTGATGCGGTGACAACTCATCATAGGTCAGCGTCTCCCAATCAGGAAATACATGAGCATCCACGCCGCAAAACGCCAATTCTGTCTCTATTTGATTCAGCTGATTTTGGTCACGCGTCACTACGACTTTTAGACGCTCGACAACATTCCATATAGGTGCTTGTACTAAACTTGCCAGCCATAAGCTGCTGACTGCACCGTGCACAGGTGCAAGCCAGCGACGCTGGGCATTTTGGATAGGGAATAATTGCTGGTTAATCGGGGCAAAGGCGTCAGTCAAAGCAGTGATAGGCATAAAGGGTAAGATCAATGTTAAGAGTCAGAAAGCTATTATACGAATATTTGCGCAATTACCAAAATTTATGCCGTAACGGTTTGTCACATAGCATTATTATAGATAACACCAAGAGCAAAACACTTTATAAAATAAAGATTTATTGCTAAGAATAGGGCTGATAAACGAAAAGACCTTAGCTTGCGAGCCAAGGTCTTTATAGGGAACTCTTCAAAAACAGACTTTGTCTTTAAATTAATGGCTTGTCACTAGCGATAATGCCGTTATTGTCTGCGTAGACAAACATACCAGAATTTAGCGTTAAATCACCAAAGCTGATTTCAAGATCGGTTTGACCTTCATCGCGGCGATTTGATTTACGCGGGATACAACCAAGCGCCATTACCCCGATGTCCATTGCTGCCATATCATCAACATCACGAACACAGCCATACACCACAACCCCTGCCCAGCCATTATCAATAGCCGACTGTGCAATCATGTCACCTAACAGCGCACAACGCATCGAACCACCGCCGTCAACGACCAACACCTTGCCATTACCGTCTTTGTCTTTACCATCATTGTTAAGCAACGATTTGACGCGACTATTATCTTCAAAACATTTGACGGTCACAATCTCACCGCAGAATTTGTCTTTGCCGCCAAAACTATAAAACGATTTACCTTCGATATTAGGCAGGCATACCTGTGATTCAGGATTGGCATCTAATAAATCACAAGTTACAAAGTTTTCTTTGGTCATTGTTACTGATTCTGGCATGGTGAGACTCCTTGTCTGTTATGGTTAAATTGTTTTAACTTATTAAACTTAAACATTACTTAGGCTATTTACTATAGTATAGTTTATCCTAGATAAAACCGATACATCATGTTTTGACGCGGCACTAGTATAAATTTTTCTATCTTGCTGTGCCTGCGCAGACAGAGGCTGCAAAAAATTCATTCTAGTCCCGCTGTATCGTTTTTATACTGAGCTTACTATAGTAATAAATGTAAAAGTTATCTGATTAATAGCTTAATATTTTACGCGGGTCATAGCAAGCATCTGTTTATTTTCGATAATATCAGTGGTTTTAATCGCGGGTTCGCTGCGGTATTTACTACGATGATAGATCTCATGGGCGCTCATCGCCATGGCACTAGCGACACGCTTAGCTGAAATAGGATGTAAGGATAGTGACTCGGACACCAATGGCGAGATAAGCTGAAATGCTTTTTGTCCCAGACTTTCAAGCGGGCGACCCTTATGTTTACCAAGTAGTAACGACGGACGGAAAATAACCAATTGGGCAAACCCTAATGCCATTATGGACTCTTCCGTTTCAGCCTTTACCCGATTATATAAAAAGCGACTGTTGATGTCCGCATTCATCGAGGACAATAAAAAGAAGTTTTCAACGCCTTTCTCTTGGCAAAGTTTGGCGAAACCAACATTATAATCATGGTCAATCTTGCGAAAAACTTCATCACTACCCGCTTGTTTTTTGGTGGTGCCCAAGCAACTAAAAGCATCCGTTTTTCGATCAGCGCCAATGCTTGCAAAGATTTCGGCTAAGTTGTCAAAATCATTCACCTGATAAAAACGCATGCTCGCATTGATGTAACGAGGCGGACGCCGTGCAATCACAATCAATGTGTCATAAATCTCACTCAGCTGCTTTACAAGATGTTGCCCGACCAATCCCGTTGCACCTATTACCATTGCTTTTCGCTGCATATCCTATCCATTTATAGAGTGTTGGAATACTTATGATCGTAAAAAATGTGACTTTTTAAAGCCCGTCGGTGACGCTGACCACTGTAGTATCATACCTAAATTAATCAATCATCGAGGCTATTATGCATGATTTATTGTAAGAGATTTTATCAGCAAACAGTTTCACTCAGCTCATACACTCATTTAGACTCAAATACTCACTCAATATTATGATAAATACCTTTATAAATACCTATTAAAGGCATAAAATCCCGCTCATCCACGTAATGCCGTAACTTCTTTGAGCATTAATCATCAAACTTATTGTCCTAAGGGCGATAATTTGCTAAGATAACCGGCTTTACACGTCAACGCTGTTTAATTATTCCAAACAGTTTTGGCGCTTGCGATGATTTATTACTATCAGATACTTTAATAGTAGGCATCGACATCATGTTCGGCGAGACGGCTGCTCGTTATCAATGATGGTTAAACCCTTTATTGCAATCCACATTCATAATTTTATCTGTCTTTATCAAGGAGATTCGCGTGGCTAATACTGCACAAGCTCGTAAACGCGCCCGTCAAAACACCAAACGTCGTCAGAACTCTGCGTCACAACGCTCTATGGTTCGTACTTATTTGAAACGTGTTGACGCGGCTATCGCTGCTAAAGATTATGACGCGGCTACCGAAGCTTACAAAAAAGCGGTACCGGTTCTTGATCGTATGGCTGACAAAGGTATTCTTCATAAGAATAAAGCTGCTCGTCGTAAGAGCCGCCTAAACAAAACCATCAAAGGCTTACTAGCTTAAGATTGGTTGCGTTTAGACCGTATGATGCTTCGATAACATCATAACTAAAACCTTGTCACTGGTTCTAATACTGGGGCAAGGTTTTTTTATGCCTGCTCAAAAGTAATTAATAATTTCGTAAATAACGCTTATGTCCATTTTACTTCTGGTGGCAATAATAGTTTATTTGGATGAAAGCCAGCAGTACGGTAGGCTTCAAGCAAAGTGTGTATTGGACGTACATAAACTTCACCGCGCCAGACAAAATACGCACTTGCCTGCTCGAATGGCTTGTCATCAAACCACAAAAATACCCCTTCCATCATTTTTGGCCAATCGTTCCAATCAATCTCAACAACATCAAACATCACTGCTAAGAATGCAGATAATAAAGTGTCATGGCTGACAGCGAGCATTAGATGCCCGTGTTGCGGCTGATTTTGATAAAAAAGCGACAGAATATCGAGACCGCCCTGATAAGCGTTTTTAGTGCCTTCAAGATTGCCTTGCAAGAATCGATTGATAAAATTGAGAACACCAATCTCTTTAAAGATGGGGTTTGCAATATCAGGTTCGGTCACTAAGCTACCAGGCTCAACCAACAATGACTGGTGAGCGATATCACGCCGTAGTCCTGCCCCTTCTTGCATTAGCTGCGCCGTATCAAGACAGCGACCAATCGGGCTTGAGATGCTATCAACATCGAGCGAATACGGCAGATGTCCTGCCAACCAACGACCCCAAGATTTTGCCAATACACGACCTTTGGGTGTCAATGGCAGCTGATAACTGGCAAAGCCATTACCATCAGAACGCTCACGCAGAGAATGTCTGGTAAATAAAATCAGGCGCTTATCTTCAGGCAACAACCTGACCGACGACATCATACTATCAGGAAGATGTGAGGGCGCTGGTGCACTTGGAGTATGACTCGCAAGCTTCTCAGCGGATAGGCTCGACGTGGTGTTATTAGGAAGTTTACTCATCACACAAGCCTATCAGATTTTTCGACAGGAATGAACCAAATATAAGTCCAATTGCAATATAATCTAAAGCAAATATATTGAGAGCAGACCCGTTAATTTTATGAGAACTGAAACGCTATGACACGGTGAAATCAAAAAAGAAAGACTTATATTTATTACGTTTGACTAACCGATATCAATCACTCTATCCCATGTAAACGATAATGCCGTACTACTAACCTCATTTGGATAAGCACGCGGATTGACGATAACGCGCGTCTTATGAATGTGGTAATCAAATGCCTCATGCGTATGCCCATGCACCCATAGTGCTGGTGCCCACTCTTCATACATCCAGCTTGATAAATCACTGATAAATGCGGCATTACTTGGTAGCTCAGCATACTTTTCAGAGACAGATAATGGACTGATGCTATGATGACTCATCACCACGGTTTTTTTGCCCAGTGCTTTTGCCGTTATCAATGCTTGTTTAAGCCATTGACGCTGCTTAGCATGAATCTGTATCGACATTTCAGGTGAAAACAGCTCGCTGCCGGCATAGATCTGTTTGTAGTCACGCATAAAGCGCATTGCCACTGCCCTAGTCTCTTCATTGGCTTGATATTGATAATCTGTCCAAAGCGTACAACCTAAAATGCGCACCTCTCCGATATCAATATGCTGACACTGCAAAAATCGTACGCCCTGCTTTGATTCACTATCATAATTGTCCCAAGTCGCCAGCTTTTTATCAAAATGCAGCACGTCTTCATTAAAGTACTCATGATTACCAGCGATAGTGATTAGAGGGACTTGTAAGCGCGCTGCTTGCTCTTGTAGCCATGGCATACCAATATCGCTATTTGCTGTATCTCCCGCCACCAGTATGATGTCTGCGTCGGTTTTGGGAATATGCCCTATCGGATGGGATTGACGTATATAACTGTCAATATGTAAGTCACTCAAAATCTGTAATTTCATAGCAGCCTATATCATTAAATAAACATAAATAGTTTAGCACCTTTTCATCTAGGTACAAAAAGTAAAAAGACAGCGGATTAGGCTGTCTTTTTACTTTTTGACTGAAGTATCTGATTGAAAAATTAGAGACTTTGGAGTATTAACTGTAATTTCGCTGCAGGATCTACTGCTTGAGTAATTGAGCGCCCTATCACCAAATAATCAGAGCCATCAAGTAATGCCTGTTTTGGCGTACAAATACGCTTTTGATCATCAGCATTATCATCTAGCAGACGGATACCAGGCGTAATCAGTTTAAAGTCCTGACCACATAATGCCTTTAATGCCTTTGCTTCTTGTGCTGAGCATACTACACCATCAAGACATGCTTGCTTGGTTAATTGTGCTAAGCGGCTCACTTGTGCCTCTAAGCCGTCGGTGATGCCCGTTTGTATGAGTGCTTCATTGTCCATAGATGTTAAGACAGTCACTGCTATCAATAGCGTGTCAAAATCATTATCTAGCAAGCGCTGTTTTGCCAATGACATCGCATCGTAACCGGCACTTGCATGGACGTTGACCATCCATATACCAAGCTCAGCGGCAGCCAATACTGCTTGTGCAGTGGTATTGGGGATATCGTGAAATTTAAGGTCTAAAAAAACCTCAAATTGGCGCTGATGCAGTGCTTTGACTATCTCAGGGCCATAGCGGGTATACAGCTCTTTACCTACTTTCAATCGGCATAATGCCGGATCTAATTGGTCAGCTAATGCAAGAGAGGCATCCTTTGTCATATTATCTAATGCAACGATGACAGGAGAATTAATTGCGTTGTTCATTGTTATGCTTCTTTATATCAGGTTTATCAAATTATTATATTTATAATCAGCAGTGAAAATGCATATTACAAATTATTAGTAATCGCGTTTTTGCTTGGTCAAACTTGACCCATCATGCACATTGGCGTTGGGATGAGCATTGGGCATTGTCGTATCCTGTACATTGACCGCTGTTGCACCATAAACAGCTTCTTCTACAGTAGGCGCATTCGCTTGACGATCAATCACCATATTGGCTTGGGTTATCTGCTCTTGCAAATTGGTATTTGCCTTTTGTAGACGCGATATTTCCCACTTATTTTGCAAAACACGGAAAATTAGTAGTGCTAACAAGATACCTATAACGATACCAAGTATGAGGCAAAGTATCATTAGCAAGCCTAAATTCATCGTTGGTGCTTGCGAAAACAAAAGATTGACGCTAACTTCAGTATTGTTTGCCAATACCAAACCTAGCGAGTAAGCGAAGCTCAAAAATAGCAGCACTAATAATAAAATACGCATCAGACGTCTCCTTAAGTTTTTAATAGAACAGATAAATGGATAAAAACTAAGCCATACTGATTGAGATTACTACGTCATAAAAGGGTTAGTATAAATAAGAAAAATCGGCTCATACTTTAGTAGTAGATCGGTAGAATATCTTATATTACTTCAACTGGCTTATTGGCCGCCTGCTACTTTTTCGTTTACAGCTTCACGTAATGCCTTGCCTGGCTTAAAATGCGGAATTGCTTTTGCAGGTACTGGTACGCTTTCACCCGTTTTAGGATTGCGACCCATACGAGCACGGCGATGATGAAGACAAAAACTGCCAAACCCACGAACTTCTACTCGACCATCATTGGCGAGCGTATGAGTCATCAAGTTTAATATCTCGCGTACGGCGTCATCGACAACGGTATCTGTCATCGTGTCACAATTTGCACTCAGATTACTAATAAATTCGGACTTATTGATTGTTTGCTGCATTATCATACTTGCCTTGTTCATTGATAGATAAGATGATGGAAATAACTAAAATGATCACCACAGATATTATAAAATATTAGCTGAAAATCACGCGATTGTTGACTAAATATCTGTTCATTTATAATGACTTTGATCTGATTTTACATCTCGTTACTCGATGTTGTAAATGATAGCGGATATTGAAGGAAATTGGAAACAAGAGTTCCTCTATCAAGGAAAAAACTGTATCAATTATCGTTAATACTAAAATTTAGCCATAAAAAAAAGCGACCGGAGTCGCTTTCTTTTATAAGATTATAACATTAGCGGTAAATAGCTTACTGCATTTGTTCTTTGATCAAGTCACCAATTGTTTTTGGTTGTGCATCAGAACCAGCAGCAGTACTAGTCGTAGTTGTGCTACTTAACTCTTTAATCGCTTGACGCTCTTCAGCTTCGTCTTTCGCTTTGATAGACAGGCTGATATTACGTGTTTTACGATCAACACTGATGATTTTCGCTTCTACATCATCACCAACAGTTAGATGCTTAGTCGCATCTTCAACGCGGTCACGTTGAATCTCTGAGGCACGTAGATACGCTTCAACTTCATCAGCAAGTTCGATAGTAGCGCCTTTAGCGTCTACTTCTTTTACTTTACCATTAACGATAGCACCGCGGTCATTGTTGACTAGGTATTCGTTAAATGGATCTGACGTTAATTGCTTCACGCCTAGGCTGATACGATTGGCTTCTGAGTCTACAGACAATACCATTGCTTCAACGGTGTCGCCTTTGTTGTAGTTACGGATAGCATCTTCGCCAGTTTCATTCCAAGAAATGTCTGACAAGTGAACTAGACCATCAATACCGCCATCTAGACCAATAAAGATACCGAAGTCAGTGATTGATTTGATCGTACCAGTGATTTTATCACCGCGCTCATGTTTCTTATCAAACTCATCCCATGGATTTGCTAGAGTTTGCTTGATACCTAAGCTGATACGACGACGTTCTTCGTCGATATCAAGGATCATTACTTCAACTTCATCACCCACTTGAACAACTTTCGACGGATGGATGTTTTTGTTGGTATGATCCATCTCTGATACGTGTACTAGACCTTCAATACCTTCAGAGATTTCAGCGAAACAACCATAATCAGTCAAGTTGGTTACACGAGCTTTAACAACGCTACCCACTGGGTATGTGCCGCCAACGTTATCCCAAGGATCAGTACCTAGTTGTTTTAGACCTAGGCTGACGCGATTGCGCTCACGATCAAATTTAAGTACTTTAACTTTAAGATCTTGACCAACTTCAACAACCTCAGATGGGTGCTTAATACGGCGCCATGCCATATCAGTGATGTGCAATAGACCATCAATACCACCAAGATCAACGAATGCACCGTAATCAGTTAGGTTCTTAACGATACCTTCAATCTCGATACCTTCTTCAAGCTTGTTCAATAGCTCTTCGCGCTCAGCTGAGTTTTCAGCTTCCATAACGGCACGGCGACTAACTACTACGTTGTTACGTTTTTGATCAAGTTTGATAACTTTAAATTCTAACTCTTTACCTTCTAGATGCGTCGTATCACGGATAGGACGTACATCTACCAATGAACCTGGCAAGAAAGCGCGTACTGAACCGATATCTACAGTAAAGCCGCCTTTTACTTTGCTAGAAATAATACCTTTTACAATCTCATCATTGTCAGAGATTTTTTCAAGGAAATTCCAAGTTTCAACGCGTTTGGCTTTTTCACGTGACAGTAAGGTTTGACCCATACCGTTATCAACCGCTTCAACCACTACGTCTACTGTATCGCCAACTTCAACTTCAAGTTCGCCTTCTTCGCTTAAAAACTCTTCACGAGCGACGATACCTTCAGATTTTAGACCCGTATCAACAGTGATCCAGTCGTTATCGATGGCGACAACAGTACCGGTGATAACCGAGCCACGCTCGATATCCAGACCTGTTTCTTCGATGCTCGCTTCAAATAGTTCAGCAAATGATTCCATTATGTCTACCTTTGTATAGCCGTATCCTGTCCAGCACAGTACGGATCAAATTTATGACTGTATAAAACGAGAATACTGGTTTTATATCCTATGCAGTCATATATAAAAACGTTTGTTGCTAATAAGCGAATGCGTCAGTAAACTCACTAGCAACAACTGTCTTCTATTAAAATGCGTTATATTTTTTAACTTATGTGCTTTAAGCAGTAGATTCCATTATTTTCTAAAGATTATTGGCGTCTACTACTGTAATTTTATACTAAAATCAATCCTATAGGAAACCTTTTCATACTTACTACCTTGTTATTATTAGCTATTGAAGCAAATACCTTTATCCTGACAATATTGTTTTACTTGCTCATAAACCGCATCAGCATCTAAGTCAGAGCTGTCTAATAGTAGCGCATCTGCTGCAGGCTTTGATGGTGCCGTTGTACGATTTTCATCACGATCATCACGGGCTTTAATCGTCGCTAGAATCGCTTCAAAATCTGCTATTTGACCAGCATTTAGTAGCTGTGTTACACGGCGCTCGGCACGCGCTTCAGCACTGGCAGTCAAAAATACCTTAACGTCAGCGTCTGGAAACACGACTGTACCCATATCACGACCATCCGCAACCAATCCTGAACGAGTTGCCATATCTTGTTGCAGCGTTAGCAATGCTCGACGAACTTTTGGAAATACTGCTATCTGTGATGCGTAACCGCCAACCGTTTCATTACGAACTTGATCACCTACTGCATCACCATTCACGATAATATCGACACGTCCTGATGCATTGTTGGGTACAAAGGCAATCTCTAAGCTTTGAGTTAACGCTAATACAGCCATCTCATCAATGGTCTGACTTGCATCAGCAGTAATCAATCCAGCTTCAAACGCCTTAAGTCCAACGATACGATATAACGCACCTGAATCAAGTAGCTGATACCCTAAAGCTTGTGCTAAGCGCCATGTAACTGTGCCTTTACCTGCGCCACTTGGCCCATCAATACAAATAACAGGATAACGCAATGAGGGCTTCTCACTGTTAGTAATCGCATTAGGGTTGGCAACAGTCATAATACTCACTTAAAGTCGGTACTTTCTATAACCACATAAATAATCATAAAAGTATAAATAAGGCATTTTTCACTTACTTATCAAAGCATTATAAGAAAATCACTCTATTAATAAGTAAATAGGGCGATATTATAGCAAACAAAGCGACCTATCACTAGCAGCAAGAATCATATCTTGTTAATCGCTTATCTTGCGATTGACTTTTGCCACTTTTCTACGCTGCCGAAAAAAATCTTTGAGCATCTGGCTGCTGTGCTCACGGCACAAGCCTGCATCGACTTGCATACGATGATTATAAAAAGGCTGTTCAGCCAAGTTCATTTGACTACCAAGCACCCCTGCTCTCGGCTCATGTGCTGCATATACCAATCTATCCACGCGCGCATGAATCATCGCACCCATGCACATGGTACAGGGTTCTAAAGTCACATATAAGGTCGTCTTTAGGGGCAATCGATAATTATTTAAGCGTGTACAAGCATCTCTTAACGCTACGATTTCAGCATGAGCCGTCGCATCACAGCGTCCAATCGGCTCATTAAATCCCTGACCAATAATCTGCTGGTTATGTACCAAGACAGCTCCTACTGGCACCTCTTCTTTCTCAGCGCCTTGCTTGGCAAGTTTTAGCGCCTCTGTCATCCACTTGATATCCTCAACTGACCAAAATAGAGCTGTTTTAATCTGCTCACCTATCAGCGGATTACCATTAGTAAATGGACTATGTATTAGCTGGTAAGGCAATAAATTAGCGTTTAGAAAATTTTTCATTTACTGTGGTAATTGCCAGTCGATAGGCGTTTGACCATATTGCACCAGATAATCATTGGTTTTTGAAAACGGCTTAGAACCAAAAAAACCACCACGATTAGCAGCAAGTGGTGATGGGTGTACTGCCGTTAAAATCAGATGTTTATCAGTATTGATATACTTGCCTTTTTTCTGAGCTTTACTGCCCCATAAAATAAACACAGTATGTTCAGTCTGCTCATTAATAACATCAATAACCGCATCAGTGAACTTCTCCCAGCCTTGATTTTGATGACTGTTTGGCTCGCCTTCTCTTACTGTCAAGGAACTATTTAACAATAATACGCCTTGCTGTGCCCAATACGTTAAATCACCATGTGCTGAAGGTTTAATGCCAATATCGTCCGCCATCTCTTTCAATAAATTGTTAAGTGACGGTGGCTTTGGGATCACTTTAGGGACAGAAAAGGACAGCCCCATTGCCTGTCCAGGACGATGATAAGGATCTTGCCCTAAGATAACAACCTTCACCTGTGATAAAGGTGTCAAATTAAACGCATTAAATATCAGCTGTGCTGGAGGATAAATACCATCCTCTGACTGATAGGCTCCTTTTAAAAAAGCTCGCAAGCTATCCATATTGTCAGAAGTTAATTCTTCTGACAACGCCTGCTTCCAATCTTCTGGCAAGCGTACATTGTCGAGAATCGCTTGCTTTTGCGCGACTGTTTTTGTGGGTTGTACGTCAAATAATTCCATGATGAATCCTTTTTTATTTGTTATCAGGATGCGTGAAGGGTGATATTAACAAAATATTAGGGTTGCGTTGTCATATATATTAGCAATAAAAAAACGGTTACCGCAGTAACCGTTTTTATTATAGTGCGAAAAATAACCTAACTGGCTAATGATTCGGAGTCTGGACGTGGCTCATGAGTCTCAACAACAGTCAATATAATACGGCTATCCGCTGACCCTTTATCTGACGACTTATCGAGCTTCATAGTATCACCATCTGATGCCTCTGGCTCCAAGGTTAAATGTACAACCCCGCCATTCACTAAATCACCAAATAGAATCATATTTGCCAGAGGCTTTTTGATTTCGTCTTGAATCAGGCGCTGCATTGGACGTGCGCCCATTAAGCGATCATAGCCTTTAGCTGCCAGATAATCACGTACCTCATCATCAATCTCTAAAGTAACTTGCTTATCGTCAAGTTGTACCTGTAGCTCAACCAAGAATTTATCAACCACGGATACAACGACTGAGGTATCAAGCGGATTAAACTGGATAATAGCATCAAGACGGTTACGGAATTCCGGAGTAAACACACGCTTGAGTGATTCTGTATTGTCACGGCTATGATCTTGCTGGGTAAAGCCCATAGAAGATCGACTGATACTCTCAGCACCGACGTTGGTCGTCATAATAACAATGACCTGCTTAAAGATAGCAACCCGACCATTATTATCTGTCAATGTACCGTGATCCATCACTTGTAATAACAAGTTGAAGACATCCGGATGCGCTTTTTCGATCTCATCAAACAGTAACACACAATGAGGATGCTGATTGATTTTTTCAGTCAATAGACCACCTTGATCATAACCCACATAACCTGGAGGCGCACCAATCAAACGTGAGGCGGTATGTGCTTCCATGTACTCTGACATATCAAAGCGCACCAGCTCAACACCCAACAGATTTGCCAATTGACGAGAAACTTCCGTTTTACCAACCCCTGTCGGACCAGCAAACATGAAGGAGCCGATTGGCTTATCTGGTGCTTTCAGACCAGCACGAGACAGCTTAATCGCATCTGCTAGAGTCGCAATCGCTTCATCTTGCCCAAATACCAGATGCTTAAGATCACGATCTAGATGCTGAAGAATACTCTTATCATCACTAGATACTGACTTGGGCGGAATACGTGCAAGCTTGGCAACAATCGCTTCGATATCTGCTACATCAATTTTTATCGGAGCGCGCTTCCCTTTTGCTTTCTTATTAACAGACGATTTTGCAAGATCATTGGCTTTCGCAATATCTGCCTCCTCTTGCATTTCGTTATCACTATAAGTATCACTGTCGAGACCGTCAATATCAGCCTCAATCTGTGCATCAAACTCTTGCTCTATATCAGCAATGAAACTTTCTTCCGCTTCTATATCGTCTGCATCAGCCACGACCCCTAAACGCTTATAAGCCCCAGCCTCATCAATAACATCAATGGCCTTATCCGGCAAAAAACGCTCATGGATATGTTTCGCTGATAATTGAACGGCAGTAACTAGTGCTTCGTCAGTATAGACAACATTATGGAACTCTTCGTACCGCGGTTTCAGACCACGCAAAATATCAATCGTATCATCAACACTTGGCTCTTTCACGTCGATTTTTTGGAAGCGACGCGATAAGGCATGGTCTTTTTCAAACACTTGACGGTATTCAGTAAAAGTGGTTGAACCGATACAACGCAGTTCACCATTGGCAAGTGCTGGCTTAATCAGGTTAGACACATCCATATTACTGCTCATTGATGAGCCAGCGCCAATAATCATATGAATCTCATCAATAAACAAGATAGCATTGGGTTTTTTCTTCAATGCATCTAATAGCGATTTCATACGTTTTTCAAAATCGCCGCGATATTTAGTACCCGCGATCAATGAGCCAATATCAAGACTATAAATTACGCAACCATTGAGTGGTTTCGGGGCTTTATCATTGATAATCAACCACGCCAACCCTTCAGCAATAGAGGTTTTACCAACACCCGGTTCACCGACCAATAGTGGATTATTTTTGCGGCGGCGACACAAAACTTGCGCGGCGCGTTCAATCTCAGGACCTCGCCCAATCAATGGATCTGTTTTACCTTCAGCAGCACGCTGATTTAAATTGGTCGCAAACTCAACCAATGGATCTTTACTGGTTTTTTCTGAGGCACTACTACGGCGCTCTCCCGTCATAGAAGCACGCGGCTCAGATGGCTCATCTTTATCTTGACCGTGTGATAGATACTGAGTCAGCTCAAGACGACTGATGCCCTGTTTTTTGAGCAAATAAACCGCATAAGTATCATGTTCTGAAAACATCGACACCAGAATATCCGACCCTTCAACCAAACGACCGCCACCAATAGACTGCACATGAAAAATTGCCCGTTGTAGAATACGATCGAAGCTTTGGGTCGGCTGCGGGGATTGCTCAGTATCAGGATCGACCGTTGGAGTATGCTTATTAATATAAGCCTCAAGCTCAGTACGTAGTGCTGAGATATTTGCATTACAGGCCGTCAATGTGTTGGCAGCGTGCGTATTTTCTAAGAGTGCCAGTAAAAGATGTTCAACAGTGAGATACTCATGCGATTTTTGGCGCGCAAGTGTCATTGCTAAACGCAAAGAAACTTCAAGATGACGACTTAACATAACGACTTCCTACGGTTATACCTATCTTTATAATTGATAGCTTTATGAATGAGTTAGTAAGTAAATCAGGGCGGTGGATGGATTGTTCAAGGGCAATATGAGTATTATTAAATGACGCTGTTAAATAATGGCTTCTATGGCTTGGCTATGATCCTCACTTTTCTTTATCTCAACATGATACTCAGATATAGTCAATCTATTAACACATACTAAAATGTATCGAAGTGTCCCTAGACCATTTTTCAATGATAATATTCATTCAACAATAATAGAGCGCATGTACTAAAGCTACAGACAATTCAAGAATTTGAATAATGCAAAAAGAGAATATAGACAGGCAGTAATGAGAAAAGTGATTATATAAGAAAGTCTAAGTTAGTTTAAAAAAGAGAGGTGCAGAGCAAGTTTGTGCTTAAATAAACTTGCTCTAAAAACACTAGAAGAATATATTTTATGAAAAATATTAAAGATATATAGTTAGAATATAGTGAACTTGAGAGAAACATACGTCATCAAGAATTAGAGTAAGGCTTTACTCGCCTTGATGCGGTTCGATTTGGGTCAATAATGGGTACCCTTCACGGTGGGCAAGACTGTTAACTTTTTTGGCTTTGGTCTCAGCAATATCTTTGGGATAAATACCTGCAATACCTTTGCTGCTATTATGAATCGTCAGCATAATCTCAACCGCCGAATCCATACTGTGACGAAATTCAGATTGTAAAATATAAACGACAAATTCCATCGGCGTGTAATTATCATTATACATCACCACAGCATACATAGGCGGCTTGGCGACTTCCGGCTCTGCTACCAATACATCAGCCTGCGGGGCTGTTTCACCTTCAGGCTCACCCACTTGCGCAAGACGCATGGGTATATGTGGAAAGTGCCAATCTGATGTAATTGGCGTCGCTCTTGCTATCGTTTGTTTTATCATAATTGGAATACAGATGAATCAGTAGGTTTAATGAATGGTTATCTTTAAGAGAGTATAAAATCGTTAAAAATAAGGGGTAGCACTAGATATTTGGCTAGCAGCTACGACAACTAATGCTCCATAAGACTTAAGGCTCAATAGGACTTTCATCGACGTCTGGCAAATCTAACAGTGATAATGGCATATTGTCAACTTTAGCACCAAGCTTCCAATCATACAGCTGCTCGACTTCTTGACCAGCGGCTTTTAGATTTAGCTTGATTTGCAACGGCTTGAAACCCGCTGGCATTGTAAAGCGACCACGTATACGCGTCACGCCTTCAATAGTGTAGCTGACGGGCTCTAATGGCACTTCTACAAAATCATCATCATCAAGCAAAGTCAGCGTTGGATTCAAACGTTTGGCTTTACCATCACTTGCGAGCATACCTATATCGAAACCATATTCAAAGGCATTTTCAGGTAAGGGCTCAATCTTTGCACCTAGTATCTGTAAAGGCATGCCGCCCTTCTCACTCACAATCTCAGCATAAAGGTCATTGAGCTGCGCTACCTGTCTATTTTCAACCATGATGGCTTGCTGATTTTCGCGTAACTCTTTTAAGTTTGCCAAACTTATTTCTAATTCTTGTTTAGAAGTAGCAACTTCATTGGTCGCTATTTTATGACTGACACGCAAATCTTTTAGCTCTTGGAGCGACTCTTTGCTGGTAATGACTGCTTGCTGGGTTTCATTTTGCATTGAATAATAGCCACGTTGATAACCAAGTTTGTGACCAAATACTAATGCGACAATTGCTGTCACCAATATCGCAATCACAAATAACGCTAATACCAATGTGGAAGCGCCCTGCTGCGAGCGAGCAATCCTGTAATGCTTCACAACACTACGCTGAGTTTCAGTATTCAGAAATGAACAATGTAAGCTACGCTCCAATTTATACGAAACAGAGTCTTGGCACGATGGGCGTGCTGGCGGTGAGCAAAAGCGTAGTACACTCTTAAAACGCATTTAGGCAGTATCTCTTAACAGGAAAGGCAAGTTATTATAGCGGAATTTATAATCAATACCTAGTATCATAAATGAGGATAATTTAATTACAACTAAACATCTGTTAAGGAACGATGGGCGCAAAATTTAAACCAAGAGACTCATCCAGTCCAAACATGACATTCATGTTTTGCACTGCTTGCCCAGCTGCCCCTTTGACTAAATTGTCTTGTACGACAATGACAGTTAATTCGGCACGCTCATTGTCTTGGTGAACAGCAATACGCAATCGATTGCTGGCACGTACACTACGGGTATCGGGATAGAGCCCTTTTGGCATAACATCTATAAATTGTTCTGATGCATAGCTTTGCTCAAATACTTGTTGCCAATCCACTAAAGCACCTGCATCGGTCAGCTCCATATGAATAGAGCTCAACATACCGCGTATCATCGGTACCAGATGCGGCAAAAAACGAATACGATGTTTAAACTGACTGTCTAGTAATTGGGCAACACCTTGCTCAATCTCTGGCAAATGGCGATGACCTTCAACGCTATATGCCTTAAAATTGTCTGTGCTTTCTGCATAATTCAGTGCAAGACTGGCTTGGCGACCAGCGCCAGAAACACCAGATTTGGCATCGATAACAATGCGTGATTCAATCAACTGTTTAGATTGCTTATTTTGCGCTTCAATTATCGGCTTTAAACCCAAGATAGCTGTAGTCGGATAGCAACCTGGGTTGCCAACCACCAATGCCTCAGCAATTTTGGCGCGATTGACTTCAGGTAAACCATAAACGGCTGTTTTTAGTAGGTCAGGACAAGTGTGCATTTGTTGATACCAGTGCTCAAACTCGCTCAATGACTGCAAACGAAAATCTGCCGCCAAATCAATGACTTTTACCCCAGCTTGAGTCAAAGCCTCTGCTTGCTTCATTGCAACGCCATGCGGCGTGGCAAAAAATACCACATCGCACTGTTGTAGTGTCGCTAGCGTCTCGTCCCCTAGATCACTAAACACAATATCTGAAATACCGCGTAAACTTGGGAATATCTCATCAGCGCGAGTGCCCGCTTCGCTACGCGAGGTTAATAAGTCAATAGACACTTTAGGATGGGCAGATAATAGACGTATCAACTCAATACCTGTATAACCTGTGCCACCGACAATCGCTGCTGAAATCATAAGATATCCTTTTCTGCTACTTTACTATTACTTAATAAATATGAGATATAAACTCAGTTAAATAACTAAGAACATATCTCAAATCGTACTTTTTAGATTTTATAATCATGTACTGCATCGATGAACACTTTGGCATTGTCAGGATTAACCCACTGGGTAATACCATGACCTAGGTTTGCCACATAACCGGTCTTTTCACCGTTAGCATAAGCACTATCGAGCATCGCATTGACTTCAGCACGGATAGTCGCTGGAGAGCCGTACAAAGTTGCTGGGTCTAAATTACCCTGAATGGCTTTGCTACTTTGTAGTTTTTTATGGTGCTTGGTTAACTGACGCTGACTTTCGGTCAAAACTTGACGGGCACGATCAATCGGCATTGTCCAGTCTAAACCCAATGCATCCGCCTCACTATCCGCTTGAATATCAAGCCATAGCCCGCCGCCTTTAGTAAATAATACTACTGGTATTTCAGGATGGCGTACCTTTAACTCAGCGACAATGCGCTTATTATAAGCATGTGAGAAATCAATAAACTGGCGATGACCAAGAGCGCCGCCCCAACTATCAAATATCTGTAATATCTGCGCACCTGCCACAACTTGGGCATCCAAATAATCAATAACAGATGTCGCCAATTTATCTAACAATTGATGTAAAAAATCAGGATTGCTATACAAAAAGCCTTTGGTATAGCGATAATCCTTTGAGCTACCACCTTCAATCATATAAGTGGCTAGTGTCCAAGGACTACCAGAAAAGCCAAATAACGGCACTTGCCCATTGAGCGCGGTACGAATACTGGTTACCGCACGCATGACATAGTCAAGAGAGTCATTGACATCGAGCACAGGCAATCTATCCAAATCAGCTTGCTGGCGAATAGGATGTTTAAACTTAGGACCTTCACCCGCTTCGAAATAGAGACCCAATCCCATGGCATCAGGAATGGTTAATATATCACTGAACAAAATAGCCGCGTCTAAATCATAACGACGTAATGGCTGTAAGGTGACTTCTGTCGCACGCGCGGTATCTTTACACAGGCTCATAAAATCACCTGCTTCAGCACGGGTCGCTTTATACTCTGGTAAATAACGACCAGCTTGACGCATCATCCAGACAGGTGTGGTATCGATCGGCTCAAAACGAAGTGCTCTTAGCAATCTATCATTTTTCAAAGGCGCAAATTTTTGCTCAAGCGAATTATTATTGTCTGAAGCACTCATGTACAAATCTCCAAAACAGCACTATATGTCACCAAAGCGCATATAACACTGGATAAATTACGTTAAATGAAAGAATAGCAAAGCGCTTATTATCAAGATATTTATAGCTCTATAGATATTAATTTTTTTACATCGTCAATGCTAAGTTATCACGGTGTACCATGACGACACGTTCTTCATTGTTACCAAGGATACGATCGAACTGCTCAGTACGCTCACGAGCAACGCGGCAGGCATCGCGAGAAGAAAAGTTGACTTGACCAACGGCGATACGCTCACCAGTATCCTGATGGACGATTTCGACCACATCGCCTTCATCAAAATCTCCACGAACTTCAGACACGCCAACTGGCAACAAGCTTTTTTGATGTTCGACCACCGCTTTTGCTGCACCTGCATCAACAATTAAAGAGCCCGACATACGCAAATGCGCGGCAAGCCACTGTTTGCGAGCAATGATTTTGTCTTGATCATTGGTGGTCAGCAAGGTACCAACTGCTTCGCCTGACACTACTCGAGTGATCACATCATCAATAGCGCCACTCACAATCACCGTCGGACAGCCACCCATAGCAGCAAGACGACCAGCACGAATTTTGGTTAACATACCACCACGACCCAACTTGCCACCATCACCTGCAATATCAAATAAATAATCAGCCATCGCACGCTCTTGACGGATCATTCTGGCATGAGGGTTGTTGCGTGGATTGTCAGTAAAGACACCTTCTTGATCAGTTAAGATAATGTACAAGTCGGCATTGACCATCGCCGCTGCCATCGCTCCTAGAGTATCGTTATCACCAAACTTAATCTCATCAATAGTAATGGTATCATTTTCATTAATGACCGGCAGCACACGCCATTCTAGTAGCTGCGTAAGCGCGCCAGTAGTATTAAGATAGCGACTACGGTTAGACAAATCATCATGCGTTAGCAGCAACTGTGAGCTTTGAATACCATATTGAATCAATGCTGACCACCAGGTTTCAATCAAACCCATCTGTCCGACAGATGCACAGGCTTGTAATGCCGCCAGTTTTTTAGGACGCTCCTCAAGATTCATACGCACCACCCCTTCAGCGACAGCACCTGAAGATACGAGCAGTACCTCTACGCCTTGCTTATGGAGTTGCGCGATCTGCTTTGCCCATTCGTAAATGGCAGTTCGATCAAGCCCTCGACCATTATTGGTCAATAACGATGAGCCAATCTTGACAATAACGCGCTGAATATCAAAGTTACGAGCTTGCTCAACAAACCTTGCTTCTTCTATCGTGTTCTCTATGCCAACTGCCATATAAACTCCTGTTGCTATGGTAAATTAATCATGGGGATACATCTAAAAAATATGTGCAAAGACCAATCAGATTAAGGGGCGTAAACCACTTCGACGCCATCATCATCGTCATCGCTATCATCAAAATCGTCATCCGACAAATCCGTACCTTCACGCGCCGCTTTACGAGCAGCACGATACGCTTCACGCTGGGCTTCAGTGTTTAGACGAACTTCTGCCTCTAAACGCTCAAATCGTGCTTTTTGTGCATCAGCAAAGATAGGATCTTCGATTTCACGTTCGCGTTCACGCTCAATCTCATTCATCAAGTGGTACTTGATAGCATCAACACCCTCACCTGTTAAGGTGGCGGTACGGAAAACAATACCTGTCCAGCCAAGCTCTGCCACAATATGGGTACAAAGCTCATTTAACTCTTCTTCAGGCACCTGATCGATTTTGTTTAATACCAAAATCTGTGGCAAATTGGCCAATTCAGGTGAAAAACGCTCAAGCTCATTTAAGATAACGCGAGCGTTTTCGACCGGGTCGCTGCCATCGATAGGCTTGATATCAACCAAGTGTAACAGACGACGCGTACGAGCGACATGCTTTAAAAAGCGAATACCAAGTCCAGCACCTTCTGAGGCACCTTCAATCAAACCTGGAATATCGGCCATAACAAAAGAGCGATGACGACCAATATCAACCACACCCAGATTAGGAACCAGCGTGGTAAATGGATAGTCAGCTACTTTTGGTCTAGCAGCAGAGACTTGGCGGATAAAGGTCGATTTTCCTGCGTTAGGTAAACCAATTAAGCCAACATCAGCCACTACTTTTAGCTCAAACTTAAGAACTTTTAGCTCACCTTCAAAACCTGACGTCGCTTTACGCGGCGCTTGGTTGGTAGAGCTTTTGAAATGGGTATTACCCAAACCACCATCGCCACCTTTGGCAATCAGTAAAGTCTGACCAATTTCAATCAAATCACCCAATACTTCATCTGTCTCGGTATCAACGACCGTCGTACCAATAGGCACTGGTAAGAAAAGGTCATCAGAGCCTTTGCCTGAACAGTTTCTACTATGACCGTTCTCAGCACGCATAGCGTCGTGGCGACGGGTATAACGATAGTCAACTAAGGTGTTGGTATTATCCTCTGCAATGACATAAACATCGCCGCCCTTGCCACCATCACCACCATCAGGACCACCGCGCGGGACATATTTTTCTCGGCGAAAACTGGCGATTCCGTTACCACCGTCACCTGCTTTTACCGTTACGACGGCTTCATCAATAAATCGCATCTTACTTTCCTTTATTTACACTCTAGTTTATAAGCTTAATGACAGTCATAGACTGCTTCTTTTGCCTATAGTTATCTTTTAAAAAAATGGCAGACTTTCGTCAATATTGCTCTACATCATTGCTTTATTTATGACAATAACACCCGATAACCAATCGGACTATCGGGTGCTGTAGATATTACCGCTAAAACCATATCCGTTTGTTTATATAACTAATGACCATCGCTCTGCTCTTTGAATCAAAGCATTATGACCGAGTCATTGCTGCTATACAAACGTATTAAGCTGGAATCTGCGCATAGCTGATACCTGCCATTTGCGTTGCCAAACGTAATACTTGCGTGCTATAACCAACTTCGTTGTCATACCAAATATAAACGATAGCATGATTATCCGTCAAAATAGTCGCTTGGGCATCAACGATACCTACATGTGTATCACCGACAAAATCCGTTGATACCGCTTCTGTAGAATCCGTGTAAGCAATTTGTGTTTGCCACTGGCTACTATTTGAAATTTTGCGCATAAACTCATTTAACGCATCAGCACTAGCTGGCGCAGTTTTAAGATTTAAATTCAAAATCGCTAAGCTAACGTTTGGTGTCGGTACACGGATGGCATTGCCCGTCAATTTACCACTCAGCTCTGGTAGCGCTTTCCCGACTGCCTTTGCTGCACCAGTACTGGTGATAACCATGTTCAATACCGCACTACGACCACGGCGATCTGCTTTATGATAATTATCAATTAAGTTCTGATCGTTAGTGAACGAGTGAATGGTTTCAACGTGACCATTTTCAATACCGTATGCGTCATTTAATACTTTTAATGTTGGGGTAATTGCGTTGGTCGTACAGCTCGCCGCACTAACGATAGTGTCATCGCCGACCGTATCGTTATTTACGCCATATACGACGTTTTTAATCTCGCCGCCAGCAGGTGCCGTTAATAGCACTTTTTTCACACCAGTCGATTGTAAATGCTTACCAAGACCAGCCTCATCTTTCCAGATACCCGTATTATCAATGACCAGTGCATCGTTAATACCATAAGCAGTATAATCAATCTCGCTTGGGTCTTTGGCATAGATAACTTGCACAAAGCGACCATTAATGATCAAACCATTGTTTTCATCATCAACAATCACGCCGCCTGCAAAACTACCGTGAATCGAATCGCGCTCTAGCAATGACGCACGCTTAGCCAAGTCGCCTGCTGCTGCGGGACGTACTACGATGGCTTTTAGCTGCATGCCCTTGGCACTTGACGCTTGCGATAACAATAAACGAGTTAGAATACGACCAATACGACCAAAACCATATAGCACCACATCCGCTGCGCCATTGATAGCCGCTTTAGTATTATCAACAGACTGTAATGCCGATTGAATATCACTGTCATTAGCGATTAGCTGACCAACATCAATACGTACAGCTGACAGATTTTTATTCTCTGCTAACACTTTAACCATCGCTAAAGTATCAGCGATATCAATCGCATGAGCACCTTGATCACGCAAAGCAACTTTTTGATGCAGCGCCAATATTTGACCCACAGAATTGCTATCTAGCGTATCACCGAATAAAGTCACTTGCACATCTTGCTCATTGTAGAGCTTGTTCAATAGCCCCATGAGCTCAATCGCTTGTTGCTCCTGGGTGTTATAGTTGCTCAAATGGTCTTGATGTAATTGGCGTAAGGTATCAGCGTTACTCACGAGAAACATCCTTATGGTCAGTATTGGGGAATCAGTAAAATAGGAAGAAATATTATTGAATAAGGTATATACAGTCTATGTACTCACTCAGATATGCTAACAGACGACTGCTGTCATCGATTATTATCATAGGAGTCTGTAGATAAGCTAGATTTTAGCTTAAAACGCCTTATTTTGCTAGTGATAACAAATTTGTATGAGTCACAAGCTATTTGATGACTACCGATTTAGCATAATAAAACGGGTTATTACGATAAAGGCAGCATATTATGCTGCCTTATTATCAATCCACTTAAACAATGATAAATACAAGAGCCATGATAAATAAAGGCAATATAAACCATTATCAGACTTTTATGGAATCAAATCCACCGTCTGCTTACTCTGCGACGTTAATTTAAATTCTTTCAAATCATAACCCTGTTGCTGGGCAATTTGACGGTATTTGGCATAAGTTTCTTGGCTTACGTTTGGCGAACGAGCCAGCAGCCATAAATACTTTTTATCAGGTGTACCAACCAGAGCAGTTTTATAATCTGGATCACGTGCCAATACCCAATAGTCAGCTCGCCCTACCGGTAACCAACGAATCCACGATGGCAAAAAGGTAACTTTTAGTTTGCTTCCTGTCGCATCAGCAGGTTTTGCTAAGCCTTCAGCAATAATGTTCGAGCCATCTTCAGCCTTACACTGATTGATAACTTTGATACCTGAACCATCAGTTTTTTCAACATAGTTAGCCGTCACATCGCTGGCACAGTTACGCTGAAAATACATCGGCAAACGACCGATCTCATACCAAGCACCAGCATATTTATTGAGATCAACGCTATCTACCGTAGTCGGTGTACTAGCAGATTTATGAATAATACTGCTAGGTTTAACCGTGAGCACCTCTGCCGTTACATTGGTCATGTGCTTGCTAGCAACCGCTTGAGTCATAGACGGTGTCGCTGCATAAGCAGAAAATGCTGCTAACGGTATGATAATAGCTAAGGCTATTCCAGTATGCTTAATAAGACCATTCATAAATATACGCTCTGGTATCTCTGCAACGCTTGCTGCGTTTTTAGGAGATATGATGTGAGGTGGCTCGACTATGGATTGCTCAAATTCTTTGAAGATACTTGTCTTAATACAACCAACTTCAGCTGTACTGGCGTTAAAGGTGCTGTTATCAATTAAATTAGAGTTAAGTACACTTACATGAGTTTTTTTGACACATTTATAATCAAAAAAGCTGGTTTGTTGTGACATATCTTGTGCCAGAGTTTCTAAATATTCTTTACTAAAACCTACATTATTATAGCTGGCGTCATTACTGGCACAGTCAATATTACCTGCTGGTGTTGCCTGATCTTTATTCATCTTATACTTAGGTAGCTGGTCAGTATGCGGTGATTGAGAACCAGCTGCCTCAGAATCAGACCATACTGACTTCGGTAACTTATTGGTTTTCATAGGGATACCATTTTATTAACAGTGATTATTAAGAGCGATCTATCTACTTATAGGCATTTATTCATACCATTGTTATTTATCAGAGCAGCACAAAATGATTTTCACCCACTGGCCCTACAACAAAAAATGAATGGAAGTTAAATTGGCTATTACTTTTAACATCATAGTCATTAATAGTCTTAACAATTAATAAGTCTATAAAAGCTTGATTTAGCGCCCTTCGATAATTAATGATTCATAGTAATGGCAAATCCCTAATCAAAACAGTGTGGCAATGTAGGAAAACGCAACGGTTTGTAAGTAATTCTGTTTATAAGATATGCGAAGTTACATTTTTATTAACCGATAAAGAATATTCAAATCAATTACTTATCTAGTGCCATTTTTCCTCTGAGAATTTTTTTATTTGACCTATCATAGTCTGGTTTTAGCGGTGTTCAAATGGCAGCTTAATGCCCAAAATTGTTATAAAAATGCGGTTAACCATAGTACCAAAAACTATTTTAAAAACTGGCGAATTCCAGCAACAGCAACGCCTCCATGTAGCACGGCTTGTTTATACATCATAGGCGATAGTCCACCTAAGCCGATAACTGGCATATCCGCTAAATTTGCTAAATTTGACCACGCCTCCCATCCTAATGCCGGTGTATCAGGATGGGTTTGGGTACACTCAACAGGTGCCAAGAAAATACCGATAACGGGTGGCAACTGCTGCTGTAATCGAATAGACGCCAGTTGATTGGCAGCATTAATACTATCTACATCATGGCAACTAACGATTAATGGCAAGCTTGTAGACAAGGCAGAGTACGACATGGGCTCCTTAGCTACTCCGCTTGACCATTGCATAAGCTGTGTCTGTGTTAAATGACTTGCTATTATTTGATTATTTGCTTCTACATTGTCTGCTTTGTCCATATCTAAGTGGTCAGGAGTAATCGCTTGAATATCAGTACGTAGTTGTAATAGCTGCTTGATACTGTTTTCTGTCCCTGCTGCTTTTGTCCGCATATAAACCCAAGCACCAGCCGTTATATGCTCATGATGATACTGTAACCATGCTGCTATAGGATTAGAGGCAGCATCAAAATGCGATAATGGATAAGTAACTGTGATCTGCATAGGCAACTGTAACCACGCAAGGATTGTCTTATTAGCAGCGGGTAAATCATAATGCCCTGCCAGCAGCTCTGCCTCCTCTACCCATGTTAGCTTTTGACCTTCTAGACCATAGCTTAGGTTTTTATATTGCGCATATTGTTGTGCAGTCACTTCAATACGGTAAACTTGTAAGCAGACCTGCTTATCACCATAATCATGATGCAATCGACCGAGTTTAACTGCCGTATTATTAGCAATATTGATACCTGTCTCTTCAGCAACTTCTCGTATCAGCCCTTGTTTTGCTGTTTCATGAGCGTCTATCTTTCCGCCTACAAACTCATAACGGTTGCCTTGGTGCTGAGAAGCCGCTCTAAATCCTAGTAGATACTGATTTTGATAATGAATAACGGCAACCGCTACATTGACTGTCGTTATTGAAGTGTTTGTTAGAGAGTTACTTTGTTTGACTGTCATTCTATTTTCCTTTAATGCTACTAAGATTGATGGCTAAGATTGTTTAAATAAAAAAACGGTTAGATAAGTTTACATAATCGCTGTTATTTATTTTATAAATTTGCTTGCAAAATTATTCAATCTAAATGATAATTATTATCGTTAATAAATTATATTCTATTAGTATTTATTGTTTTGAATATTTGCTACTTTGCTATCAAAAGGAATTTACCATGAGTCTTGTTATCTCTCGTCATTTGAACTTCCGTGAAAACCGTCTGCCTACTTTGCAATCACAGCACTTGTTTGCTTTGACCAAGGAGGTACGTATTGAACATGAAGGCGAAGAATATCGCCTACGCTTAACGCGTAATAATCGATTAATTTTAACCAAATAAATTCTCTTAATGCTCATAAAAAAACGCCTTTTTATAAAGGCGTTTTTTATTTGATCAAATAGTAATGATAGATTACTTTATAAGCCGTCACTTCCGGTCAACTAATCTGCCCAGCTGCCCATCTATTAAAATCACAGCAAATATGAGGGTAGATATCTAAGTACAACCTTTAGAACTGCCAACTATAAACCACATCCACGGCATTTTCTGCTGCTGACGTTGCCTCTACATAGATACGGCGGGTCAACTGGTAACGTATCGACAAGCTGTTCTGCGCATTGAAAACGCCCACACCATAGCGGATATATAAGTCAGGGGTCACATAACCGGTGACATTGACATTGGTATCTTCACTGCTGCCTGAAGCATCAACCGTTAAGCTTTGGAAGCCAAACGCTTGACCGATTTGATTGGTCAAATTACGTGTACCGCTCAGCCCAAAGCTCAGCCCAGCGGCCGCTAAGTTATTGGTGACTTGAGATTTAAAGCCTTGCTCACTGATTTGAGTAGCACTCTGATTATTAATACGACCCGTGACCAAGGCATTCATCGCTTGCTGCTGCGTAAGCCCGGCATTATTGAAAACGATGATATTAGGGCTTTCAGTATTACCTTTGACACGGACACCGACTGTTTTACCACTGATATTTTTGACCGCTTCGATACTTAAACTCGGTTTCATCACATCGCCGTTGAAGCGCACTTGACCATAGTTAAGCTCTAGGTTTTGCCCAAAAGCATTAATATTGGTACGACGTGAGACCTGTACCACCCCTTTTGCACGCATGATGCCTGTACCGCTTTGCGTGACATGAATGGCACCTGCTAGAGGAATCACGGCACCAAAACCACGGAAGTTGATGTCATTACCCAAATCGATACCGATATCAGCATTGATTGACCAAGGTTTTGAGATAGCTAAAACCTCATCAATATTGCCGATAAGACGACGATCAAGTACGACAGCGTCTTCGGTCTGAGTAATAATATCTTCACTGGCCTCTGGCGGACGAATGGTCGCTGATGGCACACTGACTGCCCCAGTGATATTGACGTAGCGATCGGAAGGACGCACGATAATATCGATATCAGGATCAACACTCGCCACCAATAATGGCGGCTGGGTCAATATCAAACCTTTACCATCTATACTCAGCTTAGCCTGTAGCTTTTGCTGCCAATTGACAGTACCAGCAACCGTCCCTTTCCCTGTACCACTATTGAACCTACCATCGATCGTTGCTTGAGTACCACGGATTTTGGCAGTGGCATTCACTTTGGTCAAATTGACCGGCAAATCAAGCATCGCCATGCGACCATTGGCCAATTTCACATCGCCATAAAACTGTGGCTTATCCAGTGTGCCACCCAAACCGCCTGCCATAGTGATGTTACCTTCGAGCACGCGCATACCAGGGAAGAAAGGTTTAAAAATAGCCAAATTAAGCTCATTGAGCACCAACGCACCTGATATAGGTTTGGGCGTCTTATATGGATCGACGATCACTTCTGCATAACCACGAGCACCATCACCCGTATTGATATCTGAGCGTATTTTTAGACCATTTGGTACAGACACCGCAATGAGCGAGATGCGCTTGTAAGGTAAGGTGACAGGCAAGCTATCACCATCTTGAATCAAGCCAATTTTACCGTTGTCAGAATACAGCGTGGTATTAATCGTTGGTGGACGACCACGTTGCCAGCCAACAATCGCTTTGCCGTTAATCTTGCCATGCCAATCGATATCTTTCGGTAAAAATGCTGAAAATAGTGAGGTATCTAGTTTTTGTATCGCCAAATCAACTTGACCACCAGCGGCTGAAGCAATAAGGTTTTCACGTAAACACAATTTACCTGTTTGATCAGTCGCCTGCCAACAATGTGCCGCCAGCTGTACTTTTAGCTCTGTGCTATTTTTACCTTGCTTCTTAGGCAAATTAACAATCAGCTGCGCTGGCTGCAATTGGTTTAAGGTTGCATATTTGGACTTAACTTGACCCTTGCCAATAACACCTGACCAGCTGAGCTTATCTCGATTAAAGCCACCCTTAAGCCTTGCTGAGATACTGAGCTTCTCATTAAGCAGATCAAAATCAACTACGTGAGCTTGTTCAGTACCATTAAAGGTTGCATTAAAGTTTTTAAAATTTTGCCCCGCCGCTTCTAACCCTTCGGCAGTGATAATAAACTGGCTTGGACTGTTTGCCAAGTTAACCAGTTTACCGCGTATACGACCTTGACGTAATATAAAGCCTGGTAGCGTAATACGCTCACCAACCAAATCAACATAGATAGTCGGCAATGCTTGTCCTGCTGGCTGTGACAAGGTAGCACCGCCAGAGACTTTACCACCAAGCTTGTCTGAGAGCTGATCAAGGCTTGTGATATTGATTTTGGCTTGTAGCTGTTTGGCATTACCATTGGCGGTGATGTAATTATTACCCCAACGCAGTACTAAATTATTGGCATTTAAGCTTTCGATCAAAGCGTTCACTTGCTTATATTGTGCCTGCGCATCTTGCTTCTGCAAACGTTGAAAATAGCTTGCCAAATCTTTTGGTAGATGTAGTTTGGCTGTCAAGCTGCCTTTGGCGCTAAGTGGTTGACCCTTTAGCATCCCATTCAAATTCACTTGCTTGATATTAATCGTCTGTTGGGTATCGCCCCAACGTCCACTGGTATCAATAGTGCCGGTAATCGTACTCGGTATGTCCTTGAAGAAATAACCCAAATTAAAACGATCCATGACTGCATCAATATCCCAAGCAAGACCTTGGCGCACATCAACGGTGCCTTTAGCATCAATACTGCCTGCTGCGCCCACATGTCGGAAACGCTTGATGCGAATGAGCTGTGCATTACCACTGGCATCAATAGTCAGTTTACCTGCTGGCAATTGCTCAGCGTCTAAGACACCATCAAAGTTTACAACGAAGTTTTTCAGTACGCCTTTTGCCTTAGCATTATTCTTTGGCGGACTTTGCCACTCGCCAGTGGTTTTTAAATCACCAGTAATAATGGCGGCATTATTGGGCAAGAAATAACCCAAATTAAACTTATCAAAGCGCCCATCTAGCGTCCAGCCGATATTCTTTCTTAGGTCGATGACACCTTTGGCTTTGACCGCACCTGCTTCGCCATTATAATTTAACTTGCGAACACTGATCAGATTTGGCGTACCAGCGGCATCGATTGATAAACGACCTTTTGGTACATCAGCCGTGTCAATTTGACCATCAAAACGCGCATCAAAGACCGATAGCTTACCGCCGATAATATCAACACTGGCATCGCCGCCGCCAGTAATGCCGATAGCACGACCTTTTTGCGTGGCATCCAACTGCGCCTGCAAAGCGGTATTATTGAAACTAATAATATGCCGCTGACCTTTGACACGGTTTTTAGTGATATTCAGCAATCGTCCGCGGGCACTGATACGTCCAGTTAGGCGCTCAAGCGGTATATCACTGCGGTATTGCTTGGGCAATAAGCCATTAGTACGTGCATCAATCTGCCAAGTAAGCGGACGTTTTTTAGTGGCTAATTGAATCTGACCTGTCCCTGATAAATCTCCCACCACCCCTTTATAGTTTAGGCGGTTGATATCAATGATATTGCCAGCCTTACGAAGCCTGACATCGTAATTACCTTTAGGCGCTGCATTCAGCTCATTAATAATGGCTGTGCCATCGACAGAAAGATTTGAGCCGCGAACAATCACCTTTGCTTGCCCACTAGGGCTATTGATGTTGCCAATATTAGGGATATTTTTACGCACAAGGTTCTGCCATTTTGCATCAATATACAAAGGGGCGACTTGTTTAGATTTGACTGAGGTTTTTCCACGGACAATATTGGCATTGACTTGCTCGCCATCACGCTGACGTAATGCGGCATCCATTTCCATATTACCGGCAGTATTTTTATGCTGATAATGAACGGATAATCGACCATTTAACTTTTGCGGGGCATATACTTTAAAGTCCGCATATTGTTTAGGAATGACACGACGTACATCAAAATTACTGCCGCTCGCTCTTATCTTTGCATCAAAGCTGCTGTTCCAATCCAAGATACCTTGCAATATCAAGTTGCCAGCAGCCACATCTGCATCTAGGCGATCAACACGTAGCTGACGATTGGCAAGAATAGCGCGTCCTTGGTAATGTCCTGAAGGAATGTCTTTAGCGGTCAATTCAGTGTTGATACGTAGGCGTATCTCTGAGATCACACCTGATGCGGTCGCGATGCCACTCTTTAAGTGAATATTTTGACTGTCCGCATAAGGAACCAGAATGTCATCCCATTCAAGTTTTGCTTGAAACGGTGCATCAGGATCCAATCCCTGCACTACAAAGTCGCCACTAACCGCACTATCATTGTAGCGGCTACTAACCTTGCCAACGGTGCGCTTTAACGTACCTGTTGCGGTGATATTCAAGGGATCAATATAGGCTTTTTCTAAAGCACTGACCTCTACAATGGCACTCAAATCTAAAGGATAGTCGCCTTGCAAATCGGCATGACCCTCTAATGCACTGACTTTAACAATATCGCCATATTGCAAACTACCGCGACCAACCGTCACCATACTGCCAACCCACGTCAAATCGCGGGCTTCAATATCATGCACAACAATGGGGTCACGAGTTACTTGCTTATAAATGATGGTTTTTACTTTTGCATAATCAAAACGTAGATTAACCGGTAAGCTTAAGGTTCTATAATCGAATGCCTCACCTGTTGGTGGTTTTTTATTGATAATTTCAATGGTTTGTATATCCGCATCACGCAAATGTACTTCTTTGGCAAAGACGGCGCGCCAGCCTATTTTAACGTAAGCTTTATCTACCAATATCTCAAGATCTTCATTGGCAACAATATCGATATCAGTGAGCCATAGACCTTCGCGCAGATTGCCGCTACCGTATTTGAACTCAATACCGGTTTCTGCACTGATTTTCTCTAAGATAAACTTAGTGCCTGACTCAGTACCCGCCGCATATAAGAAGATAGCAAACATAATTGCTAGCACGATAAGAATCAGTACCAGCAATTTGAGCACAAAAGACAACGGATACCAACGTCTTACGGCGCGGGCATCTCGTTGTGCTGGATCTTCATCTAATGGCTTATTAGGCAGGGTATTTTTGGTCGACATGACACTCAACTACGTTAAAGAATGATTACCAGCAATCGCTAGAATAATAAAAAGACAACGGTTTTGTTTATATACTTTTATAAAGGAGAGCCAATAAACAGATGCAATCTCACTGGAATACTCTCTTCTGTCACACCAGCTGCAACATCGACGCGCACCACGCCAACAGGCGACGCCCAGCGGATACCAACGCCGACACCAACTTTGGTATCTGTCTCAAAATCTTTGTCATAAGCATTACCAATGTCAGTAAAAACAGCACCGCGAAAGCCGGGTTTAAACTCATAGTTATATTCTGCACTACCAACCGCGAGGATTTGTCCACCGGTCAGATAGCCTTTATCTAGTGGCGATAAGCTTTCATAGTCATAACCACGGATACTTTGGTCACCACCAGCAAAGAAGCGCAGCTTATAAGGCACCTCATCAAAGTCATCTGCCCAAATATAACCAGTATTGATACTGCCAAGCACTTGATGCTTGTCATCAGCACCAAAGCTATAAATACCGCTGACGCCAGCGCGAGCAATTGCTAGATTGGTATCGCTAAGCGCTTTATCAGCACCCGCTTCAATCGAATAGTATTGGCGGATACCGCTAGTGGGATTGGTGACACTATCTACATCTGTCTTACTGATGCCATAACCAAGTAATAATGCTTGCTGTCTAGGCTGTGAAGACGTAAAGCGAATAGGAAGATCGTTTAACTGCGCTTCATCATCAATACCCGTTTCTAACTCATCTAAACGGTAGCGCAGGGAGTAGCTGCGATTCCACCCCGTTTCACGGCGGATATTACGCGCTAGCGACCCTTTGAGTGTTTTGGTAGATAAATCAAAATTGCCTTCACCTTGATTAATCGCTTCTTCTTCATAAGTTAAACTTGCTTCAAGCTTGTCATTCAAAGGGTGTTTCCAAGGCCTGCTAGCATAGACACCGACATTTTTAGTAATTCTCGAAACTTCTGTCTCAAGTCCTGCCTGATAGCCTTTACGATTGAGTAGATTATAATCTATTTTCGCGGTTGCGCGGACACCCGTATCGGTACCATAACCAATACCCACCTGAGCATCGCGCGGTTTATTCGCCGCCACAAACACGTATAGCGGTACTTTCTTACTCTCTAACACTTCTTGCGGTGTTTTACGCCCTGCCAATGTTGGTGGTACGAAGTTCTCATCCGCCAATATACTTTTCTCATCCGGGAATATCTTTTGTGCAATGTCGCTGATAGCATCACTAATTTTACCCAAAATACTGTTTGAATCTTGGTCTTTTTCATCCAATACCCGATCATTTGGCAGACTGCTTAAGCGTTCTGCTTTTTGCTTAATCGCCTGAAGCTTCTCAAGCGTCTCTTCATCGGCTTCAAATTCGATAGCAGCAATGTCAGCCGCATTTACTTTCTCTCCGCTATTGGCATAAAGCTCGCCGTCATTACTAACACCTTCTATTTGGCGCGCATTAACATCGGAAGCATTGTTTACTTCGTCATCCATTGTTTCAATAAAATTATCTACATTTGGTGAGTTATCAAAGGCCAAAGTAGCACTTTGTGTGCGCTCATCTGGCGGCAAAATCGACTCAACGTTGATAGTATTAAAATAACGGGTCGCCGATAAATCATTACTGAATTTGGTGACAGCGGGACGATAAAAAGGATCGCCTTCTTTAAAGTCGAATAACTGCCTTAACAGTGACAATTCAACGGGCAGTTTTGCAGGATCACGGGTCAGTGTCCCTGATTCTCTATCATAAGTAAAAAATACCACTTCATCAAACTCATAGCGATCGCCAGTATTGTAAACCAGTGAAACATCTGCTGTGTTATCAGGCAAGATAATATCGACGGATTTATTTAACCAATATTGATCAAAGTAACCGTAAGTATTACTGAGCGACTCAAGGGCAGATTTACTGTCTTTATAGACGCGGTGGTTAAAGATATCGCCTTCTTTTGGTGGCAGATTTTTTTCAAGCTCAGCGAACTCTTTTTGCTCACTGCCTGCACCGCGAATGTCGACAATCCGGCTATCGACACGTACGGGCTCACCCAGCTTTTCAATAATGACATCGATCGTGTCTGTATAAGGCTGGCTTAGACGCAAAGTCACATCATAGTAACCAACTGCTTTTGCAGCATCTAATGCGGTTTGGCGTAAACGCGGTAAAGCTGCTGTAAAGTCAACGACAGACTGCACAGTGGTATCATCAAGCGCCGCCTTGATATTCTTAATAGGCTGCACATTGTCATCAGCTTTGACTAGTATCGGCTTGGTATTGACAGCATTGCTATTGTTAGCTGCGACTTGTTGTAAGTAAATCGTAGTATCTACGTGTGGTAGCGCCAGTGAGCCTGAATTAAACAATCGATTATAGAGACGCTTGACAATATTGCCTTTATTGCGCGCCATTGGACTCGGCGTTTTGGCTTGCTCGATACTTTCGCTAACGGCTTCGGTATCGTTTTGATAATCTGGCAAATAGTCATCAGGATTGATCGAGTTTTCTGTATTTTTTGATTGATTGACGTTGGCTAAAATATCGTTATCCATCACTTCAATGGCATTACCACTGCTGACAGCATCGCTAACCATAATAGGACGCGCCATGATCTCTGCAGTCTCAGCTCGCTCAGCAATGCTTTCATTGATGCCTAATGTGTCTAAATTACTGGGTGTCGGCAGATTGGTCGCGTCTAATTCCACATCCAGCCCAATCGGCGGCGTACGATCGTCTAAAGTGGCGACAGGCGCATCAAAACCCCTATTATTACTAGTGCCAATATTACTAGTGCCGATCCTATCGATATCTTGCGCGTTTTGTCTATCCATCGCCGCAAGCTCACGATCAATCTCTTCAGGCGTCATCATCTGATAGCCCTGCTGCTGTATCGCTGCTGCTTGCTGCTCTAGATCTTGATTTGTATCAAAATTTTGCGCATCATCGAAATCATTATTAAAGCTATTGGCATTTTCTGGAGTAACATTACTGTTAGTCTTGCCAGCTGAATTTTTCGCGTTTGGATTCTTAATACCTAGCGTTTGCTCACTATAGTCATCCAATACAGATTGCTCAATAATACCTTGCTCAACCGCTTTTTTTAGGCGCAGTGCATCTAGCGCCATATCCAGCTGACGGTCATCATCAGAAATCGCCGCTTTGGGGGTTTTTGGTGACGCTGCTGTAGCAGTTTTTGCTGTTATCTGGCTGCTTATAGCGCTATTATTTGAATCAGTAGTAGCGGCAAAAGCTGCAGGGGCAAGACTACAGCCAAAACCGACCAAGCTGGTGGTCAATGCACTAAAAAGCGCTGTGCGGGTAAAATAAAGACGCGGAGTGTCGTTAGCACTAATAGTAGCACTAGATTTGATTGAGCTATTTTGGCAACCTAAGAGGTCAGGCAACTTAACAGGTACGTTATGCACTGGCGTTGAAGGCTGATGTTTCATATTCATTCCTATTCCCTCACGCAGTGCAAGGTTGCTGACGCTGACGACTATTAAGTCTTGGCGGTAAATACAGTGATGACAACAATTATAATGAGCTAAAACAATTTTTTAACTTGCAGCTTTACTTTTTGTCTGACGATTTAGCCTACGATTGAAGCATTAACATGTAATTAGTATATAAAAAATTACTTACATCAGACCATTTAAGCATCGTCAAACCTTTGCTATTAGTCACTCTATTAGGATTTAGTCGGCTAAAATTTACAAATCATAACTTAGTTAATTATTAAATCATAGCATTGGACGTATGTATTTTTGCCAAAGCCTTGCTATTATACGGCTTAACATTGATAAAACCTATGCCATATTTAGTTAAGTTTTTGATAGCGTTGATAATTACCCTAGTATTAATGACTATCTTCTCCGTCTTGCTTCACTTTTATTTGTCTTGACCCATTTGTAGGAATTTTCATGGCCAATCAGTTTCAGTTATTTAAGCGTCGCCGTTTTAGCGCCATGTTTTTTACCCAATTTTTGGGAGCGCTTAATGACAATATTTTTAAGCAAGCGCTGATATTAGTTCTGACCTACACGGCGGCGAGCCAGCTTGGCGTTGAGGTTAGTATTTTAAATAACTTGGCAGCCATGTTATTTATTTTGCCGTATTTTCTATTTTCAGCGCTGGCAGGGCAAATCGCTGACAAGTTTGAAAAGTCTAAATTGACCCGCTTAACTAAGCTGCTTGAGCTATCCATTATGGTGATTGCGGCAGTGGGCTTTGTATTTGAGTGGTATGCACTCTTATTTGTCTCGTTATTTTTGATGGGCACACAATCTACCTTTTTTGGGCCTATCAAATATGCCTACTTGCCACAAGCGATGCAAGAAAATGAATTGGTCGGTGCCAATGGTCTGTTTCAAATGGGTACGTCATTAGCGATATTACTTGGTATGATTATCGCTGGCGTCTTAACCCAAGTGCCACAGCCGCTCTATTGGATTAGTCTAACTGTATTAGTCGTTGCGATATTAGGTTATTTCGCCGCCCGATCTATACCCACCATGCCAGCGATGCAGCCTGATTTAAAGATTAATTGGAATATCTTTACCACCAGTGTGTCAACGGTACGTTATTTATATTCCTTACGGTTTTTGTTCTTCGTTATCTTGGGCAACAGCTGGTTTTGGTTTTATGGCGCGACTTTTTTGACCCAAACACCTGAATTCAGCAAAGTCATTCTTCATGGCGATGAATCAGTGGTAATTTTCCTGCTGACTTTATTTTCAGTTGGGGTCTCTATCGGCTCATTATTATGCAAAAGGCTTACCAAGAATCAGGTCAGCTTACGTTTATTACCCTTTGGTATCGCTGGTTTGAGTATCTTTGCTATCGACTTGTATTTTTCGCTATCAGGATTGTCGATTGATGTGAGTAGCGAGACCTTAATCGGAGTGAGCGGATTATTTGCTATTTCTGGTAGCTGGCGTGTGTTTGTCGATTTATTCTTTTTGGGCTTTAGTGGCGGCTTATATATCGTCCCGTTATATGCGTCTATGCAGGCGTATGCACCCAAAAGCCATCGTGCACGCATCGTTGGTGCCAATAACATATTTAATGCCATATTTATGGTTGGCTCAGCGATTTTTTCTATCGTGGTATTAAATAGCTTAGGTATGTCACTACCGCAGTTATTCCTTGTTACAGGCTTGCTTAATATTGCCTTTGGGGTATTTTTATATACCAAGCTAAATAAACATATCAAACATGCCAGCATACAAACTCATGATGATCAGCTAAACAGACATGATTAAAGGGTTTGATAATTTGAATCAACAGCATTAATGACAGCTGCCGTTATAAATCGATTGCTGAACGCCTCATTATTATGATGCTGACCATTGATGTTGTTTGCTATAGTAAGCGCTAAGATTGAGTAGTAGTCGCTGCAACGCTTTAAAAAACCCATAGCAACACGTTATTCATAATAAATAATGCCATCAGGAGTGAATCATGGCTTTGCGTTCCTTATCTAAAATCGATCAATTACTGCTTGGGGTAGACAAGGCATTGCGAGCGGTCGTACCGCATTCCAATCCGAGTACTCGCCCTCTACCTGTGAGTAGTGATGAGATTCCTGAGCTGAGTATTACAGAATCGCGGCACGTTGCAGGGCTGATGCGTATCAATCATACCGGAGAAGTATGTGCGCAAGGGCTGTATCATGGGCAAGCATTTACGGCAAAAGATAATAGTGTCAAACGAGCCATGCAGCAATCTGCCGAAGAAGAAGTCGACCATCTGGTCTGGTGTGAGACGCGTCTAAGCGAGCTTGGTAGTCATCCAAGTGTGTTTACACCTTTATGGTATGGCATGTCTTTTGGTCTCGGCGCAGTAGCAGGTGCCATTTCTAACGAGTTTAGCTTGGGGTTTGTCGCTGAAACAGAAGCACAAGTTAGCGAACATCTGCAAGATCATATTGGACAATTACCACCGCAAGATCAGCGCTCAAAAGAGATATTGGCACAAATGGATAGCGAGGAATTACATCATCGTGAGTTGGCACTTGCCAATGGTGGCGCTGCATTGTCGCCACTCATGCGTCATACCATGCGCTGGATGGCAAACCGCATGAAAGCCACGGCTTATCATTTTTGATTGATTTACTTTGACAAACACAGGGCAGCAAAAAATGCCTCAGTAATGACTTTTAACACTCCTACTACTGTTCGTATTGAGATTAATTTGCTAGGGTATAAAAAACTGTACGATTTTGCCATAACTATATGAGTACAACGTCAATGTCTAGCAGATATCAAGCAGCTATTAAGCAATGGATTTATCAATAACGACCAAATAGACAAAACAACGATTAAATAAGGTAACTATCTTTATGAACGCCATCAGTCAACCGACCCACTCTCAAAGATCGCCTAAGTTTGCGACTTTAACCGCATTGGCCGCAGCTTGTGCCATGATGTTATCTGCGCCTGTGAATGCTGCCGAAATTGATGCTTCAGCGACTGCAACTACTTCTGTACCGAGCGCGATTGACTCAAGCAAACGAGTGATTCGTCTTGCTAGACCTAATGCAGCTGTCGGTGCTACTCAGGCAGCAATCACTGTTCAACCAGAAGTGGCAACAAGTACTGCAGCACAAGTGAGTGCTCAAGCAAATATCAATACGAATCAACAAAGCAGTGCCCAAGTTACTAATACTCAAATAAACAATACACAGCCCACTCGTGCGCTTCAAAATACTATCCAAAATCAAGCCATCCAAACCAATCAGAATACTGAGCTTACAGGGACGACACGGGTTTATGAGCGTGGACCGATGGTTGCAACGGGTATCGATTTACGTGGTGGTCAGCTGTCAAACATTCCAACGCCGCAAGTGCAACTTTCAGACATCAGCTTTGTACCTACCATCTTGATAGCGCAGCAAACCGGTCTTGGTACAGACAAATTGGATGTCAGTCTACTCGATGATTTTATTAAAGACACATCACCATATGCACGCCATTATCCACCAAACTTCCCTAACCGCACCCAGCGTCATTACGCTCGTGAAAAAATCAAAGTACTAACTGACTGGATTGAACCTTATGCCAAATCGCCTAAGGCTTCTTACGATGTTTTACTGCGTGCTGCTAAGCTCAATGGTATGGGACGTAACTTAGACTTAGGGTCAGAATATACGGTACGTGGTGGGCAATATATTGACCGTGCCATCAAAATCAAACCAGATAGCGGCGAAGCCAACTTTATATATGGCATGATGCTCTCAGAAGGCGGTGGTTTTAAAGAAGGTCAAAAGTATCTTGATCAAGCGGTTAGCTTAGGTTATACCGAAGCAGAGCAAAGCTTGGCACAATCGGATGTTTTGAGTGATCGCCGTGAAAAAGCGCTAGAGCGTTTGCGTCGTTTAGAGCAGAAAGTCCCAGACAATACGGTTATCCGTCAGCAAATCAAGCTGATCGAAGACGGTAAGTTTTATATTTGGGATATACCAGCATCAAATATAAAACCAAATATGTAAATCAAAACCTTATAAAGATGATGTATGACAAATACGTCATCAATGTTAGATAAAAATAGTTAAAAATTAAAAATCTAGCGTCTTTTTTTATATTGAGAAATTAACAATATAGAACTAAGGCGCTTTTTTGTACCAAATATAAACGCGTATTATGAACGTCAAATAAAATATCATCGTTCTCTTACATTCACTTTTATTTGAAGCGCTGTCCTTCTTTATTATTCTATCTTTTCAGTAGTGCTATTTTCTCCAGCGTCGTATCCAGTAAATTTAGCAAAATTTGAATATAAGACGATAAATACGATAGTCGAAGCACCAAACTTCCGCTACACTCATCCTAATATAATTGCTATTTTATAATACATGCCTGTCCATTATTCACTGGAATTACCTATGATTTTCGCTGACCCTGTCAATAATGCGCCGACAGCTATTCATAAAAATAAGATGCCTTTAGCTGTATTGGCACTGCTATCAGCTATGGCAATATTACCTGCCTGTAGCACTGTCTCTGTCAATAGACAGGCCTCTGCCAAGACGATTTCGGCGCAGCGAGGTAATATTGTCACTGATAACAAGCTCAGTAGTGATACCGCATCATTATTATTGTCAGCAGGGCTCAATGAGCAAGCCTGTATGCAGCAGTTTGAGCTTTGCTTAACGCAGCTTGCTGATAGCATGCTTAATAGGCACTATCGCCCAGCACTGGCTGCCTTTTCAGAGTTACACTATGCAAAAGCGCGCCAACTCGCTACCTCAAAAAGCTGTAGCAATGCGCTTGCCCGTCCGCCACTTGATCCCTATTATGCCAATGCACCTTTAGATGATGCTGAAGCTAAAGCGCAGCAGAGCAAAACCGAGATATGTTTAATCGACTATCAAGAGCGTCTCTTTGATGCCATCAAATCCAGCTATACCTACTTATTCTATGACAGTCTAGAGCATGATTTTGAAGGAGCCGATGAAAAAGTAAGTGGTGGGCGGGCAAAAAATCGTATCCCAAGCGATATCGATATCCAAACTCAAGATATCTATAATGCCGCGAGCAACGATGTTATTACTCAGCTTTATCAATCAACAGGCGACATGAACCAATTGATGCGCAATGTAAAAGTAGAGCATCTTGCCACGACCGCTAATACCAGCAGGCGTGATAGTAGTGAGCTTGACGTCAATGCAGCCATTGCCAATACTTCACCCGTCAAAGGACGGCCAACCGATCAAGTCAAAGTAATGAAGGTGCAAGTAGACAACTATCATTTAAACGTCTATTTGCCAAATGAAAACAACTATCTTAAAAATGCCAATGAGAAAAATTCTGCGCTAGCAGACTTAGTGTCTACTTATGAGCTGCGCTTGTCGGGGCTAAACTCCATTAGCAAGCGACCGGGTTTAGGTATCAGTTTGGTGGCGTCATTGGACGATCGCTATACCACCACTATTCGTCAATTATTACTCTCTTCGCTCTCAGGTCAAATCGGTCAAGAAGCTGCTAATGGCAGACTTGGCAACAATAGCGCAAGCAACGCCGCAAAAATTACTCAAGAAGAAGATGCCAGCTCACGCATTTATCCTACTGGGCATCTATTGATGACAGGACTGATTAAACCTACGGGCACTAGCGTACTCGACACCCTAAGTAGTGAGCAGCTAGATATCCATTTATATAACCCTTACCGCAGCGAGAGCGCCTCTATCTTAGGCGATGACTATCCACTGGCCGCCAACTTCTCTGCCGGTTATGGACTCTGGTTAGCAGAAAATCAGCTCGATGGTGTCGGCTATCTAAACCTTATTACCCGTCAAAAAGAAGCCAGTTTACCCAAACTTTTTATGCTTGAGCCCTATGACCCTAATAAACGCGTGATTATCATGCTGCATGGTCTGGCATCAAGTCCGGCAACGTGGGTCAATTTGACCAACGATATTTTTAATGATGATAAATTACGTAATAACTATCAGGTATGGCAGATTTTTTATCCGACCAATCTGCCTATTTTAGAAAATCGCTATCAAATCCAAAAATTAATCACTGCCACTTATCAGCAAACAGACCCTGCAGGGGAAAATCTTGCCAGTAAGAACAGCGTGATTATTAGCCATAGCATGGGCGGTATCATTGCTCGCATGATGTTATCTGATGATAATTTGGCGAATAATTTAGATGCATTGGACGATAATAGTTTATTAGCCAACAGCAGCCAGCGTCAGGTTGATGCCATGCTCAAGCAAGCCCTGACCAATAAGGAGCTGCGCAACCGTTTTGAATTAAATGCGCTACCGCAAGTTGATACGGCAGTATTTTTATCTTCCCCATTCCAAGGTACTGACTATGCCGATCGCTGGTTTACCCGTGCGTTACGCCGCATTATTTATCTGCCGGTAGGCTTAGTAAAAACCGTTACGGACAATTTGGCAACCATTGCTATCAAAGGCGACTTGGCGAATAACCCTCTAGGGGCGTTATACCTGCAAAATGGTGCCAGTCAATTGAGCGACAAATCCTCCTTTATTCAATTAACCAAAGACATTAGCATCAACAAACGTGTTACTTATCATTCGATTATTGCCAATAACGATGCTGATATCACAAGAGGTCTGGCAGCAATGCAACCGGAAGGCGTCAAACTTGATTTGTCGCAAGCAGTCATAGAAGATGATGATAGCGTGATTGAGACTGTCGATACCAGTAGCACCAGCAATGTAGAAAACTCAGATAATTTAAACGTTTCAGCTGCCGTAGTTGATGTAGGGACTGCAAAAGATGCGCCTGCTAAGACAGATACCTTGCCACCTGAAGCACTGGTCGCTGCTGTTATCGTCAATGAAGAAATTAGCCAAGCATTAACTGAGCGTTTGTCAGATGGTATCGTCCCCTATACCAGTGCGCATCTTGATGGTGCAGCGTCTGAGACGGTTATCAATGGCGGCCATAGTATCCAAGAAAATCCACAAACCATTCTGACCTTGCGACGTATATTGCATAAACAATTACAGCAATAGCTTAAAGTAAATAACAGGTTGGTTATTTTCACAGTAGATTTTTTACAACAGATAGCAAAAAAATATTATTAAAAGATATTGTTTTATATTACTTTTCTGTATCTATTGATAACCTTACTTAAACAATAGCCATAGCTTGAAAAGCACTATATTACATTGTTAATCATTTATGACCAATAGGTGCGTGATATGGCTGGATAGCAACTTGCGCGTAAGCAAACTCAGGCGCATAATGCTTAAATAGAAAATATTTTAATAATGCCATAAGAGATATATCTTATAGTTTATAAGGACATAAATTATTTACTTTAACTAAATAGTAGTGCTTAGATTATCATAGATAAGGTGTTGTCTAAATGACAACGATAGCCAGTTTACATTGACTATTGTTCGTAACACTTATTATCCTACTGACATCCGTATCGACGGACAGCTACGAACAATGATTTCAGCGTAACATGGAAGCAAGCGCTATTCAGCTAAAATATAAGGGTAACCGCTTATGTTCGCTACATTTATGATTGACCAGCTTGATGCGCTGATGCTTGCGCGTATCCAGTTCGCATTTGTTATTTCATGGCACATTGTTTTTCCAGCTTTTTCAATCGGACTTGCCAGCTTCTTGACGGTTTTAGAGTTTCGCTGGTTAAAAACTGGTGAGCCTATCTATGCCGAAGTCTACAAACACTGGGTAAAAATATTTGCCGTGGTATTCGGCATGGGTGTCGTGTCAGGCGTGGTAATGTCCTATCAATTCGGCACCAACTGGGCAGTGTTTTCCGATAAAGCGGGTAACGTGCTGGGTCCCTTGCTTGCTTATGAAGTATTGACCGCCTTTTTTTTAGAAGCCTCATTCTTAGGGATTATGCTTTTTGGCTGGGGTCGTGTCAGTAAACGTATGCACCTTGCCTCAACGGCGATTGTCGCTATCGGTACGCTGATATCAGGGTTCTGGATTTTGGCTGCCAACAGCTTTATGCAGACGCCACAAGGCTTTATGGTTGGCGCAGATGGTCTACTGTATCCCACCAACTGGTTAGAAATCATTTTTAACCCCTCTTTTCCCTATCGCTATGCGCATATGATGACCGCGGCTTTCTTGACGACTGCTTTTGTTATCGGTGGCATCGGTGCGTATTATCTACAGTCCAAAAAACATGTCGAACATCGCAAACACGGTCGTGTCATGCTCGGTATGGCGATGGTGATGGCGATTTTTGTTGCCCCAGCACAAGTACTTATTGGCGATATGCATGGGCTTAATACATTAGAGCATCAACCTGTCAAAGTCGCAGCGATGGAAGGGCTTTGGGAAAATGAGCGCGGTGCGCCGCTGGTATTATTCGGCATTCCAGATCAAAAAGCAGAAAAAAATCACTATGAAGTTAAAATACCTTATGTGTCCGGTTTAATTTTAACTCACTCATTTGATAAAGAAGTGAAGGGTCTTAAAAACTGGGCACCAGAAGATCGTCCATTCGTTCCCATTGTCTTTTGGGCGTTTCGTATCATGGTTTCTATTGGTATGCTGATGGTATTGGTGGGACTATTTAGTCTATATAAATACTTTAAAAAACAGCAGTTTAATTCTGACAGTATCTGGTTCCACCGCTTATGGATGATGATGACCCCGATGGGTTTTATCGCCCTACTAGCTGGTTGGTTCGTCACTGAAACCGGACGTCAGCCGTGGACAGTTTACGGCGTCATTCGAACGGCAGAAAGCATGTCTCCGGTTGCGGCACAACAAGTGGCAACGACGCTGATTGGCTTTATCGTGCTATATGTCTTCGTATTTGGCGCAGGCAGCTTTTATATTTTACGCTTGATTGCAAAGGGTCCACAGCCGTATGAAGACCCTGCTGATGATAACTTCTATGAGCACTCTATCACTGAAGGTCAAGGTCGCACGTTAAGCGGCGATAGCAATGCCAGTGAGAAAGTAGAAGATTTGGATCAGCCTGCCGATGACGTCGAAGATGGAGGATTACGCTAATGTTTAACTTTGGTGACGTATTAGATTTACCCCTCATCTGGGGCGGCTTAATTGCTTTAGCTGTCTTCGTTTATGTGTTACTTGATGGATTTGATTTGGGCTGCGGTATTTTATTCCCGTTTGCGGGTTCCGACAAAAATCGTAGCCGCATGATGAACTCTATCGCCCCTTTTTGGGATGGTAATGAGACATGGTTAGTATTGGGCGGTGGTGGTTTATTTGCCGCCTTCCCAGTCGCCTATGGCATTATTATGACAGGGCTTTATCTGCCGGTCACCTTTATGCTGTTCGGTTTGATTATGCGCGGCGTAGCATTTGAGTTCCGTTTTAAAGCAACCTCACATCGCTATGTATGGGATACTTTTTTCTTTATCGGCTCTGTGGTTGCTACCTTCTTCCAAGGGATTATGCTTGGCGCGTTGGTACAAGGACTTGAAGCAAGTAATCGTTTATATACCGGCGGCCCTTTTGATTGGCTCACGCCCTTCTCTGTGGTCTGTGGTATCGCTCTAATTATCGGTTACGCGCTGCTTGGCTCGACGTGGTTGATTATTAAGACTGAGCATAAGCTACAAGTTTGGGCGCGTAAAGTTTCTGGTTGGATGCTATCAGCATTGGTAGTCGCAATGATTGTCGTGACTGCCTTTATGTATTTCTCAGACATTGATGCGCTTGAAGGTTGGTTTAGTTTCCCAGGGTTATTGTACCTTGCACCGATGCCGATTATCGTCTTGGCGTTATTTTTCTTTATGCGTAAAGACTTGACCTCAGAGCGTGAATATCGTCCGTTCTTATTGACCGTCGTGCTATTTTTGATGGGTTATATCGGTGTTTGTTTTGCGATTTTCCCTTACATCGTGCCGTATCAAATGACCATTTATGAGGCAGCAGCAGCAGATACTTCATTATCATTTATGCTTATTGGTGCTGGCATTATGCTACCCATTATTTTGAGCTATACCGCGTTTGCCTATTATACGTTTAAAGGTAAAACTGGTCACGAGCACATGTATTAATAGCTATTAAGCAGTATTCTATATTCTAAGTTTTCAGGAGAACACTGTTTAGGAGAATATCATGAAAAATCTTAGTAAAAAACAATCTCAGTGGGCATGGTTTATTGGTTTATATATCGCAGGTTTTCTGACGATTTTTACCATTGCCCAGCTGATTAAATTGGCAATGGGCGTATAACGTATAATATAAATAGTTATCCCATTAGCTATTCATAAAAAACCGCAGCCCTAATCAATGATTAGCGCTGCGGTTTTTTATGGCCTATTACTACTAGATATTATAGATTAAGCACCGCAATGTTCGCTTACACCTTTATTTTCTATAAAGGTATTTACCTGCTCTAGGCGTTCAGGCGTACCAACATCTATCCAATTATCAGGCATGATCTCAGCCGTTACTTGGAATTTTATCATTGCTTGTCTAAGTAATGGTCCAAGGGCGGCAGATTGACCTGATACCAAGCCATCAACCAGTCGTGGCGACACAACACTGATGCCAGCAAAAGTATATTTATCGGCTTCACCAATGGCCTGCTCGCTTGCCAAACCATTGTTAATAGCAAAGTCGCCACCCTCATTATGCTCAGGATTATCAATCAACAATAAATGGGCGCGCTGGTCTGCGCTTAACTCATACGTGACCAACTGACTAAAATCAAACGTCGTCCATACGTCAGAGTTGACTAAGATAAATGGTTCATTTTTTAACTTTCCAGTTTGTAGCGCTTTAAAAATACCACCTGCTGTCTCTAATGGCGCGTCAGCTTCAAGTGACCAATGCAACTGTACGCCAAACTGCGTACCATCGCCAATCGTATTCATCAACTTATCAGCCAGCCAAGAGGCATTAATTGTAATATCAGTAATACCAGCGGCTTGTAGCGCTTTAATATGCCAAATAATAAGTGGCTGCCCACCTACTTCCACTAACGGCTTTGGGGTCTCTAAGGTTAATGGACGCAGGCGCGTACCCTTACCGGCTGCCAAAATCATGGCTTGCGTTATTACCGACATAGATAATCCTTATTCTTGGCGAAATTTATACGAGGCGACTGATGATCACTAGCTTTGAATACATTGGCATTAAATATATGAGCGTTAAATATATTGCTGCACAAATTTGGTTTGATAAGCAGGCAATACTGTATCCATTATCCATTGATTAAATGGCAAAACGACTTGTTGCAGACGCGCACTGCCTTTTGTACTTAGCCATTCTAATTCAAAGAGAAAATCACGCATGACTTTAGGAATATCCGCTAAATAACGACTTTTACCATCGCGCTCATAAAGCCGGATAAAAATACCAAGCACTTTTAGGTGCCGCTGTACGCCCATGATATTGACCTGCTTCTCAAGTTGCTCAGCACTGTCTGCTGTTAATAGCCCTGCTCGTTTTTGCAATTGCCAAAAATCATGAATCCACTGCGTTACTTGTGCTTCCGACCATTCGACATAGGCATCACGCAGCAATGATACCAAATCATAGCTATGCGCGCCAATCACCGCATCTTGAAAGTCAATCACCCCTAATCGCGTGTTATCCGCCTGATCCTGCATCAAATTGCGGCTATGATAATCACGATGGACGATGACTTGCGGTTGTAATACAATCTCTTCTATCAAGGCTGATTTTAGGTTTTCCCATAATGACGTATCAAGTGTCACGCCAATATGCGGGATAAACCACTCGCTAAATAAGTCCATTTCACGGGTTAGCATTGCGGCATCATAATCAGGCAATTGATGTTGAGACTTTGCTGTCTCTACCGGTATCTGTTGCAACGCAACTAGTGCCTGCATCGCTGATTGATAGTAGTCATTTACTTGCGCAGGCGTAGCACCAACCAATAAATGAGCGAACTCTACCGCGCCAAAATCTTGCAAGACCAAAAAGCCTTTTGTCACATCTTGCGCGATCAGCGTCGGCACATTGATGGCTTGCGACATGAGCTTTGCCACATTAATAAACTGCTGCATCGCGTCTTGCTCATCAGCCGAATCCATGACAATATAACGCGCTGTTTTTGTCGTATCATCTGTACCACCAGCTACTAGCTGAATACGGTGATAACGGCGAGCACTGGCATCACCTGGTAAGCTCTCAAGGGTAAAGGTTTGATTCTCGAACACTTGCTTTAACCAGCACTTTAATGACTCTTGGGGCGTATTAATGGCAGGTATCGCAAGTTCTAATATTTGTTCGTCGGTAATAGTTTTTTCGGTCATAAAAAGCATCGCAGGTTAAATATAAGTCGTAAATGACTAAATGAGTGATAAGTAGGACAAATACTTGCTAAAATAGTGAGCGCTTATTGCACAGTCGCTGTTGTCTTAAAAATAGCATGGCTATCTAATAAACTTTGATAATTTGATAAATAGTGTAGCTGATTTGGTTTTTTTTGACTATGATTAGTCGTCATTATATGTAAAACGTCCCAACTTTTAAGATTATATTATTTATTATTCGTTTATAAAGCGCTGTAGCTGTCTAAAACAGACTTGATAGACGATATATTGCAATCCAATAGGCTCTACAAATCATAGGTGTGCCCTTGTTATATTCTCCGCTTTACCAAAGCATCCGTTTGATTTTATTTGGCGCGCTGGGCTTATCGAGCCTGACCGTTAGTGCCGCTATCAATCAGACTGACTCGATGATGCCTGAGCCATTGGTGACTGATAGCTCAAACCAGTATGCCGATGACGTAGCAACTGATGCTGGTTTTAATAATGAAATCAACAATCAAGACATCAGCTATCAAAGCGACAGTCAGCAGTCAGCAGCCTATAAAAAAGCCAGTTTGAGTAGTGATGCTACTCTCAGTAATGACGCGGCTGTAAATAACAATAATATCACTGCGATTAACGATCGTACCAAGACGAGCCAAGATAGCCGCGTTGCCCCAGTAAATACAAGCAACGCAGCAAAAGCTGGTAATCGTCGAATTGATACCAATGATGAGAGTATTCAAGAAAGCCTTAAACGTTTAGCAGAATTTTATGAGCTGACGCCAGATACGAATGTTGCAACATCAAACAATACAGGCACTAGCGTAAACGACGAACAAAATAATATTCAAAACAGTTTGACGCCTGTAACGACTAATATCCCAACCGTAGGTAGCAATCTGCGCTTGCTGCCACATACCGTCGATAGTGCGGCGCGCTGTGAAGGACAATGGGTTTATCCTAAGAAAAACCCTAACTATCAACGGGCTGTTAATGAAGCAAGCGCCAGTAGTGGGCAACCAGCACCCAATTTAAATGGTCTGCCCAATAATCAAGCGCCACTATTTGCAGAGTCAGATTATGGCTACTATGATAATGTCGATTATGCCGAACTATCAGGTAATGTCATCATTGACCAAGGGACTCAGCATATTGAGGCTGAAAAAATCGTATTGGACTTAAGCAACGGGGTGGCAGCGGCGCAAGGTAAAGTGATGTTTACTGACCAAGCTACTGGCAATGTCTCTGTAAATGGTGCACAAGATCGCACTCAGCAAAATGGTAAAACTAGCCTTACTGATAAAGCAACACAAGGTGGTCTCATTGGTGTCGCTGACAATTTGAATTATAATACTGAAACAGGGCAATCTACTGCTACAAATGTTGCCTTTGCCAGTGTTGAGCTACAAGCACATGGTTATGCCAAGCGCTTAAACCGACCGAATGAGAGCCAATATGAATTGGATGAGGTCATGTATAGCACCTGCCCTCCGACCAATCGTAAGTGGCAATTTGATGCCAAAAGCATAGATTTAGACACTGAGACAGGACGCGGTGAAGCTTACAATACCACCTTCCGTATTGCTGATGTGCCTGTATTTTATCTGCCCTATTTTAACTTTCCAATAGACAGTCGACGCGGTAGTGGCTTCTTATTGCCTAATGCAAGTATCAGTAGCGAAAACGGACTTGAAATTGATGTGCCTTATTATTTCAACCTAGCTCCCAACTATGATGCCACGCTAAGCACGCATATTTATACCACTCGTAATCCTATGCTATCTGGAGAGTTTCGTTATTTAACAGAAAATTATGGCGAGGGTATCTTTAATGGTTCGTACTTGCCTAATGATAAAGAATACGATGGCGAAGACCGCCGCAGTTTGTTCTATGATCATTATTGGTCATCTACCAGCATCCCACGCCTAAGCGGTGAGGCCAAATACAGCTACGTATCTGATGCCGACTACCTTAATGATTTTGATACGCTAGGTTTATCAGATAACACCTTAAACTTGCCGCGCCGAGCGCAACTGAATTATTATAATGACTATGTCGACGGCGAGCTAAAAGTAGAAACCTTCCAAACACTTGATGCGTTGAATAACAATGGGCAGATGTTGCAAGATAAAGACAAGCCTTACTCGCGCCTACCGCAGCTCAAACTTGATTACCGTCTACCTTGGGCAAAGCATTTTGATATCACTGGCGTCAGTGACTCCGCTTATTTTAAAAAATCTATCGATGATGGTTCTGAGAATGAAAAAAGTGGCACACGTTTTTATAATAAACTCAGTGCATCTTATCCTATGGAGAACTCATGGGGTTATATCAAGCCAAAGCTAAGCTTACAACATCTGTTTACCACTTATGATGAAGATAGCTTAGTTGACAATTCACTGGATAAAGATGATGGCAGCCAGTCAGTGTTTGTCCCGCAAGCCAGTATTGATGCAGGTTTACATTTTTATCAAGCCGGCTCACCGTTTGGCGCATTTGATGACACGTTAGGTGGTTATCGTTTACTTAGCCCGCGCCTGAAATATACTTACTCGCCTTATAGAGACCAAAACGATATTCCAAACTTTAATACTCGTATTGCCTCTATTAACTATGAGCAGTTATTCTCAGACAGCTGGTTTTTAGGGCATGATCGCTTACAAGATTTACATGCTTTTACCCCAGGTATTAACTATCGTTACATCGATGCAACGGGCGTGACACGTTTTGATGGTAGCATTGGTGAACAATTTTATCTCGATGATGGACGCGTTACGCTTGATAATACAAAACCTGTCTTTACCTCATCCTCTTCAGGGCTAGTTTGGGATACCAGCACACAGCCTTATAATAATGTCTGGGTCGATGTGAGTGGCGCGCTGACCAATAGCTACGATTTAAATTATATTACTACTGAGTTACGTTACCAGCCATCTGATAGAAGCTTATTTAATGTAGGCTTTATCAAACGTCAACGTGATGAAAATACCAACCAGTTACCACTGTCTGCATTGACAGCGTCAGCAGTTTTCCCAATCAATAATAACTGGCGTGTACTGGCTCAAGGTCAATACGACTATAATCGCAACCAAATGCTCGATTCATTGATTGGGATCGATTATGAAGATTGCTGTTTTGGCTTTGCGGTTTATGGTCGTCGTTACTATAATGACTTGAATATTGCTGAAAAACCCACACAAGCGATTATGGCAGAAGTAAGATTAAGTGGTCTTGGCAGTGGTAGTAGCCGTTTGACACGCTTACTTGCTGATAAAGTATTAGGTTTTGAACCTGTTCAAAATGCATGGAAAGACTAATAACATGATAAGAGACAAGCCTAATTTATAGCCTAGTATGTATGGTATAAACTGGTTTGCATTCTATTATAAACAACCCTAGCTAATACTTTAGTATTAACATTATTTGATGCTAAAGCAGTGGCTAGTGGATTTAACCGATTACCATCCGATGCAATGACATTGATGAGGAGCATCATGAGATTTTTTTCTTTACGCCAAACAAGCCAAGCAGTATTCCTATCGATGGGCTTAATGACTGCTCTTGGTATGAGCGTTAGTGCCCAAGCAGCAACGGTGAACTCTGCAAAAGCGCAAGCGACGACAACTCAAAAAAACAACGTGGCCCGTTTAACGCCTGCCAATAGTACAGATGGCATAATTGCATTGGTGAATGAAAATGCGATTTTAAAAAGTGATCTCATTGCTGCCATTGCTCAGACACAGGCACGTGCAAAAGCGGCGGGTGAACCTATTGCCAATTCAGCACAGTTACAGTCAGAAGTATTAAACGCCCTTATTTTGCGCGAACTACAGCTGTCCTTGATCAAACGTGTTGGTTTAAATCCCGATGAAGCGTCTATCAATAAGCGCTTAGAACAAATAGCAAAAGCAGAAGGTTTAAATAGCATCGCCGCTTTACAACAGCGTTTAGACTCAGCGCAATCGGGCAGCTACGCGACTTTGCGCGCGCAGTTGATTGAAGATGCCGCTATTCAAGCCTTACAACAGCGTCAAATCACCAATCGTGTGCGTATTAGCGAGCAGGATATTGATGCATTTTTGGCATCACCTGAAGCCAAACGCTTGAACCAAAGTGAGTATCAGACAGTCCATGTCCGTGTTCCATATATGGATGACTATAGTCGCCTATCAGAAGCACAGCGTAATGACGCTTTAAAAGTGGCACAAAAGTTACGTACACGCCTTCTTGTGCCAAATGTCAATGTCGCTGAAGCGATTGCAGCCAGTCAAGGCAGCTACCCTATCCCATTACAAGGTGGTGATATGGGCTTTCATAAAGCCGCTGCCCTCCCAACTGAGCTATCGAGCGAGATTACCAAACTTGAGGTTGGCGCTGTGAGTGCGCCTTTAGTCACCCCTGAAGGTATCGATATTATTAAGCTTGCCAATAAAAAAGCCAATGATACCATGCTTGTTCCTCAGTGGAATACTCGTCATATCTTGGTTAAAGTTGATGAGCTACAAACAGATGCTCTTGCTGAGCAAAAAATTAACGACCTATATAGTCAGCTACGTAATGGTGCTGCCTTTGATAGTCTAGCATCAACGTATTCAGACGATCCTGGTTCAGCAGGGCGCGGCGGCGATTTAGATTGGGTTGGTGAAGATCAAATGATTGCTCCGTTTGAAGCAATGATGAAAAACACAGCTGTCGGTGACTATTCTGCCCCGTTTAAAACGCAATTTGGTTGGCACATACTCAAAGTTGAAGGTAAGCGTCAACAAGATGTCAGCGATGAGTATCGTCGCACTATGGCACGTCAAGCTCTATATCAACGCCTAGCACCACAAGCCAAAGAAGACTGGCTACAAGAGTTACGTGCTGGCGCTTATATCCAAGTGCTTGGTTAATGATCAAGTGAACTAAATAACCAGTCAAAGTATTTTATAAAAAAGGGTATATGCCGGTGCGTATATCCTTTTTTTATGCCTTTTGATTTGTTATTTACTTGAAAATAATAGCAGATACATAAATGCTCAAGCATAAAAAGAACGAGTAAAAATATATAAATTAATAACGTAAGCACAAAGAAAAGCCCCGAACCTAGGGCGATTGGTTCGGGGCTATGGTTTTTCATATTATTATTGTTATCTCTTCCGTGTTGACTCATCCTAAGTCATAAACAGTAATCCATGAGACAGTGGGCTGTCCTGTCCTATTATTGATACTGTCTCAACACTACATCCTTGCGTATCCTTGTGTTGATGGATGTATTCTAAGACAATTGATGTGCAGCGACTAGAGGCTAAAGACCTTATTTAACGTAAGCATTTGCTTACGTCTGAATTACTTCGTTAGCAGGTATTCTTTGCTTATTAGGATTCTGCTGAATTTCACTTCTATTCCGATTCTTCATGCTCTTTAGACACCTTGCAACCTTCTTTTTTGCCTGCTTCGATCTTATTTTCCGCCTCTTTAAAGTCGGCTGCTTGTGCTGTAGGAGCATTTCCTTTTTGATTACTCTCCTCTTCTGGCTCATATTGCAACGTTGTCATCACAGGAAAGTGGTCAGAGCCAATCGAAGGTAAACGTTCAATATCAATCACTGTGAAGCAAGCGCTATGGAAAAGATGATCCAATGCCCAACGTAAAAAAGGATAGTTAACGTGAAAAGTATTGATAAAATGTCGCCCAATACGGGGATCTAGTAGCCCTGAAATACGTTGAAAACGACGTGTGGTCTGTGACCAAGCAACGTCATTAAGATCACCTGCCAATATGGCCGTTTGCTTATTGTCTTTAATATGCTTGCCAACCATCAATAGCTCAGCATCACGGGTCGTAGATTTATCAGCTTCTGTTGGACTGGGGGGCATAGGATGCAAGCAATAAAGCCAAATGACGCGCCCACCTTGCAACTGTATCTGAGTATGAATAGAAGGTATATCATCAATGATCAAATATTTAATCTCAGGGTCTATCAGCTCAAGCTTAGAATAAAGATGCATACCATATAAATTATCTAAAGGCACTTTTACTGTATAAGGGTAATCAGACTCAACTTGATCAAGCGCTTTTTCCCATTTTTCATCACTTTCTAAAGTAATTAAGATATCAGGTTGTTTCTGTTGTACTAACTCAACCAATTTATAAGTATCATCATTGGTGGTCAACACATTTGAAACCATGATTTTTAACTGATATTCCTCAACATCCGGCTTATCTTTGGCATTTTGTACTTCTTTCTTCCATAGCAGAGTATAGGGCAATACCATTCTGAGCTGAAAGGCTAACGTAATACTCAAAGCCGCAAACAACAGCCATTGTTCTAGCTGCCACTGAGGTCCAAATACCACCATGCCAAGCCAAGCAATGATACCAAGTATCATGATTTGAATACGAGGGAAATCCACACCGCGTACCCACCAATTATCAAGTGGTAGCCATCCCCAAATAGTGATAAATGCAACGAGCCCTGCCAGTCCTTGCGCACCGTAATATAGAAAGGAGAAATCCATCATGTGTATCGACCATTTATCAAATCAACAGTTATGCCATTGATTATGTTCGTTATTATTATGGCTTAGCGTCTATAATAGCTAAACGATAAATTCTCTTAATAAAATGCATATAAAAATATTTAAATAAAAAACATAAAAACGAAAAGTGCTTAAGGTAAGCAGTATATATAAAGGCTTACTTTAGCATTCCAGACAACCTGCGCCTACTATTGAACACTAATTACCTAATAGATACTATAAAACATTACAAAGATCAGGCTTACGTCTGTGCTTATTCTGTTATCAAAGTCGATATTTCACTCATGATGAATATCATTTCTCATTCATTAGCAGAGCTAGAAGAATGACCATAACTCAAAGTTATAACTATCATAGTTAATAGTGCTAGTAAAACCCGCGAAACCCATCAAAAAACCTTGCTTTTTGGAGCTATTCACGGCATTGTTATTGGTTGGCGATGCAACAATTTATTGTAAAAAAGGATTGAGTTTGATGAGTGATTTAACAGTAGGTTTGGTAGGCTGGCGCGGTATGGTCGGGTCAGTATTGTTACAACGTATGATGGAAGAAAAAGATTTTGACGGTATTACGCCAGTATTCTTTTCAACCAGTAATGCAGGCGGTGATGCGCCAAGTTTTGATGGTATTAAGACCAGCCAACTACAAGATGCTCATGATATTGACGCCCTTACCGCTTGTGATGTGATTATTACCTGCCAAGGTGGCGACTATACCTCAAAAGTACATCAACCACTGCGGGATAGTGGTTGGGCTGGTTATTGGATTGATGCGGCAAGTACCTTACGCATGGAAGATGACAGCATCATCATTCTTGATCCGGTTAATCGAGTTGTTATCGATAATGCACTCGCTGAGGGTAAAAAAGACTTTATCGGTGGCAACTGTACTGTGTCACTAATGCTGATGGCAATTGGTGAGCTGTTTAATAAAGGTTGGGTAGAATGGGTCAGCGCCATGACTTATCAAGCCGCTAGTGGTTCAGGCGCTAACAACATGCGTGAGCTTATTGAAGGCATGGGTGTATTACGTGATGCTGTTAAAGATGAGCTTGCCAATCCTGCTAGCGCCATTCTTGAGATTGATAAAAAAATCGCTCAGACTCAACGCTCAGACGATTTTCCTAAACAATACTTTGGCGTGCCATTGGCCGGTAGCTTGATTCCTTATATCGACTCACAATTAGAGAACAAGCAGTCTCGTGAAGAATGGAAAGGTGGTGTTGAAACCAATAAGATCCTTGGCAACTCTGAAGCAGATAAGATTGCTATCGATGGTATGTGTGTTCGCGTTGGGGCGATGCGCTGTCATGCACAAGGCTTAACGATTAAGCTCAAAAAAGACATTCCACTAAAAGAGATTGAAGCAGCACTGAAGAATAGCGGTAATCAGTGGTTAGACGTGGTTGAAGACAATAAAGAAGCCACTATGAACCGCTTAACACCTGTTGCAGTAACCGGCACCTTAACGGTTGCACTAGGTCGCCTGCGTAAGCTTAATATGGGGCCTGAGTATTTAGGCGCATTCACCGTTGGTGACCAACTATTATGGGGCGCGGCTGAGCCATTACGCCGTATGCTGAACATCATTCGCGAGCAAAATAGCTGAAGCTAATATTCTGAATTTGGATATAAAAAAGACAGCAATTGCTGTCTTTTTTATGAGTTATTTTTGCTGATAAGTGATCATTATTTCATTGCGGCGCATAAATGGCAGTGTCCATGGTGGATTGTAACGTGCCAATTCAGGTTCACCTGACATCTTTAATTTTTGCGCCTGCATCCAAGACTGTAATTCTGCCGTTTTCGCAGCCACCTTTTCACTGCCAGCAAGCCCTGAAAACTTAATAACACCGTAAGTCTTAGCGGGTACTTTCACAATCTCAATATTTGAATTATTTGGTTTTGGTAGCGTTTGCAGCGTGTATTGGCTTGGCATGGTAAATTGCACACGCCATTTTCCATCGTTTTGTTGCATACTCACTGGCGCTGTCATGGCTATTTTTTGTGACTCATCACTGCTATTTTTATTTTCAGATTGCATCGTCACAGGGGCAGTCATGCTGATTTTGCTACTCTCGCCACTTGGCGCGGTATTGTTACCAAATATATAATCCGCTAACACCTTAAACCCTGCCCGACTGGCGGTATTTTGATCGCCAGAAACCCAAGTTTGCGCCACCAATTGCTCATCATAACGACGCAATTCAAAATGTTCAGTTTGCGACAAGACAGTATATTTCGGCTCTTCGGTAGCCATAGCTGCTCCTGATATCGATAATAGGCTACTTAACAATAAGCTGCTCTTTAAGTAATTTCTTTTGGTCATGACTTATCTCCATTGTCCAAAAGCATATAAGGTATTAATACTTGGGTTTTGGTCTGTTTTCTACTTTAGCAATGACTTGATCACGATGTCTGTAGCTTTTAGTTATAGTCGACTAAAAACACCCCATGAAATCTAAGCTAAATAAACATCAATAACCAAAAAAAGCCTAACAATGCTATAATTAGCACCATTTTCATAGCTCATATAGCGGTTACCTTATGCAATTTGTCTTACATAAAACAGCCAGTGGTGTCACTCGCGCACGCCGTGGTACAGTCCACCTCAATCATGGCGATGTACAAACGCCAGCCTTTATGCCAGTAGGTACTTACGGTACCGTTAAAGGCATGCTACCACGTGATATTGAAGCAATTGGCGCAGATATCATCTTGGGCAATACTTTTCATTTATGGTTACGCCCTGGTACCGACATTATTGATAAATTCGGTGGCTTACATAAATTCATGCATTGGGATAAGCCTATTTTGACTGACTCTGGCGGATTTCAGGTATTCAGTCTTGGCGCGATGCGTAAGATCACTGAAGAAGGTGTGACTTTTAAATCACCTATCGATGGTGCTAAAGTCTTTTTATCACCAGAAAAATCGATGCAGATTCAATATAGCTTGAACTCAGATATCGTGATGCAGTTTGATGAGTGTACGCCCTATCCTGCCACTCACGATGAAGCTAAAAAGTCTTTAGAGTTGTCACTACGTTGGGGACAACGCTGCGTTGATGAGCATAAAAATCTTGGCAGTACCAATGCGTTATTTGGCATCATTCAAGGCAGTATGTACGCTGATTTACGCAAGCAATCACTAGAAGGCTTGCTTGAAATTGGCTTTGATGGCTATGCCATTGGCGGTTTGTCTGTTGGCGAGCCAAAAGAAGAGATGATAGACGTCCTAGATTATATCGCAGATGACATGCCTGCTGATAAGCCGCGCTATCTGATGGGTGTCGGTAAGCCTGAAGATCTCGTTGAAGGAGTACGCCGCGGTGTCGATATGTTCGATTGTGTCATGCCAACCCGGAATGCGCGTAATGGTCATTATTTTGTCACAGGCGACGCCGACAATGCGGGCGTAGTACGTATACGCAATAGCCAATACCGCACCGATGAAGGTCCATTAGACCCTGAATGCGATTGCTATACTTGCCAGAATTTTAGTCGTGCTTATTTATCGCATTTGAATAAATGTAAAGAGATGCTTGGCGCGCAGTTAGCGACGATTCATAACTTACGTTACTATCAACGTTTGATGCAAAATATCAGAGATGCCATCGAACAAGATAAATTTGATGAGTTCGTGAATGAATTTTATAGCAAACGCGGACAGACGGTGCCAGAGCTGAATTTGCGTTAATAGTAATTTGACATTAGCTATTCAGATATAAAATACAAAAAAAGGCTTAAGATCAACCTTAAGCCTTTTTTGTTCACTAAATTTTGACAAGCTAACTATCAACAGGATACATATCAAGAATAAATGATTAGCCTACCAATGCAGCCACAAATACCACAATAACTGCGATTGGCGCTACAAATTTAGTAACGATTTGCCAAATCTGCCAAGTACCGTTTGATAAATTAAGCTCTTGCTGAATGCTACGTTGGTCCATTCTCCAAGCAAAGAAGATAATGCCTGCAAGACCGGTTAGCGGTAATAAGAACTTACTGGTAAGTTTGTCTAGTGCATCAAAGATGCCGTTGCCCATGATAGTAAAGTCGCTCCATAGGTTAAACGACAATAGCGCAGCGATACCCAATAGCCAAATCACGGTACTAGCAGCAATGGTAGACATCGTACGGTTCATAGATGTGCGTTCTTCTAAGAACTCGACACTTGGCTCTAGCAATGATATCGACGATGTCACAGCAGCAAAGGTAATCAATAAGAAGAACAAAGTACCAATAATCGTACCACCAGCCATGCTACCAAAAGCAATCGGTAGACTGACAAAAATCAAACCAGGACCTGATGCAGGATCAAGACCATTGCTAAAGATGATTGGGAAAATGGCCAAACCAGCTGCTAAGGCAATAACTGTATCTAAAATAACAACCGTACGAGCAGTTTTTAGTAAGTTCACTTCACGACCTAAGTATGAACCATAAGCCACCATGATGCCCATACCAATAGATAGGGTAAAGAAAGCATGACCCAATGCCGCTAGCATTACATCAACGGTCAACTTGCTCAAATCAGGTGCAAACAAGTAATTAACCGCTTCACCAAAACCACCATTTATCACGTTATAACCAACAATGATAAATAAAATCACACCCAGTAATGGCATCATGATTTTAGCAGCGTTTTCAATACCGCGTGTCACACCAATACCTACGATAAGTGCAGTAATGATCATAAATACCGTATGCCAAATCGTTAGCGTACCTGCTGATGCTAGCATTCCATCAAAGGTTGCAGCGACAGAGTCACTGTTTTGACCGGCAAAACTGCCCGTGCCAACTTTAGTGATATAGTTCAGCGCCCAGCCACCGATGACACTATAAAAAGAGAGAATTAAAAAACCACCTAAGATACCAGTTGCACCGACAATACCCCAGCTACTTGACTTACCTTCACTAACAGCAACATCTTTAAAGGTATTAATAGGATTCTTTTGACCACGGCGACCAATGAGCCACTCAGCGACCAATACAGGAAAACCAACCAAAGCAATACAGAACAAATAGGCAATAACAAAAGCTGAACCACCGCTTTCACCTACCATATAAGGGAATTTCCAAATATTTCCTAAGCCGACTGCCGAGCCTACTGCTGCAAGTACGAAGCCAAAACTTGAGCTCCACTGCGCATGATCTTGTTTATTACTAGCCATTTTTCCTTCCTCATGCTTCAATTAATATTGCTTATAATCATCCTTGATTATTATAAATAGCTGTCCATAATATTTGACTATTTACTCTATGCATCAATGTGATGCATCCAGCAACATTAAGAAAGAATTGTTTACATTGTTGTAGAGGCTCAGTTTCTGCTAAGCAACTAAAAAAGTCAAGTAATCATAAATATAAAAAGCCATAACTATTAGTTATGGCTTTTTATATTTATGATTACTATTTATAACATTTAGTTTCGGTGGTAAAAACTATTTAAAATGAGCTACTGATGTATCAAAACAGAATTTAGCGCACGACTCCGCGGCGACTTTTCTGTAGCGAATCGATTAAAAATTCGATTTTTGACTCTTTTGGCAGCAGATCTTGTTTCAATACTTCAAGTGCTTGCACTGTCGTTAAACCAGATCTGAATACCACACGATAAGCTTGACGCAGCACGTCGATGCTATCTTTAGACCAGCCTTTACGGCGCATACCTTCAATATTAAGACCATGTGCCTTAGCAGGATTACCTGAAACCATGGTAAACGCCGCTACATCTTTTAAGACCAACGTTGCACCACCAACCAAACTATAATCATCAATTGTACAAAACTGATGAATGCCTGAATTGCCACCGACAATAATATGATTGCCAATGGTAACGTGACCTGCGACGCCAACATTATTAGCCAATACATTATGGTCGCCAATCAAGCAATCATGAGCCACATGAGTGTTAACCATGAGCAAGTTATGGTTGCCAATTTTTGTCAACCCACCATCTTGCTCAGTACCACGGTGCAAGCTACAGGCTTCTCGAATGGTATTATGATCACCAATCTCAAGCCAAGTACGCTCACCTGCGTATTTGAGGTCTTGCGGGTCTTCGCCAATGCTTGAAAATTGATAAAACTGATTGTATTCACCGATACGAGTCAATCTAGTGACGACCACGTGGCGATGCAATACAGTATGTGCACCAATAGTAACCTCATCACCGACAATACAGTAAGGGCCAATGGTTGCGGTTTTATCAATCGTAGCAGACGGTGAGATGAGTGCTGTGGGATGGATCTGACTCATAATAGAGGCCTTTGTATCATCGAATGCAATTAAATTAGTAAAACAAATACAGACAGCTTAGTGAAATTAACTAGCCTAAAGCTGCCTTTGTTAAAAAATAAGATGATGCTATTAAATAAGCATTCACATCATGGTTTAGATGTTTCATGCATTATTCAAAGTGACTAATGCGGTTTATTGCTCCTGACGGGCAATCATAATCTGAGCACTAACCGCAAGCTCATCTTCAACATGTACAGTACAATCAAACTTATACATACCCTGCTTTTGCATCACAATTTTAGAGCGGATAATCAGCTGATCACCAGGGATAACACGGCGCTTAAAGCGCACTTTATCAACCCCTGCGAACAAGTATAAATAGCCATCTTCTGCCGTCAGTCCTGCACTAATAAAACCCAGAACACCTGATACCTGAGCCATGCACTCAACCATCAATACGCCTGGCATGATAGGCTCATCAGGGAAATGCCCATTAAAAAACTCTTCATTAATGGTGACGTTTTTTATGCCCGTAATACATTCGCCTGGTGTACAAGCAACTATCTTATCCACCAATAAAAATGGGTAACGATGTGGCAAATAATGCTTTAATGTATGATAAGTTAATGGCAACGTTAACCCTTGTTCAGCCAAGCTTTTGATGTCTTCTGCCGTTGGGTTATCAATATTGCTAGTGCTCATAGTAGCGCTTCCTTGCTGTATTTAAAGTCTTGCTTGAGAGTAAAGCTTTGCTGAGTTTTAATATTATAAATAATCTAAGTATCAATTTTCTTTAACTATGAATCTTTAAACGCTAATCACGACCAAGCTGGCGAAAACGGACAGCCGCACGGCGCCAGTTAGCAGTTGGCATAGCAGCCGTGCCAGAAGAGTAAGATCCGGCAGTGGTGATTGACTTAGTGACCATAGTCATACCCGATAAGGTAACATCATCTGTGATATCAATATGTCCGGTAATACCGACCGCCCCGCCAATAATGCAGCGTTTGCCAATTGTAGTACTACCTGCAATACCTGTATGAGCAGCGATAGCCGTACCATCACCAATACGGACGTTGTGTGCTACTTGTACGAGGTTATCAATAATAACATGATTTCCAATCACCGTATCATCGATGGCACCGCGATCTATACAGGTTTGACTGCCAATGCGTACATGATCACCTATCAGCACACGCCCTAACTGTGCAATACGCTCCCAACCTGTGACACTAGGATTGGCAGTGGGTGCAAAGCCAAAGCCTTCCGAGCCTATCGTCACCCCAGCGTGCAACCTAACATGACTACCAATAATACAGTCATGTCCTATCACCACTTGTGATTTGATAACACCATCTGTACCAATGGTAGTATTATCCTCGATGACTACATGAGCCTCAAGCACGCTGCGATCACCAATCTGCACTTGCTCACCGATGACACAAAAAGCGCCGATAGTCACTTTATTGCCAATAACGGCACTGTCGGCGATGAAGGCTGTCGGATGAATACCGCTAAATGAATGTTGGCGAGCAAAAATTTGACTCACACTAGCATAAGCCAAATAAGGGACAGCAACAATTAAAGCTACCGTATCATTTGGCACTTCTTCATGATGCTCTTCAGTGATGAGTACTGCCCCAGCATCAGTATTAGCTAGACTAGAAAGATAGTGAGGATTGGCCAAAAAGCTCAACTGCTGCCGATTAGCCATCGTTAAATTACCAATACCCTCTAAGGATAGACGGCGCTGCTCAGCGCTAAGCTCAGCCTTGTTAAGAACAGGCTGACGCTGCTCAATCTGGGAGATGAGTTGCTCAATCGTTATCATAATCAGTATTAGTATTGGCAGGAATGAGAGGGTCGTCAAGTTGAGATATCATCTTGACGACCGGCTAAATCTAACGAACGCTTCAATTACCTAAAGGGCTGAATAACAAGAATCAAACCCTTTACCTAATAACATGTAAGTAGCAAGCGCTTAGAAAGTGTTACCAATTTGGAACTGGACTTTTTCAGTCTCATCGCCTTCTTTGTCACCGATAGGTACAGCATAGCTCAAAGAAATCGGACCAATTGGCGTATACCAAGTGACGCCTAAACCGGCACTAAAGCGCAATTTATTGTCCTGTGTTAATAGGGGTACACCAGTATCGTCGCCCGTAGCTGGATCAATAAAGGTGCGATTTTCTTTGTCAGTGGTATCAAATACCTGACCACCTTCAGCAAATAGTACTGGACGTACTTGATCCGCCCAATCGCCTTTAAATGGCATTGGTAAAATCAATTCAGTACCAAAGCTGACTAGCGCATTACCACCAACTTCTTCGTCTTTAAAACGCACATCATCATTTATCGCATCATTGTAGCTTTGTGATTTAGGTCCAAGCGTTGATGCTTCATAACCACGTACTGAACCATAACCACCAGCATAGAAGTTTTCATAAAACGGTAAATTGTTACCATAACCAAGCTTGGTATAACCGCGAGCAACCCAATCTTTATAGATAGGTTGATAAATGTTACCACGATAAACCAGTTTCTGATAACTGGCATCACCTAAGCCAATAGTCGCATCGACTGTATGACTCATGCCTTTATTCGGAAATACGGGACGATCTAAAGTGCTGTAATCCCAACCGAATAGTAAGTTGTAGCTTTGATATTCGTTTTTAAAGCCCGTACGACCAGAGAATTCATCTTGATCATTATTGAATTTCTCGAACGTACCACCGTCATCTATAATCTGCTGAACGCTTGATACACCTAGACGGCTACCGCCACGTACTGTGGTGTTATCAACGTTTAAGCCCGCACTCACACGTTTGGTTTCATCAACCGGATAGCTATAGTTCAACGTTGCACCATAAGCGTCGGTAACATAGTTACTAACGTTTCGATCATCGTATTTGGTTTCACGGTAATAAGCGCTGATACCTTGTGATACACCATTTTCTGTGAAATACGGATCGGTATATCCCAAGCTATAAGAATCACGTGTCTCTGAGCGTGACAAAGAAGCTTTAACGCGGTCACCAGTACCCATAAAGTTATTTTGGGTAAGATCTAACTGGAAGGTAACACCGCCACTTTGTGAATAACCGGCAGCAATGGTTGAGCTACCAGATGGCTGCTCTTCAACCGTATAGTTTACATCGACTTGGTCTGGTTGATTAGGAACCGGCTTCACATCAACGTTAACATTTTTAAAAAATCCTGTGCGCATCAAACGCGTACGTGACAGCTGAATCTTATCACTAGAAGCCAATGACCCTTCCAACTGACGCATTTCACGGCGCAATACTTCATCTTGGGTTTTTAAGTTACCAGTAAAATTGATACGGCGCACATAAATAGGACGTGCAGGATCAATATAATAATCGATATCGACTACTTTGGTCTCATCATTGATACGGGGTACTGGTCTGATTTGCGCTAAATAATAACCCTCATTACCATAACGACTCTTAAGAGCGGCAGTGGTGGCATCAAGCTTGGCTTGTGAGTACTTTTCTTTAGCACCAAAAGTGACCAGCTCTTTTAATTTACTGGTTTCAAAAGTTGGCTTACCTAAGAAATTAATTTCGCCAAACTGATATTGCTCGCCTTCGCTAAGACTGACTTCGATAAATACACTGCTCTTATCTTCACTGATATTGAGCACCGCATTGTCTACCGAAAAGCGTACATAACCATCATTTAGGTACAGGGCTTTTAAATTTTCTAAACTTGCCGCGAGCTTCTCTTTCGCATAACGATCAGATTTAGATAATAGACGCGTCCACGAGGACTCTTTTACTGCAAAGACTTCTTTAATTTCTTTATCACTAAAGTGCTTATTACCAATGATATTGATATCAACTACTTTGGCCGGCTTGCCTTCGATAAAGCGCACATCAAGTTTGACGCGGTTGCCATCAAGCAGCGTCTGATCGACTTCAATATTACTATTGTAATAACCTTGGCTGATATATTGCTGTTGTAGCTCGTTTGCAACGCCTTGTAGGGTTGCTTGCTTAAGCACATTACCCACATCAAGACCTGCATTATTTAAGCCTTGCTCAAGCCCTTCTTTGGGAATAAGTTTGTTGCCATCAAAATTAACTTCTGCAATCGTCGGACGTTCAACGACATCAAAGCGCAGCTTGCCGCCTTCGATACGGCTTTGAATGTCAGCAAAGTTTTCGGTGGCATATAGTGCTTTGATACTGGCAGCCAGATTTGCATCATTGACCGTATCACCTATTGTAATAGGCAGTACTGGATATAAACTATCAGGTGTTAGGCGTTGTAGACCATTAAAGCCAATATCAGTGACCACAAATTCTGCAGCCTGAACCGGCATACTCATCATTGCTACAACTAACGGCAACCCAGCCGCGCTCATAAATAAAGGCGTACGCATAAACACTATCCGTCAATAAAAAACTTGCTTAAGTTAAGTTGAAAAGCACATCTTATCTGGTCTCTTTTGTGTCATATCGTAAACACTTAGGGAACAGACTCAGAACACTTTATATAAAACGCGTCATAAAATAAACTAAAATATAAAATTAGTACAGCAGCACGGCGATAAAAGAAATTGCTTATTAGCCTAACAATAGATACAGGATAAGCATAAAACCATTAGTCTATCGCATCTTACCGTGCAAGAAGTATGCTATATCATCAAAACAGCCGACTGATATCATTACCAATTGCTAACACCATGAAACCTGCCAGCAAGAGTAAACCAATATTTAAGCCTACCATTTGCACGCCTTCAGAGAGTGGCTTACCACGTATCAGCTCAATCAGATAATAGACAATATGACCGCCATCTAATACTGGAATGGGCAACAAATTCAAAACCGCAAGGCTCAAACTGATTAAGGCTGCGGTAGATAATACCATTTGCCAACTGATATCAAAACTTTGCTTAGCGACTTTTGCGATGGTAATCGGACCTGATAAGTTATCAAGACCTATCATACCTGATAGCATCTTGCCCATTGAGCTGACAGTCATAACAGCCAATTGCTCAGTTTTCTCAAACGATTTGATTAACGACTCAGCTGGACCATAGACCACCGTAGTTTTGTACGCATCAGGAATGACAATCTCAGACTGTGCCACCATAGCACCAATTTGTCCATAATCGTTACCTAAATTGTCTTTTTTACCTTGCGGCATAATCTGTAATTCAATCGGCTTATCATTACGTAACACGCTAAATGTAAGCAAAGTCTCAGGATTGTCACGGATAATACGAGTGGCGCTAATCCAGTCATTAATGGCTTCATCATTGATAGCAGTGATGCGGTCGCCAGCCTTGAGACCTTGACGACTTGCCGCGCCATCAGGCGTTACATCACCGACTATCGGTGCAATATTTGGTTGCCACGGTATCATACCAAAGCTTGATAAGGCATCTTTACCTTGTGCGGCACCTTGCATAAATTCTTTTACAGGTGCTTGATAAGTTTTGGTTGCATTATTATTGGCTTCTGATTGCAACGTCACGCTTATATTGGCTGTCTCGCCCATGCGCCCAGCAAGGCGATAATTAATCCCTTCCCACGTCTGTACGTCATGACCGTCAATCGCAACGATTTTATCACCGGCAGGCAACTGTGCTATCGCGGCAGGCGTATCCGGCAATACTTGACCAATCTTGGTGGCAAGCTGCTCTGAGGGAGTCATAAATAACACCCAGAACAATGCAATGGCAATAACGAAGTTCATGATAGGACCAGCAGCCACAATAGCTATTTTCTTAAGCGGATGCTGACGATTAAATGCTAAATGCTGCTCATCTTTTGCCACCTCACCTTCACGCTCATCAAGCATTTTGACATATCCACCAAGGGGTAATGCCGAGATACGATAATCAATGCCACTTTTTTTGCTGGTCCAGCCAAAAAGCTTAGGACCAAAACCAATAGAATATGTGAGCACTCTAACGCCGCAAAGACGCGCTACAATATAATGACCCCACTCATGCAAAGCAATAAGCGGACCTAAGACAAATATTGCCGCAAGGAGTGTTAATAGAAACGTCATGATCTTTTCTCAGTAGGTACTCTTAACATCATTATAAAGGCGATAGCACTTGATACATCTAAACCAATCTTGCCACCAGCTTCTCAGTATGCTGACGCGCTAGGTTATCGATTGCTAAAATCTCATCAATATCAGCCGTCTCAGTTAATGCCGACACTTGTATCTCATTCAATGCTTGCTCATTAATATCAGCAATATCCGTCAGACGAATTTGATTATTCAAAAATGCCGATACTGCAATCTCATTCGCCGCATTTAGAATGATGGTCGCGTGAGTACCCGTTTGCATCGCCTCTCGTGCCAGACGTAAGCAGGCAAATTTTTGCAAATCAGGCTCGATAAACTCTAAACCACTTAATGCAAATAAGTCTAATGGCTGCGAGCCACTGTCAATACGGTCAGGGTAGCTTAGCGCATGAGCGATGGGCGTTTTCATATCTGGGCTGCCAAGCTGCGCCAAAAAGCTGCCGTCGCTATATTCTACCATTGAGTGAATGATACTTTGTGGATGAATCACCACATTTATCTTATTTTCAGGCAAATCAAATAAATGACAGGCTTCAATCAGCTCAAGCCCCTTGTTCATCATCGTGGCAGAATCGACAGATATCTTTTGTCCCATCGACCAGTTTGGGTGTTTGACCGCTTCAGCGACACTAGCTTGCTGCATCTGCGTAAATGACTGCTGTAAGAACGGTCCACCAGAAGCGGTTAGCCATAGCTTACGCACGCCATGATTTAGTCGGTGAATTTGGGTATTATCCTGCTGAATGGCAAATGGTAAACACTGAAAGATAGCGTTATGTTCAGAATCAAGCGGCAGCAAAGTTGCATGATGCGTTTTGACCGCATTGATCATCACTTGCCCTGCCATCACCAGCGCTTCTTTGTTCGCTAGTAAGATACGCTTGCCTGCACGGGCAGCAGCTAGAGTAGAAGGCAAGCCTGCGGCGCCAACAATAGCAGCAACGACAGTATCAGTTTGTGAATCGGTAGCGATATCTACGAGGCCTGTTTCGCCACCGACTACTTCGATATCAAGTCCTGCCTCGCTAAGACGCTTGGCAAACTCATCAACCGCAGCTGTCGGTACGCCTACCCGCTTAGGAGCAAACTGCTGACAAAGCGCAAGCAGCTTATCTAAACGGTGATATCCAGATAAGGCATAAACATCGTAATGCTGTGGTTGTGCCGCCAAGATGGCTAACGTACTGTCGCCAATCGAGCCTGTCGCGCCTAATACGGCGATACGTTGGGTCATAACCATGGGTGCCTATAAATGATACGGTAGTAATAAGATGAAAATTAAATGAGCAGCTAAGCTTATGTTCTGTCAGATAACTACATAAGCGATTTTGATCGTATTAGGCAAGTCAAACGACTATCAAACCAAACTGCTGTATTGCCCAAAAACCAAGCGCAAATATCGGCGTAGCAGATAGCAGTGAATCAATACGGTCAAGTATTCCACCATGGCCCGGTAGAATCGTTCCTGAATCTTTAACATCAGCACGGCGTTTGAGCATAGACTCAAACAAATCGCCCAGTACGGAAGCTAAAATCGTCAGAGCCGATAATGCCACAAAGGCGAGGAGCGCTGCACCCGTCAATTGTAATTTAAAGACACTTATAATTACTACGACCAGTAGTCCTGTGACTAAGCCCCCCGCCAGCCCTTCCATACTCTTATTGGGTGAAACGTTCGGTGCCATTTTTCGGCGCCCAAGCTTGCGTCCGACAAAGTAAGCACCACTGTCTGCACACCAGACCAATAAAAACACATATAGTAGCCACCATGGCGACAATTGCCATAAGTAAAACATAGCCGTAATTGAAGCCGTTAATATCACTGCTCCCATTAGTGCCAACTGCTTACCGTACCATTTGGTAGACGTTGGGAAAACTCGTACCCAAGACAGCGCCATTAACCATATGACGAGAGAAGCTGCCCACCAAAAAAGCCACGTGACTTTAAACATGAGTGACACTAAGGTCAGCAGCAACACCAATACTACGAAGACCGCAGGCTGACGCCACTTTGGCATCAATTTAGTCCATTCATGGGCGGCAATAATCACCCCAATCCCTAAAAGTGGTGCAAATAATATAGGGGTTTGGCTCGCAAACATTGCAATACCAACGATAATAACGAGAACAATTGCCGTCTTAATTCGTTGCCACATACTTATTGAGCCTTATAATAATGAAGAACATTTGGTCAAATTGCGCGATAAATATTTACTATAGATAATGACGTATCATAGCCAGCTGCTGACTATAATAGCGTATTGATAGTGACGCACGCTATTGAAAGTGCTCCAAATTGACAAAAGTCGTCTAATGCTCTTAACATGACCTCTAAGATATTTGCTGAGCCGTCACTATTTGTTCGCTGGTTTTGCCAAAGCGGCGTTGACGTTGAGCAAAATCCTCTAGCATTGCTGCTAGCTCATCGACGCTAAAATCTGGCCACAATGTTGGGGTAAAGAACAGCTCTGCATAGGCTGACTGCCACAATAAGAAGTTGGAGAGACGGTACTCGCCGCCAGTACGTATCAGCATGTCTACTTCTGGTGCATCTGCCAATTGCACATACTCTCCAAGTTTTTCCTTATCAATATCATCGATTGATAACTGACCTGCCTGCACTTGCTGTAATAGCTGCTTTGCTGCATGAGCGATATCCCACTGTCCACCGTAACTGATGGCGATGACCAATGTCATAGCATCAAAATCAGCCGTTTTTGCTTCAGCATCTGCCATCAATAATTGCAAATCATCACTAAGCTGACTGCGATCGCCGATAAAACGCAAACGAATACGGTACTTAACCATACGAGGCATCTGCTCATTGATGGTTAAGCTCAGCAAATGCATCAGCAATGCCACTTCAGTCGGTGGGCGCTGCCAATTCTCACTGGAAAAGGCAAAGACGGTCAAAACCTCAATACCTGTACTGACGCAATACTCAACAATAGGGTCTAGCGCATCTTTGCCAGCGATATGCCCCTGACCTTTGCCTAAATTATGGACTTTACCATAGCGGTTATTGCCGTCCATAATAACAGCGATATGGCGTGGAAGAAGGGCTGGAGCTAAATTCTCTGACATAGACATAGGCTAACTTGCTTGTTGTTTAGGTAAAATAATCATAACGCGCGCCATACTTTATAAAAACCCTAACTCATAATTTATATAAAAAGATTCATATAAAGTGCTTATAAAAAAAGGACAATATAAACAAGCTATAGAGTAAGCTTAGTTGTCTACACGGCAACAAACAGCCAATAGCACTTTGATATTGGCTGTTTGTTTTTAGCGACTTGTTATATAAAATATTGATAGCGCATCATTTTTGACAGCAGAAAAATGTACTTATACTGCCATCAAATCGGTTTCTTTTTTGCTTAAGCGGCTATCGATTGTTTCAATATATTTGTCAGTGATTTTTTGAATGTCATCACTGGCGCGGCGCTCGTCGTCTTCAGAAATCTCTTTTTCTTTTGCTAACTCTTTGATGTCATTCATCATATCACGGCGGATATTACGAATAGAAACACGGCTGTTTTCTGCTTCGCCACGTGCCAATTTTTGCATATCTTTTCGAGTTTCTTCTGTCAATGCTGGCATGGGAACACGAATCACATCAGCAGTCATTGGATTAAGACCCAAATCTGCTTCGCGGATAGCTTTATCAATCGCTTGCACCATGGTACGGTCAAATGGCTGTACCAGTAGCGTACGCGAATCTTCAACGTTAACACTCGCTACTTGATTTAAAGGCGTAGGCGAACCATAGTAGCTGACCATCACGCCTGTCAACATACCTGGATGCGCGCGACCCGTACGAACTTTACTAAAGGTGCTTTCAAGCGCTTCCAAGGTTTTTTGCATGCGCGCTTCGCCGTCTTGCTTAATTTCTTGAATCATGAGGTATCCTTATTTATCGCTACCGACAAATCATTTATTGTTTATTATAAAAACTATTCAGGTGTTTTCACAGATAAGCAGCTGTCTTACTTCTGCCTATCTTTTATCATATTTTTGGGTACGATATTAATGATAGACGCGTGTGCCTTCATTCTCGCCCATCACAACATTTAATAAAGCATTAGGCTTATTCATATCAAAGACTTGTAATGGCACATCGTGCTCACGACATAATGCGATGGCAGTCAAGTCCATAACTCCAAGCTTTTGCTCTAACACCTCATCAAAGGTCAGACCATCATATTTTACTGCATCGCTATGTAGGCTTGGGTCTTTATCATAAACACCATCTACTTTGGTCGCTTTTAGAATCAAGCCTGCTTCGATTTCAATACCACGTAAGCAAGCAGCCGTATCAGTAGTAAAGAAAGGGTTGCCCGTACCCGCGACAAAGATACATACTTCGCCATTTTTAAGATAACGAATCGCATTACGGCTGCTATAACTTTCAGTGACTTCACCAATCGGCAGGGCTGACATTAGGCGCGTTTTGATATTGCGGCGCTCAAGAGCATCACGCATTGCAAGGCCATTCATGACGGTTGCAAGCATGCCCATTTGATCGCCAGTGACGCGGCCGACCAAACCCTCTTTTTGTAATTGAGCGCCGCGATATAAGTTACCACCACCGACCACGATACCCACTTGGACACCAAGCCCGCGCAAATGGGCGATAGATAAGCTCATCTTATCGAGCACTTCGGTATCAATACCCATATCTTTCGTACCCGCTAAGGCTTCACCAGAAAGTTTTAGCAAGATACGAGAATAACGCGGGTTTTTGTCAGACATGAGGTCACCTTGTCAGTATTGAATTATAATTAAAGTTATCGGTAATATACAAATAGAGTTTACTTTGAGACTTGACGGCATTGCCCAACTTAAGGATAAGCAGGTACAAAGGTCAAATTGCGCTAATTGTAGCAAAAACTGCCCACGATTGGGCAATTTTCATGCGCCTATTACAGTGACTGCTTAGCCTTTGTAACTGGCAAACAAATCATATTCACTAGCATCGTCGATAGTAACCGTTAAGAACTGCCCAACTTTGACATGAGCGTCAATATCATCGACGTAGACGTGACCGTCAATCTCTGGTGCGTCAGCATAACTACGGCAGATCGCAACACCTTCTTCTCTATCAATTTCGTCGACCAATACCATCAAGGTTTTGCCAATTTTCTCTTGCAGTTTTTGGGCTGAAATATCTTGCTGTAACGTCATCAAACGCTCGTAACGTTCTTGCTTGACGTCTTCTGGCACATGATTTGGCAAGTCATTGGCAACCGCACCTTCAACTTCTGAATAGGTAAAGGCACCAACGCGATCTAGACGGGCTTCTACTAACCAATCAAGCAAGCATTGGAAATCTTCTTCTGTCTCGCCAGGGAAGCCAACAACGAAGGTTGAGCGAATAACGATATCAGGACAAATCTCACGCCATGCATGGATACGCGCCAAGGTATTTTCGCTATGAGCAGGACGCTTCATTGCTTTTAAAATGCGATGGCTGGCATGTTGGAATGGAATATCAAGATAAGGCAATAATTTCTTCTCACCCATTAATTCTACGACTTTATCTACATGCGGATACGGATACACATAGTGTAGACGCACCCAAATACCCAAATCGTTTAACGCTTGGCATAAGTCATAAAATTTAGACTTCAGCGGCATACCATTCCAAAAGCTTGTCTTATACTTTAAGTCCAGACCATAAGCAGAAGTATCTTGTGAGATAATCAATAACTCTTTCACGCCAGCCTTTTTCAGCGCCAGCGCTTCATTCATCACACTGTCAATCGGACGTGAAACCAAGTCTCCACGTAAGCTTGGAATAATGCAAAAAGTACAACGGTGGTTGCAACCTTCTGATATTTTTAGATAAGCATAATGACTAGGCGTTAATTTGATACCTGCCTCATTAATCAAATCTATTTTTGGGTCATAACTGGCATCCAAACCACAGTCAGGCTTTGGTACATGCAACGCGACTGCTCTAATGACGTCATCATAAGCATGAGCGCCCGTCACTGCTAGTACAGCAGGATGCATTTCACGGATTTTATCTGCCTCTTTACCCAAGCAGCCTGTCACAATCACCTTACCGTTTTTGCTGATAGCTTCACCGATTGCATCGAGCGACTCTTGTACCGCTGACTCGATAAAGCCGCACGTATTGACCACTACCAAGTCGGCGCCTTCATAATCACTGGCTACTTGATAGCCATCACGGCTAAGCTCTGTGATAATGCGCTCACTATCGACCAAGGCTTTTGGACAACCTAGAGACACAAATCCAATCTTTGGCGCGGCATTGACAGGGGCATTGGTCGTTGCTGTTGTCGTTTTAGCTGAAGCCGCTGAAACTACCTCGCTGCTTTGTTCGACACTACGATTTTGATTATGATTGGCTTTATGATGGTAAGGTTGAACACTGTCCGTCGAGCTTTGCGCAGGCATTGCTGTCGGCTTAGCAGGATTAAAGAGAGTGGCAGTGTCTTTTGGTATAGAAGCTGGCTGTGAAGGGGCTATAGTCGTATTAACGGACTCGGTAGAAATATTGGGCATGGCTAACCTTGCTAGAGATAAATTGGCTGTGCGCATTGTACGTTTTTTTTACAAAAATCGCCAGTTTTGCCGCTCTATAGTGTTGATTTATGGTTAAATATTATATCGAGCCTCTATTTATCTAGGTATTACTCATGACCGCTGATTTTATAAGCGCAAAACCAACGCCTGACTTAACCTTTATATCGCAGCATTTGTTCACGGCTATCTTGTGGGTCAATGATGAATTGTCTATTACTTGGCTAAATGCCCAAGCTGAGCAGCTACTGGCGATCAGTAGTGGACGATTGCTTAATCAGTCGGTATTGATGCTGCTTGCGCCCGAAGAGTTGAAAACCAAACGCAGCACACTTATTGACAGTTCAAAAGACAAAACCTGCTCTTTGACTGAACGTTTTTTTCAAGCGAAGCAGTACCAACAACCTTTTATTGACCATGACCATCTGATAAACAGCCCATTAAATGGCAACTTATCACTCTCGATTGACTATAGCGTCACCCCTGTTATCTATCAGCAGCAAAATTACTTTATTATAGAGATATGGGGCAAAGACCGCCAAAGTCGCATCTCAGAAGAACAGCGCCAACAGCAGCAGTACAATGTTGCGCGTCATATGCTGCGCTCGGTTGCCCATGAAATCAAAAATCCGTTGGCTGGTATTCGCGGTGCCGCGCAATTATTGCAGCGTCAATTTATCAAATTTAGTGAGCGCTCTTTTAATACTCACACTACTGATACTGACTACCCTAGCCTTATATCGAGCCCGACTTTAAACTCTGATAACCATCTACAGAAAACCGCTGACAAATTACGCAGCTATACCGACATCATTATCTCAGAGACAGATCGTCTAACTCAGCTGATTGGGCAGTTTCTTGGTTCTAATCAATTACCACATTGGCAAATGCTCAATGTTCATGAGCCAATAGAGCATGTTTTGGCATTGATCATCCATCAATATCCGCAAGTTTTATTACAGCGTGACTATGACTTATCGTTACCTGAACTCTGTGCTGATAAAGACCAGCTGATACAAGTCTTCTTAAACTTAATTAATAATGCTTGCGAATCCATGACGGAATTTGCACAAACACTGCAGCAAAGCGTGCCAGCCGTATCCAGTCAATTAACATCAGATAGTCCACTTAATAATCTTGATTTTGACGATGGCTATCAACCCAAACTCCATATTCAAACACGTGTTGCCTTTCAACATACGATTGCCGGGCAGCAACATAAACAAGTACTGCAAGTTGCTATCACCGATAATGGTTCTGGCATTCATCCTGATATCATTGGGCAGATATTCTTCCCTATGGTGACCAGTCGCGCGCTAGGAACTGGGCTTGGTTTATCCATTGTGCAAGATATTATCAGCCGTCATCATGGTATGATTGATGTCAGCTCTACTCAATCGCAGGGCGCCAGTACAAATACTAATGTCGATAATAAAAATAGCCATTATAGTCAAACCCGTTTTACCCTTTATTTGCCTTTTCATCAGCCAATTGCTGAAAATTAATGCCTTCACCTCAATTCTTCTCACTGCTTATTAGGCTAAATACATGACCCAGTATAATGACACCCAATCTCTTACAAGCAATGAGCGAACGCCAATGGTCACGGTCAATAACAGTCCTGATAATGAGCCTGCCACTTTGTGGCTCATTGATGATGATGCGGCGCTGCGTATGGTACTTGCAGATACTTTTGAAGACGCTGGATTGACGGTTATCAGCTTTACCCAAGCACAAGCAGCATGGACACGCCTCAATGATATTCTAGAATCGTCAGAGTCAATCGCCTTGTTACCTGATGTGATATTGACCGATATTCGTATGCCGATGATGGATGGTCTGTCGTTTAGTGACTGGGTACACAAGCACTTTCCTAAGCTTCCGATTGTCATTATGACAGCGCATTCAGACCTTACTTCTGCCATTAGCAGCTATCAGACTGGTGCATTTGAATATCTGCCCAAGCCGTTTGATTTAGATGATGCGGTCGCAACGATTTATAAAGCCATTAATTATCAGCCGAATCTAGTCATATCAAACCATTCGATCGAGTCTAATACGAATGTAAGTACCGATACCAAAGAACAGCCTGTGAACAAACCAAATGCAGCCAAATCAGCTAGAAAAACCCCTAAAGCTGCTGAAAGTAAAACTCATGAAAAACCCAAACCCCAAACCAATAACAATCCAAGCGGCATCATTGGTCAATCACAAGCCATGCAAACGGTATTTCGTGCCATTGGTAGACTTGCGCACTCACCGATTACCGTTTTAATCACTGGTGAATCAGGTACAGGTAAAGAGTTGGTCGCTAGCGCTTTACATCAGCACTCACCGCGACACAATAAAACCTTTATTGCACTAAATATGGCAGCAATTCCCCATGATTTGATTGAGTCTGAATTGTTTGGTCATGAAAAAGGCGCATTCACTGGCGCCACAACTTCACGCCAAGGTCGTTTTGAGCAAGCAGATGGCGGCACGTTATTTTTAGATGAAATCGGTGACATGCCTTTTAGTACCCAAACGCGGCTGCTACGAGTGCTGGCAAATGGCGAATTTTTTCGCGTGGGTGGTCAGCAGCCCGTCAAAGTAGATGTACGCATTATTGCCGCTACCCATCAAAACTTGGAAGAATTGGTCAAACAGGGTAAATTCCGTGAGGATCTATTTTATCGCCTGAATGTCATTCGCCTGCCATTGCCGCCCTTACGGACTCGCCGCGAGGACGTACCAGCATTAACCACTTATTTTATGCAGCGCGCTGCTGAGCAGATGAATACGGCACCAAAACAGTTACATCCGGCAGCAATGCAAATGATGCAGTCTTTTGAATGGCGCGGTAATGTCCGTCAACTTGAGAATGTCTGTCTCTGGCTGACAGTAATGGCGACTGGCGACACCGTTATGATCGATGACTTGCCTCCAGAGTTGCTCGAAAACATCTCCTCTACTCTAAACAATCAACAGCAGCATGTATCCTCACAAGACGCTATTGAAAATAATCATCTACAAAGTCAGGATACTTTTGGCACCCAAAGCTGGCAACAAGCTTTAGGTATTTGGGCGAAGCAGTCACTACAAACTGGCGCAACCGATATTTTACAGACAGCAACACCTGAGTTTGAACGGGTCTTGCTAACCGCAGCGCTCCATCATAGCGGCGGCAAAAAGATAGCTGCTGCCAATTTACTTGGCTGGGGACGCAATACGCTGACACGTAAATTACAACAGCTGAACCTCTCATCATATCAAGAGTAATATTAGTGTGAATAAAGTGATAAAAAATATGAATTAAAAAATCAATAATATCAATTATTTATGATATTCAGCAAAAAAAATGGCTAAATAATTAAAAATAAGTGCAAATAGGGCTTGCCAAACTATTCAAACTCTATATAATAGCCAACCACTGAGACGCACTACCGAATCAGTTATTTATCTCGATGGGGTTTGAATATCAACACCAAAGATGATAAGGTAACGAAAATGGGGCTGTGGCGGAATTGGTAGACGCACCAGATTTAGGTTCTGGCGCCGCAAGGTGTGAGAGTTCGAGTCTCTCCAGCCCCACCATTTTCGGATAGTACATCTTAGACCAAATATTAAAGCCTGCTTTTTAGCAGGTTTTTTTGTGTCTGGGATTTACTGGATTTATCCTTTCAACCTTAGTTGTTGGGCTCAGTTACCTTGCCATTCCATACTTTCTAAATCTAAAAGCATCTCACCCATACTCTGATACCTTTTCTCTATCTGCTTCGCCAATGCCTTATCAACAACGTCCTGATAGCGACTATATTCTAATGGCAAGGTCGGAACAGACTTTTGGCAATGTTGTGTCGCCCAATCAATCATTGAATCACTACTTCGAACATCAACGGCAAATGGTCGCTCGCCGACTAATATCTCATACAACATAATCCCAAAAGCGTATATATCGCTTTGAACCGTTGAGCCATACCCTTGCCAACGCTCAGGAGCAAGATAGGCAGGCGTGCCAGCAATATTTGCCACACTTGGCTGATAAAGAGTGCTCGTTAAAGTAAAATCCGTCAATAATAAATCAAAGGTGATACGGCTATTATCCGCATTATTTGGCAAAAAACCTTCTAGCAAAATATTACTGGGCTTAATATCATTATGTAGCCAGCCGATATTATGTAAGCGGTAAATAAGATTAGCAGATTGTAGGATAAATTGATTCTTTTGTGCCTGTGTTAATAAGAAATGCTTTTGAGCACTCAGCTGATTTGCCAAGCTGCCATTTGGATAATAAGGCATGACCAGGATAGTCAGCTGCTGCAGCTGCGTTAATATTTCCGAAGTAATATTTTCATAAAACAATAGTGGTGGTACGATAGCGGAAAGGCTATTTTGAAGCTTGTTTTGATTATTTGATAAGTTGTTTATAGATGTTAGAACGTCAGCTTCATAGGTTAAATCAGACAGGTCTTGATTAGCATTAGCATATAACTGCCATTTAATCATCACATTCCCAAACTGCGAGTGTTGGGCGCGTGTTAAGCCCTGATAGTCAAGGTCACTACCATTATGTTGCTGACTGAGTCGTTGATGCGAGATCTCGCTATAATTTAGGCTGAAAAAGAATGCCGTTAATGCTGGCAGGATTTGCTGCGCTTGCACTCGTAACGCTTGTTTTGCATCTGCTTGTAATACACAAGGAATACTGGCACTATTTTTCATGGTAAAGTGATGCCTTTATATATCTATTAAGCCAAACGTCATTTTAATTTTTATAAGCGACTGAGTATTATGCCTCAATCTACTAAGCCCGTTATGAATTATGCTCTGCCAGACCATTTATTAGATTTACTCGGACAGTATCTGCAAGAGCAGATCACGCCAACCATTGAGATTGATCCTGCGCAGTTGGCTTATCGCTGGATCGGTGGGCAGACTGGACATTTAGAGCCGCTGGCGGTTAATTTGTTTTTAAATTTAGACGACCTACATGGTATCGACACGCAAAAATCAAAACTGGTACAGAACACGCGTCAATTCCTGAAGGGCTATCCTGCCAATCACGTTTTGATGACAGGGACACGCGGCGCTGGTAAATCATCGCTGATTAGAGCATTGCTACAAGCCTATCATAATGAAGGTCTGCGCATTATTGAAATTGCCCGAGACGACTTACGGATGCTTGATAAAATACGGGCAGCGATTAAAGCCTTACCAGCTGACTGCAAATGTCGCTATGTGGTGTACTGTGATGACTTGGCATTTAATGGTCAAGATGAAAGCTACCGCACCTTAAAAAGTGTGCTTGATGGTTCTCTAGATTCAGAGCAAGACAAATTATTGGTTTATGCAACCAGTAACCGCCGCCATCTACTACCGCAGCTCATGAAAGACAATGTTAATATTTATAATGGTCAAACCGATGAGGTTAATCCTTATGAGACCATTGATGAGACGGTGTCTTTATCTGACCGTTTTGGTTTATGGCTGTCCTTTCATCCAATGGATCAAAATACTTATTTACATATCGTGCGACATTATTTATCTATTCAACAAAAAGTCGATGCTGGAAGTAGTCATGATGACATGCACGGTGATGCAGCAAATAAAGGTGCAGATAGCATTGATGAGTTACCCACCCATATCAGATCAGCCGCATTACGCTGGGCATCAGAACGCGGTGGACGCTCTGGTCGAGTGGCGTATCAGTTCAGTCGTTATTGGATAGGACAGACCCAATTGGCAGCTGAAGACAGTCAGTCTTAAAAACTCATATCATGTATTTTTATGGTCGCGTGCAGAGCCTAAATACTGTACGCGACTGCCTATATCATCACCCACTTCTTCCGCTGTTCCATTCACCAGATATTGGTCAAAATCTGCTGCCAGCCATAGATTACCTTGGTAAACACTTTCGGTATCCAATCGAATATGCGCCATATTTGGCGTGCTGCTATTTGGATTGTCAAAGCTCTGATAACGGGCGCTAAAATGGGTGAGAACTAGGTTTTTAAGCCCATTGTCTTGGGCAAATCGACCCAATAACTGCGCGCTACTATGCATTGGATCAAAATCTGGATTTTTTGCCTGAATCTTATTCAATAACTCATGAGTATATGTAGCTTCATGAACGAGTAAATCCGCATCAGCTATAGCATTGTTAAGACACTCTGGCGTATCGTTATCTCCAGCCACCACTACCCTTGTACGCTGACTCTCATTATCGACATAACCTGTTGAACGAAGCTTGCGACCGTCTTCGGTCATAACATCTTCGCCCTGTTGCAGTCTGCCCCACAGCGCGTTGGCTGGAATATTATCTGCTATCAGCTTGTCCTTATCAAGATGGCGATGACTGATCGTCTGGCTGATACCAAAGCCATAAGAGGGAACGCGATGCGATAACGGCGTGATATCAATTTCAAGCTGATGTTGATTGTCTAAGCTGATAGTTACCTGAGCTTTATTTTTACTATCTTGCTCAGATAGCAAATCTTCTATCGCCATAAAGTTAATAGCAAATGGAAAGTGCAATTTGGTAGTCAAAATAAGAGCATCAAGCAGTGTGGCAATCGCTTTTGGCGCAAGCAGTATCAGCGGCGCAGTACGTCCTGACATTGCCGCACTCGCTAACAACCCCGGCAAACCATAGCAATGGTCGCCATGCACATGAGTAATGCAAATCGCTTGTAACTGATGTAAAGATAACTTGGTATGTAAGAGCTGATGCTGCGTACCTTCACCGCAATCAATCAATAACCACGGCCGTGATTTCTTGTTTTGCTGTTGATTTGTCCCTGAGCTATAAGGGTTGATGCACTCGATGGCAAGCGCCGTTACATTACGTTGCTTGGTTGGCACACCTGCTGAGGTACCCAAAAAAGTGAGTTTTAGCATCGCTTATCTCTGCTGATTATCATTACGAGCTGTTATGGCAACTGACATATCATAGTTTTTTTGCCTTCAATCATCTGTCCGCCATTTGCCGTACATTCATTGACCATATTGGATTCATACGACTTCCAGCCACCATAGAAGCTGGCAATGCATAGAATCACTACCAACAGTTTTTGTGACCATGCTTTAATGGAAACTTGCTGACTGTTCACATTATTAACAAACTCATTAAGTGGTTGTTCATTAGCACTGTTGGTATGGTCAGTATTATTCGACTTATTCAAATCTGTCATTTTTCATCCTAAAAAAAGGGTTTGTCTATAAATAAACAAAGCCCTTTATTGTTATATTAAATCAATAATTAATAATAAGCGTCGCACTTAAAACTGTAGACGACCGCCCTTTTCTTCTGCACGCTTAAAGGCATCACGTTCTTCACAACGCTTAAGCCAAGTTAAGACATTGGTATATTTACTACTGTCTAAACCTGCGCCTGCATTGGCACCGACCACAGCCAGATGCATCTGAATATCAGCGGCGCTAAATTCTGCTCCGGCAAACCAATGGTTGTCTTGTAAATGCTGCTCCATCATATCGAGTATGGCAGTCAAGCTTTTGCTTATCATGCTTTTTTCGACTTGCTTTTTGATGCTTTTACTCACAGTTTTGATCAGCATCGGCGACTGCTCAACCACTTTAGTAAATACCAAACGCATGACCAACGGCGGCATCACTGATGCTTCGGCAAAGTGTAGCCAAAACGTATAGGCCTCCCACGCCGCTTCATTGTCATCAGCAGGCTTAAACTGCCTTTCTTTATCATAGTGCTTTAATAGATACTCGATGATAAAGCCTGACTCAATCAGCACACGACCATCGACCTCTAGCATCGGTGCATGACCGAGCGGGTGTATTTGCTTTAAGCTGTCAGGGGCACGGTACGCTTTGTTACGCTGGTAGCAAGTCAGTTGGTAGTCGGCATTCAGCTCTTCTAATAGCCATAAGATACGAAATGAGCGTGAGTTTGCCAAGTGATGAAGGTGTAGCATAAACCATCCTTATAATAAGTTTTTAGTATTCAATAGCAGATTTTATAAGTCAACTCTTCAATATTCTGTTTAAATAAAGGAGTTTAATAAATCAAACAACCCGATTTAAGTCAATAATAATGCTTGATAATAACTCACTTATTGTTTTTATTATAGCTTTACTATGTAGCTTGACTTATCAAACCGCTTTTATCGGGCCACACTACTTATCATTACATCAATAACTACTTTGAATCTAACGCTTGGATTTTACGCGTGATTTTATCTATTCGCTGTTGGTATTTCCTGATTTTACGAAAACGGTGCGCCTTTAATACCCCTTCTATACGATGGTCGATAAAACGGCGGCGTGGTGGGAAACTCCCAACTTGTGGCTCTCGGTAACCATGCAAATGATTGTCACGGCGTCGGATAAGAAAGCCTTTCATACTATCAGCAATCATAATAAACAATGCCAGTGTAATCATGCCATACATGAATAACGAGCCTCCTTCATCCAGACTTTGATTTAACACAGTAATAGATAATACAAATAGCAGCATAGGCTCTATGTAGCTGAGCGCTCCAAATAACGACACTGGCAGCTTACTACTAGCAACCATAGTTAGAGACATGGCAAGCGCACTAAAAGCGCCTAGCAGGGGCAATATGTACCAAAATTTGGTATTTTGCGCCGCTACACTAAAGCCGCCGCTGCTATAAAGCATAATTAGCACCACTGGCGTCAGTAACGTCAAATCTGATAACAGACCTGTAATAGGCGGCACAGCAAGCTTACGACGTAGCAAATAATAAGGCGGATAACCCAAGCATGCAAATGCGGTTACCCAAGATATACTGCCATATTGCAATATATCATAGCCGATACCGAGCGCAGCACATATCGCTGCTAACCATTGCAAAACACTCATATGCTCATGATAGAAAAAACGCCCAATCACAATCATGACCAACGGCAATAAAAAATAGCCCAAGGTCACATCAAGACCAAAGCCATTGACCGGTCCCCACATAAACAGCCAAATCTGCCCACCTAAAATTGGGGTTGGCAGTACAAAAATAATCCACTCTTTTGGCGTCTTTAGTGTTTTGAGATAATCAAATACATGCTGCCACTGTTTTGTAAGACTGACCAATAGCACTAGGCTCAGGAGCATCATCAATACACGCCACGAAGCCACCTGCGTACCCGTTAATGGCAGCATAAATAGCCCAAATAGAAACATCAAAGAAAACAAAAAACTTGATGATACTGAAGCCAAAGTTCCCTGAACGGTCTGATTGGTCGTAAGCATAACAACAGCCTTAAAAAACAGAAAAAAAACAAAGCCTCCAACGATAACGTCAGAGGCTTTTTTTATAAAAGGTAATAAAAGAATAGACCAAAAAGCTAACTAATAAAAGCGTTATTCGTCAGTGTCAGTTTCTGTATGACTAGTATCATCAAAGTCTGTCTCTGTAGCATCACTATTCGCCGCATCAACATCCATCTGTTCTTGACCTTTTACTTCAAACGTTCCATCTTCTCTCATTGCATCAATCAGCTCATTGTTACCCTCTTCGTGCTCAACACGCGCCATAGCAACCAGTTTTTCATCTTTTGATAAACGAATCAGCGTGACGCCTTGAGTATTACGACCAGAGCTTGCTACATGCTCAACTGGGGTACGTACTAAAGTACCTTTGTCTGAAATTAAAATAATATCGTCTGTAGAGTCCACCTTGGTAGCACGAACCAGCGCACCATTACGCGTGCTAGTTTTAATAGCGATAACACCGCCACCGCCACGATTTTGCGTGTTGAACTCATCAATAAAGGTGCGTTTGCCAAAGCCGTTTTCACAAGCAATTAAAATTTCGCGGACGTCATCTTCAATCACTACCAACGATTTGATAAATTCATCAGCAGTCAGGCGCATACCGCGGACACCTTTCGCCGTACGACCCATCGCACGAGCATCCGTCTCATTAAAACGAATGGCTTTACCACTTGACGCAAATAGCATGACCTCTTGGCTACCATTGGTGATACGAGCGCTCACCAATTTATCGCCTTCTTCTAAGCCAACTGCAATCAAACCGTTCGAGCGAATATTGGCAAACTGTTTCAGCTCGACACGCTTCACTGTACCATTTGCCGTTGCAAAAAATACAAAAGGCGGCTCTGCTTGCGTGCTATCGTCTAATAGATCATCACTATCTAGTGTGACATCTGCTGATGTCTCACCTTTGCTAGATAACTCTTCTACGATTTTTGGGATAGGCAATATCGTTGTGACCGTTTCATCAGCATTTAAGCCAATAAGATTGACCAGTGGACGACCACGGGCGCCGCGGCTGGCAATTGGCACTTCAAAACCACGTAAACTAAAGACACGACCCGTATCGGTAAAGCACAGTACGGTTGCGTGCGTTGAAGTCACGATTAAATGATCAATCACATCGTCTTCTTTCATCGCCGTCGCTGATTTGCCTTTACCGCCACGTTTTTGCGCCACATAGTCGTCAATGGGTTGAGTTTTGGCATAGCCAGTACGCGATACCGTCATTACCACGGTTTGCTCTGGGATCAAGTCTTCACGGTTAAAGTCCATACGCGAATCAATAATATCAGTGCGACGCTCATCACCAAAATTATCACGGATTTCAATCATCTCGTTTGAGATAATGGTCATTAGCTTATCAAAATCACCAAGGATCGATTCTAAATGGGCAATTTCACGCAACAAGTCTTGGTATTCTTCAGTTAATTTATCTTGCTCAAGACCCGTTAGACGATGTAGTTGCATGTCTAAAATCGCATTGACCTGCTCAAGCGATAAGCGATAGCTTTCTTGATTATTAATCAGACCAAATGGCGCTTTTGGATCTTCGCCTTCGATAAAGTCAGGACGTACCGACTGGCTGCCTGCAGCGGTTAGCATCGCTACAACACTACCTGACCCCCAAGTATTACTCAGTAAGTTTTCACGAGCTAAGCCGCGGTTTGCAGACGCTTTAATCGTCGCAATAATCTCATCAATGTTCGCTAGTGCAACGGTCAAACCTTCTAATAAGTGACCACGGACACGGGCTTTATTGAGCTCAAAAATGGTACGGCGCGTTACCACTTCTTGACGATGGCGGACAAATGCCGCAATCAGTTGACGCAAAGTCAATAATTTCGGCTGACCATTATCGAGCGCCACCATATTGATACTAAAGCTAGACTCAAGGGGCGTTTGCAGGAACAAGTTGTTAACGATCACTTCCGCTGTTTCGCCACGACGTAAATCAATAGCGATACGCATGCCGTCTTTATCAGACTCATCACGAATCTCGGTAATACCTTCGATTTTTTTGTCACGCACAAGTTCTGCAATACGCTCAATCAGCTTGGCTTTATTGGTTTGATAAGGCACTTCGGTGAAAACAATACGCTCACGGTCACGGTTGACACCCGTCTCACTCATCGGCTCAATAATATATCGACCACGTACATGCAAGCGACCTTTACCAGTACGATAAGCATCTAAGATACCGGCGCGACCATAGATAATACCGCCTGTCGGGAAGTCAGGACCTGAGATATGCGACATCAGCTCTTCAGCAGATATTTGCGGATTTTCAGCATAAGCTAAGCAAGCGTTAATAACCTCGGTCAGGTTATGCGGCGCCATATTGGTCGCCATACCAACTGCAATACCGGTAGCACCATTAATCAATAAATTAGGAATACGCGCAGGCAACACGCTTGGCATACGCTCAGAGCCATCGTAGTTGTCCTCCCAATCGACGGTATCTTTATCCAAGTCAGCAAGCATTTGATGGGTCAACTTGGTCATACGCACTTCGGTATAACGCATCGCTGCCGGAGGATCATCATCAATTGAGCCAAAGTTACCTTGACCATCAACCATCGGGTAACGCAAGCTAAAATCCTGTGCCATACGTACGATGGCATCATAGACGGCACTATCGCCATGTGGGTGATACTTACCAATGACATCGCCGACCACACGTGCAGATTTCTTGTAGGCTTTGTTATAGTCATTAGACAATACATGCATCGCATACATCACACGGCGGTGTACTGGTTTGAACCCATCACGCACATCAGGCAGCGCGCGCGAGACGATCACGCTCATCGCATAATCCAAATAGGACTGCTTTAATTCGTCCACAATGGCAATAGGACTGACCGATTCGCTCATATACACTCCCTCACTCACATCTACTCTCTAGCATTGGCATATCTAAGCCATAATGGGCGACAATAACGGCACCAAAGCGCCGTTATATAATAAATATAGTGACCATCAAAAAAGGCTTAGCAACCATTCAAATCTATAGAGAATTAGCGATAGTTTTAATGTTGAATAAAAGAAGCTATTTTAGCACAAATTTGTTGATTTAGGGGGTTCTAGGTGCTATTAAAATCAAGCAAAACAGTTCATTAGTTGCTACTTTTTGCATCAATTACCATGATTTAAAAACCTTTCCCGACAGCATTGATATCACTGGCTAATTTTGCCATTGATATATATGAAGACCGTTATTTAGCCAATACCATTTAACGCCCATTTTTTCAAATAGCGCATAATCAGAGTTGGGTGTTGACGCAATTTAAAAACAATCCTAAAAAGACGTCAACGCTAGATTAGCGCCCTGCTTTATTGTACGATACGCCACCATACATCCTCCAATATAGACAAATCTTTATGCCAACCAATCCTCAATATATTAATAATAGCGATGCGGTAAACTCTACAGAAAATGTGACAGTACAAGCGTTAAAAGAAGATGTGCGTACTGACCGCAGCTTTGATGCGATTGCCGATCATTTTGAGAAAAAGGTCTATGGTGGCTTAAAGGGAGACATTCGATTAGCAGTATTGCGCCGTGATCTTTTTGAATACTGCGCGCAGACGAGCCACAAACTTGGGCGACCTTTACGTATTTTGGATGTGGGTGCAGGGCTTGCGCAAATTGCGATTGAGCTTGCGACTCAAGGACATATACTGGTCATCAATGATATCTCGGCCAATATGTTAGATAAGGCGCAAGAGCGCGCTGCACAAAGTAGTGCAAACGATGAAAAATTGAATATTACGTGGTATGTATGCCCGTATCAAGAGCTTGAAGAAAAGCTGGCTGATAAGACGGAGAAATTTGATTTAATCATGTGTCACGCGCTACTTGAATGGTTGGCAGAGCCTGCCGCGGTAATGGACTTTTTTGACCAGCAATTATCCGATAATGGAGCATTATCGCTGTGCTTTTATAATCCAGCAAGTTTTGATTATCGTAATTTGATAATGGGTAATTTCAACTTATTAGATAACACTGAATATAAAGCCGATAGTAAAAAAAGCCTGACGCCCAATCATCCGGTTGCAAAGGAAGAGGTTGAAGCTTGGCTACAGGCGCATGATTATCAGACTCTGATCGCCAGCGGTCTGCGCGTATTCCATGATTATTCGCCGCTAAAACGTGGTGGGCATAACGATCCTGAAGCGGTCATACGTATGGAGTTACGCTACTCGCAACTGGATCCCTATAAGTGGCTTGGGCGCTACTTACATCTTCTAGCGACACGTGTCTCTTAAACACATGCCTCTTAAAAGCTTTAAAACTTCGACACCATGCATCCTTTCGGTAAAGACAACTTAATAAACGCTATCATATGTCCTCAAACCGCTCTGACCTATCATACTCTGACCACGTGGTAGCGTTGATATCCTTTTCGTCAAATACCACCACATGCTCCAGTATCGGCAAGATACCGATTTGGGTGCCGACTTCATGATTATGATGACTGGCGACCAATGACAATACCGTTTGACCATCATCTAGTTGCAAGCGATAGAGATAATTGGCACCGCGAAATACCCGACCAACCACTAAGGCGGTCTGCGTACTGTCATCATCATGGATAATGTCATCGGGACGCACCAATACCTTAATCGGCGTACCATTCGGATAGTCGTATTCACAATACTGCGGCTGACCGGACGCATCATAGACTTCCATCCGCCGATAAATATCACCAAGCGCCGTCTCGACATGACCTTCTTTGATGATGCCGTCTATCATCGCGCCTTCACCGACGAACTCAGCGACGAATGGGCTGACCGGCTCATGATATAGCTCACTTGGGGTTGCCCACTGTACCAGCTTACCTTTATGCATGACGCCGACTTTATCAGCGAGCGCAAACGCTTCATTTTGATCATGAGTGACCAAAATCGCAGTGGTATTGGTGCGCTTTAGAATATCGCGGACATTCATAGCTAATGATTCACGCAGTACTACATCCAAGTTCGAAAACGGCTCATCGAGCAGTAATAACTTAGGCTTCGGTGCCAATGCACGAGCCAATGCCACCCGCTGCTGCTGTCCACCTGAGAGCTCGCTTGGGCGTTTATCGGCATGTTCAGACAATTCTACCAGCGCTAGCATCTCAGCAACACGGGCTTTTTTGTCGGCAGCCGACCATTTATTGAGACCAAAGCCGATATTTTTTGCCACGCTTAAATGACCAAATAGCGCATAGTCTTGAAATACCATCCCCATGCCGCGCTTGGCAGGTGCAACGGCAAATGAGACACGCGCCGCTTGCTCTGTTAGTCGCTGATTGTTAAGCGTGATTTTGCCGCTACGACTCTCTTCTAACCCTGCAATCGCTCTTAATGCCGTGGTCTTACCACAGCCGCTATAACCTAAAAAGCAACCAATTTCACCTTGCTGTAGGTTCAGTGACAAACCATTGACTACTATGGTGTCGTCATAGCCAACCACCAAGTCCTGTACACTAAAATATGGCTGAGTGGCAGCGGTTTCATGATTTTGAATGAAGGTACTATCTAAATTAGCAACACCTTGTTGTAACTCTCTTTCCGCTACAGCTTGCGCCATTTGCGCTTTGGTTATGATAGTCATAGGTGGCTTTTTCACATTACTTTGTCGTGCTTTACTCTGAGGTTCTACAGAATCAGAGTCTGCTGGATTTATGGAATCGTTCATCAAGTCAGTATACATAGACAGTACCAATAAGCTATTAGTGAAGAAAATCCAGCGTCACAACATTCAAAATATTAGACGTTAAAAACATGAAACTTTAAAAGTGTGAATAACGTAAGAAGCACCAATTAGAATCCGTTGATCATTTAAGCACAATACTTTAATTAAAAAACACCTTAACCCTGCTTATCGCTTTGACGCAGTAATATCCAAACAGGAATAAGACCGACCAATACAATCAACAAACTTGGTAATGCAGCGCGACCCCACATGCCTTCACTGGTCATCTCAAATACCCGAACGGCTAGCGTATCCCAACCTTGACGCCGCGTCATCAAAGTAATCGGCATCTCTTTCATCACTTCGACAAAACCCATCAACAAACCCGTTAACACCCCTGGGCTCAATACGGGCAACATCACTTGCCGCCAGCGCTGAAAAGGGCTATCGCTAAGCAATTTAGCAGCCGCTTCTTGATTGACGGTCAAGCGCTGAAGCTGACGGTCTACCGGCTGAAAACTGACCGTCATAAAACGGGTCGATAGAGCCAGCAGCATTACGATCACACTCCCAGATAAAAACTGCGTGGAGGTTATGCCATAAGCAATCAGCTGATTATCCAGCCACGCAATCGGAATAAAGATCCCGACCGCTAATACCGTACCCGGCACCACATAGCCCAAATTAGCTAAAGTAGTCATAAGCTTGGTAGATTTGTCCGGATATTGACGCTTAATCCACGCAATCATAATCGCTAAGACCGCAATAAACGCAGTGGTAATACTAGCAATCATGAGGCTGTTGGTGACAAAATCAATATAGCGGGCATCAAAATCTTGCTGAAAATTTGCCGCTGTCCAATAGATAAGCTGTGCAAACGGGATCAAAAATGCTATCAAAAATACCAGCGTACAAAGCAGCGTCATAGCAAGCTTAGCTGGTTTACTGACCTCAAAACGTTGGCTACTACCTTGGGTAATAGTATTACCGCGTTTTGCTTGCCAATACTGTTCAAATAAGACAACGATGAAGACCACACCAATTAATAGTGCTGCCAACTGTGCCGCTGTCGTCAAGCTAAAAAACCCAAACCAAGCTTTATAAATGGCAGTAGTAAAGGTATCAACATTGAATACTGACACCGCGCCAAAGTCTGCTAGCGTCTCCATACTTGCCAGTAGCAAACCACCGATGACCCAAGGTAATGCTTGCGGTAATGCCAACCGAAAAAACACTCGACCACGACTTAAGCCAAGCATCTGCCCAGCTTCAATAGCTCGCCTACCTTGAGATAAAAAGGCTTGGCGCGCCAGCAAATAAACATAAGGATAAAAAGCCAATGACAAGATCAGCCCTGCACCCCAGACGTTACGTACCGACGGAATGGCAGTCGTAACCCCAAAATCTCTTAATGCGGTTTGTAATGGTCCACTAAAATCAACGATACCAACTGTGACAAATGCTAAGACATAAGCTGGCATAGCAAGCGGCAACATCAGCGCCCACGAAAAAAACCGCTGTCCAGGGAAGCGGTACATACTCGTAAGCCATGCCAATGCCGTGCCAATCGTGCCAGAAATTACTGTGACCATTAATAATAAAATAGCCGTATTTTTGAGGACTTGTGGCAATACGTACTCACGCATATGCCCCCAAATATCAGCGACGGGCTGTGTCCATGACAATAACACGATTAAAATCGGTATTAGCATAAACAACGAAATCAGTCCTAAGACTGATTTCGAGATGACACGTTTACGGGTAGCATGGTCTTGGCGAATAGATTTACTCGTATTGCCTGTCTCATTACTTTCATTGACAGTATTGTTCTGACTTGCAGACGATTCTGGCATTGTTATCATAAGTTGTTACCGTGTCATACGCATCATAACTCTATTAAATAACTGACAGATTAAATGACTGGCAGACTTTTATTTATAGCCTGCTTTGTCCATCATTTGAATGGCTTGGGTTTGTAATGCACCAAATTTCTGTACATTGATATCGTCTGGTTTGAACTGACCCCAAGATCTAAGCATCTCTGACTCATCAATCCCAACTTTGACTGGGAATTCTTTATCAGCGCTAGCATAAAGACCTTGTGCGTCATCAGATGACAACCATTCCATCAGTTTCAATGCGCCATCTGCATTGTCTGAACCCGTTACTACGCCAGCACCTGAGATATTAACGTGCGTGCCTGTCGTACCTTGGTTTGCCCAAAATATTTTTACTGGGAAATCAGGCTTTTCATCAAGCAAACGACCATAGTAGTAGCTATTGGCAATACCTACTTCACACTGACCAGCAGCGATAGCTTCTAGTAGATTGGTATCATCACTGAAAACATCAGTAGCTAAGTTAGCAACCCAACCGCGGATGACCGCTTCTGTTTTTTCAGCGCCTAAATGCTCCATCATGCTCGCAACCAATGACTGGTTATAAACCTTTTTCGAGGTGCGTAGACATAATTTGCCTTTCCACTTTGGATCCGCCAAATCTGCATAAGTGGATAATTGATCAGCGCTTACTTTACTTGGGTCATAAAAAATCGTACGGGCGCGCAATGACAAACCTGTCCAGCGACCTTCTGGATCACGATACTTAGCCGGTACATTTGCTTCCAAAACGCTAGAAGCAACAGGTTGCAGTAAACCTTGCCCAGCTGCTTGCCATAAGTTACCCGCATCAACTGTCAAAAGCATATCAGCTGGGGTATTCTGACCTTCAGCTTGCAGACGCGCCATCAGTGGACCATCTTTGTCTGTAACCAGCTCAACCTTCACACCCGTCTGTTCAGTATAACGATCTAACAATGGCTTGATTAGCTGCTCATTACGTGATGAGTAGATAGTCACTGTCTGTCCATCAGCACTCGCTGCGTTGTCTTTTGCTACTTCTTGCTCAGTGCTTGGTGCTGGCGTTTCGGCATCAACACTTTCTTCTGGCGTCGATGATTTACTACAGCCAGCCAGCGCCAACATCATGCCAAATACGGCAACCGGTAAAGTAAGTTTAGCAGAAGATAAATTTGCACTGATTACATTCAATGACATGGTTTTCCCCATAATAGCGCGGCAGATAGGTAGAATAAAAAGACATTAAAAATCATGGATTGATAGGATTAAAAAGACCCTAATGTCTGGAAAGCATATACTAATGGAAATGATATTAATTATCAATACATTTATTTAGCCCGATTATTTAGTTAAATAATCAACAATTAATGCTGTGTATAATGGTTTTTTAATGGGGTTTTAATACCGTTGTAATGAATCTTGCCGCATTTCCAACTAAGACTTATATCAGTTATTATCTTACAATAGCCATTGCCCCAGAATAGCATTGACTGCCGCTTCAGTGCGCAATATTCGTGCACCGATATGTACCGCTTGGCAGCCTTGCTTTGCAAGCAGCTCAACTTCATAATCAATCCAGCCGCCTTCTGCACCGATAAAAACCATGCTTGGTAGTATCGATTTCTGAGGTGATTCAGAGCTTTCTAATTGTTGTTGCACATATTCTGAAAACGATAATTCCGCATAAGGGTGAGCGACAATAGCTCGATTGGTGATTAAGTTTGCCAACTCATCTTCAACAAAGGGCTTAAAGCGTTTTTGCAAACTGATACGCGGCGCGACGGTATCAATGCCTTGTTGCAGCCCTTCTAATACGAACTCATCAAGGCGACTCAGCATCGGGCTTTGCCAGTAGCTTTTTTGCGTACGATAGCTGTTAATCAATATGATATCGCGGACACCAAGCGCGGTCATATCCATAATCAGACGGCGCAATACTTTTGGGCGTGGCAATGCTAATACCACAGTGAGATCAAGCTTAGGCGGCGGTGCTGTGACGAAACTTATCTCACATAAATCAATACGCTCAGGCGTTATATCAGCAATAATAGCAGTGCCAAGATTGCCTTCTAACTGCCCAATTTTTAGGGTGTCGCCTACTTTCGCTCCCAGAACTTGGTTGACATGCTCAATTTGCGCCACTGCATTGATATATGCAGATTCATTAGAAAAGTTTGCAGCCGGTAATAAAATACAGTTCATAGTGGCTCTTAATTTAAATCTTGGCTAACACTTTGAAGAGCATGCTGCTCGATGACTTTTTCTATCATCGATAATTGACGACTCAATACTGCTTGCTGCTGATCGGTCATCTGCGCGCCCGCCTCCCCTGCCTGTTTAGCCAATGCTAAATGACTCATCCAATATTTTAGCTGCTGATAAATCAGCGTCTCATCATCGGCAAATTTTTGGTTTTCGTTCGCTTGTTCATCATGATTATTAGTATGATCAATCGCCTGATAAAAAGGGTTGTTTGGCTGATATAACGCCCCTACGCTTGCTAATTTATCCACGACGCTTTGGCAAGATTGCGTATGGATACCCATCAACACGGGTGTCGCCACACTTGCCGGCTCAACTGGATTATGTCCGCCCACCTCGACCAATGAGCCGCCAACCAATGCCACATCGGCAAGAGCATACCAATTCATTAACTCACCCATGCTATCCGCCAGATAGACTTGGGTAGTTATGTCGATAGCTTCTGCTGCACTGCGCCGTGCCATGGTCAAGCCTGAATTTTGAATCAGTGCTGCCACTTCATCAAAGCGCTCTGGATGGCGTGGGACGATAATAAGTAGCGCCTCTGCCAATGCAGGGTTTGACAGTAATTGCTGCTGCCATGACAGTACCGTATCCTCTTCACCACCATGAGTGCTTGCTGCCACCCAAATTGGGCGATTGACCACGCCCAAATCACTCGCCGTCACACTCGTTTTTTTTGCTAACTCTGTCTGCTCGCTATTTTCAATATCGACATCGATAGTCATGTCATCATCTGGCTCATATACATTAGACAATTTAGGCGTATTAATGACCCATTTTAGCGAGCCTGCCACACGGATTTGGGCGCTATGCGCACCCAATTGTCGAAAGCGTTTGGCGGAGTCATTATCCTGCGCAATGATTAAACTCAAATTTTTCATCATGCTGGTGCTGACTGCGCCAATTTTTTGATAGCTTTTAAAAGAGGATGCTGATAGTCGACCATTGACTAGAATACTTGGGATATGATGCTCAGATAATTTGGTTAAAATATTTGCCCATAGCTCTGTTTCTACAAATAAGGCAGCAACAGGTTGTACATGAGTCAAAAAGCGCTCAATCACCGCCGGACTATCAACCGGCACATAACTGTGACTCAATCGACCTTGCGCAATGTCTTCTGCAAATCGACTGGCACCGCGCGCAAAACCAGTCTGGGTAGTGTTGGTCAGCCATATCCGATAACCACGAGACAATAGTGCATCCAATAATGGCGCAACGGTATTGGTTTCTCCCAAAGAGACCGCGTGGCACCAGATGGTTTTATTTCGCTTATTAACATTGATGCTACTGTTTAAATCCGCAGCTGGCAGATACGTTTCTGTGGCTATAGGAGGCGCAGGATAACGCTTACCAAAACGCTGTTCAACTTCTTGCTTATAATTATCGCGCGCATGCGAGCGGCGCCATACTTGCAGGCGATATAACGGCTTTAATAAGCTTATGCCGACTTGATAATACACAGGTGGCTTATATACCGCATGGCTTTGCAGAGGCTGTGCCTGAATAGAAAGATTTTTTGAGGTGTCAGAAGATGGCATGCAAAAGCCTAGATAATTAATGGAGCAGATAATAGGAGTCGCGCACAAAAAACGCACCAATTCTACCTGAATTTATTACCAAACAATACGTTTTTAAATTCAAGGATATTGGTCATCGTTTTTTAGACCAAAATAATAATGAGTAAGGCTATTACGATAATGACTGCAAACAGTAGCTGATAGCGCTTAAGGCTATGCTGCTCTTGCTTTTGGGTGTTGATTAACGTTTGTGCTTGTTGCCACTGATCGACTAAGCTTGCCGCTTCGATGTGCCCATTTTCTGCCGCTTGCTCGAGCCAATATTTACCGACCTTAAGGTCTTGCGTAACCCCTACGCCTTGATAATACATTTTACTCAGTAAGCGCTGGGCTCGACTGTCATTTTTACTTGCCGCTTGTTGCACCCATTCAACCCCAGCCTCTATACCAGCGACTTTATCAGCGCCTTCATTTGCTATCAGACCTTCGCCGAGCAGCCCATACATCGCCAAGCGCAACATCGCAGCACTGTTTCCTGCATTTGCAGCGTCTTCTAATCCCAACAAGGCCTGCTGCTTTGCTTGCAGATGCGCCTCTGAAAAGACGACTTGCTTACGGGGTTTTTCTTGCTTGGCAATATGACGTTCAAACTGATCTAAAACCTTGCACGCCTTCTCATATTCAGTTTCGCCCGTGGTCTGTGTTACTTCTATCTCATGTAGCTCTGTTAATAGTTGGCTAAAAATCTCTGGCGTGGGTGGTTTTTTTGCGACTGCCGTGGTTTTTACTGGTTCTACTATAGGTGCTGCCGTTGCGTTTGTTATTTCTATATCTTCTGCTAATGGCATTGATGTAATTGTAGTAGCTGCTGTAGACGATACATTACCCGCTTTGTCATATGAAAGTTGATTTGTCGCCATGTCTATGGACGACTTACTATTCGAATAAAAGGATGTGCTACTATTTTCAGGGCTTACTTTCTCAATAAATGCCTTTTCATTTGCTGTTTGAGTGTTTGGTTTATCTGCTATGGTCGTATTAACCAAATGAGGCTGATGATTTACAGATTTTGGCAATCTGTCACTAACGGCTTGGTATAAGCCGCTAGCGACTTCACCACCTTGCGCCGATTTAAACGCGCGGTCGATATGACCAAATAAACGCATCCCTATCGGTTCTAAAGCAAAGAAAAGCGAGGTATTAGCTTTATCACTGCTATCTTTGGTATTAACATCAGTATCAGCGCCATAAAACATTGCCATATGCTGATAAAAATCATCGGTCGTCAGTCCTAACTTAGGATAGCGGGCATCTAGCTCAAACTGACCAAACCAACGCGGCGATTGTTGCCATTGCTGCGCCAATACTCGTCCTGCATAAAACGCCAAAAACACCATAAAGTTACGATAGCGCTCATCTTTTAATAACGTTGCTTCATCCCAAATGCTTGTTTTGACCATATCGCGGCGTATCTGAGACAGTAGCGTATCTATGCGCTGCAAGCTTGACAGCGATTCATCCAAACCACAGTGATGCAAATCCACTTCGTAAGCGATACCGCCTGCGACAGCACGCCTTGCCAAAAAATCTTGCCAATAACCTGCTGCAATATAATCAAGGGGCGTTAAGGGCGATGCAGACATAAGAAACGCGTATCCTTTAAAAAAGTAAATTAATCATAGAGGCAATGAACTAAAAGCAGTTGTGCAAAATATAGTGCTTACCTTAACTTAAAATATGTAAGGCTACAATAATGGACTAAATAAGCGTATCACATTATCAAACAAGCGTTCAGCCTTATGACGCCGTTGCCACTGATCCAAGGTTAAAAAACGACAGCTTTGTAAATACGAATCTTGACAAGCAGCAACTTGCGCGACCATTTCAGGCGTATAAATCGCCAAACTGACTTCCATGTTCAGATAAAAGCTGCGCATATCGATATTGACGGTGCCAAATATACAGTAATCGTCATCTATAACTACTGTTTTGGCATGCAGCAGACCACCCTTAAACAGAGCAATGGTAACACCCGCTTCTAACAACTCTTGGTAATACGCTTGCGAGGCGTGCTGAACTAAGAATGAATCAACCTTTTCAGGGATAATCAGCGTAACTTTGACCCCGCGCTTGGCTGCCGTCACTAGCGCGCCTGACAAAGCTTCATCCGGTACAAAGTACGGCGTTGTGATACAAATACAGTGATTAGCACGATGTAAAACGGTTACTAAGGTATTATAAATAACGTGAGCGGTCACTTGTGGCGCTGAAGGAATCAACTGCGCGACCACGCCTTTTACTACCGGCATCTGCGGAATCACTGTCGACATCGCACCAGTACAGGGGGTTTCTACATTTTCTATCCCATCATCCAATACTTTGATGCGACTATTGATGTCATTAATCGTCGGATTGCGCACATATAGCTTACGTGTGTAGCTGTTGACTCGTTGATGCAGCGCATCTAGATTGTCACTGTTTTCCGCCCCGATATCGGTCACCACCACTTTTGCCATTGCAGTCGCAATGCTAATGTCATTATCACTGACACTGCGTATCGCCACATCAATCCATTCACCGACGTCTTTATTCTGCTTAAAAAACTTAGGATCAACCAAATTAAAGCTACCGATATAACCGATATAACCATCAATAACTACGATTTTACGATGATTACGCAAATCTGAACGCTTAAATAACGTTTTAAACAACCCTACTGGCAATGACTGATGGACAAAAACGCCTGCTTTTTCTAATTTTCGATGGGCTTTACTGTTAAAAAAACTAAAACTCCCCACACTATCAATCAGAATATGACACTCAACTCCGCGTTGAGCGGCTGCCATTAACGATTCTATAACATCAAGCACCTGCCCCTTAGGATAAATAATATAAAACTCCATCAAGATACTGCGCTGAGCGGCATTGATGTCATCAATCAAACGTTTAAAAATAATATTGGCGTGTGTCAACAGTTGCATATCATGGTTTGAGAATACCCCAAACCCTGTCCAGCGCGTACCGATATGACTGACCCCACGGTAATGAGTCGGCAATACCTCTTGCCCTTCATCAAACACCAAGCGCTCCCGTTGTGCCATCTCATTCATCAGTAGTCGCGCTTGATCCATTCGCTGGCGATAACGTCGACCTATCATCGGCTCACCAACCAGCACATAGGCAATCAAGCCAAATACGGGCAAAGTAAACAAAACCGCTATCCATGCAATTGCCACCCCAATATTGCGCTGTACCGAGACAATACGCAACGTCATCACAATCATAAGAATAATATGAAATATCAGACCTAGCCCAGCAAAGTCTGTCCAAGACCATGCTGCCACTTGCTGCTCAGTAGTAGATAAAGCTTCTATTGTTTTCGCCTCCAACTGGTAATAGCACAATATAATCAAATACGACCAATCAAGTATAGTAGCTTTTATCCGCCGCGCAATAGGTAACTATTCGTTGACTAGGTAGTTGTCATATGGGCTGTTACATCATCTAGCCATACTCTCAAACGCCTTTTTAATAATCATTTTTTAAAAAATGTAAAATAGTGTTTGACAGCCATGTGTAAATCTATATAATACACACCCACAGCAGCAGAGCTTAGTGACAAACTTAGAGCTCAGTTGATGTTGAATAAATTGCCTAGCAATTGTTCGAAGGGTGATTAGCTCAGTTGGTAGAGCGTCTGCCTTACACGCAGAATGTCGGCGGTTCGAATCCGTCATCACCCACCACTATTTAGTATAGCGTTACTCTAAAGTAGTAAGCTAAGTGGTTAAATAAACTAAGTATGACCTAAGCAGCGGTAGTTCAGTTGGTTAGAATACCGGCCTGTCACGCCGGGGGTCGCGGGTTCGAGTCCCGTCCGCTGCGCCATATTTAAAACTTAGTTTTAATACAAAAGTTTCAACCTCAAACATTAGATTGTTTGAGGTTTTTTTGTGTTTATTATTTACCTAAACCTCTATTATAGGTAATCCCTGCCTTTTAAATCTTCTGTCCTCCCGTGGCTCACTGGCTCCTTACTCTCCTCCGTTATCTATCTTCAATAATAAATAATTACTATTATTAAAGTCGCCATTTGAATAGTCGGTGATTAAACGATGACCATCCTTATCCTTTTACATGACATACTCATGATGTGGTCAATTTTCATGGAAGAGAGTCTTATACTAAATGTCGCTAAAAATAATTTTTATACTGGTCAGAACTCACCTCTATTCACTGTAAAAATTGCTAAGCCAGCTCATGCATTTCATTGTTAAATTGATGGGTAGCAACCAACACCTTTGGTCTCGTTACCACTGCTGGCAACTAAACTCGGCGTTAAATCAACTTTAGTAAAAGATGAATCAAAGCGTTTTGGACTTAATGCCTATAAAGCTCTAGGTGGTTCCTACGCGCTAGGATGCATATTAGCAAAACACCTTAATATAGATATAGTCGATATTGATATAGCAACGGTCGACTCTAAGCTTGGTAAACCTTTGGTATTTGCTACTGCAATAGTAGGTAATCATGGTACTGGCGTTGCATGGGCTGCGTTAAAAACTAAGACAGCCTTATTAATCATGACTCAAATAACACCTCTAGATTATAATTTGGATTATTTAATACAAAAAAGCCTTCAAACAAATTAGCCCAATCGTAGCGCTTGATTCATCTGAAGGCTTTCTTGATAGCTTTTTTTCTAAGGTGCCGATTTTAAGGTATCAGTTTAAAGAAATGCTGACGATAGTGCTTAAGCTCACGAATTGAGTCACGAATATCATCTAACGCTAAATGACTGCCGCCTTTCTCAAAATTCTTGAGGACATCAGGGCGCCAGCGGAAGCAAAGCTCTTTAATAGACGACACATCAAGGTTTCGATAATGAAAGAACCGCTCTAGCTCAGGCATTTGACGCGCCATAAAGCGGCGATCTTGGCAGATTGAATTGCCACACATTGGCGACTTACCACTATCGACCCATTTATTCAAAAATTTAATGGTTTCAGCTTCCGCCTCAGCCAATGTCACCGTACTACGGCGTACACGGTCAACCAACCCTGATTGCCCATGCTGCTTGGTATTCCAGTCATCCATACCATTTAACTTTTGATCTGATACTTTGATCGCAAAGACAGGTCCTTCGGCAAGGACATTCAAATCTTCATCGGTGACAACAGTCGCTATCTCGATAATCTCATCATTTAGAGTATCAAGACCGGTCATTTCTAAATCAATCCATACCAGCCCTTTTTTGCCTTGGTTTCTGATTTTAATTTTATTGGGATGGTCGCCGGTGGTCATAAAATATCCTATGGTCAATAAAGTTTGAGACAACTTACAAGCAATGCTTTAATAGCAATGTGAATAAAATAATGCGCCTATCTAACTATCTCAGTGCAAAAAATATTTGTAATTAGGCAGCTGTGAATTTCACTTAGAATTTATGAATACTAAAATATTACAAAATCTCTGCCCAGTGCAGGCGCTTTAGGCTGTATGTTAGCAAATTTTCACGCTACACTGAGCAATATTTTATAATAGGTCACCAACCCATGGCATTAATCCGACAACGCAAACTAACGAAACAACAGATTCGGCGCATCGATAAGCAGCAATTATTAAGTCAAGATAGTATCGATGACAGTTTGATGGATGGTGTGGTCATGGCGCATTATGGCAAGCAATTGGAAGTGCAAGTGACCAGCTTACCATCATTCATACCTTTGCAGCCTGAGGTTGCACCTGATGACCCTGAGCCGTTTTGGCAAGAGTTGGCACTCGGTGATATTTGGCGCTGCCATGTACGAACCAATCTACCGATGCTAGCAGCAGGTGATCAAGTGCGCTGGAATGCTGACTCTAATACAGGCTTTGGTCGGATAGAATCAGTCAAACCACGTACGTCATTGGTATCCCGACCTGACCGCTATCATAAGCTTAAGCCTGTCGCCGCCAATGTCGATATTTTGGCGATCGTATTTGCACCCTTACCTGCTGCCGCCCCGACACTTATAGATCGCTATTTAGTCGTTTGCCATCATGCTGGGGTCAAGCCTTTATTGGTGCTCAATAAAGCCGATTTATTGGCTCAAGAAAAAGGCGTCGATACCAATGAGTTATTGGCGCAATATGCCGCACTTGGTTATGAGAGCGTTTTGACCTCAGTTGACTGTCCTGAAAACGTCGCGGATAGCGATGACCAGGAAGGACTTGATGAGCTAAAACGCTATATAGATAAAAAGCTGGTTATTTTTGCAGGGCAATCTGGGGTCGGTAAAAGCAGCTTGATCAATGCGCTGCTACCTGAATCAGCACAAAGCGTGAATATCATCTCTGATAATTCAAAGCTTGGTCAACATACTACCACCACCAGTCGCTTACTGCCCTTTAATCCAGCCGATTTGACCCAAGGCGGCATCGTCGATACCCCTGGTATTCGCGAGTATGGTATTTGGCACTTGACGCCTGATGACATTATTTCTGGCTTTGTTGAGCTTGCACCATTATCTGGTGACTGTCAGTTCCGCGACTGTCGCCATACTCATAATAGTAAAGGCTGCGCGTTATGGGAAGCAGTTGCTGATGGCAAAGTATTGCAGCGCCGCGTTGAAAACCTCGTGACGCTAAGAGAAGAGGCAGATACCAAGCCTTATTGAGCCTTATTAATTCTTATCCACTGTTAATCACGATGATGACCATCACACGTTTACTATGGATAGGCTAATCGGTATAATAGCGCCTTGTTCAATCCATTAGGCTGTCTTCTCAGCGTAATAGAACACTTATTTTTTTGGAGGTATGGTTTGGATCGTGCGCTGGAATTTGTGGGCAACCACCCGTTTTTATTTGGTATATTAGCCGTACTAGCCGTGCTATTTTTTGCTATTGAAAACAAACGTAGCGGTAAAAAGATTTCACCCAATACCCTTGGTATGATGGTGAACTCGCAAAATGCGCAGCTTATCGATATCCGTGCCAAAAAGAAGTTTGTCACCGGTTATATCCAAGGCAGTCGCAATATCCCATTTACTGAGCTAAAAGACCGCATTGAGGAAATTCGTGCGATTGAACAGCCAGTGATTATTATCTGCGATATGGGCGTACAAGCAGGTGCTGCCATTCAGATGATTGGTAAAGAAAACGTCTATCGCTTAGAAGGCGGTGTTGGTGGCTGGCAAGCTGCTGGAATGCCACTTGTTGGCATAAAGGATACTAAGCCGAAGACTAAAGTCAAAGCAAAACCGAGCTTGCATAAGTAGTTTGATAGCGCGCTTTATTAAACTATGACTTACTATCTATCGGTAGTGAATAAAAAAGACACCTCTTCATAGGGTGTTTTTTTTATGTGGCATTTATGATACTGACGACGCTTTTGTATTTATTTGGCTTGAATTTACATTGCCTATCCCCACTTTATAGTGAGCATAATAGAATATAGGCTTGTGATTTACTTGATTGCAGCCTCTATAGGCAAATTTTATAATATTACTTTCCATCCTATAACCTATCCGATAACAATTGCTCTATACATTTATAAATAAGGATTTATCATGACTGTATCTGTTAAAGTTTATACTACTCCTATCTGCCCATATTGCTCAAACGCTAAGCAACTGCTGAAATCAAAAGGCGTTGATTATGAAGAGATTGGCATGCACGATATGAGCAGCGATGATCGCCGTGCTTTAATGCAAAAGACCAATAACTATCGCACCGTGCCACAAATCTTCGTTGGTGAGACCTTTGTCGGTGGTTTTGATGAGCTCAATCAAATGAACCAACAAGGCAAACTTGACGAGCTATTAGCGGGTTAATTTGCTATCTTGCTATTCTGGCTGTCTTTATTTATTTTACTAGTCTATATGTGAGTCATTTATATAAGTAACGATAGGGACAGCTATAAAGGGCTTTGATAAAAAATATCGAGCTTTTGTCTCGAATTATATTACAATGCTATTTTACTAAAATAACAGTTTGCCCAATCACTTGATTAACTTTTAGAGGAATTATCATGGCTGAAGAACAAGCTCAACCGCAATTAGCACTAGAACGTATTTATGTCAAAGACATGTCACTTGAAGTCCCAGGCGCTGGCGTATTCACCAAAGAGTGGAACCCTGAGCTTGATATTAATCTCTCTAGCAATGCCGAAAAACTGGACGATGACCATTATCAGGTTGTATTAACCGTTAGTGTCACTGCGAAAAATGCTGAAGAAGCGGCGTTTATCGCGGAAGTTCATCAAGCAGGTATCTTCTTATTAAAAGACATCCCAGAAGATCAAATTGGTCAAATCCTAGGTGCTTATTGCCCGAACGTTTTGTTCCCATATGCTCGTGAAGTCATCAGCGATATCGTAACGCGTGGTAGCTTCCCGCAGTTATTGCTTGCGCCAGTTAACTTTGACCAAGCTTTTGCGCAAAGTCAGCAGCAAGCACAAGTTGATGCTGAAGGTAACGCTTAAGTTTTAAATTAAACGCTACTGGCTGTATCAATAAGACGTTTTAATAAAAAAGCCGTTTACTTATTATGAGTAAGCGGCTTTTTTATGGAAATTTTTAGAGTTTATTTTTAATCATTTAGATTTATGTTGTTATTGGTCATTATTTTTGACCCATTAAAAAACCCTGCTGATTGCTATTACTAGCGGCAGGGTCTTTCATAACACTATTCGATTAATCCGCTATATTCTAGCGTCAGTATAAATATTAGCCTTTTAGGGCAGAAAATATTTGTTGCTTAACGTCATCAATACCTTGGGTACCATCGAACTTATCATACTTAGGCGCATCGCCGCCTTCTTTAGCTTTGTTCTGATAAAAGCCAACGAGGGCTGATGTTTGCTCATGATACGTAGCTAAGCGGTCACGAATGGTTGACTCTTTATCGTCTTCACGTTGGATAAGCGCTTCACCAGTAACATCATCAATGCCTTCTTGCTTTGGTGGATTGTGATCAATATGATATACACGACCAGAGCCAGCATGTTGGCGACGACCTGATAATCGCTTGACGATTTCATCATCAGGTACACTGATTTCAATTACATGATCAATCGTCACGTTGGCATCTGCAAGCGCTTGCGCTTGTGGAATGGTACGCGGGAAACCATCTAAAATACAGCCGTTAACACAATCAGGCTTAGCGATGCGTTCTTGCACGAGGTTAATGATTAGATCATCAGAAACCAAACCACCAGCGTTCATCACGTCTTTGGCTTGTTTGCCAAGCTCAGTGCCTTCTTTGATTGCTGCACGCAGCATATCACCCGTTGAGATCTGCGGAATATCATATTCTTTAGAAATAAACTGAGCTTGGGTACCTTTACCGGCGCCTGGTGGACCTAGCAAAATAATACGCATCATTACACGATTCTCCTTAATAAATAGGATTTTGGGACTAATAAAACTTAGGGATTGGTGGTTTGCAGAGCTTACCTTACCTTGTGGCTTTCAAAACCTCAAGTATTTTTAGTATTGATGCAGCAACATATGATGACTTATCTGTTCATGAGAGAAGGTTGCGCGCCATAGATGAGACGATAGCGCGCACTAAATGTAGGATGATATTCTGGACTCAGCGAGTTAAGGAACTTGCTGATTAATGGCCACATTGACTTGATTCTGCTCGACGCTTATCACCACAGGATTACCTGATAGATCACCTGACTCGGCAATGGCAGTACCACTATGACTGATGCGAGCAATGACAGCGAGTTGAACTTTTTCATCACGCGCAGATTTTAATGTGCGCTCTGGCATCATCGCATCTAAATCACTTAGACTAACAGTTGCTTCGCCTTGCTTAATCACGCTAATCGGTAAACGCTTGGCGGCAAATGGCGGGCCACCTTTCACATCACGTATCGCGACAAACAATACATCTTCAGCTTTCACTAGGGGCAACAATGACCGATCAATAGAGATGGTAACTTCAATCCCTTCAGATGCTTGCTGCTCTTGTGCCGTGACATTGGCACTTAGCTCATCAAGACTGCTCAATGCTTGGGTATGGTCACCTGGTTTGGCAGCAATACTCTTACGTAACCGCTTAATCCAACCTTGCGCTTGTTCAAAATTATTACCACGCGCCTCGCCCATTGCCATCAGCATTTGCGCACCTTCGTGCTGCGGATTTTTGGCAAGAACATCTTGCAGCACACGGCGGCTATTGGCATCAAGCTGACCTTTATTAGCAAAAAAGCTAATCTGCGCATAAGTGGTGGCGATTTCTTCGTTGTCAGGCGACAGACGATAAGCACGAGACAAAGCTTCAATCGCTGAGTCAGTGGCTTCCAAAGATAAGAACAGCTCTGATAAACGCATCCAGCGATCAGGGTCATCGGCATGACGATAGACGTTAGTCTGCATCGCGCTGATCAATTGAGTACCATCTTCAATCGCCCAAGCGGGTGGCTGGTCAATCTTACCGGTCAATAAGTCATCTGCCACTTGAGCAACTTTGTCTTCTGCTGCCCACAAATCAAATACTGGTGTACGATCACCGACCAAGAAATAAGCCAATGCTGCCAGCACAGGCACCCATACCATGATAATCAAACGACTCTTAATACCAGGCGCGACCATTGGGGTGACTTCACGCTGTGCATCCAATAGCTGACGCTCAAGCTCGATCTTTTGATTTTGATAATGGGCGTCATCAATTGTGCCGTTGTCTTTGTCTGATTGTAATTCTGTCAAACGCTCACGAAATACACCGATATTGATGTCTAGTAGCTGATTGTCAACAGGATTTTCTCGTAACCTTGAAGCTCTTAGCCAAGGTGTGATAACGATCACTGCCAGTACGAGTGCAATCAGTAAGCTTAGGGCAATAAATAAGCCAAAAGTAGAAAATAGGGTCATTTTTTGTCCTCTATGCTTGTGATGTCATGATCTGTTTTATTGCGATCAGCTCGTGATAACAGACGATCAAGTTCCGCTTCTTCTACTGCTGATAACGCAGCAGCGCTGTCTACCAAGATGCCACTTTGACCACGCGCAATACGCTGACTGCGTTTACTTTGCCAAAACCAGCCAACAATTAATACAATTAGTAATAGTGGTGGGAAGAACCATAATATCCACGTTGAAGGACGTACTGGCGGCTTATAAGTAATAAAATCGCCATAGCGCTCTTGCATATAAGCGCGAATCTCACCATCACTACGACCTTCTTTAATCATGTCATAGGTTTTTTGCTTTAAATCCTGGGCAATCGGCGCATCAGAACCTGCCAAGTTTTGGTTTTGACATTTTGGACAGCGCAGTTCTTCGATAAGACCACGATACTGGGCTTCTTGCTGCACTGAGTCAAAGTCGTAGACATCAATGGCGGCATAAGCATTGATACTAAGCACGCCAAAAAGACAAGTAATGATCAAACTTGCCAAATTTTTCGTGATAGATTTTAATGGCATCATAATCATTTGCACGCCTCCTTAACTTGGTCAAGATCAGGGCTGACATTATTTTTATCAGCCTCATTGAGCACCATCAGACAAGGCGTGATACGGCTCTGCCAATTACTCTCATTAATCTCACCAACAATGTGCTGACGAATAATACCTTCACCATCAACCACAAAGGTTTCAGGTGCACCGGTCAAACCCAAATCTAAGGCAAATTGACCAGATAAGTCTTGGATAGACATCGAAAAAGGGTCACCGCCACGGTTTAAATAACCGAGGGCGTCGCCAATATCATCTTTATAATTGACGCCCACCAGATTGACGCCACGTTCCTCTAACTGCATTAAAAAAGGATGCTCAATGATACAAGTTGGGCACCAAGAGCCCCAAATATTCATCAAAAACGGCTGATCTGGCAGGTTGTCATTGGTCATAATACGACTGGTATCAGACAATAACGGCAGCTCAAAAGCGGGCACCGGACGCTCAAGAGCGGTATTGGTTACGATTTCGGTCGGCTGACCTAAACGGAAATACAGCATGACTATAAAAGCGGCAAAGATGATCAACGGAATCAAAAACCATATTCTGATTTGGCTTTTTTTCATCGTTTGATTGCCTTTTTTATCAGTACCTTTTTGAGGAGACTCCTCTGATTGGGTCATCTTATTTCTCCCCTATTGTTGCCGTGGCATCTGTCGCATTGTTGCCATCTAAGTCAGCAACGGTCGCGAAACCTGACTTGCTTGCTGTAATTTGAGCGGGCGTCTTAGTTGTTTTGAGACGATAGCGCCTATCAAGCATACTCAATAGACCACCTAATGCCATAATAATAGCGCCGAGCCATATCCAGCGAATCAATGGCTTCACATAAATACGTACTGCCCATTGATTGCTACCCTCAGCGATAGGTTCACCAAGTGCGACATACAAGTCACGCATGAGGTTGGCATTAATTGCCGCCTCAGTCGTCGGCATCGTACTGATGATATAAGTCCGTTTTTCAGGATGAAGTATCGTTACTGCCTTGCCCTTCTTAGTGACTGTGACCTCAGCTTGCGTTGCGTCAAAGTTACTGCCTCTCGTCTCTCTTAAATCGGTTAATGCAAAGTCATAACCTTGGACATTAACCGTTTCACCAATCCTTAGTGCCACATCGCGCTCGATGCTTAAGGTACTGGTAAACGCAACACCGATGACCGCTATAATAACGCCGATATGAGCGGTCTGCTGACCCCAGTAACTCAAGCGGAGCTTAGCTAAGCCCTTGAATAAGCTTGGGGCATTTTTGGTTTTGTCTTTAAAATCGACCACCATCCATAACAATACCCAAAAACTTACTGCTAGCGTCACACCAATATTGAGCATGGCAGATGGGCTAACAAAATAGGTAATGACTGCTGCTAAAACAAGGCTACTTGCCGCAATGACCATGCCAGCGCCTAAGAGCGGGCGACTGTCTTGTTTCCAGCGGATATTGGAACCCATGCCCATTGCTATCATTAATAGCCAAGTCAATGGCACAAACAGCGCATTAAAGTACGGAGGACCTACGGATACCTGACCTAAATTAAAGGCATCAGCAATGATAGGATAGAGCGTACCAAGTAATACGACTAAGGTCGCAATCAATATGATGACGTTGTTAATGACTAAAAACGACTCACGTGAAATCAGCTGATATTGACTTTCAATCGTGAGACGCCAGCCACGTACAGCGAACATCAAGAGACCACCGCCCACAATAATGCCAAGAATTGCTAAAATCACTAAACCACGTGTGGGATCAGCGGCAAATGAATGTACTGAGGTAATAACCCCAGAGCGAACTAAGAATGTCCCAAGTAAGCTTAAGGCAAAAGCAAAAATGGCCAGCATAATCGTCCACGCTTTAAAAACACCGCGCTTTTCAGTGACTGCCAGTGAATGGAGCAATGCCAAACCTGCCAACCAAGGCAATAGCGAAGCGTTTTCTACTGGATCCCAAAACCACCAACCGCCCCAACCAAGCTCGTAATAAGCCCACCACGAACCCAGTGCAATACCAATCGTTAAAAAGCCCCAAGCAGCCAATGCCCATGGACGTGACCAGCGTGTCCATACCGCATCTAAGCGACCTTCCCACAGTGCTGCCATACAAAACGCAAACGGCACTACCATACCGACATAGCCCATATACAGCATCGGTGGATGGATAATTAAACCAAAATCCTGTAAGACAGGGTTTAAGTCAGCACCATCAACGGGCAGGTTTGGCAAAGTGCGGTCAAACGGTGACGAGGTAAAGATGAGCATTGCCAGCATCATCATCTGTACAGCGGCTAATATCACCAATACACGCGCCCGCATCGACAATGGCAAACCACGACTAAAGTATGAGACCAAGGCACACCACGTTGCCATAATAGTCATCCATAGTAGCAGCGAGCCTTCATGCCCGCCCCACGTCGCTGATAACTTATAATACCAAGGCAGCAAAGTATTCGAGTGCTGCGACACATAGACAAGGCTAAAGTCATTAAAATAAAAGCCTGCCATCAATGCGCCAAACGAGGTAATCATGGCGGCAAACTGCGCCCATGCCAAGCTCGGTGCCAAACGCTGCCAAGCAACATGGTCACGCATAACGCCTATCGTTGGTAATACTACCTGCAAAATCGCCAACATAAAGGCGGCTAGCACGGCAAAATAACCCAATTCTGTGATTAACATACGGTCTAACCTTGTTTACCTTAATACGGTCATTGTTTATTTTAGGGATTGGTATTGCAGGATAATCGAAAGTATCCAATACTTGTTACTGCTTGTAGTTTAAGCGATTATTATTATCTAAATAACGCCCTAAGCCATTGCAGCTTAGGGCGCTTACAACATGGTACATTAGCGTCAACTTGTCACGTTTCTGTATCCACTCTGTATGCGATGTGTATAAAAAACATAAAACATTGCTTATCACTGCATGGCTGGGAAAAACACCAATACCAGATGTAGCCAACCTGCCAAAAATCCCGTCAAGCCACCAAGCACAATTAGCGTCATCTCATCTTCACGAAAGGCAGGACGTAATAAGTTTTGGAATTCATCAGGCGTCAGCGCACGGATGCGATCACGAAACAGTCCAAATATCTTACTGGCACGACTTTCATTGAGCTCAGGATCCCTTAGTGGCACCATCGTTGCAACGATAGATTTATCAATGATGGTATTTTTTAATTGCCCAAACTCGCGGCGACCCAGTCCCAATCGTAAAGTCGTATTAATCACTGGTGACTCTAAGACTTTATACAGATGCGACTTCATCAATTCACGCGTCTCAATAGCGCGGTCACCATACATCATCTCATTCATGATGTTCTCAAGCGTCACCAAATCTTTGACCACAATCTCAGCAAATACTTCAGATACCTCTTCTTGGCGCTTCATAAAGCCGCCTTGGAGTCGATATCGAGCAATATGCGGTAATTGTGGCTTGATAAAAGGAAAACGGCTCTGTAGCGCAAAAAACTTCACATAACGGATAAAATGCGGCTCTACAGGATTAAATACCATCCAAATCGCAATCCAATTGGTCAAAAAGCCCCAAATGGCCGCAAAAAACGGTACTGTCCAATGTTGCGGCACTACCAAGAATATAAACATTTGGATAATGCCAAAAATCAGCCCAATCAAAGCACTAATATGCCAAATAAAATTGATTTCTTTTTGTCCGACTTTTAAGAACATATTGACCATCAAACGACGATCACTCTCCATCTTATTGACAATCATCTTGCGCATATCGACCAAATCTTCGACATGATAGGTCAAGTCAGTCACCAAAGATTGCATAATGCTTGGCAGCTCTTGGTGCGCTTGGGCATAGACACGGCGCTTGAGCGCATAAGGCAGATTGCCCCACAGTGCTGGCGAATGATCAAGCATAATTTCATCAATCAAGTTTTCAAGGTTTTTATCAACCGCCTCAGTGATGAACAGCGCCATCTGATCTGGTTCCATAGCCTGAAAAAACTCATCAAGCGAGCCAAGCTTAGATAGCGTCTGGTCAACAATCACGCCAGATATCTTACCCGCTTTTCTTGGCACAATACCTTGCCAGCCAAGACCTGGTAGCCCAAAGAATGGGAAATTAGGGATGCGTATACCGCGAAACTTAATCGGATAAAACAACATCTTGAGCGCCATCCAGACATGAATCCATGTCACAAATGCTGTCACCGGCGGAATGGTAAGCATGGCAAAAAACTCAGGGTGCTCAGCGATTGTTTGCCACAATGAAGTTACATCCATGACTTTATGTATCCTTGCCGTGATAATCGATGTTGACCAAATATTCTGAGCACATTAACAATGCTTAGCAATAAGAAGCCCTCTTCCCAATAACTACTACAAAATAAATCGCCTGATTTTAGCATACTTGCCATCCATTAGCACATGTAGACCCTAGGCAAGTTGTGACTAGAGATGACACGTTTTACACTGCTACTGTGGCACAAAAAATCCTTAAAAAAATCTACTGGCGTATGACCAGTAACCGATTTAATAACTACTTCTTTCGAATTTACTCGGTGATTAGATCCGTTGTGAAATGAGTCACCAACCACAGTCGTATGCATAATGATGCCACCTTTTATAACAGCGATAAAATAAATGACTGTCTACTGCGTCATCGCTTTTGATCTGTTATAATTTGCCGTTGTGGTTTGCGAGATGTTTGTAATCTATGATGATAATATTTCAGATATTAAATGCTTCTTATATCACGCTATGTTGTTGAAAGTCCTTAGCTTATCCTTTATGCTCACCTCGTTTTGTCTACATGATATTTGACATGGTCGACTGCTACTTTATAAATACCTCTTTTGATAACTTTTTGATTTATTGTCTCACTGACTGTTTGGGTACTGACTTTATATGAACAAACCGCTCACTCCTGATACCGAACAGGTCAATCGCATTTTTACCAGTCGCATTCTTATTCTTGGATTAATCATATTTGTGGGCTTACTAGGGCTAATAGTACGTTATGGATTTCTGCAAGTTTTTGCTCACGATAAATATACGACCCAAGCAGACAACAATCGCATCAAATTGATTTCTGCCCCACCAAGTCGTGGTTATATTTATGATCGCAACGGCGTTATCCTCGCTGACAATCAGCCGGTTTTTACCGCTATGCTCAGCCCTGATGAAGTCGAAAACCCTGAGCGTACCTTACAATTACTCGCGCCCATCTTTGATTTGACGGATGAAAATATCACCGATATTTTGGCGCGTGTGAGTAAAAGTAAAAATGATCCGGTAACCATCAAGATTGACTTAACCGAGGCGCAATTGGCGCAGTTTAGTGAACGCAAACCTTTTTTTCGCGGTGTTAGCATCCAAAGTAAGCTCACACGCTCATACCCTTATGATGAACTTTTTGCCCATGTTATTGGCTATGTCGGACGTATTAACGACAAAGAATCGAAGAGAATCAATAAAGATCGCTATGCCGGTACCGACCTTATCGGTAAGATTGGGATCGAAGATTATTACGAAGATATTTTACTTGGACAACCCGGTTATCAGTCAGTAGAAACCAACGCGCACGGCAATGTGCTACGTCAACTTGATACTAAGCCACCAATCGCCGGCAACGACATCACCTTAAGTTTAGATTATGGGTTGCAGGTTGTGGCGCAGCAGCAGCTTGATGGCAGGCGCGGTGCCATTGTGGCAATAGACCCCAAAACCGGCGATGTACTAGCCTTTGTCAGTAATCCAAGTTATGACCCAAACCCCTTCATCTCCGGCATCTCATTTAAAGACTATGATGATCTGCGTGAAGATTTGGATCAGCCGCTTTATAACCGTGCCCTACAAGGCACTTATCCACCGGGTTCAACTATCAAGCCCTTTGAAGCCCTAGGCGGTATTCATTATGGTCTACGTAACTGGGAAACCACTATCTACGACCCAGGTTATTTTAGCCTGCCAGGTGACTCCCACCGCTTTCGTGATTGGAAAAAAGGTGGTCATGGTACCGTCGATCTCAAAAAATCCATCGTGATGTCAGTCGATACTTATTATTATAAATTGGCGTATGAGATGGGCATTCAGCGCTTACATGACTGGATGGTACGTTTTGGCTTCGGCGAAGAAACTGGCATTGACTTGCCCAATGAAAAATCCGGAATTATGCCTTCACCAAAATGGAAAAAAGACACGTACGATAAGGGTTGGTTGCCGGGTGAGACCATCTCTGTCAGTATTGGTCAAGGCTATTTCTTAGCGACGCCACTACAGATTGCCAATGCAACGGCCATGACAGCGAGTAAAGGTCTTCATATTACTCCGCATCTCTTAAAGAGTAGCGACGGTGCAGCAGCAGTCGATGTCATCACCAAACCGGATGGCAAGATTGATTATAATGGCAAACCCTCTGATTGGCTGCGTATGCATGATGCTATGGAGCAAACGGTCAAAGCCGGTACTGGACGCGGTATATACACACCGCGCTATCGTATCGCCGGTAAAACGGGCACCGCGCAAGTAAAATCCATTGCTCAGGGTAAAAGCTATAACAAATCCGCGCTGGATAAGCGCCACTGGGATCACGCTTGGTTTAATGGCTTTGCGCCAGTAGAGGATCCACAAATCGCCCTAGCGGTATTGGTCGAAAACGGCGGTGGCGGTAGTGTCGTTGCTGCGCCTATTGGGCGAGCCTTGTTTGATTATTGGGTATTACAGCGCGACACCAATCCTATTTTGCCGCCCACTGCTGATCAGCTAAAGGTTATTAAACGGCAAAAAGCATTTGAGAAAGCCATGCGTGATGCGATACGTGAAAAAGAATACAAAGCACTAGAAGCCGCAAAAGAACAGGCTCAAACCGCTACAACGACAGCGACTTCTGACTAACATATTCAGTATAGAGTAGATAACTAAGCTAATTTTATGAAAAAATCTTCAAGCGCGCGTAAGCCTAGTAAAAACCAAAAAACCAAATCTACTGCAGCTGGTGATGTACGTATTATCGGTGGTCAGTTTAAACGCCGTATCGTACGTTTTATTGATGCAGAAGGATTACGTCCGACCCCAGACCGGCTACGTGAGACCTTATTCAATTGGCTGATTTCTGATATTCATGACGCTCAAGTGCTCGATAGCTGCGCCGGTAGCGGCGTCTTAGGTTTTGAAGCCTTATCGCGCGGTGCTGCTCATTGTATTTTTATCGAAATGAATGCCGCCCAAACTCAAATGCTACGCCAAAGTGCCGAGATGTTACGTCTTGATAGTGACAGCCATAAAATCATTCAGGGTACAGCCGAACAAGTTCTACAACAAAAGCAGCTTGTAACGCGTCCCTTTGATATTGTTTTTATAGATCCACCTTATGCTAAGGATTTATGGCAATCTATTTTGACCACTTTGTTTACCCAAGATCTAATCAATACAGACACGCTTATCTACCTAGAAGCGGATAAAGATTTAGATGAGCAATTGAGCCAACTGGCAACGGTTTTTAATACCACGCTAGCGCTGCAAAAAAACGATGAATCACAAACATTGTATTTTGATTGTCTGAAACAGACCAAAGTTGGACAAGTTGTTGCTGGACTTTATCGCCTATTATCGTCATAATTGTCCGGTTAATGAATTCTGTTAATAAAATTTATAAATGTTTAAAACCGCTAAAAAACTGGCCAACGCTGCAGTTTAATGTATATAAGGCGAAAATAAACCCCAATGCAGCTTGCAAGCGTAGGCGCTACTGCTTATAATGTGCAGTCTGTTTTTTGAGAGCCCCGTTCCCAGCTAAACTCTCAACGAATTCTAATTTTAAGGTTTTATCATGAAAACACTTAGTGCAAAACCAGCTGAAGTGACCCATGACTGGTATGTCGTAGATGCTGACGGCAAAACCCTTGGTCGCTTAGCCACTCAAATCGCTACTCGCTTACGTGGCAAGCATAAGCCATCTTTTACGCCGCACGTTGACACTGGTGACTTTATTGTTGTCATCAACGCTGACAAAATCACGGTAACGGGTAAAAAAGCGCAAGATAAAAAGTACTATCGTCACAGTGGCTACCCAGGTGGTATTAAAGAAACCAACTTCAGTAAACTGCTTGCACATAAGCCTGAAGATGTTCTACACAAAGCGGTTAAGGGTATGCTTCCAAAAGGTCCTCTTGGCTATGCGATGATCAAGAAGCTGAAACTTTATGCGGGTACTGAACATCCACATGAAGCACAGCAACCTAAAGCACTAGACATCTAAGGATACACTTATGGAACGCAATTACGGAACTGGTCGCCGCAAAACTTCTACCGCTCGTGTCTTTTTAGCGAAAGGTACTGGTAGCATCGTTGTTAACGGCAAACCACTTGATGAGTATTTCAGTCGCGAAACGTCGCGCATGGTTGTTCGTCAGCCTTTAGAATTACTTGACACACCTACTGCTTATGACCTTTACATCACTGTAAAAGGCGGCGGTATTAGTGGTCAAGCTGGCGCAATCCGTCACGGCATTACGCGTGCATTGATTGAGCTTGACGAATCTAACAAACCTGCTCTAAAAGCAGCTGGCTTTGTTACTCGTGATTCACGTCAAGTTGAACGTAAGAAATTGGGTCTACGTAAAGCACGTAAACGTCCACAATTCTCAAAACGTTAATCAAAGCTATCTCTTATATTTCTGCAACTGTTGTCTTTATCTCAGAGCAACAGCTGCAGCATTAAATATAAGAATAGATTTGCAAAACCTTATAAGCTGTCCGCAGCTTATAAGGTTTTTTTATGCCTGATGCTTTTATAAAAAACGATTTTCATATATAACTATCTTGCCTATAAATCTGTCTTAACAAAGTATAAATCACCTTGCAAAGTCTCGCTTACTACCCCATCATAATCATAACTTTTCATTACTAGTAACAGTCTTATGAAAGCGCCTGAACAATACGATCCTAGCAAATCTGCCTCAAAGAGCAGCATGCCGCCACCAAGTATACAGCCGCCTGCTAAGTCTCCGGCTCTACCTGTTGGCACACCGACGATTACCCAAACGCATAAGCAGACCGATCAAGCAGAAAAGAAACCTTTTGAATGGCAGTTTTTAATGCCTAAATATTGGGGTATTTGGCTATTATTTGCTATTTTTTTGCCGCTGATTTATCTACCGCTACGGTGGCAATTTTGGCTCGGTCGCAAGCTTGGTATTTTGATCTATAGTGTCGTAGGCTCACGCCGCCGTGATACCTTAATTAACCTCAAACTGGCATTTCCAGAAAAGCCAGAAGTGGAACGTGAGCTCATGGCAAAACAAGTCTTTGTCAATCAGGGCATTGGCGTATTTGAAACCTTATGCGCTTGGTTCCGCCCGAATGTTTTTACCCGCACTGTGTCTATCTCAGGGTTACAGCATCTTGTGAATGCACAAAATGAGGGTCGCGCGGTCATCTTATTGGGTGCCCATTATACGATGCTTGATCTAGGCGGTATGCTCTGTACCCAGTTCTTCCCAATGGATGGTATGTATCGTCCGCAAAATAACGCATTGCTTGATTGGTTCATTTATAATGGGCGCACAAGTATTCTGAGTAAACAAATCTCCAACCGTGATATGCGTAGCCTCGTTGGCTCTCTTAAAAAGGGTCGTGTGATTTGGTATTCACCGGATCAAGATTATGGTCTAAAACAAGGGGTCATGGCGCCATTTTTTGGTGTACCAGCAGCAACTCTGACGGCAACGCGGCGATTGGCAACCTTAGGCAATAAAGTGCATCCACCAGCCGTAATGGCGCTGCATACTTATCGACAGACGCCAGATAATTTGCCAAGTGGCAAACGCCCCCATTATCATCTGACGATTACGCCAGAGCTGGAGAACTATCCAAGTGATAACGAAGTGGCTGACGCGACTCGCGTTAATGAAGTACTAGAGGGCTTGATTCGTATTGATCCCACTCAGTGGATGTGGTTCCATCGCCGTTTTAAAAATGTTCCCGAAGGTCGTAGAGATATCTATAAGTAAGCTTTTATTCCGACGAAAATCACTGGCAAAATTTGCTATAATTTACAGCTAATATTTTTTGCTATTATCAGCAGATAAATAATCATGAATTTATAATAATTTGATCAATAAATAACGGATTTCCCATGAGTAATAATCAGATTTCTGACAGCCAACCTACTATTAATAGCTCAGCAGCCAAACGCATCCTTACTGGTATCAAACCGACTGGCACCCTACATCTGGGTAATTACGTTGGCGCGATTCGTCCAGCGATTCAGTCTATCCAAAACAGTGACGACGAAGCATTTTTCTTTTTAGCAGATTATCACGGTATTATTGGTTGTTATGACCCTGATATTATTCATGAATCGACCAAAGCCATTGCAGCAACTTGGATTGCCTGCGGTCTTGACCCTGAGCGCGTGACTTTTTATCGTCAATCAGATGTGCCTGAAATCCCAGAACTTGCGTGGATATTGAACTGCTCATGTGCAAAAGGTCTCATGAATCGTGCGCACGCTTATAAAGCGTCAGTCGATATTAATATGGAAAAGGAAGATGTTGATCCCGATCAAGGTATTAACATGGGGCTGTTCGGCTATCCGGTACTGATGGCAGCCGATATCTTAATGTTCAATGCTACGCATGTGCCTGTTGGTCGTGATCAAATTCAGCATATCGAGATGGCTCGTGATATTGCTGGTACTTTTAATCATCGCTATAAGCCACTGTTTACGCTACCATCTGCTGTTGTAGATGACGATATCCCACTACTCACAGGTCTTGATGGTCGTAAGATGAGTAAGAGCTATAGCAATACCATTCCCCTATTTGGTGATCTAAATCCACAAGTTAGTGCTGAAAAGCAGATGCATAAAGCCATCATGAAGATCGTCACCAACTCGCAGTTGCCTGCTGAGCCAAAAGACCCTGATGACTCTGCTATTTTCGAGATTTATAAAGCCTTTGCAACGCCTACTGAGATTGCCGATATGCGTGCGCAGTTTGCCGCTGGTATTGGCTGGGGCGATGCCAAACAAGCGTTGTTTGATAAAATCAATGATGAAGTTGCCCCATTCCGCGCACGTTATGAGGAACTGATGGCAAATCCAAAAGAGCTAGAAGAAATCCTACAGATGGGTGCAGAAAAAGCCCGCCGTCATAGTCGTAAGCAACTAGATAAGACCCGCCGCGCTATTGGTATCCGTCCACTTGCCAAACTTAAATAAATTATTATTTACGATGACCATAGATTGCTATCATGCAAAGTAAGCGATTAATTGAGTCTAGCGCAGAGATTCATGATATGTCTCTGCGTATCTATCAGACGCCTATACAGCATTTGCCAGAAGATTTGTATGTGCCGCCACAAGCGTTTGCTATTTGGCTTGAGCAGTTTGCAGGGCCATTAGACTTTTTATTGTATTTGGTTAAGAAAAACAACGTTGATTTGACACGAATGCCGATATTACCGATTACAGAGCAGTATTTGGCTTATATCAGTGAATTGGACACCAATCATTTTGAGTTGGCCGGTGACTATCTACTAATGGCATCAACCTTGATTGCGATCAAGACTGAGTTGTTACTTCCTAAACCAGAAAAGCCTACCGATGAGCGCGATCCAAAAGCTGAACTGATTGAGCGTCTTGAAGAATACGCCCAAGTCAAAGCTGCCAGTCAACGTTTAGACAATTTAATTCGACTTGAGCGCGATGTGTTTTTGGCGATGGTCAGTATGCCAAGCCAAGACATTATGAATGCTGAGCTGCCAAGCTATTCACCTACTCTATTGATTGATAGCTTGTTTAAGATGCAGCTGCAACCCGACTATCAGATGCATAGCATCAAGGTCGATGCTGTGCCACTTGCTGATCGTATCGCTAGTATCAGTCGCCAACTGAGTATGGACGGCGCGCGCTCTTTTTATGAACTATTAGATAAAACTCAAGGCAAAATAGGTGTGGTTGTCAGCTTTGTCGCGGTGCTTGAATTAATCAAGCGCCAACTGATTGGTGTGGTTGCTAATAGTACGGACAATCATGTTAACACAGCAAATAACGCTGATATCAGCCTGCCCACTCATAACGATTTACTCGGAAAATTGACGTTAGAATGGTTAGCATAATCCTAACTGGCTTTATAGTAAGTCTAAAATCATTAAACTGAAGAAGATTATATTGAAATGGCAGATATAGACGACCCTAAAGACCACCTACTATCTATTGAAGACATAAGTAAACAGATTGAAGTTTTACTTCATGCTTCAGAAGCACCCTTAACTACTAATCACTTAAAAAAACACTTATTCTTAACGACTAATAAGTTAGAGCAGGCACTAGAACTGCTAAAGCAACGCTTAAATCTTGGCGTATTAAGTTTGCATCATACTGCCAGTGGTTATCGTTTGCAAATCGCTGATAGCCATAGCGCCTTAATACAGAATGTCTTTCCCCAGCGTCAAGAACGTCTCAGCCAAGCCTTGCTAGAGACTTTGAGCGTGATTGCTTACAAGCAACCGGTGACACGTAGCGATATAGAACATGTGCGCGGCGTGACGCTATCGAGCAATATATTGCGTCAATTGTTTGATAAAGGCTGGATTGAAGAAAATGGTTACAAAGATACTTTAGGGCGTCCGGCATTACTGCATACTACGTCTCAATTCTTAGATGCTTTTGGACTGAGCCATTTAGATGAGCTACCGCCCATGCCAGAGATAGACAGTATCAGAGCATCCTCTTAAATAAATCCGATAAAATACTCTTGCTCAATAAAAAAGGACACGCCTATTAGGTATGTCCTTTTTTATTATTCTAATCAGCTAGCTTAATGAATAAAATGCTGATCACTTCTACTGATTGATAATATCAACACCTTTTGGCGGGGTAAACTTAAACTGATTGCTGCTAATGCTTGGGTTCATTTTGATACCGCTAAATTTAATAGAAGTAGTCTGTCCTAAGCTATCATTTAACACCATCATCACAGGCTTGCCACCGCTAAAGCTCATTGATAAGCTTTTAAAGCTAGCACTATCTGACTTTGGATACAGCACATAGTAGTTTTTATTGGCATACGGCTGGGTGATTTTAAAGTTCTTATCAATTTTACTTGGATCACCTGATAGTAATAGCGCTGGCGTATTACCCACTTGGCTGTCTACGTTTTGTTTAGTGGCTTGCTCCAAGTCCTTATCATAAACCCACATCGAGCTACCATTTGCCACAATCAGCTGTTCTGACGGTGACTTGGTTTCCCAGCGGAAATTATTTGGACGTTGCACGCTCATGGTACCACTGAACGTACCACTATTAGCGCCTTTAGTCGTCTGGCTAAAGTTGGCCGTCATGCTCTTAGTATTGGTCAACAGCTTGTTTAAACGCTTAGCTGCCGTTATATTGTCAGCTGGCGCTGCCATCGCCGATTGCGTTATCGCCATCATAGGCGCTGCGACGCCAAGCGTAGTCATTAAGACGCCTGCCAATGCTCCGCCCATCATCTTTTGTTTTAGCGTTGTTGTCTGTTTAGTTGATTGGTTGGTTAATAAAGTCATTATAAATCCTCTCTAAAAATGCAAAATAGCATAAAAATAAAACGTTTTATCAAATTTTTGTTTTCGGTAAATGTTTATCATACGAGTACAAAACCGGTGTGATAAAACAATGAGGACAGTGTGCCAGTTTTTTTATTACGCGCCTAGTCATGATTTGCAATCATTACTACTGCTGGCATACAGGCTTGTAAATACAACAGTTACAAAGTAATAAATAGCCTTTATTCTAGTTTTAATCAGTGGTTAACATAAGCTTATAAGCATAAAAAACCCCTACTACCAAACGGTAATAAGGGCTTTTTTAGTCATCAAATTATTTTATCTAAAAGATAAAATAATCTAGATGGGCAACTAGGCGCTTTCAACCATCACATAACGACGGTTAAATTTACCTTTGGTCGCAAACTTTACCACACCGTCATTTAGTGCAAATAAAGTATGGTCACGACCCATGCCAACACCTTCGCCGGCGTGGAATTCTGTACCACGTTGACGAACGATGATGTTACCAGCGACGATGGCTTGACCGCCAAATATTTTTACGCCTAGCATTTTTGGGTTTGAATCACGACCGTTACGGCTTGAACCGGCAGCTTTTTTATGTGCCATGAGAAAATCTCCTTGTTAATGTGACTTATCGCTAATGCGACAACTCTTAAGCTTTTAGTGCGTTATTAATCATCAATAAACTGACAATCATTAATTAAGCATTAATCGCTTTGATTTTTAACAAGGTATACCATTGGCGGTGACCTTGCTCTTTGTGATAATGCTTACGACGGTTGTGCTTGACGATACGGATTTTTTCGCCGCGACCATGCTCAACAACTTCAACTTCAACACTAGCGCCTTCAACGATAGGCTGACCGATCTTGACAGTTTCACCATCAACAATCATCAACACATCTTCAAATTTGATTGTTTCGCCTGTTTCTGCTTTAAGTAATTCAACTTTAAGCAATTCATTAACGACTACACGGTGCTGTTTACCACCAGTTTTGATTACTGCGTACATTGTATGACTCCGTTTAACCCGTGTGCCGTGGCTGATATCATACCAACACTTCGACGACGAACACGACAGGGAAAAATTAAAGGCAAGATTTTACGGCTTTTCGCTGATAAAAGCAAGCCGCACCTCTTGTTTTTGTATGGTGGTGATACCAAAAATCTATACTCGTATCAGACACAATGTCATTGATTAATCAGCGCAATGTATATCGCTATTAATACAGACCGCCTAATAACACGCAGAGATAGTGGTTAAAATCCAACAGCGGCTATTATAGCTTATCTAATCAGATACTTACAGTTTTTTGTAAATAGACATGTAATAAGTATCTATTCATTAGTCATCGTTGTTTAGATCACTTAGCTGCTAATAGCTACTTACCAGTGATTTGCTGATTTTCACCATAATAAACGCTGTAATATTCGCCTGAACCTCAAGCGCCGTATCGTATTTTGCTATACTTAAATCAACAATATCACTAGACAGCTATGCTATCATGCATAAAACGCTGGCTTTGCTAAGTATCACTATTAAAAGTATCGCTATTAAAATATTCTTTATTTTTATTGGTATGATTATCTATTATGACTTGTACTCCTTTATCTAAAACCGCTGCGCCATTAATCAATCTATCGTCTACACCAACCTATGCTGATATCCAGAGCATTGTGGCTGATGATTTCGATATTATGGACAAACAAGTGTTTGGCAGCCTTAATTCCAAAGTTAAGCTGGTGATGAATGTCTCACAGCACGTGATTAACGCTGGCGGCAAACGTATGCGCCCATTAATTACCTTGTTATGCGCGCGAATGCTTAATGATGAGCCATCGAAGCAAGCCATGCATTTGGCAGCGATTACTGAGATGCTGCATACGGCAACCTTGGTACATGATGATGTGATTGATGAATCAGGACAGCGCCGTGGTAAGCCTACTGCCAATGCCACTTGGGATAATGCGACAGCTGTCTTGGTCGGCGATTATTTGATTGCTCGCGCTTTTAATTTGTTAGTGGGCTTTCAAAGCTTGCCACTATTGCAAGTGTTTTCAGACGGTACTTGTGATATTGCTGAAGGTGAAGTATTACAACTGCAGCATCAGCATAATCCTGAAGCAACTGAGCAAGATTACCTCAATATCATCGATGGTAAGACTTCACGATTATTTATGATGGCAACTCAAGGCGCTGCGATTTTGCAAGGTCAAACGCAGCATTTGCAAGCATTGGCTAATTTTGGTCAGCACTTTGGCAATGCTTTTCAAATTGTCGATGACGTGCTTGATTACAGTGGCGATAGTGCGCTGATGGGTAAAAATCTCGGCGATGATCTAGCTGAAGGCAAACCTACTCTACCTACTATTAAAGCACTCGAACTACTCAAAGACAGCAACAAAGAAGGCTATGAGCAGCTGCGTATCGCCGTCCAAACGGGCAAAACCCCCAATGCAGAACAGTTAATCGCCTTAGTACGCCATTCAGGCTCACTAGATTACTGTAAACAGCGGGCTTTAGAAGAAACAAAGCTTGCCCAACAAGCACTCAGCAGTTTGCCGGATAATCGCTATCGTCAGGGCCTATACCAGTTGACTGAACTTGCCAGTGCTCGCTTATTATAATTATCAAATAACAACGCTTAGTTATTATTTATATTGCTACTACATTGATAAGACTCAAATCGATACTGCTTATATTGATATAAGCAGTTAAATGTTTTTATTGCTAAATTTTTACTTAATTATTGCTATAGCAATGTTTTTCTGAACAGACTAAATATTGCTTCTTATGTGTCTCCCTTTATTAATAATGCACTTCTATATTTTTTAAATAAACAAAATTTAACAATGTTATCACTAACTAACCAATGTAAATTTTGCCCTTCATTTTTAGCGTAATGCTTGTGTTTTCAATAGGTTCTAATCTTTTATTATCATAAACGGCAATGATAGCCGCCAGAAACGGTTTTTTTCGCCTTGACTGTGGGGTATACCCTATAGTTTATAATCTCTTATTAAATTTACTTATCCGGTTATTGAGTATTCGATGTACTGTGATAACGATAAATGCCTAATAGTTTTTTATATTTTCTACGTTAAGATGTATCCATAAACTTTTTATATTGTCACTATTTATTATTATATGATATTTATATTGCCGAGGACATTGATGAAGCACTCTTATCTTGCGCTTGTAATAGCAACTGTACTATCTGGAGCTGTACTGGTTGGCTGTGACAAAAAAGAGGATGCCGCTGGCGACGCGGCGGCGGCACAGCAACAAATGCCGCCCTCCGTCGTCAACGTTCAGACTGTTACTTTTGATACCGTACCACAAGTACAGACTTTTGCTGGACGTACAGCGGCTTATCAAACCGCTGACGTCCGCCCACAGGTAAACGGCATTATCGACGAAGTGTTGTTCCGTGAGGGCAGCAACGTCAAAAAAGGTCAACCTTTATATCGCATTAATACGGATAACTATGCGACGTCTATTACCAGTGGTCAGGCGGCAATAGCCCAAGCAGAGGCCAACTATCAGACGGCATTGGCTAATAATGCCAATGCAAAAGCGGATTTGGCCAGCCGTCAAGCGTCATTATCACAAGCACAAAATGATTTGCAACGTCTGCAAGGTTTGGTGGCTATTGATGCCATCTCAAAGCAGCAATACGATCAAGCACAAACCGCTGTGCGTACTGCACAAGCAGCTGTCCAAAGCGCCAATGCTGCTATCGGTCAATCACAAGCCGGTATTGAAAGCGCAAAAGCAGGTATCCAAACGGCGAAGGCTGGGTTGCAAGCGAGCACTTTAGATCTCAATCGTACTATCGTACGTGCGCCTATCTCAGGTCGTACAGATCGCTCGAGCGTCACTGCCGGTACATTGGTTAGCTCAGGTCAACCTACTCCTTTAGTGACTATCTCACGCCTAGATCCTATCTATGTCGATATCAGTCAATCATCCTCTGAGCTGCTTAAATTGCGTCAGCAGATCTCTGCAGGCAAAGCAAAAACTGGCATGAACTCAGTTGAATTGGTGTTAGAGGATGGTTCAACCTATCCTGTACGTGGCGAGTTGGCATTGTCAGAGGCGAAAGTCGATGAATCAACAGGGGCAGTGACCTTACGTGCCATCTTCCCAAATAACAGCAATATCTTATTACCCGGTATGTATGTCACTGCGCGCTTAACTCAAAGCGTCATTACCAATGCGGCATTAATTCCGCAAAGCGCAGTCACACGTACACCTAAGAGTGAAACGCAAGTCTATATCGTCGATGAAAACAACAAAATCCAAGTTCGTCCGGTCACGATTAATGGTACTTATCAAGGACGATGGGTAGTCACTGACGGTCTTCAAGCTGGCGACAAAGTCGTGATTATCGGCGGCGCAAAAGTGAAGCCTGAACAAGAGGTTATTGCGAAGCCATTAGAAAATCCAAACCCTGCGCCTGCTGCAAAAGAAGCTGCTGCCAAAACACCGCAGCAAGCTGCACAATCAGCCGCCAAATAATTCCATTCAAAGCTAGGAAGACTTAGGGATTTACTATGTCACGTTTTTTTATTGATCGCCCTATTTTTGCATGGGTGATGGCTATTTTAGTCATGCTTATCGGGATAATATCGGTTATTAACCTACCGATCGAGCAGTATCCACGTATTGCACCACCGACCATCTCAGTCAGTGCCAGCTATCCTGGTGCTAACGCACAAACTGTCGAGAACTCAGTCATACAGATCATTGAACAACGTATGAAGGGTCTTGATGGTCTGATGTATATGTCGTCATCGAGCTCGTCAAATGGTAGCGCCTCAGTGACGCTTACCTTTGAGAATGGTACTGATTCTGATACCGCACAAGTACAAGTACAGAACAAACTGCAAGCAGCGATGAGCTCCTTGCCTGAGTCTGTTCAGCGTCAAGGCGTCAACGTCAATAAATCGTCTAGCAGCTTTTTGATGGTGCAAGCATTTATTTCTGAAGATGGCACTATGGATCGAGCGGATATTGCCGATTACATTAACTCCAATGTCGTCGATTCGATCAGTCGTGTAGAGGGTGTGGGGGAAGTTCAAGTCTTCGGTTCTACCTATGCGATGCGTGTATGGCTTGACCCTTCACGCCTACGCAGCTATAACATGGTACCGTCTGATGTCGTCAATGCAATACGAGCGCAGAACGCGCAAGTATCTGCTGGTCAGCTAGGTCAAGCACCTGCTGATACCGATCAACAGGTTATCAATGCCACCGTTACAGTGCAAAGCTATCTACAAACACCTGAAGAATTCCAAAATATTCTGTTAAAAACAGATACCTCAGGCGCCCAAGTACGCTTAGGCGATGTGGCAGATGTCGAAATTGGTAGTGCAGACTATAGTGTAGTATCGCTATATAACGGTCAAGAAGCTGCCGCTTTGGGTATTTCACTCGCAGGTGGTGCTAACGCGCTTGAGACTCGTGAAGCCGTTGGCGCACGTATGGCGGAGCTAGAAAAAAACTTCCCAATTGGTCTAGTCTCAGTCGTTCCTTATGACACCACGCCATTCGTACGCTTGTCTATCGAACAAGTCGTCATGACCCTCATTGAGGCGATTGTGTTGGTATTTATCGTCATGTTCATTTTCTTACAGAACTGGCGTGCAACTATTATTCCGACGCTTGCCGTACCTGTCGTTTTACTGGGCACGTTCGCAGTGCTTTATGTAGCGGGCTTTAGTATCAACGTGCTGACCATGTTTGCGATGGTACTGTCCATCGGTCTACTGGTCGATGATGCGATCGTTGTGGTAGAGAACGTTGAACGTATCTTAGAAGAAGATCCTCATATTTCTATTAAAGACGCGACCATTCAATCGATGGGTGAGATTAGTAAGATTGTTATCGGTATTGCTTTGATTCTATCAGCAGTATTTGTACCGATGGCCTTCTTCGGGGGTTCAACGGGCGTAATTTACCGTCAGTTCTCCATTACTTTGATTACTGCTATGGTGTTATCAGCCATTGTCGCCCTTGTTTTCACCCCTGCGCTATGCGTGACCTTATTAAAACGTGGCAAGAGCCATGAAAAAGGCAACGAAGAAAAGCAAAAAGGCTTCTTTGGCTGGTTTAACCGCTCATTCTTTAAGCTTAGTCGTTCATACGAAGGCTTTGTCGGTAAAAGCTTTCGCTTCAAATGGTTATATTTGATTGGTTATGCGGCCATTATTGGCGTCATGGTGGTGGTATTCTTACGTATTCCCGGCTCATTTTTACCAGAAGAAGATCAAGGTATTATGTTTACCTTGGTTCAGCTTCCTGCCGGTTCGACGTTAGATGAAACACAAGAAGTGCTCGATAAAGTGAGTAACTATTACACCACACAAGAAGCTGATAATATCGCCTCCGTCTTTACAATTGCAGGCTTCAGCTTTGCAGGTCAAGGGCAAAATATGGGACTGGCATTCGTTCGCTTGTCAGATTGGGAAGCGCGTTCCGGTGATGAGAACACTGCTCAGGCTGTTGCTGGTCGAGCAATGGGTTACTTCTTTACCCAATTAAATGAAGCGCAAGTTTTTGCGATTGTACCGCCAGCCATTACCGAACTTGGTAACGCCAGTGGTTTTGATTTAATGATTCAAGATAATGGTAACCTTGGTCACGACGGGCTACTTGAAGCACGAAACATGCTGCTAGGCATGGCAGCGCAAAACGATCAAGTCGCTGGTGTACGCCCTAACGGTCAGGAAGACTCACCGCAGCTTAAGGTGAATATCAACCAAGAGCAAGCCGCCGCTTATGGCTTGTCACTAGGTAATATCAATAGCGTTATCTCCACCGCTTGGGGCTCAAGCTACGTGAATGACTTCATTGATCGTGGCCGTATTAAACGCGTCTTTGTTCAAGGTGAAGCGAGTAGCCGCACCAATCCGGATGATATTGGTAAATGGTACGTACGAAATGAAATGGGCGATATGATCTCATTTAATGCTTTTTCGACCAGTGAATGGCAATCAGGCTCACCACGTCTGACCCGCTACAACAGCTTACCGTCTATGAACATCCAAGGCAGTGCTGCGCCCGGTCTAAGTACTGGTGAAGCGATGAGCTCGATGGAAGCGATGATCGAAAAGCTACCTGAAGGTATCGGTTACGAGTGGACAGGTATGTCACTAGAAGAGCAAAAGTCAGGCGCTCAAGCACCGATGCTCTACGCACTTTCAATCTTAGTCGTGTTCTTATGTTTGGCAGCCCTCTATGAAAGCTGGTCTATTCCCTTCTCTGTCCTACTGGTCATTCCACTTGGGGTATTAGGGGCAGTCATATTTACGTGGTTACGAGGTTTCGCCAACGATATTTACCTACAAGTAGGTCTGCTTACCGTCGTAGGTCTATCGGCCAAAAACGCCATCTTGATTATCGAGTTTGCTAAAGAGCATCAAGAGGAAGGCTATAGTCTAAAAGAGGCCGTCATGACAGCAGCACGCCAACGTATGCGCCCCATTATCATGACCTCACTTGCCTTTGGTCTAGGTGTTGTGCCATTGTTCTTGGCGAGCGGTCCAGGTTCAGGCAGTCAAAATGCCATTGGTACCAGTGTGGTCGGTGGTGTTGTCTCTGCAACATTACTAGGCATCTTCTTTATTCCGATGTTCTATATCTGGATACGCAGTGTGTTCCCTCACAAGTATGAGAACAACAAGCCAAATAATGGTGGCAGTACGCCTGGCGGCTCTAACCCTGATAATCCAGACAGTCCTGCTGGACCAACAGAGTATAATGAACCACCGATCACACACGTTGACGACGATATGCAAAACATGACGCTTTCTAAGAGCGCTCAGTCTGCAAGCTTTGGAGATAATACACAATGAGTTTACGTTATTTTGTTACCCCCAACTCAGTAACTAAGGCAGTCTCTTTGACTGCCCGCGTTCGCCAAAATAGTGGACGTTTAATAGGTCTAACAGCCTTAGCGATGAGCATGGCGGCTTGTAATACCATTCCAAAGGCTGATACACGTCCTGTATTGGCGGTGCCTAATATTCCGATCGAACAAACCTATGGCGCGTTTGATAAAGAGACCGTTAGTAGCGCTGAGCAAGCCAGTCTTGCTAGTCAACGCTGGCAGAACTTTTACAGCGATGAGCGTTTAAAGGGTCTGATTGCTCTAGGTTTAGAGAACAATAAAGACTTTGAAAGTGCTCGTTTAGCGATTGAAAAAGCCCGTGCACAATATCAAATTACTGATATCAATGATCTACCTCGCATTGATGGTAATGCTGGCTATTCGCGCACGCGTCAACGCGGACAAACAGGCGATAACTATAATGTTAACCTTGGTCTTGCCAATTATGAGCTCGACTTTTGGGGTAAAATTGCCAGCTTAAAAGATCAAGCGTTGCAGAACTTTTTATCAACGACAGCGGCAAAAGACGCGACCCAGATCAGTCTGATTAGCAACATTGCTCAAAGCTATGCCAATTTGAGCTATAGCTTGGCGCAGCTACAACTGGCAGAGGCGACTGTAGAGAGCCGTGAGAAATCGCTATTTATTGCTAGCAAACGCTTTGAAGCTGGTATTGATCCTAAGCTGCCCTCTTTGCAATCTAGCGCCTCACTTGAAAATGCCCGACTTGCCGTTTTACGTGCCCAAAGCAGTATTTTAAAATCACGTAATGCATTGCAGTTTTTAGTTGGTGGACCGATTCCAACCAATCTGATTCCAACGCCTGCGGTCAGTAATATCACAAGTCAGCAAGTATTTAGTGCTGGCTTGCCAAGTGAGCTGCTACGCTATCGTCCTGATGTGTTGCAAGCAGAATATAATCTGAAAGCAGCTGGTGCGAATATCGAAGTGGCGCGCGCGTCTTATTACCCCTCTATCAGCTTGGCCAGTAATATTGGCTTAAGCAGCGGCAGTTTAAATGACCTGTTTAAAAGTGGTTCTGTCGGCTGGTCATTCGGTCCAAGCGTTAGTGTGCCTATCTTTGATGCTGGTCGCTTAGATGCCAACTATGATGTGGCACAAATCGAGCGTAAGCAGACGCTTGCAGGCTATGAGCGCTCAATTCAAACCGCTTTCCGTGAAGTGTCGGATGTCTTAGCCACCCGTGCAACTTTGGGCGAGCAGTTAGAGGGGCAGTATCGTTTGCAAGACAACTTTGAGCAAACGTATCAGATTGCTGATGCGCGCTTTAAAGCAGGTATCTCAAACTACCTAGACGTCCTTGATGCTCAGCGTTCGTTATTTTCAACGCAACAAGGCATTTTGGATTTAGAGCTACAGAAAATCATCAGTCAAGTTGAGCTTTATCAAGTGTTGGGTGGCGGTGCCAATCTAGATGTACCAACCGTGATTCCTGTACCGCACCATAGAAATCTGGTACAAGTAGTCAATGCAGCTGCCAATAGTAACAAGGCAAAAGCTACTGATGCTATCGATGCGGCAAGTTCTGCACGTGTGGTTTCTGCTCAAGAAGCCCTCGCCATTAAACAGGCACAGCCAGTAGAAAAATCGACCTTTAAGCCAACGGCTGTGGTCGATGTCAATAACGATGGCAAGACTGATGCTGCTCTCGGGGTGATTACTGAAGAAACCATCTCAAAAGAGACTCGCATTAAAGAAGTCAGTGTTGAGCAAGTACCAGTCACGCAGATTATTGAGCCATAAATCTTTATAAAGCCCTAAGCGCGTGACGTACTTTTATCGCGTTGATAGTCGATAACTACAATCAGCCCTACCGACTCATTATAGTAAGTCGGTAGGGCTTTTTGCTTTTGATAGTGCTTTTGCTTTTCATAGCTGGTATTGGGTATAGTATCGACATTGTGTGACGTACCTTTTTAAAAACCTCAATAGAAACCTCATTAAAAATCTCAGTAATTAAAAAAATAACCGTGATTGCCATTCAGATAAGGAAACAATATGACTTATACTTTTAACCGCCAATTCCCTGAAACTCGCCTACGTCGTTTGCGTTATAACGACAATATACGGGCGATGATTCGTGAAGTTGAGCTGCATCCCAAGCACTTTATCGCGCCCGTTTTTGTATTAGAAGGTACTAACGAGCGTCAAAAAATCGCTAGTATGCCGGGGGTTGAGCGCTTATCGATAGACCTGCTCATTAAGCACGCCAAAGACTTGTTAAGTGAAGGCGTCACGACCATCGATATCTTCCCAGTAATTGATAACTCACTAAAAACCCCTGATGGTAGGTCTGCTTATGATGAAAACGCTCTCACTGCACGTGCGGTAAAAGCGGTCAAAGATGCTGTGTCAGAGATGGTCGTCATGACCGATGTGGCATTGGACCCTTATACCTCACACGGTCAAGATGGCTTGCTGGATAACTCAGGCTATGTCGTAAATGATGCAACGGTTGAAGTATTGGTCAAGCAAGCGCTCGTCCATGCACGTGCTGGCGCTGATATCATCTCACCCAGTGACATGATGGATGGTCGTATCAAAGCCATGCGTGATGCCTTTGAAGCTGAAGGTTTTGTGAATACCGCTATCATGGCGTATTCAGCAAAATACGCTTCTGCTTATTACGGTCCATTCCGTGATGCGGTCGGTAGTGCGGGCAATTTAAAAGGTGGGCATAAGAAGCAGTATCAGATGGACTTTGGTAATCGTGCTGAAGCGCTACACGAAGTTGCCATGGACATTAATGAAGGCGCGGATATGGTGATGATTAAACCGGGTCAGCCATACTTGGATTTAATCCGTGAAGTCAAAAATACCTTTGGTGTACCAACGTTTGCATACCAAGTCTCTGGTGAATATGCCATGCATATGGCAGCGATTCAAAACGGCTGGCTCACGGATGCGGTGATTTTAGAATCACTCATTGGCTTCCGCCGTGCAGGTGCCGATGGTATCTTGACCTATTTTGCATTAGAAGCGGCAAGACAGCTGAATAACGCTTAATTTCAGCATATTTTTATATATAGTTAATCCACTTTTAAAAGGGTACAGAACTACTGGGTCTAATTATTCGCAGCCTCTGTCTGCGTAGGCACAGCAAGCAAGAAAAATTAACCCCAGTAGTACCTTATTATATTTGTATTTCTTTTATTTAGGACCGACTAGACTAAAAAAACCGTACCCACGACTTTATAGCAGCGGGTACGGTTTTTTATTTCTTTATCACAAAAACTCAAACAGCATTTTATAAAATAGCACTCGATAAATGTGCCCGCCCATGCGGCTTATCAAAGTCAATAACAGGACCAGCCGGTATCACTCCAGTTGGATTAATCGTTGCGTGGCTGGTGTAATAATGTGCTTTGATATGTTCCATATTCACGGTGTCTTTAATACCCGATACTTGATACAAATCACACAGATAGCCCCAAAGATTGGGATAATCAACGATGCGGCGAATATTACATTTAAAATGTCCAACATAAACGGCATCAAAACGCACTAAGGTCGTGAATAAGCGCCAATCCGCCTCAGTTATTGTGTTACCTATTAAGTAACGTTGGTCTGCCAAACGCACCTCTAACGTATCTAGCGCAGCGAATAGCGCAACGACCGCTTCTGTATAAGCAGCTTGCGTGCTCGCAAAACCAGCTTTATAGACGCCATTATTGATAGCATCATAAACAAACGTATTTATCTCATCAATGTCTATTATTGCATCGGATGGTAAAAAATCGCCAGCTACTGCCCCAACGCCATCAAAAGCTGAGTTAAACATACGAATGATCTCAGCAGATTCATTGCTGACGATGGTATTGATCTTTTTATCCCATAATACTGGTACTGTCACCCGCCCCGTATAATTTGGCTTTGCCGCGAGATAAACTTCATATAAATAACTTGCATTGATAATAGGGTCAGCGATAACACCTACACCCTCTGCAAACGTCCAACCTTTATCGCCCATAAAAGGATGAACCACAGACATCGAAATAATATCTTCTAGACCTTTGAGTCTGTGGTAAATCGTGGTGCGATTTGCCCATGGACATGCCAAAGAGACATATAAATGATAACGGTTGGCTTCGGCTTGAAAGCCACCTTGACCCGATGGACCAACACTACCATCTAACGTTACCCAATTTCTAAAGCCTGCATCTTCTCGCTCAAAGCGTCCACCGTTAGATGCTGTATCATACCATTTATCCTGCCAGTACCCATCGACCAATAAACCCATACGGTGCTCCTAACCCTTTCACTGTTAACTTAACTTAACTTTATTAGATACTATTCGATTATCATCAGCGTTGTTTTCTATTATCTGCAATAGTGTTACTAGATTGCCCAGTACGAAGCGACTCATCGCTATTGACAATAAAAACTAAATTATAATTCTATTATAGCAATTAAAAATACATAAAAATCCTTATTTGACTGTCGATACAAAGCTAAATCGCAAGATCACAATAATAAGGCAGTTTTATTATAAAAAAGGCTTGCAAAATAGTGGAAACTTGATAGAATACTCAACCTAAATAGGCGTATAGCTCAGTTGGTTAGAGCGCTACCTTGACATGGTAGAGGTCAGCAGTTCGAGTCTGCTTATGCCTACCAAATATTTAGAAAGCCCCGGTCTAACGACTGGGGCTTTTTTTGTCCGTAAAATATGGGCTGTAGGTGAAATATAAAGCTAGGCTTGATCAAAACTTGCCCAATTATAGCCATAGCCAAACTGCATCAAAAAATCTATGTGCCTAAATTGTGCCTTCTATCAATTCTACCTGTCTTTTAAAATAGCATTTTTGACCTTCACTCTAGTTTGCCTAAAACGTTCTTAAAATTAATTTACTTCTCTTTCTCTACCGACTCGTTGGGTACGTAAGTGAACAAACCACCCACTCCAATCTCCAATGCCTCACAAATTTTATCCATAGTCTCGAAGTCTATCCTTAAAGTTTGTTCATTATAAATTTTGGGCATAGTCGATTTACTGATACCCGTTATTCTTATCAAATCTGCAACTTTCATTCTGCACGCAGCTTAATTCTATTTGATAAATGTCTTATGATTGGGATGATTACCATACCTATCAATTCAGATGATGTGGGCATTTGGTTGCCTGTTTATATTGGTGAGACGCTCGCCATGACCACACGCTTTGTATTTACTTGTGATGGATTACTGGAAGAATTGTGAGGTACCACATGATGACAAAATCATTGCTACAATCACTGGTCTATCTGCTAATAAATCTAAAATATTTATCAAATTGCTTTTGAGTATTCAGCTTTTTGAAAGCAATGGCGAGCTATTATTCAGCTCATATCTTAATGATAAAAAAGAAACCGCGACAAATAATAGGAAAATAAAATCAAAACTAGGTAAAAAAGGTGCTGCTGCTCGGTGAGGTAAAAATGAAAGCAGTGACAGTCAAAACTCTAAGCCTGCTTATGATAAAAGTAATGCCCAAGGAGTATCTGCGCCATGCTAACGCCATACTTGATCAAGGACAACAAGACGTTGATACTTACTTCGACCGCATGGCATGATGACGATGCTATTGATGGTAATCAACAGATGCGAGAAATAACCAAAGAGCTGGTGAGGTTGTTTGGTGAATGGCAGCTAAACTTTGGTAATAAAGCAAAAGCTAAGGACTATCCTATACACAAAGCCATATTATGGGCAACGGTCATCATGCATTTTCAGCCAACTGGTAAGAGCTCGGCAGCGCTCTATCCTTGAAGAATGGCCACCAAGCTCAGCACGTGACTTGCTGGCATTAGCGGATGCAAGTGAGCAAGACTATCCAAACAGTCGCCACGCTTATCTTGATGCCGCTCAGCAAAAGTATGTCCATGCTGTGGTTTATGAGACGGCTCGAAGGATTGGCTTTTCAGACATAAAAAATAAAGCAGAAACCGTTACCCATCCCTCTTGGCAGCAAATATATCCAAAAGTATGTCAAGAATATAGCAACGGCGCGACATTCGTATTACCTCAATCACGACAAATTGCCCATAAACACATACTTATGTCTAATGATAGCCCTATGGCAGCAACCGTTGATAAATTCTTAAAAGGGTTTGGACGGCAAAGTATTTAGTACTATATATGAATAGGTTGTAATAAACTTAACTAGTTTAGCGGTCTTTTATAAGTGATTTACAGCGATCAACGAGATCACACAATATATAGAGCTGTACTATAATCAGACTAGGACTCAAAGAGTTTAGGCTATCGATCGCCAAGACAGTTGTGGTTTAACTTTTATCATCAAGCTGCGTAACTAAAATCTCCCAAGTTTAACTCTACAGATTTGACGGCAGGGGTCATTATCGCCTCAACATAAAAAAAACGAAAGAACCAGAGAGGTATCTTTCGTTTAGGACTTGCTTAGCTATACTTAGTGAAACTCATACAGTATAGAAAATATAACACTACAGTAGTGCGGCGTGGCTTAAGTCATATCATAACACCTAGACAAACACGCTCTTCCTTGCTTTATTTTTTATAGTTTATTAACTTGGTTAACATACAACTACATCATCTCCTTATTAATACAATCATCCTTATGTAGTGCGTTGTAGAGCTTCGTCTCTGCAACTTTTATCAATGCCTCACGCTTAGCATAATCGTAACTTTGGGTAGCATTGGCATCAACTAATCGGTCTTGATTGTTCTCTTCTTGCCACCCAATGATACTCTGCAAAAGCTGGGCACAATAGGCTTCGTGCGCCTCATCAAACAAGGGCGTATCGGCGGTAGGTGCACTACCAATATTATCTGAGACCGTAGTGATTGCTAACATCATGATAGCGTCAAAACTTTGCTGACTAACTTGTATATCACTTTGCTTTTTTGTGGCGAACATTATCTTTCCCGCTGTCTTGTACTTAAGAGTTTATAACTCGCTATACTAGATTTCTGATGTGACAAACTAATGACATCATCACAATTAATGTAATTAATTACAGCTTTCAACTGAACCGTTCCAGTATTGCCGGACGCTCAACAGGGACGCGTATAAAGCCCATGAGAACCTATTGAACCTCAATTTTAGCCCAACTATGCCCAATCAAATTTGGACGGGCGACGTGACTTATATTCGTATCAAAAGCGGCTGGTGCTATCTAGCCGTTGTTTTAGATTTATATGCCCAGCATATGATGGGCTTTACTGTATCAGACTGCCCTGACAGTATGCTGACCGCTAAGGCGCTACAGATGGCATATCACACCAGTCAGACATTCGCTGAAGCTAGGAGTGCCATTATTGATTATATCTGAGGCTATATTCTATCTAATAATGCGCCAACCTCTGAACTTAGCAAAGAAACCCTTAAGTCTTTCAGAAAAATTCAAAGCCTCCGATTCTGTTACCTCCTCGACATGATGGCGAGCCGCCAGTATCGGCTGTTCTAGCAATCTTTCATGATGATCAAAAGCGCGATCCAGACTGATACTCATGATAGAGAAGTTGGTCGGCCGTGGTAGACAGCGATATACTTGACCTTTATTAATTAAATCAATGACCATATGGGCATCTTTGAATTCAGTCAACATAAGAACCATCAAATCTGGCTGAATATTCTTTAAAGCATAAACAATGGGGGTAATATTTTCTTTATTGAGTGTCGAATCCGTAATAGTGACGCCAAAGCGTTTTTTTTGTAATAACCTTGCTGCCTGTTCAAGGTTACTGGCCCAACTCACGGTATAAGCGCTCTTAACATGACTTTTTATTTGCTGATAGACGCTCTCGTCGTCATCTAATACCAATATATTACGATTGCTACCAGTGCCACCACTAACTTTTTGAGTGTCATTACCTTGCATAGTGTTTTGGGTGATTTCTTGCGTTTGCTGAGCAATTTCTGTGGCTTTATTGACGATTTGTTTAAGCTCATCATTTTGCCATGGCTTTGTGATATAACGATAAATTTCGCCCTCATTCACAGAGTCAATCACTGCATTCAAATCAGCATAACCGGTCAGCAAAATACGTAGTGTATTTGGTGAGGCCGCTTTGATATCACGCAACACTTCTGTACCTTGCTTATCTGGCATACGTTGGTCGCTGATGACCACTTGTACATCATGCTCGCTAACATACTTCATCAATTCGCTAGCATCAGTAGTGATAAATACATCATGTGACTGGCGAAAATGCATTTTTAAACTGCGTAAAATGCGTGGCTCATCATCGATAAAAGCGATTTTTGGTTTTTGCATGACGCTCTCTTTAAATAAGTGATGGGAAGTCTCTCAACTTTCAAATAAAGCTTGTGAAGGTTTAGGTTCATGAGCGCTAGACTGTATCGGCAACCTAATAGTAAACATCGTGCCCTCGCTAACGATTGAGCTAACCTCGATGTATCCACCATGTTGCTCGATGATTTGTGCCGTAATAGCTAACCCTAGCCCCGTGCCATCGCCTGCTTTTTTGGTAGTAAAAAATGGCTCAAAAATCTTCGCCAGCGTATTTTCTTGGATACCGACACCATTGTCTTTGACACTCACGATAATGTGCTGCTGCACGTTATCAATAGAAGAGCTGACTTGCAATGTCCCTTTATGATCAGCTGGCATGGCTTGGGCGGCATTATTAAATAGGTTCAATAATACTTGGTTGACCTGTGAAGGGTTGCATTGAATCGGCGGTAGTTCGGCTAGATTGGTTTTGACGTCTAGAGTTTTTAAATTATTGCGCGCCATAATCAATGAGGTATTGATGCAATCATTAATATCGACATCCTTTACCTTAGATTCATCAATTCGAGAAAAGTCGCGTAAGCTGACGACCAGCTCGGCAATCTGATCAACGCCATAAAGTCCATCTTTAATCAAATCGGCCAAATCTTCACTGACCTCATCTTCTTTAATTTCCTCACAGCATTGTAAGGTTTGCTCTATCAGTTGCTCGACTTGTTCTTGATTGATAGTTGGCGCTTTTAAGACCTGCAATAATTGATCAGTATGTTGTAGCAACTCATCAAAACGAATGAGATTATCGCCAACCAATTCCATGTTACTACGCACGTAGCCGAGCGGCGTGTTGACCTCATGCGCCACACCTGCCACCATTTGGCCAAGCGTAGCCATTTTTTCAGAACGCACCAGATGCACTTGCGAGGTTTTTAATTCATCCATGGCTTGCTGTAAATCTTGTGTGCGGGCGGCGACTTGTTTTTCTAGATGTACATTGATTTCAGCAAGTGCGCCTTCATTCTCGACGACGCGATCAATCAGCTGATTGGTCTGCTCACTAATAATTTGAATCTCGCTGACATTTGAATAAGGCAGTTTATGCGCGCTTAATTGTTGATATTTTTTTTGTTCAATCAACAACCCCATATCAGCCACTGACTGGGCCATGTGCTTTAGCGGCCGCGTAAAGTAGCGACGAAACACCCAAGCGGTCAACAACAAGATAGGAATGAAACCCAGCAGCATGGCTTGAATCAGTTTATTGGACAGCGCATTTGCCACGCTCATCAGGTCATTATCAGGCTTGACAATGACCATCTTCCAATACGTAAAAGGCATGCGAAACACGAAGGCGGTGGCGGGCTGCTGCAACACAAAATCATTGGGCACAGCGATGGTGTCGACCAAATGACTGTCTACCAAATTAAACGTTTGGTCGATATTTAACAGCAATAATGCTGAGAGCAATTTGGACTCTTGCTCGCTGATTTTATCCAGATTGGTCGTACTTAGAATACTACGAGCAGCGAGCGTATAGCGGCTTTCATCTTTAGTTACTGCCTCATCTATCAGTGTCTGATTAATACTATCTAGACTGTCCGCAATAGGGGCAAAGCTAGGATGTTTCTCGGCCAATTGATACGCGGTTACCATTTCGCCTTGGGGATTATCTTCAGTCGCTTGCGTAACCATAGATTGATCAGGAAAGGTCAAAAACCGATTATCCAAGTCTACTAAAAAGACATAACCACCGAGCTTATCTTGCCACTTTTTCATCGCCTCACCGAGGTTGTCTAATAGCAGATTGAAACTCACCACTCCATCAAAAGCCTGATTGCGACTATCGTATAATGCCTTGGCACACGTCATCATCGGCTGATTACTCATCGGATCGACATAGGCACGACTCCAAACACAGTGATCATGACGCGCGTACATTGCAGGAATGTACCACCAATCACGATAATAGGGATTCGGGGTTTGGCGCGCTTGATTATAGCGCGCTAATGGCTGCATATTGCCTGAGCTATCGCGCGCCCACACAAATGACTGCCGCTCTCTACCCTCAGCGTACATATTTGGATCAAACCATACGCCACCGCCTACAATCCGTTGATCGATTTGTTGCATGAGATTACCAAAGGTTTCTTTATAAAGAGCGTCTTGTTTTGGTAACCCGCCCGCCATCGTACTGGTGGCTTTGGCCAATCCGTCGACATGGTTGATACTCGCCATAATGCTATTGATGGCTTCATTACCTGTTTCAACCACTGTCTCTGAGGTCATCTCCAGTATGCGCGGCTTAGCTTGGGTTTCGATGACCCAGTACACCAGCAAAATAATGAGTAAAAAAGCCAATGTTAAAATAATCAGTATACGGGTGGAGATACTACCAAACCGATCAACAACCTTCATAAACACACCTGATATCTATGCGCTAACTGTTATCAACAAATCAGTGAATGACTAAAGATATGAGTGATACGCAACCGCTATTTATAGTGAGCTCAAGAATACGATGCCGTTATGACAATACGATGACAATAATCGTGTTTTACCGTATGGTAGCTATTATCTGTCTATACGCAGCAGCTATATGATTTCTTCATTGTTTATTTTTGCGACTTTTTTAGCATAAACGACATTCCGCTTATTGCGAGCCTACGTCAGGCTTGGCAATGCCATTATTGCTTTAGATAAGGAAAAAAATATAGCTAAAGAGACAGTCCTTATTATGGGAAAGCCCACTCTAATTGGACCATGGAGAAGAGAAGCGACTATAGTCAGTTTAATATAAAATCGATACAGCCCATATCATGAAATAGTTTAGGTAGATTATTCTCTATCCATCCTTAGCGTAGAAATTTAGCTTGTGCCCACTTCTTCTGGATAGGATTTAGATCAGGGCTATATGGTGGTAAAAATAACAGGCGATCGCCGTGCCTATTAATTAGCTTTTGCACGCGTTTATGAAAGCTTGCGTTATTGACCTATGCTGACAATACTGTAGAAACTAACTTAGGAAATTTTAATAATAAAGCTTAATGATGATGACCCATGCTATCGACCTCATAGCCATTAAATTCACATCCAACACTAGAATTTCGATTCCCATATAGGGAATTGAACCCAATTAAAGCACCATAACAAGTATTATGTTATTCAGTGATTTCGGTACCCTAGTGAGGACTCAAATGTTTAGCTGTAGGCTATCTATATCAGTAGTCAAAGTTATTTATGGTAGCTCAGTGTACATAGCAGTGTAATTTTCAATATAAAATGGCGAACCTTCATGTACTGATTCAAAATCAACGACCTGAGCTTGGCCAACGAGGATGATAGTCATCGACTACGAAAGGATGGGTATGACGTATCCCATTGGGTGTAGGAGATCCAGTAGCATGAGCATGACCTTCTGGCAAATCCGAATGCTCGTGTTCAATCTCTGTTAAATCAATAGACGGCCAGACTCTAAAAGCCGCCCATACTGCTAGTGCAGCAGCACAGCCTAATACCGCAAAAGCTACCGTCATACTGTAGCGAGCACCTAGCCAACCAGCCAAAGGATAAAATACTAACCAACTCACATGAGATAAAGCAAACTGAGCGGCAAACAATGCAGGACGATCTTCCTGATGTGAGGATCGCCATAGCAAGCGTCCAGAGGGAGTTTGGGCAGCAGAATAACCCAAACCTAGCACGAACCATAAGGCCATAAGCGAGTTTTGTCCCATCATCAATGTACCAGCAAACATACCCACCACTAACAACCCTACACCGCTTAACATGACCCTACGGTCTGTCAGCTTAACCAGTAGGCTTGGCAAAGCCAATGCAGCAATCATAGAGCCTGCACCAAAGCTTGCCAATGCTAATGCGACTGCGCTCTGAGTCAGTCCCATCCCACCCTGAATGATTACCACTGTATTCACAAAGACCATAGACGCAGCGGCAGACACAGCAACGTTGACCGCGAGTAATCCGCGCAGTCGAGGGGTAGCTAAATAGATACGAATACCGCGTGTGGTTCTATCATAAATGCTACGACGCGCTGGCATAGCATGCGCTGGTAGCGTGACCGATACGACCAATAAGGCAGACGCTAAAAATCCCAGCACCGTTCCCGTAAACAGATTGTGAAAGCTCATTACTGTCAGCAAGGCTGCCGCTAACATAGGACTGACCAGACTCTCCATATCGTACGCAAGGCGTGAGAGCGATAAGGCTTTGGTGTAATCTGCTTCATCAGGCAGAACATCAGGAATAGTGGCTTGAAAGGTCGGCGTGAATGCTGCTGAGGCAGATTGCAATACAAAGATCAGCACGTAAACCTCCCAAATCTGGGAGACAAATGGTAAAAGCAGTGCTACACCCGCTCGTATCACGTCCAGCGTTGCCAGCATCGTGCGTTTGGGCAGCCGTTCGGCAAAGGCTGCTGCAATTGGTGCAATACCAACATAAGCAACCATCTTGATGGCCAATGCAGTTCCCATAACGACCCCAGCATTATTACCAGCCAAATCAAAAGCTAGTAGCCCAAGCGCTACAGTAGCTAAACCTGTGCCAATCAGAGCAATCACTTGCGCGGCAAATAAATGGCGATAAGTTCGGTTTGCAAAGATACTGAGCATCCAATGTCTCCAATGCTTCTTTAGATCAGTCGATTGATCTTATAGGTAACGGGTTATCTCCTTAAACTCCTCGATAGAATTCTGCTGATCTTTATCAACAGACCCTAACAAATCTTCAAGGCAATGATCTAAATGGTCTTGGATTAAAATTTTCTTGGCTTGGTGAATTGCGTTCTCTACCGCTTGCAACTGTTGGGCTACATCAAGGCAGGTTCGACCCTCAACCAACATCTCTATCGTACTGCTTAGATGACCATTCGCTTTTTTAAGGCGTGTGATAACGGCTGGATGAGAAGCGTGTATGTGCGGTTTTTTCATAATGACAGTATCCTTCCTCTAGAGAGCGCAATTATACCCTATAAGACTTGAGTTTTTACGGTTGACATTATCCCCCCCTAGGGGATAGTATCTTACTCCTTAATCGCTTAGTTTGCATTCGAAAAATTCACGATTTTACTTACTAGTCCATAAAAAAATGCTTAGTAACACAAATCATACTTACTCCATTGGTTAGGATTAACTGTTCTTATCGCATTGCATCACGCAACACATTCATTATTTTCAGACCACAGGATTCTTAATGTATAGCCATGTTTTAAATAGGCTTTCAAGCTCGCTATGGGCGACTTGGCAGACCCGTCTGTTAGTGTTCTCAGTACTTCTTATTTGTATTCTTACTGGCAGCAATGAAGCGCTTGCTCATGCTGTAACCGCAGGGGATAAAGGATATATTCAGGAGATTTCAGGAGTCAATATTTTACCCTTTATGTACTTGGGCGCTAAGCATATGATAACGGGGTATGACCACATACTGTTTCTCTTCGGGGTCATCTTTTTTCTCTACCGTATGAAGCACATTGGTATCTATGTGAGCCTATTTGCACTAGGTCATTCCACAACGATGATTTTAGGCGTGTACTTCAACATCGGTATGAACAGTTATCTGATTGATGCCATTATTGGTCTCTCTGTTGTTTACAAAGCTTTAGATAACATTGGCGCGTATCAAACATGGTTCGGGTATCAACCAAACACCAAAATAGCAGTGCTTATATTTGGCCTTTTCCATGGCTTTGGGTTATCAACTAAAATTCTTGAATATGAGATGTCACCTGACGGTCTACTTCCTAACCTGCTCGCATTTAACATGGGTGTGGAAATTGGGCAACTACTGGCTCTAGCGATCATATTGATTGGTATGAGCTACTGGCGACGCACGTCAAGTTTCATCCGTAACGCCTATACCGCCAACGTTGCCATGATGAGCGCAGGATTTATTTTAGTGGGCATGCAGCTCACTGGCTATTTAATGTCTCAATAATCTAAGGATTTCTAATATGTATAACAGCGATACCCCCTTGCAAGCTGAACTTCCCTCTTCAAAGCAGCTTATGAAATCTACTGTTCTGGCTGTAATTGCAGCAATCGTTCTTTTATTTACGGTGGTTCTCCCAGCTGAATATGGTATTGACCCAACTGGGGTTGGTAAACTGCTTCGTTTGACAGAAATGGGACAGGTTAAGCAGCAATTAGCAGAAGAAGCCGCCGCCGATGCTGCTGGTTTATTAGCAACTGATACACTGGCGTCTGAAACACCAGATATTGATAATGTGACCGAACAAGCAGTAGATGCCACACTTTCTGATACTGCTGTCGCTAACGGACAGTGGCGTGATGAAATTCCCTTTACTTTGACACCAGGGGAAGGGTTAGAGATTAAGATGAAAATGGCTGCAGGTGGCAAGACTGAATACTCTTGGGTCGTGACAGGCGGTGATGTTAACTTCGACACCCATGGTGACGCATCAGGCCAAGCGATTAGCTATGAAAAAGGTCGCGGAATTGCCGCTGATGAAGGCGTTCTAGAAGCCGCATTTACAGGTAATCATGGTTGGTTCTGGCGCAACCGAGGACAATCAGATGTTCAAGTTGTCTTGCGTACCCGTGGCGATTACAGCACTATTAAAACGATGTAAAAAAGTAGGGAGTGGTTCGTGCCGTTATTACCTGATTAGAGCCAGAGCTGTCTCACTAAGCTTAGAGTAACAAGCTAGACAAACTCAATCCTCGCATTAGACCACAAGCGGTCTAACGCGAGGACTTATTTAGGATTGGATAGCAGTGCATACATGCTAGTTCTAGGAGTTATTGAAAAGGTGGTCTATGAGAGAGGCACAAAAAGATGTAGTCACAGCCGTATCAAAACTTAGTGGCTCTGCCTAACCACGCTACCAACTCACGGGCAGGCGCCTCAACCAAACATTGCGGACAATTAAGATAGGTCATCACGCAGTCATTTAAATCAGTTAGCATATGTAGTAATAATCCCAAACCAATTATTTTATAGGGTTTTGGTAGAAATAGCATAGCCGCATATGCTGCCATTGCGTAGTAAGTATGCAGCGGATGAAAGTTAATACTACAGCGATTGGGCGAAAAAATAGGAGTGGCCAGCAAATGATCTAAATCTACTAGCATAGTGGCTAAAAGAATCAAATATACTCGTTTATAGTCGTCACGAAAAAATATATAGGCGATGACCAATGGCATACCAAAGTGTAGAAAATAATGGATAACGGTTTGAATCATCGTTTTTTCCGATTTAAGATGGTTTGTAGTGATACATCAATCTCAGATAAAACATAAGATATTTTCGTCTTTAGAATGCATGTGAAATATATGCATCATACACTCACTCTCTTATTATTGTACCTGTCCAAAAAATTAATAGTTAATATAGGGCATACCCCAGCGGAACCAGCTATTTCACCCTTCATACCTATTAATAGACCACTTAAAATAGACTGCTATCACAATGCTGAACTAGCTCGTCTATTGCGTTACGCATCATAGAACCACATGTTCTTTATTACAAAGCCACCTCGTAACTCATACTACGCCCCGAAGCCTCGGATTTTTTCAGCATCCCCTTCTCTATCAGATCATTAATATCACGCAGTGCTGTATCTATAGAACACTTGGTCATCACTGACCATTTTTTAGTGGCCAGTTTGCCATAAAAGTCTGTGAGTAAATTATTTTGAGCAGCAATGAGTGCTTGTTCTAGTGTTTGTAGAAACCAGCACAGCCAATCAGTGATATCAGTATCGTCTTTTTGTGTTCGTTCCAATATTTTATAGTAGTCATTGCGCTGTTTAAGAATCTGCGCTGACATACTATAAAATCGTTGGGCGCTATCATCGCTTTGTGCCAGTGCTCTCTCAGTAATGGCACGGGTCAATCGCCCATTGCCATCATCAAAGGGATGGATCGTCACAAACCATAAATGAGCGATACCTGCTTTAATCACCAGATCTATGTTCTCTTGCTCATTTGGTAAGGTGTTAAACCAGGATAAATTGTCTAGCTCATCTGATAGCCTATCGGCACTAGACGCAACGAAATGAGTCTGCTCGTGACCATAACCACCAGAAACTACCTGCATAGGTCCTTGACTGTCATCACGCATACTGCCCGCTTTGATACGATAAAGTCCACTATATCCATCTGGGAATAACGCCCTATGCCATCCTAATAAATCGTCCAACAATAATGGTTGTTGATAATGATAGGTCGCATTTAGCATCATTTCCACAACTGCATCTATCTCACGAGTAGCAGTTAGCATACCCTTATTATCTATTCCTAAGTGGCGTGCGACAGAAGACCTTACTTGCTCATTATTTAATGACTCACCCTCAATCTCTGACGTTTTAACGATTTCTAAAGTCACGGCATCTAACTGTGCCTTAACATTAAGTTCAAACCCTAGCGTTAGCAACTTTCCAAGCAAACGGCCTTGTAATATCCGCACACGACTGACCAATGGCAGCAGTTTTTTATCTGACCATTGCCACTCATTCCAGTCTGAATGTTCGTGAATATAGCTAATATACGCTATATTTTTTTAATGATACGCAGAGAAAATAAGGGGGATACAACGCATAAAAAACGTTTGTTATAAGAAAGTAGCTTAAATAATAATGTGGAATAAGCGTTCTTTTATGATAAAGGCATTATTTTTGGCTTAATCGACACTACAGTCGACGTAAAAAGACTATAAAATTATAGTGCCCAAATACGTGTTAAACTTTATCTTATACTCGTTGACCTTGGTTTTTTTAATTATAGAATAGCTATAAGCTAATAAAATCAATACATATAAGATAACGTTATATAGCTAATCCACTTTTAAAAGGGTACAGAACTACTGGGGTTAATTATTCGCAGCCTCTGTCTGCGTAGGCACAGCAAGCAAGAAAAATTGACTCCAGTAGTACCTTATAACATTTGTATTTCTTTTATTTAGGACCGACTATATTATAATACTTGGTCGACCTACTTTGACATGGTAGAAGTTTGTTGGTGGTGTGTGTTCAGCAGTTCGAGTTTGCTTATGCCTACCAAATATTTATAAAGCCCCAGTCTAACGACTGGGGCCTTTTTTTTGTCCGTAAAATATGGGCTGTAGCGGAAATATAAAGCTAGGCTTGATCAAAACTTGCCCAATCATAGCTATAGCCAAACTACATCAAAAAATCTATGTGCCCAAATTGGGCCTAAGTTGTGCCTTCTATCAATTTTACCTATCTTTCGAAATAGCATTTTTGACCTCTACTCTAATGGTGTCAATGTTTTTATTCTCTGAAATAGCTACGGTGTATTTCATGATATACATGCCATACATATTCTATTTGTGATCGGTGCGCTGTGTACGTATCAATCAAACTTTAGCATCAATAAAATCTAGCATAAAAAAGACAGTTTATACAAGGTTCATTAAGGTATATATTAATATCAATGACTCGAATTCGGGAATTAAGCCATGTTAACTTTTCATTCAAAATCATCATTGCCTATATTCAAAACGGCAATGGCTTCTACTTTATTAATCGCTGCTGTACAACTGATGACAGGCTGTGACTTACAGCCTTCATCTACAAATAACGATGACACTACACAAACGAATAATATAGACAAAGACATGACCAAGAATGATGAGATGCCTGTCAATCCAGCACCTACAGATTCTGGCGCTATGGATAAAATACAAACTAACAACGCAGCAGATATAGCTGATGAGCAAATCGTCAGCCCGTCAGGGTATCAAAATTTAAGCTTCGGTCAGGCTATTACCCCTGAGTTGCTAAGTAGCCTAGGAATAACCAAAGCCAAGAGCGATAACGAACAATGCTATTACGTCAGTAATCCAGCACTGAGTTATGTCGATAAAGAGTACGGTGAACGCGCTTCTGTTTTATATCAAATCATAGATGGTAAAGTTGCTCTGATCAGTATTCGGGATCCAATCATCCCGTTTTATAAAGACATCAATATTGGCAATTCCGCTACAGACGTTATGAAAGCACATAATGACGAGCTCACTTACGAGGTCGATAAATATGCGGTTGATGGTGATTACTATAGCCTGATTGCTAACATCAATTTCAAAATGATAAAAGAAAGCCCACTTGGAGAATCATTAAGAGACGAAAATATTGAGCTTAATAATAAAGAGGATAAGTTACCCCTACAAATTGAATATCATATCAAGGGCGGTCAAAAGCTGAGTGATTCTACGATTAAGGCGACTGAGTGGACAGCAGACAATAAAAGCCTATTAAAAGGTGAGGTAGGAAGCATCGATATTGGTATACCAGAAGCGATTTATTTGGTGGAAGGCTGCTCTTAAAAGTTGAACATAATAACCCAGCATCTAGCTGGGTTATTAGTGAAAGGCCATTTTTATAAGGTTGCTTTGTGACTCATGCTCAATCAATGAGTTATCGCACTCTCTAAAATCGTATACGCTGCTTTGACCCTATCTGCATTTGGATAGTTTTTATTTGCCAGAATGACAATGCCTGATTTTTCGGCAGGAATATAAGCGATATAGCCACCAAACCCATTAGTAGCACCTGTCTTATTTACCCAGACGTTATTTAAAACAGCCGTTGGATGATTGTCTGTTTTGATGGCTTGAGGCTTTAGTACCACGTCCATCGAGTTGCCTTCAAGCAAGGTATCTAGCTGAGTAGGATAAGGGTACATCTCCCATCCTAACCCTTGGGTAAAAGTGCTCGCCTGATAGTAACCCTTTCTATTATTGTCTAACGCTTGCTGAATATTTTTATCTAGCGGCACAAGACCCATATTCGCTGCCATAAAATGCGTCATATCTGTGATGGTGGATTTAATGCCATAGGTTTCAGCGTCTAACATGCCAGGATTGACTCGGATAGCATCGCCAGCAGCGTTGTAACCAAACGCATAATCTGCCATCTTGTCACTAGGCACATTGATAAAAGTATTGGGCATATTGAGTGATGGCAGTATTTTTTCTTCCATCAATTGTGTGTAATCAGTGTCCATGCTCAATGCCGATATATAACCAAACAGACCGATACTGGCGTTGGAATACAGACGCTTTGAGTTGACAGGAAAGACTGGCTGCCAAGATTTATAATAACGTAGCAACTCTTTATTGTTTTTGACGTCATCAGGGACTTGTAGCGGTAGACCACCAGCTGAATAGGTGGCTAGGTTTATAAGCTTGGTGTTACCAATGGCGCTGTTTTTTAGGTAGGGAATATATTTATCAGCAGTATCTTCTAATGTAAGTGTGCCATTTAATTCTGAATAACTGGCTAAGGTAGCCGCAAACGTCTTACTGATTGAGCCTAGCTCAAAAATAGTGTTTTCTGAGACAGGTATTTTGGCTTTCTTATCAGCCAAACCATAATGATAAAAATGTGATTTGCCATCGATGATGACGCCAAAAGCCATTCCTGAAATATTATGCTCATTCATTAGTAATTTGGCTTGTTGATCAACAGCGCTCTTTAGATGGTCATTGTTATCCGCTGCTTGTACGGTTCCAGATAGTAATGATGCTGTCACTAAAGCGGTAAATCCCACTTGATTTAAAAAGGTTTGAAAGGGTTGTTTCATTATAGGGTTTCTCATTTATTCTGATAGATGTACTGATAATTTAGTGAGCATGCAAATAGCGCTTTGCTTTCAGTTCGGGTATGCCGTTTTGCATTATCTCAGAATGCTGAATCTCCGACAATCTTAGCGATTTAGTATCATAGAATGGATCTTTTAGGGTATACCTCAAAGGGATCATTGAAAGCTGGCTTCTTCTATGTAAAGCCAGCTTCCATAATATTTCTCATTGGAACAAGAGGCGCGCTTCATACTTTGTGTTGATCATCAGCGGTAATAGGGCTGATTTGCATGTCATCAACCTGAGTACCTACCTGCGTATTTAAATCATTACTTGCAGCGGGCGTACTATTTTCATGGCTAAGCATACGATTCTTGCGAGCATGCTCGGCTTCTTCATCTTTGACCGCTTCTTTAAAACCCTTTACCGCACCGCCTAAATCCTTGCCAGCATTTTTAAGCTTAGCAGTGCCAAATACGACCACTACTACAACTAATAAAATCAGCCAATGTGTAATAGAAAAACTGCCCATAACGGTATCCTTATATCTTAGGCCTTGATAAGACCAGTATGTGTATGTGTGCTTTAAAACCCTCTTCACCGTACCAAAATTACAGCTTCAAACGGCGCAACCGCAGCGCGTTACCAATAACAGATACTGACGAGAGACTCATAGCCGCCGCCGCTATCATTGGACTGAGTAAAATCCCGAAGAACGGATACAGCACACCTGCCGCAATTGGTACACCAAGGGCGTTGTATATAAATGCAAAGAACAGGTTTTGTCTGATATTGCGCATCGTAGAATGGCTCAGTTTATGGGCTCTTACAATCCCCATCAGGTCACCCTTCACTAGCGTAATGCCAGCACTCTCCATGGCCACATCTGTTCCTGTGCCCATAGCGATGCCGACATCTGCTTGGGCAAGAGCGGGAGCATCGTTAATACCGTCACCCGCCATAGCCACAACCTTGCCACTACTTTGCAACTCTTTGATGATACGGTTTTTGTCTTCTGGAGAGACGTCAGCATGTACCTCATCAATCTTTAACTTACTAGCAACCGCTCTAGCCGTTATCTCATTATCACCTGTCAGCATGACTACCCGCAGTCCAGCTTTGTGTAATAGCGATATTGCCTCACTGGTACTCGGCTTGATCGGATCAGCGACCGATATGAGACCAGCAGCTTGCCCATCTACTGCGACAAACATAACAGTTTCACCGTCCTTCCTGCGTTTGTCGGCGCGTTCTAAAAGCGTACTATCAAAACTATTGAGGCGTTGCATGAATTTTGAGTTGCCTACGGCGACTTGCTTGCCATTGACCAGCGCCTGCGCGCCTTCACCGGTAGTTGAACTAAAATCGCTTGCCTTAACCATATCGAGAGATTTTGCCTTTGCTGCATTGACAATAGCTTCTGCCAGAGGATGTTCGCTGGCAGTCTCTACCGCTGCGACAAGTATAAGCATCTCATCCTCGTCTAAGCCGCCAAGCGCTTCGATAGCGGTAAGCTCTGGTTTGCCTGCTGTCAGCGTTCCGGTTTTATCGACAACGATGGTGTCGACTTTTTCCATACTTTCTAACGCTTCAGCATTCTTGATAAGCACGCCATTTTGTGCTCCTTTACCAGTACCCACCATAATCGACATCGGTGTGGCGAGCCCTAACGCACAAGGGCAGGCAATGATTAATACAGCGATAGCATTGACCAGCGCAAAAGCCATTGCAGGCGTAGGCCCAAATATCGCCCAGACAATAAAGGTAATGACAGAGCAAATAAGTACGATGGGCACGAACCATCCAGCTACCTTATCAACCAGTTTCTGTATTGGCGCGCGACTGCGCTGGGCTTCAGCAACCATCTTGACGATCTTGGACAATACGGTATCATCACCAACGTTAACTGCTTTGATCAGTAGTGTCCCAGTACCGTTGACTGTGCCGCCGGTGACCGTATCCCCTTGTGCCTTTAACACTGGGATGGGTTCACCAGTCACCATCGATTCATCAATGCTACTACTACCATCAAGTACCGTGCCGTCTACAGGAAGCTTTTCTCCTGGCTTGACTCGCAATCTGTCGCCGCTGATCACTTCGTCAAGTGATACTTCGGTCTCGACATCGTTCTCATCCACACGTCTTGCCGTTGGTGGTGCCAGCTCTAGTAACGCACGGATTGCTCCTGAGGTCTGACTTCTGGCTTTGAGCTCTAACACTTGACCCAATAGCACTAAGGTCACAATGACCGCTGCCGCTTCGTAGTACACCCCTACTTGGCCAGTGGCGTCCCTGAAGCTGTCTGGAAAAACATCCGGAAGGAAGGTTGCTACCAGACTGAAACCAAAGGCTGCACCTACACCAACTGCAATCAAAGTGAACATGTTCAGGTTTCGGCTTTTTATTGATTGCCAGCCACGGACGAAGAATGGTGCGCCTCCCCATAACACCACTGGTGTTGCAAGCGCTAGCTGAATCCACTGAGCGATCTGTCCAGAGATATCACCTTGTCCAAGGTTGTCTAAGCTTAGACCTACCATGTCACTCATAGCATACAGAAATAGCGGTATGGTAAGCACCGTACAAATCCAGAAACGGCGTGTCATATCGTCGAGCTCTGAGGTGTCCTCCTCACCAATAGTAGCCATCTCTGGTTCAAGCGTCATGCCGCATATCGGACAGCCGCTATTCTTCACATCTCTGACTTCTGAATGCATCGGACAAATATAGACTGTACCGCTATAATCAGCTGGCACTTTGTCGTATTTGCCGCCTTTGACAGATTTTACCTTAGTACGGTCAGTATCTTTGCCATGACAATGTGAATGACTGTCTTCATCTGTAACCTCGTCTTCAGGTTTGAGGAACATACCACATATTGGGCAGTCGCTTTTTTCAACATCTCTCACTTCGGGATGCATCGGACAGGTATAAACGGCGCCATTATAATCAGCTGGCACTTGGTTATACTCTTTGAAGGTAGTATGGGCTTGGTTAGTATTGTTTGACTCTAAACCACTATGGCCATTCTTTTTATCGCTATTATTAGGATTCATCAGATAACTCCTTCACTTATATTGAGTAAAGATTGCGCTCTAATTCAATGGTTAAGAGATGCCCGTTATCATGATTACTATTTGATAAAATCTTAATTTTGATGTTAGAGACGGATGCTAGAGGAAAGGTAATATGTACCAATAGCACTTAAAATTGGGCTACTGTTAGGCTACTGAATAAAGGCGTATAGCGAAGGTCTCAGTCATCCAATAATATATTTGCACCTAATCTTAAAGAGCAATAACTCTCTATTGGATAGTTTTATCTAAAATATAGATTCAGACTCTACGAGATTGCTACTCAAACGCCATTTCCCGACGACTACACGCATCTCTTTATTACAAGCTTTAATCTGGTTTACGCAGATATTTCAGAATTGCTATTAATATCAACACAAGTATAGCAAAAAGAAGTAGCGCAAATAGTAGGCAGAGAATCATCCAGCCCCAGCCCATCCCTTGCATCATCGTTCCCTGCATCATTTCTCCATTCATTATGCCGTTCATAATAGTATTTCTCCGTAGATTATAGTATTGGCATTAATAGTAGTGTGCGCGCTAAGCATGGGAATATCAAATGCTCATTAATTACATCTCTTCAAGATCAGAGCCGATAAATTAACCATCGTTAAACGTCGACTCTTTTAAAATCAGTAACGTTATCCTTGAGGGCTCTGCATCATCTGGCGACAGTAAGTGGCTAAATTTTCTGGTAAATCCTCTGGGCAGACGCCACACTGCTGGTTGCCAGGGACAGCATAATCAATGAATTTCGGATATGATAGATTTAGGTTGCTCATGATGACCTTGAATTCTTCGAGTGTTATGTCCCCGCCAAGCCGTGGATTGCGCTTTTTTTCCTGCGCGATTGAAGAAACAAAGCGCTCCTTGTAGTCGTGCGCAGGATAGACCAGCGTGTCGTCTGGTAAAGAAAAAAGTTTCTGCCGCACAGATTTATACAGCGCATCGGCATCGCCATTCTGGAAGTCGGTCCGGCCACATCCATCGATAAGTAAAGCATCGCCAGTGAATACCCGCTCATTAAAGAGATACGCAAAATGACCATCGGTGTGTCCCGGCGTATGCAATGGGTGCAGGGTAATACCAGCAACCTGCAAAGGTGTTCCTTCTTCCAGCCCGACATCCACACATGGTAGACGGTCAAAGGCAGGCGCTGCGATCTTGCTACCGACGGCACGCTTCATCTCTAGTGCTGCAGTAATGTGATCTGCGTGGATATGCGTGTCAACTGTGTAGACCAAATCCAGTCCCAATCTATGGATTTCAGCCAAGTCACGATCCATAGTCGCTATGACCGGATCAATCAGGATAGCTTGACCTGTATCCTCATCCCCTAACAGATAGGTATAAGTGCTCGAAAGGGGTTCGTACAATTGACGAAATATCATGATTATTCCTTGTCTAAGGTAAGGGGTGATGCCCAACACACTGGTTATTGCACCTATTTTTTATATATTATGTTCTAATATAGTGTATTCATAAAGCATTACTCTGTATGGTTTTTATGTGACATTAGCAGACCAAAGCTGTTGGACTCGTGGGTCTTCGATATTTGCTCTTGAGCTGGTCAATACGGCAAGCGAGTGATGCGGTATCATCAATGAATTGCTGTATCAAATAACCATAGTGTTAAGATTGGTTTTTAGGTTATTACACGCCCTTTCATAATCTTCTCTCTTTATATAACCTTCCGTAATACTAAACATCATATCTTCAGTCTCAAATATAATTCTTTTAGCTTCGTCTAGAAATAATGACCATGACATCGACAGCACGGTTCATTATCATTGAGCTGACTGATTAAACTCTCCCAAGTTAGTGGCTAAAGATTTGATATCATAAAATAAAATTATTCACTCGGATCAGAACCCGGTGGAAATTCATGACGGAGCTGAGCAACGTTGGCAGCAGTGACTGTATCGGTAAATTTATTAAGGTCACTATGCACATATTGAGTGACCGCTGCTATTTGTTCATCATTCATCATACTTTGAAAGGATGGCATACCGCGTAAGCCATTCATCACAACACTAATGATATAGTACTTTGATTGCATCTTACTGTTATCAGCAAGCGGAGGATAGTAACCTGCCCCCTTTGCGCCCTTACCATCTTGCATATGACAGCCAGCGCAGGAATCATCATACAGCTTTTTACCATTGGTAGTAATAAACCCCTTTTTACCTTCAGAGCTACCTTCGAACTTTGCTAACCACTTTTGCAAGCTAGCATCTTCTACCATTTTCGGTAGTGAGCTGACATCGACGATATTGGCTGTTGGCGATCTAAGCGCTTCTCTAGTCATATACACTGCACCCCATGCACCATTATTGCGACTGGCTTGATTATCAAAGACCATTTGCGTGGTTTGTTGCTGGCTGGCGAAAGTGACAGCGTTGGCTTTAGTGGATTGGCTACAGCCTGATAGCGCGACTGTGCTTCCGATACCTAATATCATTACCACAGCAAGCAGGTTTGGTTTGATCATGTCCATGATTACCTCTGAATTTATTATGATTAATTTACTGTAATAATCACTTCTACTAACCAAGTTTTTTTGCCTTTTGATGTAGTCGCTGAGCGGCATCCATGCCAGATAAAATTGCCCCTTCTTGCCATGCTGGGATATGCGAGCAGTGCTCACCTGCTAGTATGATACGGTGGTCAATCGCGCATAGCGTATCGTAGTACTGATCACGGCTTGACTCGCTCCAAATGCCATAGCAACCGAGCGACCATGGAATACGGTGCCAAGCGACGGATGTTCCAGAGCGGAACTCTTTGGTGTATTGCGGATGAATATACTTACCATACTGTAGTGCCACATCAATACGCTCTTTTGGATTCAGCGTATTAAATCGATAAGAGGCTTCTCCAAATCCATACGCGCCGAGTAGCACCCCTGAACCTGTGGTAAACATATCGTGTGAAGGATAGGATATCTGTGAGATGGGCATATCGGTATAGGTGATACCGCCGTAAATCCATTCGTCTTCTTCCCAAAATCGGCGTTTGAATTCCAAACCTACTTTATAAGAGGTGTCATAATGTACCGCTGCCATCGCTTGCTTCATCGGCGCTGAGACGTTAATGTCAATTTGGGTCAATACTGATAGTGGAATGTTGCAGATACACCAGTCAGCACGCACGGTTTTAGTTTCGCCATCTAGATTGTTACTAATGCTATTACTATCGACATAATCGACAGTGACGCCAGTCTCATCTTGATGAATCTTAGTGACCTTAGCATTAAACGTAATCATGTCTCGACATTCGCGAGTGAATGCATCACCGATTTTTCCCATACCACCGACAGGCTGAAACATCGCTGGTTGATGGTCATATGTCGTATAGTTGCTATAAATATCTGACCACATCCCTGAATTTAAGAGCTTGTCCATCGGTATCGGTGTTGAGGGTTTGGCATCAGGCATGAGCCCGCCACCTGGATAAACACTGTACCCACGATGCTTGCTGGTTTCATGGCTCTTGACATAGCGATAATTGTTATCAAGGACGCCCCAACCTTTTAATCCTTCTAATAACTTCTCTTTATCCTCTTTATTAACTGTCTTATCAAGGCTACCAGTATTGACTGCTTTGGATAATAGCTCTGAGACATAGCCACGTATGTCACTTTGTACTTCACCCAATCGCTGCGGTGCACCATTAAAATGAGTGGTACGGTGCAAATAGGCGCGGTCATTGGTTTGGATAAAAGGCTGCAGTGCCACACCGAATTTTTTACAATAATGGAATACCGCATAATGATGAACGGGCAATCGCCATGGTCCACCATTAAAGTAATTGCCTTTTTTAAAGTCACAAGTCACCTCGCCGCCACCAAGCTCGGTATATTTATCACCTGCGTTTAGTGTCCAACTGCGACCACCACCGCGATTTTGAAACTCAAGAACAGTGACTTTATAGCCGGCTTTACGTAGCTCATAAGCAGCGGTGAGTCCGCCCAATCCTGCGCCAAGGATCACAATGCTAGCGCCAGCAGGCGCACCCTTCAAATTCATCTCTTGTTTAAAGCTAGATTCAGAAGCAAATCCTAACGTAGTCATCGCCTGATACATTGCTGTCGCCCCTGCGGTCTTACCGATCATTGATAGCAGTTGCCGGCGTGTGGGCGATTGAAGCACATCATTCATTTTATTATCCTTATTATTGAACCGTCATCCATATCATCAGGTTGCATTAGGTATTTTTATAGCTGTATCGATAATGGGATTAATAGCACTTACTTTAAGATGCGTTTGACGTCAGCAGCACTGACATCACTACTTTGTAGACCACCGAAAGTTACCCGCACGTAATTGGTAATACTGGCAATCTGCGCATGACTTAACTCTTTAGAGAAGCCTGGCATTTTGGGTGCGGTGTTTAGTGCGCCTTTCGCGCCATAAGCAATGACATTGATGAGCGCATCTGGCTTAATGCGACGAATACTACTCAGTCCTACGATAGAGGCGTAACGAGCATCAGGCTGCGCGTAACCATCTACTCCGTGACAGCTAGCACAAGCAGCAAGATATAGCGCTTTTGGTGAGTTATTAGTATTAGAACCAGCATTAGTAGTGGATTTTTCCTGCGCCAGATAGTCTTTTTGCTCAATTAAATCATAGGTAATAGAGCGACTAACCGGACTGGGTAGCCGTGACGTGTCCACGGGTATCACGTAATCGTCTGTCTTAATGATAGGGACGACTTTTAGATAAGCCGCCATTGCAATTAAGTCGCTATCGCTTAGATAGCGGGTACTATGGTCGACCGCTTCAGCCATAGGTCCACCGGCATAAGCGCGTTTATCGAGCATGCCAGTACGTAGATAAGTGACGATATCATTCTCGCTCCAACGCCCGATACCACTGTCATTATCTGGGGTAATGTTAGGTGCATACCATTTACCAAGCGGCGCACCAGATAAATATTTTTTCTTATCAAGACCTTGCGTAAGGTTGCGTGGGGTATGACAAGTGCCGCAATGCTCTAAATTATTAACGAGGTATTCACCGCGTTGCTGGGTTTGGGTGAGCCCTGCACGATTTTCTGTAGAAGGCACGTTAATCACATTCCAAGCCAACATTAATGTTCGGATATTTAACGGGAATGGTAGCTTAGTGGTATTTTCAGGTGGCTCCTCTACTGGAGGTACGGTTTGAAAGTAAGCAAATAGTGCACTGATATCCATATCAGCCATACCATGATAAGACGGATATGGCATCGCAGGATAAAGCTGCTGCGTAGGCGCACGACCTTTTTTCAAGGCATTTTTGAAATCAGTCTCAGTATAGTTGCCGATACCATAACGTGTGGAGGGCGTGATATTGGTCGAGTAAATATTACCAATAGGGGTTTCAATCGCGACGCCGCCGCTATAGTCCTCGCGATGACACGCCATGCAATCAGCAGTACGGGCAATGTAGGCACCGCGATTAACCAAATCACTATTGGCAGGACTGACATTGGGTAAGCTGATAGCGGGACTGATATTGAATAGGCTCGTCGTATTAGATAAGCCTGCACTATCAGCCATGACAGCGCTGGAAGCCATACTAAGTGCAAGTGCTGATAACAGCATATAACTTGGTTTCATACTATCCTCACTAGGCTGGCAAAAACTCATTTTTAATTATTTTAGCCATGAATTTATTACACGTTTATTATTTATCGACGCTAAAAAGATTATTGTTTAGCTGCTTCAACTTTTATATTTAAAGTCAGATTTTTAGTCATACCGAACAAGACATATTTTTTGATATTCCACTGAGTACGGTCAATAGTGGCGGTAAAATTGCCTCCGCAGATATTCTTCTTAGCTAGAGCGGTCAGATAGCAACTAAATTTGGTCGCCAATAAGCTAATAGGATGGGTCTGACCGTTTAAGGTTAGCTTGCCATCCACTTGTGTGACCTTTGGGTTTTCTTCGTCAGAGGTGAAATGCCATTTGGTAGATTCAAAATGAGCCAATGGAAACTGTTCCATATTAAAAAAATCAGAGCCCATCAGTTTGAGAGTGAAGCTTTTATTGCCTGTGTTTAAGGATTTTATGGGGATAATGAGAGAGATGTCGCCAGTTTTTGCGCTCGGATCATACTGGAGTATTCCCGTCACATTATAGAAGCCGCCAGTGGTGGCAGAGGTTTTGAGGTGGTCAATAGCGAAACGTACGTTAGAGGTGTCAGGCTCAATTTTATAGGTGGCGGCAAAGCTACTAACCGTACAACCTACCAGCAATAATAACGTCCCTAATGGCTTGTAGTAATGCAATAGTACTTTGTCAAATACAAGCTGGCTCATGACAACATTCCTTTGTTGTGTGATCTTACTTATGACACGATTTCTAAGCGTTTACTAGCATTGTTTTATTTGGAGGAGTTTTTAAGATTAGTGCTGTGTTTGTTATTGAACTGTCTTACTATATTGATCGAAAACTATCAGAATATGATAACCAAGCGGCTAAATGAATTGTAGCAAAGGGTTGGACTCATAATTCCCAACCATAATCACTAAGAATACCTTTCAATCAATCACCTTTTTACCAACCAGTTATACCACAACCGGCTTGCTGCTTTTTTTAGTCAATATATAGTGAGCAATCATACCGATACAGATGCCCCAAAACACTGAACTTAATCCCAAAAACTGCATGCCAGATGCCGTGGCTAAAAAAGTAATCAGTGCCGATTCTCTTTGACTATCATCTTTCATGGCAACAGTAATATTGGCTGAGATAGCACCTATTAGCGCCAGACCAGCTAGAGCGGCGATCAGCTCTTGAGGTAATAAGCTAAATACCAGCACAATGCTACTAGCAAACAATCCCCCCAATAAGTAAAAAATACCATTAGCGACACCGGCGATATAACGCTTTTCTTTGAGCTCGTGCGCATCTTTTCCCGTACATAAGGCGGCGGTAATTGCTGCTAACGTAATAGTGATACCTCCTACGCAAGCAACCGCTAGTGAGGCAATGCTAGTGGCCATGACAATAGGTTTCGCCGGCGTGTCATAACCACTTAAATTCAAGATAGCCATGCCAGGTAAAAACTGTCCGCTTAAGCTCACGAGAATAAGAGGGACTGCAAGGTTAAACGTTGAATGCCAGGACCATTCTGGCCAGATGAGGACGGGCATGGTCATCGTGAAATTGATATCGACAGGGTTCATCTTGCCAAGTAGCAAACTTAAGGTGACGCCACATAATAATACCCAAATCATTGTATAGCGCGGTGACAAGCGTTTGGCCAATAAATAACATCCCAACATACTAAAAATGATAAATGGCATGGTGTCAGTGGCGACAAATAACCCTAAGCCAAATTGAAATAGGATACCTGCCATCATACCGGCGGCGATACTGTTAGGAATCCACTGTAAAACCTTATCAAAATAGCCAGTCGCACCGACCATAAAAATGACAATGGCTGAGATAATGTAAGCCGCAACGGCCTCATTAATACTCATCTGTGGAAATAATGTCACGAGCAGCACGGTTCCTGGAGCAGACCAAGCAGTCACTATCGGCGCTTTATATTTGATAGAAAGATAAATACCAGGTATCGCAGTGCCTATCGATATACCCCAAATCCAAGACGCCATCATGGCCTCTGACACTTGTGCTGCTTGTGCCGCTTGAAAGAAAATAACCAGTGGCCCGGCATAAGCAATGAGTACCGCTAAAAAGCCAGCAACAGACGCTGAAAGTGACCAGTCTTGTTTTAAATCTTGTATTACAGTTACCATCTTACATTCCTAAAAACTCTATGATTTTATCAATTGATCACCTTTACAATAAATATGACCTTTTATACGAGTCATTACTATTCGATAAAACTTTATCTATAGAAACTAAGAAACTCTTAATTTTTTAAAATTAAGAGTTTCTTACTACATATCATATCGACAAGAAAATAGATGTCCTTTATATTTTTACCACATACCTGCCCACTGATTTTCCCTCTAACATCGATGCGTAGGTGTCTTTGATATCTTCTAGGCCAATCTCGTTAGTGATACTATCTAAAGTAGCTATTTTAAACTCACCAGCCAGTTTGTCCCATGCCGCTTGTTTCTTCTCAAGTTTACATTCAACCGAGTCGATACCTATGAGTCTGACGCCCCTTAAAATAAATGGGAATACATTGGTATTGAGTTCATGTGACGCTGTTAACCCACAACAAGTAGCAACCCCATCGTATTTTATATATTTTAGGGCATTGGCTAGAATATCACCGCCAACCGTATCGACAACCCCTGCATATCTTTCAGCCATAATGGGTTTTTTAGCATCCTCATTGAAAGTATCTCTAAGGATGACTTCTGACGCGCCAATTTGTTTGAGATAATCAATTTGTTCCTCTTTTCCTGATACGGCAACGACAGTAAAGCCAATTTTATTTAGGATAGAAACCGCTAAAGAACCCACGCCACCAGTAGCACCAGTGACTAAAACCTCACCATCTTCTGGCTTGACACCGTTATCTAATAATTCATTAACACTCAAAGCTGCCGTTAATCCTGCAGTACCGAAAGTCATGATTTCTTTATCAGTTATTGTGTCAGGAATAAGAGCAACCCATGACGCTGGCACTTTGACAAACTCTGCATGACCGCCATCAGTATTCATCCCTAAGTCATAGCCAGTCACCAATACTTTTTCTCCGACTGCAAAGGCATCAGATGTCGTTTGGTGTACCACTCCGGCTACATCGATACCGGTGATATGCGGGAACTTTCTAGTCACACCCGGATTGCCGACAGAGCTTAAAGCATCCTTATAATTTAATGATGAATAAGTTGTCTTTATGACCACTTCATCTTTATCACATTCTGGTACAGGAACTTCTTGTATTGCGCAAGAAAACGCTCTGTCCGCTACTTTCTCTACTACAAAGGCTTTCATATTCATTCCTTATATATTCTTAGGACTACAAAACCTCAATATTTGTAACGAGAGGATTGTTCGCCTTTAATCACTTAAATTAGAAGTTAGCATTTCACCAATATATTTTTTATGCCACATTAATTTTCATATATCGATAGATAAATTATCGTTATGTAAAATAACATAATTGATTTATCATAACAAGATGTAAACGCTCAAGCCTTCTCGTTATAATGGACGTAGCTATGCGGCGTTGTGTCGCTAAGGATATGAATCAAACCATGAATAATGCGAAAAAAAAAGGCTCAAGCGTTGAGCGTGTGTTGCAGATAGTTGAAATGTTAGCCAAGTCTCAAAGACCTATGAGCGTCAGCGACTTAGCAGAAGCGTTAGACATACCGATACCAAGTATGTATCGATTGCTAGAACAATTACAGAATCTCGGATTCGTCCAATTAGATCTGCCTGGAAAAGTAACATGCGGAAAACGAACTTATCAGCTAGCCATAGATTTATGGCAAAACAATCATTTCAAAACTGAAAGGCTGGCAATCTTGCAACGGCTTTCGGCAAAAATAGGCGAAACGGTAGGTATTGCGATTATGCAAGATTTAGATGTGGTTTACGTCGATCGCGTATTGTCTGATTGGCCCCTGCAAATATACTTACCTGCGGGTTCTCATATTCCAGTTTGGGCAAGTGCCAGTGGTAAATTGCTTCTAGCACAACTACCTACAGATAAGTGCGAACGTATTATTGATAAAATGTCGATACATGCCTTGACCACCAATACACAGATCGATAAAAATCAGCTACTGCAGACAATCGCTAAAACGCGTGATACTCAGATAGGGATAGATAACGAAGAGTTTATTCCAGGCATGGTCGCCTGTGCGGTACTCATTCCAAATGGTGAGCAGCAAGCATTTGCCACCGTATTTACTCATGGTCCCACTGTCAAAAAGTCTTTAGAAACGTTATTAAGCCATGTACCTCTTTTACAGGAAGCTGCAAATGAGCTGTCTGTTGTTTTTAATCAAGACTCTCTATAGTCATTTGTCCAATTAGGTCACTAGCAAAACACCATAGCCGTTTTTTTCTTCTTGATTAACAGGGTATAGATCATAAGTAATATAGTTCAAGCAGAACACAAGTTACTTAATAATTGACAACACGGTTGTTTTTTGCCAAGATATTTATGAACAATGATTTGGAGGCGATCATTAAATAGCCGTGATTTTAAATCAACTACTATTCATACCTTTCCGGTTTGTGTGTTAGTAGCTCCTACATCCGGGTTTAAGCGATTAAGATTTTTCTTAATCTTTCCTAAACCTGATGACTAATAGGAGTCACTATGCAGGTTAAATCTCAAAGAACTTGGATCAAAAACCCCCTCGACTGTTTAGACCCCGCTTATGCTGGCGGTATCGTTATTCAAAATGATCTTATTGTCGAATTAATAAGGGCTGGTGAACAACCCTTACAAGCGGTTGATGAGGTAGTTGATGCCCATGAACACGTTCTTGTACCCGGCTTAATCAATAGCCACCATCACTTTTATCAGACATTGACCCGTGCTTTTCCTGCCGCGTTAAACAAAAATCTCTTCCCTTGGCTGCAAAGTCTTTATCCCGTTTGGGCCAGACTAACCCCTGAAATGATAGCAACATCTACCCAAATCGCGCTTTGCGAATTACTACTCTCTGGTTGTACTACCGCCAGTGATCATCATTATTTATTTCCTGATGGCTTAGAGCATGCTATTGATATTCAAGTAGAGCAGGCAACCAAACTGGGTATCCGCGTGCACCTTACCCGTGGCTCAATGAGCTTAGGTGAAGATCAGGGCGGCCTGCCTCCTCGAACCACCATTCAAACCGATCACGAAATCCTAGATGATAGCCAGCGATTGATTAAAGCCTATCACCAATATGAAGATGGCGCGATGACCCGCATAGCACTAGCCCCCTGCTCCCCATTTTCTGTTAGTGAAGAACTGATGCGAGCAACAGCTGATTTAGCCCAAGATCTTGATGTTAGATTACATACCCATTTGGCCGAAACCCATGATGAAACAGACTTTTGTATAAAAATGTTTGGCGTGCGTCCTGTTGATTACCTTGAGCGCGTTGTTTGGTTAAATAATCGTACGTGGCTCGCGCACGGTATTCACTTTAATGATGAAGAAATAGCACGATTAGGTAAAGCGCATGTGGGTATTGCCCACTGCCCTTCGTCAAATATGATATTAGCATCAGGACAATGCCCTACTATTGCCCTGCAAAAGGCGGGTTGCCCTGTCGGTCTTGGTGTTGATGGCTCTGCATCAAATGACGGCTCGAACATGATTGGTGAAGTCCGCCAAGCGTTATTGTTACAACGTCTGCGTTATGGTGCTAAAGAAATAACCCACCAAAAGGCGTTTGAGTGGGCAACTAAAGGCTCAGCAGGGTGTTTAGGTCGTGATGATATTGGGGAGATAGCGATAGGAAAACAAGCTGATATCGCGCTATTTAAACTTGATGAAATACGCTTCGCGGGCGCAGGCTCTCCTGTTGCATCACTATTACTTTGTGGTGCAACCAAAGCCGATAAGGTAATGGTTGCCGGTAAATGGCGTGTATTAGAGGGTCAAATAGTCGGTGTCGATATGAATCAATTGATGGCGAAACAAATTACGCTAGCAGCGAATTTAGCCCGTGCTTAAAAATATGTGAATATAAACTAGATTGATGGAAATAATAGTGGCTCCCTAATTATGATTCAAACATTCTGGTATGCGGTATAGATAGTAATATTAGATTCACTAAAATACAGAGAATCTGATATTACTATAGTCAATCCACTATAAATCAAACAAAATGCTACTGGGATAAGTTTTGCGCCGCCTCTGTCTACGCAGGCACAGTAAGCAAGAAAAATTTATCCCAGTAGCGCGTTATAATATTTGTACTTATTTTATTTAGGACTGACTATAGAAGTATTTCAAGCCCTTGACTTAAGACAATCAAATTTTAGTGCTTTTCTAATGAAGTCATCTTTTATTGGCGTAATAATTTTAGATAACGTACAAGATATTTTTTGACGCCAAACCAGAGAATGTTATCTATAACAAACACGTTCACAATTTTATATAGAAGATTCTTTAAGAATACTTTATATTTTATTAAAAATCACACATGGAAAAGTGGCTAGCGATAGCCACTTTTTTTATGCTGCGTCTATAATAGACAACCTTAGCTTTACGCAACCAGACAGGATGTGTCATGAGACATTTTTATTTAGACTTCATCTTCACAGCTATCGCATTGATGGTAGCTGCATGGTGGGGATATTCACATGGCGGTATGGGCGGTTTGATAACCACCCTTTCTATTACTGCTATTTTGGCCGTCATGGAGATTTCATTATCCTTTGATAATGCGGTGGTCAACGCCTCAGTCCTTAAAGGCTGGGACGAGTTTTGGAAAAAGATATTTTTAACCGTTGGTATTTTAATTGCTGTATTCGGTATGCGCTTGGTATTCCCAATTGTCATCGTTGCGGTTACCGCAGACCTTGGCATGATGCAAGTGATAGATTTGGCATTGAACGATCCTAAAGAATACTCAGCAAGACTGATGGCGCATCATGCTGAAATCTCAGCCTTTGGTGGTATCTTCTTGTTACTCGTCTTCTTAAACTTTATCTTTGATGATAAAGAAGTGCATTGGTTTAACTGGCTTGAGAGCCGCTTAGCAAAGCTTGGCAAAGTCGATGCCATGAGCGTCTTCGTTGCGCTTATTGTCCTGATGTTCGCTGTATCTTGGGCCAGTGCGGAGCAAGCTTCTGCCGTACTGATTGCGGGTGTTTGGGGTATCTTGGTCTATCTTGGTGTCCAAGTTATCTCTGGTATGCTCGAGGGTGACCTTGAAGAAGACTTAGAAAATGAAGAAAAGGGTTCAGGTGCCGCAGCGACCAGCGCGATTATGAAGGGCGGTATTATCGGTTTCTTATACTTAGAAGTTCTTGATGCTTCATTCAGTTTCGATGGTGTGATTGGCGCCTTTGCAATCACCAATGACGTTATTGTAATTATGTTAGGTCTTGCGATTGGTGCGATGTTTGTGCGTTCGATGACTATTTTCTTGGTAGACAAAGGCACACTTGATGAGTTCATTTATCTAGAACATGGTGCGCATTATGCCATTGGTGCTTTGGCAATTATTATGCTGCTATCAGTGAAATTCCATGTACCAGAGATTATTACGGGTTTGATTGGTATTGCCTTTATTGGTTGGGCATTGCTTGCTTCACTTAAACATCGCAAGCAACAAGCGAAGGCGATTACTTAGTGTTGATTTTGTCTTACGTTTAAACGCTACGTTCAAATTAAGAAAAAGCGCTTTGGTAAAAAATCGTAGTCATGACAGGTTATATCAAGCGATTGGTATGACCTGTCTTCTGTCACGGATCACTTTCTATTGCCTAAGATAAGCATCTTATTTTATAACGCATATTCCCAAAAACAAGAGATATACATGATAAAGAAAGCTGAACAAACATTAGAGAAAACCATATTTAATAGTCGTTGGCTACTAGCCCCATTTTATTTGGGGCTAGTGATCGGTATTATTTTACTATTTATCAAGTTTTTCCAAGAACTATGGCACATGATTACCCATGTGTTTACTGCTTCTGAAGCCGATGTCATCGTCGGTACGTTGGCTCTTATTGACATGTCATTGGTCGCAAGCTTATTACTCATCATCATATTTAGTGGCTATGAGATCTTTGTCTCAAAAATTGATACAGGTGATCATGAAGATCGTCCTGAATGGATGGGAAAAATCGATTTCTCTGGTCTGAAACTTAAAGTAATCGGTGCCATCGTTGCCATTTCTGCCATTGATCTTCTCAAATCATTTATGGATATACCCAAAGAGATGAGCGATGCTGATGCTGATGTATTGATGTGGAAAGTGATTATCCATATGACGTTTGTATTATCTGGCTTGTTGTTTGCTTTGATGGATAAGATTGTCGGCGATACCAAAAAGCACTAAAAAATCTTTCAGTACAAAGTGTAGTGACTAATATATGGCACAGTTTTCAGAAAATCCACCCGTACAAGCAATGAGTCTTGCTGTACTGGGTATGCCTGTCGGTAGCCCCAGTATAGAGTATCAAGATAAGTTTGAACCGTATCAGATTATGCAGCGTAATAAGGATAGCATCACCTAAGCCTACGCAGATATCGACTCGGTTCAGCAGAAATTATAGTCGGGTAAATATTTTTCCTATTGTCTGAATCTAATCGCTATAAACCAAGAGTATCCATTCAATTAATTGGTGAATTGAATGGATACTGATCAGAGGTCTTACTCTTTTTATATATAGACTTCATAGCTGTGAATGCCATAATCTTCAACTGGTAATTTTACGAACCAATAAAGTAAGTTTGTCTTTACCATTATCAACTGTAGCTTCCTTATCATAGGCGACGGTCGTTTCATGTTCCGCAACATCATCACCAACTTTAAGAGCCGTAACGACTTTAGCAGTATGCTCATTATAGGGCTTTACTGTCAGGTTATACTGAAACTCAGTGTCAACAGCGATCGATGCCATCTCTTCAGCATTTACAAGCATCACAGGTGAAGCAATTAACTCACCATCTTTAAATACAGAGGTAGAAACTTTATAAGCATCAGCTGCAAAGCATGATCCTGACGCCAACACGGTAGCTACTAACAAACCTAATTTTACTTGCATCTTAATTTCCTTATTTATAATCAATGTATAGTCAATTCCAAATAAAACAGATACGTTATGTTCCAACGCAGTACTGGTATAAATTTTTCTGGCGTGCTGTGACTACGCTGACAGAGGCTGCGTAAAATTCATCCCAGTCCTACTGTATCGCTTTAATACTGAACTCACTATAACTATTCGACAATATTTATAGCCCACTAAAAGTCTGATATTTCATGCATTCTATAACGGAAGCGCTATATCTTGAAAGTGGGACATTACTTATGTAGCGCAGTCGCTGTCTCTTTTAGCTAAGCAACTGCTTCACTTAGTTAGTTTCTATAGGTTTGATATACATCTGCAGGTATTCACGAAAAAAACAGTCAGCCTTCAAGTTTGTGAAGTTAGGCAAACTTGAATTAATACGGCGTATCATTTGGCAGCAGCTCCGCTATTCGTTTTTGCCATTCATCTTTAGAAAGAAGCGTATTATTATTTGATTTCATTTCTTCTAATACCCTATAACGAGTAGTAAGCTGATTAATGACATTGGTAAGAGCCGCTTGTTCGCTTTTCGCTTGAGCAAGCTTTTCAGAAACGGCAAGCATTCGTTTATCGATACTGAAATTGCCATCGTAATAATCATTAAGACCATTCTTAATTTCATTAAGACTAAAACCGACAGCTTTTATGTTTTTAATTATTTCGATACGCTCAATACATTCTGGATGAAACTCTGTATATAATCGTGACCCTGCCTGACGCTTACGAGATCTCAGCAATCCCAATTCATCGTAATGGCGAATAGTATCTTTAGTCGTATTGGCTTGTTTTGCCAATGCCCCTATCAATAAAAAGGCTGGATCAGATTTCATGTAATAATCTCGAAAAGGTACGTTTGTCTTATTTCAGACAAGTATACCTCAATGAAACCAGTGTAAACCGACTTCTTCTATCTAGAGTCATTTGCCATAACATTTCTCATGGAAAGAAGTGCGGTTCACGAGCCATGTCATGGTATTCCTTTATGTAATTTCATAACCATTTTCAATTAATACTTTATAGATTTCTAGAACCTCATCTAGAATCTTTATAGCCATAGTGTCATCTTTCATCATTTGCCACGGCTTACTAGAGCTTCTCCAATCGAAAGGCTCAAACTTGTCCTTAGCTGGCCACCAGCTAGAACTTTCAAACTGCTTATTTTTAATATTCTCGTTTAGTAAACTTTTTATTCTACTTTTATGTTCACTTGCAAATTCAGAATGTCTGAATTTTCCTAAAAATCTTACGCCTAAGCTTGGTTTATTATAATAATCTTGAAATTCAAAACAAATAATTCCAATATTTTCTATACTTCCGAAGCTGAATTTTTCATACTTATTATCTACTTTCATATTTCTTAGAATAAGTTTTTGAGGATAGCTTTTAGCATTTAGGTATAAATCTAATTTAAGCTTTCCGACAAACTCTTTTTTCATTTTTTCAACATTATTATGGAAAGCCAGACTAGCCTCTATAGTATTCTTATTTCGTCTCATAATTTCTAAAGCTGTTTTACACTCATTCATATCTCCAACCTCCGTAAACTGTTTTTTCTTGATACTTGTCTGTGAGGTAATATTGATGTTCTTAGAGACCGCGTCCTTGCGCATATGGTGACCCATGATTTGTGTGATAACGAGGCTAAAGCGGTCAAAGTGACTTTTGTCATATAGCGTGATATACATTACAGACTGCTCTATGGATCAAAGCGGTGTCTTGGCGCGGATAATAGCGACCAAACTTATGTAGTTGTAGTTGGTCAGATACCTGTTGCACGATGTATGATTGACCTTGCACAATGACGATCTTGTGAGTAGCTTGATATTGATAGCAAAAGACCACCTTGATAAGTGATCTTTTGCTGCTTATCCTTTTTTTCAGATATTCTTTTTCCAGATATAGCGCATCCAGTTTTCAGAAAATTCCATTTAAAAAATCATATGCGCACATAATGCAATAATTGGTAATGAAATAATGGTTCTTAATAGAAAAATTATTAATAACTGAAAAAAGCTTACTGGAATTTTGGTTCCTAAAATCAACCCACCTACTTCCGACATATAGATCAATTGAGAAACTGACAAACAAGCGATGACAAATCGAGTTAACTCTGATTCTATTGAAGAACCGATAATAGCAGGCAAAAACATATCTGCAAAACCCACCATAATGGTTTTTGACATTTCTGCTGCAAAAGGTATATTCATTAATTCTAAGAATGGAATAAACGGCATACCTAAATAATCAAATACAGGTGTTTCTTCTGCAACGATTAAACCCATCGTCCCGATTGCCATAACAACAGGCAATATTCCGATCCACATATCCAAAATATTTTTTAATCCATCATTTAAGAAAGTAAAAAAGCTTGGACTCTTTTCTGCTTTGTGAACGGCTTTATGTAAACTATGGGTAAATAACGTTTTTCCTTCAGGAATGGTTTCATGATCTCTATCACTATTTTCTACTACATACGTATTGTCAATTCTAGATAAAGGCAATAACCTTGGTACTATTAAAGCACAAACAATCCCGCATAAAGCAACCACCCCAATCATATTGAGGAAGTAGCTTTCTAGCTTAACCTGAGAGATGACGACCAAACAGAATGTAATCGAAACTGCTGAAAAACTGGTAGCAATAACAGCTGCTTCTTTTTTAGTATAAAACCCACCTTCCAATTGTTTATCAGTTAATAATACGCCAATAGTGCCATCACCCAACCATGATGTTAGACAATCTACAGAGGACCTACCGGGCAAACCAAATAGAGGTCTCATTACTTTACTTAATAAAACACCAAAAAATTCCAATAAGCCAAAATCAAGCAATAACGGTAGCAGTAATCCAGCCAAAAAAAACACAATAAAAAGTATTGGCATTAATTCATATAATATTAAACCCCCGATATTATCTGAATATATAAATTCATAACCATACTTAAAATAGGTAACGACAGCAAAAAACGCACCAAGCATTCTAATAATAAGCCAAGGTGTAGTGACGTTCAGTAAGTTGTTTAAAAATGCATTATTTAAAATCAATGAAGGCTTCATGATTTTAGTATATAAAGTACAACACAATGTAATCATAATTGAGATTACGACAAACAGTGGCAAAAGGCTGCCCATATAACCTTGTATATAATCCTTTAACACAGAGATAGGAATGGTAAATCCTTCTGCATATGATACAAACTTACCATCTACATAGGGAATTGGAAATACGAAAAGCAACAAACCTATTATAGAGGGTATAAAGAATTTTAAAAATTGTCTGATACTGATACTGCTGACAGCTTGACTTGAAGCATTGACTTTAATAATGTCCATATTATTTTTACTCGCAGTCCATTTTTTAACTAGCATAAATATATTTTTTTATGCTAGATTCTTTAACTCATTTTAAATAATTTATACTAATAGTTATTTAAAAGAGACTGTGTCACTTTTTCTAAAATCTTAAATATTCTGGTAGAGTCATCTTTTGAATTATTATATAAAGGATTGATTTCTGCCATCTCCCAACAGCATACTTTCTTATTCTTGATTAACTCTATGTTAAGTTGCATTGCCTGTTCATACGACAGACCATTCATTGCAGGCGTACCGGTTCCTGGCACATATAAAGGATCAACACTATCAACATCAAATGAGACATAGATATGATCACAATATTCCAATTTTTTGAAGATTTCCTCTACTGTGGAACTGATTCCTTTCTGAGTTATCTCAGCAACGCTATATAAAGGAATTTTATGCCTTCTAATTAAATCCATTTCTTCTTCTTGATAATCTCTAACGGCACAAAAGACCACATTTTCTGGCTTGATTGATGGTTCGCTTGATGCCATAAATTTTAATTTTTCCCAATACTCTGTTTCTTTTTCAGAGAGTTCGTTACGCTGACATTCCAAATTATCGATCGCACAAGCCATCGCCAAAGGCATGCCATGCATGTTCCCTGATCCACTGGTGTATGGTGAATGAAAGTCAGCATGTGCGTCTATATAGACCACACCAATTTCAGCATCAGGATGCGCCATTTTTAGGCCATGCATTGTTCCTGCGCAGCTAGAATGATCTCCAGCTAAGACAATTGGGAATTTATTCTCATTTCTTATATCTTTTATTTTATGTGCTAATTTAGAGATAATCGGTTCAATCACATCAGCATATTTTGCATGCGCAAATTGTGATTCTCCTTCGTTATTACTATCATCCTCAATACTGTCGAATTGCAATTTTTCAAAATAATCTGCATTAAGCTCTTTCGATGATGCTTTTAATGCATCAATGCCTAGAGAGGCGCCTTTTTTATATCCTGCGATATCTGAATAAACTTCTACTATTCTTATATTTTTCATCATATCAGTCATGATTTTGTCTCTATTAAATAAAATAATTTTTACAGCAGTTAAATTAAATTCGTTTTTATATATTAAAGCTCTTGAAAATTAGTAGATATATTTAAAAAAATAAACATATCCATAACTGCTCAAGAGCCTTGATAAACATAGATAAACTTTTAAAAAACGATGTTAGTTTTAAACGCTACACAAAATGAGAAGTGCTTATCATTTTTTTGTATTAATTACTGTTGCATCAATAACTATTGTATTAATCACTTACGACATAGCCACAGATTCAGCTTCATTCGTCACTAGGCTATGATCTTTGCTATGGCCTTTCACTACCGAATATAAGTTTTTAGGGTCAGCTTGCTGAGGGATCAGATCTAAAATCTCATACCCTCCCTGCTCTCTGATCAAGTCGCGTAAAAATACCAACGCCGTAAAGTCTTCTGATGCAAAACCAACACCATCAAATACGATTAGATCATCCGCTGACGTTCGAGCTTGCACTTCACCTTTGAGGATGCGATGAAATTCAGTAACAGGAAAGTCGCTTGATAGATTTTGGATCTCTCCCTCAATGCGTGTCTGAGGCTCAAACTCCACAATCACATGATCTGCTCGCATTAATATATTGCTATCCAGCTCTGTCTTACCAGGACAATCACCGCCTATCGCATTGATATAAACACCTTTTGTGATTATATCGTCTCGTAAAATAGTAGCATTGGTTTTATCAGCGGTACAGGTAGTAATGATCTCTGCACCTAAAACAGCTTCTTCTAACGTGCGACAAACAATGACTTTCAAACCTGAGTCTGAAAGGTTGTCAGCCGTTTTCTGCGATGCTGCTGGATCAACATCATACAAACGAACTTCTGAGATACCCATGATGGCTTTCATACCCAATGCTTGAAATTCAGACTGAGCGCCGTTTCCTATTAACGCCAGTTTTGTAACGTCTTTTGGCGCACAATGTTTGGCCAACATAGCTGATGTGGCAGCCGTACGTAATGCCGTCAGGATACACATCTCTGTCAGCAAAATAGGATAGCCAGTTTCGACGTCAGACAAGATACCCATCGCCGCCACGGTCTGCAAGTTTCGTTTGGTATTGATTGGATGACCATTGACATATTTGCAGGCAAACATCTCTCCATCGCTGACTGGCATCAACTCGATGACACCGTTTTTTGAATGCGAAGCAAAGCGAGAAGATTTTTCAAATTGATCCCAACGAAGATAATCTTGCTCTAAAGCATCCACTAGATCTGTAATACATTGCTCAACGCCATAATCATGAATCATTTTAGCCATCGCTTGTACACTAACGAATGGCACGCCTTCCTTGGGTGATACGATAAATTTAGACATTAATGCTGTTCCTTTTCATGAATATTGTTTGTTGAACCAACAATTAATATGCTACCAATTATAATTGTCAGTTAAAATGTCAATAAGTTATTAAATATGGACGTATTTTTGACATATTGTTAAGTACTACTTAGCATAATGTCAAAATTCAATGAAGGAAGCATTTTTATGGCGTATTACACTTATGACTCTTTAGATAGCGAACTGATATCTGAGCTGCGACAAGATGGTCGAGCAACCATCTCAAACCTTGCTAAAAAACTCAAAGTTTCTCGTGCCACTGTCCAAAACAGATTGGATAGACTGATTCATAACGGCGCTATTTTAGGATTCACGATTCGAGTGCATGAAGCACTAGATAAAGAAACCGTCAAAGCGATGATGATGATTGAAGTGACAGGAAAGTCTACGTCACAAGTGATTAGGAAACTGCGGGGTATCCCGCAACTGATTAAGCTACATACAACCAATGGGGCGTGGGACTTGGTCGCAGAGATACACACTACAAGCTTGAGAGAATTTGATGAAGTGCTGCGTCAAGTAAGAGAAATTGACGGCATTCTGAATAGCGAAACCAGTGTTCTGCTTTCGAGTTTGTAATATAACTATACCCAGAAAAATATGTTCAGCACAGCCAAAGGTTCAATTCCCTAGTGAGGACTTGAATCTTAGGCTGTAGGCTAAGGGTATCAATGGTTTGTGTAGTGGCATAATAAAACTGGACAGCTTCTAAGAGGTTAGATAAACCCAAAGAAGGAAAATAGTATGACCAACAAACGCGACCAATATATCCAAGAATTCAAACTTAAAGCTATCAGCTTAGTGGTTGATCACCAACGTAAAATACTCGATGTAGCAAACTCACTTGGTATTGGTAGATCAACTGTAGTGATCAAATAATTTAGAACATCTGACCACTACAGTACAGTCTCATATTGCATATCTTAATGTAGATTGTTTTGTTCTAAATGGGTTAGAAATGCTGCAAAACCTTCGGTTGCTCGAGCCTGTAGTCGGCTACTGGTCATTACACGGACACGATTGCTCCAAGTGATGGCATAGCTTTGAGCTTCAAATCTACTGACCAAGTCCACATCCTCATGACAAGGTATAGATGCAAAGCCGCCAACAGCCAGATAAGCCTCACTACTAAAACTTAAATTTGCTCCATGAATATGATGGTGTCCCATTCTATCTTGGTAATGAGCGATATAATCCTTTCGAGTTTGCGGTGTTAACCGTGCCCAACTGTCAACTTGCACTACGCCGCAAATCATATCTGTCGGCTGGTGGCTAATATGTTCAATCTGCTGTGCCAACCAATCCACAGTTACCACGGAGTCAGCGTCTGTACAGGCAATCCATGTGGCACCATTTGTGATCGCATGACGAATACCAATATCTCTCACCCTTCCCACACATTGATAGTCACAGCATAAGTAATCAATGCCAGCGGCTTTGACGATGGACTGCGTATTATCAGTGCAGTTATCCAACACCACTAGCGGATACGCTTTAATCGTTGAGGGCAATTGCTCGATAGCGGTCCGTACTGATGCCAAGCATTTAGCGATGGTCATTGCCTCATTATGAGCGGGAATCACAATGCCAATTTTCATAGCCTATTTACCTTTCTACTCAGTTTTTTAAAACTTACACTCTGTTATATCAAGTTTTCTTGCATAGCTACCGAGCTTGGAGAACGTTGCCAAATATCTAATAAGAAATCATCGTCTATCACTTGGCTTTGATGATTGAACGCAACGTGATGCTTCTCATTATTTGCAAAGTTAAAGGCATGGTGCAGGCGCTGATGTACAGTTTCACCTGTCATAGCAAAGCCATCAATAGCATAGCGCCAATGACAGCATAGCAATGTACCGCCTATAACGAGGTTTTGCTGAGTCCAAGCAATCACCGTGTCAATATCATTGGGTGATAAATAATATAAAATCTCACTAATGACAATTAAATCAAAGGCTGGCTCTATAGTAGGCGTATCGTTTGATAAAGGAGAAGCCTCTATGATTGCCTCCTTTAAATTTAATAATCTATTAGGAACCACACCTTGAATAACCTTAACATGAGACAATTCTGCCAAGCGCTCTTTGGCAAGTTGCACTGCCCGTTCATTACCATCGATACTCACTAATGCCCGACAACGTTTAGCTAATAACTCACTAAGCACGCCGTTTCCGCAGCCTAGTTCAATGGTATTGTTATATTGAGATTGGGGTAGTATCGCTAGACAAATATCACGTTTTCGTTTTTCATACCAGCGAGTTTGATACTGCCATGGGTCTGTGTTGTCATTATATAATGCGTCAAAATACGATTCTGAATAAGCAGATGATTGGCACTTAGTAGCAGAATTATCGTCTAAGACAGTTTTAGCATAATCTATACTGTCGACTAAGTTATCGGCATTCATCGACGGCTTAGGTTCAGAGGTGTGAGTCATATAAATAAACCTCCCAAGGTTGGCTGATTCTAGCGATCGTTTGCGCGGATAAAATAGGCGGATTGCCCGTACTGTCATCAGCAGTGATTTGACTTTCAAAGCAGGCAATGGCCTCTATTTTACGCTGTAGCTGCTCAGTGGTTAAGTCAACTCTCATGGCACAGTGCCAAGGAATACGGCTATCCGCAGGTTTTGCCCAATGCCATGCCCAAATCAACACTTGATAACAGACTAAATGATGCTGCTTGGCAAATGAGACAACCACTTGTCCAGTTGCTTCATGGTCAGGATGCCCGTCGTACATAAAGGGCGTTATTAAAATATCGTTAGGTTGAATAATGGTGGATAGTTTCTGGTGAAACTGATCTTGTTGGGCAAAGACATTACCATCTGTTAAATTTAATTCAATAGTCATAACTTGATGGGCCACACTCAACACTTCTAGCGCTTTAATACTTTCTTGTGGACGGATGACATTAAGCTTTTCTTGAGAATAAACGTGCGAGTTTGGATGACTTTGTGTGCCATTAGTCACGTGAATAAGAACGATAGGATTGCCATTCGCCGCCAGTTGTTGCAACAGACCGCCACAGCCTAGCACTTCATCATCAGGATGCGGGGCGAAGATACAGACACGCTGATGCGGGGCAAAGCTTTTTGCAATATCAAATCGAGGCATGTCTTGCAGTCCTGACCAGTTTTTCCAAGCATCTTGACTGGTGCCATCACCTTCAATAACACGGTCACCTACAATCGGATGGTTGCCTTTAAGCGTATCAACATGCGTGACGGCGACATCCTTGTTTGTAAGTTTTATAACCTTATTGGATATTATAGTTGCCATATATTGTCCTGCCCATCAGTTAAGTCATTGGCTAAAATACCAGTTAATTCGCCGATTTTCTGTAAGTCAAAAGCGCCATGACTTTGGCGGATAAACACGGGCAGATCGGCTGACAATCTTGCAAAATGGGCATTGCGACAAAATGGTGCTGCTCCCAATGCCTGCCCGACAACCTCCATTACTTGGCGAGCGACTTTCTCAACTTGTAATTTTAGCTGGCGTATGGCAAGTTCATGACTCAGCTGTGGCTGGCTATCTATTAAATCAGCAACATAACGAAAATACTGCTGAGTGACTGCCAATGCCGTACTAATTTGACCCAAATACATCGCTTTATAATCGTTTGGTTTTTGCTCATAGGCGCTGATTAAATAGTCTGCTAGGTAAGCGGTTGCCCCGTACCAGCAAGCAGCAACACCTGCCGCTCCATGCCAAAACCCCACACGTTCTAGATAAGCATTGGCTATCCCAACTTGACTGGCTGTCACCTTAAAAAACTGTAAAGTTGCTGTATCAGTGGCTTGCATCCCTACCGCCTGCCATTCCTCATTATCAATCTCAATGCCAGTTTGCTGCATATCTACAATAAGTAACTGCGATTGACCATTCTTATCACGATAGGTCATTAGCGCGCGATCAACAATGTTGGCGCCAGAACACCACTCTTTTGTACCGCTGATTTTACCCTGCTGATAATGAATAGGATTGGAGTGACCCTCTGCTGCCCAAACAGCCCACAACCCTTGATCCGCTTTATCATAGCCCACCTCATGTAAAATACTTAGCGCATCCAAGTGCGACTCAAACCATTTTGCAATCGTTAAATCAACACCTGCTACATAAGCCAAAATTTGCCAACGGATCAATGTGCTTGATATTGCACCATTTACATTGGTAGCACCACTTGCCGGATGCGGGACTTTCTCGCTATAGGTGATTAAGGCTTTTAGAATGTCATGACGTAATGCATCAGTTAAGCCAAGCGTCCTAATGGTTTGATTATTAGTATGTATGATATTGTCTATACTGGCTTTAATCTCTGATAATAAAGGATTTGTTGCATCTAACGGTAGCATAAGGGTCTCCTAATCGTTCTTATGAGTCAGACATTTGGACTGTGACAGGTTTCGAAATATCTGTTTGTCGCCTTTTAACATCATACAGATCATCTAAAAAACTCTGCTGCCAAGCTTGCAAGTTATCTTTTTGCAGTCCTTGCAGTAGAGATTGATAGCGTGACTGCCGCTCACCTAATGGCATTGTCAAAGCAATCCCTAAACCGTCTGTCATACTTTTTGGTTGATGTGGATCGATAATGACTGCGGCTTGCATTTGCGCCGCTGCCCCAGCGTAACGTGAGAGCAATAGCACGCCAGGATTATCAGGATTTTGCGCTGCAATATACTCTTTGGCAACCAGATTCATACCATCTTTGAGCGAATTGACCCAGCCGATATCACTCTGCCAAAACATCGTCATTAGTGTCTCGTGGCTTATTACACTTTCGTCATAGTTGATAGCTTGCCAATTATCTGTAGAAGCATCTTTTGTATACTTACTGGGCAAAAACTGCTGATTAATATCATTAACAGCAGTTTTAACATCATGATGAAGTTGTTGATAAGCAGACACATCTAAGCGACTAGGACAGGCGATTTGTAATAATTTCAGTTGATTCTGATAGGACGGATTTTGCTGTAAAAAATTGCGATATGCTGAAAAACGTTTTAATAAACCTTTTGAGTAATCAATTCTATCTACTGCAATAATCTGCTGGGCGTTATACTTTATGCCTTTTTTGCTCTGATGAGCTTTGACGGATTGTACTGAGCACTGCGAAGACAAGGGACTGACCTGTTGTTGGATTCTCTCCACATTCACACCGATTGGATAAGCCTTAACCATTAAAGAATGCTGGGATTTTAAATCTAAATTGAGCAGTAACTGCACATCAGATGATTTATATAGAGTAGCAGCATGTTTGTCGTGTAAAACATTTATTGGTGAGAGCTCTAAAGAACAAACTTCTAAAATCTTATCTGTTAAATAATATCTGCAAACCGCAAGGCAGTTGGCTCTACCTTGATGAGTTTGTGTACCAAGTACGTCATAATGAGCAAGGTGCCTAATGAGCTCATCGCTTTTATCAAGCGATTGCCAAAATGGCAATGAGACAAATGGGATGTGTAAAAAAAATCCGATACGATTGTGAATACCCAACTGCCTACAATGATATGCCACACTTAAAAAGTGATAATCATGAACCCAAATCACATCATCAGGCTTAATAATCTTCTTTAATTGCTTAGCAAAAAGACGGTTTACCTCTTGATAGCCTGCGTAATCCTCTGGTGTTTCATGAATTAAATCAGGTCGCTCGTGCAATAATGGCCACAATACATTATTGGCAAACCCACAGTAAAACTGCTGATATTGCTCAGTCGTAAAAGCAGTGGTCATATAGGTAATAGAAGTCTTGCCCTGTGATATATCTATGCCTGATAAGACAGCTTGTTTGGTAATACTAAATTCATGAGAGAAATCTTCATCAAGTCTATTAACAATTTCACCATTCCAGCCCATCCAAATGACTGATTTTTCCATTAACACGTCTTGCAGTGCTATCGCCAGTCCGCCTGCCATTGGATTTTTATCAGGCATTTTAACCCGATTAGACAAGACGATTAAGCGGCTCATATCACGTGCCTCACTGTTTCTTTTGCTAGCATTGAATGCTCTTGGCAAAAGCTTAAAAAGCTATTCAGTAATATGGTGACCTCATGAGTATTACGTACATAGTAATTGGCATGCGTAGCCTCACTACCAACCTTAATCCCCATCCCTTTTAATGGCTGTGGTTGACTGGCTATTATTTGATTTTCACCTTGTACAGCCACAAACCCTACTTCATCCGTAATATCATCACCGATAAAAATAGGGAACATATTATTACTACTCTGCATTCTTTTTAATAAAGTCAGAATTGCGCTACCTTTATCCACTCCTTTTGGCACTACCTCCCAAACATATTTACCAGATTTCAATGTCCAGTTAGCATAAGTTTTTAAGGTTTCTATCATGATGGTATAAGCCGCATCAGCCAAAACAGGGTTCTTTCGGAAATGGAGGGCGACAGAATAGGGTTTATCTTCTACGGTGAAGTCATCAAAGGGAATGCAAGATTGGATAATAGACTTTCTTATTACAGCAAGTTCCATGATATCAACAGATACAACATGTGTCTCATTATGATCACTGATATCATCAAACGCTATTTCTAGTCCATGCGTTGCGGCAATCGGTAACACTAAAGGAGACAGCATTTGCCTTGCTTCAGCCAAACTGCGTCCTGTTACGACAGCAAGTTTTACACCATGGCTTTGTATTTTTTGTAGAAGAGTTAAGGTTGATGTTGGGATAACGCTGTCTTTTGGATTCAGTGTGAAATCCGCTAACGTACCATCTATATCTAGAAACAAATAATAATTTTGCTGAGGGCATAAATATTCAGCAAAGTTTTTTGGCAGAATATAGATAGGTCGCCTATTTATACTGGGATTTCTTCCTGAAGTCACGTTTATTCCCTTTTAGTATGAGACCATTTTTCGCTCTAACACCACCTAAGTTTGAAATAATTTAGCTGCTAAAAGTTACTGTCGTTTTTAATATAGATCTATAGGAAGGCCACTATTAAGCAACTAAACCTAATAAGAAGTGTGCCATAGCTCCAGTAAAAATCTAGTGACCAGAGTGTGCTATTTGACGTGAGTTCTGTAACTCATTGAACACGGTTGCCATTTATAGCAGGCCGCTATACATTGTATGTAATTCAATGGCGCTTAGCTTTTCGCGTAGTGCGCTCATTTGTAACTTGCAGCTCTTGTAATACGCTACTTTGTCTTTTTCTTTGTCCTCTAAGTTTTTTTGATAAGTAAAATCGTCCAATAGCATTAGACAATTTGTAATTAGCTTGAGATTATTTAATGATAGATCCTCATACTTACCTAAAGTATGCGACTTGATTTTTGAGCGTAATTCAAATAATCCCAAATTACTGTCTTGATAATATTTTTTAATCAGTTCGTCCCTTGATTCTACGCTACTCTTATCATTTTCTTTCATCGCAATCCTCAAACTATATACTCCTGTGCTTATAATTACCCATTTTTTATAAATGACTAAGCATCAAGCCAATGCTGTTGTCTGGCATAAAAAAGCTGTTTGGGCGTATCGATATCATAGCTAAGTTGATGGTTTATGACCGTACTTAACTGATTGGGCGGTAAGGCTCTAATCAAATAGCGCAGACCTTTATCCCCTCTCAGTGCTGGTTGCCATTGTTTGAGACGCTCAACATTAATAACTATCGGAAGACCGATGATATTATTCTTACCTGTATCAGTAGAATACGCTTTATCTAGATATTGATAACTACTAGCGACCACTGTACTTTTGAACGCTAATAATTCTTTCAAATGCTCACTATCTAACAATACTTGATCGACCCCCATGATTAACACCCGATTAATCAATGAGATCTTCAAGTTAGTTAGAGCTTCAATACCAAGAGACAAGCTATGCGCCATACCCGTTTCAGGTATTAAATTAATCACGGTATAGATTATTGGATTTTGACGGACCAACCCATTAATCGCATCAGTGATTGCTGGTTGATCTTGAGGAAGGACAACAATAATGGCAAGAGGCTTTGTGGCTAATGCTATTTTAGTCATATAACAGATGAGAGGTTCGCCATGCTTGCTAAGCAGTTGCTTAGGTTGACCAAGACGCTCGCTCAGACCGCTTGCTAAAATAATAACAGTGTGGTTTTGTTTATTATTTTCTGTACTGCTGGGCAATGGCGTTTTCGTTGGTAAAATAGAATTATTAGTATCAACATCGCTAGTCATGGGCGTAATCATTTTTATAGGTATTGAAGCCTGATTGCTTTGAGGTTTGAATAGTATATTGACTATTTGGCAGTAAGGTTTGTGGCGCGTGCCCATGAATCACGGCGCTCATTTGTGCCATGATACTGAGTGCCAATGCTTCAGGTCCATCCCCACCCAACTTATAACCGATAGGATAATGCAGTTTACAAATACCATCAGCTAAAATATGTGGGTTAGCACTTGTCTCACTAATTTCTTTGATCAAACGCTCAGTACGATAGCGAGGTCCCAGTTGTCCAAGATAACGATATTGAGCAGAATGCTCTAGTAGTACGGCTAGTCGGGCGCGGTCTTGGGCCAGACTATGAGACATCACAGCAACGGCGGCGCCAGCACTGAGATTGAGCAATGTTTCACTATCATCCAAAGCCACGCACAGTACTGAGTCTGCTTGGCTAAAGCGCAGACGTGTCGCATATTGTGGACGACTGTCTATGACGGTGACATGCCAATCTTGTAGCTTTGCCATTGTCACCAGCGGTAGAACATCGTTACCTGCCCCGCAAATCAGTAATCGGTTTTGTGGGTAAATCCGCTGCAATAACCACTCACTCTCATGCTTCCGATCACATGTAGCTTGTAGCTCTAGATCGCTCGTTAACTTAATGTATTCAGCATTTTTTTTATGAAACTTATGGTTTGATAGTTTTTGAATGGTATTTAACAACATATCATCTATAAACGTATTCGAATCGCTTATCGTGTTGCGGTTCAAATATAAATCAGCCAGATTTCCCGTTTTTAAATACTGATTTAAATAAATACGGGTACCAACTTGCAGGTCAATCCCTTTATATTCGCTACTACCCGATCTAATAAGAGTGGCAATTGTTACTGGCTGTTGAGTATGGCGAACCTGACGGATGAGATCAAGTAACGATATCGCTGTCGATAAACGCTCAAATAAGACATGTATTCGTCCATTACAACCCAAGCCAAAATTGAGCTCACCCTCTAAAAAATCGTCTTCAGACCTATCTTCATCTTTGACAGTAGTGCCTTCTTCTACAACAGTTGAATCAGGATCGCCATTGTTATGATATCCAATATCATCCCCTGTTTGGTATATCTGGACGCTCGCGCTATAACGGGTCAGCCAAAACGCGCGTTTGATAATATGCGGCTCAAGGCAGCCGCCGCTAATCATCCCAACCGAACGTCCATCAGCGCAGATAAGCATCATCGCACCCGGTTGCCGATACGCCGAGCCTTCTGTACGAACTACGGTAGCTAATACGGCATCGATGTTTTGTTGTATCGCTTGCTCAGCAAGGTCAAGGATATCAGCAGTTTGATTCATAACGTTCCTTATAGACTTATCAATAAGCTTAGAGAATAAGCTAAAAAAACCCGCTGTTTAATCGGGTTTTTTTAAGCAAAACAGTATTTGATAAGAATCAATCTGGCAGTTGGTCAATAAGCTTATCTAGAGTAATGGGGAAATCTCGAACCCGGATACCGACCGCATTATAGATAGCATTTGCAATCGCTGCTGCAGCGCCTGAAATCGCCGTTTCACCAATGCCTTTGATATGCATTGGATTGGTATAACGGTCGTCTTCTTCTAGCAAAATAACATCCAATTGTGGTACATCAGCATTCACAGGAATATGGTATTCAGAGAGGTCATGATTACACAAGCGCCCGTCATGCTTATCATGGATAACTTCTTCCATTAACGCCGAACCTATGCCAAAAACCATACCACCATAGCACTGTGAAGTAGCAGTTTTGTGATTGAGGATACGCCCTGCGGCGAACACACCTGTCATACGCTTGACTCGAATCTCACCAGTTACTCGGTGCACAGCGACTTCCGCAAAATTGGCACCGAATGAAGATTGGCGATGGGTTTTTTCATTTTTACCCGGTTTAATCTTGCCTTTAGCACTTAACTTTTGGTCGTCATATTGCGCGATAATATCGGCTAGTGAATAACTATTATGGCCACTAAAATCATACCTGCTTTGTTTAGCCTCCTGCTTCTCCGGCAAGCGTTCCAATACAGATTCAGGGAGAGGCACGCTCGTTTTTTCTGCTAACTTCTCTACAAGTTCAGTGGTGACATCCTTACCAGATTCAATGATAGTCTCTGTTGCTGTAACTTCATGCTCTCCTATTTCACTGATCTGACCGTCATTTAGCTGGATGGTGTCGGAATATAGTCCGACTTTGTCTGCCAGCATTTCACGCAATTGCTGACACGCCAGATAAATACTGCTACCTGAGCTTGCCGCACCCATGCTACCGCCTGAACCAACGGCTGGCGGCATACTGGTATCGCCAAGTTTCATCTCAATATGGTCAACCGGTAGACCAAGTAGGTCAGCAGCAATTTGGGTAAATACGGTATAGGAGCCCGTACCAATATCGGTCATATCCGTTTCAATAATGGCTTTGATCCCAAGATTTTTTGAGTCATCGATTTGTAGGGTTGCTCTTGCTTCAGAAAGCTTTAACTGATTACCACGGGCAGCGGCAGCCATACCGATACCCAACCACCAGTCTCCTTCTAAGCGCTTGGCGGGTATTTTATTGCGTTTCTCCCAACCAAACTGCTCAGCCCCTTTTTCCATACAGGCGATCAGCTGTCGAGTTGAAAAAGGTATTTCTTTACTAGGATCCTGATGAGGCTCATTACGGCGGCGTAGCTCTATAGGATCCATATCTAATTGAATGGCCAACTCGTCCATTGCACATTCAACAGCAATTAACCCCACTGCTTCCCCAGGAGCGCGCATTGAACCTGATAATACTTTATTGACATCAACCATCTGATATTCGACCTGACGATTTTCACCGCGGTATAGATAGTGAGTAGACAGCGCTGCAGGCTCAAAGAAGCTCTCGCCGGGTAAATTGCTAGTGATGGTATTATGGATAAAAGTATTAATAATACCGTTCTTATTACAGCCGATGCCAATCCGTTGACGCGTATCTGAGCGCCTTATAGTGGTTTCCATGACTTGCGGGCGAGTCATCACAATCAATACCGGACGCTTAAGCTCTTTTGCAGAAATGGCTGCGGCAATCGATTCGGGTGCAATGCCAAGTTTACTGCCAAAACCGCCACCAACGTAATGAGCAATCAGTTGTACATTATCTGGATCCAAATTTAAGGCATCCGCCACTTGTTGTTTGCAAGATGACAACATCTGATTGGCCGTATACAATACTAACTTTTCATCCTCCCAATAAGCCAATGTAGCATGTGGCTCCATGGGCGAACTACTCTGGCTTGGCGTATGATAAATCTGATCAAACGAAACCTCAGACTCTTTAAGTGCTTGCTCTGGGTAGCCCTGCTTATAATTCTTGTCCGAACCTTTGTTTTCATCAACCGAATGCGCATTTCCCAATGCTGAGCTGAAATCTATCACAGCATTTGCTGTTTCATCTTCATAAGTCACCTTGAGGGCTTTTGCGCCTTCAGTAGCCGCTTCAAAGGTTTCAGCGATTACGGCAGCTATGGGCTGACCATGGTAAAAAATTTCAGCGACGCCTTGAGTGGGTGCTTTTTTCTCTCCGCCTTGCTGAGCATTACGCAAAAAATGCTCGGGATCAGTAACCACTTTAATAATACCTGGAATCGCCTCTACTGCATGGCTATCGATGTGCTTCACCTTGCCTTTAGCAATGGTCGCACCCACTAAGACGCCATACACCTGCCCTTCAACATAAAATTCTGCGCTATAAGTCGCTTGTCCACTGACTTTCAAGGAACCGTCTACACGGTTGATAGGTTTACCAACCAATTGACTGGCAGTTTTATCAAAAAGAGTATCAACTGGGTTATCCATGGTCAGTTTTTTTGTGGGTTCTGATGGCAGTACTGCGTCCAATAGTGACATGATTATGCTCCCTTACCCGTTAGTGCGCGCTCAATAACTTGCTTTAACAAGCGACTCGTCAGCGGTATCTTAAAATCGTTCTGACCACTACCCTTGGCATCTTTTAATAGCAAATCTGCCGCTTGCGAAATAATGTTGACGTTACCGTCTGTACCTATGAGTAATGCTTCAACCGCTTCATTACGCCAAGGCTTAGTGCCAATACCACCAAATGCCAAACGTACCGTTTCTAATTTTCCTTGATTATTGACGTTTATTACGGCCGCACATGACACTAAAGCAAAGGCGTAAGAGGCGCGATCACGAACTTTGTCATAAGTGTGCATGCCTTTCACTGGAGCTGGGAGAACAATATGAGTAATCAGCTCCCCTGTCTCTAAGACAGTTTCGATATTTGGCGTGTCTTTTGGCAAGCAATAGAAGTCTTTAATCGGAATCTGGCGCGAGGTGCCGTCTGCTTTGAGCGTCTCAATAGTGGCATCGAGTAAGCGCATCGCTACCGCCATATCTGATGGGTGCTGAGCAATACAATCATCACTCGTTCCTAAGACAGCAAGCGGACGATTTTCACCTTTAATAGCGGGACAACCAGAACCAGGATTGCGTTTATTACAAGGACTATCGGGCTGATAAAAGTAGTAACAACGGGTGCGTTGTAATAGATTGCCGCCTGTGGTCGCTTTATTACGCAATTGTCCTGAAGCCCCTGCTAGCATCGCCCGAGCTAATACAGGGTAGCCTGCCGTAACCGCTGGGTGCGCAGCCAAATCACTGTTCGTCACCAGCGTGCCGATGCGTAACCCACCATCAGCAGTAGCCTCTATTTGTTGCAGCTCTAAGCGCGTAATATCAACCAATTTTTGAGGAGTCTCAATCTCAATCTTCATTAAATCTAGTAAATTGGTGCCACCGGCAATAAAAGATGCATCCTCAGGCGTGGCAAACATCACGGCTTGTTGCGGTTCGAGGACACGAATATATTCAAAGCGTTTCATAAACGTTCTCCCTTAGCACTGGCAGCATTGGGAACATTAGCAGTTTGCTTTACCATTGAATGACCGCCAATTTGTGCCTCGCTAGGCGGCGGCGACCAAATACCACTAATAGCTACACTGGCTGGGCTATTATTAGGCGCATCGTCGGTCACTGAAGAAGAGTTTGATACTTGTTGATTTTCGAGCACCTGTGAGATGGCTTTGATAATATTAGGATAGGCTGAACAGCGACAGATATTACCACTCATGCGCTCAGAAATTTCTTGTACTAGCAGTCCATTAGGATTTTGCAGATCAGTAGTCACATGACTTGGCCACTGTTGTTTGATTTCCTCTATCAATGCCGTTGCAGAACAAATTTGTCCCGGCGTGCAATAGCCACATTGAAAGGCATCATGGTCTTTAAAGGCCTGTTGCAATTCTGATAGCGATTCAGGTAGTCCGATACCTTCAATGGTGGTAATCTCATCACCATCGTGCATGACCGCTAATGTCAAACAAGAATTGATTCGTCGACCATTAATAATCATAGTACAAGCGCCGCATTGCCCATGATCGCAGCCTTTTTTTGGTCCTGTGATATGTAGATGGTGACGACATACATCCAGCAATGTCGTTCGCGGGTCAAGATTATCAAACTCATAATCCTGCTGATTAATTGTTAACATTAAATTAGACATGCTGGCTTCTCGCTGGCAAAAGATAATAAAATATTAGATTAGGTCTTGTAACTAGTCTATAGATTAAATGTTAACTGTTAATGCTGTTGTATTTTTCGGAACCATGAGATTTTGGTGATTTGAACTACGAACCCATAAAGCGCGCAGTTCGATTAATTTCCGACTGCGCTACTTGTTCAGATGATCCTTGCGCTACAATTTTTCCACCTTCATCACCAGCGCCTAGACCGATATCAATAATCCAATCGCTACTTATGACAACCTGCATATCGTGCTCAACCATAATAACCGTATTGCCAGTGTCAACAAGAACCTTACAATCACTTGGTTAGCTCTATCAGTACCAGTCAAAATACAAGAACGTCGTATCTCTAAAGAAGATTGGAGCAGTTAGTAACAGTCGTAACCTTTCGTCAAGTTTCATAAAGCTACGCAACGTCATAATCCTTTATCATTTCCTTTGTCGACAGAGTAAGGCTTCATCAAGACATTTTGTTTGATGGTAAGTCTTGCTTCTCAATCAATAATTCATGTTTGAATACGAATTTGGAAGGAAATGATAATGAAAAATACAATGATAAGCGCTATTGTAGCTGCTACCGTTTGTTTTGCTATGATTGGTCAAGCAAGTGCTGCACCCGCGCCGCATGTTGCAAAACATCATGTTACCCATACAAAGCAACATAAAGCTCCTCAGAAAGTAATGGTTAAAAAAGTTGCACATAAGAAGGTTGCACATAGGAGAGTTGTGGCTCAACACCATAAACCTGCACCTAAAGTCGTATATGTTCAAAACCGTCGTTAATTAGCATACATTTAATGGTATTATCTGATGAAAAATAGCTCCTAGTTAGGAGCTGTTTTTTATTGCGTTGCAGGTTGTAATTTCATCTATGGTCGTTTGAGCAGCAATGCATGCATGCTCTATAGGCTATATACCTCCTGCCCCTTTACTTGATGCCTCACTGTTTTCAACCAATATCGCTGCAGCGCTTTTTTTCAGAGTTGCCCACTGCCCATCATCAACATAAATACCTTCTTTCCATGCCCGCTGATGGGTTGCATACAGCTCATCTGTTGATACTTTACGATCAAAGTACTGAATATCCTGTTCAATATCAAAGTTGGTTGTTGATAACTCAATGACCATGTCATTGGTATTGTAATTAGCCTGCGCTTCATTAAAAAAATACAGATCAGGATAGACAAATCTTCTATCTAAAGTAAATATCGTATGCTTGGGTGCGCTACCATTGTCCCACTTCGCCAAACAAGCAATGCCTTTTGCCGCCAGTTTTGCAAGCTCACTATAAGCCAGCCAGCGGTTATGACAATTCTGTAAATATACTTTAAAATGATTTCGACTGCCCATCTTTTCGATCACATAATCCATCACTGCCGGTAGATGACAGACCAGACTGCTCCCATGCAAATCTAATCTGACTTCACCCTCGCCTTGATAGATGATATCAATCGCAACATCACGTTCAGACAAAATAAAAGGACTGGCATTATTAAAATGCAAAATACCGTTTAGACCTGCCATTTGCAGCTCAGCTACCATGGAAGCAATAAGGTCAGCTTCGCCTACTTCACGTTGCATACCCAGAAAAGCTTTATTCACCATGGTCACTATTTCGTTATGCGATACGATCATGGGTTAACCCTCTTTTCGGTACAGATAAATTTGGTAACAAAGGAAACAGCCACTCATCGCTGTGTACTTCAGCAAACAAAGGCGCACCTTGGAATAGCGTGACACGCACCCAGCGATCTGATCTTGGATCGAACTTAGTCGCGCCAAACATAGACAATTTACAGCGTAACAAATGCATTGGTAATGCCGTTTTTTGCAGCACATTAATCTGAATATCGCCCATCTTTTTATGTCCCATTGTCCAGACGCGCCGAGCAATAGAACGATACTTTGGTTGCTTTAAGATAAATTCTGATAACAGTTGCTGTGGATCCGCTTGTTGTAATGCCAGATATAAAGTGTTCGCCTGCCTACCAATATCTAACAGGAATTCCTTATCATCGCCACGCTCTTGTCCACGCACACCCATTCTTGGCTCTTCTTTATCTTCTGAGCGATACCAGAACCAATAGACATTATCTTCTGCCTCAAAATCAATACTTATCGCCCATTGATAACGCGCTTCTAATACGTCAATCAAATCTTGTACGACTTTGCCACCGGGCAGCGACATGGTTTCATCAGCATTGGCTTGCCCTGCAAACGCATCAACAAGCTCAGGATACAGCTCCATCAGACAAGAGGTAATGACCTCTTGGCTCTCAAAACTAAGGTACGCCTGACGCTGTAAAAAATCAGCCCACGTAACACATCCTTCAATCTCGCTCGTAAAGTTGTTTTGTAGCTTATTCAGCTCATCAACGACGGTACTATTCAGTAGAATTTGCGGCTCATTGATAGTGACCACTTCAGAGAAATGCTGGATAGCGCGCTTCATTAAATGTGAAAGCTGCTGGATTTTATTATTACGATCATCTTCAATATCACAGACCAACACCGCTTGTAGCGCGCCTTCACGCGCACTCAGCCATTGATCAACGACACAAGGATGATTAATGAGATAAGGCGCCATGCCAAGACCAGTCGCATTACCTATGCCCAGATACTGCTTAATCTCAGGATGCAAGCTGACCGCTTTATCACCGCCCTTTTTCTGAGCCAAGTAATCGACCCAGTCAAGGCTAAATTCTCGAATGAGATACACCGCACACATCTGGGCACGAAAAGATTGATTAAAATCCTCACTGTGATCTAGCGGTTTAAAGTCATAAATACCAAATTTGCCATTGCCATAAACTGCCGTGGTACGCAGTATATAACCCACTTGCGCAAGTACGTCCAAATCAGGCTGCTGACCTTCAGCAAGTGAGCTGACAATATGATCAAAGACCCGAACGCTTTTATTGGCACGTGCCAGCACCATCACCATGTTGGAGTTACGACCCGCTTCTTGTAATGGCACATTGGCTTTTAGGTTTGCAAGTAGCTCGTCTCCTATCTCTCCATAAACGAGGGCAAAGGTGACATCCCATTTTTGCGCAATGACACGATCATTACGTTCTTCATCAGCAATCTGATTGCAAAACACCACCAGATGATAAACGTGCTCAGGGGTTTGTAAACGATAAATGACCTGTCCATAGCCGTCATTATCTAAATCCCACAGATGCTTGCTTAATGTCCAATGCTCTTTGTCGATTTTGCGCAATAACGTACGGACGAAGCTAATACGCGTTTGGTGCATAGCGCCGAGTCGTTCAGAATGCATCACCACATCGGGTGTACGGAAGCTGACTGCATCTAGCCTATCGTTGTTTGGCAAAGTATGTTCCATATAACTATCACCTTCAATAATGTGTTGAACCAACCACCTTTTAATACTGTAGATTTGCAGTTTTTATGAGCAAATAAACTATCAGCGATAACAAAGCGCTATCTAATCAACTTCTTTACCAATACTTTTTTCGACAAGCTGCTCTTCGATGAGTTGATGAGCAGTTTCCACGCTATTAGGGCGATAAAGATCTTGATCCCTTGCCATCTGCTGCGCAATTTTTGGTCCATTCCATAATGATGGCAGCAAAACAAAGGAGACAGGCACCGCCGTAATGACAATAAAGGATTGCAACGCTGTCACGCCGCCTGCACCAAGCGAGATAAGAACAATCGCCGTCACCCCCATCATCACGCCCCAAAAGGTGCGAATGATAGCATTTGGCTCTCTCTCACCACTGATCACGACACTGATGGTATAGGTCATCGAATCACCAGTAGTAACAATGAAAACCATGGTTAGAATGATAAACAATAAGGAAGTAATCAAAGGAAATGGCAGCTGCTGAGTGATGGCAAGCAGTGCTCCAGGAAGATTAAAGCCTTCAAATGCTGTACTCACACTACCAGGATTGGCAATCTCAAACGCAAGACCCGAACCGCCGATGACCGTGAACCAAAAGCAGGTAACCAATGGCGCCAAAATGCACACGGTCGTAATCAATTCACGAATCGTGCGACCGCGTGAGATACGAGCGATAAATATTGCCATCATCGGGCCATAACCCAAAAACCAGCCCCAAAAGAAAACCGTCCAACCACCAAGCCAAGCTTCATCACCGCGATAGGTTGCCATCGGGATAAAGTTTTGCACCATGGTGCCAACACCTTGAATATACCCATTAACAATAAATTTGGTAGGACCAAACATCAAAATAAAGACCATCAGACCAAAGGCCAATATGACATTAAAGCGACTGAGCAGCTGCATACCTCGAGCAAGACCACTAATGGCTGAGAGCGTATAAAGTGCAATAGCAAAGATGATAATGATAAGTTGGGTAGTAAAGGTATCAGGAATACCAAACAGCGTATTCAACGCATAGCTGGTTTGTAATCCCAAAAATCCAATAGGACCGATCGTACCGGCAGCAACCGCGACAATACAGCAAGCGTCGATAATTGCACCCGTATGACCTGTAAGCACGCGCTCACCAAACATAGGGTATAAAAGCGTACGCGGTTTCAGCGGCAAGCCTTTATCATAATGTAGATGCATCACCACAATAGCCGTCAAGCTACCGACAATTGACCAAGCTAGAAATCCCCAATGCATAAAGGACTGAGATAGCGCATTGAAAGCGCGTTGTTGGATATCAGCAGATTCGCCATACAGTGGCGGTGCGCTAACGAAATGAGCGATAGGTTCAGCGGCTGCCCAAAAGACGCCGCCGCCAGCGAGCAGCGTACAGAATAAAATCGCCATCCATTTAAAACCGTCCATCTCAGGCTTCGCTAGATTACCTAAAATGACGCGTCCTGTACGACCTGCGCCGACTGCTAGTGCAATCACAAAGGTCGCTAACAATAAAATTTGCCAAAAAGGACCAAAGACCGTTGCCGACCAAGAAAATCCGGTATTGATGAGCTTTCCCAAACGCTCTTCGGCAAAGATGGCCATAAGAACAAAGGCAATGATAAAGCCGCCACTGTACCAAAATGCTGGGTTTTTTAGCCCTAAAGTATCTGATGGAGTCTCTACATGCATTAAATTATCCGCTATCTTATCGGTTTTATGAGAGCGTCCTTGCTCATGTTGCTTACTGTTAAATCCTTTTAAATCAGCCATGATGTAATTCCATATGATAATGTTGCGTCATTTAAATTGGCGTTTTATCTAAACCGTCTTACCCATCTATATTTTAATGCTTGTTACTTTAATGCTTATTACTTTGAGTTTTAGCCAGCATTTTAGAAAGCTACATCTGTGCCTAGCATTTATACTAAAGGCTTAATGCCACTCTCAAGAAAATTAAACCAGTTTTGTCCAATGATTTTTCCAGCATCAGCATCATTAAAACCATGTTTGAGCAGACCGTTATAAATATTCTCCATCCCGTCCTTGCCTGCAAACCATGGCAAAGTATCTGGCCAACCTGAATTGTTGGCATTACCTTCGCCATAATCCATTGCCTTTGACCAGCGTCCATTGCGCATCCATTCAAGTACCGCTTGCGGTTGGTTCAGGCACAAGTCACTACCAATGGCTAAATGCTCAACGCCATATTTATCGGCACAATCAGCAACCATGCTGCAAAAATCATTGAGCGTACAATCACTACCATTCGGCAAATGAAACGGATATAGGCTAAAACCTAACAGCCCGCCCGCTTTGGTTAAGGCACTAATAACGGCATCAGATTTATTACGCAGCGCATCGTGTGCAGCCGTTGGATTGGCATGACTGATACATATCGGGCGCGTAGAATACTCGATCGCTTCAAGCGTTGAACGCTCTGCGCTATGCGACATATCGATAATCATCCCAACTCGATTCATCTCTGCTATCGCCTGCTGACCAAAGCGCGTAATGCCACTATCATTCTTCTCATAACAACCGGTTGCTAGTAGGCTTTGGTTGTTATACGTCAGCTGCATGATCAGTAGTCCTAAGCGGCGCATCACGCTGATAAGCCCAATTTCATCATCAATCGGTGAACAATTTTGCGCGCCAAAAAGGATACCGACTTTACCTTGCTGCTTTGCCATCTCAATATCAGTAACTGAATACACTGGTAAGATAAGATCTGAGTTTTGCTCAAAGCGTGCATGCCATTCTGCAAAGCGTGTCATTGTCTGCCGCGAATCCTCGTGATAAACCAAGGTGGCATGTACCGCATTGATACCGCTGGCTTGCAGCATTTTGAAATAGTCACGATCCCAATGGCTATACTGTAAGCCGTCAATGACGATATGGTCTTGATACATGGTTAATTCCTTTTATACTTTTACGAATGCATTGTGGCAGGAGAATCTTTACCAGCCACACATCACTATTAGCACCTGTCATTAACTGACTCTTAATAAGCCTTTTGATAAGCCGTTTTAACAATAGTATAAAACTCTTTAGCGTACTGACCTTGTTCACGCGGGCCAAAGCTAGACTCTTTACGACCACCAAACGGTACATGATAGTCCGTACCAGCAGTGGCTAGATTGACCATGACGCAACCTGCTTGTACTTGCTCTTTGAACATCGCACTATTACGCAAGCTTTGGGTAATGATACCGCCGGTTAGACCAAAGCGAGTATCATTAGTCATCGCAATCGCTTCTTCCAAATTTTTGACGCGCATGACACAAGCTAGGGGCGCAAACACCTCTTCTTGATTGATATCCCAGCTGTTATCAGTCTCAGTAAACAAGGTAGGCGACATATAATAGCCATCATGCGGCATATCTAAACGCTCGCCACCAAAGGCTAAATTGGCACCGGCTTGCTTGGCCTTTTCAATCCAGTCTAGGTTGGATGCAAGTTGCTTATCATCAACCACAGGACCCATAAAGATACCGTCATCAAGCGCATGACCAACTTTTAGGGTTTTCATTTTTGCAATGACACCATCGACGAAAGCATCATGAATGCCATCCATGACGATCAAGCGTGAAGATGCCGTACATTTTTGTCCTGAACCCCCAAACGCACCAGCAACCGCCGCATCAATCGCGACTTGTAAATCGGCATCATCAGCGATAACCAAGGCATTCTTACTACCCATCTCAAGCTGGCAACGGACAAAGTTTGGCGCGGTTGCCGCAGCAACTTTACGACCGGTTGGCACAGAACCTGTGAAGCTAACTGCATCAATATCTTTTGAATTAATGAGTGCATCGCCAACTGATGAGCCGCCACCCAATACCAAGTTGAATGTGCCTTCAGGCAACCCTTGACGATGAATGATTTCAGCTAAGGCGACCGCACTGGCTGGTGTTAAATTGGCAGGCTTCCAAATGACACTATTGCCAAATGCTAAAGCTGGGGCTATTTTCCACACAGCAGTTGCGGTTGGGAAGTTCCAAGGAGAGATAATAGCGACGACACCGACTGCTTCACGAGTGACTTCTACTTTAACCCCTGGACGTACTGAATCCGCAGTATCGCCCATTTGACGCAACACCTCAGCGGCATAATAATGGAAGAACTGACCGGCACGATAAATCTCGCCGCGACCTTCCGCAAATGGCTTGCCTTCTTCACGTGACAATAAAGTACCTAATTCATCGCAACGGGCAATCATCTCATCGCCAATTGCCTGCAGAATAGATTGCTTCTTCTCTAACGGCGTTGCCTCCCACTTTGGCTGCGCTTGGCGGGCAGCAGCAATAGCGTCTTTGACTTGATCGCTACTGGCTTGGGCGAACTCGCCGATAGTTTCGCTGATATCAGATGGGTTAATATTAGCAATAGTATCGTTACCCGCTTGCCACTCACCATTGATATAAAGGGATTGCTGCGGGTCTTGCTGTAATACTTTTTGTGTGTTTTGAGCTGACATAGTGGCGTCCTCAGTTTATTAAAATTCAAATGATAAAATGATTTAAAGAGCTGTATAAATATAGTGGAAAAATTATGGTACGTTCGCATAAACGACTAGCTCAACCAACATCTCTTCACGAGCAAGTCCTGCTATCACTAAAGCCGCGCGATTTGGATAAGGTGCTGTAAAATATTCCGCATAGACTTGATTGACCGTTTTTAGATATTCACGATCAGTAACATAAATGAGTACCTGTAAGACTGAGTCCATGCCTACATTGGCACATTCTAAAGTATGCTTTAAATTATCAAGGGTTTGCCGGGTTTGGGCTTCGATACCACCTGCGACCACATCACCGTTTTCATCAATAGGAATCTGCGCGGTGTATAACGTGCCATTACTCGTGACTGCCCATTCAAGAGGTGCTTTTGAGGCATAAAGTGAAGTCTGAACCGCTTGTTTGGTTGAGGGAGTCGTCATATCGTCATATCCTTTGAATGAATGGTTTGGCAATTTCTGTGTTATTGATTATCCTACGCAATAAATAGTGACAAATCTAACTAATTAAATATTAAATATGATAGATTTAATCTATCGCTATAATAAATAGTATCTGATCAACGGCAGCAAGCACAAAGGCACTAACGATTATGAAACTACAACAGTTACGACATTTTTTGTTTGTGGTAGAAGAAGGGGGTTTTCGTGTGGCAGCCAACCGCGCCAATAGAACACAGGCCGCATTATCCGCCTCTATAAAAGAGCTGGAAAAAACACTGGATCAGCGTTTATTCGAAAGTGGCAATAAAGCAACACTGACACCGTTTGGAGAAAGTTGCTTGCCAAAGATTCAGCAGTTCATCAGTGTTTATCAAGCATTTGAGGAGGACTTAAGAGCGACCGCAGCAGGCGATAAAGGGAAGATAAGAATTGCTAGCGTACCATCACTGGTGACTAAGTTACTGCCTAGCGTATTGGTCGCCTATTCAAAGAAATACCCTGATATTGAAATTGTTTTGATAGATGATAACGCGGTTGGCGTTGCAAACCGGCTGCTCACGGGCGAAGTAGATTTGGCATTAGGTAATTGTACGAGTATCAATCAAACAGATATTGATTTTACCCCACTTATATCAGATCCTATCGGTGTGGTTTGTCTTAAAAGTAATGCGCTGAATCATGAATCGCGTCACTCTCAAGGGCTAAAATGGCAACAACTCATGGCAGAGCCTTTTATTTATAATGGCACCTGTCGATTACTCGAGAACACACCCGCAGAAGTGCTCAATCGCAAAGCTCGCTACACAGTAGAAAATATCACCTCACTGTTCTCATTGTTAAGAAACGATCTTGGTATCACCACTCTACCGAAACTTGCCTTTCCTTCTAATGAGCCCGAGTTGGTTTGGATAAACTTACTTGACCCTTCTTTAAACAGACAAATCGGTATCTTTAAACTGGCTGACAAATCCATTTCCCCGCCCGCTCAAGCTTTTTATGAGCTCTGTGTGACCTATGTGCAAGAGCACTATCTATTATGATGCATCCAATAATAAAGCCACTGATTGCGGTATTGTTGTCTTAATTAGTGAGTAGTGACAGACTGAATGAGTTATCAAAGACGAAGACTTATCATGAAAGTGACTTCTAAAGATAGAGTAAACTCACTGATACCAGCGATACGTGATAGCGCTAGTTGTAACTAGCCCGAAGTGTGGCTGCAGCGCAGTGTCAACTTGTGATAAATGTGATAGGTGTTAGAAATGCTGTGAGTGTGGTAAAAAGTAAATAGCGTCAGCACTTTTAAATCTTATAATGCATATCCATGTACAATATCGATGACACATAAAAAACAGCCTATAGAATCGATTGTGTAGGCTAATAAAATCAATACATATAAGATATTGTCGTATTATGATATTTGGTCGACCTACTTTGAACGATATAGGGTGTTATCAGCAATTTAAGTCTGCTTATGCCTACCAAATATTTAGAAAGCCCCAGTCTAACGACTGAGGCTTTTTTTATTAGGGCAATATGGAATGGACCGGAAAATCCTAGATTGATATCAATCAAAGCTCAGAATCTAACCCTTACGTTCTGTAAAGCACTTTAACCACATGCCAGCCAAATTTGGTTTTCACTAAGTGTGGAGTGAGGAGTTCGCCGCTGAAGCAGATTTTATCAAACGGCGGTACCATATCGCCTTGCTTAAATTCACCTAAGCTGCCGCCTTTTTTAGCTGATGGGCAGGTTGAGTATTTCTTAGCCAACACATCAAACATGTTGCCTTTTTTAAGCTTGGCAAGGATATCTTCAGCTTGTTCTTTGTCTTTTACTAAAATGTGTAATGCGCTAGCTGTACGAGCCATAAGGTAAACCCTTTATAAAATATCGATTGTCGGGGCATTATATCATTACTTACCTTGGTTGCTAACTTTACTGGTCTTCGCTACTTCATCAAAAGTCATTATCTGTCTTTTAAGTGTCAGTACAATGCATCTAACAGACACCCATAAACAGTTTAATCTGAGCTAAAAGTAATTGGCAGCTTATGTACCCAGTGCTTATAAAGTCGATTTATTAATCGCTGCTAGCCATTGTAACTTAGTCAGCGGAAGACAATAAAGTGGAGCTTGTGTAAGAATTTTAGTATTTATATTGCAGTATTTATATTGCAGTATTTATATTGCTTAGTACCATAAAAAATTGCTTGGCTACTCTAGGTAGCCAAGCAATTTTAAATTTTATTATTGTTGTATTATTTTTTATAGTTATTGGCTTTTAATGACAAACGCTATTTAAACAATCGTAACATGCAAGCGCACATCAACATTGCCACGAGTGGCATTAGAGTATGGGCAAACTTGATGAGCCGTCTCGATTAGAGTTTGTGCTTGCGATTCATCAATACCAGATACTTCGACAGCCAGCTCTATATCTAAGTTATAGCTATTATCAGCTTTCATACCAATACCAACTTGGGCAGATGTTTTCGAAGCGGTTACGGGTAGTTTCATTTGTTGTGCAGTCATATTTAGCGCACTATCAAAACACGCAGCGTAACCCATCGCAAACAGCTGCTCTGGATTCACCCCCTCTTTATCTTTTTCTTGAAAGGATACCAAATCAAAACCGAGCGAACCATCGTCAAGACCTGTATGTCCAGAACGACCACCAGTTGCTGTAGCACGAGTTTTATAAAATATTTTCATTATGCGTTCCTTATGTAGACTTATTGAATATGATTAAAATCAGACTTGATACGTCGTGATAGGATTATTATAGATACGCAACCAACAATTCGTTAGAACAGTCCTACAAAACTCTTGCCTAATTATCCAAAAATTTATATTATCAAGCAAACCTAAAAGTAAGCGAAAAATTATGCAGTTAAAGACCATTGAGCAGTTACTTAAAATATTACTCAAAAATAAAACGATCGAATCTACTATTCCAAACTTATTTTTCTATTGCGCTGACAGACCAAGTAAAACCGTCAGCTATATTCAAGAGCCTAGCATATGTATCGTCCTACAAGGCGAGCGCGAGATTTACTTAGGAAAAGATTGCCAAAAATTTGACAATAGCAGCCTGATGTTTTGCCCTGTCGATATTCCTTTAAGTATGCATATTAAGCATGCTTCGTCAGACCATCCTGTCATCGTTTTATCAATGAAATTAAATCTTGTGATGATTCAAGAAGTACTCGCTAGAATACCGCCTCAACAACAAGTAAAAGAAGGTTATTTGGGAATAAAATGGCAATTAGATGACGCTATAATGCAAGCGTTTGAGCGATTGGTAAACTTACTTGATTGTCCAAATGATACTGGTTTTTTATCTTCTTTAATACAGCAAGAAATTTATTATCGCCTGCTCTCGGCACAACAAGGGAATAAGTTGCGACAACTGGTCATCAATGGCAGTCATACTCACCGTATTGCACAAGCAACCGATTGGCTAAAAGCGCATTTAGACGAACCTGTGGTGATTGGAGACTTGGCGAGCCGATGTGGTATGAGTATCTCAGGTTTTCACCAACACTTTAAAGAGATTACACAGTTGAGTCCGCTACAGTATCAAAAAAAATTACGATTAATGGAAGCGAGGCGTCTGATCATAACCAATGACTCTCAAATATCACAGATTGCCATGCAAGTAGGCTACGAAAGCCCCAGCCAATTTAGCCGAGAATATAAACGATTATTTGGAAACAGTCCAAATAGCGATTTGAGTTAAGGGGTTGAAAAAACTGGTGAAGTTATTACTGCAAATGAGTATTTTTTGAAATGGTAATCTTCCAGGTTGATGTCTTCCAAGTTAATGTCTACGAATTTGACAGCAAATGTCAGTTCAAGTCCTCACTATGAACTTGAAACTTCTGCTATAACGCTATAGTCAGTCCTAAATAAAAGAAAAAGAAATACAAATATTATCAATCACTACTGGGGTTAATTTTTCTTGCTTGCTGTGCCTATACAGACAGAGGCTGCGAATAATTAACCCCAGTAGTGCTGTACTCCTTTAACAATGGATCAACTATAGTGTTTTTGGTCTTTATTATTTTAAAACCCGCTAACTACACTAAGACCTGTATGTCGACTGTTTTGATATGACTTTTGAAGATAAACCCTAAACTTTACGCTGCTTAAACTTTAGCGCTCTCTACCCAAGCAAACTCTTCCATAATTCGCAGCCATTGATCGTCTAATCCCGCTTTTAGTAACAATGGCTCACCAGTGACCGGATGGCTGAGCGCTAAAGTCTGAGCATGCAGTAGCATGCGCGCGCAACCATATTGAGTACGAAAAAATCGATTGTGCCTTCCATCGCCGTGGCTGGTATCACCCACGATATGATGGAATAAATGTCTCATATGCCGACGCAGTTGATGCTTACGTCCGGTCTCGGGGGTTAAGCGCATTAGACTATAGCGGCTCGTGTCATGCTTTTTTGACACCGCAAATGGCAACTCAATTTGTGCCAAACTTTGCCAATGGGTTACCGCCTCTTGAGCCGGTTTATCCAAATTAGCGAACTTATCGGCAATAGCATCGGGCTGAAAGCTCAACGCATAATCAACGGTGCCTTGTTCTGACATATAGCCGCGCACCACAGCTAAATATTGCTTGGTCACTTTGTGTTCAGTAAAAGCCTCCGTAAGGCTGCGCGCCACGGCTGAGCTCTTGGCAAACAACAACACGCCTGACGTAGGCTTGTCTAACCTATGCACCGGAAATACATGGCAACCTACCGCATCACGGGTGAGCTGCATGGCAAAGCGTGTCTCGCCTTTATCCAGCCAACTGCGATGCACCAACAGCCCAGCCTCTTTATTAATCGCCACCAGAAATTCATCTTCATAGATGATTTCTATTTGATTAGCGATTTGATTGGCGGTGTCGCTTTCGATATTCATGTTTTCAGTGCCTATATTTTAGATATCATAATTATATATCTTTTTTAGCAAACGCTACCAATTCACGTATAAAAGGTATTCCAATAATTTTGCCCATATTTCTTGCCTATCATATAACTTTCAATCTCACGCGCTTTTAACCGCCTCGGTATTGCCGTTAACTTATATCCGCTAACTTCTTTAATATGCGAAGTCACCCATGCTACACTTTAGAAGATAGCTTACCAGCCTTTATCGTCTCATTATTGTGCTGATTCGCTTTTATCAAAGATACTAAGTCTTTGATAAAATTTAATATTAGTCCTATTCACTGCTCATTACTAAACATTATATTAAGCAGTATTTTTCTTTATACAACATTACAGATTTGCTGCTTCACTATTTTTTAATTAATTTAAGGAGAAGGTCAAGGATGATAATAGATAATGACATATTACGTGAACGCATTAGTTTATTAGGTTCCTTCCTAGGGGATGCGATTTCTCGCCAGACTGGTGAACAAACGCTGCATACTATTGAAACGCTGCGCAAAGGTTTTATTCAACAGCGCCGTGAGCCTAATGAAGCTCATAAGCAGAAGCTCATCGATTTTATTGCCTCTTTGGACAATCAATCCTTAAAAAATGTCATCCGCAGCTTTTCTATCTACTTTTTCTTAGCCAATCTAAGTGAAGAGAATTATCTACGTGAAGAGCGCCATGCATTACGTATGCAATCAGAGCAGAGCTGGGAAGGATCGTTTCGCCGTACTTTACTAGAGTGTCGTGAGCGCAATATTGAGCCAGCACAGATGCAAGAGCTCATTGAGCAACTAAAATTCATCCCTGTATTTACCGCCCATCCTACTGAAGCGCGTCGACGTACAACGATGAACTTATTACAAGGTTTATTTACGCATAGCGATGCCTTAAATAACGTTGCACAAAACAGTTTTGCCTACGAGCAAGCCAGAGAAAAAACGGCGCAAACGATTGATCTGCTATGGTCGTCTGATGAAGTGCGGACGCGTAAGCCTTTGGTCTATGACGAAATAAATAATGGTCTGCATTATTTCAATGCCAGTTTATTCAACGCCATTCCCAAGGTTTATCGTAATATTAAAAACGCTATTATTGATATCTATCCTGAGCTAACAGACTACCCTCTACCTGCTATCATAAGCTTTGGCTCTTGGATCGGTGGCGATAGAGATGGCAATCCCTTTGTCACTCATGACACTACAGAAATGGCCGTATTGATGCATGCAGATACTGTATTGCGTCACTATCAAGTGTTGCTTAAGAAACTACGTCGTCAGCTTATTCATAGTGATACGATTGTTACTATCGAACCTGATGTGTATGCCAAGATTGAAAGTTATAGTGAGCTCGACAGACGAGTCTTTGATTACAATCTTGATGATTACGGCAATGAACCTTATCGCAGATTCCTCTCCTTAATCCTGAATAAAGTCAAAGCCACCAATCTTTTAATCCAAAGCAAAGGGAGTGATACTGAGGCTAAAAAAGATGCCTACGCCAATCCACAAGAACTATTAGAAGACTTACGCATCATCCGTCAAAGTGTGAATACTCATGATACTGCACATGGCGAAGGCTTACTACTCGATATAATACGTTTGGTCAAAACCTGTGGCTTCCATTTGGCAGCGCTCGATATTCGCCAAGAGTCGTCTTATCATAGCGAAGTGATTGCCGATATTTTTGCCAATGCTTCTAACTTGCCTGACTATCAAAGCCTCAATGAAACCGAGCGCCAAGAATGGCTAACGCGCCTGCTTGAGAAACCAGGCACACCGCTTATTTATACCGATAATTTAACGGATAAAACCCGTGAACAATTGGCCTTGATGCACTCAGTAGCGACTTTACGCAAACTGGTTGGGCAAGATACTTTTGGCAGTTATGTTATCTCAATGACCAATAACGCCAGTCAATTATTAGAAGTATTGCTACTCATGCGCTTTGCAGGCTTATGTAGAGTGGATGACGAAGGGCGACTGTCTGCCGACTTGCCCGTAGCACCGTTATTTGAGACCATCGAAGATCTTAAAAACATCGATCAGATCCTGCCTGCGGTTTTAGATAATCCGCTGTATCGAGGGTTGCTACGACACTCAGATAACACTCAAGAAATCATGCTGGGCTATTCAGATTCATCAAAGGATGGTGGCATCATTACTTCTGCATGGCAGCTTTATAGCGCGCAGCAGACCATAAATAGTATTGCTGAAAAATACGGTATCAAAACCCGCCTATTTCATGGTCGCGGTGGCTCAGTAAGTCGTGGTGGCGGCTCAACTCATAAAGCGATTGCCGCGCAACCCGCTGGTACACTGCATGGGCAAATCAAAGTGACCGAACAAGGCGAAGTCCTTTATGCCAAATATGCCAACACTGATACCGCTGTATTTGAGCTGACCATGGGCATCACTGGCACGCTTAAAGCTTGCTCCTCAAGATTCGTGGTGCAACCGCCTGAACTGCCACATTATGAAGCGCTCTTTGCGCGTTTAGCAGATGCAGGTGAGCAGCGTTATCGCAAGCTAACGGATCATACCGAAGGGTTTTATCAGTTCTACTCTCAAGCGACGCCAGTGGCAGAAATCTCTTTATTAAATATTGGCTCACGCCCAGCACATCGTAATAAAGGCTTACCAAGCAAAACAACCTTGCGCGCAATTCCTTGGGTATTTGGCTGGTCATTAGCGCGCTTTACACTGCCCGCTTGGTATGGTGTCGGCAGTGCGTTGCATAGCGTCATCGATGATGAAGCACTGATGAAAGAAATGATTGACTGCTGGCCATTTTTTAACGTGTTTATTAGCAATATTGAAATGGCGTTTACCAAGTCTGATATGAGTATTGCTCATGCTTATAGCCAATTATGTGACGATGAGAGGTTACGTGAACAGATTATGACAGCGGTGACGGATGAGCACGAGCTTACCCATTCAGGTTTAAACTCTTTGCTTAACCAAGAGTCGTTATTGGAGCATCAGCAGAATCTTGCCGCTTCTCTTGAATGGCGTAATGCGTATTTAGATCCAACCAACTATATCCAAATTGAGCTATTGAAGCGTGCCAGACAAAAAGACGCTACAAGCGATACCAATCATGGTGACCTCGACGTTGAAGATCCATTAATCCGTAGTATTAATGCCTTGGCAGCAGGTCTACGCAATACAGGGTAATGGATAACACAGAAAAATATATGCAAAAAAGACAGTACTTTTAGTATTTCCTAAAGGTACTGTCTTTTAATGTGTTTATCTCAAACGGTTACTTAATTATCAATATAGGTTTAATAAACGCCTAAATAATATTAATCTCATAGCTGAACTTCTCTGCCAGCCCATAGGACTCTCTATATTCGATAGGATCACCTTCTAGATTCTTCGCAATGCGGCATACCTTAACTAAGTTTTCTTGCTTAGTATTGCCCAAATAATCGTCGCTGTGATCGGTTATAAAATACAGCGTCTCTACAGCAGACGACACAAATTGACCACACTTGGTATAGTAAAAAGGATAGAGAAGATTCTCGAAATCTTCAGGATTTAAGGTTGCAAAAGCTTGGAAGCGACTCTTAGGTAACCAAATTTTTTCACTTAACAAGACTCTGTCTTCAACCATACGCGTACGCTCTATATAAATGAGCGCTTTGTTTTTACCTATATTTAGTTTTTTATTAATGTCATCAATACCGTCTATAACTATGATTTTTTTAATTATGCCCGTCGGCGTGACATAGCGAGCATCTTTATCACGAAACTTAAAAAACCTTAATAGTGAGCTTGCAAAATCTGGACGTTTTAAGAAGGTGCCTTTGCCTTGCTGCTTTATTAACACCCCATCTTCTACCAATTTTTCGACCGCTTTACGGACGGTTCCTACAGATACTTCATACTTATCTGCAAACTCCTGCTCCGTCGGTAAGGGCGTGTTTTCATCCCACTTACTCTCTGTCAGTAACGTCTGTATATGCCATCGCACTTGCTCATAACGTGGCATCTTAAATTCTTTGAAATTATTTAGCATTTTTTTCACCACAGTGGAAAGGTTTTTATTAACTGTTTCAATCTCGTCAAGCACTGCTATTGCTGTAAAACTACGTTATCCCTGATCAACTTCTCTTAAGCTTTCAGCGCATTCGATCGGTATCACATTAATATTAAAGCATTATTATATTTTTATGATGAATCTTTCCTAATTAACGCCAACTTTTTTGCTATCATTCTATTCAAACAAATGCACTTTGAAGATTTATAAGCTCTTCTAGTCCAGAAAACCCTGTGTCAATATTAGCGTAATACTCTTTACTCTGTAAAAACTGCTATGGTTTTTTATAGAATTCATACAGTTAAGGTCAAGGAGTAGTCGTGACTCTTTATATTCTAGCCGCCATCGTGATATGTATCATTTTGGGCTATACCACTAAGATTAATATTGGCCTATTTGCTATTGCATTTTCATATCTAATCGGTTGTTTCGGTATGGGGATGAAGGCACATGAAATTGTTGAGCTATGGCCTCTCAAAATTTTCTTTGTTATTTTTGCGGTGACTCTTTTCTATAACTTTCCCCTAGCTAACGGTGCTTTAGAAAAGCTATCCAATCATTTAATCTATAAGTGCCGTCACTTTCCCGCATTCCTACCTTTAGTCATTTTCCTTGTGGCCACGATTATTGCAGGCTTAGGGGCTGGTTATTATACGGTCTTAGCAACGATGGCACCGATGATCCTGCTATTGTCTAAACGCACTAACTTGAATCTTGTCATTGCTACTTTATCAGTGAACTATGGTGCCTTAGCGGGTGCTAACTTTATCACCTCACAAAGCGGTGTTATTTTTAGAGAGCTGATGCGCGGCGCAGGCGTCGCAAATGATAATACTTTTACTTATGTGTTAGGGATATTCGCTGTCACTTTTATAATGCCTATGATTGTATTGGGTGCTTATAGCTTTATCAATGCCAAAAACAGCAAAATCGCGATTCAGACGACCATACCAGAACCCTTTGATAGTAAACAAAAACAGTCTCTTATACTGATTTTTATTATGATGGCTATTGTACTTATCGTGCCCATTTTAAATCTACTCATGCCACAAGTATCAGCGATTCAGTTTTTGAACGCTCGGATTGACATTGGTTTTATCGCTATATTTTTTGCTTTAGTGAGCTTATTTTTAAAATTAGGCGATGAAAAAGCAGTGATTGCTTTAATACCTTGGAATACCCTCATTATGATTTGTGGTGTTGGTATGTTAATCAGCCTCGGAGTAGAAATAGGTGTTATTTACGAGCTGACAGAATGGCTAAGTACCAATGTACCCATCTGGATGATACCGATTTTAGTCTTTGTGATTAGCGCCATTATGTCGATATTTGCTAGTACGCTCGGGGTAGTCGCCCCTACCTTATTCCCTATGGTCCTTCCCCTAGCCGTTGCCTCTGGACTAAGCCCTTTATTACTATTTACCTGTATTGTTGTGGGGGCGCAAAGCTCATCACTCTCGCCTTTCTCATCAGGAGGTAGTCTGATGTTAGGCGCTTCTCAAGTCGTTATAAACAAAGACAAGCTTTTTAATGCGCTACTATTCAAGGCAGTGCCCTTAGATATTGGTATTGGAATACTCGCAATTTTACTTATCCAGCTGATATTTTAACTTCTCATAGGTAAAATATACCGTGATTTTTTAAAAATTTTACACCTGCTTGCTATATTTTTGCTCCCAAAATATCTATTTTTCTCACTAAATTCATAACTGCTTAAATTGTTGTTTTAGCCTCGTAATGGTACTGATATCAACGTGGTTTTTGATACATCTAAATAATTCTCATTATCATCCAATCATACCAACTACTTGTTTTTATTTGACTTTAATACCTTACCTTAGAGGCATTAGGGTCTTTTACTTGTCCTTCATATCCCTATCGCAGAAGATTCTATATCGCCTTCAATTTAATATATTACTATAAAATTCATATATACATACATATGTTTCTTGTTATTTTTAAAATATTCTGTTACTTTTGGCAAGTGATAAATCTCTACTGTTACGAAGTTTAGTCATCTCGTTAATCGAGTCTTCACTTTACCTGTAATAACTTTATATTTTGGCCAAAATTCTATTGAATTTTTATTGTAAAAATACACACAAGGAGTGTCGTGTGAAAAAACTATCCTATCTGGCTCTTGGCCTGTCTATCCTATCTTTGACCGCTTGTAACAATGCAAACGAAACTGCCAGTACAGATGCGACTGCCGTAGATGGCGCAACTGAGCTCACTGCCCCTTCACGTCCAGAATGTATTGCGCCTGCCAAACCAGGTGGCGGTTTTGACTTGACTTGTAAGCTTGCTCAAGCTGGCTTAAGAGATACTGGTATCTTAAAAGATCCTATGCGCGTCACCTATATGCCAGGCGGCGTCGGCGCTGTTGCTTATAACAAAATCGTTGCTAATGACCGTGACAATGGCGATGCCATTATTGCCTTCTCTACCGGCTCTATTCTTAATTTATCGCAAGGTAAATTTGGTAAATTCACTGAAAAAGACGTGAAATGGCTAGCTGGTGTTGGTACTGATTATGGTGCTATTGCAGTCAATGCAGACTCTCCTATTAAAGATCTAGCTGGGTTAGTTGCTGAGCTCAAAAAAGATCCAAAAGCTATCAGCTTTGGTGCTGGCGGTAGTGTTGGCGGTCAAGATTGGATGCAAACCGCTATTTTAGCTAAAGCCGTTGGGGTTAAGCCTAGTGACATGACTTATGTTGCCATGGAAGGCGGCGGTGAAGCGATCACAGCGGTGATGGGCAATCATATTACTGTTGTTAGTGCCGGTATTGCTGAGATTATGCCGCAAGCCAATGCAGGTAAATTACGTGTATTAGCAGTATTTGCAGATGAAAGATTGGGCGGCACGATGACCGATATTCCTACTGCGAAAGAGCAAGGTTATGATGTGACGTGGCCAGTCGTTCGTGGTTACTACATGGGTCCAGACGTAAGCCCTAGTGCTTATAACTGGTGGAAAGAGGCTTTCGATAAGATGCTTGTTGATCCGAAATTCGCTGAAATACGTGAGCAACAAGAATTGCTACCTTTCTCTATGACTGGCGATGAGCTACAAGCCTACGTTTATAAACGTACGGGCGAACTACGCGAGTTATCTGCTGAATATGGTCTTGTTGAAGCAGCACCAACCAAATAGTTACGTTAAGATTTAATAACCTTTAGCAATTGAATATCAAATGTTTTGGTATTTCTCAAAGGGCTGGCAGGATGTCTATCTGTCAGCCTTTTGCCCCCAAAATTCAAGGAATGCTCCTTATGACAATGGAACGTTTGTTTTCCGGGCTGATGGCACTGGTCAGTATATTCTTAATATACTTAGCCATTGGTTATGTTGCCCCTATTGCTTATGACCCAATTGGTCCTCGTCCTTACCCTATTTTAATCTTTTCACTGCTTGCCTTTGGCTGCTTAGTCGTTGCTTTTCGTCCCGCCAGTTTTACTAAAGCGATTGAATTGGGTTTAAACAAAACGATCATCCGTAATCTTATTTTATGTGCGCTTGCCTTATTGGTCTATGGTCTCATTTTTGAAGTATTGGGCTTTATTCTTGCCACTATTCTGATGTCTTTCGCCGTAGGTTTACTTTTTGCCGGTAATCCTCTAAAGAGTTTTATCTTTTCAGTGTTAATCAGTATTGGTTTATATGTCTTATTTGACCTATTTTTAGATGTCAAATTACCACTCGGATTGTTGTCAGGGATAATAGGATAGCCAATATGGATACTTTTGATTTTTTGATGCATGGCTTTGCTGTTGCATCTACCCCAAAAAACTTACTGCTTGCACTGATCGGCGCTTTTTTAGGTACGATTGTTGGCATGTTGCCGGGTCTGGGCCCGATTAATGGTGTAGCGATATTACTGCCTTTTGCTTTTGCACTTGGTTTGCCGCCTGAAAGTGCGCTCATTCTGCTTGCAGCCGTGTATCTTGGCTGTGAATATGGTGGTCGTATTTCTGCCATTCTCATTAATGTACCCGGTGATGCCGGCGCTATTATGACGACTTTGGATGGCTATCCATTGGCAAAACAAGGCAAAGCTGGTATTGCACTGTCTTTATCTGCTGTCAGCTCTTTCGTTGGTGCCACTATCGCGACAATCGGCGTGGTGCTATTTGCGCCGTTATTAGCCAAATGGGCAATCTCATTTGGACCTGCTGAATATTTTGTATTGATGGTGTTTGCTATCACATGCTTAAGTGGTCTAGTAGGTGATCAACCAGTTAAGACGGGTATTGCCGCATTAATTGGTCTTGGTCTAGCAACCGTTGGTGTCGATGCAGTTACGGGTATTTATCGCTTTACCTTTGATTCGGTCAACCTGTCTGATGGTATTCAATTTACTACCATTGTTATTGGTTTCTTTAGTGTGAGTGAAATTCTAATCTTGCTCGAAAAAACCACGACAGGTCATAAGGTTATTGAACAAGGTAAGCGCAGTCTCTTAAACTTCAAAGAGTTTACTTTTGCTTTTGGAGCCATGCTACGTAGTGGTCTCATGGGCTTTGTCGTTGGTATCTTACCAGGTGCAGGCGCAACGATTGCCAGTGCTATGACTTATGCCAGTGAACGTAAAATCGCTGGTGATACCGGTACTTTTGGTGACGGGGATCTTCGCGGTGTTGCCTCACCAGAAGCAGCAAATAATGCCTCAGCTTGTGGCTCATTTGTGCCAATGTTGACGCTAGGTGTGCCGGGTTCTGGTACGACAGCAGTCATGATGGGTGCATTGACGTTATATAACATCACACCGGGTCCGCAGTTATTTACTGAGCAGCCAGATATCGTATGGGGTCTGATTGCCTCACTATTTATCTGTAACGTGATTTTGCTAATCATGAACATCCCTTTGGTGGGTTTGTTCGCCAAACTGCTTGACGTGCCGAACTATATCTTGATACCAGCCATTGCTGCGGTCAGTTTCGTTGGCGTATATTCTATCCATAGCACGACCTTTGACTTGGTCTTTATGGTGGCACTTGGTGTATTTGGTTACTTCTTACGTAAACTAAACTTCCCTTTATCAGCGCTTATTTTGGGCTATGTATTGGGTGAGCTCATGGAGTCTAACTTAAGACGTGCCCTGTCTATCTCTCAAGGCGAGCTTAGTATTTTATGGAGCAGCCCTATCACAGTAGTGCTATGGTTGTTGGCTATTTTGATGATATTCATGCCTGTCATACGTAGTATCTACCGTAGAAAATTTAAGCCTGCTATTTAAGTTTTAGTTACTCTATTCTCAAAATACTTCTCCGGTGGTGGTTATACTCTATGTATGACCACCATTTTTTTAGGTTGAATCACTGAAATACCCCAAAATTTTCCAAAGTAGGTTTTATACCAATATAAAAGTAAATAGCAGTAGCTCGCCAAGACTGAGTCATTCGCATTTATAGCTTATAATTATAGGAAATCCGTATGACTCCAATCGTTATTATGGTCGGATATTATTCCAAAGTATCTGTAACTTGCCCTATCTCAGAGAGGATGAATGATGCAAAATAAATCTATACCAAGCCTGCCGAGTATGAATCGGCAACCTTTAGGGTTTTTCCCAACGCCGTTGATTGAGCTGACCAGATTAAGCAAAGCACTCGATGGTCCTAAAATTTATATGAAACGCGATGACAATACGGGACTGGCATTAGGCGGTAATAAAACCAGAAAGCTTGAATTTATCATTGGGGACGCTCTTGCTCAAGGTGCGGATACAATCGTGACAGCAGGTGCCGCGCAGTCAAACCATTGTCGCCAGACCGCAGCTGCCGCAGCCAGTTTGGGACTTGAATGCCATTTAGTTTTGGGTGGACAAGAACCAGAACAGTTGCAAGGCAATCTCTTACTGGATAAGATTTTTGGCTGTCATATCCACTGGGCAGGCAGCAACCGTAAAGGGGAAGACATACCTGATATCGTAGAACAACTCAAAAAAGAAGGTAAGAAACCTTACATTGTTCCTTATGGCGGCTCAAGCGAGCTCGGTGCTTTTGCCTTTGTTGAAGCGTTTAAAGAGCTTGAATTACAACGTCAAGAGATGGATATCTCATTCACGCATATCGTTTTTGCCTCCAGCTCCGGCGGGACACAAGCGGGCTTGATGCTGGGCAATAAAATCTTTAACTCGCCTTATCAGGTAGTGGGCATCAATATTGATAAAAGTGAAACCGATAAAGTGCCGTTTGATCAGTATATCATCTCCCTCACCAATAGCACGGCGGCATTGATTGGGGCAGATTACACCTTCTCAGAGGCAGATTTAGTGCTTAACTCTGATTATGTGGGAGACGGTTATGGAGTGATTGGTGCACTAGAAAATGAAGCCATTGCCATGACCGCGCAAATGGAAGGGATATTATTAGATCCTGTTTATACAGGTCGTGCGATGGGCGGACTACTCGATATGATTCGTACCGGTAAAATCAAAAAAACGGACAGTGTGTTGTTTTGGCATACTGGCGGCGCGCCCGCTTTATTTGCTTATGCTAGTGATTTAGCAGTATCTCAAAGCGATAGTTAATCTGTCTAGCGCTATCAAAAAGATCGGCTAATTAAGGCTAGCCGATCTTTTTAACAAGCTTTCCATCACTATAAAATCTAAACTTTTATTTCTAGATATCATTGCATTCTATTCGCTAAAGAATAGCTATCGCCAAGCATAAACCTTGTCAAAAACAACGGACATATTTCACTCATCTTCACTGCAAGCAAGATATTACCTTTCTAACGCCCCAAGCATCCAATTTCCGCTATACATCAGCGACTTAGAGCTGGATATTAAAAAAATATCAAGCTTTATGACTGCCTTCTATGACCCAAGTTTAACCAACTAACCATCACACACTAAATGTGATTTTTAAGCACTATTCGAGTGTACAGTTGCACACATATATGTTACAATATATATACAAATACTTGAATATATATTTAGTTTATATAATAAATGTATATATATTGTTATTATCAGGTAATTGTACTGTGTGGATAGGTTCCAAATTATTAAAAGATCTGATTTTAGATCTTACTACGGTAAATTTTAGTATTCAGTTGAATCCTAAATTTTATATTTTTGAAAACGCTAAAAAACCTAATCCTTTGGAAATTGACTATGTTATTTAAAAAATCGGTTATGACCGCGGCCGTATTTGCCGTTGGTAGTTTTGCTGTAATGTCTGCGAATGCTGCTGAATCTGGAACTTTTGATGTCAATATGACTGTTACAAAAACCTGTAATGTAGTAGCAGGTTCTACTGTTGGGTTAGGTAATACTGTCGCTGGTACTAGTGATCAGTCAAACCTTACTTCTACTCCTGTTAAGGTTAATTGCTCTAATACAACGCCTTATAAACTTGGGCTAACAACAAATACAGGTATAGCTGGTGCAGGGGTTATGCTAGGAGGAGTTGGTGGTACAGAACAAATATCCTATGAGATGTTTAGCAATGCAGGTCATACAGCTCTTTGGGGTAACAATGCTGTTGCTGAAAGTGAGAACAGAGTTCCTGGCACAGGCGATGGTATGGCGACTACTGCTAAAGAACATATAGTCTATATAAAAGCAGGTAGTACTAGTAATGTCTCGCCAAGCTTATATAAAGATACTATTACTGTTAATGTATCTTATTAATAATCATGCTAAGTCCTCAGTTACAACGCATGCTAAGACCTACTCTTCTTATCTCCACCTTGCTATTGTCCTCTAGTGTGGCAGTGGCAGCGGGTTTACAGGTATCGCCCATCTCGCTAAGCTTACAGGCACGCGAGACAGCGAGTGGTCTGACACTCAGCAACACCAGTAACACTGTGGTGCAGGCGCAGGTACGCGTACAGAAGTGGACTCAGGATGGCACAGGTGACCAGCTTATCCCATCGCGAGGACTGCTCGCCAGTCCGCCGATGATTGAGCTACAGCCCGGTGAGCGGCAGCTGGTACGCATTATCCGCGCCAAAGCACCGCCGCAAGGTGCAGGCGCTATAGAGGACGCGTACCGATTGTTGGTCAATGAGGTGCCAGTTAATTTACCCGAGAATACCAGCGGGCTACAGTTTGCGCTCAGCTACTCGCTACCGGTCTTTATACAGCCTGTTGGCGTGACTAAAACCAGTGCGCAGTTGCAGTGGAGTACTCATCTGCAATCGGATAGCAAGGCGGTCAAGCTGCGCGTGAGTAATCGCGGTAATGGGCATGCGCAATTGGCGGGGCTAAGCTTTAGTGATGCGGCAGGTACGAGTACGGAGCTCTATCCCGGTTTGCTTGGTTATGTGTTACCCGGTGCGACTATGAACTGGACACTGAAAATACCACCCTCCGTGCTAACTTCAGGGGGTAAATTCAAGGTTATGCTAAATGGTACACAGACGACACCTGACGTCACACTGGACACAAACACTCGCTAAAGTCGTTTTTTTGCAAGGTGTGGCAGTATCTATTAGCCACGCCGCGGCACTGAGTGAAGATATCTCTACGAGCAGCGTTGATACCAACGCTGCTTTTTTGCGTGTTGCGAAAGCTATGGAGCCTACAATTCAGGCTCAAACGGATACCATTGCTCAGGCTAATATAGATGCGGATTTGGCTCAGCTTGATTTGGACCGTTATAGTGATGATGACGATGCAGGGCTGGATTTATATCTGGACGTCACGCTGAATGGTGCCAGTAAGGGTCTAGTACACTTCGACTACCGTGATGAGCGCCTTTGGGCAACAGCAGCTATCTTGCAACAGCTGAGCTTTGTGTTGCCTCCATCGCTACAGGCAAGCCGTGACCCTATCGCCCTTGACAGCCTACCTAAGCTGAATATTGACTACGATGCACGCCAGCAAACACTCACCCTTATTGCTCCACTCGATATGCTCAAGCTAGATACGACTACCCATAGTACGCGCACCAATAAGCGCCCAAAAGCGAGCGCCTCGCCCGGTCTGTTATTAAACTATGACCTGTATGGCAGTCAAACTCAGAATAGCACTAAAAGTCTGAGCGCCTATACGGAGCTGCGCGCCTTTAATGCGCTTGGCGTGGTCAGCTCTACCGCCTTAACGACTGCAAATACGGCTGCTAATGACAGTCGCCACAGTCAGTGGAAGGGTCAAACCGTGCGCCTTGATACTAGCTGGAGTCAATCCTTCCCTGATAAGCTGCTGACGGTTCGGGCAGGCGATATTCTGACCGGTGCATTATCGTGGACGCGGTCGACACGTTTGGGCGGTCTACAAATCGGCACCAACTTTAATCTGCAGCCTTATCGCTCGACCACACCGTTGCCATCGTTTTTTGGCTCAGCAACTCTACCCTCAAAGGTAGAGCTGTTTGTTGATGGTCTTAAACACTATAGCGGTGAGGTGCCCGCCGGTCCCTTTGAGCTGGACACCGCGCCTAGTATCAGTGGCGCAGGAACGGCGCAACTGGTGGTCACCGATGCCTTGGGTCAAAGCAAGACGCTAAACTTTTCCTTATATGACACCCATCGACTGCTCCAGCCCGGACTGTCTGATTGGTCAGTTGAGATGGGCGCAGTGCGTGAAAATTATGGGACGGAATCTTTTGATTATGGGGATGCGCTTGCCGCCAGTGGAACTTGGCGCCATGGGGTGTCCAACCGTTTTACCGCTGAAACCCATGCCGAAGTGACGCACGGTCTCTCCAATGCAGGTGTCGGTGGGACTTGGCTATTGGGGCGCGCTGGTGGTATTTTGTTTGCCTCGCTAGCCGCAAGCCATAGTCAGGGACAAAGCGGCATGCAGTACAGCACCAATTATTCATGGAATAATCGTCGCTTTAACATTGGTTTTAATGCGCTGGGAACTTCTGGTGTATATCGCGATGTAGGCTCCCAATATGGCAATGCCCCTGTACATCGAAGTGAGCAAATATCTACTGGTTATAGCATACCGACGCTCGGTAATTTTGGGCTAAGTTACCATCAGGTTGCCCAAGCTGAAAAAGAGGACACGCAATTTGCCCGTGTCTCTTGGTCCAAATCCTTTGGCAGACGAGTAAGTATGAACCTCAATTATAACCATGACTTTGACCAATCAGCAAAAAGTAGCCTGTCGATAGGCGCATCGCTATCACTAGATCGCAATATGTCAATGCGAAATAGCTTGCAACACACCGCAGCGCAAGACATCATCACAGCAGATATCTCAAAATCAGCGCCAAGCGCAGGTGGCATTGATTGGCGCGCGCAGGTACGCCACAGCGCGGCTAGCCAATCAGACGACAGCTTAAATAGTAATACTAAAGACAGTACAGGCGCGTTGGCTGAGCTGAGCTACCTTGGACGCTACGGACGGGTTCAGGCTGGTATCAGTAGTAATGATGACAGCTATGCCACTTACGCCAGTGGCACAGGGTCACTTGTGATGATGGGCGGCGGCATGTTTCCTGCGCGCCAAATTAATAGCGGATTTGCGGTGGTATCGACTGGCGGTATCGCTGATGTGCCCGTCCTATTGCAAAACAATCCTATTGGCACGACCAACCACCGCGGGCTGCTGCTAGTGACACCGCTCAATGCCTATCAAGAGAATAAGATTGCTATCGACCCCATGCAGTTGCCTGCTGACTTACGTATTAATAAAGTCAGTCTGGACGCAACCCCAACCGACCGTGCCGGAGTTATGGTCGCTTTTGATATTACCCCTGTGCGCTCAGCAACCATTGTATTAATCGATAGCGATGAGCAACCGATTGCACTTGGTAGTCAAGTCACCTTGATCTCCAACGAAGATACGCCAACCACTGTAGTGGGTTTTGATGGTGAGGTATATTTGGATACATTGGATGCCCACAATACACTGGAGGTCACTACCCCTGCTGATGGCATTTGTACTGTGCGCTTTAAGTACACCAAGCAAGGCGATGAGATTCCGCTCCTCGGTCCTTTTATCTGTAAAAAGGTACAATAATGTTACGACTTCAAAGCTATCATCTATTGATCATACTAGTAGTGGGTTTATTCTTAGCCAACCCTATAACCGCAAATGCCGCTATTAGCTGTACTCAAGCGAGTAACACCATCAGTAATTTAAACTTCGGTCCTGTCAATCCCTTCTCAAGTACAACCTCAACCTCAGCGACCATTAACTATGAATGCAGAGGCAGTGAGGGACGCGCGTCAACTGCTAGAATTTGCTATACCTTTGGTCCTTTGAACACCGATGACCACAAGCTACTTGGACCGAACAATACAACATTGGCTTTTGATTTATTTTCAAGTTCAAGCCATGGTGCGCCTATTAGTAAAGCCAATCCGCTACAACTGACACTTAGTAGTGATGGGAGTAGCACACTTATCAAAGGCAATATTACAGTATATGCGCAAACACTCGCTGGGCAGACGCAGCTGGTTTCAGGAGATTACACACTTAATAATCAGATATATATGACTGTGAACTCAGTGGATAGCAGTAGTGCGCCTAATGATTGTCTGGCGGTTACTGATACCTCAACCTACGCATTTACATATACCAGTCAGGCATCTGTTGACGCTCACTGCGCAGTTACTACGGCAGGTGTATTGGATCTTGGACGCGTTTCGGCATCAACTGTGCCCACGATAGGTTCAGCAAGCAACCTTATCAATGTCACCTGTACCAATACGACTTTTTATAATATTGGCTTAGCGCCTTCGAATAAGGATATAAATGGTCAGGGCGTTATGACAGGAACCAATGCCGAGCCTACCTTACCTTATCAACTACAATCTGATGCAAGCGGTACAGAATGGGGCAATAACGGAAATACTTATGCCGCCCTCACCAATGGTGTAACAGGTACAGGAGATGGTGCGGCGAAAGCCCATACAGTGTACGTTACTGTACCGAACACTGATGTCACCCCTAATACCTATTCTGATAGGGTGACTGTGACCGTGTATTATTAATAACCTTATAAAAGAAAACAGCAAGAGTGAAGATAAGTCTTTTCACAAAACCGATCTACCTTTGCTTAGATCTAATACGTTCATCAGTAGATTCTCGACACTCAAATCTTAATAGATATGAAACTCTTGATGATTATTCACACTGAGGCATACATTTATCAATGCACAACAGGCGTACCCTCCGTGCTAAAAGCAAAGCCTTTATTGCTAAAATTACCAATCATGACTGCCTCAATGACAGGCGTAACGGTGTCGTCCACCCCTTCTACTTCAATGATAAAGTTGGCACCAGAACCCCCTTTATCCTCTTCTTTTTCGACAATATAATTGAGAGTTGCCATCGCTGGCAGCTCAATAGGAGCTCTTAAGTAGGACTTTACTAAGGCACCATCAGTATCATAATAATCAATTTTATTGATATATAATGATTTTTTTAACGTAGTATTACGTACGCTGAGTGTCGCAGAAAGCAATACTTTGCGATTGTCTCGATCGGTATAAATGTCCGAATATATGGGCACATAAAACGTTTGTTTGTAGCCAAACTGGCTGTGATCCGTTTCTTTTGACGTTTTTTCCAGCTCTTGAATTGGGTCCTTATGCTTCTCTGAAAACATCACATTTGGATCTTGTATAGACTGATCACAGCCTGAAAACAATATCAGGGCAGTCAGACATAGCATAGATACTCGATATTTTCTCATGGCCTCTTTCCTTATTTAACGGGCTTTAACCCCAACACTACGTAAAAACTTATTAATATGTTCATTAGCACCATAAATGACCAGCACATCATTATCTTGTAGTACTTGTTCAGGTGCTGCCAAGCCTTGTATATTTGGTTTGGTTTGCATACGACCGAAGCTGTCTTCATAGTGCTCATAACGCATGGTGCTGAGCAATTTGATACTAAATCGGTGTTCAAGCTGTAGCTCGCCGATGGTTCTACCAATCAAATCAGTAGGAATACTAATCTCGACAATACTAAAGTTGTCACTTAACTCGAACGAGTCTACAAAATAACGCAAGGACAGCCGTTTTGCCCAGCGCATTGCCGCCTCTTTCTCAGGATGAAAAATATCATCAACCCCAATCGCTTGTAGGACTTTTTCGTGTAGTGGATTGATACTACGACTGATCAAACGCCGTGCTTTTAACGTTTTAAATAGCGCGGTCGCCATGACATTGGCACCTTGGTCTTCACCAATAGCTACCACGACAATATCAGTATCTTTAATCGGTAAACCATTGACCGTATATTCATCGGTCGCATCCATACAGATGGTATGAGTAATCACTTCTTTATAGGTTTCAACCTTTTGCATACTGCTATCGATAGCAATGACCTCATGACCTTGACTGGTCAACGCCATACCAAGCGAAGAGCCAAAACTGCCCAAACCTGCGATAATGAATTTCATAATACTCCTTTTCACTCACCTCTATACTATAGTGGTAGTGATGGGACGGGTTAGTTAATAGTAATCTCTTCCGTTGGATAACGGTAGTTACGCTCATGTCTATTTTTGAGTAAGGCAATAAAAATCGTCAGCATACTGACACGCCCAACAAACATAATGAATGACACCACAAGCTTGCTAAAAGTAGACAGCTCCGTGGTCAGGTTCAAGCTTAAGCCCACCGTGCTATAAGCTGAAAAACACTCAAATATCACTTTAATCAAATCAAGCTCAGGCTGATCATAACTGATCAAAGTCACGCCCAGCCCAATGACCAATAAGGACAACCACATAACAGAAAACGCACGGCGAATTGAGTTATCTGCAATTTCGCGTTTGAACACTTCAACTTTGGTCTGTCCACGTGCCAAACTCAACGTATTTAGGAAAGCAATGGCAAAGGTGCTGGTTTTAATACCACCACCAGTAGAGTTTGGAGATGCCCCAATCCACATCAAAAAAATGGTCAGCATGATGGTTGGAAAAGCCAAGGCATTCATATCGATATTGTTAAAGCCTGCGGTTCGCGGTGTCGCAGCAGTAAAAAGCCCCGCTACCAGCTTGCCATACCAGCTGCTGTGCTCAGCCAACACACCATGATATTCAAACATCATCACCCCAATCAGCCCTACTAACAGCAAAGCGCCAGAGGTGATTAAAGTGATCCGACTATTGATACTCAACAGCCACGGCTGGTAGGCATAGCGCTGTCCATCACGACACAGCGCTCTTTGCATACGGTGACGCAGATAGCGGAGCAAGTTAACGACAATCAAAAAGCCCATACCGCCAAATAAAAAGGTAATACTGATAATCAGCTGTAAAGGATAATTAAAGCGCAGTGATTCATCGTATAACCCTGCACTAAAAGTAGAGAATCCAGCATTGCAGAATGCCGAAACGGCATGAAATACAGAGAAGAATAAACGCTCAAATATGCTCATGCCTGCCAAATCATAAACACTTATATAAATCAGTATTGCTGCCAGTGCCTCAATACCAAAGGTGACATATAAAATAGACTTTAAGGTTGTCACCATATCGCCCATACGTGGCGAATATGTCATCTCACTGATACTAAGCTGGGTCTCGTAACTGATACCACCCTTAAAGAAGTAACTAAAATAAGTCACAAACGTTAGGATGCCAAGACCGCCAATTTGGATAAGACCTAGGATAATCACTTGCCCAAAGGTAGTGAAATGGGTTGCGGTATCGACAACAATCAATCCAGTTACACAGACGGCACTGGTCGCGGTAAATAAGGCGTCTATAAAGGAGATGGGTTGATTTGTAGCATTTGGCATCATTAGCAATAATGATCCGACTAGTATCACTGATAAAAAACTTAAGATAAAAAATTGACCGGGGTTTAAAAAGGCTCGGTTAAGACTAAAATTATTATCTGATATTTCACGGATGAAAGTGACTAGTACGGCAATCTTGATGGCAATAAAACCATCAGCGGGCGTAGACAACCCCGATTGAAACAATTCAGTAAAATGTAGGACGAGCAAGATTAAAATGGCAATGCTGGTCAGCAAATCAAAGACAGCTACTTTATTGACCGTCAGGCGTATTTTTGGACGTATATAACGTCTTAGCGTAGTGACAAAACTGAGTAAAATTATACTCAGATAAAACAGGTGAAACACTTGTTGTAACCATGCGGACAATGTAAAACCACTGTCAATTAAGGCAACACCGACACCAATAAGGCTTATTACAACGATAAATTTATTTAATAACCGATACGGTATGCCCACATACATAGCTTAGGTCCAGAAAAGGAATAACCAGAATACTTATACTCCTTTTTTCTGTCATATACTAAGCGTGGTTTTAGATAATCGTAACCAGTTATGTGCTCTAACATCAGCCACTACAATATTCGTCATAGTTACTTATCTAACGATTACTTTAACAAAATTATCTCCACCGTTTTATCAGCAGAGAACTTATGTTAACGAGCACTATTTATTATAATGTATTAACAATAAAACCACTGATTGCGGTAGCGATTATTGCCAGACTGAATAAACGATCAAGGACAAGGATTTGTTATGAAAATGATTTCTAAAGATAGCGTACACTCATTGATACCGACCATCCACTATAGTACTGGCTGTACCTGCCCAAAGTGCGGCTGTAGCGCGGCATCAACTTGTGATAAATGTGATCGCTGTTCAAAATGCTGTGAGTGTGGTGAAAAGTAGTCATTCTTACCATAGCCTTTTGAGCTACTCATATTAAAAAAGCAGCCTCTAGAGGCTGCTTTTTTATACTTCGAATTGCAAAATACTTAGTAAATATAGGGTCTACATTTCATTATAGTAAGGTTTAAGTATTAAAGTTTAGGTGTTAAATTTAACTTTTATTTGCTGCAATCCAGCTTTGCATCTGCTCAATTTCAGGCTGCTGGGCGTCGATGATCTCTTGCGCCAGCTTACGCATCTCAGGATTTTTACCATATTTAAGCTGCGTTTCTGCCATATCGACTGCCCCAGTATGATGAAGTAACATGCCACGAGCAAATGCCATATCTGGTACTGGGTCAGCAATACCTTTCATCATGTCACCATGCATCGCATCCATACCCTTAGCATAAGCTTGCTGCATGGCTTTGGTATCCGCTGTTGGCATTTTGCTATCAGGATTGTTGGCAAGCCATGTTTTCATCTGCTCAATCTCAGACTGCTGGGCGTCGATGATTTCTTGTGCAAGCTTACGCATCTCTGTATCGGTGCCATATTTTAGCTCAATCTCTGCCATATCTACCGCGCCAATATGATGAGCAAGCATGCCCTGAGCAAATGCTGCATCTGGATCGTTATAATCCATACCAATCATATCTTCATTCATTTTGGTCATTGAGTCAGTGTATTCTTTGAGCATAGCCGTCATTGGTGTGCCGTCAGCGACCATAGCGCCTGCACTCATATCATGAACTGCATGCGGGTCCGCTGCAGCAGTATTTTCTTGTACAGCCTTTTGCGATGCAGCATCTTCTGTGGCAGTCACGTCAACCTTCTCATTGGCTGGTTGACAGGCACTTACTGCCAATAAGGCACTGGTAGCGAGAGCAAAGGTGCTTAATTTATTATTCATGGTACCGCCTTGGCTAATAACGATTTAATTTAGGTATTACAAAGCAAAAAAGCGCTAGCTTATAGCTGTTGCTCGGTTGAGACAATATCAGCATAGACCTCAGTAGTACCATCTTTATTAAGCTGCATAATCTGATAAGGGGCAAATTTATTTTGATACTCCATACCTGGACTACCAACTGGCATACCAGGTACCGCAAGACCTAGGGCTTGTACTGGTGGGTTTTCTAAAAACTGCGCCACATATTTGGCTGGTACATGACCTTCAAAGACGTAACCGTCGGTTGTGACAGCAGTATGGCAAGAGCGCATCTCAGTTGGTACGCCGTAGCGCTCTTTAAATACTGCCAAATCCGTAACATCGTGCGCAGTGGCGCTCAGACCATTGTCTTCTGCATGACTAATCCAGTCTTTACAGCAGCCGCAATTGGCATCTTTGTAGACCGTTGCTGAGACGTTTTTTAATAAATCTGGATTGCTGGCTGGCGTTGTTATTGCCGATTCCGTTTGAGCGTTTGATTCAGCAACATTTGCGGTGACTGCTGCGCCATCGTCATTTTGTAAGGAGCTTGCATTGGACGCGCTACTGTCAGGTTGGCTACAGGCAAATAAGGCGGATGCAGCAACTAACCACACTGTACTTTGCAAGAGTTTATAAGAATGACGTTTGAAGGTAGGGCTAGAATCGGATGTAAAGGCGTTCATAATGCAATCTCATGTATTTTTTGCATTATACCAAATAACCCTTAGGCTCAATCAAGACAGTCAGGCGTTTAACATAGTGACTTTAACAAAACATGACATTCAGATAACAATGCTGGCAGGTTGGCATATCATTCACTTACTGACCCTTTCTCTGCTCTCATCATCTTTACGCCACCATAAGTGACCAATATTACCCCCAGCACGATTAATGAAGCGCCTAGGATTAGCCCTTCTGGTGGGCTTTCATTTTGTAAAAAAATAGCAATTGGTACACCGACTACCGCCCCTACTGCCCCTAATAAGCTCAGCAGCACAGGACCGCCCGTTTTTTGCAGTAAAAACAACAGTAAAAACTGCGCAGCAAATACAAATGCTTGTAGCACAATTACACCAAGCGGTAAAAGCCCTGTCATCGGAACCGCTAAAGAGTAATGAGGAACAATACTGACCAGAGCTAGCAATCCTGATGCAGCAATCAGCATACCAGGCGCAAGCGCACTAGCAGAGAGATTGGCTGGCCAATATAGCGTCCGATAAATATTACCAATGGCGAGCAGAACAGGACCACAAAGCGTCAAGACGATCCAAAATACACTGGCATCTGGCGCAGAAAACTTACGTGCTGCCAATATGCCCGCGCCCGCAAGTGCCGCGATCACGCCAAGTGCACGAAGCTTAGTAAATGGCTCTATACGCAACACGATTGCAGCAAGGTAAGTAAGCAGCGGCGGCAAGGAGATAATCAAGGCGACAAAACTTGCGCCAACATGGGGAATTGCTGAGAAAAATATTAAATTGGAACCTGCAACACTGACCAATGCTGCAACAAAATAATAGCTGAGGATAGGTTTGTTTAAAGGCGGTAGCTCACGACGCCACAGTGCATAAATAAACAAAATAACTGCGGCACCTGTAATAGACCAAAACAGAAATGCCAGTGGCGTCAGACCAATCTCGCCTGCATATTTTGCCAAATTGGTAGAAATACCGATTAAAGCGCCGCCAGCGAGCAGACAAAGCAGAGGAAGGAGCCAGGTTTGCTTATGGCCTAAAGTCCCTTGTTGCGCTGACGACACCATAGCCTATCCTATTCATCCACCTTATTATGCCAACCACGATAGATCAGCATTCGCGCCATTGCAACCACAAACGCGTATCCAGCTCCAACTGATGATAATCAGGCTCCATATGACAGCACAGCTGATAGAACGCTTTGTTATGCTCCTGCTCCTTAAAGTGCGCCAACTCATGAACAACAATCATCCGCAAAAACTCAGGCGGCGCCTCTTTGAATAAGCTTGCGACCGTAATGCTATTGTGCGCTTTAAGCTTACTGCCTTGCACGCGAGACTGGTAAGTATGAATACCCAGCGCATGTTTGAGTACGGTGAGCTTACTGTTATAAGTCACTTGAGACAATGGATTGCTTTTGCGCATATACTGATTTTTTATGTCATTAATATAGTGATATAACGCTTTGTCGTTTTGGATTTGGTGTCTCTCGGGATAGTTTTTATCCAAATAATCGCCCAACTTGCCACTACTAATCAACATGGCAGCTTGATTTTGGATATCCTCAGAATAATGAGCAATATATTTTAAGGTGGTCACTGCTTTTGTCCTTTATCTTGATGCGCGATATTTATCTATATCAATTATACGGTAAGGATATTTTTTTGCTTTAATAGTTTGCTCAAATAGATAATGGCTGTTCTATTATTGAGTCATCAATATGTTATTAAAGTAGATAAAATAATGGTGTTATGGTCGATATTTAGACAATTATGATTAGATTTATAATTAATCTCATAATAAGGTTGACAGCTCATGACTACTTGGCTAAAATGTGCCCCACATAACGCAAACAAGATAAGCAATTGGGCATATTAAAGCCTTTGTAAAACTTGATGTTATTACCAATTATTCTCCAATAGCTCAGTTGGTAGAGCAACGGACTGTTAATCCGTGTGTCCCTGGTTCGAGCCCAGGTTGGAGAGCCATATACGAAAAGACCTTCATCACTTATTTGATGGAGGTCTTTTTTTGGCTTGTATTTATTAGTCCTTTATTAATATGGCTATTAATGCAGCTTCGGTGTTCTTTTGGGGACTTTTGTTGTATGGTAAGAGTACATATGACTAAGTCAGTTTTGCCTGAGTGCTTTATTCCTACTCACTAATAGTAATGGTTTATTATGATACCTGCACGTATAAAAAATAAGTTTTCTGATCATCCGCAAAAAATCATGCGCCCTATCAGTATTCGCCTCTCTGAAGAGATGATTGAGCTTTTAACGGCGACCGCATCAGAGCTTGGATTTAAGCGTATTCAAGGCTTGATTCGCCTATATATCCGTCAAGGTCTTGATCGTGACCATCAAGACTATACGCTTGCCCATGATGAAGTTTTTATTGAGACATTACGCAAAAAAGGCGTGAGCCAGCGTATTATTGATGAGGCGATTGTGGTGACTCACAATAACAATATCACCCATTCATTGTCTGATCTGCAAGAAAATAAATAGCAGTAGCATTTGAGTATTTAACCGCTTGAGTAGCTAATATTCGAAGCCTTAATAAAGACTAAGTTAACCTAACGGTGCTTGGTCTTTTTTTGCGATTGATAATACTGCACTCATCTTTATTTAGCGATAAATAAACATACACAACTGTGAGATACAATACATTAAGATAACAACTATCACGGCTCATATGGAGGTATCAGATAATGGGTTTATACAAACGTTTAAACAAAGTTGTGTTATTGACTGTGAGCTTGGGGCTGTTTCCTGCCCTGTACGGTTGCTCGCAGCCGCAAGTAGATCCTAGCCAGCAAACCATACCGACCAACTCTGATCAGTGGCAAAAAACACTGGGCGATACCTTTGAGCGTCTACCTGAAGCAGATAGAAAGCTGCTAAGTCGTTATATGCTACGTATGAAGCTTAGTAGCGCCTATGAATCAGGCGCGATGCCGCGTATTACTATTAAACAAGCTTTGATCCAACAGCGCGAATATGAGCGCCTACATCCAAACAACCCAACGGGTAAGAAAAGTCCCATTGTAACCAGTCAAAAGCTCGAAACTGCCAATCACCTCAATTATCCTGTTGCCCTATTACCAGTCAAAACCAGCGATAGTGACAGCTTAAACCAAGTCAAGCTACAGTTTATGCTGTCAAATCATGGCAAATTAGCTATCGAAAGTTTTCAAGGTACTCTCACGATGAAAGAGAAACGTTTGACCAAGAATAAACGCTTCAACGTGCCATTAACCCAGTTTGAGCCGCCTATCGCTCCAGAACAATCTGGCAAGATAATCATTGAGAGCAGTATCGAAGACATCAATGTTATGCGTGCTATTAAAAATAACACAGGAGTAAGCATTGAAATCACTGAGGGTAAAATGATATTAGCGGATGGGCAGGAAATCGAATTTGACGAGTTACTAGCCAAATAAGACGAAGGTTTTAAAATCTATAGCAATATAAAACAGAAACATAAAAAAATCCCCAATCATTGCTGATTGGGGATTTTCGAATTTGGCGGAGACGGAGAGATTCGAACTCTCGAAGGGCTATTAACCCTTGTCGGTTTTCAAGACCGGTGCATTCAACCGCTCTGCCACGTCTCCATTTGTGCATCATTATAGCGATCTGAAATGAGAATGCAAGCAGTTATGTCAAAAAAATTAAATTATTTTTTAAACGGCTTGTAATCATAAATCTAAAGCTTGTTTGAAGCAAGATGCAAGCACATATCAAGCATGCGATTGGCATAGCCCCATTCATTGTCGTACCAAGCAAAAACCTTGTATTGATTGCCGACTTGCATCAGTTGTTGCCCATCTATAATCAATGATTCAGTCTGGTGGATAAAGTCACTTGAGACCAGCGGCTCCTCCGTATAGTCCATGATCGTCGCTAAATGCGCCTGACTCGCTGATTTTAAAACGTCACGTATCGCTTCAATACTGACATTTGGCGTCTCAAATACAAACGTCACATCAATCGCAGCAACATCAATCGTTGGCACACGAATAGAATGACCATTTATCTTACCCACCATATTTGGTAGCACGCGTTCCGTAGCAGCGATACTGCTTGAAGTCGTCGGAATAATGTTATAACCAGAGGCGCGCGCACGCCTTAGGTCACGGTGCGCTTGGTCAAGTACGGTTTGATCAGCCGTCACTGCATGAATCTCAGTCATCATAGCTGACTCTACACCAAACGCCTTGTCAAGGGTATCGATGAGCGGTACGAGCGCCTGAGTGGTACAAGAGACGCTAGAGATAATAGGCAGATCACGCGTCAAAGCATCGCTATTGACGCCCATCACGATACAAGCATCGACATGGTCAAAGGGTGCGGCACCGATAATCACTTGTTTGGCACCCGCCTCTATGTGCAAGCTTGCCTGCTCATATGAGCGATAATGTCCGGTGCACTCAAGCACCACATCGACCTGCAACTCTTTCCATGGCAGTGTCTCTGGGTTTTCTCTTGATAATAAACGAATGCAGTAAGTAAGATTATTTTTGGTCAAGCACAGCTGAATATCGTTTTTTGCTGTCGCACAGGGCTTTTGCTTATGATCGGTGAAGCCATCTTGTACGATATCCGCTGTCACGCCAAGCTGGCTCAAACGCCCATGTGTGCTATCGAACCTCAGTAAATGTAATAAGGTTTCGGCAGGCGCTAAATCATTAATCGCGACCACATGAATAGCACGTCCTAGCACCTCAAAGCGCTCTAATAACGCACGCAATACATTGCGACCAATACGACCAAAACCATTGATAGCCACTCGCAAAGGCTGAGTCTGGTCACTGGTCGTATGAAACCCTGATGTAGCAGGATTAGACGTCAAACGGTAGGTAGCACTAGAAAAATCAGGCATAACAAGTTATCGCTGTAATAGAAATAAAAAATGAAGGCTAAAATTGAATGCCATCGGCTGATCAAAAAAGCGCCACGCAAAATATAGTCGTTCGCGAATAAAAGAAATACAAATGTTATAAGGTACTACTGGGGTTAATTTTTCTTGCTTGCTGTGCCTACGCAGACAGAGGCTGCGAATAATTAACCCCAGTAGCTCTGCACCCTTTTATAAGTGAATTAACTATATAGGCAGTCGCGAATAAAACAGTTGCAGATAAAAGAGTCATCTTTTAAAAAATTCACTTATGACTTCAGAATGACTACGGAGTAATAAATATCAATGCCAAACGAATGGTATTGTAATCAGCGCTTTGTTTTAAATGCTCAAATATCGGACGCAGCTTAATACTACCATCATCATTAAAATCATTTGGGTTATTAGCAACTTTAATCGCCACATAGGCATTACCCACTGCCGTCATAACCTCATCTTCTGGCCGCAGATGATCACAAGCGAGGCTCGGGTCTTGAGATTTCAGCTCAGCAATATGGCGCATAATGGTAGACTGTGACAGCTGCCGTGCTTGCGATATTTCCGCGATAGATAAACTTTCTTCAAGAAGTATTCGTGTGGCAAGTAAGGTACTGTCTGACTTATCAGACACTTGATTGCCAAGTTTCTGTTTTTTTCCTATTTGCGCTTGCTGCTGTTCACGGCGCTTTGTTTGTAGAGTGGCATAAGCATCAATCACTGACTTGCTTAATGTACCGCCGGACTTTAGAATAAACTTCTCATGTGCCTGTGTCATGCTTTCTTCATCAAGCATTGCATAATTGGCATCCGCTTCATCAGACAGCACTAAAAAACGCTTATCTGCACCGCGTGCCAGTGGGTCAAGCTGCAAGCTCATTTCATTCATACCGAGCAACTGCAGACCTGCCAGCGATTTTAACCGTGATAACGCCACATATCCTTGACCAAGCTCAAAGGTACGTGACAGGTCAATCTCAGCAGCTTCAAGCGTCATACCTTGCGACTTATGAATGGTAATCGCCCAAGCTAGACATAATGGCACTTGCTCATAGCTTGCGAGCACATCGCCCGTCTCGTCCTCGATAATCCATTCTTCCGGTTCAGCGATAACCTCACGCCCAGTATTTAACCTAACCACTGGCATTTTTTGTGTCGTTGGCTTTTTAACTTTTGCTTTATCTTTTTTGGCTTTTTCTTTTGCGCTTTTGGCAGCCTGCTTATCGTTACCAACATCACTGTCTTTATCGCTACCAATATCATCGTCTTCGATTAAATCGTCACTACTTTCTTTGCTATCATCAATTTTGACAGCAGCAAAGCCAATCAGCTCACCCATCGTACCGTTAGACACGCCAAGCTCGGTATTGTTTTTGATAAACATCACCTTTGAGCCAACTTTTAATACCAAGTCATCTTGAGTACGAACCGTCTTCTTTAGCGTCTCAACCAGTTTACTATCGCCAACAGATGTGGCTTCAAAGCGCATCATCTCGCCAGACAAATCAGCCAACTCTTTGTCATTGATTTTATTAACGTTTAGATTGTGCGTATAAAGACGCGTACGCTTGATATCGACGTTTTGATCAAAAGTAGCTTCTAAGGCGGCAATCGCCTCAAAGGTGACTTCTTGACGACGGATTTGATTGAGAATATCGTCTAAATCAAGCCCACCATTTGCCGCGTCGCTGACCTGCCGATGTTGCTCAGACAGATAGCAGATGTGAAACTTAGCATCAAGCCACGCCTCACTCATAAAGGCAAACTTCTCACGATTGCTCTCGCCCTTGCTACCAATCGGTGGTAACTGAAAAAAGTCGCCTGCAACAACGACTTGGATACCACCGAAAGCTTTGTCATTTTTGCGTACATGCTTAAGCACTTGGCTGACCAAATTAATCTGCTTGGCATGCAGCATCGATATCTCATCGATGATAAGTACCGCGGTGTCTTTTAATCTATCTGCCAAAAACTGCTTACGTGATAAATTGGTTAAATCGCGATCCGTTAGCTCATCCTTAATACCAATGCCCGACCAACTATGAATGGTCGTGCCATTCATATGAGTGGCGGCAATGCCTGTACTCGCGGTCACAGCAACCGGTACCCGACGCGCGCGTAGATAATCGATATATTGGTTAAGTGTATAAGTCTTACCTGAACCTGCTGAGCCCGTCAAAAAGACGTTTTGACCTGTTTTTAAAATATCAAGAGCAGAAGATTGACGCATATATCCAAACCAACCAAGAGTATAAGAAAGAAAGCTGACAGGATTAAATTCATAACCATGACGAGCTAAAAGTATTTAACCTCAATTATAACAGCTACATCCATTTTGCGAACCACTTTAACCGTCCTACCTCGCATAACTTTAAGTTATGTGATACAAAGCATATCATTATAAAAAGTCATTATCGCTTGGAGCCAAAGCTCAGTACGATAGAGTCATAGCTTGGTCAGGATGGTCAAGTAAGGCTACATAACTATATTACACAACAAGGAATCGTTCATGTTATACGCTTATCCCAATACTGAAAACAGTCCCGTCCAATTCCGCGAAAAATATGGTAACTTTATCAATGGTGAGTGGGTCGCGCCAATCGATGGCGAGTACTTTGACAACTCAAGTCCAATCGACGGTAAAATCTTCTGCCAAATCGCACGCTCAAAAGAAGCAGATGTCGAAGCTGCCCTAGATGCCGCTCATGCCGCCAAAGATGCATGGGGCAAAACCAGCGTTACTGAACGCTCTAATATGTTGCTCAAACTTGCCGATGGTATCGAAGCCAATTTAGAGGCCATCGCTATTGCCGAAAGCTATGAAAACGGCAAACCCGTACGTGAAACCCTAGCCGCAGATATTCCAATCGCCATTGACCACTTGCGTTACTTCGCTGGTGTGATTCGCGCGCAAGAAGGCGGTATCAGCCAAATTGATGAAGATACGGTCGCTTATCATTTTCATGAGCCACTTGGCGTCGTCGGTCAAATCATCCCTTGGAACTTCCCTATTCTAATGGCGATCTGGAAAATTGCACCTGCTCTTGCAGCGGGTAACTGTGTCGTCCTCAAGCCTGCCGAGCAAACCCCTGCTTCTGTCTTATTTATGCTGGACTTAATAGGCGCGGCGGACATTCTGCCTAAAGGCGTACTGAACGTCGTTAATGGCTTCGGTGTTGAAGCCGGTAAACCAATCGCTTCCAACCCACGTATCGACAAAGTGTCCTTTACTGGTGAGACCACCACTGGTCGCCTCATCATGCAATACGCTAGTGAAAATATCATTCCTGTAACGCTAGAGCTAGGCGGTAAAAGTCCAAACATCTTCTTTGCCGATATCATGGATGAAGACGATGACTTCTTAGACAAAGCCGTCGAAGGTCTGGTCATGTTTGCGCTAAACCAAGGCGAGGTTTGTACTTGCCCATCACGTGCACTCGTACACGAAAGCATCTATGATGAATTTATGAAACGCTGTATCGCCCGCGTTAAAGCCATCAAAATGGGCAACCCGCTTGATACCGATACTATGATTGGCGCGCAAGCCAGCTCAGATCAGCTAGAAAAAATCCTCTCTTACCTCGATATCGGTAAAAAAGAAGGTGCCAAAGTCTTAGTCGGTGGCGAACTTGCCAAACATGATGGCGACATGGCAAACGGTTATTATGTGCAGCCAACCATCTTTGAAGGCACGAATGACATGCGCGTGTTCCAAGAAGAGATCTTTGGTCCTGTGCTTGCTGTGACGACCTTTAAAGATGATGAAGAAGCAATGGCGCTCGCCAATGATACCTTATACGGTCTTGGTGCTGGTGTATGGACGCGTAATGGTACTCGCGCTTATCGTTTCGGTCGTGGCATTAAAGCTGGTCGCGTTTGGACGAATTGCTATCACCTTTATCCTGCGCATTCAGCATTTGGTGGTTATAAGCAGTCTGGTATTGGTCGTGAAAACCATCTAATGATGCTCGATCATTATCAGCAGACCAAAAACATGCTGGTTTCATACAGTCCTAAAGCGATGGGCTTCTTTTAATCTAAAAACATGTACTGATTTTAGATAAATAAATGCAATCTATCGTAAGGTAGATTGCATTTTTGCTTTAATAAGGCATCAATAAGAATGAGCTATCCATAAATGATAAGGAAATTATTATGAACGTCACGGCGACAGAATCCTGTAAAGAGCTAATCGAACTATTAAGATCCAAGCATGGCGAATTGATGTTTCATCTATCAGGAGGCTGCTGCGATGGCAGCTCGCCGATGTGTTATCCATTAGGTGAGTTTAAGGTCGGTGGGCAAGATGTGCTGGTCGGTGAGCTCAGCGGCTGTCCGTTTTACATGGGCAAACCTCAATACAAATTGTGGCAGCATACCGATCTGACCATTGATGTGGTAGATGGACGTGGTGCCAGTTTTTCACTTGAGATACCCGAAGGCAAGCGATTCATTGTGCGTTCAGAAGTCTGTGCGGTCTAACATTTAATAACAGACAATAAGATATCAGACTTACTACGCCACCCTTTTTATTACCTAAACAATTGATATATATGAAAATTTATAACAACCTTATACCTTGTAGTCATTTTTACTTCATTATTGCAGCAAAATAATAGATACTCTAAAGCGTAAGCTATTTCAATAAATACGTTTTAATGAGCATGGATGCTACAGGGAATATAAAATGGAACTTGATGGAAACTTTGATTACGTCATCGTTGGTGGCGGTTCAGCTGGCTGTGTGCTTGCCAGCCGATTAACAGAAAACCCAGACATCAGTGTCTGCTTGTTAGAATATGGTGGTGAGGGCAAAGACTTGGCAGTTCGCGTACCTGCTGGACTGATTTTGATGGTGCCGGGCAAGCCACTAAAATTAAACAATTGGTGCTTTCACACTACTCCGCAAATCCATCTTAATAACCGACGCGGCTTTCAACCGCGCGGTCAATGTTTGGGTGGCTCCTCCGCTATCAATGCCATGATTTATACGCGTGGCAGTGCGCTTGATTATGAACGCTGGGTTGAGCAAGGTTGCACAGGCTGGGGTTTTGATGATGTACTGCCTTACTTTATCAAATCAGAAAACAATATCCACGGCGCGGACGAGCTGCATGGTGATAGTGGACCACTGCATGTCAGTGATTTACTAAGTCCACGCGATATCTCAAAAGCTTTTGTAGAAGCTGCTATTGCCAATGGTTTAGATCAAAATGATGACTTTAACGGCAAAAAACAAGACGGTGCAGGATTATATCAAGTCACCCATTTTCATGGGGAAAAACAAGGTCAACGCTGTTCTGCCGCTGCTGCTTATCTACATCCAGTACAAAGCCGACCCAATCTAACCGTCATCACCCACGCACAAGCTGACCGCGTCATCTTTGAAGACAAACAAGCGACTGGCGTGATCTATGAAAAGGATGGTGTCGAGCATACGGTTATGGCTCGCCATGAAGTGATATTATCAGGCGGCACTTTTGGCTCACCCAAAGTTTTGATGCTATCAGGCATTGGTCCTGCTGAACATTTGCAGTCTCATGGCATCGAGGTATTGGTAGATGCGCCCGACGTTGGCGGTAACTTACAAGATCATTTGGACGTCGTTTTTGATTATGAAGTTAATACTACTGATGTCATCGGTATTGGTATAGCAACTATTTCAACCTTGACCAAAAGTATTCGGCAATGGCGAAAAGATGGCACAGGTCTGTTATCTACCAATTATGCAGAAGCTGGCGCGTTCTTTAGCGTCGGTGACGACCCACAAGAATGGCCAAATACCCAGCTGCATTTTGTGATATCTCGCGTGATTGAACACGGACGTGATCTTAGAAGGGGATTTGCCGTTTCTTGTCATACCTGCTATTTACGCCCTGAAAGCCGTGGTACGGTCAGACTCGATTCTGCCAATCCCTCTGACGCCGTGTTAATTGATCCAAACTATCTTTCGCATCCGAAAGATGTAGAGTATATGGTCGCTGGTGCAGAGCGTACGCGCGCCATTATGCAAGAGTCGCCAATGGCTGAATACATCACTGAGGACTACCCTGCCCCCTATATCGAAAAAGACGGTATGCTTGGCTATATCCGTAATAAATCAGACACTATCTACCACCCTGTAGGCACTTGCCGTATGGGCTCAGACAGCGATTCAGTCGTTGATTTAGAATTAAAAGTACGCGGCGTAAATGGACTAAGGGTCATCGATGCTTCAGTGATGCCAACCTTAATCAGTGCCAATACCAACGCACCGACGATTATGATTGCTGAAAAAATAGCAGACCTTATCAAGGCCAATCACGTGCATGCTGAGTCAGTCCCTGCTTAACATAGTTTAAGATGATTAATCGAGCCCAAAATCAAGTTTCATTTGGGCTCAATTTGTATTGACTACTCCGCGACATTTTGGAAATTGGCTACAACCAAAAAAGGTCTGCCCAAGATGGGCGCCTTTTTTTGCAACGCGTTTGACCATCTCACTATTACATCTCGGGCAAGTTGGTGCTTGGATGAAATTAGCTATATTGTCTATCGCCACAAGTGTCGCAGGGTAATGCACTTGTGGCTCAGTCTCTATAACCTCAAAGGGTGTGAGAAAAACTTTATCAGTAATATCATGCGGCGAACTTATCTGCTGAGTACTCAAACTATCAATTGGTAAATCGCTAGACTCAATCTCAGTTTGACCAGACCATCGATGCACTGCTCTACTTTTCAGCCTGGCTCGTTTAGCGGTTTCTTTTACTATCGGCTCAGATGTAGACTTAGCAGTAGTTGTAGCAACTGACTTACCATTAGAGTTATTGCTAGACGACTTGCTTGGATTGCTATGCTTATCCTTTAGATAAGCTTTGTGCTCTCTATTAGTGCGCCACGACTTACTAAATCTATTGCTGTTAATCTGCTCAACGATGGATGTGACCTCGTCTTCAGTAAGTATCTCATCCTGCTTTCTTTTAATATAAGACACCATCCCACTCGTCAATACGTGCTCCGGCAACTCATCGCGAGTTTTTAGCTCACACTCTCCAATGAACGCAATCATCGAATGAAAGTAGCTCATCTCTAATGCTAATAAATCCGCCAGCGTTTTGATATGCAAATAATTCTGGCGTAATGGGTTTTGGAACTTATACTTGCGACCCATAATGACTTGCGTCCACTGTCTTTGCGCCTCATTACCAAATATCCAGCCTTTATAGTTTTTGGTTTCGATGACAAAGATGCCATATTTAGAGACAATGACATGGTCGATTTGGGTACTACCACCATTGGCTAATGGTAAAGTGATATTATTTAAACGGTGATAAAGGTCTTTTTCTAGCTTTAACCACATGGCAACATTAATGACTGTTTCGCCTAAGACACCTTTGAAGCTGGACATGAGGGACATAATCGTCTTCCAATAAAAAAGATAAAAACACTTATAATTAAAATAGTATGCTGTCTTAAACCATTTACCTAACACGCCTCAAGTGCTTATAACTTTAATAGTACATTGAAATCGCTTAATTGTAGTAGGATATCGCCTTACTATAGTCGATTGATTTTAAAAAGAATAGAGCACGGATTAATTACTATAGAACCACTTGAATTAAATTATTTTAACTACTGATATACCTCCTATTTCTCTTTGGATCAGACATATGACCACACCTGTCACCTCTTTGCTGAAAATCACACTCAGCAGCTGCCTACTATTATCATTACCAGTCATAGGATTGGCGGCGACCGTTCCGCAAAAATGGAAACTGGACGTCCCAAAGACCAATGTCGAGTTCGAGGTCAATTATTTGGGTAAAGCCATGACTGACGGCAGGTTCAATAAGGTCAATGGCGCCATCAATTATGACGTCAATAAACCTGCAAGCACGACCATTAATTTTACCGTTTTTACCAATAGTATCGATACTGATCGCAGCTTGAGAGATTCATTTTTGCGCCGAAAGGAGCTTTTGAATACGAAACAATATCCGACGATGACTTTTGTTTCTAAAAAAGTCAGCATGATAAATACTAAAGAAGCCAATGTGACCGGTGACTTTACAGTGTTGGGTCAAACCAAACCTTTGACGGTGAGAGTAACGTTATCAGATGTAGAGAATGATCCTGTCACCTCTAGACCTACCTTAAAATTTCGCGCGACGGGCTTGGTAGATCGTTACAACTACGGGGTTACTGCTTTTCCAAAAGTGATTAGCAATATCATCCCGCTTGAGATATCAGGGAAACTGATTGCTGCTAATTAAGCTCTGAAAGACTTAAAAGAACATAAAAAAAAGAGTTGCTAGAAATCCTAGCAACTCTTTTTTGTTTGAGCAGTTTTAAATACTTACACCAAGCTATTCACCGCATCAACCACGGCTTCAGTGGTGATACCAAACTCTTTATATAACTCATCAGCAGGCGCTGATTCACCATAAGTCGTCATGCCAATCACTTTACCGTCTAAACCAACGAACTTATACCAGTAATCGACGTGTGCTGCTTCTACTGCGACGCGGGCGCGAGTATTGGCAGGCAATACCGCTTCACGGTAGCTAGTATCTTGCTCAACGAAGATTTCTGCACACGGCATAGAGACCACACGTACACCGACGCCATTTTCGCTCAAGGTCGCGTAAGCTTGCATAGCAAGACCGACTTCTGAGCCAGTTGCGATGATAATCGCTTGTAGCTCGCCTTGCTCTTTTGCAAGTACATAACCACCTTTGGTGATGTTTGCTACTTGCTCGCGGTCACGCGCTTGGTGTGGCAAGCTTTGACGACTGAAAATCAAGGCAGATGGATTATTTTCTGATTTAATTGCCTCAACCCAAGCGCTTGCTGATTCAGTCGCATCACAAGGACGCCATGTACGTAGATTTGGCGTGGTACGTAAGCTGGTCAATTGCTCAACTGGCTGATGCGTTGGACCATCTTCACCGAGACCGATTGAGTCATGAGTATAGACATGAATCACACGCTGCTTCATGAGCGCGCCCATACGTACCGCATTACGTGCGTATTCCATAAACATCAGGAACGTCGCAACATAAGGAACAAAGCCGCCATGTAACGCGATACCGTTAGCAATGGCCGTCATACCGAATTCGCGCACACCATAATAGATATAGTTGCCCGCGTCATCGTCTTGGATGCCTTTGGCGTCTTTAAATAGCGTGAGGTTTGAGCCTGCTAAATCCGCTGAGCCACCAAGTAATTCTGGCAGTAATGGCTGTAAGGTATTGATGGCATTTTGGCTGGCCTTACGACTGGCAACATCACCGCCCTGCTCTTGAGTTTGCTGGATATACTCTTGCGCTTTTTGCTCAAAATCAGCTGGTAAGTCACCCTCTAAACGACGAAGCAACTCAGTTGCTAACTCTGGATAAGCCTTCTTATAAGCGTCAAAGTTCGCGTTCCAGTTTTTCTGTAAGACGTCGCCTTTCGCTTTACCATCCCACGCTTGATAGATTTCATCATCTAGCTCAAACGGCGCATGCGTCCAAGATAATGCATCACGGGTTAAAACGATTTCATCATCGCCAAGTGGCGCGCCATGACTGGCTGCTAAGCCTTGTTTATTTGGGCTACCAGCGCCAATAGTCGTTTTGCAAATGATTAAGCTTGGCTTAGTCGTTTCTTTAATCGCTTGCTCAGTTGCTTGCGTAATCTCATCAGTATCATGACCATCGACCTTGATAACTTGCCAGCCATAAGACTCAAAGCGCGCTTGCGTATCATCAGTGAACCAACCTTCGACATTACCATCGATAGAGATGCCATTGTCATCATAGAAAAATACCAATTTGCCAAGCTCTAACGTGCCAGCCAATGAGCAGACTTCATGGCTAATACCTTCCATCAAGCAGCCATCGCCTAAAAACGCATAAGTATGATGATCGACAATATTATGACCATCACGATTAAATTGCGCTGCCAACGTTTTTTCTGCAATTGCAAAACCAACCGCATTGGCAATACCCTGTCCTAATGGACCAGTGGTGGTTTCAACACCTGGCGTATAGCCAAGCTCTGGATGACCCGGCGTTTTCGAATGTAATTGACGGAAACCTTTTAGGTCATCAACGCTAACGTCATAGCCTGATAAATGTAGCAATGAATAGATAAGCATCGACCCATGACCGTTTGATAAGACAAAACGATCACGGTTGTGCCAGCTTGGGTCAGCAGGATTATGCTTTAAAAACTTGCGCCACAAAACTTCGGCAATATCAGCCATGCCCATTGGTGCACCCGGGTGCCCAGAATTGGCTTTTTGAACCGCGTCAAACGACAGTACGCGGATGGCATTGGCTAATTTACGTTCGCTAATTGGAGCTGGCATAGAGTGTCCTAATATTCGGATAGAAGTATGGAGGATAAGAGGAGAGTTTACTCAGAGGGTCATAAAATAAGGACGCAATAGGCGCCCTTAACGAATAATCTGTAAATACAGGGGTAATATTAACATATTTGCACTCTATCTAGCGCAAAAATGCGCTAACAGAACCGTTCGTATTTAATAATAATTTGTATCAGTTTTATCAATTTGACCAATACTTACTGCAATAAAACACAATCGGCGAGCCTGAATACCAACTCACTAATTGCATCAATCATCAAATAACTATATGTCAAAAACCCGCATATCAAAAAACTATAATAAAATGATGTCAGCACCACCCATAAACGGACGCAATACTTCTGGAATCGTAATACTACCATCAGCGTTTTGATGGTTTTCCATCACTGCCAATAATGTACGACCTACTGCTAAACCCGAACCGTTTAAGGTATGAGCTAAACTGGTTTGTTTGCCGTCCTTAACACGTGTACCCATACGGCGTGCTTGGAAATCGCCGCAGTTTGAGCAGCTTGAGATTTCACGATAGGTCTCTTGGCTTGGTAACCAGACTTCGATATCATAAGTTTTTTGGGCGGCAAAACCCATATCGCCGGTGCACAATTTGACGGTGCGGTATGGCAAATTAAGCTGCTGTAAAATAAATTCTGCTTGTCCAGTCATCGCTTCAAGCAACTCATCTGACTGCTCAGCTGTGGCAATATTAACCATCTCAACTTTTTCAAACTGATGCTGACGAATCAGACCACGGGTATCACGACCATGCGAGCCAGCTTCACTACGGAAACACGGCGTATGCGCGGTAAATTTCAACGGTAGCTCTTTGATATCTAAGCGCTCGCCGCGTACCAAGTTGGTCATTGGCACTTCAGCGGTTGGAATGAGATAAAAATCCATGTCATCATTATTGGTATGATTGGTCAATTTAAACAAATCATCTTCAAACTTAGGCAGCTGACCTGTACCTTTTAAACTTTCAGAATTAACAATATACGGTACATAAGTTTCAGTATAGCCATACTTGATCGTATGGGTATTGAGCATAAACTGAATCAACGCACGATGCATCTGCGCCAATTGTCCTTTTAAGACGTTAAAGCGACTTCCTGTAAGCTTGGTTGCTGCTTCAAAATCGAGCATACCAAGTGTCTCACCAATATGCGTATGATCTTTAATCTCAAAATCAAACTCACGCGGTGTGCCCCATTTGCGTACTTCGACGTTATCGTCTTCTGATGTACCAACTGGCACATCTGCTGCTGGGATATTTGGAATTTGCATTGCTGCTTGGCTAATGCGCTCTTGTAAGGTACGTAGCTCGTCTTCGGCTGTCTTAATCTCACCACTGACACTTTGCATCTCAGCAAGCAACTCACTAGCATCTTCGCCAGATTTTTTAAGCACGCCAACTTGTTTTGCGCCTGTATTACGGCGCGACTGCAACTCTTCGGTCTTTACTTGTAGCGATTTACGTTCGTTCTCAATATTTTGCCAGAACGCTATATCAAGCGTATAACCACGGGTGGCCAATTGCTGCTGTAAATCTGTCAAATCGCCGCGTAAGAGTTTTGGGTCTATCATAATAGGTGCCTGTCGCGCTAAAAGTGGATAAAAGGTGTGAAAATAATGAAAATCTGGGCTCTATAGCCTGATTTTGCTTAAAATTAGGTGGTAGCCGCTATAATACCAAGCTGCGGCTGTTTTGACCATGTTTTGGCCGTTTTTTACCCATCTCTTGACTGAGTTTTGAGTTTCTATTCTCTTAATTTTTAAATAGGAAATAGTTATTCATATTAACGTGCTAATAATATAATGTAAGGTCGCAAGCTCTCTATAAATGTGACTTACCTTTACTAATGGCTTAAATATGGTGTCTATTAGCGAACAGAGTGGCTTATATGTTTCATTTAAGGGCGATTTTCGGTAAGATAAGCGCATATCTTTATTCTATTTCCAGCCAAATATTACCTTGTTATCGACGTTTGGCGCTTTTAATTTAACGTTTTCACTATAAGTCTTTGAGAAACCTTTATGGCTCTGTACCCCTACACGCTGCAACCTGTTGCCTTAAACCTAACCGAGGCAGAATTCCATCAAGCACAGTATGAGCTATTTTCTAGTGCCAGCCCGTCATTTGGTCTGTCGAGTATCAAACTGAAAGAATGGATTATCATGGCCGTCGCTGTGGTTTTAGCCGTTGCTGGACTGGTTTTTTTGACAGGTTATTCGACCATTATTTTTTGGCTGATGCTAGCAGCCGTTGTTATTTACCTACTGGTTCGTACGCTTGGTTTTAAATGGTATGTGAAAAGAGAGTTTGAAAAGCAAGTCGCTGAGCAAGAAATGCCTGACGAGATGCGCCAAATGAAACTAGGTGTACAGAAGCATGGTCTGGTAATGGCAGTGCCGGTCAATCAGTCAGATATGTTTAGTAGCAATCAGATGCGCGGTATGCAGATGCGTGCAGGCAGCACCCAACAAGCGGTGATTCCTTGGAGCGCTGTGAAGAGCTGGGATGAGACCGACGACTATATCTTTATGATGTTTGAGATGAAAGGTCAGCAAGGCAGTCAGATTATTCCTAAACGCTTGCAAGCTCAAAAATTCCCTATCGATACAGTACGCCAGCATTTATTAGAAGTAGTAGCAGTGAAAGGTCTGAACTCTGAAAGCTTACAGATACCTGCTAAATAGGCTTATTGCTTTCTGTTAGACCAAGGATTTAGTTGTTTTATAAAATATATTACAAATTTTAATTTGATTAATTTAACTTATTTTTGCATGCTTGCTACAATAGTAATCATCAAAGGTTGAGTAACGCGTAGTAAGCGGTTATTTAGGCTTTAGTTCAATAATCGCTCGCTATAAATTGCTTAAGTTTAAAGGTTTAATAACTTGATGTTTGAACCCTACACTCAATGAAAAGGATAATATAATGAGTAACAATAATAACGACACTAACCAGATCGGTCTAGAAAAAGCAGATATGAGCGAAGTCATCAGCAAGTTAAATGGTCTGCTATCTAGTTATCATATGTTTTATATCAATGTTCGTGGTTATCATTGGAACGTCAAAGGTGAGCATTTCTTCACTTTACATCCAAAGTTTGAAGAGCTATATACCGCGCTGCAAATCCAAATCGATGAAATCGCTGAACGTATTTTGACCCTAGGCGGCACACCGTTACATGCTTATAGCGATTTTGCTCAGCATACCAGCATTCAAGAAGATAAGAACGTTAAAGACGGCACTACTTGTGTTAAAGGCGTTGTGACAGGTTTACAAGAGCTAATTGAAGAACAACGTCAAGTATCGACTCTAGCAGCAGAAGCAGAAGATCAGGGTTCAGCCGATCTTGTTGATGCTTATGTACAAGAGCAAGAAAAATTAATATGGATGTATAATGCTTTTTTGGGCTAAAAGCTGAATAGTCACAAAATCTAAGATATAAAAAAAGCACCTAATATAGGTGCTTTTTTTATGTGCAATCTTTTTACTTTTTTATCTCAAAGCTTACTTTTGCATCCATTGACGCATTTTTTCACGCTCAGCAGGTGTGGCTTGTAGCCAAATTTGCATAAACTGATCAAGTGAACTGGTAGATGCGTTGACACTTGTCGTTTGCGTCACAGTAGCACCTGTAGTTACTGACTTGTTAGTACTCACGGATGGCTGATCGAGTGCAGCTATCGCACGTTGGTTTTGTAGCTCAGCATCACCGCTACCACCGAATACGCCACCTAATGCTTTACCAAGACCTGAGAATAAGCTATTGCTATTGCCACCGACACTTTCTTGACTGGCAATGATGGTGTTATTACTTTGTATCGCAAGCGTTGGACGCTCAGCATACTTCTTGGCAGCTGCATAGTCTTCTGGCTGATTTGGCATGGTTAAGCGGTAGGTCTGATTGTCTGCCAATTCAGCGGCCACACTGACGTTACCTGAACGCAAATAATCATGCTCATCACGGCGCAGATCATAAAGACGATCATATTTAGCGGTAATCACATGCTTACCTGGCTGCAAGGTAAATGACTTGGTCAATGGCTGAAGAAGACTCTGTGTCAGCTCTTGACCATTAATTGCCGTCACTTTGATATGATCATCGACCACTAAAGTAACTGCCGCTTGAGACAGCATAGACACAGAAGCTGCCCCAACAAACACAGCGCTGATAGACAGTTTTTTTAGCAAAGACGCATTTGATTTCATAATTTTTCCAATAGTAGTAAAAAGCATTTCGGATAGAAAGTTTGTGTTCTGACTGCTAAAAATCAAGTGGCATCGTATGCTGAGTATGATGGTCTTGATCAGCGGCATCATTGTCTACTTGCGATTCCTGTGCGATATCAGCAAGTTCAGCAGCAAGCGTCTGCTCATCAATCGTACGCAGCGCGTCAGCAATGACCGCTTTTGATATATTACTACGACCCAAGTTGGAGAACATGGGTTGAATGTAATTGAGCACCTCCATCATTGCGCCAATACGATGCGGTCCTTCAGTGAGCAGATAATTGGTAATACGTTCATCAAACTGCCAACCACGTCTGCGTAATATTGACTGTAATAATGCTTCGCGGTCTGCAAAATCATGTCCTGTCGGTACTTTAAATGAGGGCGCTTGTGCCAAACGGGTGAGCAAATCTCTCAATTGAAACGGCAGCTCGGATGCAGGCTTATTAGCGGCAAATAAAAGTTGGCGCTGCCCTTCGCGGCTACGATTGATCAGATGAAATAAAGCTTCTTGCCATTGGCTGTTTTGTTCAATGACTTCCAAATCATCGATCGCAATCAAAGAGAAATTTTCTAGCGATGATAATACATTGACATCGGTATGAATCAGCTCGTTTAACGACAGACAAATCGCTGACTTGTCCATCTCAATAAACGACTCACAAATAGCGGATAATAAGTGCGATTTGCCAGTAGCAGGACTGCCAAATAGGTACAGCTGACCTATCAGGCCGACATGGAGCTGCCGTACTGCATCGATAATAGACATCCAACCCGGACCGGCGAAGTCGCTGAGACTTGCATCATGCTTTATGTCCAGATTGAGACTTAGCTGTGCTTCTGCCATGAATCATCAACTCGGTTTGCGTAGCACAATCAATAAAAAGGCTAAACGACTAATATACTTATAAACTGACTTTGGTAAAATTCATTTTAGCCAAAGCCAACCTAGTAAAGGTCAATACCGTTACTACTGCGCCTATATATAACATATTTGCAAAATGACTGACAAGTCTTTTACTCATAACACCCAATCAATCCTATTTTATCACGCAGGCAAACGACTATGATATGTCCTGTAACCTGAAGGACTTCATAGCAGTTATACATACAACAACATTATTTTTTTTCAAACAATGCCAACTGCTTACGACCTTTATAAAAGTCAGTCGTTTGATAATGAGTATAAAAATGACGGAATAACACGTTCAAGACAGCAGACACTGGCAGCGCAATCAGCATACCAACGAAACCGAGCAAACTTGCACCTGCCAGTACCGAAAATATTACCCATAATGGCGATAGACCAATTTTGTCGCCCAATAGTAGCGGTTGCAAGATATAGCCTTCGGCAGCTTGTCCAATCAAGAATGCGCCAGCAATCAAGGATAAATACGTCCAATCTAGGCCAAACTGAAACAGACAGGCGATAATCGCGGCAACGAAGCCAATCCCAAAGCCCAAATACGGTACAAAGCTAGCAATACCTGCAACCATACCAATAATCAGCCCAAGCTCAAGCCCAATAAGCTGCAATTGCACAGCATAAATAGCACCTAGTAAGACCATCACCAATAGCTGACCTTTAATAAAAGCCATCAACGCACGGTCACACTCTTGCGCAATTTGAATCACTTTTTTACAGTATGGCGCAGGTATCGCCATTTTCCATGTATGTAAGCGTTGCTCCCAATTAAATAAGAAATAAAAGGTCAAAATCGGCACCAGTACAATCAGCCCAGCATTATTGATAAAGTTCATGCTAGACGCCAGTATTTGGCTCATCATGGTACCGGCATCTTCAAACTTATAATTGGTTTGCATGTATTCAACCAAGGTCTCAGAGAAGCCTTTAGACTCAAGCTCTGGTAGACGAATACGGCTATTACTAGCAAACCATTCACGGACGACTTCATTATACCAAGTTAAAAGCTGTGGCAGATAATCCCATGCTGCTTGCAGCTGATGCCACAATGTCGGTATCAACCACCAGAGTAGTAGCACCATACTCAACGTAATCGTCGAATACACAATAATAATGGCAATCCAACGTTTGATATATTTTGATAAGCGTTTGACCAATGGATTAAACAAATAAGCCAATACAAAAGCAAAGACAAACGGCACAATGACCGGCATCATTAAATACAATAAAACCATAGCCACAACAATAGCAACGACGATAAATAGGCGTCGAAAAAAGGGGTCTATTGATTGGTTTGTCATGAAGGCTAGTCCTACGAATGGGCTTATTTAAAAGAGTGATTTGATTTAAAGTTGATGATAGATCTTATTGAACGACAACATTCCAATAGCAAACAGTTATTGACCATAATTTTAGCCTTCTATTATCGCAGAGTCCTATAAAAAAGCCGTCATTTTTTGTTTCTTAATTTTCATGTCATCTTTATTGCCGTCTTTCTGAAATATTAGATAGATATCAAGCAAATTTAGGTCAAATAAAAGCAAGTTGTTTTGCGAGTAAGGGTGATTTTTGGGTATAATGCGCGCACAATCTGCAAAATTCATATGACCGACACGCGTTTTTACTGACTGACCTTCATTCCCTATAAAATTTGTGAGATGACCATGAGTAACAAGCCTTCTTTAAGCTACAAAGATGCTGGCGTTGATATTGATGCTGGCGATGCGTTGGTGCAACGTATTAAATCCGTGGCAAAAGCCACCTCACGTCCTGAAGTGGTGGGCGGACTTGGCGGCTTTGGGGCGCTTTGTCGCATTCCGACTGGTTACACCTCACCGTTATTAGTTTCGGGTACTGACGGTGTCGGCACTAAGCTTAAACTGGCATTACAATTGAATCGACATGACACCATTGGTATCGACTTGGTCGCTATGTGTGTCAACGACTTATTGGTTTGCGGTGCTGAGCCTTTGTTTTTCTTAGACTACTATGCAACTGGTAAGCTTGACGTCGATGTTGCAGCTACTGTTGTTACGGGTATAGGTGAAGGCTGTAAATTATCAAATTGCGCGCTTATCGGCGGCGAAACGGCTGAGATGCCAGGCATGTATCAGGACGACGATTATGACCTAGCGGGATTCTGCGTCGGTGTGGTTGAAGAAGCAGAAGTCATCACTGGCGAAAACGTGGCTGAAGGCGATGTATTAATTGCTCTTGCCTCAAGTGGCGCGCATTCCAATGGCTACTCATTGGTACGTAAAGTCATTGAAGTCAGCGGTGTGGATGTGACTAGTAGCAATGAGCAGCTAGATGGTCAGTCTATCCAAGATGCCTTGATGGCACCGACCCGTATTTATGTTAAAGCGATTAAAGCGCTACAAGATACCCTTGGTAGCTCAGCCCTACATGCGATGTCACATATTACTGGCGGCGGCTTAACCGATAACCTGCCACGTGTATTACCTGAAACGCTAGCCGCTAGCATCGATACGAATAGCTGGCAGTTCTCAGAGCTATTCACTTGGTTACAAAACCAAGGTAATATCGAGCAAAGCGAGATGTATCGTACCTTTAACTGCGGCGTTGGGTTTGTTATCGTCGTACCCAAAGATAAAGCCGAAGCTGCTATCCAAACCTTGAATGATGCTGGCGAAAAAGCATGGAAATTAGGTGAAATGGTCAAGCGCGAAGCGGATGCTGTGGTGTACCGTTAATGCTAGCCAATAACACCAGTCATGCCAACAAACCATTACGCATTGCCGTTTTGGTATCTGGTAGCGGTAGCAACTTACAAGTATTGATTGATGCTATGCAAGCTGGTGCGCTACCAATTGAGATTGTCGGCGTTATTAGTAACCGTGAAGACGCTTATGCCATCACACGGGCAAAAGATGCTGACATTCCAGTGGCGGTCTTATCTCACGTTGCTAGTGGCAAACGCATGGGAATCAAAACTTTTGAGAGTCATGCCAGCGCCCAACTAACCACATGGCAACCTGACTTGATTGTGTTAGCTGGTTTTATGCGTGTTTTAAGTGCTGGTTTTATTGATAACACGCCAGCACCAATGATTAATCTGCATCCTGCACTCTTGCCTGCTTATAAAGGTTTGGATACTCATCAGCGTGTCATTCAAGCAGGTGAGCGTCAGCACGGCTGTAGCATTCATGTCGTTACCGCTGAGCTCGATGCAGGTGCTGTTTTGACCCAAGCCTGGCTAGAAGTGCATCAAAAAGATACTGCTGACAGTTTGCAAACGCGCGTGCAAAAGCTTGAACATCAGCTGTTACCTTGGACAATTTTGTTATTAGCCAAAGGTGTATTGTCGTTGAATAACGAGCAATTATTAAATCAGCAGCGCACCTGTATGCCGACGCTACCTTTGAAGCTATATTTAAACAGTTAAAGCAATGGCAACAAGCAAAGAAAAGTAGCACTCATTTCAAACTATCGACCAAAAAAAGCCCAGTCACTCAATTTATGAATGACTGGGCTTTTCGCTACTTAAACCTTAAAGTATTGTAACTTTAAAATCTGTACGTATTCTTAACTGTTATGAACGTGTACACCTTTGATGTTTACGAACTCTTTAATACCGAAACCACCATGCTCGCGACCATGACCCGAGTTTTTCACGCCACCAAAGGGTAATGCTGGATTTGCAAGGCCATAACCATTGATATAGACCATACCCGTATCAAACTGCTCATTGGCTAGGCGAATCGCTTTTTCTTCGTCTTTAGAGAAGATAGCGCCACCTAAGCCATAACGGCTGTCGTTAGCAATACGTAACGCATCGTCTTGATCTTTAGCACGTATTAGTGATGCTACTGGACCAAATAGCTCATCATCGTAAGCTGGCTGACCTTTTTCAACATTTTCCAAAATAGTCGCTGGATAGAAGCTCCCTTTACCTTCTGGTAATTTACCACCAACAGAGATAGTAGCGCCTTTGCTTACGCTCTCCTCTACTTGCGCATGCAATTTTTCTTGCAGATCTTTACGCGCTAATGGACCAAGATCAGAGCTGTCATCCATAGGATCGCCGGCTTTTTTACTTGCAAACTCTTCAACAATGCGCTTACGGAACTCGTCATATAAACTGTCGACAACGATAAAGCGTTTTGCAGCAACACAAGTTTCGCCATTATTTATCAGACGCGCTAAAGTACAAGTTTGTACGGCAAGCTCTAAGTCAGCATCTTCTAAAACGATAAATGCATCATTTGAACCCAACTCTAAGACTGCTTTTTTGATTGCTTTTGCTGCTTGCTGACCGACAATGCTACCTGCACCATCACTACCAGTAAGCGTCACACCGCGTACTTTATCATTACCAATTAACTTTTCTGACTGATCATGATCAATGAGAATCGTACGGAACAAATCGTTCGGTAAGTCAGACTCATGGAAGATTTTTTCAATTAATAAGCCAGAACCAGTCACATTTGCTGCGTGCTTAAGCAAAATACTGTTACCTGCCATCAAATTGGCGATGGTATAACGGAACACTTGATAAGCTGGAAAGTTCCAAGGCTGCATACCGTAGATAACGCCAATGGGCTGATAAGTGACAATACCTTTTTTGAGACCTTCGATGTCACGTTCATCATCAGCAAGCGCGGCCACACCCTTCTCTGCGGTGTAATCACAAATCGCTTTACACAGATCAATTTCTTGTAGACTCTGACTATATAGTTTACCGCGCTCCTCAGTCATAAGACGAGACAGCTCCTCTTTGTACTTCATCAAGGTCTCGCCAATAGAGTTAATAACCTTCGCACGCTCTTTATGGCTAGTTTTACGCCATTCTAGAAACGCTTGGTGCGAGGCTTCAACAATGTTGTTGACCTCATCATTACTCATATAATTATATTCTTTAATGTCTTCGCCTGTTGCTGGGTTTACAGTAGTAATATCTGCCATGATTATTATCCTTATTTATTAGAGTTTCTTTAGTCTATAAAACAACCTATTGCTAACAGCTCAACTTTATAGAAAAACTTAACAATAGATATTTTATTCATCATTTTTCTTAATGTTTGACTATCATAACAAAGTGCTTGGTGAGTAGGTTTACAAGTTATAAAGAATTGTGCGTAAGATGTTAAGAATGTGACGGTGTTATTAAGCAAACCTAAATCTTGTATAGAGCCTCTCATGCAGAGAGTTTTGACAATTTTAGACAAATAAAAAACCAGCATGATGGCTGGTTTGATATAGTCAGAGAAAAGTAATATCGATACATCAAGTACTGCTGATATTAATTTTTCTTGCTTGCTGTGCCTATGCAGACAGAGGCTGCAAAAAATTTATACCAGCAGCACTGTAGCGTTTTTGAGATATTTTAACTATACATAATTGAGCTTTAGAAGACCATATACAGTTGTACAATAAACAACCTAAAATAAGTGATTGATCACAGGGATTTCTTGTGGTGGATTTTCTTCATCATTAACGATTTGACGTGCTACGTGCATAATCAGCTGACGTAACCAGCGATGCGCCGGATGATGCTGCAATAACGGCGACCACGCCATCGTTAGCTCAAATTCTGGTATAAAAAACGGTGGCTCTTCCATAATAATGCTGTCGTTATTAGCCTGCATTTTTGCGACACGAGTCGGCAAAGTCGCAATCAAATCTTTGTTTGCGGCCAGCATAGCAGGCATCTGATAGTGACGGGTAAAGACGCTGATTTGACGTTTTTGACCTAAACGCTGCAACGCTTGATCGATAGAACCTAAGCCACCAGATTTTTCTGGATTGACACCGAAGCCCACGCCCATACCAGTTTTTGATACCCAAACGTGCTGCGCTTTAAGATAGTTTTTGAGATTAAAGCGATGAGCATAAGGACTTTCAGAGGATAACAGGCAGCTAAAGGTATCACGCCATACCAACACTTGATGGAAGCTTTGCGGGATCTCGTTAAAGCGGTTGATTGCCAAATCTACACGCCCCTGCTCCATATCACGATAAGACACATCCGATGGCGTTAAGAAATCTAAAATGACATTGGGTGCCTCTGAGCGTAGCGCTTTCACCAATTTTGGTACCAAGGTCGCCTCAGCATAATCTGAGGTCATAATACGAAAAACGCGTGAGGTGCTATAAGGACGAAACTCAGTACGTGGCTCTAACACTTGTGTCAAATCGGCAAGTATCTCACGGATACGAGGCTGTAATTCAAGGGCGCGCTCGGTCGGTGTCATCCCTTCTGATGAACGCACCAATAAAGGGTCGTTAAACAACTTACGCAAGCGGCGCAAAATATTACTCATCGCCGGCTGAGTAATGCCTAGCTGCTCAGCGGCGCGCGTTACGTTTTTTTCTCGCAACAAAACATCCAAATGTACCAATAAATTTAAATCAACCCGCTGCAAATTCATATATGTGTCTCTTTATCTTAGAATAAATACCATCATAAACGTGATATTTTCTATCCTATCATTTATTGCAATTCATCCCTAACAGCATGATATAAGGATATTTTTATGTTAATTATTTTGGAATATGCTTATTATAACTGAATCTACCCATCACAAGCCATTGTTTTATATATACTATAATTAAACGAAATACCCAAGATAACAATCATAAACTAGATAAATCAAGGTAACCTAGCTATAGTGGCTAGCAAGCGCTCATTAGAGACTATTCAACATTAGACTGTTAATACATATATCAATGAATAAGTTACTAAGTGCATTTTATCGTATTTTCATGCTGAAATACGGACATAAAATTTATAACAGCATCTTATAGAAACTTAGTTTTTTGTGCTTATTTTTCAGCCTTGGACAAATATCTTATACGCTTTAAGGTAATAGTTACTTCAGTAGCAAAACATACTTATAAAACAACCAATTAACTCTGAAATGATTGTTCAAAAAAGAGACTTAAAAATAAAAGCTGACCAAAGAGACAGGTTTTAATTGCTTTTATCACCATTTTCTTATAGTTTAGTAGAGACTGCTCACGGAAGAAGCTTATATTTCAAATTTTTACTTCTGCCAGCATCTTTCTATATAGACCAAAATTATTTTAATTTACTTATTTATTCACCACCAAGGAGACTATAGATGTCAACTGCATATAAATCAGCGATCGATTTAGTACGTGAACTAAAACAGAAACACGGTAACTGGCAGAACATCAGCGAAACTGATGCGGCACGTATGATGGCACAAAACCGCTTCAAAACAGGTTTAGATATTGCTAAGTACACCGCAAAAATTATGCGTCAAGACATGGAAGAGTATGACAATGACACGTCTCAATACACCCAGTCTCTAGGTGCATGGCATGGTTTTGTTGCACAGCAAACCATGTATGCGAAGAAAAAATATTTTGGCACAACATCTAAAACTTACATCTACCTATCTGGTTGGATGGTAGCAGCTCTACGTTCTGAGTTTGGTCCTCTGCCTGACCAATCTATGCACGAAAAAACGTCTGTACCTAAGCTGATTGCAGAGATCTACACTTTCTTGCGTCAAGCAGATGCAAAAGTATTGAACGATTATTTCCGCGAGCTAAACGCTGCTGAAGAAGCGGGTCAAGACACCTCAGCTATCTTAGAAAAAATCGAAAACTTTGATTCACATGTTGTGCCAATCATTGCAGATATCGATGCAGGTTTCGGTAACGAAGAAGCAACGTATCTATTGACCAAACAAATGATTGAAGCGGGTGCTTGTGCCATTCAGGTTGAAAACCAAGTATCTGATGCCAAGCAATGTGGTCACCAAGCGGGTAAAGTTACCGTACCGCATGAAGACTTCATCTCTAAAATAAACGCGATTCGTTATGCATTCTTAGAGCTTGGTGTTGAAGACGGTGTTATCGTTGCTCGTACTGACTCTGAAGGCGCGTCATTAACGCAAAAAATCCCAGTATCAAATGAGCCAGGCGATCTTGCTTCTCAGTACATCGATTTTATCGAGATGGAAGAAGTCACGCTAGAAAACGCCAAAGAGAACGACAGCTTACTTAAGCATAACGGCAAATTAGTACGTCCAGTTCGTTTGCCTAACGGTTTATATCAGTTCCGTGAAGACACCAACATCGATCGCGTGGTCCTTGACTGTGTAACTGCTCTAGAAAACGGCGCTGATCTACTATGGATCGAAACACCGACTCCAGACGTAGCACACATCAAAATGATGGTTGACCGTATTAAAGAGCAACAGCCAAAAGCCAAGCTTGTATACAACAACAGCCCATCGTTCAACTGGACGCTGAACTTCCGTAAGCAAATCATCGCTCAGTGGGAAGAAGAAGGTAAAGACCTATCTGCCTATAATAAAGCTGACTTGATGAGTGCTGATTACGATGGTACTGAGCTTGATACAGCAGCTGACGAAGCGGCTAGAAACTTCCAACGCGATGCAGCACGTGAAGCAGGTGTATTCCATCACTTAATCACGCTACCTACTTATCACACCACGGCTCTTAGCGTTCATGAACTTGCTAAAGGCTACTTCGGTGAAGATGGTATGCTTGCTTATGCAGCTGGCGTACAACGTAAAGAAATCCGTGAAGGCATCGCTTGTGTTAAACACCAAGCAATGGCGGGTTCTGACCTTGGTGATGATCATAAAGAGATCTTCTCTGGTGAAAACGCCCTTAAAGCTGGCGGCGGCAAGAACACGATGAACCAGTTCTAATGTCCGACCACTTATAAGTACATTTTATAAGTAAAAGTTTTGAGAAAAGCCGTCCTACATGGTAGGGCGGCTTTTTTGTGCGCTATAAATAACGATATCTACCCAAATAACAGAGCTATTCAGTCACTGTTTTAATTAACTGATGTTCATTTACTCAATAATTATTTGGCTCGATTTAGCCAACCAAAACGAAAGTTTTACTTGTTATTCACTGATAGCTTTCATACGATGGTAATAATATAAATTTATTAAAACAATCAGGAGCCATCATGCAAGAAATAGAGCTGAAATTCTTGGTACCAGAGTCGCGATTAAAGGGTCTTATGCGCCAAGCGAAAGTCAAATCATCACAAGTAACACAACTGGCTGCGCATTATTATGACACCCCTGACCAGCAGCTTGCACAGGCTGGTATTGGCCTGCGTATTCGTCAGGAGGGTGATGCTTGGGTGCAAACTATCAAAGCGGGTGGCGATGGTATTGCAGCGCGCCTAGAGCACAATGCCACATTAGATAATGAGCAGGTACAAAACATGCTCGAAAATAACGCGCTGATGCCTGATTTAACGATTTATAAAGATAGCCTTATTGCCCCAGCATTGACAGATTTTAAGCTCAAAAAACTGGCTAAAAAACTGACCCGTTTATATGTGACTGATGTAGAGCGTACTACCCGCTTATTGATAGAAGATACGAGCGATGAAGTCGTTAACAGTATTGAGATGGCTTACGACTATGGAGAAATTATCCATGGTACTGATGATACTCAAAGAGATGCCATTCAAGAAGTTGAATTTGAGCTCATAGCAGGTGAGTTAGATTTTTTATTTACGACGGCTAAAACATGGTGTCAGCGTCATAAACTGTGCCTTTCTACCGTCACTAAAGCCGAGCGTGGTGGCTTACTTATTAAGGGACAAAATTATAGCTCAGCCACTGCTGCTGACTTGAGCACCCTTAGTATCAATAAAAAAATCACTATGCCTGCTTTTTTACGCGCTGTCGTGCATAACTGCTTATTGCAAATACTCCCAAATAGCAGCGCCATCGTGGCAGGCAGTAAAGACAATGATCACATTTTACAGCTATCTATCGGTATAGAGCGCTTGCACACTGTACTACAAGCATTTGATAGCTTCTCAGATGAAATCAATCCGGATTGGTCAGCCATACTGCAACAAACTGCTACTTTACTCGCTGATTATCGTAAGCTTGCTCATCTTAGTAATCATATTGAACCAATGTTACAACAGCACGGTGCACCTATCGTTGATTGGACAGCGGATATTGATGCTATCAAAATTACACCAGTGACTGCAATCAGTGCTAACGACTTCCAGATCATGTTGCTTGAGCTCATCGCCTTTACTATGAGCGACCCTAGTCTTGAGCCTCAAACAGATAAGCTGGCTATCAATAAGCTTGAAAAAGTACTTATTAAATACTATGACAAATTACTTGAAGCTGAGCAATATTTAGAGGACAGCTATGATGATTCAGATAGTGAGTTAGAGAAAGAATCCATCATAAAAGCATTGCATAACCTACATGCTCATCTAAAAAATCTATGTTCTATCAGCGAATTAGTAGCACCTTTGTATAGCAAAAAGAAAACCAAGCGCTGGCTAAAACGTGCCGTAAAAGCACAGAAAGCACTGGGTCAACAGCTCAATATGATTGACTGTCAGCAGTACTATCAATGTAAAGCCAGCTCTGACTCTGCTGCTTTATATGCGGCAGGCTGGTTAAATGCTGCTTCGATACCAATCGAAAAAGCCACAGAAAAACATTTGGATAAATTTTATGATTGCTCTGTATTTTGGTAATTGAGTATATTGTCATTTTATGTTTATCAATATTAGAGAAAAAGACAGCTCACTGAATAAGGGTTGTCTTTTTTATATCGTCGACTCAATTTATAATCCATACATTACTACTACAGCTACTTAATACTACTTTTATTGGGCGATAATATTCACTGCTGTCCCTTCCTCAATCTGCTCAAACAATTCGATAATATCTTGATTGCGCATACGTATACAGCCATGTGAGAGTGGCACGCTCATCGGCTCACTGTCAGGTGTTCCATGAATATAGATATAGCGATGATAAGTATCGCAGCCACCTTGACTATTACTGCCTTTATTAAAGCCTTCCTCAAGACCACTTAGCCAAAGAATGCGGCTTAGTATCCAATCACGTTTAGGGTTCAATGCCCCAAGCTCAGCATTATATATTTCTCCCGTCGCTATACGTCCAATAAATACCGTATGACTTGGCGCATTGCCGCCTATTTTTTCTGCAATGATATGCTGACCAAGTGGTGTACAACCACTGTCTTGTTGACTGCCTATCCCATTTTTGGCTGTTGATATAGGATATTCAGCAATAACTTTTTGCCGCCTATAAACGGTCAAAGTTTGCTGAGCAATGCTAATCACTATCTGGGTCGTAAGATTTCCGTTATCTGTCATAGCAATTTTCCGGCAGTTATATCGATGATGGCTGTTATAGTCGATTCAATTTAAAAAGAATACAGTACTGCTTGGATAAATTTTGCGAAGCCTCTGGAGTGCGAAGCGCACAGCAAGCGAGAGAAATTTATCCAAGTATAATGCTATTCTGAACGTAACTCTTTTATATTGAACTCACCATAGCAGCATAAAAATGAGTGAGTCTTTCTATTATCAAGGGATTGTATCAAGACATTTGACACCGTAATATAGGGGCACACTTTTTGATGCTAGCAGATTATGACGACTATTTCACCGACACGGGTGTCGATGTATGATTTTCTATATCAAGATACCAAGCCATTGGTGTCATTATTAGCAGATGCAGCAGCGCTGTCATTGCCGCAAGCGCGTTTGGCAATGGATGCCAGCTTGCAAGCGATTATCAGCGCTCTTCTCGCTTATCAGCAGCGCCATCAAGGACAAGCTCTAAGCAAAAAGCTATTTGGTCGCAGTGCCGTCAAAGAAATGCGCCAGTACAATTCTATGAATTTTGCCACTCTAAATACAACGTTATACCATCGCCATGATGCCGCCGATGCGATATTCCATGATAATGCACGGGTGAGCAAAGCCAGTGAGTATATTGCAGCACAGATTGACGCGACAGCGCCACAAGTACAAATTTTGCTTACTACCCTATGCGTCATTGTGCTACGTGAGCTTGCTATTTTGGTTGAGTATAGCCAACTTGATCATGATGAGGTGAATAAATGGTTCGCCTTACAGCCACAATTTTTGTCCAAAGCGCGTTTTGCTATCCCTGTCTTAAATTTAGCTGTTAACGAATCAGCTGATCATAGCGATGAGGCGCAAATCATATTGTCAGCAGTAGAAGCGGTAAAAATAGAGTCAGTAGCTAGCGACGAGCGTTACTTATTAATCGCTGAGCAATTGACAGATAACCCGCCAGCTTTTGATCCTTACTGGTATGAGCTGACAGCATTCATACCCGAACAATTTGAGCCAGTAAAAGACATGCAGTTAGCGACTGGTAACTACTTAAAAGCCATTGGACGCTCAGCTGAAAACATTCAACAAGGTAAACACAATGACTTATTGATGTTTGCACCGATGACGGCTATTGGCTTGCCACATCAACGCTGGCTAGTACAACTGGCTAAAATATCAGAGATATATTTGCAGCGTAATCGATTACGCATTACTTCTGAACCTATCAACCCACCAAAGCCGCCGTTGGTTAGCTCAGGATTGCTGAGCAGTAATAGCAACAATGATAATACACCAAGCACCCTTAGCGAAAAGCCGATTGAATACGAGGCATCAGTCCCCCTATGGAAAAATCCCGTCATTCTGCTGATTATTCTCGTGATTGGTGGGCTTGGAATATTGGCAACCATCAAGTATCAAACGCAAAAAGCCAACGGCGTCGTACTTGCTACCAATGAAGTGTTAGCGCAAGACTCTGAAACGGAAGAGCGGAAACAGCAAGATGTGGCTATCGTTATGGTAGACGATGATATCGCTGCTGATGATAAAAAGTCAAAAGCTGAATGACAAAGCCGCGCCTGAAAATAGTGTAATAAAAACCTATCAGCAATAAAAAAAGAGGCGCTATATAAATAGCGACTCTTTTTTATCGGTCAGTTAATTCATCAGGGACTTAAAAAACCTTTCGTTAACGTTGCTTATTTTGATAAATCGCGACCACGGCTGGCTTCAATTGCCAAACGTAAACCATTTAGACGAATGAAACCTTCTGCATCTTTTTGATCATAGGCGCCCGCATCATCTTCAAAAGTCGCAATTTTTTCATCAAATAACGAATCATCTGACTTACGACCAACCACGCTTACAGCACCTTTGTATAATTTGACACGTACCGTACCGTTAACATACTCTTGTGACTTATCAATCAGCGCCTGTAGCATCATACGCTCAGGGCTGAACCAATAGCCGTTGTAGATAGTCTTAGCATAACGTGGCATCAGCTCATCTTTTAGATGCGCCGCTTCACGGTCAAGTGTCAATGACTCAATACCACGATGCGCTTTTAACATAATGGTGCCCGCTGGCGTCTCGTAGCAGCCGCGCGACTTCATACCGACGTAACGGTTTTCAACGATATCCAAACGTCCGATACCATGCTTACCACCAATCTCATTAAGCTTAATCATTACTTCATATGGCTTAAGCGCTTCACCATCGATGGCAACGATGTCGCCTTTTTCATACTCTAATTCCAGATATTGGGCTTCATCTGGTGCTTCTTCTGGGCTTACTGACCAGCGCCACATGTCATCTTCTGCTTCAGCATACGGATCTTCTAAAATGCCGCCTTCATAAGAGATATGTAATAAATTGGCATCCATCGAGTACGGAGATTTTTTCTTATTGCCCGCATAGTCGATGGCAATATTATGCTCTTTAGCATATTCCATCAAGCTTTCACGGCTCGATAAATCCCACTCACGCCAAGGCGCGATAGTCACGACGTCTGGAGATAAAGCGACGGCACCAAGCTCAAAGCGTACTTGGTCATTACCTTTACCGGTTGCACCATGGCTGATCGCATCAGCATTATGTTCTTTAGCGATTTCAACCAAACGCTTAGCGATGAGTGGACGCGCGATAGAAGTACCAAGCAGATACTCACCTTCGTAGATGGCATTGGCACGGAACATTGGGAACACGTAATCACGAGCAAATTCTTCGCGCAAGTCTTCAATATGGATATGTTTGATACCCATGGCTTCAGCTTTGGCACGCGCAGGCTCAACTTCTTCACCTTGACCAATATCCGCAGTGAAAGTGATCACTTCTGCATCATAGGTTTCTTGTAGCCATCGAGCGATGATTGAGGTGTCAAGACCCCCTGAATATGCCAATACGATTTTATTAATAGTTTTTGGATCAAGCTGAGCCATGAAACACTCCTAGTATGAGGAATTTAATGATAGGTAAATCGACTATATCACGAGGAAGATAGATTGCTCGCTCAGTGTACATCATATTTACCATTGGCAAAAGTGGCACTGCCGTTAGGCATGAGGTTTTTGCCCAAGTTTAGTTGCCACTAAAGCAATAATTTTCTCGCCAATAATAGAGTGAACATGGCATCTTACTTTTACAGATGAATAAATTACCTACCATTTCTGTAGAGATATTATGTATAGATATTCAGCCACATATTTAGTCAGGTAAGCAAATCTGTTATGATAGCCGCACAGCAAGACTCCCTTTTACTCCCAGATATGACGATATAGAGCGCGACGATACTATGACTGATTCAATTAGAGAATTGACCATCCTACAACCCGATGATTGGCACATTCATTTGCGTGACGATAAGGCGCTAGCAACCACAGTTCCTCATGCGGCAGAGAGCTTTAATCGCGTCATCTGTATGCCAAACCTTGTACCACCAGTCAAAAACGTTGACGACGCGCAAGCATATCGCGCGCGTATCATGCAACATCTAGAAATCAGCAATCTGAGCGCTGAGCGTAAAGCATCATTTGACCCGCGCATGACCTTGTATCTCACCGATCATACCACCGCACAAGATATTGAGCTGGCGGCAAAGTCTGGCATCGTACAAGCGGTCAAGCTCTATCCTGCTGGTGCTACCACCAACTCTGCTGATGGCGTCACCGACATCAATGCCTGTGTCAATGTCTTTGAAGCGCTTGAAAAATACAATCTACCTTTGCTGCTACATGGAGAAGTCACTCACGACCATGTTGATATTTTTGATCGTGAAAAGCGCTTTTTGGATGAAGTGATGGTACAAATCATCGCAAAGTTCCCAACCATGAAAATTGTGATGGAGCATATCACCACCAGTGATGCGGCTGATTTTGTCTTGTCACAAGGCAATCAAATTGCTGCCACTATTACGCCGCAGCATTTGATGTTTAACCGCAATCACCTATTGCTTGGTGGTATTAAACCGCACTTCTATTGCTTGCCTATCTTAAAGCGGGAAAGCCATCAGAAAGTATTGCTTGATGTCGCTACCAGCGGCAACCCAAAATTCTTTTTAGGTACTGATTCTGCACCCCATGCGACCGATAAGAAAGAAGCGGCTTGTGGCTGTGCTGGCTGCTATAGCGCAGCGACTGCACTACCTTTATATGCCACAGCGTTTGATAGTGTTGGTAAAATTGACAGATTAGAAGGGTTCACCAGTCGTTTTGGTGCACAATTTTACGGTTTGCCCGTTAACGAGAGCACGGTCACCCTTGTTAACGCACCTATGCAAATACCAACAAATTATCCTTATTTTGATGGTAGCTCATTAACTCCACTGATGGCAGGCGAGACATTACCTTGGTCGATCAAAGGATAATTTTTAATTAAAACTCTTTTTTATAAAGTAAAATTATCTGTATTTTATCCTATGATAGTAATGCTATCTGTCCATTGAAAAATAGTATGAGTGTCATAGGAAGTTTATTTTTTTATTAAACACAATAGCCCGACTGATAAAAGCGATTTAACCTGATATGACCATTAAAAAAGATACCGCTTTACCCAAAATAGATGTAGCCGTTCCTATAGAGTCGACGACAGAAACGCTAGCACCCCTGAAACTAAAAGAGCGTTTTCGGAAATTCCTACCAGTAGTAGTGGATGTTGAAACGGCAGGATTTAACGCGCAAACTGATGCCTTGTTAGAGATTGCCTGTATTCCTGTACTACTGAATGAGCAGGGTGTTTTTTATCCTGGTGAGGCATTTAATGCTCATATCGAACCTTTTGAAGGGGCAAATCTTGAGCCAAGTGCCCTCGCCTTTACCGGCATTGACCCTAACAATCCGCTGCGTAAAGCCATTGCTGAAGACGAAAAAACGGCGCTACGTCGTATTTTTAAAGGGTTAAAAGAAGTACGCCGTATTGAAGACTGCCGTCAATGTGTGTTAATCGGACATAATGCACATTTTGATTTGGCATTTTTAAATGCCGCGGTATTACGTACCAATAATAAGAGCCACAATCCTTTCCATAACTTCTCAGTCTTTGATACGGTGACTTTATCAGCACTTGCCTTTGGTCAAACGGTGCTAGCACGTGCCTGTAAAGCCGCAGGACTTGATTTTGATGGTAACGACGCTCATTCTGCACTCTACGACACGCAAAAAACCGCTGAGCTGTTTTGTTATATCTTAAATAATTATCCTATGCTCGCTAATGCCATGCACAGCGAGCCTGAAATCACAGAAACTGCGACTGATAATAGCAAATAAATCAGTTATTACAGAGTACGTGTTGCTCGCTACCCATAATAGTGCTATTTGTAAGGTCTGCTAACTTTAACCTTACAATTTAACAGGACGATTTAATCATTTGCGTACATCTTGCTCAAGCGATGATTAGATCTATAGATGGTTTAAGTTACCTATTGTGCTTTTAGCGTCTGTTATAGACGATTAAAGCTTATTATGAGGGACTTTATGATGGAACCACAGTTTAAATTATGGGCGACGATCATCGGCTATATGCTGCTTGCACTAACGATCAGTACTTGTACTTCGTTGTGGATTCGATATCATTTGACGCGTAATGACCTGCATCCACGTCGCGCGCTTAAAAAAAGATATTTAATTTTAAAAAGACGTAGAAAAAGGCTTGACAGCAAGCGCAGACCCCATTAAAATACGCACCACTTCAGCATAAAGGTGAAAGCAGCTGAAGCGTTGTACTAGTCCCCATCGTCTAGAGGCCTAGGACACCGCCCTTTCACGGCGGTAACGGGGGTTCGAATCCCCCTGGGGACGCCACTATTTGGCGTCACTTATTAGCAAATATGCTTGTTAAGCGTTAGATAAGACTAATAAGCGCACCACTAAAAACCCTATCACAACATACTGTGATAGGGGTTTTTTATGTGTATTAGTTTCTGCTTTTCAGCATAAAATATATCTATTACGCCTTGTCCGTGCAGCCTAACAACCACTTAACACCTGATTGTAAAAACAAAAAAAAGCCAGCAATTTATGCTGACTTCATGAATACATATATAGATATTTAGAAAATCTTATCGGATAAAATCAGCCACAGTAGCGCTAACACAATCAATCCACCCAATATGGTTTGGATCAAGAAAAATGCTTGGTGCTGCCCTACTACTTTGCCTAATGTTAACCCTAGCGTGCTGTATTTTATCGGCTGAGAATCAGTATCACCAGTCACTTCCTGCGCTTCATAATAGCCTTGCAGAATATCTAGAAACTGCTGCCATTCGTTTGACTTCCAGCTATCAGGTCTAAAAGGCATAAATGCTTTTAGCTTAGGCTCATTAACCATCCAGCGCTCAAGCGTAATAGAGCGTAATGACCATCCTTCAAAGCGGCGTTCATCAATCGCTGAAAAATCTAATATTTTTAAATCTTTGTGGCGATCGTCTATTAACAAGCGATTTTTAAGGTTGGTCAGTGCTTGCTCAGTACCTTCGACATATTGAAAAAAGTAACCATTGCCGTAGCAAAGAATACCCGTAATATCATCAATTTTATTCAGCTTATTTGCGACTTCTGCGATATCGTTAAGCGTACTAGAGTTAGATAGACCAGTAGACGTAATGTGGCTCAGATATACAAGCTGGCATAGATCTGGCATTACTGGGTTTGTAGAATCAATCGTTGGTGACAATCAGCTTCTCCCTATAATTAGGTAAATGTAGCTAAGACAACCATACTCATTTTTAGAAAAAACCATAGAAGCAAGACGTTTCTAAACACAGATCGGCTTGGTATATTATTGATTTTATAAATATTTATATTAATTGTATTAAGTTGGTTACATCATAGGCTGTTTTAGTGATCAAAGCAATGTATGTTTATGGCAAATAACAAGTTGTTAATATTGAACAATATTTAGGAAATATTCATATAAAAAATATCTACAGCTATAAAAAATATTATAGGAAAAATAAACGGCTATTTAGTAAATATAAATAATAAAAATCTATGAATATAATTTCATGTCTCAAATTTAATACTAGCTATAAAGCTTGCGCCATAAGCCTTACAGAGATAGATACAATGAATATTCGACATTTTTATGACAGAATAAAAAAGTTATATAAAATATATAAAGTTAAAAAATACAGAAATCAGAGTGTGATAAGAATTTTATGAGATAGAGGCGAATTGAGCCTTGAGAATGGCTGTCAGTAAAATAATATCATCAGGATAAGTCAGTTTGATGTTTTGACGACTGCCTGTTACCAATCGAATTGGCAGTTCTAAATGCTCAAAAGCACTGGCTTCGTCAGTAATGGCCAGATTATGCTTAGTGACATAGTTCAAGACTTGTTGCAATTGTCCAAGCCTAAATACTTGCGGTGTTTGTGCCTGCCACATATGGCTGCGATCAATAGTTTTTTGAGCATAAGTATGAAGCGTGTCATAACCGCTTTGACTATTAGCAAGCTCCGGCTGAGTATTCAGTTGCTGAAGAGATAGTGGAGCTTCATATGCTGGCGTTGATAGTGTGTTAGATGCTATGTAAGACTGTTTTAGGGTATCAGCAACCGGTGTCGCTAAAATAGCACCATAAGGCTCTAGCATCGCTGCTTGAATGACGGCATCAATATCATGAGTTGGCACTGCAGGACGAGCTGCATCATGGATCACAACCAAATCCGACTCATCTGCGCCCGCATTAATCATTGCCTCGACTCCTGCCTGCACCGATTGCCAACGTTCAGTACCGCCAATAGCATAATAGATAGGAAGCGCAAAGCTCAGTGTCTGGGCAGTGCTATCATCTTGAGCCACAACCAATAGACATCGATCAATATAATTACTCTCAGCCAGACGTGCCACACTATGCTGTAATAAGGTTTGACCTTGCAGTAAGGTATATTGTTTAGCAATAGACGCGCCAAAGCGACTACCGCGTCCAGCAGCAACGATCATGGCATGGATATTAGGAGTGGTATTCATAATGCAGTACTCATGGGTTGATTCCATGAAAATAGGATAAGAGAAAAATGGGAATTAAGAGGTATAAAAATGAAAAAAAACTATTATTATCAATAATAGCTCATTGCAACGACTTTAGAATCAATACCGACTGTACGTCAAAATCAATAACGACTATGAGTAGTAGGCGCGGTTGATACTTGTACAAAAGTCTCATTTGGCTTAATCAAACCCAAATCCAAACGAGCATGCTCCTCTACCGCTTCGAGACCAGTCTTCAGATCATTGACATCGGTACGCAGTAAGTTATTTGCTGAGACTTGGTTGTCATTTAAGCGCTGCTGCTCATTCACTTCAGTCAGAAGCTTATTGTGCTCGACGCGACCATTTTCACCCAGCCAATACTGATATTGCAGTCCTGACAGCACGGCAACGGCTAACGCAAGTAGTATAAATTGGCTAAAGTATTTCATAATATAATAACGCCAAACAATATAAAGAGAATATAAACTTGCTGAGCGATATATTTATATATCGCCCAGCGTAAGCGACAATTTTGGCTTATTAACCACGTAATCCGATAAACTCTTCGCGACCACGATAGCTTGCACGTACTTGCTGCTCAATACGTAGTAGTTGATTGTATTTTGCAACGCGATCTGAGCGGCATAGTGAGCCAGTTTTGATTTGACCAGCCGCAGTACCGACCGCTAAATCAGCAATGGTGCTGTCTTCCGTTTCGCCTGAACGATGCGAAATAACCGTCGCATAACCGTTTTTCTTCGCCAGATAAATCGCATCTAGCGTTTCTGACAAGGTGCCGATTTGGTTAAACTTAATCAAAATCGCATTGGCAATTTTCTTATCAATCCCTTCTTGCAAGATAGCAGGGTTGGTGACAAACAAATCATCACCGACCAACTGTACCTTATCACCGATTTGCTCAGTTAGGTATTTCCAGCCATCCCAATCTGACTCATCAAGACCATCTTCGATAGAGATAATAGGATATTGACGCGCAAGACCCACTAAATAATCTGAAAACCCTTGGCTATCAAAGGATTTGTTGCCCTCGCCTGCCAAGACGTATTTGCCATCTTTATAGAACTCAGTAGCAGCACAATCTAAAGCTAAGTGAATATCTTTACCAGCTGTGTAGCCTACTTGCTCAATCGCTTGCATGATAACTGTAATGGCTTCTTCGTTGCTGCGAAGATTTGGCGCAAAGCCGCCTTCATCACCAACAGCAGTATTCAAGCCTTGTGATTTTAGAACAGACTTTAAGCTATGAAAGATTTCGGTGCCAGCACGCAATGCTTCTGAGAAGCTGCTAAAACCAACCGGCTCAATCATAAACTCTTGAATATCGACGGTATTGTCCGCGTGCTCACCACCATTAATGATATTCATCATCGGTACAGGCATCGTAAGCGACGTCTGGTTACGCAGATCAGCGATATATTGATGTAATGGCAGACTCTGTGACTTAGCAGCCGCTTTAGCAACCGCAAGTGAAACCGCAAGTATGGCATTGGCACCAAGATTGTCTTTGTTTTCTGTACCATCTAGCGCAATCATTGCATCATCAATAGCTTGCTGAGCAGTAACATCTTTGTCCATCAAAGCACTGCGGATTTGGCTATTGACGTTAGCTACTGCCTTTTTGACGCCTTTACCCATGTAGCGGCTTTGATCGCCATCACGTAGCTCAAGCGCCTCACGTGAGCCAGTCGATGCGCCGCTTGGCGCAGCTGCACGGCCAATAGTGCCATCAGCTAAAATCACATCAGCTTCAATCGTTGGGTTACCACGTGAGTCTAAAATCTCACGAGCGCGAATGTCTTTAATTGCGGTGACGTTGTTGGTTTCTTCAGCGTACATAATGTCTGTTAATTCCTTTGGTCATGCCAAGTTTATGAGATAAATAACGGCAACTAGAATACAAAAAAGATAAAGCAGAATATCGTATAGTAATGCGCAAAAAAAGCTTTAGTGATTAATACAATCGGCTCATTTTAAACGTAATCAAAGATTTATTTCATCCCTTAACCATTAGCTATAGTGCTTGGTATCATAGCATAAATTTTGCCAAACTTCCCTTATCTTAAAGCAACGGACGGTCATAAAATCGCCAATCAATAGTCAAATGAGCCACTATCAATTTATCTCAGTACCTATGATATCAAACGTTATATAACTCTTACGCTTTTGTTAGACGATCTGCTTTAGTGTGGGAGTCTGATACGGTATTATTCAGCTCAACCTTTGTCTTAAAACGCGTTAAACGCAGCGCATTCATCAATACAGAAATTGAGCTAAGCGCCATAGCGGCAGCGGCAATCATAGGATTCAAAAAGCCAAAAGCAGCGAGCGGAATACCAAGGCAATTATAAATAAAGGCAAAAAACAGATTTTGTTTGATATTACGCAGCGTGGCATTCGCAATTTTTTGCGCTGCGTCGATATGCATCAGCGACTCACCCATCAAGCGCGCAGAGGCACTATGTTGGGCGACATCCGTGCCTTCAAACATGGCAAAGCTGGCATCGGCAGTTGCCATCGCTGGTGCATCATTGACCCCATCTCCTGCCATAGCGACTTTATGACCCGCTGTTTGCAGTAGAGCAATTTGGCTGGCCTTGTCACGTGGACTCATCTTTCCATACGCTTTTTCGATACCAAGCTGTCCGGCAACGTGATCGACGACAGATTGTTTGTCACCACTCATCAAAATAACATTAATACCCGCATCTTGTAGCGCAGTAATTGCCTGCGGCGTATCTGATTTTAAGTCATCCGCTAAAGCAAATGCGCCTAGTGCTTCATCGTTAATACTAATCGCAACAGTACTGGCAATTTGCCATACCTTTGGCATCAATTTAGGCAATACAAGATTGGCAAACTCTGCTGTGCCAACCTTTACCACACCTAAGCCTTCAATATTTGCCTGTATACCTGCGCCTTTGATAACGCTGATATCAGACACATCGAATAAGGATAAACCACGTGCTGTCGCTGCATTGACCAAAGCAGTTGCAAGCGGATGACTGGCATGTACTTCAATACTTGCGGCAATCTGTAGTACATCATCAACCGCTATTGATTTATCAACCATAACTTCATCGACGATGGTCGGTTTGCCAATGGTTAAGGTACCCGTCTTATCGAGCACTACTATATCGATATTGCCTGCCGCTTCTAGGCTTTGCGCATCTTTAAACCAAACACCGTGACGCGCAGCCACGCCCATACCTGCCATGATTGCGGCTGGTGTCGCCAAACCAAGCGCACATGGACAAGCAATGACCAATACAGATACTGCGTGCATCAAAGCCGTATCGAGCATACCGGTTAGCCACCACGTCACACCAAAGGCAACCAGTGCAATTACTACCACAACGGGCACAAAGACCGCAGTGACTCTATCAGCAAGGCGTGCCAAATTGGCTTTTGAGCCTTGGGCATCGCTGAGGGCTTGTACCATATCACCAAGTTTAGTATCGCTACCCTTGGCATTGACGCGGTATAACAAGCTACCGTTTTCGACCAAGGCACCCGCTAATAATCCATCGCCTACTTCTTTCTTAAGCGGTACTGACTCACCGGTTAAATGACTTTCGACACACCAGCCAGCACCATCGATGACCGTACCATCGGTTGCAACGCGGCTTCCTTGCTTAGCACGCAAGATATCACCCACTTGTACCTCTTTGAGAGCGATATTTTTAAACTCACCATTTGGCTGCTGTTGCTCAACTTCGTCTGGTGTCAGCGATAATAGTAAATCAATACTATTCAGACTGTGCTTTTTAGTGCGCTCTTCAAGGTATTTACCCGTGCGCACAAAAGCAATAACCATCACACCTGCTTCAAAATATACCGCAGGACTGCCACTCGCACCATGACCGCCAGTATGCCCACTTTGCAACAGACTATTTAAGCTACCATCACCATGGGTCAGCCAAAGATACGTTGAATATGCCCAAATGGTTACCGTACCGATGACGACCAATACGTCCATATTGGCAAGACCGCCTCTAATAGACGCCCAAGCACTTTTATAAAATGGTAAAGCAAATCCAAACTGTACAATGGTCGCTAATATGAATTGCATCCAAACCGGTGGCATCCATGCCATACCCTGCCCAAAGAGCATACCTGCCATACCAATTAAAAACGGCACCAAACAGACCCATAGTCCAATCAAACGCCATGGATACTGAGTGCTTGCATCCTCACCTTTTTGAGCAAACAAGCTATCAGCCGCCTGCAAATTGGCGACAAAACCCGTTTTGTTGACCCATTCCGTCACCTGCTCTGCCGTCGTCTGTGTCGGATCATAATCCACATTGGCGGTCTCGCCTGCGAAGTTCACGCTGACCTCATAGACTGATGGCTTTTTATTCAAAACCTTTTCAATCCGTGATGCACAGGCCTGACACGTCATACCCTCTATCGCCAGCTGCAAGTGCGCACGCTGCGGCGTAAGCGGGGTATTAGACTGAATATCAGTCTCTACATCATAAGAATTATGGGTATCGGTATGGGTAGAATCATTCATAAATAAAACTCGTTATGGCGTTTATAAATTTGTATGAGCTATAAAAATCTATCAGTGGAGGAATAAAAATCCAAATCAAACAAGCAGTACATTCTAAAGATTAATATCATATTGTTGTTCAGAGCATCTAAATAGTAGTCATCTTAGTGTATCAACCTATATATTAAATGGTCATGATTAGCGCCAATTCAACTATTTCAGCCGGCCAATTATTTCAGATTAAAAGAACATGTTGCAGAAATAAGAGAGCTGAGAACACTACTCTGATAGCCATGGTTTTTAACCATTAAAAAACCAGCCATGATAGCTGGTTTGTTTATAACAAAGCATAAAATTAAGCGTTGGTAACAGTGGCATCAAAGCCTGCGTCATCAATAGCAGCAGCAATCGTCTCTGCACTGGTTTTGCTATCATCAAAGGTGACTGTCGCTTGATTGTCTGCAAGCTCGATACTGATGTCATCTAAACCATCGATATCAGCGGTGGCGTTATGGACGCTTGCCACACAGCCACCACAAGTCATGCCATCAATTTTAATGATACGGGTTTGGTTTCCCATGAGAGGCTCCTTATTTTTATCTGTGAATAAATGGTTTGTATACTTTAATGGTATAAGACTTTATTAAAATAGCCAAGACCAGCATAAGAGCTATTGCCGTTGACCACAAGTCAGTTTGGTTATACTTTTATAAATCTAATCATGATAACGTGGATTTTGCGGGGCATCGATAGGAAATGGCTGAGTGACATAATCGACCATACTAATCGCAGCAGTAAAGGCATGGATACTGGTTTTGGTATCATCATAACGCACCAACGCCATATGACTGTTAGCATCTAACTCAATAGCGGTGACGCCCGTTATATTCTTCAAAGCGGTCATGACGCTATCTAAACCTTCTGAATCATTGATATTTTCAATGCTTACTTGTGCCACTTTAATCGCCACTGTCTTATCCTCACATTACTTATGATATTAATGAGTATCCAAGGTCTCAAAGCCTTTGACCAAGTCATCAAGCTGTTTAAGCTGGCGTAAGAAAGGCTCTAATTGGCTCATACGTAGCGCACAAGGACCATCACATTTTGCCACTTCTGGATTTGGATGCGCCTCTAAAAACAATCCTGCAATCCCTGTTGCCATGCCAGCACGTGCCAGCGTGGTGATCTGCTCACGGCGACCACCTGCACTATCACTACGGCCGCCTGGCTGCTGCAAACTATGCGTCACATCAAAGAACACTGGTATCTCCATCTGCTTCATGGTATCAAAACCCAGCATATCAACCACTAGGTTATTATAACCAAAGGCACTACCGCGCTCACACAGGATAAGCTTATCGTTACCGCCCTCAAGACATTTATTGACGATATGACGCATCTCATGTGGGGCTAAAAACTGCGCTTTTTTAATATTAATAATCGCATCCGTCTTCGCCATCGCATGTACTAAATCCGTCTGACGGGATAAAAACGCAGGCAACTGGATAATATCAGCTACTTCAGCGACTGGTGCCGCTTGATAAGGTTCGTGGACATCCGTAATAATCGGTACTTGGAATTTTTCTTTGATTTGCCCAAGCCAATCGATACCTTTCTCTAGCCCCGGACCACGATACGAGGTCAAACTTGAGCGATTGGCCTTATCAAAACTGGCTTTAAACACATAGCCGATACCCAAACGCTGGCAAATATCAACATACTGCTCAGCGATCTCAAATGCCATCTCTTTAGACTCTAAAACATTCATGCCACCAAATAAGACAAATGGCTGATCATTACCGATACTGATGTTTTTATTATCAGGTGTATTAAGTTGAATATGCGACTGCGCGGTTAGTAGGTTTTCCATTGAGTAGGTATCCTCTTTATTGTTATCTCTTATTGTAACCGATAGGTCAATTAAAAAAAGGCTATAAGCGTAATTAGCGGCAAACCATTAGAAAAATCAGCATGCAAACCACTGCCAAAAAATCAGCCAAAAAAAAAGACCAATCCGAAGATCAGTCTTTTTATATCAAAAGCACTTATAACTTAACCATTATTTCGCTTCACTATAATTCTTCGCCGCTTTTACAAAGCTATTGAACAATGGATGACCACCGCGTGGCGAGCTGGTAAATTCTGGATGGAACTGTACCGCAACAAACCATGGATGATCAGCAAGTTCAACTGACTCAACTAGGTGCTGCTTAGCAGAATAACCTGATACCGTCATTCCTGCCTGCTCTAGTGGCTCGATATAGCGGTTATTCATCTCATAGCGATGACGATGACGCTCAGTTATATTGTTAGCACCGTAGATTTGTGCAAGCTTACTACCAGCGACCAGCTCAGCTTGCTGCGCACCTAAACGCATCGTACCACCAAGGTCTGAATCATCACTACGAATCTGCAATTCGCCGCGCTCATCTAACCACTCTGTAATCAAGCCAATAATAGGCTCAGCTGTTTTACGATCAAATTCAGAAGAGTTGGCATCGATATGTAGCACGTTACGCGCATATTCAATCACTGCAAGCTGCATACCTAAACAGATACCTAAATAAGGTACGTTGTTTTCGCGAGCATAGGTAATGGCTTTGATCTTACCCATCGTACCGCGCTCACCAAAGCCGCCTGGCACCAAGATGGCATCAGCATTATGCAGTTGCGCTAGTAAGCTGTCATCGTCTTCTAAACGTTCAGCATCGATATAATCAATTTTGACGTCGGCTTTGTGAGTAATACCGGCATGTAACAATGCTTCATTGATTGATTTATAGGCATCTGGTAATTCAACATATTTACCAACCATGGCTACTGTTACCGTCGACTCAGGATTCAGCTGCGCTTCGACAACCTTATCCCAATCGCTCAAATCTGCTTCTGGTAAATCAAGACCAAAACGCTCACAGATTAAATCATCAAGATCTTGCTCATGTAAGGTACGTGGAATCTGATAAATACTTTGCGCATCTTCACACATAATGACCGCACGCTCTTCAACGTTGGTAAATAGTGCAATCTTGCGGCGATTGTCTTGTGAGATATGATGATCAGAGCGGCAAATCAAGATATCAGGCTGCAAACCGATAGAACGTAGCTCTTTGACTGAATGCTGAGTGGGCTTGGTTTTGGTTTCGCCTGCACTGGCAATATAAGGCACCAATGTCAGATGCATCAGCATGGCGCGATTGCGTCCTAGCTCGACTTGCATTTGACGTACTGCTTCCATAAAGGGTAGCGACTCGATATCACCCACTGTCCCGCCAATCTCGATGATAGCAACATCATACCCTTCGCCACTGGCAAGAATTTTACTCTTAATCTCATCAGTGATATGCGGAATCACCTGCACCGTACCACCGAGATATTCGCCACGGCGCTCTTTATTCAAGACGTTTTGATAGATGCGACCGCTGGTAAAGTTATTGCTTTTGCTCATCTTTGAATGGCGTAAAAAACGCTCATAATAGCCCAAGTCCAAATCCGTCTCGGCGCCATCTTCGGTCACGAACACTTCACCATGCTGGAACGGGCTCATCGTGCCTGGATCGACGTTGATATACGGATCCATCTTGGTCATGGTCACGTTTACGCCCCGTGCTTCTAAGACGGCAGCAAGGGAAGCTGCGGTAATACCTTTTCCTAGTGAGGACACTACCCCACCGGTCACAAATATAAACTTGGTCATAGTACTCTGTCGGTAATTGGTAAAGAAGGATTTTACTAAAAATACGCCATAAAATATAGGGCAAAAGCACAAACTCTATTAAATTATTAAATTTCAGCAATATTATAAGCTTGTAAAATTTTGCTATATTTAGCTGAATGATACAAAATTATTGAAACAATCTTTAATGGGACTTAGCACTGGCTCTATGTTTAAACACTACCAGACAAAAAATAATAAAGACGAGCAATACTGCTGACGCTCCAAAACGGCTTAATGCTAGACCGCCGTGATCAATAGGTTTGTCCAAAAAATCTCCTAACACTGCTCCTAATGGTCTAGTAAGAATAAAAGCTGACCAAAACAGTAGTGTTCTAGATATATTTGTCCAAAAATATGCTCCTGCAATTATGGCCAATAAGCTTCCAAATATGATCGCGCTCGTAGTATAGCCCATGCCTTTGCTATCTGCTACCCAATCTCCAAGTGCGGTACCTAGTGTTTGAGAGAACATAATTGTTGTCCAATAAAACATCTCAGCCTTAGATGACACAATACTATCAACACTGATACTGCCCATAGTTTTTCGCCAAACTACTAAGCATACAATTAACATTGCAAATAATAGTGATGTTCCACCAGCATAGCCAATCCCTAAAGAGCGATCAACAAAATCTGCAATAGTAGTCCCAAGGGTCGTTGTCGCAACGATAGTACCCCAATAAAGCCATTTATTGAACTGTTTTGCTTTGATTTGTGTGGCGACTGCAACAGCAAATATGACGGCAAATATTGCTGTACTTACAATGTACCCTAAGTTCAACGACATAGATAATGCATCGCCTGCTGTTTCTCCTAAGGTAGTGGCGGCTACTTTAATTATCCAAAATAATAAGGTGACCTCAGGTACTTTCACTAATGCTTGTTTTACAGTAGCCATGTGATTATCTAATATGAGTTTGTCCATTTTTATACCCCTTTAAGTCATTACTTTAGTTTAATCAACTTAATTAATAAGTTTACTTTACAAGCAACACTGATATTAGAAAAGCTAATCCATAAAACAATGACACTAAGGCCGTTAAGAAAGCATTAAGATGCACAAAAAAAGGCCTATCAATTTTGATAGGCCTTTTTTTATGTTCTTACTTTATAATGATAGATTTAGAATTTGTATTCTAGACCAGTACCGATAACGAATACTTCTGCATCACCACGTACATTAGTATATGAAGTAGCATTTGGAGTAGCTTTATATGCATAGTTAACATTATCAGCTTTGTTCATACCAGCATAGGCATGAGCAATGATGTTGTCTTTATACATGTATTTGCCACCAACAACGATTTGATCTGAATCAGCATTATCAAAACCATTTAAATTGTCAGTTTTGTTATACTGAGTATAGATAGACGCTGGGCGAGCAAAGTTAGCTAAAGGCATCTCAGCACTAATTACTAAGCCTTTTTCTTTCTCAGCACCTGTTATCTTGCCATTTCTATCAAGACCATCGTAATCAGCTACTTGATATAGCGCGCCTAGTGTTACAGGAGCAGCGATAAACTTGCTTAGATCTACAGTAGCAGTACCACGGATGATATCACCGAGGATGTTTTGATCTTTATCATAAGCAACACCAGCAGTGAAGCCAGTACCTTGATCAAACAACATTGCTACGCCAAAGCCAGAGTTATCGTTACCATTTACATCATCAGAGCTATACATAGCAGATAATTGTAATGGTAGACCGTTATACTTAGGTGCAGTCCAGATGATTGAACTTGCGATACGGTTACTATCAGCCATGTTTAATGCTTCAACAACTTCATTCTCATTTTGAGTAGTACCTAAGTTATCAAAATAACCTTGGTTAACAACAACGTTATCAATACGAGCAAGCGTTGATTGGTTTTTACCAACACGGAACTCACCAAATTGTTTGTTGTTTACACCAAGGAATGTATCACGGTTAGTAAAACCATTTTTATCACCATCAACCTTTGTGCCATACTCTAACTGATAGATAACATCAGTGTTAGCAGTCATAGCTTCAGAACCTTTAAAGCCTAAACGTGAAGCATGAGAGTTGATCTCTACTGTATCTTCATCATACATGTTGCCAGCAGGGCCATCAAATTCAGCATTAACATAGTCCATAGCAACGAAAGCTTTACCATAAACAGTTGGTGCTGCATTGGCTGCAGATACAGATAGGGCAGCGATTGCTGTAGCTAAAAGTAGTTTTTTCATGGGGGTATCTCCACTTTACAATTTTAGTAATGAGCGAGCTATTATTAGCCGTTGCCCAAATGGTATCGTCACAAATCCTCAAAGATATAATGTGTAACTGGCTACCGAGATTAGTCAGAAACAAGTGTGGCGAAGTTCTATTACCGTAAGATGAAAAAAACCATGACTTACATAACTGGGATTAAAAAAGTAACTGCCATGTAAACTTTGGTCTTTATCGCTCTGTTGCGTAACATCCGTTACCAAACTCATACTTCAGCTACAAGCATAACAACTTTGACATAATTTGCAACATTTTTTTGAAGCTTCAGTTGGGAAAAACTTTCAAACCCACCCTCTGTATAAGGTTTTACCTTAAAGAAAATTTTGACAAAAAACACCCCTACTCGTTTAAAACGAATAAGGGTGAGAATTACAAAGGAAATCAGAAACGCTAAAAATTTTGGCAATTAAAAGTGCTAAAACTTGACAGGTACTTACCTCTTTTATTGGCAGTCACTGACCTCGCTTAAAGGGTGCTTATTGCTAAATTCAGTCTTGTTTTAACTTTTAGCAGCCAACACTGGCTTTTAGATCTAGACGTGCTTGATGCAATAATGGCTCAGTATAACCACTTGGCTGCTCGCGACCTTTAAATACCAAATCACAAGCGGCTTTGAAAGCATAGGAGTTGTCCAAGTCAGTCGCCATTGGTTGATAATCAGCATCACCAGCGTTTTGCTCATCGACGATTTTAGCCATACGTTTCATAGCGTCCATCACTTGCTGCTCGCTGACAACATTATGGTGTAACCAATTGGCAATATGCTGACTTGAGATACGCAATGTCGCACGATCTTCCATCAAGCCGACGTCATTGATGTCAGGTACTTTAGAGCAACCAACGCCTTGGTTTACCCAACGTACGACATAGCCTAGGATACCTTGAGCATTATTATCAATCTCTTGCTGTTTTTCTTCTTCAGTCCAATTGGTGTTTTTTGCCAATGGAATGGTTAAGATATCATCTACGCTAGCGCGCGCACGTGATTTCAGGCTGTCTTGAACCTCAGCAACATTGACTTTATGATAGTGCATGCTGTGTAAGGTAGCACCCGTTGGAGATGGCACCCACGCCGTATTAGCACCTGCCTGTGGATGGGCAATTTTGGTGTCCATCATCTCTTGCATTTCATCAGGTTTTGCCCACATGCCTTTACCAATCTGCGCGTGACCTTGTAAGCCTACTTCAAGACCGATATCGACGTTCCATTGCTCATAAGCAGGCAGCCACGTTTGCGACTTCATATCGCCTTTGCGGACAAATGGACCTGCATTCATACTGGTGTGCATCTCATCACCTGTGCGATCTAAGAAGCCGGTATTGATGAAAATAACACGCTCTTTTGCTTGGCGAATGGCTTCTTTTAAGTTGACCGTCATACGGCGTTCTTCATCCATAATGCCGATCTTTATCGTATAACGCTCTAAGCCCAGTAGGTCTTCTGAGGCGTTAAATAAGTCATTCGCCATCTTCACCTCATCAGGACCATGCATTTTTGGTTTAACAATATACATTGAACCTTTACGTGAGTTTGATAGCTCGGTTTTACCTTTTAAATCATTCAATGATAATAAAGGCGTAATCAAACCATCCATTAAACCTTCGAAAACCTCTTCTTGACCATTGCCTAAATCTACCAAAATCGATGGATTTTGCATGAGATGTCCGACGTTACGTAGCAATAAAAGTGAGCGACCTGGCAAGGTCAGCGTATCACCCTCTGGCGTAGTATATTCGCGATCAGGATTCTGTTTACGCGTACGGGTCTTGCCGCCTTTCTCAAAGGTTTCTTGCAAATCGCCATTCATCAAGCCAAACCAATTGCGATACGCTTCAACCTTCTCTTCTGCATCAACAGCAGCGATGGAGTCTTCACAATCTTGTATCGCAGTCAGCGCCGACTCTAATAACACGTCTTTGATATGTGCAGGATCATCTTTGCCAATGGGATGATTGCCATCAACTTGAATCTCAGCATGCAAGTTATTGTTCTTTAATAACACAGCGCTAGGACTATCAGCGTCGCCTACGAAACCTGCAAACTGTGCGGCATCTTTTAGTTGCGTGCTGCTATCGCCTTGCGCAATTTCAAGCTTACCATCAACGACTCTAAAACCTGTTACATCGCTATAGGAGCCTGATGCTAAGGCAAAATTTTCATCTAGGAATTTTTTGGCATAAGCGACGACGGCTGCGCCACGTGTTGGATTGTAGCCACCTTTTGCTTCTTGACCATTTTCATCACTGATAACATTGGTGCCATATAAAGCATCATATAAGCTGCCCCAACGCGCATTATTGGCGTTCAACGCATAGCGAGCATTACGTACTGGTACTACCAGCTGAGGTCCTGCAATACGGGCAATCTCATCATCGACGTTTTCTGTGCTGACACTGAACGCTTCGCCTTCTGGTAATAGGTAGCCAATTTCTTGTAAAAATGCTTTGTACGCTGGATAATCAATGTCGCCATTTTTGGTAGGATGTTGCAGGTGCCATTGGTCAATCTGTCCTTGAATCTTAGCACGCGTTGCAAGCAGTGCTTTATTACGTGGCGTAAACTCTTTGATGACCTTTTCGAAACCTGACCAGTAACCGTCTGAATCAATACCGACTTTCGGCAGCACTTCATTTTCGATAAAATCGAACAGCTGCTGATCAATGGCAAGAATGCCTTTTTGAACACGATTGGCATTAGAAGACTGGCTCATACTGTTATCCTTATCTGTTTGTTAGATTTGTTGATACTGGGCTGCTAAAACATACCTCGTCCATGTACACAGTCATGCAAAAGGGCGCATAAAGCAGAGTTGTAAAGTAATAAATAAGCTACAAGCCAAGTAAATTTACTGCTGCATTACCTCGGCTGTCATTATTTGAGCGGTATTTAACGTTGTATTATCTAGATAGGTTTTACATAAAGATAGGCTATAAACCTTAGATTTTGAGACGCGATTGATAGTTGATATACTATTGGCTACCTGCTATCAGTTGACAAGCAATAGTAAGACAAAATACGTTAAAAGCAAAATATTATCCTACTACCAAATAAGGCAATAAACAAGGAAACCCCATTTAGTAACTAAATGCTTGTGCTGTAGATAAATGATAGTCTATATACCATATGCGCCAGCAACGATTATCTTGCTATCCTATCCTATTAAATCACTCATAAGTATAAACTGTAAGTAATCATTACGATATTAATTTATGCGTAACGGTTATCTATCATATCAAAGTAGTCTGAAGAGTTTAAATACATATCGCGCGTATATATCTACTTTTTTTCATTATTTTATTCATCCACTCATCGATAAAGTCTAAGCAAACCATGACCATAAACCAAGAAAATACATCCATACCTAAAACTACTTCTAATTTGCAATCTGAGCCTTCAACTACAGTAGGGAGTCAATCTGTAATAGATTCTGAAAATAGCAGTAGTAATGATAGCGTTGATATCATTTCTATCACCCAACTCAGCACGCCACTAAAGGTAGATTTATCGCCTATTTTTGATTTCTTGGGCGCACGAACCTCACAAGCTTGGGTCAACGCCGCTGTTAATAACTTACCACTGATTATTCAAGACCATGCCAATTGTGAAAAAAAGGCCGCCGGTACCGCGATGAATCTCATCTTTCGCTATGAGTTCTCTTATGATTTACAGCGTAAATTGGCACAATTGATACGTGAAGAAATGCTGCACTATGAGCAAGTGCTCGGCATTATGAATGAGCGCGGGCAAGCATGGAAATATCTAAGTGCTGGACGCTATGCCAAAGGGATGCTAAAACACAAGCGTACTTATGAACCCGCTGCAATGGTAGATGTGCTGATTATTGGTGCATTTATCGAGGCACGTTCTTGTGAGCGTTTTGCGGCACTTTCTGAGGTTATCAATGATGAGCGTTTGGCAAAATACTATCGTTATTTATTAAAATCAGAAAGCCGTCATTTTGAAGATTATTTGGCACTAGCGCAGTCATTGTCTGATGACAGTATCGATGAGCGTGTGGCATTCTTTAAAGAAGTAGAAGCAGAGCTGATATCAACTCCAGATACTGAGCTGCGCTTTCATAGCGGCGACCCTATTGCTCTCTAATTTATTAAATCTATAGTGAGTTCAATATAAAAGAGTTACGCTCAGAATAGCATTATGCTGGGATAAATTTCTCTCGCTTGCTATGCGCTTCGCACTCCAGAGGCTTCGAAAAATTTATCCCAGCAGTACGGTGTTCTTTTCAAATTGAATCGACTATGTTATCAATAAAACAAAAAAAGGTGCTGCAAGCGACATATCATACGTCATTACTTGCAGCACCTTTTTCAATTTATCTGAATTGTCTAAATGTTTTAAAAATCTTTTTCATCTGGATTTAACACACGGGTTTGAGCGTTATCAATATTTGCATAGCGATTTAAATCGTTTATGCCTTCGCTTTTAGCCCCTTTATCAATAGTAGTATGTTCATTGATACCATCATCAAAAGCATTGCCCTCTTGATCACGGCGGTCTGGCTGACGGGCAGCATTATCGCCATCATTGACATGTTCTGAGCCTACCACACTTTCTTGGAACGTATCTGTTCCTTTATTGATAGTGGTATGATTTTCAATACTATCATCGGTAGACATCACGTTATGACTATTATGATGAATGTCTGCATGTCTATGGTCACCATGCTCGATATCATCGCTCGCATATCTAGTACCAATGACTGTTTCTTGAAATGTCTCGGTGCTTTTTTCCGTATTATCATGAGCGGCGCTGGTGTCGACCGTGCGCGCAGGCATATTATCGATATGACCATCATTACTGTTGAGAAGCGTTTTGGTTAATGCCGGATCTTTCGTTTCCATCGTAATATCCTTATTTTTAATTTATCTTTCTTGTTATTTCTTCATTACCAGACATCTGACAATGATCATTTATATGAGAGTTTAGATAGTCACGACGATGAAAAACTATTCATTGCCTTTTTGCGATAAATCATAGGCGTTTAGATCGCCAACATTTTTTCCACCTGGAGGCAGATTTTCTTCTTTGCGTGGGTCAGCGTATATCTCATCCGTCTCCTGCGACTCCTGCTGAGGTCCATCAATTTCGGGTTCGTGCTTACGACCTTCATAACTGTCCGATGGATTATCTGGATGCAGCTTCGCTGGGTCGTTGACGGATACGGGCTTTTCATTATTTGGGTGCATGTTGTTAGTTTGAATATTGTCTGACTGACTATCATGTGACATGGCATTTCCCTCGCTTTAGTAGTATGGAGTTCAATAATTTTTTGCTAACTATTTGTCTGTACGCAAATCATCGTTGATAAAAGAAGTTTGCTCTTCTTCTGTTAATAATTCTGGTGCATCAACTGGCTTGCCATTTTCTAAATTTCTCTCAATCTGCTGGCTGTCTGCTTGCTCAGCGGCTTTTTTGATATCTGAGCTATTATTATCTGAGCTATTATTGTTGGGGTGACTCATGGTGAAATCCTGTTTTCTTAGTGAGATACGTTATAAGAGTAAATGTTTATATCTATATAATTATTTATATCTACCTAATTATAAGAATAAATTTGATACGCTCACCAGTGTACTGCCGTATAAATATGTGAATAAGTGTGAGCTTACCAGACAGTTTGTAACCAGAAAGTAGGGTTGGTAGGCAAAAAAAAACCAAGCACAGAGTAATCCCTATGCTTGGCTGTTATATTGTTGAAAAGAGTGGATAACATTAAAAATACTAAATGAGATTAATCAACTTAATAACCGCTAATAAACAAGACAGTTATACTGGCTCGCCAACACGATTAATCACCTTTAATAAATGCTCTTGAGCAATGTGAGGCGCTTCATCCGCCGCTGGCTTGGTTCGTTGCCAGTTACCGTCACCGCTAAGTGTCCACGCTTGCTTATTGTCTTGGAGGTAACTCAACAGTCCATCTTGATAAATTTGCTTAGACAATTTTTTATCTTCAATCGGAAACGCTACCTCTACACGGTGGAACAAATTACGATCCATCCAATCGGCGCTGCCACAGTACAAGCGCTCATCACCATCATTATAGAAGTAATAAATGCGAGTATGCTCCAAAAAACGACCGATAACAGAACGTACGGTGATATTCTCAGACAGACCCTTCACTTGCGGAAGCAGACAGCATATGGAGCGCAAAATCAGTTCAATTTTGACCCCTGCTTGTGACGCATCATATAGTTTATCAATCAAACGACGTTCGGTTAAGGCGTTTACTTTAACAATAATATGAGCGCGCTTGCCCGCCTTGGCATGAGTAATCTCATCATCGATAAAGCTCATCAATTTATCATGCAAGGTAAATGGTGCATGCAATAGTTTTTTAAGATTAGCAGGTTTACCCATGCCGGTCAGCTCTTGGAATATCTTGTGGACGTCTTCTGAGATATCAGGATCCGCGCTGAATAATCCATAATCGGTATAGACTTTAGCATTTGCTGCGTGATAATTACCCGTGCCTAAATGCACATAACGGCGCATTTTCCCCTCTTCGCGGCGCACGATGAGCATGAGTTTAGCGTGGGTTTTGTAGCCAACAATACCGTAGACCACTACCGCCCCTGCCTCTTGCAGATAGTTGGCAACAGCAATATTAGACGCTTCATCAAAACGGGCGCGTAACTCAATGACTGCTGTCACTTCTTTACCATTACGTGCTGCTGCGGCTAGCGCTTTGACAATTTCTGAATTGGTACCTGAACGATAAAGCGTTTGCTTAATCGCTAATACTTTTGGATCACTGGCAGCTTGCCAAAGTAAATTAATAATCGGCGAAAACGCATGGAACGGATGATGCGCCAATACATCGCCTTTACGCATGGCAGCAAACATACTGGTTGCTTTATCAAGCTTGTCGACTTCGCGGCGAAACGGTTTTGGTATCACATGCGTAAAGGGCTGATAACGCAAGGATGGGATATTAAAATCAAACAGCAAACGCGTTAAGTTGACAGGTCCATTGACGCGGTATAATTGATTGTCATGCAACTCAAACTCATTAAGCAAATAATCACTAATTGGCGTTGGGCATTCAGTAGTGACTTCAAGGCGCACTTTATCACCAAAGCGGCGGTTTTCAAGCTCACCTTCTAAGGCTTTGGCAATGTCATCAACATCATCTGCCAAGTCCAAATCCGCATTACGCGTCAGTCTAAATTGATGACAGCCCGTGACATTCATACCAGGGAATAGCTCACCAATATGCTCATGGATAATCGCTGATAACATCACATGGTGCTCTTTGCCACCAGTCAATTCATCAGGCAGACGAATCACGCGCGGCAAGCTACGCGGCGCGGGTACGATTGCCAAATTAATATCGCGACCAAAGGCGTCTTTGCCCTCTAACGTCGCAATAAAGTTCAAGCTTTTATTCACCAAGCGCGGGAATGGATGCGCAGGATCAATGCTAATAGGTGTCAATACCGGCGATACTTGCTCAGTAAAATAGCGCTTCATCCATGCGGATTGCTCGGCATTCAACTCATCACGCTTTAAATAACGAATATCCTCAAGCGCCAGTGCTGGCAAGATATCTTCATTTAAAATACGGTATTGCTCAGCGATGGCATCATGAGTCACCGCTGATATTTCATTAAGAATTTCACTAGGACGCATACCATGTACACTGGTCGACACATCTCCCAGATTGAGCTTTTGCATGATACCAGCAACGCGAATCTCAAAAAACTCATCGATATTGGATGAAAAAATCATTAAAAAGAATAAACGCTCAAGCAAAGGATGGTGGGGATCTGCCGCTTGTGCTAAGACCCGCAGATGAAACTGCAATAAAGACAAGTCACGATTGATATAGCTGCTGGGTGAATAATTGCCATCTTCCGAGCGTTGCCAATCAATCTCGGTTAAAACTTGGTTGCCATACGGATTAATAAGGCTTTCATCGGTAGGAGGATTGCTGGTATTAATGGCACCGTCTACTTTAACTGTGTCACTCTCTCTATTGACATCATTATTCGCATCAATATATGTCTCAATAACATCAGCGGTCTTATCACTATTACTGTGCTTATTATCCATCTCTACCACGCTCCACTCCTATGACTGTTATCAAACTGCTATCATTTTTATATCAATCTTATCCTATCAGCATTTTTATACTATACTTTTTAAGTATTATTCTATTGTTACCGTTAATTCTAGCTACATTTAAGCAGACTGTGGCAATACAGCATTTTTCATACGCTTTTTAATGATACGTTGTTTATTACGCAGGCGTTTATCGCTTTGATGACTTTCATAGTATTTTGGATTGGTTAGCATGGCAATCAATAAGGCTGACTGATCACGATTGAGATTAGCCGCTGATTTATCAAAATAATACTGCGCTGCCGCTTCAACACCATAAATACCATTGCCAAACTCTGCTACATTCAAATACGCGGTCAAAATCCGCTGCTTATCCCACAATGTCTCAATCATTATGGTGAGAACAGCCTCTTCAGCTTTACGGGTATAAGAGCGATGCGAAGTCAAAAACAGATTTTTAGCCAATTGCTGAGTGATGGTTGAGCCGCCTGCCGACATCTTGCCAGTCGCTTCATTCTTTTTCTGTGCCGCCTTAATGCCTTTCATATCAAAGCCGTTATGCTGGCTAAACGTCGAATCCTCACTGACAATCGCCGCTTGCTTCGCAGATTTGGCAATCGCGTCATATTCAACCCAAGTTTGGCTAACATCACCGCCCATAATGCGATGGGTGAGCATAAACATGCTGTTATTAATCGGCTGCGTTTTCCAAATTAATAGCAGTCCTGCAACCAACACATGGAATGCGACGACCAACACCATCAATGCCAATAAGAGTCGTTTGATAAATTTGCCAAAACTTGTCATGCGTGTTGTCCAAGTGATTGAAAAGATAGTTAGAGGAAGTAAGGAGCGCTTAGCCTAGCAATATAGGTCAGCAATTATAAATAGCAGCTCATCTTACCTAATCTCACAATCGCTGTCATTATTTACCCCACTTCTTTATCATGTCACATGAGTACACGTAAAAAATCAGCAAAAATGAACGTTGAATTTGTAAGCTTTGCCTTTAGGATTAATATAAGAGAGTAGCTATGTACGAGAATAATAATGTAAGCACATTGCGTGCTCATATGATTGAAGAAAAACCTGAGCTTGGCAGTTCTGAAAATTTTGCTAAATGGTGGTTGCTTGGTACTTCAGGCTGTCATTTATGTGATATTGCTGAACAGCTGATAACACAGCTACAAGTGGTGCAACGCGTTACTTACGAGCCTGTCGATATTGCCGATTTCTCTGAGCCGCTTATGATGGCCTTTGCGACGACTATTCCCGTCGTCTTGACACCGACAAAACGCTTAGATTATCCATTTTCAGTACTGGATTTACAGCGTTTATTGTAACCCTGCCAGCCCCTGCTCGCTTATTCAATACAGTCGCAAACAAGCTTAATTCTTACTAATTCAAAACATTACATATCATTTTATTCAGTTTTAGCTAATATATTGATAGCTAATCTTTCCCTTTTTATTATAAGCTTAAGGTCATCTGTATAATAATGCAGTGAGTGTCGACAATTTAGTGAGCAAAGGAATGCCACCATGAATCAGAGCCAAAGACCTGATAAAGCTGCTTTAGTAGAGCTATTTCGCGATTTTATTGAGCCTCAGTACGTGATCAATGATGAGGAGACTCAAAAGCCTTTTGAGTGTGATGGCTTATCGGTATATTGCGATATGCCACTCATTACGGTGCTCCCAAAAACCGTTGAGCAAGTTTGTGAGGTCATGCGAATCTGTTATCGCTATCAAATCCCTGTGGTCGCACGCGGTGCCGGTACGGGTTTGTGTGCAGGTGCAATGCCCAACCCTGATGGCGTCTTATTGGTGTTGTCACGATTCAAACATATCCTTGATATTGATCCACTTGCCCGTAGCGCACGTTTGCAGCCAGGTGTCCGTAACCTTGCTATTAGTGAGGCAGCTAGACAATATGGCTTGTATTATGGCCCAGACCCCTCCTCACAGATTGCCTGCTCCATCGGTGGCAACGTCGCCGAAAACTCAGGCGGCGTCCATTGTCTCAAATATGGTCTGACCACTCACAATTTATTAAAAGTTGAGATGGTCACAGTCGAGGGGGATCTCATTACTATTGGTAGTGAAGGTCTTGATAGCAACGGCTTTGATTTGATGGCTTTGATTACTGGCTCTGAGGGTCTACTTGGGGTGATTACTGAAGTGACGGTCAAGCTGCTACCTAGCCCTGAAAAGGCTCAGGTCATTATGGCCGCTTTTGATAATGTCCAGACTGCAGGGGATGCGGTCGGCGGCGTGATTGCCAAAGGTATTATTCCAGCCGGACTTGAGATGATGGACAGCCCTGCCATCATAGCCGCCGAAGCATTTGCTCATGCAGGCTATCCAATTGACGCCCAAGCTTTGCTGCTGTGTGAGTTAGATGGTAGCGAGGCGGAAGTTCAAGAACAGATTGCAGAGGTTGAGCAGCTGTTTATCGAGCTTGGCGCAACCACAACACGTGTCTCACAAAGTGAGGCGGAGCGCGCCTTATTGTGGAAAGGTCGAAAATCTGCATTCCCCGCTGTCGGACGAATATCCCCTGACTACTACTGCATGGATGGCACCATTCCGCGTAGCCAACTTGCCCATGTCTTAACCGAAATGCAAAAACTCTCAGATGAATACGGTCTGCGCGTCGCCAACGTGTTTCATGCTGGGGACGGCAATTTGCACCCGCTTATCTTATTTGATGCCAATGTCCCAGGAGAGCTTGAGCGCACTGAAGAGTTCGGTAGCCGGATTTTAGAGCTTTGCGTCAAGGTGGGCGGCTGCATAACTGGTGAGCATGGGGTTGGGGTCGAAAAAATCCGCCAAATGACGATTCAGTTTAACGATCAAGAGCTGACACAATTTCATGCAATCAAGCACGCCTTTGACCCAATCGGTACGCTAAATCCAGGTAAGGGCATTCCAGTGCTCAAGCGCTGTCAAGAGTACCGTACCCTTGACAGAACGCAACACAACCATGACTCTCAACCACAGCAAGGAGATCTGGCATGACAGACATCAGTCAAGAGCTGATTGCGCGAGTAATGCAAGCCAGCCATGACGGCACAGCCCTACAAATCATGGGCGGGGGCAGTAAGCAGTTTATGGGACGTGAGCCAATAGGCGACCCCATCAGTCTTAGCGAGCACAAAGGTATTCTCAGTTATGAGCCGATCGAATTGGTGCTGACTGCTCGTGCTGGAACCTCAATTACTGAGATTAATAGCGCCTTAGCAGAACACAATCAGTGCTTAGCATTTGAACCACCGACATTTGACGGACAAGCAACCTTGGGCGGTACATTGGCTTGCCACTTATCAGGCCCAGCAAGACCTTGGAGCGGTTCAATAAGAGACCATGTCTTAGGCATTCGCCTGATTAATGGCCATGCAGACGAACTGCGCTTTGGCGGTCAGGTAATGAAAAACGTCGCCGGTTATGATGTCTCACGGATGCAAGCAGGCGCTATGGGCACGTTGGGTATCATCACTGAAGTCAGTCTAAAAGTCATGCCTAAGCCTGCCGCCACTGTGACTATTAAGCAGGAAATGGACGCTGCAAAGGCTATTGAGACTATGAACCGTCTCTCAGGAAAATCCAAACCCTTGACAGGGGCTTGTTGGTTTGACAATCATTTGTATTTGCGCTTGGCCGGCGCGCGAAGTGCTGTAGACAGTACTGTCAACCAGTGGCAAGGCGCAATATTAGAGGATACAAATACGTTTTGGTCAATGCTTCGTGAGCAGCAATTGGATTATTTTTTAAACGCGTCCTCATTGTGGCGGTTTTCTGTAAAAAGTAGCGCGGCGCATATGCTACCAGAGGAAGATTGGCTGATTGATTGGGGAGGATCACAGCGCTGGCTTCGTGGCGAATTTACCGCGGACAAATTAGAAGCGCTCGCTGAGGCTGCAGGTGGTCAGGTCAGCCTTTATCGCGGTGGTGACAGGAGTCAGGAGGTCTTTCATACTCAGTCTGAGGCGCTCCAAAAGCTCCACCAACGCCTCAAACACGCCTTTGATCCGAATGGTGTTTTCAATCCCAATCGTTTATACAGCTGGATGTAAATTAGCTCGATGACAAGGAAGTCGTAATGCGAACTCAAATCAATATAAAATATCTGGATCACCCAGATATTCAAGAAGCCGACGATATTTTGCGCACTTGCGTTCACTGTGGATTTTGTAATGCCACGTGCCCCACGTATCAAGAGCTTGGCGATGAGCGTGACGGCCCTCGTGGTCGTATTTATTTACTAAAACAAATGCTTGAAACTGGTGATGTTAGCGAAAAATCCCAACTTCATTTAGACCGTTGTTTAACTTGTCGTAGCTGCGAAACCACTTGCCCCTCTGGGGTAAAATATGGCCGCTTGGCTGAAATCGGCCGCGATATTATGGAAGAACAGCTGTCGCGACCTGCCGATCAAAGACTTAAACGCTGGCTTATCAGAAAGGTGTTGCCCTATCCGCACCGATTTGGGTTTATCTTAAGACTCGGACAACTGTTTCGCTCCTTTTTGCCTCGCGACTTAAAAGCCCAAGTCCCTGTTAAGCAAATCACCCGCCCGCGACCCTCACAGCAACACTCGCGTCAAATGCTCGTGCTAGAGGGCTGCGCCCAACCTTCTGCCACTCCCAATACCAACAATGCCGCCGCCCGAGTACTTGATAGGCTAGGCATTAGCTTGATTGCTGCACCAGATGCCGGATGTTGCGGCGCTGTGAGCTATCACATACCAGCCCATGAAGAAGGGCTTGCGTTTATGCGGCGCAATATCGATGCGTGGTGGCCATATATTGAGGCTGGGGCTGAAGCCATTGTTATCAGCGCTTCAGGCTGCGGCTCGATGGTCAAGGAGTACGGCGAAAAACTCAAACATGACAACGCTTATGCAGCTAAAGCCAAGCGTATCAGTGCACTGACCCGAGACCTGAGTGAAATTTTGATCAAAGAGGACCTAGAGAAGTTGGTAGTAAAACAGACGAATCGCAAGACCGCTGTCCACTGCCCATGCTCGCTACAGCACGCTCAGCAGTTAGGCGGTCATGTTGAGCAGATATTGCAACGCGCTGGGATTGAGCTCTCTAAAACCCAAAACGGACATTTATGCTGCGGCTCTGCTGGTACTTACTCGCTCCTTCAGCCTACGCTTAGCCAGCAACTACTCACCAATAAAATCAACGATCTTACCATCGATAACCCAGATCAGATTGTGACAGCCAATATCGGATGCCAATTGCATTTAGGCAGCCATGCGTCCGTCCCAGTCAAGCATTGGATCGAATTGTTAGACCCACAATAAAACCAACTATAATGAGTTAAGCGGATTGTAAAGGACAATCATAATCAGCTCTTAACTACTTTAACAAAGAATACAAGGTCTCAGCTAATTTTTGAAATAAGTTCTTTACTGCCATTTGAATGACGCCCGCAGCACCAAAAAACTACGGGCTTCTTTTGGCTTAATACTGATAAACAAAAAAGAAATATCATTCAATGATATTTCAAAGATGACTTCAACTACATATACCAAGGACGGTTTATTATGTACACTTTTTTGGCCTTAGCGCCTATTCTGGTAGTACTCGTTTTGCTTGTAATGTTGCGGCTCCCTGCCAAGATTTCTATGGGCGTTGCCTATTTAGTAACCGCGCTATTAGCGTTGTTCGTTTGGCAAGCCAGTGGCGCCCAAGTCGCAGCCGCGACTGTAAACGGCATCATCGTCGCACTCACGCTTTTATTTATTGTATTTGCGGCTATTTTATTGCTGAATACTTTGAAGGAAGGGGGCGCTATTGTCGCTATTCGTAAAGGCTTTATGGATATCTCGCCCGATAGACGCGTTCAAGTTATCATTGTGGCGTGGTTATTCGGCTCGCTGATAGAAGGCTCATCAGGATTTGGTACGCCATCTGCTATCGGTGCACCGTTGTTGTTGGCTTTAGGTTTCCCAGCGATGGCATCAGTTATGGCTATGTTAATTATTCAGTCGACGCCCGTATCATTTGGTGCCGTTGGTACGCCAGTATTACTTGGCGTTTGGACTGGTATCAATGATAAGCCAGATATAACGCAAGCGATTGCGCCACTCTCAACTGAAAACTATCTATTACAAATCGCGGGTAACATCGGTCTGATACATGCGCTGGTGGGTTTTCTAATTCCGTTACTTTTGAGTGGATTTTTGACTCGGTTCTTTGGTAAAAATCGCTCCTTCGTTGAAGGGCTCAAAGTATGGCCTTTTGCAATTTTTGCTGGTCTCTGCTTTACCGTTCCTTATTATTTAGTGGCTAGATACCTAGGTCCTGAGTTCCCATCATTGGTCGGCGGTTTTATCGGTCTTATGATTGTGCTTCCTGCAGCAAAGCGCGGCTTCTTGATGCCTAAAGAGATTTTTGATTTTGCGCCACGCGCTAAATGGGATAAAGACTGGCTAGGCTCGTTACCTGAAGAAAAGTTTGATGATTCCATTGCACCAAGATTTTCTTTGGTTCGGGCATTTTCTCCTTATCTCATCGTTATTGGTCTACTAATCATCACTCGAGTCATTGCACCACTGAAGGCATTTTTGACTGGAGATTTGACCACTATACAATTTACCAATCTTTTTGGTACAACTATTTCTAGTAAAATCCAACTTGCCTATTCTCCAGGTATCATTCTAATTATTGTTGCCTTAATCTCTATCTTGTTGTTCAAAATGAACGGACAAGCCGTCAAACGTAGTTGGAGTAGTTCTGCAAAAACCATGGTAGCCGCCGCACCAGCCTTGCTGTTTTCGGTACCGATGGTACAAGTATTCATCAACTCCGGGTCAGCTGCTGAAGTCGCAAATTCGCTACCCGCTATGCCCATCTTACTGGCTGAGAGTGCCGCTGGTGCATTTCAAAATGCATGGCCACTCGTGTCTCCGTGGATTGGCGCGCTGGGTGCGTTCATTGCAGGCTCAAATACCGTCAGTAATATGATGTTCGCTTACTTTCAGTGGTCAACCGCCAGTCAAATTGGCTTAGATGTCAATCTTGCTGCACAAGTAGTAGCACTGCAAGCGGTCGGTGGCGCAGCGGGTAATATGATTGCGGTACATAACGTCGTTGCTGCTTGCGCGGTGGTTGGTCTAATGGATAAAGAAGGCTATGTTATTCGCAAAACCTTAGTCGCAATGACATACTATGTGATTCAGGCAGGATTGATCGGTATGGGTATTATTTTCGGTCAAATGTGGTGGTGGATATTGGCTGTCATTTGGCCAATCGCATTTTTTGGCATCATGGCAATGACGAGTAAAAAAACCGTTGCTTAACATGAGTTAGCTGTACTAGTAAATCTGTGAATCTGCACTCAGTACTTGAACTGACGCTATTATACTAACTATGATAGCGTCAGTTTTATGTCACGGTTAAGATAATATTTTCTGATAATTAACGACAAAAAATGAATGACCGCAGCATCATAATTAATAAACGGTTACCAAATAAGCAACAAGGAAGACCTTATGAAAAATTTGAGCAAAATTACTGAAATTGAAGACTTACGACGGGTTGCTGAGCGCAAAGTGCCTCGCATGTTTTATGATTATGTCGACTCAGGCTCATGGACTGAGACCACCTATCGTAATAATGAAACTGACTTTGATCGTATCAAATTACGTCAGCGGGTATTGGTCAATATGGAAGGACGCTCGCTTGCCACCGAAATGCTGGGCACGCCAGTAAAAATGCCAGTTGCGATTGCGCCAACAGGCTTTACTGGCATGATGTGGGCAGACGGAGAAATCCTCGCGGCACAGGCAGCAGAAAATTTTGGCGTACCGTTTTCCCTATCGACCATGAGTATTTGCTCTATCGAAGATGTCGCCACCCATACCAGCCAGCCATTTTGGTTTCAGCTATATATGATGCGCGATATGGACTTTATCGCCAATTTGATTCGCCGTGCCAAAGAAGCCAATTGCTCAGCGCTCATCCTGACCGCCGATTTACAAGTACTCGGTCAACGTCATAAAGACATCAAAAATGGTCTATCTGCGCCGCCAAAACCAACGCTTGCCAATATCTTAAATCTGATGACCAAGCCAGAATGGTGTATGAATATGCTCCAAACCCGCCGCCGCACCTTTGGTAATATCGTCGGTCATGCTAAAAACGTCGAGGATATCTCATCGCTATCAGCATGGACAGCTGAGCAGTTCGATCCGGCGCTGAGCTGGGATGATGTCGCTCGTATTAAAGACATGTGGGGTGGCAAGCTGATTATCAAAGGCATTATGGAGCCAGAAGATGCCATCATGGCAGCTCGTAGCGGTGCCGATGCGCTAGTGGTCTCCAATCATGGTGGACGCCAATTGGATGGTGCACCCTCTTCCATTTCATCTCTATCCGATATTGTACAAGCCGTGCGTGCTGAAGACAGTCAGATTGAAGTTTGGCTCGATAGCGGTATTCGTTCTGGGCAAGATGTACTCAAAGCGATGGCATTAGGAGCCAATGGCACGATGATTGGTCGCGCTTTTCTTTATGGTCTTGGCGCGTATGGCGAAGATGGTGTCCGCCGAGCGCTTGAACTGATTTATAACGAATGTGATATCAGCATGGCGTTTTGCGGTCATACCGATATCAATGAAGTGCGCGATGATATCTTAGTCAAAGGTACCTACGAGCATCTCAAAACTGCCTTGCCTTACGTAGCGCCAATGCGCTGGTAAGTGTAGACGATATAACTACTTAGACTTGTTGGTCGCTTTCTTTATACTATCTATACCCTTTATACTGTACTGATAATTTTTTATTGATAATTAGATGTTATGACCATTCAACAATTATTAAAGACAGCGCCTGTTACCACCTTGTTATTAGTCAGCTTTATCGGGCTATTTATCATGCAGGTATTAACGGGTGTCGATGCCAATAATCCTTCAACTGAAGCGCTGATAAAATGGGGTGCCAATGCCTTGCCTTTTACTATGGATAATGAGCCATGGCGCTTGGTGAGCAGTGCGTTTTTGCATATTGGGCTGATGCATTTATTGTTTAATGGTTTTGCCATGTATTTTTTTGGGCAAATCGCCGAGCCGATGTTTGGCTCCGCGAAGTTTTTGGCGCTATTTTTACTGGCAGCAATCGGTGGCAACTTACTGAATAATTACGTCACATGGCAAGGTATTGTGGACGGGACAGGACAAGCCGGATTATCTGCGGGCGCATCGGGCGGTATCATGGGTATTGGCGCAGCGTTATTAATCGCCGCGCTGTTTAAGATATCAGTCAATGGTATGGTGCTGAATCTTAAAAGCCTGATATTTATTATGGGCATCAACCTAGTCTATGGTTTTGCGGTGCCGGGTATCGACAATGCTGGTCACATTGGCGGTGCGATTACCGGTCTTATCATTTCACTACCTTTTGCGATTGCCTATCGTCAACGTATGGCAGCTGTCATACAGAATATTGCCACTTACGAGAATGATTATTTACCCCATTATCAAAGTGAGCAACAAAACGAATATCATACCACTTATATTAATACGCCAGTGAATAGCGGCACTGACTTTGATAATAATGCACACTTAAATAATACTCATTTAAATAACGCCAGTTTGCATAATGAGAGTCATGTAGATAATAATAGTGGTGTAAACTCAAACGTAACTGTTAACCCTACCAATCCTATTCGCCCTACTCTTAACGAAACTCTGAATGAAAAAAGCACAGCCATTAAACCTGCGCTTATTTGGCAATTGCTGCCATGGATTGTAATGTTATTTATTATCATTGGCTTTATGTGGTGGTGGCAAGATATTCATCAGCAATTAATAGAAGTGCTCAATGCCATTGAGCAAAGCACTGTTTAACCTATATCTCTTTTAGTTTTACCTGATTCCAATGTACAAAATCCTTACGAGTTTTACTATTTTTATCCCTTTGTTTCACCCACTTATGAGAGCAAATCATGTCTACATCATCATCGCTATCCCCTACTTTTAAGCGTGCTTTGCTTAACACGTTGACAGCTACTGCCATGCTTGGCGCAGCTAGCCTATCTAATGCAGCACTCTTCAATAAAAACCTACCGAAAGATCCTGATGCTGAGTTAAGCGTCGGCGTCAACGTCATGGCAGTCAAATCTGCTTATGATTTGGAAGAAAGCACCGAGATAAAAGTATTGCCAGGCGTATTCTATGACAATAATAAAATCTACGCACGCGGTGCTCAAGCGGGTGTATACCTTATCAATGACGGCAGCAATCAGCTAGCTGCTTATGCTCAGCTTGCTGGCAATTCATTTGATCCTGATGATGCTACTGGCGCACTAAAAGGACTTGATGAGCGTAAAGCCTCTGCTGCTGCAGGCTTAAGCTATACGCGTCTGACGCCGGTTGGTGGCTTTCGTGCTCAATACGCAACAGATATCTTAGATCGTAGCGGCGGTAATACTGCCCGCTTAAGCTATATTGGTAAAATTAGCAAAAACAAGCTAACGGTCTATCCAAGCGTTGGATTTGAGTACAATGATGCCGACTACAATGAATACTATTATGGGGTAAGTGATACAGAGTCAACTAGAACTGGCGTCGCTGCTTATACCGCCAACTCAAGCTTGAATCCTTATATTAATGTTAGTGCCAACTATGATTTCAGTAAGCGCTGGGCGGGCTTTGCCAATCAAAGCTTAAGCTATCTGCCAAATGAGCAATATGACAGTCCAATGGTTGACTCGCGTACTGATGCTACGACGACGCTTGGTTTGCTTTATAAGTTTTAATTAAGCACGTATATGAAATAAAAAAAGACCTTGTCGCTTAATGTGGTAAGGTCTTTTTTATTCTGTAATAGATACGAAACCTTAAACTTTCAACGCATTAAATCCTTCTAACTCAATCAATATATGCTCTTAAATTCATTAGTAGTAAAAATTTAAGCAAGTTCCATATTTGTGGATCTTTTCAATAATTCTAAAATATCTGGACGATTTTCTAGAAGAATTTTATTTAACATCTCTTGAATAAACGGAGCTACCCAGTACTGACTATTTTCAGGTGGCGTCATACCCATTTCTAAATGTTCTAAATAATCTGAAGAGACCATGTAATGTTCATTAATTATAAAGATGTATGAAATATTAAGTATGAATACATTTCTAACATCTTTTCGCAATTGTTCAAGATGCTGAGAACGCTCTTTCAAATATATTCTGCCATCATTAAGCAATACTAAGGAAAAGAAATTGTAGTGCATATTATCATTGCAACGATTTCTAATACCTTCATAGCGCTGATTCAAGTCAATTAACTCATTAACTTCAGATAGAAACAAAGAGTTCTTTAAATATTTTGCCATCTTAGACATTCTTGGCAATGGCTTTTTACCATGCAGCCAATCATTGATCTCAGCAACATAAAAATCTGCTATTTCTGAATTTTGATTGATATATAAATTTGTGTACGCATTGATCATGACAGAATCATAATATTTTCTTAATAACGCATAACCATCATTTAGATTACCATTTTTTAAAACTAAATCTATAGACTCTAAGGTGCCTCTCATGGACATATAAACATAAGTATCCATATTAGCAATTGCTGACGTACCTTTAGTCGAGAAGCTCATGACAGAGTTGGATAAAGACTCATAAAAGCTAGCATAATAATTAAGTTCTTCAAATATTTTATGGTCAGTATATTCGGCATCCGTTGAATTCATATTCAAGTACTCTGTAGATATGGTAGTTTACTATCTTTTGATATTATTACTTATATCATAAATTGAAGAGATAAATAATGTCACAGAGTAGCGCAAAACTTTACCTACCTATTGAGGCTTTGCAAACTCTTAGCTCCAAAAATTTAACCGAAAAAAAGACCTTGCCACATAACGTGACAAGGTCTTTTTTATTTCTAACTTCTCAATAGAACCTAAGCATTACTTTTTAAATACGCTAACATAGTGTCTGCATCTGATACTTCAAATGGGTCTATTGGACAGTTGTCGCCAAAATCAGCTTCCTTAAACACTTTTTTAACTTCTTTATTGTCGACAACCATCGAATAACGCCATGAGCGCATACCAAAGCCAACATTACTCTTATCAACAAGCATCCCCATTTTACGAGTGAACTCACCATTACCATCAGGCAGTAAGAAAACATTTTCACGGTTTTGCTTCAGACCCCATTGGTACATGACGAACGCATCATTAACAGAAATGCAAACTATTTCATCTATGCCTAATGCCTTAAACTCATTATAAAGCGCTTCATAACGAGGGAGATGGCTGGTCGAACAAGTTGGCGTAAACGCACCTGGTAGAGAAAACACAACCACTTTTTTATTGGCAAATAACTCATCTGTGGTTAGATCATACCATGTGAACGGGTTGTCTCCTCCAATAGAGTCATCACGAACACGAGTTTTAAAAGTCATATCAGGTATATGGGTAATCATTGTTTACTCCGATTTAGGTTATTGTCTTTTTTTCCAAAATTCTGCATGTATATGATAATAGTTATAGTAGTCCATAAGCAATCTTTGAGATTACATTCACTATATAAGATGTAGATCTAGCCTTAAAAATATAAACAAAAAAAACCTTGCCACATTCTCATATAAGAAGTGACAAGGTCTTTTTATTCTAAATTTTTAGTGGAACAAATATGATGCTGCTACTAGCAGTACAAATGGTACCTATCGTACATTAAGCAAGTCTGACACCGTAGCAGGTCATTATTTGGTCTACTGCTTATCTAGGATTTACCATATCAGCAGGAATTACCCACTCATCAAACTGTGCTTCAGTTAATAGCTCTAACTCAACCGCAACTTGCTTCAAGGTTTTGTTTTCTTTATAAGCAGTCTTAGCGATTTTTGCGGCATTCTCATAACCAACATGACGGTTAAGCGCAGTCACTAGCATCAATGAGTTGTGCAAGAAGTCATCGATTTTGTCTTTTACTGGCTGGATACCAACAGCACAGTTTTCATTAAAGCTATTGCACGCATCGCCAAGCAGTTTGATAGATTGCAACAAGTTAAACGCGATAACTGGCTTATAAACGTTTAGCTCAAAGTTACCTGACGCGCCTGCCATGCTGATAGTGACATCGTTACCCATGACTTGCGCCACAACCATGGTCATTGCTTCTGACTGCGTTGGGTTTACTTTGCCCGGCATGATAGAAGAGCCTGGCTCATTCTCAGGAATCGTCAACTCGCCCAAACCACAACGAGGACCTGATGCCAACCAACGTACGTCGTTAGCGATTTTATTCAAGCTACTTGCTAGCGTTTTTAATGCGCCTGACGCAAATACTTCGGCATCACGAGCAGCTAGTGCTTCAAATTTATTCGGTGACGTCACAAATGGAAGACCAGACAATGTCGCCAATTGCTCAGCTGATTTTACTGCATAATCAGGATGGGCGTTTAGACCTGTACCAACCGCCGTACCGCCTAATGGCAATTCATACAAGCCTTGTAGCGCATTATCAATACGTACCAATGAATGATCAAGTTGGCTAACATAGCCGCTAAACTCTTGACCTAAAGTCAAAGGCGTGGCGTCTTGTAAATGCGTACGACCGATTTTCACGATGCTATCGAATTCTTTTGCTTTAGCATCTAGCGTATCACGCAGGGCTTTTACCGCTGGAATCAATAAGCCGTTGATTTCACGAGCAGCGGCAACACGAATCGCCGTTGGGAAGCTATCATTGGTAGATTGAGCATGATTTACATGGTCATTTGGGTGAATCGGCGTATAGCTGCCGCGCGCGTTCCCTGCGATTTCATTGGCACGATTCGCTAATACTTCATTCATATTCATGTTTGATTGAGTACCAGAACCGGTCTGCCAAACGACTAGCGGAAACTGATCGGTTAGACCACCGTTGATAACTTCATCAGCAGCTTGTACGATTAAATCGCGCTTATCATCTTCGATACGCTCAAGGCTCGCATTGGTAATCGCAGCGGCTTTTTTGACCAGTGCCATCGCTTCAATCATCGGACGCGGCAAGGTCTCGCCACCGATTTTAAAGTTTTCGCGGCTACGTTGGGTTTGTGCACCCCAATAAGCGTCAGCTGGGACTTCTACATTGCCCATGGTGTCTTTTTCGGTACGAGTTGCCTGATTCTGTGTTGACATAACTACCCTCTTTGATGGTTTGGTAATGAATGGTTTGTCATAAAAAGTGCAACAGCTGCTGCACACAAAGAAAAATACGCTGTAAAGTGGCGTTATGATAGCATGACTTATCACAAATTTCTCCACGTCCGTGAGGGTAACTGATGTCTAAGAGCACCAGCCAACAACAATCTACCAGTTCGCTACCTGAGTTATCTACCGTGAGCAGTCAAGCTACTAATAATGTGCAAATAGCTGATACCATTAGCAACCCACCCAGACGCCATTTCACTCGCCAGCGTCGTAGGCTCTTGGATAATGAGCGTAAACAATACGCACGCATGGCAAGCTTGCATTTAATCAAGCTACAGCAACGCTTACCGCCGAATGCACGTATCGGCTTATATTATGATGGCTTTGGTGAGCTACCCACTCAGCCAATTTTGGATTGGTGTCAACGCTTAGGCTATTTGCCGTATTTGCCGGTGGTCGGCTCATTTGGTCGTACTAGCAATGGCTTGGAAGATAAACGATTGCGCTTTGTGCCTATTTATCATGCAAAGTTATTAAATGTACCGACACGCATTCATAGCTTAGGCATGAAGCAAAACCATCATCGCCGATTGCTATGGGCAGCAGAATTAGATGTGATTATTTGTCCGTTAGTGGCGGTCGATAAAAATGGCAATCGTATGGGTATGGGTGGTGGCTTTTATGACACAACTCTAGGTAATAGCTATCGGTCTGGCGCTGAAAAACCGCTAAAGATAGGCTGGTGCTATGACTTTCAAGTGGTTGAGCAACTAGAGCGTCAATCATGGGATGTGCCGTTAGATGCCATAATTACGCCAAGTGGCTTGAGGTGGTTTCGATGAATGATAATAAGAAATCTCTAGATACTAACTCTAGTGCAGAGAATGTCGAACAACATTTGCAAGAGTTAGAAAAAGCGGATTATGAGCGGCTTTATTATAGTCAAGAGCAGACTTTTAGCGCTGACGAGTTAGCAAATACTATCAATGAACGCCGTTTAAATGAATTAATGGCGCAAAGTGATGAATTTTTGAGTGGGTTAAATAGTGAGATTGAGGATTTTGATGAGTAATTTATTAGTTAATTTAACATCACTTTATTACTAAGCTAGCCTATTTCTAACTTACGAATTAAATCTATTATATAATTACGCTCTTCTTCGTATTTAGCCTTATCAATAGCAAATACTTCCATATAAGGATCACTTCTCACATACGACCATTGTATTAATTCAGGATCGCTCTTTGATTTTTCAGATAATAGAACTCTAAGCCCTTGTAACAACAACTCTATTTCAGGTTGACTAAAATCTTGAATATTCATAATAGCTATCCTGCATTTAATAGATTGTATTTTCTAAAGGTTAGCGTTGATTAAAAATTAATGAAAGCTGTAGGGTGCATACGGCACACCCTACAAAACTACTGAGAATTTTACAAATATTAAAACCTACAATACCATCGCTGCAATCCAACCAAAGATCAATAACGGAATATTGTAATGGATAAAGGTTGGCACCACGCTGTCTTTGATATGGTCATGTTGTCCATCAACATTTAGACCAGAGGTGGGACCCAATGTTGAATCTGACGCTGGAGAACCGGCATCACCAAGCGCACCAGCCGTTCCAATAATAGCTACTGTTGCCAATGGCGAAAACCCAAGCGAAATACAAAGTGGGACATAAATCGCTGCCAAAATTGGAATGGTCGAAAAGGATGAGCCAATACCCATAGTTACAATCAAGCCAATGAGTAACATAATAAATGCTGCCATCGCTTTGTTACCAGCAAACAACGATGCCGCTCCATCGACCAATGGCTGTATTTGCTCAGTCGCTTTCATGACTTCCGCAAACCCTTGTGCCGTAATCATAATAAAGCCAATCATTGCCATCAGCTTGATACCGTCATTAAAGACCGTATCGGCATCACGCCATTTGACGACGCCTGTCGCCATAAAGACGCCAAAACCAAACATAGATCCTAGTAATAGTGAATCAGTATATAGCTGCACCACAAAAGCAGTGACAATCGCTGCAATCGCCACTAGCGTCTTCATTTTACTTTGTGTTTTTGCAGTAGCCGCGGTTTTGCTTAACTCGTCACCTTCTAACACTTCATCATGTGCAGCTTTATCAATTGCTAGCTGCTGATACTGACGCGGTTTACGATAGCTGATAAATACAGCAATCAGTAAGCCCACGAACATACCCAAAGCGGGAATCGCCATGGCTTTGGTCACCGAGATATTACTGATATCGATACCCGCTTCACCAACATTTTTGAGCATGATTTGATTGAGATAAATATCGCCAAACCCATAAGGAATAAACATATAAGTCGTGACAAGTCCAAAGGTAATCAAACAAGCAATCAGGCGTCTATCAATATGCATGCGGTTAAATGCCAATAATAATGGCGGCACAAGCAAGGGAATAAAGGCAATATGAATGGGGATTAAGTTTTGACTAAAGCAGCTCATAGTGACAAGACCTGCAAACAGCATGTATTTAATCATGCCACTGGTGCCGCCTGCATCAATGCGCTTAATCACTGCCCCTGCCAAAGATTGTGGCAAGCCGGAATGCGCAATTGCTACTGCAAACGCACCTAACAGCGCATAAGACAGCGCGATTTGTGCGCCGTTTTTAATCCCTTCTTGAAAGGCGTTCAAGGTATCAGTCATACCGAGACCAGCGATGAGTCCACCTGCCAGCGCACCGATTAACAAACTGAGCACGACGTGCACTCGCGCTAGTGACAACCCTAGCATGATGACAACTGCCAGTAGTACCGCATTAATGGTCATATTCTCGCCCTTTACCCTATATTTTTTAGCCTGCCATTGACAACATTGCTGACCTATTTATTTAACCCTAGCACTTTAATCCACACAGTTGCTATTTGAACGGAGCGATTAAGACGCGCGCTATTTTACCTGATTTTATGACTAAAACCCACGCGCAAAACCAAATAGCCTGAAGAGAAAAAGTAGATAAAGGCACAATATTCTCTCAACTGTTGATAACAGAGCCTTGCAATTTTATATAGCAGCACCATTTATCTAAACATGAACCACTAACTTGACTTTACAAGTCTGGTGAACGAGGAAGAATATATGAGTGAACATAAAATTGATAAAGACAATATCGACATCGATGTCGACGTATCACCTAACGTTGCTGATGACAACAAGCAGCAAAGTGAGCTAGAAAACGAGCAACAGAACGAGCTAAAAACCTCGTCTGATAACGCAGTAGAAAACAAGTCAGCGTCTGACGCTGATCAGGAAGATGACACTGCGAAAGACAGTAAAGAAGATGCTGTTGAAGACTATCTGCCATTATTGGCACTGCGCGATGTCGTTGTTTATCCGCATATGCAAATTGCCTTGTTTGTCGGTCGTGAGCCTTCAGTCAAAGCGGTTGAATTGGCGCAAGCTGAGTACGGCAATAAGGTTTTGGTCGTTGCTCAAAAAGACTCGCTCACCGAAGACATTGATCACGATAACTTATACCAATACGGCACAGTATGTCGTATCGTCAGCACCATGCCACATGATAGCGATGAGAATTGCATCAAAGTATTGATCGAAGGTCAATATCGCGCTCGTGTTGATTCGATAGAGAGTCATGATGATTTATTGATGGCAGGCTTTGAGCGTGCAGACCTTGATGTCAGCATGGATGAAAGCCAGCAGAAAAACACGATTCAAGCTTTAACCTCGCTGTTTGAAAGCTATGCCGATGCACGTTTACGTAATGCGCGTGAGCTAACGCGCGTTGCAAAACGTATCGATGATTTGCTTGAGTTGGTCTACTTTATCTCAACTCGTGTGTCGATGGATCTTGATATCAAACAGTCATTTTTAGAGCAAAATGATATCAAAACTCATATCAACACTTTGACCGAATACTTGGTCAAGCAAAGTGCTGAGCAAAACATCGAACAAGATATCCAAGAAGCTGTCCGTCAACAAATGGAAGACAATCAGCGCGAATACTTCTTAAACGAGAAGATGAAAGCCATTAAAAACGAGCTGTCAGATATGAATGACGGTGCGTTCGATGGTGAAGATGACGTGGCTGAGCTTGAACAACGTCTTGATGAAGCTGACTTGCCAGAAGATGTGCGCAAAAAAGCTGAGCAAGAAATGAAAAAGCTCAAAATGATGCCACCGGCTTCGAGCGAATCTTCAGTAGTGCGTAACTATATTGAATGGATTTTGGACACGCCGTGGAATGCGACGACTAAAGTTTCTATCAATTTAGATAAAGCTAAAACTGTCCTAGATGAAGACCATTATGGCTTACAAGATGTCAAAGATCGCATCTTAGAGTATCTCGCTGTACAATCACGAGTGAAAAAACTGCGCGGTCCTATTCTTTGCTTAGTCGGTCCTCCGGGTGTTGGTAAAACTTCATTGGGCGAATCAATTGCTCGTGCAACCGGTCGCAAGTTTGTACGTATGGCGCTTGGCGGCGTACGTGATGAAGCGGAGATTCGTGGTCATCGCCGTACGTATATCGGTGCAATGCCAGGTAAAATCGTGCAGTCATTGGCAAAGGTAGAAGTTAAAAACCCGCTATTCTTATTAGATGAAATCGATAAGATGGCGCATGATTTCCGTGGTGATCCAGCATCAGCATTGCTTGAAGTGTTAGACCCATCACAGAATGATACTTTCAATGACCATTATTTAGATATGGACTTAGATTTATCACAAGTGATGTTTATCTGTACCGCTAACAGTATGGATATTCCAGCCGCGCTACTTGACCGTATGGAAGTTATTCGCCTACCGGGTTATACCGAAGCAGAAAAAGTGAATATCGCCCAGAAGTATCTAGTGCCAAAAGCCATTAAAAATAACGGTCTCAAAGAAGGCGAGATTGAGATTGTAGAAGCGGCATTGCATAGCATCGTCCGTAGCTATACACGTGAAGCGGGTGTACGTAACCTTGAGCGTGAAGTGAATAAAATCTGCCGTAAAGTGGTTCGCGGTTCGGTTGAAACGCATGGTGCCCGCGCTCCGAAAAAAGCAGAACGTGAGCTGGTCGTGGTCGATGACAAAAACATCGATGACTATCTAGGTGTCCATCAGTATGACTATGGTCTAGCGGAAGAAGAGCCTGAGATTGGTCGTATTACTGGGCTTGCATGGACACAAGTCGGTGGTGAGCTACTCACTATCGAAGCGGTTGCGATGAAAGGCAAAGGTGAGCTTATCTTTACCGGTTCACTCGGCGATGTGATGAAAGAATCTATCCGTGCAGCGATGAGTGTAGTACGTGCTCGCGGCGATAGCTTAGGGATTGATTACGAGACCTTTAAAACGACTGACGTCCACGTACATATGCCAGAAGGCGCCACTCCAAAAGATGGTCCATCTGCTGGTGGTGCGCTAACGACAGCTTTAGTATCTGCCTTAACTGGTATTGCTATTCGTCCAGATATTGCCATGACAGGTGAGATTACCCTGCGTGGTAAAATCTTACGTATCGGTGGTCTTAAAGAGAAACTGCTCGCAGCGCATCGTGGTGGTATCAAGCATGTGTTGATTCCAGATACTAACGAGCGTGACTTAGCCGACATCCCTGATAACGTCAAAGAAGGCTTAACCATTCAGCCAGTCGCGACGATTGATGAGATATTAAAAGTAGCGTTGGTCAGTATGCCAGTACCAATTAAACCTGCCAAAGTAACGGTTGATAAGACCAAAGGTAAAGCGCTACACAATTAATAAGTTAACGTAAGAAAAAGACCGTAATATTAGTTACGGTCTTTTTTTTGTTCAGGATTTTTAAATTTGCTATTTATTTTCTCTTGGATTAAATCCCTTCAAATATGATAGGAAGATATCCTACTTAAGTTACCTTCTTTTAAAAATCATATGATACTTACATTTATTAACCGATTGTTGCGCTTTTAGTGAATAACTCCTTCAAGCGCCTAGCTATACTGATACAGTAAATCATTGATGATATCAAAAACAAAAATTTAAAACGGAGATAATAATGAATAAGACAATGCTTGCAAGTGCACTATTATGTGGTTCTGCTTTAGCAATGACGGGTTGCCAAACGGTAGAAAGTCAGATGCAAACAGGCAATCCTCTAAACCAACCTGTTTTAAAGTCGACCATTAATGCTGTTACTGGTGATAAAAATGAAGTCGGGCAAATGTTTTTACGCCCCGTTGATGGCGGTGTACAAGTATATGGTAAGCTGATGAACTTGCAGCCGGGTCAGACCGTGTCGCTACATATCCATGAAACAGGAAGCTGTGGCAATATGGGTAAAGCAGCAGGTGGGCATTTTAATCCAGATAATAAGCCACACTCTAACCCAGATGACATGAATGGCCATGCAGGCGACTTACCTAATCTAACGGCTAATGCGGATGGTGTCGCAACTATCAATTATGTGAATAAGAAAATTTCTGCCGCTGATGCTGGTAAATACAGCGTCAATCGCCTAGCCTTTATCGTGCATAGTGGCGTTGATGATTACACCAGTCAGCCAGCTGGTAATGCCGGTGATCGCGTCGCTTGCGGTATCATCGAAAAAAGATAATTCATAGTCCATAATCACAGCTTCGATTTTAAATCATAAAAAAACCTCTTAGATTGTCTAAGAGGTTTTTTTATAGCCTAAAACTACTGACAGCTTAAAGGTAAAAGAAATTTACTCCTCTACCCACTCTCCTTTACGCCAGTAAACGCCCCAACGTGTGGCTTTGCCATTTTTCTCAGAGCCGATATACTGCTCTTTTTTCTTGCGCGACCAACGTAAAATCGTCGGATTACCATCTGGATCCTCATCTGGACCTTCAAACAAATACTGGAACTTGTCTTCCATTTTATCTTTAATCTCTCGCAGCTCAGCAAGCTTTGGCGGACGTGTCTCCCGTACTTTAGGGAACTTAGAGGCTGCTAAGAACATGCCCGCTGCACCTTCACGTAAGATAAAGTAATCTTCATGCTTAACTGATTTTAGCTCTGGTAGATGAATAGGATCCATGCGCGGCGGTGCTGCTTCGCCTGTTTTCAGCACTTTACGCGTGTTATCACATTGCTGACACGCAAAGTAAGGACCAAAACGTCCTGTCTTTAACTCCATTTGTCCATCGCACTTATTACAATCAATGGTTGGAGAATCAGAACCAGGAACTTCGAACTTACCTTCTTCTAAGACATAACCATCACAATCAGGATTGTTACCACACACATGCAGCTTAAGACCGCCATCAACGATATAACCATTCATTGCCGTACCGCATTTCGGGCAGCGTTTCTTCTCCATCAAATCTCTGACTTCGGCCGCTTCGTCATCACCTTCGGCATCATCAAGATTGGCAAAAGCTTCGACTGGCATTAAGTTCTTAGTGCCTTTACAGCGTTCTTTTGGTGGTAAGTTGTAACCAGTACAACCTAAGAATACACCCGTTGAACCGGTACGTAGCTGCATTGGACGAGCACAAAGATCGCAATGGACATCTGGTACATCGGTTGGATCATTCGGGCGCATGCCGTCTTTTTCTTTAGCACGATCAAGCGTTGTTTTGAAGTCACCATAGAAATTATCAAGGACATCTTTCCAATCGGTATCGCCTTCTGCCACATGATCAAGCTTGTCTTCAAGCGCGGCGGTAAAGGTATAATCCATCAAATCAGGAAAACTTGCCGTCAGTCTATCGGTGACGATATCACCCATTTTTTCAGCAAACAGGCGCTTGTTTTCTAACTTCACATAACCGCGATCTTGAATAGTCGAGATGATAGAAGCATAGGTCGATGGACGACCGATGCCTTTTTTCTCAAGCTCTTTGACCAAACTTGCCTCAGTAAAACGCGGTGGTGGCTTAGTAAAATGCTGACTCGGATCAAGCTTATCTAGTATTAATTTATCGCCTTTTTTCACATCTGGTAATAAGTTATCGTCGGTCTTGGCAGGTGGCATAACCTTGGTAAAGCCATCAAATACCAAGGTGCGACCACGCGCTTTTAGCTCGACATCATCAGCAGCAACGAATAAATTCACTGATAGATATTTTGCTGGTAGCATCTGACAGGCTACAAACTGACGCCAGATTAGCTCATACAAACGTATCGCATCACGCTCAACGGCTTTCAACTGCGTTGACTTCATATTGACGTTAGACGGACGTATGGCTTCATGCGCTTCTTGTGCGCCTTGTTTATTACCATAGAAATTCGGCTTTTCTGGCACGTATTTTGCGCCATAGCTGTCTTCGATATAGCCACGTACCGCAGCAAGCGCATCACCTGATAAAAAGGTCGAATCGGTACGCATATAAGTAATATGACCCGCTTCATATAAACGTTGCGCTAAAATCATGGTTTTCTTAACTGAGAATCCCAGACGCGTGCTGGCGGCTTGTTGCAAAGTCGAGGTAATAAAAGGCGCGCTTGGTTTCGACTGCGTTGGCTTCTCTTCACGTTCTTTGACGATAAAGTCATTTGCTTTTAGGACATCTAATACTTTATCAGTCTGCTCTTTATTGACGAGCTTTAGCGTTTTGCCGCCTTGCTTAGTGGCTTCTAAACGAATACCAATTTGCTCAGCGTCTGCAGCTTTTTTGGCTTTGCTATCAGCAATATGGGTATCGGCATGAATCTGCCAATATTCTTCTGGAATAAAGGCGCGAATTTCATGTTCACGCTCAACAACCAAGCGCATGGCAACTGACTGTACGCGACCCGCCGATAGACCACGAGCGACTTTTTGCCACAATAGTGGCGATACCATAAAACCAACGACACGGTCTAAAAAACGCCGCGCTTGCTGTGCATTAACTCGGTCAATATCAAGTTTAGACGGTTGCTTAAAGGCATTTTGAATGGCAGATTTGGTAATCTCGTTAAAAACCACACGCTCATACTTACTGTCAGCGCCGCCGATGACTTCTTTAAGATGCCAAGCAATCGCCTCTCCCTCTCTATCCATATCCGTTGCCAGATAGATTTTGTCAGCGTCTTTGGCTAAAGCTTTCAGCTCTTTAATGACCTTGGTCTTATTTGGCAAGACTTCATAGACTGCCGCCCAATCATGCTCAGGGTCGACACCCATACGCCGTACCAATGCTTGCTGAGTTTTCTCTTCTTTACTTAGACTGTCATCTTTTTTGGTCGTTGCTGGTTTCTTTGCGCTTTTGCTAGCACCGACTGGCAAATCTCGGACATGACCAATACTTGAGCGCACGATAAAATCATCACCCAAATATTTATTGATGGTTTTTGCCTTGGCGGGTGATTCAACAATCACCAAAGACTTGCCCTTTGGACTGGCTTTTGGGCTGCCTTTAGGTTTGTCAGCAGCGGGCGCTGCACTTTTTTTAGCTGCGGGTTTTGTCATAGGTGACGACACCATAATAAGTAAATTAAAATAAGAATTGTCTAGCAGCATGCCATTTATAGGTTTGGTTATAAGGGCGTGGCAAATTATTGTAGTAATGGCTGCTAGTAAAATCGGTTATAAAACAAATGATAACCATAACGAAAGGTTTCAGTTATAAAGACGTTACACTGCTAAGGCTTAAACTGTCAACTGAAAATGACTAAGCGTCTGCTAAAAGCACTTGCATATCGCTCGTTTATGGAGACGAAAAAACAATTTGCTACCTTGTGGTGATTTTTATAGGATCTTTTGCATTTGCAGCGCCCACTCTTCAAGCTTTTCTTTGAGCGCTAATAAATCGCTCTCAATCAATTTTTGCTGATAAGCAGGGTTGGTCGCAGGGCGTACATAAGCGATATCTTCCCAATAAATCACGATACTATTTGCCTTAGTCAATAACCCTTTTACATAGGGCTCAATACTGACTGGCAAATCAAGTGGCATCTTGTCCAAACTGACATTGGGCTTCTTAATTGCCGTATGGGTATTGCTTTGATTCGCACGAATAGCTGTTGGCACGATAAGCTTATTATCATCTGTAGTCGTATCGACAAAACTACTATCTGGTCGCCATTGCCCATCAATCACTTGATAGCGGGTAAACGGCAGATTGGTATTTTCTAATATTAAGCAATACTGCCCCATCATCCCGCGACCATACTCGTTGTCTTTACCCTTTATCCAGTCAGGACAAGTGACCAGCTTTGGATTGAGCTGCAAGCGGCGCGCGGTCATACGCAGCTTATCTAAACGCTGATCGATACCGCTCGGCTTGAGCGCCATCATACTCCCTAATACGAATAGTACAATGAGAATAGCAATCCACATACCCATGACAATCTGACCTTTTAGCTAATAAGTTCGCTCATAACAGCGATTATTTTATACGTGACTGACCTTGATAACTGTATTTATAATGCGTGTCAGCCTTCAAAAATCAAGAAGAATAGAGCGCAAGTATATAAATTACCGCATGCTAGATTATCTATCGTTATGAGACAAGCCACCAGCTAATCTACAATATCGCTGATATTTATAGTGGCATATCAAATACTTAGTACAGAAAGCTACTCGTTCGATAACAAGATACAAAAAGTCGAGCCTATAAAAAAGTGCTATGATAAACCATAATTTTAAACGCGCGCAGGTTTATTATGAATAATCTTATTAAGCGAAACTCATCGAGTGCCAATTTTACTCAAAAATCGCGCACTCCAATCATTAGTAAGTCCAGCGTTGCCTTAACACTAATCGGTGTTGCCTTATTTACTTTATCAGGCTGTGCCACCACTCAAAAAAGCCTGACGCCGCAGCAATGTCAAAGCAGCAACTGGCAAGAAGTGGGCTATGCCGACGGTATCAATGGGCGCTCAGGGGATTATTTTGGTCATTATGCTAATAGCTGTGCTAGTGCTGGCGCTCCCATGCCAAACCGTATTCAATGGGAACAGGGTCGCCAGCTGGGGCTGAAAAAATACTGTACCGAGCTAAATGCTTATAAGCGTGGTCGTGAAGGTTATGACTGGCAGCCTGTCTGCCCGCTCGAGGGCATCGAAAAGCTCGAAGAAGCTTACGCGCAAGGTCGCTATTACCATATCCGCCAACGTGACCTTGATCACTTGCGGTCGCCTTATCCGTTTGGTTATGGTCTTGGACGCTATGGCGGCTACGGCTATCGCCCGTTTGGCTACGGCTGGTAAGCATTTATCAAGAATAAAAGCTAAATAATACATTAATAAAATAAAGGAAACCTCACAAGATTACCTTGTGAGGCCGGAGAGAAAGTTTATTATTTTAATGGTTCTTATTATTATTCTGCTAATTTTTCTGTTAATAAGCTTGCTGATATTTTTAGCAATCTTATGTCTTTAACGATTATTCATTAACAAAGGCTATTTTGCTTAGTCCCGCTTCACTCGCCGCTGCCAACACTTGAGCGACGGTATCATATTTACTGTCTTTATCAGCACGTAGCTGTACGGAAGGATCTTTGCCAGCGGCACTTTGCTGCTGCAAGCGTACTTCTAGCTCTTCCATACTAATAGGATCGCTGTCCCAAAATATCCCTGCATCTTTATCAATACTGATTTGGATCGCTTCGGGCGGGATTTCATTTAACATCGCACTGGTCTTTGGCAAATCTAATGGCACTGCCGGATTCAATACGCTCGCCGTCAACAAAAAGATAATCATTAATACCAGCATGATATCGATCAGCGGAATGAGGTTCATCTCATTCATGCTTTGACTACTATCATCACCCAATTGAAATGCCATAATATTCTCAATACGTTTTGTATAATCATCAAAGCTATTACTTTCTAGCTTATCTGTCGCTTCGCTTTCTTTTAATGTAAAACCCTATCAATAAATAGGGTTACGGCTGTGATGGTGCTGATTTATGATAATGTTCTGTTTGTTGAGGGGCTTGCGTCTCTGTATGATTACCTTTTACTAACTGAGCTTGAGTCACGGCAGGTTCATTATTTATTGATGATTGTTGTGTGACTGCTAGCTCAGCAGATTGCGCCAGTAAATCATGGGCGCGATCATTTGCCTGGTACATGATGCTACGATTAATACGTACAGCAAGGTTATAGAACACTACCGCTGGAATCGCTACGGCTATTCCTAAACCGGTCATGATAAGTGCCTCACCGACCGGTCCCGCTACCTGCCCAAGTCCTGCTTGTCCGCTCATACCAATATTACGTAGGGCATGGAAAATACCCCATACTGTCCCAAACAGACCAATAAACGGTGCAATCGCTGCTGTCGTACCAAGGATAGGCAAACCACGCTCGCTAGCAAAACGGTAGCGACCAATGTGCTTTAGCAAGGTTTGCTCAGTAATCAAACGCCGCGTCGCTGCATCTGCCACACTTAGATCTGAGCGTTTTTCCTGCATCTGCTGGCTCAAATCATCAGCAACAGTCGTCACCAATTTTCGGCTTTGTAGCACCCGAATGATGCCCGTGACCCAAGAGATGATAGATAAAGCGAGCAGTAAAAAGAACAAGGTTCTAGTCACCATATCGCTATATTGCCAGTAAGTTGTAAAGTCCATGTCAGACTCCCTAGTAAGTTGTGCCATCACATAAACCTGCAGCGACTATCGCATTTATGCTTATCGTGAAAAGATTAGAATGTATGTTTTTATAGATGGATAATCATTAAGGTACTGCGTAGCTCACAGGCAAGGTCACATTGCCAACCACTGGTACGCCAGCATTATTCGTAAAGGGTTTAAACTTGCCTGAGCGCACTTGCCGCGTCGCTTCTTTATCCAATGCCGCATTCCCCGAAGATTGAGCGATACGCACATTATCGATCCCGCCCTGCTTATTTACCCTCAGTATCAATACTACGTTGAGCGTATCACCCGAATTTGCTCGTCGTGCAACGCGCTCAGGGAAACTGAAGTTTGGGGCTGATACCCAATTTGCTGAGCTGGCGGTAAAATTGACAGGCTCATTACTTTCAGCAGCTGCTTTAGCGGCCTTTTCTGCTTGCTTAGCCGCTCTTGCTGCTTTTTGAGCCGCGTCATTTGCTGCTTCGGCACTCGCTTTAGCATTTGCTACTCTTTGCGCTTCCTGAGCCTGAGCCTGAGCCTGCGCCTGTTGCAGCTGTGCTTCTTGCGCTGCTTTTTCCGCTTGTGCTGCTACAAGTCGACGTTGCTCAGCTTGCTGATTGTTAACCTTTTGGTTATTAGCAAGCTGCTCAGATATGGCTTTATCAATGGCGGGATTTGGCTCTTCTTGCTTAGTCTGTTTTTGTGACGGCTTTTCTTGAGCAATCGACGTTGTCTTTTCTTTTTTGACTAGCGGTGTAATATCAGGTTTGCGTTCTTGTACCACTGGTTTTTTTGGCGTCTCTGTGACCGGCTTTGGTTTTATTATAGCCTGCGGTTTTGGCGCTAGCGTGCTTTTATCTATCACAACCTTAGTCACTTCTTTTTCAACAGATTTCACCACTTTTACCGGCTCTTTAGGTAACGCAGCAGGTAATGATACCAGCTCTATTTCAATAGGCGGCGTCTGTTTGGGCGGCGCGACTTTGGGTGCAGACGGTTTCATTGCCACCAATGCCACTGCCGTAAGCACGTGAAGCCCTACTACAACTAGTATCGCTATCAAGATTGATTTAAGTGGGGGCGTCTCTAAATCCGTTGAACTCATAATACTCTAGCATTTAACCGTCATAGAATGGTGGTGATAATAATGCAAACGATAATTATTATCAATAGTAAATTTCTAATATTTCAGTCGGTATTGTGAATTTTTTAAGTTCAATCTAGGTCAGAATGCGAGTCTATTATAACCTGAATACACTTAGTTAATAAAAATCATTATCATCTTTATTGATAATACGTCTCAATTACTTTATGATGGCGACTGAATTATTTACCCAATTTATAATAAAACACCGACTCATTTAACCTGCCGTTAAATGAAGATTTTTATCGAGCAGGTTGTATAAAACTGCCAAAACCCGTCCTATACCGAGTTATCTATGTCTACTACCTCATTCTCTAGCCACCGTGCTACTCCTGTTTTTAAACGTCCCTTAATAGCTGCTCTCATGACTGCACTGCTTACTAGTATTACCGTAACTGGCTGTATCGCTCCTGAATCTAATGACTCAGAACCCGCAGATAGCAACACCGAAAATAAAACCGCTGATAAAGCCAAAAATGTCGCCACTAACGAGGCGGTTTCTGTGACCATTATTAGCGTTGATACCATCAAGGGATCTGTTGATTTGGCAATCAACCCATCGCCGCTAGTGGTTTATGACATGACCTTGATGCAGGATTTGGCAGCGCTCGATGTCGCTGTTGATGGCATGCCAAGCGGTCTAAAATTGAATAACCTGCATTCAAAAACTCAACCAGATCCGAAAAAAGTCGGCACAGTATTTGAGCCAGATCTTGAAGCATTAAACGCAATGCAACCACAAGCTATCTTGGTCGGCTCGCGTATGGCAGAGAAATATAATGCGCTCTCAAGCATCGCCCCAACGCTCAATATGAGTATTGATACTGCCAATATCTATGAGTCTAGCAAACAGCGCTTGCATGATTTGGGTGCGTTATTTGGCAAAAGCGATCAAGCCTTGAAGCTGCAACAGGATATCGACGGTCTTATTGATGAGACGAAAACAGCGACCAAAGATAAAGGCAATGGCTTGGTCATCATGGTTAATGGTAATAAGTTGTCTGCTTACGGTGATAAGTCACGTTTTGGCTTTATCCATACCGTACTTGGCGTACCTATGGTAGATAATCAGATAAAAGACGCCGATCATGGTCAGCCGGTTTCCTTTGAATACTTGCAAAAAACCAACCCTGACTGGCTGTTTGTGATTGACCGTAGCGCGGCTATCGGTGAAGAAAGCGTTGGTGCAAAAGCCGTCTTGGACAATCCATTAGTCGCGCAAACGACGGCTTGGAAAAAGAATCAAGTGGTCTATCTAAGCCCAGATTCATACCTAGCATTTGGTGGTTATTATCAGTGGATGCAAGATTTGACCGCGATTAAAACGGCATTTAGCCAAGCAAAGTAAACATTTTTATTCGTTGAAAAACAGACGTAAGTGCCCATTCTTGCGTCTACCCTTTACGCCAGCCATAAGTTAGCAGCCGTTATGCCCCTATTTTCTAATCACGCTACTAATATTGATAACGCTAATAGTGATAAATCTATATCTTCTGTACCCTCAAGATGGCAGCAGAAGGTAAATGGTGATTTAAACTCTAAATCACGCCACGCAAAAATAGCACCTTGGTTAATCAATACCGCAAGCTTTGTCATCATGGGAATGTTGGTATTGCTAAGTTTATCTATTGGAGTTGCTGACTTTTCATGGTCAGGTGTTTTTCATAGCCTCGCCAATCATAGTGCCAACTTAGACAGCTCACTGATGCTGGTCAGCCGCTTACCGCGGACGATTGCTATTATTTTGACCGGTATTGCCATGGCAGTGGCTGGGATGATTATTCAAGTGGTACTCAAGAATCGCTTTGTAGAGCCGTCTATGGTCGGCGCAACTCAAAGCGCTGCCCTTGGCTTATTGGTGGTGAGTCTGTTCTTTCCGGCCAGCGCGCTAATTATAAAGATGAGTGTGGCAACCATTGCGGCAGTATTTGGCATGATGCTCTTTATGCTGCTGATTCATCGTATTCCGCCGACAGATTTCTTGATGATTCCGTTGATTGGTATTGTCTTTGGCGGGATTATTGATGCTATTACTACCTTTATTGCCTATCAAACGGAAACGTTACAGATGCTCAGCGTTTGGCAATTTGGTGACTTCTCAAGCGTGTTGTCAGGACGGTATGAGCTGTTATGGTTGACTGGTGTGCTATGTATTATCGCCTATATTATCGCCGATAAGCTGACCATTATTGGCTTGGGCGATAATATTGCTTTAAATTTGGGTATCAGTAAGCGTCATGTGACGTGGATTGGCGTTGGTATGGTCGCCATGATGAGTGCCGTGGTCGTCGTGACAGTTGGCATGATTCCTTTTATTGGTTTGGTCGTGCCAAATATCGTCAGTCGCATTATGGGCGATAAGCTCAGGCGCAGCTTGCCAGCGGTCGCGTTATTGGGCGCTTCAGCGGTATTGCTTTGCGATATTATCGGGCGCTCGATTCGCTATCCGTTCGAGATTCCGGTAGCGACCGTCTTTGGTGTGGTCGGAACGGTGGTGTTTTTATGGATCTTATTACGTGCGCCTGCTGAGTCCTAAATGAGTTAGATTATCTAAGTTATCGTTGTTTTACTTGCCATTCTCTTTTATAAGATTAGCGTATGTTTTTACCTTCTGCCTCGTCTGGTCAAACGACTGATGCTACTATTGATAGTGCTAAGAGTGCTACCGCCAACCTGAACCCATTAGCAAAATTCTGGGCAAAGCTAGGGTTAGCTATCAGTCAACAGCCTAAATCTGTTGCGGCTCTTGTTTTATTAATCTCCGCCATTTTATTTTTAACCGTCAATGTCCATGGGCATTGGGATTTTGCCCTGCCACTACGGGGTAAAAAACTATTGGCGCTGATGGTGGTCGGCTATGCAATTGGCGTCTCTACTCTGCTTTTCCAGACTTTAACCCATAACCCTATCCTCACGCCCTCATTATTGGGCTTTGACTCACTTTATGTGCTATTGCAAAGTCTATTGGTATTTTTCTTAGGGGCGATTAGCTTCACCAGTCTTCATCCGATGGCCAAATTTTCGCTTGAGATTGTATTGATGTTTGGCGCGTCGTTATTACTGTTTAAATTACTGTTTTCCAAAAGCAGTCAGGATTTAACGCGGCTGATATTGGTAGGGGTTATTTTTGGAGTCTTGTTTCGCAGCTTATCAGCCCTGATTGCGCGACTGATTAATCCAGATGATTTTGTGGTGGTGCAATCGGCAAGTTACGCGCAGTTTAATACGGTCAATCCGCAGCTATTAGTCATCAGTCTATTTATTTGTGTCGTAAGTGCGCTATTTATTTGGCGCTGGCGGTATCAATGTGATGTGCTGATGTTGGGTAAAGCGCAGGCAACTAATCTCGGTATTAACTATCAACGTTTGGCATTTGGGCTATTAACCGTCATCGCGGTATTGGTCGCTACAGCTACGGCGTTGGTCGGTCCAGTGACCTTTTTTGGCTTATTGGTCTGCGCTCTAACCAATCGACTGGCGCGCCATATGTATCATAGCGAACGGCTCATTTTAGTGAGTTTAGTAGCGATGATTTGCTTGGTAATTGGTCAAACGCTCTTTGAACAAGTGCTCGGTATGGCAGGCGTATTATCAGTCGTTATTGAGCTGGCAGGCGGCTTGGTATTTCTAGCATTGATATTTATGAGCCAGCGGCGCTCGAACTAAAAACTCTAATCACTTATTAAACATTCAGCTAAAAAAGAAGCATTATGATAAAAATAACGGGTGTATCGCATCATATTGGCAAGCAGCAGATTTTGCATGATATCAACTTATTATTGCCACCGTCACAAGTCATCGCTTTAATTGGTCCCAATGGTGCCGGTAAATCGACGTTATTTTCGGTGATGGCGCGGTTGCAATCCTTGCAAAGCGGACAGGTTAGCTTTGCTGTAGATAATGAGGAACGTGATATTGTTCAATGCGATGCGCGTACCCTTGCGACAACGGTAGCAATGCTCAGTCAAGACAATCAAGTACAAGGGCGGCTGCGGGTACATGAATTACTGATGTTTGGGCGCTATCCGTATCATCAAGGACGACCTACGGCAAGCGATCAGAAACAAGTGGCTGAGATTATCGAACGCTTTGAGCTAGAGCCATTAGCTGAGCGTTTTTTATCTGCCTTATCGGGTGGACAGCGGCAACGGGTGCTGATTGCGATGATTGTTTGCCAAGATACACCGTATTTATTGCTTGATGAGCCGCTAAATAATCTCGATATGTATCATTCCGGACGCTTGATGCGTGAGCTGCGTGAGTTAAGTCATAGCCAGCAAAAAACCGTGGTCATTGTCCTTCATGACATCAATCAAGCCGCCCAGTTCGCTGATACGGTGGTGACCATGAAGGACGGTCAAGTACAAGCTATTGGATGTCCGGTCGATGTCATTACCCAACAAACCATGAAAGATCTCTATAACGTTGATGTGACGGTACTTAATCATCAAGGTCGTCCGGTAATCGTGGATGCGGCTTAAAATCGTACTTGTAAACGGCTTTGTCACTTTGACACCAATTTTATCTCAGCTTTCGCAAAGATTTTAAGCGTTGCTGTCGACCTTTCCACCACAAATATACCCCAGTACCAGACAAGACAGCAACGGCTAGTCCAATCAATGCCAAGAATATTTGATATGCTAAATGACCGACACCATGACTGATATGTCCCATATGTAAGGTGGATAGCCATTGGTCAGCTTTATGACCAAATGAGGCGTTTTGATAAGCAAAATTTATTTTCTCAACGCTACCATCTCTTGCATTGACTGTAATTGAAGACGCGCCACTTTTCTTGCCGATGTCTTGATTGGTTTTAAAGCGCATCTGCCACTGCTTATCTTCCTCAACCCAGCGAATACCCAATAATTGCTGCACGGTCAGTCCGTTTTCTTGCGCGGCAATATTCGCTTGCTTGCTTAAATAATTGACACTATTGGCTTTATTAACAACATTAATGGTGATCATTTCAGTGCTAACTGGCGCGCTAGATTTATCTGTTTTATTTGATTTGCCTTTGTTGCCGTCAAGACCGACCACCGCTTGCATCACTGGCTTATAGATCTGCTGCAAATTAAACCCCACACTTGACCATGCAATCACAAACAGCATCAGCCACAACCATAAACCAAACGCATGATGCGCATCATAATTAAGCTTAAAGGTATTGGTTTTGGTGCGGATTTTCCACGCAGGCAGCCAGCGTTTTAATAAAGACGCCCGTTTTTTAGCAGGATATTGGGGCGGTACCTGATTCTTTTTAACCGCTCTTGGAAAGGTCAAATAAAATCCAATAAAACAATTAATCGTCCAAACAAGCGCAATAATACCCAGTACCAGCTTGCCGATATCACCAAGCAATAACTCACGATGCAGCCAGAACACCTTCCACATGGTATTGCGCCATGCCCACTCGTCTTTATCACGTGCCCCAATGATATCCGCAGTATAGGGATTGATATAAACCTCTTGAAATAAAGGCGCAGGTTCTACCTTTACATCGCCTTTATATTTATCAACCGCAAAGACGACGGCGCGGTTAGGCTCGATTGCTACTGGCATGGTCGAAAAACTGTATTCTGGATAGTGGCTAATCACCTTGTCATGCAAGGTGGCGATAGACAATGGCGGTGTCTGCGCTTTCTCAACAACCGCCAAACGCTGATTAAATACCGCGTCCAGCTCATCGTGAAATGCCAATAGTGCGCCCGTTATACCAGCCATGAGTAAAAAAGCGGCCATCACAAGTCCAGTATAACGGTGAATCCATAGGCAAGTTTGGCGTGGGTTAAATGAAATCATTGATTATTATTCTTTGTTAATTTTAGCGTTAGAATTGCACTAAATGCTGATGTGTTAAAGACGCATAAAACGATTTAAAAAAGACATATGGTTTAAAAAAGAGGTTTCGACATAAAAAAGCCAGCTCTTATACAAAGCAGCTGGCTTTTTTAACACTCATTTTTTACGCATGATCAGTATAAATTTAGAACTGATAGGTTAAAGATGCTTTGATATTGCGACCGGGTTCAAAGTCGGTGCGCAAACCATCTGCTTGTTCTGTAAGCGAACGTGACGCATGGCTGGCATAGGTTTCATCAAAGATATTATAAACCCCAACAGTCGCTTTTAAACCATCGACTTGTTTTGGCATATAGCTCATAAAAATATCATGCACATCATAGTTAGACTTTTCAAGCTGGGCAGATTCAGTTTTGGGCGTGATGGCAGCCACATAGGTACTGCGCCAGCCCAGCTCGGTGGTGTCTGTTGGTACGTAGGCCAAGTTCACCATATATTTATCGCCAGAGTCGGCACTGCCACCCGTTACTGATGGGATGCTATAGCCCGTTTTATCACCTTTGCTACGTGCATGGGCATAGCTTAGACCCATGCTAAAACTATCCATTTTATAGTCAGCAGCGAGCTCAACACCCTTAATTTTATAATCTTCATCTTTATTGACCGCGCCTTGGCAAGCGCCACCAAGTTGTCCAGTGGTACAGTCTAAGCCAACGCGAGTACCACCAGAACGGACAAATTCAATAAAGTTTTCGATATCAGTTTCAAAATATTTTCCGCTAAGTTGTAACGCATCACCCGCTACCGTTAGGTCACGCAATGTTTTAACGATACCAATCTCAGCATTTGATCCTTCTTCTGCTTTTAAGTCTTTATTGACGTAGGTTTTGTCGCCATCTGAGTTAAAAATCGCTTGGCTCAAATCAGGACCGTTAAATAACTGCGTATAACTGGCAAACACTTGCGTTAACGGTGCAATCTCATAGCTTGCTGCAAGCGCACCAACGACATTGTCATAAGTTTTGCCACCAGCAACAAATTCAGGCGACTCATAACGGTCGTAGCGTATGCCCGGCGTTAAGGTTAATTTGCCATTTTTCCACTGATCTTCTAGATAAATAGAGGTATTCTTGGCTTCATCGGTGCCCTTTTTAACGAAGTCACGCTCTAGCTCAGATTCTTTTTTATAGTGCTCAACACCGGCGATTAGTTTATGGCTGCCGACATTGGTATCAATAACACTGGTATTTTGAATTTTTGCGCCCGTGGTTTTTACGCCCGCTTCCCAGTTATAACCTGGCTTTGTCGTATAGTCCGTATCGCGTGAAATCTGCGTTTCGGTTTGATAAACATTGGTATCGACATTGACCAAGTTACTGGCAGGATTGTAGCTATAGTCCAGCCCATAAGTATCACGCTTAACCTTTTGCGGTAGAATTTCATTCCAACTGCCAACGCCTGGGCTTGCTGGGAAATCTGGGCGTAATGGGAACATGCCTTCGTTTTCGGTACGGCTAAAGCTAGCCCCTACGTGATGGTCATTGGCAATATACGCGCCCGCCTTTAATAAAATATTCTCGCCTTTGCTATCTTCCGTTTGGATCTTACGACCTTCGCCATCTTCACCAGCATTGGCATTACGCTGACCATAATAAGCCAGTAAGTCTATATTATCCGTTGGGGCAGCAAACACAGTCGCTGAGGTGAGCAATTCATCATTATTACTAGCATAACCTGCGTGCAGTTTGGCACCGATTTTTTGTCCCGGTTTTAGTAGATCTGCGGCATCAACAGTTTTAAAAGCAACTGCGCCACCTAGCGCATCGTTACCTAGTGTCACTGAGTTATTACCGACCGATACTTCCGCTTGTTTTAGCAAATCAGGGTCAATGGTCACATCGCCCATATGATAAAACAGCGTGCCTTCTTGGCGAGCGCCATCAATGGTCACTTTCAAATTGGTATCATCGAGTCCACGTACGCGTATACGCTGATTGACCGCTGACGTACCGCCTACCGTAACACCGGGTACGACATTTAAAAAATCACTTAAGTGGCTTGCCTGCGCAGCTGGGGTATAGCCTTCAACATCAACACCGCCCTCTTGCACGCTTTCACGTACTGAGCTGTTTGCCGTCACTGTGATGGTCTGTAAGGTAGTGCTCGGCATATCTGCTGAGGTCGTAGCACTCGCCGCTTGTGCCCCCAATACTGCTGCTACGCCCATAGACAATACGGTCAATCGACTAGAAAATCTTGATAATTTTACTTCGCGCATAACATACTCACTTTATCTAGTATAAGAATTTTAAAACTCGTTTAGGAAATCAATAATCAGTAATTTTTGCCCAAAATTACTTTCTAAAAAGCTTGATGCTTTAATAATTATTAAGTTTCATATAAGAATGACATTATTAATGTTAATGATAATGATTAGCGTTTAAATATTGACAGGCATAATAACGAAGTATTAACAATTTGGCAATATTTAAACTGAAAAATTTTCTTTTAATATCTTTGTACGCTTGTATCAGCACCTGCACATCTGATGAATACCTTTAGTCTATTGCTGTCTAGATAAGTTCCACCTATATGCGGAGGCGATTATCAGCGACAGAGTGATTATTTATAAACGCTGAATATCAAAAAAAAGTATTGCAATATACTGCCAATTACATATACCCTAAGATAGTTGACTATTTAGTCAGGTTTGTACATACGACTATCGGTCAGACTGAGAAAGACTGGTTATTTGCTTACATGTATTTGCATAAGGATCATGCGACTCTGTGTTTGATACTGTGTAAACAGCTAGCTGCGATAAGGATTTATAGAGACCCTCATATGTCTCCTATTTATCAACGTAACGCTGTCTCTAAATATCTTTACAGAGCTTGGACTAAAAGTCACTTTAGGAGAAAGCCAAAATGAGTGAGCATACTCAAGGAAATCCCGATTTATTGTACGGACTGCACGACCGTCCTGCGCCTGCAAAAGCATTCTTAGGTGCGGTACAGCATGTACTCGCCGCTTTCGTTGGTGTTATTACGCCCTCATTGATTATTGGCGGTGCTTTGGGTCTAGGTGAGCATATTCCCTACCTGATCAGTATGGCGCTAATGGTATCTGGGGTTTCAACCTTTATTCAAACCCGTAAATTTGGTCCTGTCGGTTCAGGGCTAATGGCTCTGCAAGGCACCAGCTTTGGTTTTTTAGCGGCAGTGTTAGCAGCAGGTTTTGTAGTAAAAAACCGAGGTGGTAGTCCTGAGGAGATTCTCTCTGTAATCTTTGGCGTGACATTCTTAGGCGCCTTTGTCGAGATATTCTTGAGTCAGTTTATTACTAAACTTAAATCCTTGATGAGCCCTATCGTCACCGGCTGTGTCATTGTCACTATTGGTTTGTCCCTAACCAAAGTTGGTCTAACCGATCTAGCAGGCGGTGTTGGCGCAGAGAATTTTGGTAGCATGGAGAATTTGCTACTGGGCGGCGGGGTATTAATCAGTGTCGTGCTTATTAGTATCGTACCTAACAAAGTTATTCGCTCAAGCGCTATTTTTATTGGTCTGATGTTAGGCTTGCTGGTAGCAGCATTTATGGGTCGTATTGACTTCTCATTAGTCTCACAAGCCCCGCTACTGACTGTACCTGTGCCTTTCAAGTTTGGCTTTAGTTTTGATTGGCAAGCGTTTATACCGATTGCTTTTATGTATATCATTACCAGTATCGAGACTGCTGGTGATTTGACCGCAACGTCGATGATCTCAGGTGAGCCTATCAAAGGTCCACTATATGAGAAACGTATCAAAGGTGGGGTACTAGCTGACGGTGTCAACTCTGCCATTGCTGGTATCTTTAACAGCTTCCCAGTCACTACTTTTAGCCAGAATAATGGCGTTATTCAGATGACGGGTATCGCTAGTCGCTATGTGGGCTTCTATGTCGGCGGTATCTTATTTTTTATGGGTTTATTCCCTATCCTAGGTGCTATCTTCACTCAGCTACCAAAACCAGTAGTTGGTGGTGTGACACTGCTAATGTTTGCAACCGTAGCGACTGCTGGTATTCGCATACTTTCAACCGTAAACTTTACCCATCGTAATATCTTAATCATAGCCACCTCTCTAGGTTTGGCGATGGGTGTTGCCTTTGTACCTGATGTATTTGCACAAATGCCGCAGATGTTCCGTAATATCTTTGGTTCAGCAGTGACCGTATCGGGTATTATCGCGATTACGCTTGATATGATTTTACCAAAAAGTTTTGGCGCAGAGTTTGATACGGCTGACCAGCATGCTGAGGATGACGTGAAGCCTGCTCGTGAAGCCGCTTAAAAGTGAAGGGTTAGATGATTTTCTAAGACAATGTAAAAGACTTTGATGAGTGACAAAAGAAAAGGATTGCCTTAATGATAAAGCGCTAATTAGCAGCGATATCGTTAAAGCAATCCTTTATGCGTCAAGCCATTCATTAATAGCAGTTGTTCCAATCTACCCCTACTCGAGTCCGCAACCTCGTAGTATAAAAGGTATTAAGAAGTCAGCAGCGCGTGCCTCGTCTGTCTCATCATACGCGCTCTTTTGCATTAAGCCGACGATTTCTGTTTCAAACTCTGCATAGCGCTGCGTGGTTGCCCAAATCAAAATCAATAGCTGTAAAGGGTCAGCAATGGCAATTTTGCCTTGCTCATGCCATATCTTCATGACTTGTGTCTTATCCAGTGCCCAATCTTTCATCGCAGTCGACATAAAATCATGTAAATGCGGGGCACCGCCGATGACCTCTAACGCAAATAGCTTATGGCGATTTGGGTTTGCAAATGCTTGATGCAATTTGGTGCGGACGAACTTTTCGATAACGGTTCTTGGATCGCTGTCTACCGTCATCGTCACCAAGCCATCATTCCACTCTTGAATGATGGCACGCAAAACTACTTTGTACAGATTGGTCTTACTTTTAAAATAGTAATGCACATTGGCTTTTGGCAGCCCTGCTCGATCAGCGATACCTTGCATGGTGGCACCGCGATAGCTTTTCAGCACAAACTCTTCTTCAGCGGCAGTCAAAATCACCGCTTGGTTTTGGGCACGAATATCATGCTGATTGCGATGAACCACGCTCTCAGAGGCGGATGAAGCTTTTGCTTTAGAAATTTGAGTCATAGGTTGCACCATTAGACATTTATATCAGTAAGTACCATATTCTAGCGTGACTTTAAGATAAACTGTAAATAAACACACCGATTATTAGCATATCTAGTAAAAAATAAAAATATTTTGCATAAAGTAGTTGACCATTTAGTCAGGTTTAAGCAGAATGGATATATATTAACCAATTATGACTCAATCGATACTACTTTCACCTGAGTTTTCCCTGAGTTAAGTAATCAACAGACTAATATCAGCACACGATACTGTCTGTACCTTATAAATTCATATCACTCAAATGATAAATGTGTATCCGTCAACACTTTGTGTCAACAGATAAGGATATCACTGTGAGCTTATCACTACCGCAACTGAACGCCCTCTCGCAAGCCGATGCGACCTCAGAATTTCTAACTTGCTGTACCAGTAGCCAATGGGCGCAAACCTTGGCAGACGCACGTCCGTTTGCAGATATAAAAGCGCTACTGAGTGCAAGCGATGACGCATGGCAACAAGCTAAAGCGGATGAAGCTAACTTGCTAGAAGCCTTTGATGGTCACCCACAGATTGGCAATGTCGACTCATTAAAAGAGAAGTATCGCAATACGCAAGACAGTGCCGCTCATGAGCAATCAGGCGCCAATGACGCTGAAGATGCGGTACTTGAAGCGTTAGCACAAGGCAATCAAGACTATCTCGATAAATTCGGCTTTATCTTTATTGTCTTTGCAACTGGTAAAAGCGCGCAGCAAATGCTTGATCTATTGCAAGCACGCCTGCCAAATGATCGCGAGACTGAATTGCTCAATGCGGCTACTGAACAAAATAAAATCACGCGTTTGCGTTTACAAAAACTGTTAGGCGACGCTTAAATCTTGCTTTGTCTCTCTCATACATAAAAGGAATTATTATGTCAGGTACTCTTTCATCACATATTTTAGACACCCATCTTGGCAAGCCTGCCGCTGATATCGCAGTGACGTTACATCGTATTAGTGCCAGTGGCGAGCCATCATTATTGGCAAACGGTGTCACCAACGCTGATGGTCGCGTGACGCCAGATAGCTGGGCATTTAATCCAGAAATTGATATTGCCGAGTATCATTTAGATATCGGTCGCTATACGCTGACCTTTGATACCCAAGCATATTTTGATACGCAAAACCTCACAGTATTTTATCCGCAAGTAGTCATCGATTTTATGATACAAGATAACGGTCACTACCATGTGCCGCTACTGCTTAGCGCACACGGCTACGGCACTTATCGCGGATCATGATTCTATAGCTTTATGACTCGAAACCTTATAAAAACAAGGCTAAACGAGTTCTGGAAACTTTAAACAACTGACAATGAGGTCAGTGATTTAAGACCAAATGAATAATGCTGGTATCGCTACGTTGTATCACAATCTTTTATAATAACGAAGGTGAGCAAAAGTCGTTACGAGTTACCAAGATATAATAATATAAAAGGACATTGACAACATGGGTGCATATCTTCTCGATTGGCTAAGCTTATTTTTCCGCTGGTTTCACGTTATCGCTGGTGTAGCATGGATTGGCGCATCATTTTATTTCGTATGGCTAGATATGAGTCTTCAGAAGCCACCAGAATGGAAAGCCAAAAAAGGCATTTCAGGCGATCTTTGGGCAGTACATGGTGGTGGTTTCTATGAAATTGCCAAATACAAGCTCGAACCTGAAGAGATGCCAAAAACGCTGCATTGGTTTAAGTGGGAAGCCTACACCACATGGCTAACCGGTATGGCAATGCTCATTATCGTCTACTACATCAATGCCACGGCTTACTTGATCGATCCGAGCAAAGTTGACTTTGGTAGTAGCATTGGTGCTATATCGACCAGTCTACTATTCTTATTCGGTAGCTACTTTATTTATGAAGTCATTGTGCGCAGCAATGTCGGCAAAAATAAACTGGCTTTCAGTATCACTATCTTTGTACTCATGATTATCGCCACTTGGGGCTCATACCAGCTGTTTAGTGATCGTGCATCCTTTATCCATGTCGGTGCCATTTTAGGTACTATCATGGCAGGTAACGTCTTCTTCGGTATTATGCCAGCTCAGCGCGCACTTGTAGATTGTGTACGCCGCGGTGTCAAACCAGGTCCAGAAGTAGCAGATTTGGCATTGATGGCCAGAAACCGCTCATTGATGAATAACTACTTTACCTTGCCGCTCATCTTTATCATGATTAGTAATCACTATCCAATGATGTATTCACATGCGCATGGTTGGTTAATATTGGTATTCATTGGTGTCATCACGGCAACAGCTCGTCATTACTTCAACGAAAAACACTTGGGTCGCCATAGACCAAAATTCTTAGTAATTCCTGCGATAGCAACCGTACTATTGATTATCTGGATGCGTCCAGCACCTATCGAGCCATTACCAGTTTCTCCAATCAAGACGCCTGCTGTCACTGAAGTAGCACCGACAGATACACCGCCTGCTGCTGTCACTCAAGATACGAATACGGTAGCACCTGCTACTGCTACAGAGGCTGATCCCAATGCGGTTGCTGGCGGAACTGCCGCTACCGAAGTAGTACCTGTTGCTCCTTCAGCTGACGACGCTATCATGAAAGTAGTAGAAGCAAAATGTAGCGTTTGCCATGCGGCACAACCAACCCAAGCTGGATTTAATGGGCCGCCAGCGGGTATTATTATCCAAACCCCTGCAGATATAAAAACTCATCAAGCTAAGATTGTGACTGCTGTACAAAGTGGCTATATGCCACTGGGTAATATCACTCAGCTAAGCGATGAAGAGCGCCAACAACTGGTCGCTTATGCTTCAGGGTTATAAATGAGCATTCTAGACAGAGAAGAGTAAACGCTGATCAAACAATTATCTTGACCAATGACCTAGACATCCTTAAAGTGTTAACAATAAACATTAATAAGTGTTAACAATATTTGTTTCGATTGATTTCAATCTAAAGGGAGAAAAGGATGTCCACTGCGAATGAGCAAGGAAGTCAGCTCAGTACTCAATCCAATAGCGCGCTCTATGATTGCAATACCTTTAATCCAGAACGCAAAAACTCAAGATTATACAATGAAGATCTTGCCCCACTACAGCCTGAACAGCGTAATTGGGGCTGGTTTGCGATATTTAATGTTTGGTCCAATGATATTCAGAGCTTATTCGGGTATACCTTAGCGGCCTCCTTATTTTTGAGTTATGGACTGAATGGGTGGTGGGTCATGGCAGCGATTATCTGCTCAGGATTCATCGTCATGCTGATGGTCAACTTAACTGGCAAACCCAGTGTCAAATATGGCATCCCTTTTCCAGTCTTGATACGTGCCAGCATGGGTATCAATGGCGCTAACTTACCTGCCATCTTACGCGCTATTATCGGTATCTTTTGGTACGGGGTGCAGACCTACTTTGCCTCAACTGCAGTTGCCATTTTGTTGACTATTGTCATAGGTAGCCCAGATACGACATTTTTAGGCTTGAATAGTACCGCTTGGATTGCCTTTGTCATCGTTTGGGTATTTCAGATTTTACTGTTTTGGGCAGGCATCGAGCCGATCAAGCACTTTTTGAATTGGGCAGGACCGCTAGTCTATGTCGTTATGGTCATCTTGATGGCCGTCATCTGGTATCAATCAGGCTCTGAGTTGTTACCTGCGATTAACTCTATCTTCGCTAGTGGCAGCGATTATAGTGGAAATGCCATACAGGCATTTACTGCTATCGTCGGTACGATGGTTGCTTATTTCGCAGCAGTCGTCATAAACTTCGGTGATTTCTCACGATTTTTGCGTAGTGAGCGCGATATGCGCTTGGGTAACTTACTCGGTTTGCCGATTAACATGGTATTTTTCTCGTTCATCGCCTTGGTCATTACCGCTGGAACCCTAGTAATATTTGGCGAAGCATTGACCAATCCATCGGATATTGTTGATCGTGTAGATTCTCTACCCTTGACCATTATTGCAGCGCTGACCTTCTTTGCTGCAACCGTCGGTATCAATATGGTTGCAAACTTTATTCCCCCTGCTTACGATTTGGCTAACTTATTTCCTAAGCATATTAACTTTCGCATGGGCGGTTTAATTACTGCTGTTATCGCCTTTTTCGTTGGTGCTTTGTGGCTATCATTTATCAGTAAGATCGGTATTGTCGGTTTTGTAAATACTATTGGTGCGGTTATCGCTCCATTCTTTGGTATCTTAGTCATCGATTATTACCTAATTAAACGTCAACATATCGATATGAATGACTTATTTTCCGCTCAACCAACTGGTGCTTATTACTACTACAAAGGCTGGAACATCCGTGCGCTTATCGCCTTTGCAATCGGCGCTTTATTCTCTATCGCCACGGTATTGATACCCGCACTGACTAAGCTTGAAGGTTATGGTTTCTTATTAGGCGCGGCAATAGGTGGCATCGTGTATTGGGTATTGATGCGCCCTTATGCAGTAGATCCTGACACCATAGTAGAATAAGGCAGTGAAGTCAGAAAGATGAAGTGCAATAGTAGAATAAAAAATAGTTATTACATTTCTAATAGATCTATTACTCTGTTTTTATAAAGGATAAAACACCATGAAAAAAAAGATAACCAGCGACTTTGATCAAGCCGCTTATCCACGCGATTTAAAAGGCTATGGCGACCATCCACCCAAAGCCAATTGGCCGGGCGGCGCTAAGATTGCCGTACAGTTTGTGCTAAATATCGAAGAAGGCGCAGAGAACAGTGTCTTGCATGGCGACGGTCAGTCAGAACGTTTTTTATCAGATGTTTTAGGTACGCCAGAATTTAACAACCGCCATCAGTCGATTGAGTCAGCCTTTGAATATGGTAGCCGAGTGGGTGTTTGGCGCGTACTAGATACTTTTAAAGAATATGGTTTACCTATTACTACCTTTACTTGTGCAGCCGCTGCCGAAAAAACACCGCATATTGTCGAGCGCATTCTAGAAGATGGTCATGAAATTGCCAGTCACGGACTGCGCTGGATAACCTATCAATATATGTACCGCGAGACCGAGCGTGAACATGTACGCCGCGCTACTGAAATATTTGAGCGTATGGTTGGCAATCAGCCTCTTGGCTGGTATACCGGTCGCGATAGCCCAAATACTCGCGAGCTGGTCGCAGAACAAGGCGGCTACATTTATGACTCTGACTCTTATGCTGATGAGCTGCCGTACTGGCTCAATGTTAAAGTAGAAGAAGGCAACAAAATTGCTCGCAAACCGCATCTGGTCATTCCTTATACGCTTGAGACCAATGACATGCGTTTTTCTTCAAGTCCTGGGTTCACCAATGCTGAACCTTTTTATCAATACTTAAAAGACAGCTTTGACACTCTATATGAAGAAGGTCAAGACACTCCCAAGATGCTAACCATTGGTTTGCATTGCCGCATCATTGGTCGTGCTGGTCGCATTAAAGCGCTTAAACAGTTTTTGCAATACATCACCAGTAAACCCGACGTTTGGATCTGCCGCCGCGATGAAATCGCCAAGCACTGGTATGAAAATCATCCAGCCACGGCTGATAACACCGCCAACTGGATGTAGCCGTAACAACAATCATAAGACGTATCATCATATTAATAAGCATGTACGTAGTAGCAACCACTTAAGCTAACGGATGATACGCTTGAGGTGGTTAATACCTGAGTGCTGTAATTGCTTAAAAATGACATCTTATGTCCGGTATTTTCTTATCTCAAATAGATCTATCACTTAATAAGTTGCTAGAACAAATAAATAATATTGTTAATTAATCTAAAGGTGAACTTATGAAAACTACAATCATTGCTAAACCTTTAACTAAAGCTGCTTTTGCTCCTTACGGCTCAGTAATCGAGCCTTATGATGATCAAGAAAAGTGTCCTGAAAACAGCTGGGATATCAATCGTGGCTTTGCCTGTCGTCATAATGCCATCTCAAAAGTCACTCATGATGGCGGAGAAGTCGGTTTTAGTATTTTCCGTACTAAAAGACGTGACTGCCCTATTACGTTATCGGTGATGGAATACCATCCATTTGGCACGCAAGCGTTCTTTTCTATGAATGGCACAGACTATATAGTCGTTGTGGCAAAAGCTGGCGATGCGCCTAAATCAGCTGATGATTTAGAAGTGTTTTATGCTCATTCGCATCAAGGTGTACAGTATGATGCCAATGTTTGGCATCATCCGCTACTGGCGCTAAAAGCGGATTGTGACTTTTTAGTGATTGATCGTATCAACGGCGAAGGTAACAATTGCCATGAATTCGAGATTGATGATTGGGAAGTTTGCATTGATATATCTGCTGAGCAGGCTAAAAATCAGGCCTAATGGCTATCGTCAACTGACGAAGAATTATGCTAATGTCAGAGCATTAATCATATAAAAAATCAAAGGTTCAGACACAAATTTATCGCGGCACCAAACCCCTAAGGAACACGAACCATGACAACAAAAAGTACTTATTACGCACCAACTGGCGGATTGCCTCCACAAACACAATTACTATCCGATCGTGCTATCTTCACCGAAGCTTATGCGATTATTCCTAAACGTGTACTAACCGACATCGTGATTAGTTATTTACCTTTTTGGACAGGCATGCGGATGTGGGTGCTTGCACGTCCTTTAAGCGGTTTCTCTGAAACCTTCTCACAGTATATCGTCGAAGTAGCACCAAATGGCGGCTCAGAAAAGCCTGAGCTAGATGCAAATGCCGAAGGCGTCGTATTCATCGTTGAAGGTGAAATGGACATGACGATTGAAGGCGTGTCGCATCATCTTGAATCAGGTGGTTATGCATTTTTACCACCTGGCTGCAAATGGACGCTAAAGAACAATAGCGACAAGCACGTTAAATTCCATTGGATCCGTAAAGCCTATCAACACTGTGAAGGTATTGATGTGCCTGAAGCGTTTGTAACTAGCGATCACGATGTTGAAGCTATTGAGATGCCGGGTACTGATGGCGTATGGACAACCACTCGATTTACCGAGCAGTCTGATATGCGTCACGACATGCATGTGAATATCGTGACGTTTCAACCAGGTGGCGTGATTCCATTTGATGAAACGCATGTTATGGAACATGGTTTGTATGTATTAGAAGGTAAAGCCGTCTATCACTTAAACGGTGAATGGGTAGAAGTTGAAGCAGGTGACTTTATGTGGTTACGCGCATTCTGCCCACAATCTTGTTACGCTGGCGGACCGGGTCCATTTAGATACTTACTATATAAAGATGTGAATAGACATATGCCGTTTATTCGTCCAGTAAAATAAGCAATATAAAGGCATAGTCGTTCATTCGAATCTATCATTCATTGTTCTTTCGAACACCAGCAAAATTTTTAATAGTAAAGCCAGCTCATTACGATTAGCTGGCTTTTTATTTTTATGCTGAAGTTCATATTTTTGAACAATGCTTTAATCAAGCAATGCTAAAACATTCATCACTTTACTTGTTTTTTATGTACTACTGTACTAGAATACTGAAACAAGATAGCCACTTACCTCTTTTTTATTAAGATTAAATATTATGAGCACTGACCCTTATCGTAGCTTGTTGACGCATTTAGCCCATTGCAATGACAGTAATGATATCGATGAGCTATTAACAGCGCTACTAACGACTAAAGAGCAACACGAGATTGCCAATCGTATCTGTATTTTTGATTTGCTCGAGCGTGGCATCACCCAGCGTGACATCTCCGAACAGTTGGGCGTTGGCATCGCAACGGTCTCTCGCGGCGCCAAAGCCATGCAAATTCACGATGTAAGCGCACTGCTAGCCACCCACAGACAAGACAATTAACGCCAAGAATGTTAGCTGAATTTATTTTATAAGACCTATTTGAATTACTTTGGACCTCATTATGACCTCTCCTACACTACAATATGACCAGCCTGCTACTATTGATATTCCAAGCAAGCCGCAGCGGATAAAGCTGACGCAAGATATTGATTTTTTCGCGTTATTTAAACGTATTGAACGGGTTTTCGATACCTGTTATTTGCTCGAATCCTTGGGTGAAGACAGCCATATGTCACGTCACCATGCCATTGGTTTTGATCCGGTGATGACCATTGCAGCCATCGACCGCACAACGCTTGCTATTACCGATAATAAAACCGCTGAAACCAAACATTATCAGACTGACAATCCTTATCAGCTTCTACGTACTATTACTCCGCAGCACGTCATCGCCCGTGAGCAAAGTGGCGGTCTTGTCGGCTATCTAGGCTACGACTGTGTCAATTTCTTTGAGCCAAGTCTAAATGCCAAGCCAAGCGATGATTTTGAACCTTTCAAATTTGGTGTCTATCTAGATGGCTTGACGCTCGATAAAATGACTGGTGAAATTTTCTACTTTTACTATCCTACCGCTCAGCAAGACAATCGCATCGAGCAAATCAAAGCCTTACTTGATGTACCTATCCCAAGCTATAAACCGCCCACCGTAGAGTTTTTAGGTGATGGTATGAGTCAAGAAGAGCATGCTAAAGTCGTCATGCAAGTCAAAGAAGACATCATCTCTGGGCGTATTTTTCAATGTGAAGTCGGCTTTAAATCCAAATATCGTATTGCGGGCGATAAGATGCCAATTTATGAAAAGCTACGTGCGGTCAATCCATCACCGCATATGTATTTTATGAAATTTGCTCAGCAATGCATCATCGGTGCCTCACCTGAATTGCTATTTCGCTTGCGTCAGGGCGAGATGGAGACCTATCCGCTCGCAGGTACAGCCAAGCGCGGTGTTGATGTTGCCGAAGATCGCAAACTTGCGCGTGCCCTGCTGAATGACGCAAAAGAGATTGCCGAGCACAATATGCTAGTCGATCTGCATCGCAATGATATCGGACGCGTCGCACAATTTGGTACGGTAAAAGTGCGTAATCTGATGGATATCAAACGCTTCTCACACGTACAGCATATCTCCTCTGAAATCGTCGGTATTCTGCATCCTGATGAGGATATGTTTAGCGCACTTGCCAGCAACTTCCCTGCTGGCACATTGTCAGGCGCACCAAAAGTTGAAGCGATAAAAGTGATTAATGAGCTTGAACCAGATGGTCGTGGTGCTTATGGCGGCGCATTAGGATCCTTTAACTTTAACGGCGATTGTATTTTTGCCATTCCTATTCGCAGCTTATTTATCAATGGTGAATCGGCCTATGCACAGACTTGTGGCGGCAATGTGTACGACTCCAATCCTGCTGATGAATATCTAGAAATCCAGCGTAAGCTTTCTGCTATGAAAGTGGTACTAGACAGCTTTATGAACCCATAACCACATATAATTTATCAAAGAGTTGGCCACCCATGAATGTTTTAATTATCGATAATTACGACTCATTTACTTTCAACCTTTACCAGTATATCGGTGAGATCTTGCAGACGATGGACAGTGATAAACAAGCAAATGTCATCGTCAAGCGTAATAATGAAATCACCTTAGCAGACGTACAAGCGATGAGTCTTGACCGTATTATTATCTCACCCGGTCCTGGGTCACCTGATGATCCTGCCTATTTTGGCATTTGTGCCGAAGTGATTGAAGTGATGGGCAAAACGACGCCACTATTAGGCGTTTGCTTAGGCATGCAGGGCATTGCTCATGTATTTGGCGGTGATGTGATACGCGCCAGTGTGCCGATGCATGGCAAGGTTTCAGCCATTCGTCATGATGGTGCGGGCATTTATAATGATTTGCCGCAGCATTTAGAAATCATGCGCTATCATTCATTGATGGTACAAGCAGACACGCTACCGGATTGTTTGACTGTCACAGCAGTCGTCGCCAATGATGAACATAATGATTTAGAGTTGACTGAATCGGCGCTGGCTGGTGATGAGATAATGGGTGTGCAGCACAAAGACTATCCGATTCAAGGCGTGCAGTTTCACCCAGAGTCATTTGCGACCGAAGGTGCCAAGCGTTTATTGACGAATTTTTTACTTCAGGTGTAAATCACGATGCTTAAGATGGTTTGGAGGATATGACGCTAAAGAGTAATAAGCTGAAGTGAAGCCTGCATCTAACTCAAATAAATTGCATTTTATGTCTAACTGACTTGTGTTAGTACTTAATTAACGCTTTAATGATAGACCGAAAAAACAAACAAAAGGCAGCCTTTAATCAGGTTGTCTTTTGTTATTTCAGCATATTATTAAGTAATGAGCCAAAAAGCTTGGACCGCTTATTCTTTGAACTTGGTAACAAATAAAAATAGAGAGCGATATGGCACATACCGATAGCGCAACGTCAGCACGGCAGTCATGGATAGGCACCATTCAAATCATTACAGCCGCTGTCTGCTGGGGTACTTTAGGGATATTCTCAACCTATCTCAACCAAAATGGCTTTAGTGGCTGGCAAACGACCATTTTACGTATCGTGACCGCCGCTCTTATTATCCTCGTTATGCTGCCAAAACTATGGCCACAGCTAATAAAGTTGCGTCCAAAACAGTGGCTCGGACTGGCACTACAGTCGTTGATTGGTGTACTCGGCATGTCGGTTTGCTATTTTTTTGCCGTTATCTATGTCGGTGCTGGTCCTGCCGTCGCCTTGCTATATACTGCGCCCGTTTTTAGCTTATTATTTTCAGCATTTTTGCTTAATGAATCCATTACTCGGCAGTCAGCCCTACTGGCACTCATGGCAGTATTTGGTGTCGGCTTGACGATGTTAGGTGAGCAGGCGCAAGTCAACTGGGGTATTGCATTAGGTTTATTATCAGGCATATGTTATTCCCTATATGGGGTATTGGGTAAGCGCGCTATGCATGATGCGCACCCTGCTCCTTTAGTATTTTTTACCTCTATTATCATCAGTGCTGGCATACTGCTACTACTACCTGAAACCTATAAAACTTATGGACAATTACTAACCTTACCCTTATCTACTTGGGGCTATGCATTAGGATTGTCTTTGATTGGAACCGTCGTACCCTTTGCACTTTATATGAAGGCATTAGAGAAGCTACCTGCCACCCGTGCATCAGTGTTTACTATCTTTGAGCCTCTAACCGCGATTGCTTTGGCAACGCTATTACTGCATCAATCATTATCTTGGATTCAATATGTCGGCGTCATACTCATTCTGCTAGCAGCTTTATTTAATGCTGTACTAAATGGTACTACTACTCGCGTACCACGTTGGCTAAAAAGACGGCAAAGGATTTAGTCGATATCCTATAATCACTTTTAATAGCCTTAGGTTCTTTTCTGTTGAATCAAAAAAAAGCCCCTACTATGAATATAGTTGGGGCTTTTTATTTAGCATCTTTCAAGCTTATTACTGTTCAATACGCTGTAAAAACGCTTGCGTACGCGGATGCTTAGAATCCTCGAATAACTGCTTAGCACTGCCCTCTTCGACAATTTTACCATCTTCAATCAAAACCACATGATCAGCGACATCACGGGCAAAATTTATTTCATGAGTAACAACAACCATCGTCCAACCTTCTGATGCCAGCTGTTTCATGGTTTCAAGCACATCTTGTACTAGCTCAGGATCAAGCGCAGACGTTGGCTCATCGAATAGTAGTAAAGACGGCTCAATCGCCAATGCACGAGCAATACCAATACGCTGCTGCTGACCGCCCGATAGCTGAAACGGATAGAGATCTGCCTTATCAGACAAACCCACTTTATCGAGTAATGCTAATGCCTGCTCACGTGCTTGCGCTTTACTTTGCCCTTGTACCACCGTAGGTCCAAGCATTAAGTTTTCGATGGCTGTCTTATGTGGAAACAAGTTATAAGATTGAAACACCATACCTGACTTACGTTGTAGTGCCAGTAAGGTTTTTTTCTTAGGTTTAGTGGCAAAATCAACCGTCAGGCTGCCATCATCAAAAGCGATGATACCTTGATCTGGAATTTCAAGCGCATTCAAACACCGCAAAAACGTCGTCTTACCAGAACCTGATGGTCCTAATATGACCACCACTTTGCCCTTTTCGATGGTCAAGTCGATACCTTTAAGCACTTGATTGCTCCCAAAGGCTTTATGAATATTGGTGACTTGAATCATAAGACGTCCACTTGCAAATTAAAAAACACATGGGTTAAAGGGGCGAGAAATATATCATGGGTTGATAGCGATATTATTTGGCAACATAACGATCAAGACGCGTTTCAAGCCTACCTTGGATAAAGGTCAAAAACAGACAAATACCCCAATAGATAACGGCCGCTTCGATATAGACCAACATAAACTCATAGTTACGCGCGGTGATAATCTGTGCTTGTTTAAACAGCTCAGTCACCAATACGAGCGATGCTAGCGAAGTATCTTTTACCAGACTGATAAAGGTATTAGATAGCGGCGGTACGGATACGCGTAGTGCCTGCGGCAAAATAACATGACGAAAGGTCTGCAAATACGTCAAGCCGACAGTCGAACCAGCTTCCCACTGTCCTTTTGGAATAGACAAAATGGATGCGCGCACCGTCTCTGACGCATAAGCACCAATATTGAGCGAAAAAGCGATGATCGCTGACGGAAAAGGATCAAGCTTGACCCCAACACTCGGTAACCCATAAAAGATAATAAATAGCTGTACTAGCATCGGCGTGCCGCGAATGGCAGACACATAGATGCGAGCAAGTCTATAGACAATCTCATGAACCCAACCAGCACGCGGCACGATACGAATCAGTGCCACGGTCAGCGCAATTGCCATACCGATCGCAAACGATATCAATGCCAGCGGTATCGAATAATAGATACCGCCTTTAAGCATCGGCCAAAAAGACGAGATAACAATCTGCGCCCGATCAGGACTCATAAACGGCAATAATGCCAATAAATCTGCTAACACTGACGTTATAGAAGCTAGCATTATTTTTGTTGACTTATATCAGCACCAAAGAATTCTTGGCTCAGTTTGGTGAGCGTTCCATCAGCGGCCAATGCTGCCATGGCTTCGTCTAATTTTGCCAATACCGCATCATCACCTTTTATCAATACCAATCCCGAACCGGTTTGCTCACTGACAGGGGCCGTCAATTTAATCTCAAGCGCCGCATCTGGGAATTTTTTTAGATAATCCAAAATGGCAAGATTGTCATTCATGGTAAAGTCAGCACGATCTTGTTTGACCAGCTGGATCGCTTGAGCCATACCATCAACAGGGATGACTTCAGCTTGATAACGCTCTGCAAGCTCACCATAGTTGCTGGTCAATGACTGAGCGCTACGCAGACCTTTTAAAGCCTCCCACGAGCTATAACGGTTATCATCTTTTGGCGCTAAAACCACTGCGCCCGACCAGCTATACGCTTGCGCTTTATCATATTTTGCTAAACGCTCAGGCGTGGTCAAGCTGACTTGGTTGGCAACCATATCAAAACGCTTGGCGTCCAAACCTGCGAGCATTGCATCCCATTGAGTTTCTTGAAACTCAACTTTAACGCCAAGTTTGTCAGCAACGGCACGCGTCACTTCGACATCATAGCCGGTCAGTTTGCCGCTCTCATCATGATAAGTGAATGGAGGATAAGTGCCTTCGGTACCGACGTTGATAGTGCCGCCGTTATTGATACGCTGTAGCAAATCAGAACCGCCACTTGCAGCGGTATCAGTTGCCTTGGTTTCAGCATCATTGGTAGGTGATTGACCACAAGCGGCAAGCAATACGGTACTTGCGGCAAGGGCTAAAAGCGTGCGACGTTTCATAAGACGTCCTTATCATAGTGAGTAAATAAAAGTGACTGAGTCAAATAAAGCAAAATATGTCCTGCCAATAAAACCGTACTGAAGAATAAGCAGATATCATCATAAATATCTGCTTGGTATTATTTGACTGTGACTGCTCAATTTGAGGATACACAGCATATTTTTCAATGCTGGTTTTATTTTATTCTTAAAAATTTGAGGCATTTTATGACAGATACTTATTCTAAATCCGCCCATTAAATACCTGCTCATGTGTATGTTAACGCAATTTAGAAAGAATAAACGTACAAAAATAGTGAATATGCGTAAGGTTGTTATAGTTCACCTGAAAACTGGTACCGCTCACCTGCATGCCACATTTTGACAAAAGTCAGTACTTGACCCGCTGAGTAAGTTTGACGACAAAGTACCAATGTAGGCGACTGCGCGGTAATCTGTAATAACGCTGCAATCTCATCGGGTGCGGCTAGTGCTCGAATAGTATAGCTACCACGCTCCAGTGGGCTTTTTGCAATGAGATAATCACTGGTATTGACCACGCTAAAATCTTGCTCGATAAACTCTGGAACCTTTAGAGCATCTACCCAACGCTCTTCAAACTGTATCGGCTGACCATCTGCAAAATGGATGATCTTAACCTCATATAAAACAGCGGCTTCGCTATCAAGATTCTTGATGCTTCTAATGTCAGTAGCGTCTTTTAACTCAGACGATTTAATAGCCTTCTCAAGACCAAATTTACGCCGTAGCTCATCATTGAGCATAGCAGCAGTAATGCCACGCTTACTGACAACTTTTGCTTGATAATCACGATTGGCAGACTTTAAATCTTGAGCGATATTACGCACTTCTACAAACGTATGATTAAACTGCTGCTGCGCAACAAACGTCCCCGACCCTTGCCGGCGCTCCAATACTCGCTCTTCGCTCAATTCCTTTAAAGCACGGTTGACCGTCATACGAGAGACACCAAACTCTTCTGCCAACGCCATTTCGGTAGAAATCGCATTGCCCGCCTGCCATTTACCTGAATGAATATTGTCCAATATCGCATTTTTAATGCGTTGATATGCCGGAATCGCCTTTATCGTATCCATTTTTAACCGTTAGTTTTACCAATAAGAATAGCGTCATAGTAACACGAGATAATCATACAAACCTCAGCAAAACCATATGGCAGCTGCATGTTTGTCTAATCACTCACAAAAATAATGCAGCAACAAAGAAAAAAAACTTGCATGAAAAAATGATTCCTGATAATTTGTATATACAACTTTACGGCAGTATTAGTAAATTTAGCAAACTGACCGTATAAGACTCACTTTGATTGCCATATTGCCTCAACAGATATCATAAGGATAGGATCATGACTACTGATAATGGATTGAACAAAACTTCTGCATATACTCGCCGTGACGAGAGTCGCAATATCGCGGCGCCAACTGGCAGTACGCTACACTGTAAAAGCTGGCTGACCGAAGCCCCTTATCGTATGTTACAAAACAACCTACATCCTGATGTGGCTGAAAATCCAAAAAGCTTGGTCGTTTATGGCGGTATCGGACGCGCAGCCCGTAATTGGGAAAGCTATGATCAAATTTTAGCGTCACTTAAAGAATTAGAGGACGATGAAACCTTATTGGTGCAATCTGGCAAACCAGTTGGCGTTTTTCAAACCCATGAAAATGCGCCGCGCGTATTGATTGCCAACTCCAACCTTGTCCCGCGCTGGGCAACATGGGAGCATTTCAACGAGCTCGATCGTAAAGACTTGTTCATGTACGGTCAAATGACTGCGGGCAGCTGGATTTATATCGGCACCCAAGGCATCGTTCAAGGCACTTATGAAACCTTTGTCGAAGCTGGTCGTCAGCATTACGACGGTAGCTGGGCAGGACGTTGGATTTTGACTGCTGGCCTTGGTGGTATGGGCGGCGCGCAGCCATTGGCAGCGACCTTTGCTGGAGCCACCTCTTTAAATATAGAGTGTCAGCAGTCTAGTATTGATTTCCGTTTGCGTACGGGCTACGTCGATAAACAAGCTGACAATCTTGATCATGCCTATGAGCTGATTAAGCAACATACTGCAGCTGGTGAAGCCGTCTCAATCGCCCTACTTGGTAATGCAGCAGACATCTTGCCTGAGATGGTAAAGCGTGCCAATGCAGGCGAAATCAAACCTGATTTGGTCACCGATCAAACCTCCGCCCATGATTTGATTAATGGCTATCTACCAAGTGGTTGGACAGTTAAAGAATGGAAAGCCGCTCAAGAAAACCCAGAGCAACACGCTGATCTAACCAAAGCCGCTGCTCAGTCTTGTGCGGTACACGTACAGGCAATGCTAGATTTACAAGAGATGGACATCCCAACGACCGATTATGGCAATAACATCCGTCAGGTGGCGTTTGATGAAGGCGTAAAAAATGCCTTTAATTTCCCAGGTTTTGTCCCTGCGTATATTCGTCCGCTGTTTTGCCAAGGCAAAGGCCCATTCCGCTGGGTAGCGTTATCAGGTGATCCAGAAGATATCTATAAGACCGATCAAAAAATCAAAGAGCTATTCCCTGAAAATCAGCACATTCATCGCTGGCTCGATATGGCAAAAGAGCGCATTCAGTTCCAAGGTCTGCCAGCACGTATCTGTTGGTTAGGTCTAGGTGAGCGTGATAAAGCAGGTCTTGCCTTCAATGAGATGGTCAAAAACGGCGAGCTTAAAGGTCCTATCGTCATTGGTCGTGACCATTTAGATACTGGCTCTGTTGCCAGCCCAAACCGCGAAACAGAAAGTATGAAAGATGGCTCAGATGCGGTATCGGATTGGGCATTATTAAACGGTATGCTGAATGTCGCAGGCGGCGCCACGTGGGTATCATTACATCATGGCGGCGGTGTTGGTATGGGCTACTCGCAGCACTCTGGCATGGTTATCGTCGCTGACGGTACGGACGCTGCAGCCAAGCGCTTAGCTCGGGTACTGGTCAACGATTGTGGTTCTGGCGTTATGCGTCATGCCGATGCTGGCTATGAGTTGGCGATTAAAACTGCTAAGGATTACGGTCTAAATCTTCCTATGATTAAGTAATTCTCCATAGACACATAGATTACATGATTTTATCAAGGAAGATAATATGACCAAGCAAGATACCCTACAACTAGAGAAAACTGAGCAAGTTGTTAACACCGTGTCCGATACGACAACGCCAGAGACATTACTGTCAAAACCCATTGCACTACTGCAATTGACTGTCTTCAGTATGATCGGTTTGGTGATGTTTTTTGTGCCATTTACCATTGGTGAAAAAAGTACAATTTTGTTCGACCATGGTGCAACTTATCTGGTCAATCAGCAACATACTTTATCTGTAACTTTGTTATTTATGCTGATGATATTTGGAGTAAGTAAACCGTTTATTGATGGTTCATGGCGCAAAAACATCACCCATAAAATCCTAACTGTCTTTAAAGTACTGGGACTGGTATTAGCTGTGATGTATATCACTGGTAACGCTCCAGCCTTTATGATGGAAAAGGATATGCTGCCATTTTTATTTGAAAAACTGGCGCTACCCGTTGGTATGATTGTGCCGCTTGGGGCTTTGATTCTGGCGTTTTTAGTGGGTTTTGGTTTGCTTGAGATGGTTGGCGTGCTGATGCAGCCGATTATGAAACCTATCTGGAAAACGCCGGGTGCATCAGCGATTGATGCAGTTGCCTCTTTTGTTGGCAGTTATTCGATTGGGCTGTTAATTACCAATCGTGTGTATCTGCAAAAGCAATATTCTGCGCGTGAAGCCATTATCATTGCGACCGGTTTTTCGACTGTATCAGCCGCGTTTATGGTAATTGTTGCCAAAACACTGGGATTGATGGAATTTTGGAATCTGTTTTTTTGGTCAACGCTAGTGATTACCTTTATTGTCACCGCTATCACTGCCCGTATTCCACCAATTAGTCAGTTTGATAATGAGGTTGAGCGTCCAAATTTAGACTACAAAAGAGGCACGCGTCTAAAAGCGGCATATGAGCTAGGTTTGTCTACGTCACGCCGTGCATCAGATTTTAAACAGATTCTATGGACCAACTTTCGTGATGGCTTGACAATGGCAGCCGCTATTGTGCCCTCTATTATCGCCGTTGGACTCACTGGTTTATTATTGGCCAAGTACACGCCAGTATTTGACGCTTTAGGTTTACTGCTTTACCCCTTTACCTGGTTGGGCGGTTTGCCAGAGCCGCTCGTCGCTGCCAAAGGCATGTCTGCGGGATTGGCTGAGATGTTCTTGCCCGCATTATTGCTCAGTGAAGCGGATATGTTGACCCGTTATGTCGCAGGCGTCATCTCTATTAGCAGTGTGCTGTTCTTTTCTGCCATGATTCCTTGTGTCCTAGCAACTGAGATTCCTATCTCTGTTGGAAAAATGGTCATCGTTTGGTTCCAGCGTGTAGCACTTAGTATCTTACTGGCAGCAGCTTTTGGACATTTGGCAATGTCTTTTGGTTGGATAAGTTAGGATAGATTGCACCTATTAATACAAGCACAACATCAATACCCCACCATATTATAAATACAGCTAATAACATTTAACACTAGGATTACCATCATGACTGCTATCAAAAAATTAACCCTACAGCCACGTCAGCTTAGCTTTGAGATACTACGCGATATCTATGAACAGCCCGTCATATTGACCTTGCCTGATAGCGCTTATGAGGCAATAGATGCCTCACACGAAGATGTACAAACGATTATCCGCCGTGATAAAAGCGCTTATGGTATCAATACCGGTTTTGGTCTGTTGGCAAAAACCCGTATCAGTGATGATCAATTAGAATTACTACAGCGCAATCTTATCGTGTCTCACTCTGTGGGCACTGGCGAAGCATTACCAGCCAACGTGGTTCGACTGATTATGGTAATGAAGGTCACCAGTTTGGCACAAGGCGTTTCTGGTGTCCGCCGCGCCGTGGTCGACAGCTTACTGGGCTTAATTAATAACCAAATTACCCCAAACATCCCTGCCAAAGGCTCAGTTGGCGCTTCAGGAGATCTCGCACCTTTATCGCATATGACACTGGCGATGATGGGCGAAGGTCATGTTTATGTTGATGGTAACAAAGTACTGGCCGCTGATGCTTTAGCACAGCATGGTCTTGAGCCAATCACCCTTGCGGCAAAAGAAGGTCTTGCCCTGATTAATGGCACTCAAGTATCCACCGCACTGGCACTACGTGGTTATTTCTTAGCACGTGATTTGCTTGAGACAGCAACCATCGTCGGCTCACTGTCTATCGATGCGGCTAAAGGCTCAGATGCGCCATTTGATGCGCGTATTCATGAAGTACGTGGTCATCATGGTCAAATTGAAATCGCCAAAGCACACCGTCAGCTCATTAAAGGCAGTGCCATTCGCGCCTCACACGATGGCGAGCAAGACGACAGAGTACAAGATCCTTACTGCCTGCGTTGCCAGCCACAAGTGATGGGCGCTTGCCTCGATATCATCAATCAAGCAGGCAAGACGCTATTGATTGAATCTAATGCTGTAACCGATAATCCACTTATCTTTAACAATGAAGACGGTCCAGTTGCCATCTCAGGTGGTAACTTCCATGCTGAGCCAGTGGCTTTTGCTGCTGATATTTTAGCCTTAGCGATTGCTGAGATTGGTTCTATGTCTGAGCGCCGTATCGCTTTGCTGATCGATGCTACTCTGTCAGGTGGTTTGCCGCCATTCTTAGTGGATAATGCTGGGGTCAACTCAGGCTTTATGATTGCCCATGTCACTGCAGCAGCGCTCGCTTCAGAGAATAAATCTATCGCCCATCCCGGTAGTGTCGACAGCATTCCAACTTCTGCCAATCAAGAAGATCATGTGTCGATGGCAACTTATTGCGCCCGTCGCTTATATGAGATGGCGCAAAATACCGCCACCATTATCGGTATTGAGCTCTTGGCTGCTGGTCAAGGTATCGATTTCCATCGCGGGTTAGAGACCTCAGAGCCTTTGACTATGGCACATCAGAAACTTCGCGAGCAAGTGACCTTTTATGATAAAGATCGTTACCTAGCCCCTGATATCGAAGCGGCAAAGCAGCTGGTATTAGATGGTACACTTGCTGAGCATTGGCAGCCATTGCGTAGTAATTGGTACGACTCTAAATAAAGGCTGATTGCAAAAAGGAATCTGGCGATGACAGCTCTAACAAATAAAGCAGTAAGCACGATTACCCATACAGAAGCCGTGAGCCATACGGTAGCTGATATGAGTCGCTGGACAGGACGTGCGGAGCCGTTTGAGACAGCTCGCGCTCGTTACTGGTATCAGTTGGCTCAGCATTATGCCTTTGATAGCACCAGTCAGCAAAACGGCCAGCGTATTGGGCTGGTCGGTTTCGCTTGTGACCAAGGTGTCAGGCGCAATCAAGGACGTGTGGGCGCAAAAGCCGCACCGCCATTGATTCGTCAGGCGTTTGCTGCGCTGCCAGTCATCGCTGAGCTACAACAACGTTTTGATGGTCAATTGCCAACCTTATTGGGTGATGCTGGCGATATCCATTGTCATGATAATGATGATTTTGCCGCAAACATGCTAGAACAAGCACAACTCAATTATGCCGATAAGGTAAGCCAGATTATCAAGCAAGGCGGCTTACCCATCGGTCTTGGCGGTGGTCATGCTATTGCTTATGGTAGCTTTTTAGGATTGTGGCAAGCTCTACAGCAGACAGACACTAATAGTGATACAGATGCGCTACCGCGTATTGGCATTATCAATTTTGATGCGCATCTGGACATTCGTCAGTCTGATGTCGCTACCTCGGGTACGCCATTTCGACAAATTGCCGAGCATCTTGACGAGCAAGGTCAGCCATTTAATTATTGTTGTATTGGCGTCAGTCGTTTCTCTAACACCGCTGCGCTCTTTGATCGTGCTGAGCAATTGGGCGTGGATATCATCAGTGATGAAGATTGTACCAATAAAAAATGGAAGAAAATCGCAGCTCAAATTGCAGATTTTATCGAGAGCGTTGATATTATTTATTTAACCATTGATATGGATTGCTTACCATCAAGCGTCGTACCCGGCGTTAGTGCGCCAGCCGCCTACGGTATTGAGCTCAGTTTCGTTGAGCGTGCAGTCAAACTTATCTTATGCTCAGGTAAGGTAAAAGTAGCCGATATTGCTGAGATTAACCCTACTTTTGATATTGATTCGCGTAGCTGCAAAGTTGCCGCTCGTCTTTTAGCTACTATTATCGAGCAGCATTTACTGAATTTATAGATAAAGGTTTATAAGTTTAACTTTAGAAATGAATTTTATATATTTACCTGATTATCAGTGTTAAGCAGGAGCTTATTATGAACAACTCTAGCGAACAGATACTTGACGACTCTATCAATACTACCGATGCTATGGATGCCTTAACAACGTTTGACCATATTATTATCAATGCCAATCTTGCGACTTTTTCAGCGCAATATGGTTTCGATACTTATGCTGACAATAAAGACAGTATATCCGCAGCCGCAAAAAGCACGCCTTATGGTCAATTAGAAAACGCTGCTATCGGCATCAAAGACAGCAAAATTGCATGGATTGGGGCGCATACGCAAATAACACCCTATCTCACGCATTATCAAAGTCAGCAAATCACTGACGCTGATGGTCATTGGATAACGCCTGGATTGATAGATTGCCATACTCATATCGTCTATGGCGGCAACCGCAGCAATGAGTTTGAAGCGCGTCTACACGGTGCCAACTATCAAGATATTGCTGCCCAAGGTGGCGGTATTGTCTCAACAGTTCGTTCCACTCGCGAAGCCAATATCGAAGAATTGTTTGCACAAAGTGAAAAACGCCTGCTGGCGCTTGTCAAAGAAGGTGTGACCAGTATCGAGATTAAATCTGGTTATGGACTAGACTTAAAAACTGAACGTAAAATGCTAAAAGTTGCCCGCGCACTCGGTGACAAACACAACATTCATGTCAGCACCACTTATTTAGCTGCTCATGCCCTACCACCTGAATACAAAGATCGTGTCGATGACTATATTGAGCAAGTTTGCCAGTGGTTACCAATCTTGCATAGCGAGGGCTTGGTCGATGCAGTCGATGGCTTTTGTGAAAATATCGCTTTTACTACTGAGCAGATTAAGCGCGTCTTTGAAGTCGCACGCTCATTAAACTTACCGGTGAAACTGCATTCTGAACAACTATCAAATATAGGCGCTAGCGCCTTAGTTGCTGAATATCAAGGATTATCAAGCGACCATCTTGAGCACTTAGTAGAAGACGATATCAAAAAAATGGCAACAAGCAACACCGTTGCTGTGCTGTTGCCAGGCGCGTTTTATACCCTACGTGATACCAAGTTGCCACCGATCGAAGAACTGCGTAAACATCAAGTACCAATGGCAATTTCGACTGACTGTAATCCAGGTACCTCACCGCTGACCTCACTGCTATTAGCGATGAATATGGGCTGTACGCTATTTTATATGACCCCTGAAGAAGTATTGGCAGGGGCAACGGTTCATGCTGCTCAAGCGTTAGGTCTAGCTCATAAAGGGCGTATAGAAGTGGGCTGTGATGCGGATTTGGCGCTTTGGGATATCACTCGCCCTGCTGATTTAGCCTATCAAATGGGGCTAAATCCTATTGAAGGTATTATGATCAAAGGTGCATGGCGTTAAACTTTACCACTCGTGTTTGACCACGCTCTTTTAAATCCTAAAAAGCCCTAATCAATGAATGATTGGGGCTTTTGGTTTATGAAAAGAACTTATGTCTTATATTGAGTTCAATATAAAAGAGTTACGTTCGGAATAGCATTATGCTGGGATAAATTTCTCTCGCTTGCTGTGCGCTTCGCACTCCAGAGGCTTCGCAAAATTTATCCCAACAGTACTGTATTCTTTTTAAATTGAATCGACTGTAGTATGATCTATAAACCGCTCTTAGTTCAAGATACCATAAGCAACTAAGGCATCGGCAACACGTTTAAAGCCGACGATATTAGCGCCAGTCATATAATCGATATAACCTTTATCAGTTTGATGGTATTTTTCTGAGGCTTCAGCAGCGCCGTCATGAATATTTTTCATAATAACTTTTAAACGTGCATCAATCTCTTCAAAAGTTTTGTACTGACGTACTGAGTTCTGTGACATCTCAAGACCAGATACTGCTACGCCGCCTGCATTTGCCGCTTTACCTGGAGCATAGTGCACACGGTGCAAGCGGATATGATCAATTGCTTCTGCAGTCAATGGCATATTAGCGCCTTCAACCACATACTTAATGCCGTTCTCAACCATCAGCTTAGCGTCGTCTTCATTCACTTCGTTTTGCGTGGCTGATGGAATAGCGATATCGCCTTTGATATGCCAAGGTTTTTGACCAGCGAACCATTCACCGCCATAGACAGCTACGTAATCTGCTAATGGTTGGCTTTTTGCTTTTTGCGCTTTTAACCAGTTTATTTTTTCTTGATTTAGACCCGCCCCATCATACAAGGTACCTTGGGAATCAGATACGGTGACCACAACACCGCCCAGCATATGAGCTTTTTCAGCGGCATGTAGAGAGACGTTACCCGCGCCTGAAACCAGTACTCGCTTACCATCTATGCGCTCATTTTGAGCCGTTAGCATATTTTCTAAGAAGTAAACCGCGCCATAGCCCGTCGCTTCCGTACGCATCAAACTGCCACCAAACCCTACGCCTTTACCAGTCAATACACCGCCGTATTCGCGGGTCAGGTTTTTATACATGGCAAACATATAGCTGATTTCGCGTCCGCTAACGCCGATATCACCTGCCGGTACATCCGTATCTTTATTGATATAGGGATGCAGCTCACGCATGAAAGCATAGCAAAAACGACGGATTTCGTTGTCTGACTTGCCCTTTGGATCAAAATCAGAACCACCTTTAGCGCCGCCCATTGGCAAACCGGTCAAGGCATTTTTAAAAATTTGCTCAAATCCTAAGAATTTTAAGACCGATTGATTGACGGTTGGGTGAAATCTAATACCACCCTTATAAGGACCTAACGCGTTACTAAATTGGACACGCCAGCCGCGATTGACCTGTACTACACCTTTATCGTTTTCCCAGTTGATACGGAAACCCATCACGCGGTCAGGCTCAACCAAGCGCTCAAAAACTTTGAAAGCATCATATTCAGGATGAGAGTCATATAGTGGCGCAATCGTGATTGCAACTTCTTTTACTGCCTGAATAAACTCAGGTTGATGGGCATAACGTGCTTCGATTTTTTCGATTGCCTGACTGATACTCATATAGGTTCCTTAGGGTAGAAATTGTAATCGTGCTGATTTACACCGGCGCACTATCGCATACCCGAAAATGATAGGATGGTGAACACAGTTGTAGGATTGATGTCGCTGCTATACGCTATTTGGTATAACAACTGGTGGGATTAGAATCCAACGGTTTGGGTCGCTAAATTATGATAAAGAAGCCCAGACTATTTTTATCTCACAACTGTATATCATTTTTTTGATGTATACGTCTAGTAAATATCGGCATCATCAAAAGTTATGGATAAGTTTTTATCATTAAAATATCTGAAAATAGTGCGTAGTAAAAATTTAATAATTAAAAAAAAGGTGATTACTTCAGAAAGCTTTAGACGACTGAAGCAAATATTGAAGCATTTGCCTTTAACACTGAATGAATAATGAATAATTATTTCATTAGCACTATCAAAAGGCGTCGATGAAGAGCGCATTCGAGCTATGCAGCTTTTATCGTCACTGGGTGATCTATTGGTCGCGAATTGGCTTGTGGTAGCACCGACCGTATTATGATTCAATGTATGAAAAACTATGTGATCATGACTTCATCAGGTTATAAGACGGCAATGAATATTAGGGCTAAACTGAATGATAAACTTGGCTTAATATTCTTAGATATTGAATGTGCTTTGGAGGCATTGATGAAATTAATGGGCTAAGTGGTGTTAAAGAACCATCAACGCTGTTTGATACCTCATCTAGCTATCAATCGCTTTATCAATAACACTTTAAATGAAAATAGGCACCCTGTCTTATAAAAATTATTTAAGGCATTGCACACTGTTTATATGCAATGCGTCATTAGCACATTTAAGTAATGGAAATAGCCATTCACAATGAGATGTTAATACATTAAGGCATCTGATGTGGCAACGCTCATTCTAAAGCTACTTAAACTGCCTGCCACTGCTGCCGAGTGATCTTATATAGCACATGTTCAGCGAGTAAATGATTTGACTCAAGTGCAGGATGATAAAAATTGTTTTGCGTATCAGTCATTCTGATACGCTTCATAAGCAGTTGAGAACGCTTATTAATCACAGCAGTAAATGCAACCACCTCATCAAGCGCCAGCTCGCTGAAAGCAAAATCTAAAGACGCACGAGCAGCTTCAGTTGCATAGCCTTGTCCCCAAAAATCCTTACGCAGTCGCCAAGCAATCTCAACACAGGGAGCAAAAGACATATCAGCATGCGTCTGATTTAAGCCAACAAAACCAATAAAGTCATCGTTTTTGTTTGAACAGTCTTTTAGACTAATCGCCCAAAATCCCCAACCATTATCTTCAATCAGCTGCTGGCATTTACTCGCAATAATATCGCTCACTTTAGCTGATAAAAGCTTGGGGAAATACTTCATAACCTCTGGATCGGCATTCATAGCAGCAAATATTGCAAAATCGCTTGCTTGCCACTGTCTAAGATAAAGACGCTCTGTTTCTATATAAGGTTTCATTCGGTACTCTATAAAGCTCATTAAATTGCCTATTTACCTAATTTCTCAAGCCATTCTTATGATGGCTACCCAGTTTAAGCCGCCTTAATCAATAGTTGGCTTATTATTATGGCTGGTAGTTATCATTAGTAACTTATCCGCCATTGTAATCACCTAGCCTTTCTCTTAGTATCGTTTGATAAGTATCGTTTGATAAGTATCGTTTGATAAGTATCGTTTGATAAGTATCGTTTGATAAGTATCCCTTAATAAGCATATTGATTACAGTCAGCTTCAGGTAAGAAAGCTTACTTCAAATGGTACTTCATTAGATAAAAAACAGACAATAAATTAGGTGAAAAATATGGAAAACTCAAAGCAGTTAACATCAGAGCAGCCACTGCGCATCGATATCGTATCAGACGTGGTCTGCCCTTGGTGTGTCGTCGGCTATCGCCAACTGGCAGCCGCACTAGAGCAAACCAATACTGATCATGAGATACATTGGCATCCGTTTGAGCTAAATCCTAATATGCCAAGCGAGGGTCAAAACATGCGTGAGCATATCATGGAGAAATATGGCTCAAGCAAAGCCGAGTCAGACGCTAGCCGCACTAGAATAGCCGAAGCAGGTTCTGAGGTCGGCTTTGAGTTTAATTTTACTGATGACTTGCGTATGCACAACACCTTTAATCTGCATCAGCTTTTGCATTGGGCTGAGCAGCAAGGGCGCATGCATGAGTTAAAGCAGGCATTATTTATCGCGCACTTTACCGATAATAGAAACCTCTCTGATATCAGGGTACTTGCCGATATTGCTGCAGAGATTGGGTTAGATGGTAAAGAAGCGTTGACGGTTTTAGAAGACCAGCGGTTTGCCAATGCCGTACGTGAGATAGAGCAGCATTGGCAGCGGCAAGGTATTCAAAGCGTCCCTGCTATCATTTTTAATGAGCAGCACTTGGTTAGTGGCGCGCAAGGCGTGGATAATTATGTCAATATTTTAGAGCAGCTAGCCAATATGCAAGAATAAATTAAGATTTTTTAGTAGGACCATTTGTATGAATAAAGATAAACCAATCACCCTATCAGATGAAACTGAGATCCTTATCTTAGATCAACTACGGGTTTATATGAATGATGAATTCGATATCGATATTGGCAATTTGCCCGCTAAGTTCTTATTGGATTTTATCATCGAAACCGTAGGTCCACATTTATACAATCAAGTGGTCGATGATATGGAGCCATGGCTATACGAGAGGTTTACGGGGATGTTAGAAGACATGCATAGCTTTAAAAAGGACTAAAAGATAGACAGAAAAAAGCCGCTCCTATCATAGGTATTATAGGAGCGGCTTTTTTCTGTCTATAGTACTAATTTTATAACTGTTACAAGTTAAAAATGAATAACCGTACGGATACTCTCGCCTTTATGCATCAAATCAAACGCTTCGTTGATGTTTTCTAATGGCATCGTATGAGTGATAAAGTCATTTAATGGAATATCACCTTGCATATAACGATCGACATAGCCGGGTAATTCCGTGCGACCTTTGACGCCGCCAAAAGCTGAACCACGCCAGACTCGACCCGTTACTAGCTGGAATGGACGGGTTGAGATTTCTTTGCCTGCACCAGCGACACCGATGATGACTGACTCGCCCCAGCCTTTATGACAGCACTCAAGCGCTGAACGCATAACATCGACATTACCGATACACTCAAATGAGTAATCTACACCGCCATCAGTCATCTCAACGATGACCTCTTGGATAGGCTTGTCATAATCTTTAGAGTTGATGCAATCAGTTGCGCCAAGCTTTTTGGCGAGCTCAAATTTATCTTCGTTAATATCAATACCGATAATACGACTGGCTTTTGCCATTTTTGCACCGATAATAGCCGCTAAGCCAATACCACCAAGACCGAAAACCGCAACGGTCGCGCCTTCTTCAACCTTAGCGGTATTCATGACTGCACCCAGACCAGTGGTCACACCACAACCAAGTAAGCAAACTTTTTCTAATGGTGCATTGGCGTCAACTTTGGCTAAAGAGATCTCTGGCAATACCGTATATTCAGAAAAGGTTGAGCAACCCATATAATGGTAGATTGGCTGACCGTCTTTATAAAAACGGGTGGTGCCATCTGGCATTAAGCCTTTACCTTGGGTCTCACGTACCGCTGAGCATAAGTTGGTTTTACCTGAAGTACAGAACTTACATTCGCCGCACTCTGCAGTATACAAAGGAATGACATGGTCACCCACTTGCACGCTAGTCACGCCTTCGCCGATTTGCTCAACGATACCGCCACCTTCATGACCTAGGATAGCTGGGAATACACCTTCTGGGTCTTCACCAGATAAGGTAAACGCATCGGTATGGCAGACGCCACTAGCGATGATTTTAACCAATACTTCGCCTTTACGCGGTAGCATGACGTCCACTTCTTCAATCGATAATGGCTGATTAGGGCCCCAAGCAATGGCGGCTTTTGATTTGATAAATTTATCTGACATAAAAGTCTCTCTTTTTAATGGTTGAATTTTAATAGTGTGATTATTTTATATTACTTCCCTGCTAATGATAATATAGCATATTTGCAAATATCTTTTACACAGTGGTAATAATCATGAAGTGGGATGGTATCAGTGAGTTTGTTTACGTGGCAGAATTTGAGAGCTTTACTAAAGCGGCGTCCAAGCTTGCCATCTCGACGGCTCAAGTGAGTCGGCAAGTCACTGCACTGGAGAAGCGGCTCAATACCAAGCTGCTGTATCGAACCACGCGTAAAGTGTCGCTAACAGAAGAAGGGCGGGTGTTTTATCAGCATTGCCGCAGCATCCTTGATGGACTCGATGCCGCAGAGCAAGCGGTCAGTAATTTGCAGTCCAAACCGCAAGGTCGCATCAATCTGACAGCTCCTGTCACCTATGGAGAACAGCAGCTATTGCCACTGATAAATGATTTTATGGTGCAATATAGTGATATCGAAGTGACGGCTTTTTTGAGCAATCAGAAGATTGATTTGATTGAAGGTGGTTATGATTTGGCAATACGTATCGGTAAGCTGAGCGACTCTACGATGATGGCAAATAAACTCAGTCACCGTACCAACTTTGTCTGTGCATCGCCCGCTTATTTTGAGAAATATGGTCGCCCAAAAACCTTGGATGAGCTGAGTCAACACAGCTGCTTATTGGGTACACTTGATTATTGGCATTTTAAAGAAGCAGATACAGAGCGCAATATACGCGTGAGCGGCAAGATACGTTATAACAGTGGTTATAGCTTGGTTGATGCCGCGCTAAAGGGGCTTGGTATCGTACAATTGCCAGATTATTATGTACAAAAACATCTAGCAACCGGTCGTTTAATGACGGTATTGGACGGATATAGAGAGCAAGAAGAAGGGATATGGGCAGTCTACCCGCACAATCGTCATTTATCGCCAAAAATTAGGCTGTTGGTGGACTATCTAGCAGATCATTTGGCGTAATAATTCGTTAAGGCCTATTGCAATGCGACTCTTTACTATGCACCGTTTATTACGCACAATGTAATGATGTATTATAAGGACTCGATGTTGCCAACCATCACTCACTGAATAAACGACCACCATAAAAAAGGAATTTTTATGCTTAAGATTATCTCTATTGCTGCCTTAGCTTTGGCTGTATCCTCTTGCGCCAGTGTTGAAAATATTTTAAACGCGTCTGATAAGATGCCATCAACGCCAGAAACGATGATTGCTATCAATGCTAAAAAAGGTTTGGTTACGATGCAAAGTCCTCATTCCGTGCAAGATACCGCTGATAAGCTGGCAGCGATTATTGAAAGCAAAGGTATGAAGGTGTTCGCACGCGTCGATCATCAAAAAAATGCAAAAAGTGTCGATTTAACATTAAGACCAACACAAGTCATTATGTTTGGTAATCCAAAAGCGGGTACGCCATTGATGCAATGCGAGCAAAGCGTCGCCATCGCCTTACCGCAAAAAATTCTCATCAGCGAAGATGCCGATAAAAAAGTATGGCTGTCATATAATAATCCTGAGTATTTAAAAAATCGTCATAATATTAAGGGTTGCGATACCGAGATTGCTAACATCTCAAAAGCGCTTAACAGTGTTAGTAAGGCAGCTATTGCCAAGTAAATTTCTAGCAAAAAATTTAATCAATAAAAAGGTGGGTAGCCAAATCGCAACCCACCTTTTTTCTATCTCTAGAATATTAACTTATTTATTAGCAATGCTCAGAGCGTGCTATTTGCTCACGCAACTCTACTTTTAATTTCTTTGCACATTCTATAATCTTTTTTCGATCGGCAGGGATAGCACCATACTCAATCGCTATCTCTCGCATTTGTACGGTGACATCGTAGTGCGGGTAACTGGCATGACGATGGAATAAGCGCGCATCCACTTCAATCAACGCAGCAAAATCATGCAGCTCTTGCAAGGTATCTGCCAGCAGATGGCACCACTTATAGCCTTTAAACTCTATCTGCATAAAATCCACGTATATCGCCATAAGGCTATCCCTTTATTTATTGCTTTAAAATAATTTAAGTACTTTTACTCTAGTGCATCTACCACACACAAATCAGTATAACCTTGGTAATTCCCTTACGTCTTTCTTTAGCTGCTTAAGTACTTGCTGGTACTCATTATTACTCATATCTATCGTGCTCAAACGCCCATAACGCAGCTGACGATAATCCTGTTTAATCTGCTCGATTTTCATTTGAGCCACTGTTAAAGCATTGCTGTCTACCAACTGACTAGGACTACTACTCTGAGTATTTGTCCCTGTGTTTGCTTCAGGTTTTGGACGAGCACTTGTATCAAGTGACATTGCCAAGCGTTCAAGCCATGCCAATTGCCCTTCACTCTCAAACCTAGCCAACGTTTTATTATTCTTGCCAATACGTTTTGATAGCTGTGCAAGTGGCAGATCTGCTGGATGCCAGCGCTTGCGGCGGCGTTGCCAAATGACAAAAACGAGAATTACCATGACGGTAATAGCACTCACTGCCAACCAAATAATTTGCTGCATCACTGAGCGGATGTTAAACCATTTGAGTAGTGAGTCCGCTTGCTTGTCCTGATCGTAACCAACGACGTCTTTTTGCCAATAGTAACTGGCTTGATCTGAGAGGCGGCGTAAGGTTTGTAGCATTTGATACTGCTGATAGCTGATTTGCGCGCCAGCGCCATCGCCGAATATCGCTGCTCCTTGCGACTGCGTCAGCGCATCCATGCCTTGCTCGACGCGCTCAGGCGCAACAAAAGCTGTCGGATCGACACGTACCCAGCCTTGACCCTCAAGCCAAACTTCCGTCCAAGCGTGTGCATCCTTTTGTCGCACCTCCCAAACATTGCCGCCGCGGCTTAGCTCGCCACCTTGATAGCCTGCCACGACCCGTGCAGGTATGCCAGCTGCCCGCATCATAAAGGTAAAGCTGGAAGAATAATGCTCACAGAATCCCGCTTTGGTCTCAAATAAAAACTCATCAATACGATTATTATTCAAGCGTGGCGGCGATAGCGTATAGCGAAATTCCGTTTGGTTAATCCAGCGCTCAATAGCTGCCATATAGCGTAGAGGATCTGAGCCTGACTGGACAAAAAGCTGCTGGGCTAATGCTCGTGCTTGTGGGTTGCCTTTATTAGGCAAGGCAAGATTTAGTCGTCGCACCTCGTCAGTGAGTATAGGGTCAATCTGCATCGGCGTAAACTGTGCTACATCGTAGCGCAGCTGCTGCGTGACAGGCTGGTCTTTTAACAAGGTAAAGTCTGAGGTGACACTGACATCTTGCTGCTGGGTAAACGGATAATCGAGTCCAAATAACCAGTTCTGCTGAGTAGGTTCTAAGATAATCTGATAAGTGTTGGGGGCAGCTTTCACCGCATCAGGAACAGTCGAAAATGCATTTTTAATCCAAGTAGGTATAGGTAACGTAGGCTTCCATGCTCGCTGCTGAGGGCTTTGACGCCAAGTAATGCCATCAAAATCGCTAAATACCAAGCCTCGCCAATACAACTCCTGCTGCGGGGGTCGATTGTCTGTAAACTCTACCCGAAAAGCCAATTCGGTTGACTGACCTAAATTAGCAAAATCACCTGGCGACATACTATCAGAGACGCCTGTGGTCGCTTGCTGCCCTGATAACTGTACTGACCACAGTGGGGGCAAACGCGGAAAGAATAGAAACAGCACCACCAATAATGGCAATGCTCCAATGCCCAATACACCCAAGGTGCGCAGACGACCATCACCGCGACTATTACCATCATCATTTAGCGCGATAAATGCCAACAACACAACAATCATGCCACAAATCACTTCTAAAGTCGTTATTAACCCTTGATCCATCAAAAACAACGCTGCAAGTACAAACAATGATAAATTCAACACCACATAAGCATCGCGGCGCTTGTAAAGCTCCCACAGTTTACTGATAAGGCAGAGCACTAAAAATGCCACACCCATATCCAGTCCAAATGCAGTATTGTAGGTCAGCCACAATCCTGCCAGCCCCAATAAGAAGCCAAGCATTTGCATGCCTTGATAGACGCGTTTTAAATATGCTATTTTTTTAAAACGCACTTTGATGCGTGGCAATTGGGCAATAATACTGACGACAGCAAAACCCATTAGCCATAATGGTAAGTGTGCCGCATGAGGTAAGATAACAATGACTTGGGCAATTAATACCCAATAATAGGCTGGTAGCGCTAAAAAATTGCGATACCATTTTCTAGCGTAACCGTGGTCAACACTAGCGCGGGTGCTTTGACCCGTTGCCAATTGCTCAAAAATGGCTGTCTCTGTAGAATTTTTAGTAAGAAAATCGATCGATACATTTTCAATGTCATTTGAGGAAGATCGTTTAGAATTGTTCATGGCGCTTTTGCCAATCTTAGTAAGCAAGCTTGTGCAAAGCTGTCGCCCTCGCCCGTCATTACCGCAGAGGAAAATTCAGACGGTGCCTCATTTGGTAAGCACATATTAAACGGCACACCCAATTGCCCTAATATGAGCGTGCCATGAGCCAGTTGTGCCAGCTTCTGTTCATGATTAGCCGCTGGCATATCGGCATAATCCAAGGTTTGCTCGTGACCAACAGGATCGGCAAAATGCTTGGTAAGCATACCCTGACCGCGTGCCACATGTCCCCAAGAAACCCGTGCCAGTGACTCTCCTTCGATATAGACATCTAGCCGCTCAAAGTCATCTTGACCTTGCCGATATTGCCCGCCTGTTGGTAAATCCTCCTGACTGGCAACTGCATACTGCGCTTGCCAATCAAATACTTCAGGTTTTGGATAGACCCAAGCAGTACGGGCAAAATAAACGTAAGACCACGCCCGCATAATGCCCAAAGGGTAAACCGTTTTTATTTTCAACCGTGGTAATTCAAACTGCCCACGATTCTGGGTCGGTACAGGCAAGCGAATAATTTGCTCGTTTTGCAGTCGTGTCACCAGTATTGACTGTTTATTATCAGCGCTATGTTTAATTTTTTTGCTGATGTTTTTATCTTTCTTGCTATTAGCCTTGTCATCAGTCTGCTCAAAGCTAAATAACAACTGCCGTCTTGGTTGACGGCTCTCACTGCGCAGCTGCAAAGTCACCCAAACAGGTGCACCTGCTTCTGCCATAGTCACCTCAAGCAAACGTACTTGCAAACCTGAAATGTGCGCAAAGGTTACATGAAAGCTGATCAGCCAGACGCTGACCAAATAAAAACATAAACCTAATACCAAGTTATTGCCATAGTTAATACCGGCAATAAAAGTAATGATCAGCAGCACCGCAAATAGCATGCCTTCCCGGCTAAAAAAAATATAGACATTACGCAAATTGAGTTTGGGGCTGTCACTTTTGGGCGCACGCGAGGCGAACCAACGGCTTAATGCTGAAGTGGCTGGTACGGTGAAAGCTTTTGGCAAAAGGCTCATGGCTACCCTATCATTACCATAAAATTGACAATATCATTGATATTCAGAGAAAGCGTTCGATACCAATATGTTGAATAATTACTTAGAGAATCACCTTCAGTGTTAAATGATTTTAGATGAGCATTTATCGAATCATAAACATTTAAACAATAACTGCTACTTCTGCCAAAATACGTTGAGAAATGGTCGGGGTAGCTTGCCCGCCAGTGACATGGGCTGGCACAAAACGCTGACCCAAACGATGGTCAGTGACTGCAGCAAATACCGCTTGAATATCTTCAGGCGTGACCTCCATATGTCCTGATACATAGGCGTAAGCCTGCGCGGCGCGCTGTAGCGACAATAAACCGCGCGGCGACAGCCCATGATACTCTTGGCTTGCTCGCGTCTTTGCGACCAGACGCTGAAGATAATCCAAGACCACATCTGCGATGTATACCTGCTTAACCCCTTGCTGCGCCAATAACACCGCTTCCGTATCAAGCACCGCACCCAAACTTTTTAAAAGCTCGCGGCGATCTTGACCTTTTAACAATGCCCGCTCTGCTGCAGCTGATGGATAACCAAGCGATAAGCACAATAAGAATCGATCCAGCTGCGATTCAGGAAGTGGGTAAACACCTGCTTGCTGCAAAGGGTTTTGAGTGGCTATCACAAAAAATGGCTTGGGTAAGGGATAACTTTGCCCATCTTGTGTCACTTGCCGCTCCTCCATCGCTTCAAGTAAGGCGCTCTGGGTCTTGGGGCTTGAGCGATTGATCTCATCAGCGAGCAGCAGCTTAGTAAAGATAGGACCTGCTCGA